>JADJWN010000004.1:307500-333163 GCA_016716335.1 Saprospiraceae bacterium | reverse complement strand
CAAAACTCATAAACCAGAAAAGCATAGTAAAGTATTGACTTATAAAAAATAAACAATCATGTTTAATGAAATACTTCCTGCTTCAGCTTTGGAAGTTAGCTAAATCAACTTATACAGTTTTTCACCATATGATTCATCCCTCCATGCGTGATTATGTAGTTGTAAAAACTTATTTAAAACATCTTTGTCCGCTTTTGTGGATGTGACCATCATACATCGTCTCCTGGGTATAGAAACTAATAATTCTTCTGCATTCAGTAGCTGATGTGCTTTCATCATATGGCTTTGGCACAGTATTTTTTCACTTGAAAAATCATGACCCGAAGCGGTCAAAACCTGATTGTTCAGGCTTTCTGAAAATACAAATTCAGATTGTACAGCTTCCAGATTGGCAATGCATCCTGAAGGACTTGATTAGGGTCTTTACCGTCAATGTCCTTGGGCATGAGAAATATGAAATTATCTGGTGCATCGTATCCAAACCCTATCACTAACTGTGGTGCTTCCGGTGGACCGAACAAGGTCTGCTTGAGAGCCCCTGCTTTAATACCTACCCAGTCTCCGGGTTTCAAAATAGGATATATGACATTGACTTGTCCTGTTCGTATCATTTGTACGTCCTTTTCCAATTTCTTGTCGGCTTCCGGATTTTCCTTTCCAAAAATCTTTTTCAAAAAACTCATAATGTTTCTTTTTAATTTTTAATTAATACGGACCATTCATACTTGATTAAAAAATCGTCTCATGAAAATACATCCTGAATCCCTCACCCAAACCATCTCCCCAAAAATCCTTTTTCTTATCCCTGTCCGGATTCTCAGGGTCATTGGCCCAATCCTGCAACTCCGGATGTACAGGATCATATCGCCAGGTATATCCCAGCGGACGATAATAATCCCGTAAAAACCTGTAAGGAATGGTATATTCTTCTAAGGCCTCAAAGGCAACAGCTCCTTTGGTACGTAAGGCGAATCTACTTCCACCTCCATACCATGCATCCATGCAAGCTTTGCGTCGCTGTGGTAAAAATGGAGATGTATTTCTCCTCGGTGATGTGACGGATTCTTGCTTTCCTGAATTTGTCTGTTTCTAATAATTGGAGTTGCTCACTCAGCAATGCCGTATCTCTTTCCATAAAAGACCTGTATATCTTCAGATAAATATCTTTATCATGAAATATAGCATTTGGTTTTATCACCTTTTCATCCAGAAATTTCATACTTTCTTGCAGCCCTTCCCAGTCTCCGCAGGCTATCTGCCACATACTCCGCTGCCATACCTGTCCATTGTGCTTTGCTGATAAAAATATTTACAGTTTTTGTACATAATCTTATACAATTCCTGGTTATCACACATCAGTATCCAGGCCAATGTATCAGCACCCAACCAATACTCTTCATCGGAATTGTAAGTCTCGTTAATATAATTCCACACCAATCCACCGGTAAATAAATACCCTTTAAAGTGTGGTATTAAATTCCGTGTACAGATGTAATGTTTAGCTATTGGAATATCTGTATATTGAAATCCTATTTCTACTTTTTGCCTTGAAAAGTTTGGATCACCCAGTCTTTGGATGCGCTCTTTCTGATTTTTCTTGAATTCGTCTAGGTAATCCAAACTTAAAAAGTAATCTATCATAATTAATTTACTTTAATCACATTTATTCCACCCAATAAGTCAGATGTATTCCTCGCTAGTCATAGCGTCCTCGCTACGATTCCATATTCCCCCGGCTTCCGGCCGAAAATACAAGATGTACAATAAACATAGTTAGTCTTAGCGTCCTCGCTACCATTCCGTATTTTAAACCACTTAAACCATACCCCCCGGCTTCCAGCCGGAATCATAAGATATACCATGATTAAAACTTTTTCCTTTTCCCATTTGAAATAAAGCCCACGGCTTAAACAGCAAGCTATATTTACATCCACATATTTTGAACCATTTCTACAGTTTTATTCTATCAATGTAAAATTCAGGAATTCCGTAAAATCGTAATCCAAATAGCTGGTGGTAGCGGCCCCACCACAACCAGAATCCTCGTCCATACTACAAGTCCAAAACACCTCAGATTCAAGCTGTAGTTACGCTTTGATTAAATGTCAAAACTCATAAACCAGAAAAGCATATGTAAGTATTGACTTATAAAAAATAAACAATCATGTTTAATGAAATACTTCCTGCTTCAGCTTTGGAAGCTGCTAAATCAACTTATACAGTTTTTTCAATCCAATGAAAATAGTCCGCTTATTTTTCCATTCCTAATATTTATTAAAGCATTAATAATCGGAGCATTGCCATATGATTCATCCCTCCATGCGTGATTATGTAGTTGTAAAAACTTATTTAAAACATCTTTGTCCGCTTTTGTGGATGTGACCATCATACATCGTCTCCTGGGTATAGAAACTAATAATTCTTCTGCATTCAGTAGCTGATGTGCTTTCATCATATGGCTTTGGCACAGTATTTTTTCACTTGAAAAATCATGACCCGAAGCGGTCAAAACCTGATTGTTCAGGCTTTCTGAAAATACAAATTCAGATTGTACAGCTTCCAGATTGGCAAATGCATCCTGAAGGACTTGATTAGGGTCTTTACCGTCAATGTCCTTGGGCATGAGAAATATGAAATTATCTGGTGCATCGTATCCAAACCCTATCACTAACTGTGGTGCTTCCGGTGGACCGAACAAGGTCTGCTTGAGAGCCCCTGCTTTAATACCTACCCAGTCTCCGGGTTTAAAATAGGATATATGACATTGACTTGTCCTGTTCGTATCATTTTTGTACGTCCTTTTCCAATTTCTTGTCGGCTTCCGGATTTTCCTTTCCAAAAATCTTTTTCAAAAAACTCATAATGTTTCTTTTTAATTTTTAATTAATACGGACCATTCATACTTGATTAAAAAATCGTCTCATGAAAATACATCCTGAATCCCTCACCCAAACCATCTCCCCAAAAATCCTTTTTTCTTATCCCTGTCCGGATTCTCAGGGTCATTGGCCCAATCCTGCAGCTCCGGATGTACAGGATCATATCGCCAGGTATATCCCAGCGGACGATAATAATCCCGTAAAAACCTGTAAGGAATGGTATATTCTTCTAAGGGCTCAAAAGGCAACAGCTCCTTTGGTACGTAAGGCGAATCTACTTCCACCTCCATACCATGCATCCATGCAAGCTTTGCTATAGCTGTGGTAAAAATGGAGATGTATTTCTCCTCGGTGATGTGACGGATTCTTGCTTTCCTGAATTTGTCTGTTTCTAATAATTGGAGTTGCTCACTCAGCAATGCCGTATCTCTTTCCATAAAAGACCTGTATATCTTCAGATAAATATCTTTATCATGAAATATAGCATTTGGTTTTATCACCTTTTCATCCAGAAATTTCATACTTTCTTGCAGCCCTTCCCAGTCTCCGCAGGCTATCTGCCACATACTCCGCTGCCATACCTGTCCATTGTGCTTTGCTGATAAAAAATATTTACAGTTTTTGTACATAATCTTATACAATTCCTGGTTATCACACATCAGTATCCAGGCCAATGTATCAGCACCCAACCAATACTCTTCATCGGAATTGTAAGTCTCGTTAATGTAATTTTGCCCAAGCCCTCCTGCAAAAAGAAGATTTTTATTGTCACTTGAATAAAACCCGACGCACATGTTATGTCTTACAATATCTATATCCACTCTACAAATTGAACTTTCGACTCCTTTAATATTTATATCAGGCTTATTGTGTAATTCTAAGTATTCTTTTCTATTTCTTTCTCTTCCAGATTTATAATCAGGTGTTACAAAGTAGAGCTCACTCATATTAATTCACTTTAATTATGTTTAACCCACCTAACAAATCACCTGCGTTTCCCGGAGTCGTTCTATCCACAAAAGTGACAATCTTTGTTAGTTTGTTATTATTTAGGGCAAATATTATCTTATCTGCCAAAATATCTTTTCCTTCTTCTCTAAGCTTTTCTGTTACCGCTCTCACCCAGTCTTCAGTCATCTGTGCAGGCCAGGGTGGTGTTCCTGACCCTTGTCCTGCAAGCGTTACACCACTGCTGCCGGGTCCCCACTGTTTGGATTCATTGATGATCACTTCGTCCCCTTTGATAAACACTCCATCAAAGCCATTGTTTGAACCATAGCTGCCGTCATAATGTGTCCATCCGCTGTTGCCGCCATCCTCGATGATTTCTTTGATCAGGTTTTCTGTTTTCTTGCCATGCAGGTCGCCATTATCTATGATGTCATCAAATTTGGCTTTCAGGCTGGGTTCTGTCACATTAAATTTATTGGCATTTTCATTAATAAAGGTCTTGGAAATATAATTGCCGTTTATTGAATTAGACAGAGTTTTTGGATGCAAATGCTTAAACGATGAAGGATCAATAATAGTTTTAAAAAAAACTGAACTTATGTTTTGTACACCGTTCTGGTCAATATCACCTGCGAGTTGCTGATTTTTGAAAAACTTTAATTTATTCAATCCGTTATCCCACACTATCTCCCAACCTGCATTTATCAATTGTTTTATTTTGCTGAATATTGCAGATGACACTGATGCCAGTACCTTTAAAACTTTAAGTCCTTTAAGGGATTTTTTTGCTGCATTGAATACATCAGTACCTCTGGTGAGAAGTTTTCCGATCGGAATAACACCTGCGATAGCTGCCAGAAATTCTACACCCGCTCCTGAATAATTTCCGGCCAACGTTTCATTAATTCCTTTGGCAAAAGATTTAATTTCACCAACTATGGGTATAAAATCTGTGCCCAGATCTATGATAACAGGCCCTAAAATAGCACCTAATGTAAACCACTGATCTGCTGTGGATGGAAACTGATATCCCTGACTTTGGGCATATGCATTGAGAGCGGGTCCAAATGCTTTAATGAAAAGATAAAATCCGGGACCCAACGCCACTGCAATGGCATCGCTGAAACCTGCCTGCTGATCATATAAAAACTGAGTTTTAAAAATACAATACCAGGTGGCAGATGAAATTGCAGCATGTTCTGTCAAGCCATATTGTTCCAAAAAAACCCCGATTTTATTATATAATTCTTTGTTATTTTGCGCTATTTGATCAGCTGTGAGATTAAGCATATCAGCCATCGCCAAAGCCATATAAATCTTTGCGGACGCATTGGCTGTAGCTAGTGAAAATGGATTGTCGTATAATCCATTCAATACATTGAGTTCATGCATGTTCTGAAGCAACCAGCTTAATTCCTGAAATGATAGATTTAATTCAGGATGCTGGCTCATGAATAAGTGAATCTTATCCAGATTATCTTTTGAAATGAATGATATCCAGGATGATGGATTGCTTTGGTTTATCAAAAGATGAGATAACAGACTTTGTCCTATTTGCTGTGCCAAAATAGTGGCATTTAAATTTTCAAAACTTGCCATCCAACTGTATATTATAGCATATGCATCCATAAATTGTGGAAGTGTAATTTGTGAGAAACTATTTGTTTTAACATGATTTAGGTATTTCTCAATTGCTTCATTTAGGAAGGGTCGTCCACTATATTTTTTAAGGATCACTTTTAAATCATCAATCGATATGCGCATTAATTCTAAAGCAATTAGTAAATCAAGGTGATATTTGGTGTCTAATCCTGAAATCCCTGAAATCAAACTTAATTTATTGCATATATCATCTCTGAGTTTATCAAAATCTGGATTAGTTGAAATATTATCGTTAAAGTCAGTTGTCGAAGGACTGTAATTATTGCAGTATTCTATCCAAGGCCGCAATCTATCACCCAGAATAAGCCATTGGGAATGAAAATTTGTATTGGATCCTGGACCATTATTAAAGTTATTATTGAAAATATCTGTCCAGCTATCATCAAATTCATCACCGCCACAATTTGGATTCCAGACTCTGACTGTAACGACTATTATGTATGGGTTTGATGCTCCTTTTCTGATTTCATGTCTTTTACTGAAATCAGGGCATTGATTTTGCCAATTCAGTCCTGCACTTGTAACATGTATGACATTAACTATTACATCATCCCAACACCCGTTAATGGCATATTGCAAATATTCTTTAGTTTCAGAAAATAAACTCCAATTTAATTCATTAAATGCAGGCACCCAATTTAACACCTCATCAGATAAAATATCAGATGAAACCAGATTGTACAACCTTAAATCATTCCATATCCTGAAACTAAACTGACCTTCATAATTCAATGTCACCTTCAACACCCCGTTTACCAATTCATTACTACCATGCAGTAAGGGAAAATAATAGACATACTGAGCATTTCCCACGGCCTCCGGCACCAAGGGTCTTCCCCACACAGGCATGCCGTATCGGTCTATAATCCGATCAATAATTCCGTGAGTATTGTCCAATTCTCTTAATTTTGATTGTATTGCCCGCAGATGTTCAGAAAATTCACCTGTTCTGTTTTCCGTCTGATGAACTTGTAGTGAAGGAAACTGCTTTTGAATCCAGGAAATATTGTTAAAAAACAATTCATGATTGGTACTTTTTTTTGAATAAGTTTCCAGGTCATCCTTTTGGCATCCCATGGTTGATAAAATCAATATTAGCAGAGTCCATACTCTGATGTTTAATGTTTTCATAATTCCTTTTAGTTTGAGAGATGATAAAATAGTATTATCCAAAAATGTCAAATTTCTTTCCTTACACCGGCCGTCATGTAGTCAAAGTTCTTTTACAAAGGATAATTTTCGCACCAAACATAAGGGTGGTGCTTAGATACTTACAAATTGCAGGCAGGGTATTTATTGGGTAGTTTTTTCATAATTTATTGAATTATATATATATATATATATCTGTGCATTACATATATAAAAATATAGAATGTTTAACTTTTGGCTTGTTGGATACAGGTGGTTATATCCTGGATTAATTTTTGAAACGCCGCCCAAAAAGAATGTAAGTTTATCTCAGCACCCGATACATCACCGGGATCGTAGTCAACAAATTCACCAAATTAGTGAAGGGACAACCGGCAGATGCTCCGGTGTAAGGCCAAGTAGGTAATAAAATAAGGTGTCATGAAACACTAGATTTCCTGCTCCTTTCATTTTAAAGTGGGAGTAAACACTTTTAGCTCAGTTTATCTTTATCTATACCTGCTTGCTTAAGAATTGACAGGAAAGTTCCTTTCTTCAAATCCTTACCACCATGAACAGGAACAATTACAGTTTTGAAATTTACTGGATTGTAATATAATTGATGAGAGCCTTTGGAATGTTTGAAAATAAACCCATTTTGTTCTAAAATTTTTATCAGATACCCTGGGCTCAGATTCATACATTTTCAAAGTTTAAGGAATATTCCAAAGTATTGCTGTCATCCGGGATGGATTCTCCTCTCTCTTTCAATTCTTCAATGTATAATCCAATAGCTTCTTTAGCCATTGCTATGGCCTCGTCCACATCTTCGCCATAGGTTATACAACCCGGTAAAGACGGAACAATAACAGTGTATCCACCTTCGCTTTCTTTATGCAAGTGAATTTTATAGGTGTACATTTCCTTGATTAATTAGTGTTTATTAATGTTGTTATTACACTGTATAAATTAGTGTGAAGGATTTTACAATAAAACAAAGATATCGTTTTTTGGATTATCTAAGGCTTGATTGTATTATGTGATAAACAAAAAACAGGATTCTTTATCCAACCCCCCTCGCTAGTCGTAGCGTCCTCGCTACGATTCCATATCCCCCGGCTTCCAGCCGAAAATACTAGATGTACAATACACATAGCTGGTCGTAGCGTCCTCGCTACGATTCCATATCCCCACGGCTTCCAGCCGAAAATACTAGATGTACAATACACATAGCTAGTCGTAGCGTCCTCGCTACGATTCCATATCCCCACGGCTTCCAGCCGAAAATACTAGATGTACATAGCTAGTCGTAGCGTCCTCACAACCATTCCGTCTTTTAAAACGCTTAAACGGTTTTCGAAGCTTCACCAAAATCAACAAAACCATAAAACTAAAAAAGCGGAATCAGCTTATCTACTGACCCCGCTTTTTCAGTGTAGGATGCTTATCTATGTAATTCTTTATGCCTCTGCTTATCTCACTTCTTCCCCAAAGCCTCTACCATCTTCTGGCCAATCTCTGCCGGTGAGTGTACCACGTGGATACCACATTCTGCCATAATCTTCATTTTGGCCTCAGCTGTGTCTTCATGTCCGCCGACGATGGCACCGGCATGTCCCATGGTACGGCCTTTGGGTGCTGTCTGTCCTGCAATGAAGCCCACAACCGGCTTTTTATTACCTGTAGATTGGATATACTTGGCAGCCTGAGCCTCATAATTTCCCCCGATTTCTCCGATCATTACAATACCGTCTGTCTCCGGGTCTTCCATGAGCATTTTTACCGCATCTTTGGTAGGTGTACCCACTATGGGATCTCCGCCTATACCGATAGCCGTAGAAATACCCAGCCCAGCCTTCACAATCTGGTCAGCAGCTTCATAGGTCAGGGTACCGGATTTTGATACCACTCCTATCCTGCCTTTTCTGAATACAAAGCCCGGCATGATACCAACTTTGGCTTCTTCCGGTGTGATGACCCCGGGACAATTGGGCCCGATCAAAGTACAGTCATATTTCTCTATATACGCTTTGGCTTTTACCATGTCCTGCACCGGGATACCTTCAGTAATGCAGATAATGACCTTGATACCGGCTTCTGCTGCCTCCATAATAGAATCCGCTGCAAAGCCGGGCGGTACAAATATGATCGATGTGTCTGCTCCGACTTTTTCTACTGCTTCCCGTACTGTATTGAATACAGGTCTGCCGAGGTGTTCCTGTCCTCCTTTACCGGGGGTCACCCCACCCACCACATTGGTACCATACTCTATCATCTGCTCCGCATGGAAAGTACCTTCCTTACCTGTAAATCCCTGTACAATGATTCTGGAATGTTTATTGACTAAAACGCTCATTACTTTTTCTTTTTCTTATTTTCAATTAAAATAATCTCCTCATCGGGCTTATGCATCAGATGCTTTTCCCGAGCAAATTTTTCCTGATTCTCTTCCAGATCTTTTTTATCCAGCAGGGCTTGTTGTATCTGTTTGTCAAGATCCAGTTTTTCTTGTTCCATCTCATAAATCGTGGTCTGCAACTTACGGTAAGCAAAAAAATTGTGCTTATCCAGAAAAAGTATCCACACCAGAAAAAAGGCACTTACCAGGGTGTATTTATTGATCCACCTGGGAGATATACCCAGAAAATCCGCTATGTCTTTCTGTATTTTCTTATTTTCAGCCATAACCTGTATTTTAGTCTATTGTCAACCTAATAATGACCTGCCGGGATATACCGCAGAATCACCCAGTTCTTCCTCAATACGCAGCAATTGATTGTATTTGGCTATCCTGTCGCTTCTGGATGCTGAGCCGGTTTTGATCTGACCTGTGTTGAGTGCTACAGCCAGATCTGCGATAGTGGTATCTTCGGTCTCACCGGATCTGTGACTCATTACGGAGGTAAATCCGTTTCTTGTGGCAAGATTCACGGCATCGATGGTCTCAGTCAGTGATCCGATTTGGTTTACCTTGATCAGGATTGAGTTGGCTACTGAGAGGTCTATTCCTTTCTGAAGTCTCTTAGTATTGGTAACAAAAAGATCGTCACCTACCAGTTGCACTCTGGATCCCAATGCTTTATTAAGCTTGGCCCATCCGTCCCAGTCATCTTCATGCAATCCATCTTCAATAGAGAAAATAGGATATTTATTGACCCACCCTGACCAGTACTCTATCATTTCATCAGAGCTAAGTTTAGGCCCTCCGGATTTATGAAAGTGGTACAGACCTTTTTCTTCATCATAAAACTCAGATGCGGCTGCATCCATCGCTATCATGATATCTATACCGGGTTTATATCCGGCAGATTCTATGGCTTTCAGCACGATTTCTATAGCTTCCTCATTGGATTTGATATTGGGAGCAAAGCCGCCTTCATCACCCACGTTGGTGGAATATCCCTTGGATTTCAACACTGATTTCAAATGATGAAAGACCTCAACACCCATCCTCAACGCCTCGAATACATCAGCACCCACAGGCATAATCATAAACTCCTGAAAATCTATGCTGTTGTCCGCATGCGATCCGCCATTCAGGATATTCATCATGGGTACCGGTAGTACATGTGCATTCACACCGCCTATATACCGGTACAGCGGTTGTCCTGACTCCTCGGCAGCTGCTTTGGCTACGGCAAGAGATACACCCAGTATGGCATTTGCACCCAGCACTGATTTGTTCGGCGTACCGTCCAGTTCATTCATGATATCATCTATGTAGCGCTGCTCAAACACATCCTCACCAACCAGAGCTTCATAGATCTTGTCTTCGACATTATTTACAGCATTGAGTACACCTTTGCCCAGATACCTGCTTTTATCATTGTCTCTCAGCTCTACGGCTTCATACTTTCCGGTTGATGCGCCGGAGGGTACTGCTGCACGGCCTACGATCCCGTTTTCCGTCCATACTTCGACCTCGATGGTGGGATTGCCTCTTGAGTCCAGAATTTCTCTGGCTCTGATATCAGTGATGATGCTCATTTTCAGTTGTTTTTACTTTGCTTTATCAATTGTATAAAATCATCGAATAAATATTTGGAATCATGGGGCCCCGGATTGGCTTCAGGATGATACTGCACCGAAAACGCAGGCACTGATCTCATACGGATACCTTCCACCGTATCATCGTTGAGATTGCGATGCGTAATCTCCACTTTATCAGCGGCTTCCTGTACTGCTTTCTCACTCACACTGAATCCATGGTTCTGACTGGTCACTTCACACTTTCCGGTCTTAAGGTTGATCACAGGATGGTTGGCTCCTCTGTGTCCATGATGCATTTTATAGGTGGGTATATCGTTTGCCAGTGCTAGCAGCTGATGCCCGAGGCATATACCAAAAAGTGGCTTCCAGGTCTTTATCAAAGCTTTAACAGTATCAATGGCATAATCCATCGTCGCAGGATCACCCGGGCCGTTGGACAGAAAATATCCGTCAGCATTAAATTCAAGTATCTGAGCTACGGGTGTTTTGGCCGGGAAAACCCTCAGATAACAGCCACGTTCAGCAAGTGACCGAAGAATATTTCTTTTGGTACCAAAATCCATGACTGCCACCCTGTATGCAGCTTTGGAGTCTCCCATTTCGTAAGCCTCAGGAGTGGACACTTTGCTGGCCAACTCGAGGCCTTCCATAGAAGGTACCTTCCTGAGCATCTCCATGAGCGTATCTTTATCAAATATCTCGGAAGAGATGATACAATTCATCGCTCCCTTATCTCTGATATGCTTTACGATTGCTCTGGTATCCACATCATGTATGCATACAAGATTGTTATCTTCAAAATACTGCTGAATTTCCTGATCTGCCTGAGGTCTGCTGTACTCATTGGTAAAATTGCGGCAAATCAATCCGGCGATTTGTATTTTCTCTGATTCGGTATCGCTCTCCTTGATCCCGTAGTTGCCGATGTGTACATTGGTCGTGACCAGTATCTGACCATAATAGGATGGGTCTGTAAATATTTCCTGATAGCCGGTCATTCCGGTATTAAAACAGATTTCTCCGGTTGTAGTGCCTGTGATACCGGCCGCTTTGCCTTCATACCAGGTGCCGTCATCCAGCAGCAGTACAGCCTTGTTTTTATGAGGGGATTCCATGCAGGTTTGAATGTATTTGCCTGCAAATATAGACAGTAATCAAAAGAAAATGAAAACATATCAAGGTTATATGAAAAAAATCCATATCTGAACCGCCATGGAGTCAAGTTTAACCTTTTTATCAATACCGGAAAACTTATGCATTTCATATTAATATGACAAGACAATCAGTGATCATTCGGTGGAATATCCGAAATCTATCTGTTAAAGACCGTATCGCACTCTGTAGTCATACATGTTCTGCATCAGACAGCGTATGAATTTACTTCAAAATCATAGGACAACATTTGGTTTTACCCCATATATCCTTCATAATCGTATTTTTGCCACTCATTCAATTTTGTATATTATGAAATTTTTATCAGTCAGGGGCTTGTTATTGATGCATAACATTCTGTCGATTTTGTGGGTATTATCTACCGGTGTAAACATCCATGCTCAGTCAGTGACCTTCAAATCTGTACTATTGGGCATTACTCCAGTACAAATTGAAATTCGGGATTACGAGGGAGAACAGGTAGCTTTTGTCCATGTACATGAAAATGAATCAACATCCCTGGAGGCCGGAGTGGAGATTGCCCAGAAATACGGAGGCAGATTGGTAACCCTGAGACACAGCCCTGCAGGCGAAAAAAACAGATTTATCACATTCAGACATAATAAAAAGGAATACAGAGTGGATCCCAACCGTATTTTTACCGATGACAAAGAGCTGCTCCGAAGAAATATAGCTCCTGCCAAAGGGGATGATCCGATAGATGATACGGTAGTAAATATGGTAAAGAAACTTGCAGACGAAATCTGGGGGTATATTGCAGATTATCCCTTGATTATTGCACTGCACAACAATAAAAACGAGCCCGCCGAATGTAAATCACGCTGGCTTTTCTGGAGGAAATACACACCGGAATCTTACAATATCACCTCCTATGTACGCAAAAACGACGTAGCCGATGGCAATACGCTGTCATGTTCTGATATTTACATCAATCCGAATGTAAATAACAGCGAGTTCTTTATTGTCACAGAAAGAAGGGATTTCAGCCTCCTGTATCAGAAAAGATATAACGTAGTACTCCAGAATGAAAAACCCATAGACGATGGATCCATGTCGGTATATGCTGCTTCACGCAAAAAACGGTATATCAATGCCGAAGCCAAACATGGTAAGTTAAATGAACAGATAAAAATGCTCCGGTTACTGCTCGATCTGTGATATCTGTTCATAAAGAGTCAGCGTTTTCTGCAATCAGCTGATAAATTTTGACTGTTGACTCGAATGGTGAATAATTCTGCCCGATAAAAAGTTGATTAAGGAAGTCCGGTGCAGAAATTCATCTTTTGAAGTTTGAAAACTTCCGCAGTTGCTTCTGAGGGTTGGACGTATATGTTTTGTACCCATTATACATAAAGTATGCACCCGTGATCAGAGCTCCATAAGCAAGTATGTAAGTGCTGTATCCACTATACCAGGTAAATGCAGTGACGCCCAATCCTGCTACCAGCAACAATGCACCAATAGCCATCTTTTGGATACCAAAAGATCTGGTCTGCAATCTGATTTGATGAATGACGATTTGCTCGTCCACCATATTCAGTATATGCTTAATAGATGTATGGGCCTGTTCAGGAAAATTCTCCAGTACCTGAGTCACAATATCTTCTTTTTCTGCTCCTTCCTGCACCTTCCTGCTGATAAATAGATCAATTTCTTTCATATGATAATTTTCAAATGATCAGTATTTCATACCTATAGCATAATATTTCACCACTTCTCTGTCCTTATATTCAGGCAGCAGTTTACTGAGTTTTTTCAATGTGCCGTTTTTCATTTTCATCATAATCTCTTCTTTGCCGCTCTTATATACCGGCAGATGCTCTTTTTTCAGTCCTGCAAAATAGCTGCTCTCTTCTTCGGTAAGATTTTCTTTATTCATCAGCCTCTCTTTTAGTGATGCGACCTTTTTCTTCACTGCCTCTTCACTGCCTGTGCTCACTTTGAAAAGTCTCCGGTGCATCAGATCGGCACACAACCTGCTCAATATCCTGTCCGGATGAAATGCCGAGGCTTTTATGGCGTGCAATATGTCAATATCATCCAGTTGAAGGTATTTATCCAGCAGTTCCGCATCCTGTACCATCTGATTGTCTGAAACCGGCAATTCGAGAAAATATTTTAATGGTTCAGAAACTTTGAGTATCTCACCCTTTCCCGCAAGGTATTTCATTCTTCGCAGAATAGATATAAGCATGAATTCAGCCGCTACCACAGTTTTATGCAGATATACCTGCTGGTACATGGTCTTTCTGGCCATAAGATACATTTCTATGGAATAGATTCCCTTTACCTCTACTACAAGCCGGTCGTCGGATACATCCAGCATTTTGATAATGCGGTCATACCCTATCACTCCCTCTGCTACCCCGGAATAATAGCTGTCTCTGTTGAGGTAATCCATCCGGTCTATATCCAGCTGACCTGCAACAAGTTGATGAAAAAATGGTCTGCGGTATTGTGCTGAAAAAATCTGCATGGCAAGCTGCAAATCCAGATTGAGATCTAGGGCAATCTGCCGCATAATACTGTAGGACATGGCTTCGTGGTGCACATTGACCAAAACGAGCTCCAGTGCATGGGAAAAAGGTCCGTGACCTGCATCATGCAGTAAAATGGCTATACATGCTGCTTCATACTCTTCATCACTGATGAGTACCCCTTTGGAAGTCAGAGTATCCAATGCTCTTGTCATCAGATGTACCGCTCCGAGTGCATGCTGAAAACGGGTATGCAGGGCTCCCGAATACACATAGTGTGAAAGTGCCTGTTGGGAAATACGTCTTAACCTCTGAAACGCCGGATGATCAATAATCCTGTACACAGACTCGTGCTTAAAACTGATCAGTCCATATACCGGATCGTTAAAAATTCGTTTTTTTACCATTTCATCGAAATATTATCGATAACCAATCGTTCCCAACTTTGTTAATTTAACAAAATACCTCCGGTAATAGATGAATCAGCGCTTCGTAATGCAGACTAAATAAGGGCATTCATACTGAACATCCTGATCCGGAATAATCACAAAACTAAAATTAATCCTGAACATATGTCTGACAAAATAAAGATCCTGTGGGCTGATGACGAAATAGATCTGCTGAAACCTCAGTTGTTTTTTCTCGAAAAAAAAGGCTACGAAGTATCCACTGTAAGTAACGGACACGATGCCATCGACCAGCTGGATGAAGACCCTTCGATAGATATTGTTTTTCTAGACGAAAGCATGCCGGGACTCACAGGTTTGGAAACGCTGTCCCGCATCAAGGAGAAAAATCCCAACATCCCGGTGGTGATGATCACCAAAAATGAGGCTGAAAACATCATGGAAGAAGCCATCGGTGCCCAGATTGATGATTATCTCATCAAACCTGTCAATCCAAATCAGATTCTGCTTTCGTTAAAAAAAATAGTGGATAACAAAAGACTGGTATCCGAAAAAACAGCTACTGACTACCAGCAGGAGTTTCGCAATATCATGATGGAGATACACAATGTGCCGGATTATGAAGGCTGGGTAAATATCTGCCGTAAAATAATCTCCTGGGAGATCAGAATGGATGACAGCAACAATCCGCAGATGAAAGAAATTCTATCCATGCAGAAAAGCGAAGCCAATAAGGAATTCTCAAAATTTATCAATAAGCATTACCTGGATTGGATAAAAAACAACAAAGGGCCAAGAATGTCTCCCGCCTTGATGAAAGATAAGGTTTTTCCTTTATTTCAGCAAAATAAACCGGTGGTCATGGTACTCATGGACAATCTCCGCTATGATCAATGGGAAGTAATTGAGCCCATCCTGTCGGAGCTTTACAGAGTGGAAGAAGAAGATTACTTCTACTCAATCCTGCCTACTGCTACCCAATACAGCAGAAATGCCATTTTTGCCGGTCTCATGCCTTTGGATATTCAGAAGAGATTTCCGGACTGGTGGCTTAATGACAATGAAGAAGGAGGTAAAAATCTCAAAGAAGAAGAACTCCTGCGTGAACAACTCAAAAGAATTGTCAGAAAAGAAATTAAAACAGAATATGTCAAAGTGACGAATGTCAGCAGTGCCAGACAAATGCTGGACAATGCTCTGAATTATCTAAATAATGACTTTACTGTCATAGTGTATAATTTTATTGATATGCTATCGCACTCCCGTACAGAAATGGAAGTACTGAAAGAGTTGGCAGGTGATGAGAAAGCATACAGATCATTGACCAGATCCTGGTTTCTTAATTCACAGTTATGGGCTGCTCTTCAAAAACTCGCAGAAAAAGACATTCAACTCGTCATCACTACAGACCACGGCACGATCAGAGTCAGCAATGCTTCCAAAGTTATCGGAGACCGTGAAACCACCACCAACCTTAGATATAAAGTAGGCCGGAATCTCCAGTATGATAAAAAAGATGTGCTCGAAATCCGCAATCCTGCAGATGCAGGCTTACCCAGTCCCAATGTCAGCAGCACTTACATTTTTGCCAAAGAAGATATTTTCTTCCTGTATCCCAACAATTTCAGTTATTACAACAACTTTTTCAAGGACACATTTCAGCATGGAGGCATTTCACTGGAGGAGATGATATGTCCAATTGTACGACTTATCCCCAAATAAACCGGTGTATTAAACATTGCTTGAATAATATGAATGAACAATTTCTGAAAAATATCCTGAACAGGCACAGGCACACACCTGAAGTACCTTCCACCAAAGAATTGACCGGATGGGTGGACAATCTGCTGGATGTACTTTTCCCTGAACATACACTTGTCAGGTATAATGACATATCTGAGCTGAAATCAGTTTTTGCAGAATTGCAGGCAAGGCTGGTGCAGATATTAAAACACACCAAAGCATGTCCGGAGGATTGTATCGAAGAAAAAAGTCAGCTGTTCTTTAGACAGATTCCGGGGATCTATGAAATTCTCAATACAGATGTACAAAGCCTTGTGGATGGTGATCCTGCGGCCTATTCCGAATTTGAAGTTATCCGGGCTTATCCGGGTTTTTATGCTGTTTTCATCCACCGCATAGCACATGCGCTGTATAAACTGGATATTCCCCTGATTCCCAGAATACTGTCAGAACATGCACATACCAAAGCCGGAGTAGATATACATCCTGCTGCTTCCATAGGTGCATCATTTTTTATTGACCACGGCACAGGAGTAGTAATCGGCGAAACCTGTCAGATCGGCAATAATGTCAAAATTTATCAGGGAGTGACCCTGGGAGCACTCAGCATCCACAAAAATCTGGCAAACACCAAACGACATCCGACGGTAGAAGACGATGTGGTCATCTATGCCGGGGCCACCATCCTTGGAGGTGATACCGTCATAGGCAAAGGAAGTATCATCGGAGGCAATGTATGGCTGACACATTCCGTACCACCTTACTCCAGAGTCTATCACCAGCCTGACACCATTATTAAAGAACCAAATTTAACTGTATCTTAATCAGGTAATATGGCATCCATCACAGACTTTGTAGGCAATACGCCACTTGTGGCATTACGTAGCTTAAATCCGAATCCAAGGGTGAAAGTATATGCCAAGATGGAAGGGCATAATCCGGGTGGAAGCGTCAAGGACAGAGCTGCCAGAAATATGATAGAGCAAGCCCTCATAAGGGGGGATGTTGCACCCGATATCACACTGATAGAAGCTACCAGCGGCAATACGGGAATAGCATTGGCACTTATGGCAGGCATTTACCGTATCCCCATAGAATTGGTGATGCCATCCAACAGTACAAGAGAAAGGGTACTAACGATGCAGGCTTTCGGAGCCAGGGTGACATTGCTGGACAATATTGAGCTTTGCAGGGATTATGCCGAAGAAAAGGCCATGAAGTCAGGATATTATATGCTCAATCAGTTTGCCAATAAAGACAATTATTTGGCCCATTATCACACCACAGGCCCTGAAATCTGGAGAGACACAGTTGGAGGAATCACTCACTTTGTCAGTGCTATGGGCACCACAGGCACCATTATGGGCACTTCCATGTATCTAAAGTCTCAAAATCCTGAGGTGACCATCGTAGGCTGCCAGCCGGTAGAAGGTGATTCCATCCCGGGTATCCGCAGATGGCCACCAGAGTATATACCTGCAATATTTGATCCCTCCAGGGTAGATATCATTACGGATGTCAGTGAAGCAGATGCAATAATTACCGCCAGAAAACTGGCACTGCATGAAGGCATATTTGCAGGTATGAGCACCGGAGGCGCTGCCAAAGTTGCCCTCGAGCTCGCATCGCGATTGGAGGAAGGTGTAGTAGTTTTTATCGCTTGCGACAGAGGCGACCGTTATCTGAGCAGTACTTTGTTTGGCTGAATAGTCTCAAAAGAGACTGACATATCCAAAATGGATTTTCATCTGTCCGAAGTCCAATGGATTGCCCAGTCTGCTCCCTGCTGCAAAAGAAATATTAAAAATTCCGGCATTTGTACCAAAAGTGAGCCCTATCCCTGTGCCCAGTACTCTGTCAATGATGTGCTCTCCGTTGCTCTGTACCCGGGTAAATCCAAAATCAAAAAAAGGCAGGGTCAGATAGGAACTGCGGTCAAATAAAAGTCTTAACTCTACGGTGATAAACCCATATCGATCCGTAAAAATACTCTCCTCATCAAATCCCCTCAGCAATCGGTTGCCTCCCAGTCTGAACTTTTCATTCTCAAAAATACCGTTTTCGTTATACCGGATACCTCCGTTAAATGCAGATTTTACGGTAAATCTCTCACCCAGCGGAACATAGTACTCTATGGCAGCACTTACATCCAGTAAGCCGGAATTCAGTCTCAGGGTATCATAACTCTGTTCAAATCCCGCAATTGAAGTGATGGTCACATTGGGAATAATTCTCCGTCTTCCCCCGTTTATGGCAGTCTGTACAAGTAGTCCTCTGGATGGATTGAGCCGGTTATCCAATTGTCTGTTGATAATATGCATGCCTACGCCGGAATAAACCACATCTAATCTTGCGGGGAGCCGTCTGTTTTGAATGATTTGATTTCGGTTGACTTCAATAAGTCTGGAAGACCGAAGCACCCATCCAAATTTCAATTGATTGAATTCCCCATATATATACTGCCCACCGGCATTTAATACGACATCAATATTTTCGGTACCGAATTTAAAAATCCGGAAATCCAGATGACTTCCAACCGGCAAGCCAGGCAGATATGGAAATTCTGATTTTAGAATAACTTCCTGATTTTCTGGTTTCAGTCGCTTGAACTGACCAAATACATACTCTCCCATACCAAAACGGTTGTTCAGTTCAGCCAGAATATCTCCGGTAATGACAAAGTTGCTGCCCGCAGGGCTATTAGGTTGTCTCAATACTCCCAGAATAAAATCAAATCGGTTGGCAGGCCGGGAAGCCAGATTGAGATTAACTTTTGCCTGATTATTAATAAAACTCACAGTGGGAGGAGTAGCAGCTTTCATAAAACTTAAAGCATTCAATTTTGTATTGATCTGTTCCACCTTACTGTGGCTGTAGGGCTGACCTTTTTTTATCTGCAGATATTGAGTCAGAAAATGTCCCGACACAATATTAAAACCAGTAAGATTGAAAGTATCAAAAATGATGAAAGGTCCGGGATTGGTCACAAGTGTTCCCGACATTTTTCCTTCTTCGAATATTACAGAATCCATGCCTACTTTGGCAAATGGATAGCCGTGATCTGCAAAATGTTTAGCCAGACCGGATTTGAGCTGCGTTACTTCTCTGGAATCCAATATCTTGCCGGGATTATACACACGAAGCATCCCCGCAGCCTCAATCACAGATCTTTGCGATTTGTCTATTTTCAATATCCCCGATTTCCAGACTTCCCCTTTGTAAACATAAAACACACAACTATCACTGGCACAACGGACACTATCCAGCGTTGAGGTTATGTATCCTTCCGACTGCCATTTTTTTATTTTAGACTGAGTTAATTGGGCCAATCCCAATGAATCTTTAGCTTTAAAAAATTCTTGCCGGGTTTCATTGTCGGAATCTGTATGTGTGAATGAGATTTTCCCCGTCATTTCCTGTGTAAAAAGCTTAGTTACCATGCTCAGACACAGTATTATGATCATCTTTGTAATGTATAAGTGTTTAGAAAACATCAGGAAAATATTGACCACAATCTCAATTCTAAAACCACAAAACAACAAAATTAAGTGTGATAAAATATAGATAAGCCAAATTAAGCCAAGGAAATAAAGTTAAACAGCTTTATCTAAGCTACGCAATGGACCAAGCTTGCTACCTTTGGTGCGAAAATTGATTTGATCATCAGTCCATGGCAGGCATATATATCCATATCCCTTTCTGTAAAAAAGCATGCAGCTACTGCAATTTTCATTTTTCCACCTCCCTAAAGCTTAAAAGTCTGCTGTTAGAAGCTCTCACCACTGAAATATCCATGAGATACAACTATCTGAATACAAATGAACTGCAGTCGATATATTTTGGAGGCGGCACTCCAAGTCTTTTAGAAATCCCGGATTTGGATAAAATTCTCCATACACTTTCAAAATATTTTCATTGGAATGAAAATACCGAAATTACACTGGAAGCCAATCCTGATGATCTGAATTCAGATATTCTCCAGGCATATAAGAAATTGGGAATAAACAGGTTGAGCATCGGAGTTCAATCTTTTTTTGATGAGGATCTGCAGTTCATGACCAGAGCACACGATGCTTCCCAGGCAATTAGTGCAATTTTACTGGCACAGGATGCAGGATTCGAAAATATCACCATAGATCTGATTTACGGATGTCCGGGTACCACGGACGAAATGTGGCTGTCCAATCTGGAGAGAGTATCAGCATTAAATATTCCTCATATTTCGGCCTATGCCTTGACTGTGGAAGAAAAAACAGCTTTGCACTATGCTGTAAATAAAAAATCAGTCATTTTGCCGGAAGATGAAAAGGTGCATCATCAATTTGAGCTTCTGATGGATTTTGCTGAAAATCATCAATATGACCATTATGAAATCTCCAATTTTGCCATGGACAACAAATTTGCTGTACATAATTCAAATTACTGGAAATCAGTACCGTATCTTGGTTTAGGTCCTTCTGCCCATTCCTATGACGGATCTTCCCGATCCTGGAATCTTGCCAATAATGCATTGTATATTAAAAATATCGAAGCCGGATTTCCAATCTGCGAAACTGAAGTATTAAGCAGGGAAACTAAATACAATGAGTATATAATGACCGGCTTAAGGACCAAGTGGGGAGTATCAATGGATAAAATAAAAAAGGAATTCGGCGATTATTTTGCAAATTATTTTAATCAAAACGCTGCTGAATACTTAATATCGGGACACCTGATAAATAACTGTAACAATTTTTATTTATCCAGAGAGGGTAAATTTATAGCAGATAAAATAATATCTGATTTATTTTTCGTCGAAGATATCAATGCTCTTCGTTGAGCAGAGCGTCCCAGTATTCAGCTGCTCTTCTTGTATGAGGTATACAGATCGACCCTCCTACAAGATTTGCTATTGAAAAAACTTCATAAATTTCATCGGTAGTCACCCCCAGGTCGTAGCATGTACCTAAATGATATTTTATACAATCATCACACCTCAACACCATAGATGCCACAAGTCCAAGCAACTCCTTCGTCTTTTCAGACAAAGCACCATCCTGATAGGTCTGATTATCAAGACTGAAAAAACGCTTCAATACTTTGTTGTCCTGAGCCATTATCCGCTCATTCATTTTAGACCTGTATTCATTAAATTCGGTGACTAATGACATAAAATTTATTTTAAAATATTAAACCTGATCTTTGGTATTTCTTACTCTCCAGAATGACATAATCAATCTTACAGGTAAAAATACAGTACTGACAAGCGCTGCGACCGTAAAAAGTATGAATTGATATTTGATAAATTTTCCAAAATTATAGTCAGACAAATCGGTAGAACCCCTAAAAAATGATATTGTGCCATTCTCATCCACAAAACGCTGAAAATCAAATAAATTATCTATCAATAATAAAAAAACAGGAATACATAAAAACACTGCTGCAAACTTGACCCACTTCATCCTTGCATATGGAGTAAATCTCAGCAAGAAAATATACTTTGTAAAACTCAGAAAGACTATGATGGAAATGATGTTTTCAAAATAGAAGGTATAATTGAATCCAGTAGTCATCCATACGGGAATAAGAATCATCCCTGCAAACAACAAAATAAATAACCATGACTGAGTTTCAAACCTCCAATATGGATTCATATAATTAAACTTCTAGTACTGAAACACAAATTTAGACAAGTTGCTTAACTATATCGAACAATTAATTTGTGTCTTTACGGTGTATTTGTGTTTTAAACCCATAGATTCATGTGATAACGATAAATACAGGATAGTAAACCTCCTTATTTTCAGTTGAAATATAAAACCGGATTATCTGTTGTAAAACACATTTTTAACATATGTAGAATGCAAATAATAATATAGCTTACTATACCAAATTGTATTAGAAAATACTTTTATGCTAATTGAAAATGTACCCTGGTCTAAAAAGGAGAGCGCCATGCTAATTTCTTAACATGGCGCTCATTAAAAAGGCGGCGACCTACTCTCCCACTTTCGCAGTACCATCGGCGCTGAGGGGCTTAACTTCTCTGTTCGGAATGGGAAGAGGTGGAACACCCTCGCTATAACCACCTATCTCTTCTTCATATATATCTTCTCAGTATCTTCTCTTTTCAGTCTCTTCTCCTCCTTTCAATCCCTGATGATATATATCTCGTTTCTTTCTCTTTTTCTCTTTTTGACAATTGGCGGAGAGCAGATACAAACTTCCTGAGTCTGAGATCTTCAGAAGTCCGATCCTGAACAGTACTTTCAGATCAAATCTTTAAGGTAATTGTCTTTTTCTTTCTTCTTTAAAAAAAAGGAAGCTTTCGGGTAATTAGTACTACTCGGCTCCATACATCACTGCACTTCCACCTGTAGCCTATCAACGTAGTCATCTGCTACAACCCTCCTTCCGATCAAGTCGGATTGGAATACTCATCTTGAAGTTGGCTTCGCGCTTAGATGCTTTCAGCGCTTATCCGTTCCAGACTTAGCTACCCTGCAATGCAGCTGGCGCCACAACAGGTACACCAGAGGTCTGTCCAACACGGTCCTCTCGTACTAGTGTCAGATCTTCTCAATATTCCTGCGCCCACAATAGATAGAGACCGAACTGTCTTGCGACGTTCTGAACCCAGCTCGCGTGCCACTTTAATGGGCGAACAGCCCAACCCTTGGGACCTTCTCCAGCCCCAGGATGTGACGAGCCGACATCGAGGTGCCAAACCTCCCCGTCGATGTGAGCTCTTGGGGGAGATAAGCCTGTTATCCCCGGCGTACCTTTTATCCTATGAGCGATGGCCCTTCCATACGGAACCACCGGATCACTTTAGCCGACTTTCGTCCCTGATCGACCCGTCGGTCTCTCAGTCAAGCTCCTTATACTAATACGCTCTTCGCATGGTTACCAACCATACTGAGGGTACCTTTGCGAGCCTCCGTTACTCTTTTGGAGGCGACCACCCCAGTCAAACTACCCACCACACAATGTCCCCGCCTACGGCGGGTTAGAACCTAAGTATAAGAAGGGTGGTATTTCAACGTCGACTCCACAACCACTGGCGTGGCCGCTTCTCAGTCTCCCACCTATCCTACACATCTTATACTCAAGCTCAATGTGAAGCTGTAGTAAAGGTGCACGGGGTCTTTTCGTCCCATTGCGGGTAACCGGCATCTTCACCGATACTTCAATTTCACCGAGCTCGTGGCTGAGACAGTGCCCAGATCGTTACACCATTCGTGCAGGTCGGAACTTACCCGACAAGGAATTTCGCTACCTTAGGACCGTTATAGTTACGGCCGCCGTTTACCGGGGCTTCAGTCAAGAGCTTCGCTTGCGCTAACCCCCTTCCTTAACCTTCCGGCACCGGGCAGGTGTCAGACCCTATACCTCATCTTACGATTTCGCAGAGTCCTGTGTTTTTGTTAAACAGTCGCCTGGGCCTTTTCACTGCGGCTCCACTCTTACACGGAGCGCCTCTTCTCCCGAAGTTACGAGGCCATTTTGCCTAGTTCCTTAGCCACGATTCACTCGAGCGCCTTAGGATACTCTCCTCGACTACCTGTGTCGGTTTGCGGTACGGGCACTTTATACCTGAAGCTTAGAGGTTTTTCTTGGAAGCTCGCTTAGGGACATTATCAATGAATCGCACGCAATTCACTGTACTATCGTGCATCAGCTCAACGGCGGATTTGCCTGCCGTCTCATAACCTACTCACTTCAACGTACTATTCCGTCAGTACGCAGTCCTTACGCCTCTCCGTCACCCCATCGCAGTATTCACAGGTACGGGAATGTTGACCCGTTTCCCATCGGTCTCACCTCTCGGCTTACCCTTAGGCCCCGACTAACCCTGATCTGATTAGCATAGATCCAGGAACCCTTAGTCTTACGGCGGGAGGGGATCTCACCCTCCTTATCGTTACTTATGCCTACATTTTCTTTTCTGAACTCTCCAACATACCTCACAGTATATCTTCTTCAACTTCAGAATGCTCCCCTACCTCACCCGCCTTCGGCGGATACCCAAAGCTTCGGTAACTACCTTGATGCCCGATCATTTTCCGCGCAAGAACGCTCGACTAGTGAGCTGTTACGCACTCTTTAAATGAATGGCTGCTTCCAAGCCAACATCCTAGCTGTCTGCATTCCTCACATCGTTTTTTCCAACTTAGATAGTATTTGGGGACCTTAGCTGTTGGTCTGGGTTGTTTCCCTCTCGGCTATGGACCTTAGCACCCATAGCCTCACTGCTGATGCAATGTCATGGCATTCGGAGTTCGTCAGGGGTTGGTAGGCGGTGAAGCCCCTAGCCCTATCGGTAGCTCTACCTCCATGACACTCTTCTCAACGCTGCACCTAAATGCATTTCGGGAGTACGAGCTATCTCCCAGTTTGATTGGCCTTTCACCCCTACCCACAGGTCATCCGAAAACTTTTCAACGTTTACCAGTTCGGTCCTCCATCCCGAGACTATCGGGACTTCAACCTGCCCATGGGTAGATCACTCAGTTTCGCGTCTACCTCCACTAGCTCAATCGCCCTATTCAGACTCGCTTTCGCTTCGCCTCCGCACCTGAAGTGCTTAAACTTGCTAGTGAAGAGTAACTCGTAGGCTCATTATGCAAAAGGCACGCCGTCATTCCGATAAATCGGAACTCCGACCGCTTGTAAGCGTATGGTTTCAGGGTCTTTTCACTCCCCTTCTTGGGGTCCTTTTCACCTTTCCTTCACAGTACTTGTTCGCTATCGGTCTCCAAGGAGTATTTAGCCTTACCAGATGGTGCTGGCTTATTCAGACAGGATTCCTCCGGTTCCGCCTTACTCATCTTCACTATACTTTCGCTTCTGTGTACGGGACTATCACCCCCTACGGTCGCATTTTCCAATTACGTTCCACTCACTCTCCTATAACCGCTTTGGGCTTCTCCGCTTTCGCTCGCCACTACTCACGGAATCACTATTGTTTTCTCTTCCTATGGGTACTGAGATGTTTCACTTCCCCGGGTTCTCTCCCGCCTAAGGCCGGTTACAGGTCTTCAACCTGCAGGATTTCCCCATTCGGACATCTACGGATCAAAGCTCGTTTGCAACTCCCCGTAGCTTATCGCAGCTTACCACGTCCTTCGTCGTCTCTGAGAAGCCAAGGCATTCCCCATACGCTCTTATTTGCTTCCTGCTCTTCAATCTTACCTTTGTTTCGCTCTTTTTTCTATTCTCTCTCTTTCTCTGTCTCTCTCTTCTCTGTTTATTTCTCTCCAACCTTGTCAAA
>JADJWN010000004.1:0-305000 GCA_016716335.1 Saprospiraceae bacterium | reverse complement strand
TGAACTTTGCAGGGCGAAATTTAGTCTTAAAATCATATTCATAAAAAAGCCACGGCATTAAGGTTGACTCAATCAATTTTGAAAGTTTTTTGAGCTTTCCAGCTAATACAGTTAAGAAGACAATACTCAATTTTATATTGACATTATTATTCAATAAAAAAAATCAAATATGAAAATTCATAATTTTTATGCAGGACCAGCGATACTCCCTAAAGAGGTGATAGAAGAGACATCAAAGGAAATCTTAAACTTTGCTGGCAGCGGTCTTTCAATAATGGAGATTTCGCACAGATCAAAGGAATTTATAAAAGTGATGGAGGAAGCAGTAAGTCTTGTGAGAGAGCTGCTTGGAGCAGGCGATGACTATGAAGTATTGTTTTTGTCGGGTGGGGCAAGCAGCCAGTTTTTTATGGTGCCGATGAATCTACTGAATGAAGATGAGAAAGCAGCTTACACAGATACCGGAACATGGGCTTCCAAAGCCATTAAGGAAGCAAAGCTTTTTGGCAACATAGATGTGGTTACTTCTTCAAAAGCGGATAACTACACTCACATACCTAAAATACCTGCATTGGAAGATGGATATATTTATCTGCATTTAACAAGCAATAACACAATCTACGGTACACAATACAAGCAGTTTCCAGATGTGCAGGTGCCTCTTGTGGCAGACATGTCATCTGACATTTTCAGCAGACAATTTGATATCAATAAATTTGGAGTAATATATGCAGGTGCACAGAAAAATATGGGACCCGCAGGTACAACTCTGGTAGTCATCAGGAAAGACTTACTGGGTCGGGTAAAAAGACAGATACCCTCCATGCTGAAATATGAAAATCACATAGAGAACGGCTCAATGTACAATACACCGCCAGTATTACCGGTTTTTGTTTCGATGCTCACTATGAGGTGGATCAAAAAATCCGGAGGAGTAGCGGCAATGGAAAAAAAGAACATACAGAAAAGTCATTTACTATATCAGGAAATAGAAAGAAACAGCATGTTCTATTCTCCTGTAAATCAAGAAGACAGGTCAGACATGAATGTATGTTTTCTCCTTCATGACAGAAATCTTGAAAAAGAATTTCTTGAAAACTGTAAAAAAGAAGGACTTGTAGGACTGGAAGGTCACAGGTCTGTAGGTGGCTTCAGAGCATCTATATATAATGCCATGGATATTGACAGTGTTGAAAAACTGGTAGGGTTGATGCAGGAATTTGAAAGGCTTAAATCATAAAAGTGCAAAAATTTGAAGTCATAGAGATAGATGGCCAAAGTATTCCTGTAAAGGTAATAGCTGAACATCGCAAAAACAGCAGAGCTTCATTGGGGGGCTGATCATGTAATTCTGAGAATACCTATCATGGAATACCGGATAACCGGTATAGATGCTAAAATCCAATGGCTATCTGAATGGTTGGTCCAGCTGAATAAAACTAAGCCTCATGTACTCACACGCTATAAAAAGTCTGTAGGTTATACCAACGGTCAATCCATCAGTATCTACCATCATACTTTTACATTAGTCATCCATAGGGAGGAATTGAGTGTGGCGAAAATAAGGATGGCAGGAGACAGACTTGAAATAGGTTTACCATCTCAAGGAGCCTACGATGAACAAAGACTTATCAAAAAGCTGCTTATCAAAATATTTCAAAGGTATTTTGAACCAATCATACATGAAAGGGTAAAAAAAATCAACGAAGCCTATTTCCAAGAAAAGTTTTCATCAGTAAAGCTAAAGTATAATAAGACAAACTGGGGCAGCTGTTCTTCCGGAAGAAATCTGAATTTTTCCCTAAGATTGCTTTTAGCTCCTGAAGATGTAATAGACTATGTGATCATCCATGAATTAGCCCATCTGATAGAAATGAACCATTCCGACCGTTTCTGGAGAATTGTGGAGGGAATCATGCCTGATTACAAACAAAAAGAAAAGTTTCTGAAGGAGCATAGCAGTACCCTTGATTTTTAGGGGTCATATGCAGACTATAAACCTTGGGCAATTTTAAATAATAAAAAAGACCCCTTTCGGAAGTTTAACATTCTGAAAGGGGTCCCATCCCAAATCAAAGGGGAACTATGAACTGAAAATATTATTCGATAATAATCATTTTTCTGGTAGCAGTATTGTTGCCAGCCTTCAACACATAATACATCATACCATTGCCTTGCAGGACTGATCTATCCAGTGAGAAAGTATTTCTGCCTTTATTACCATTGATGGATCTCTCAAGTATCAACTTTCCATTAAGATCAAATACAGAAAGTGTAGCCTGAGATGCTTCAGGTAAGTCAAACGGTATGACTGTAACTGAATTGAACGGGTTAGGAATGTTCTGATGCAGTGCAAATAATTCATTGGTTTTAGCAACAGATCTTAACCCGACATTCATAAGTTTCAGGCTCATGTCGTATGCCTCTGCTCGAGTAATATCTGAAGAAAGAGCCAATACGTCAGATAATTGTCCATCATTAACAGCTTCGAAAGTTAAAGTCATGACTAACTGTCCGGACTCCATTTTCACACCATTGAACTGATTCCAGCTGAAGGTAATGTATCCTTTATCCAATCCTGCAAATCCAAAATTATCGTCTGTCAATCTCAAGCTATTGCCTAACGCTTCAGAAAACTTAAGTGCAGAAGGATTGAACTTAAGAGTAAACTGCATACCGGCAAACTCCACATTCTGATCATTGGTAAAAGGTATAGTCACAATATCTCCTTTTCTGAACGTAATGTCAGGTATATTCATCATCAACTTTTCGGCACTTCTTGGCTCCAGATTCAGATGCTGGCTATTGGATGCAGCACTACAGTTGACATCCCCGGTTTTAACGGCGATAAAATCAATCTTCATATCATTATTAAGTAAAGCGATATCGTAAATTTCCGGGAAGGCCTCATTTTGTGCATCATCAGGATTTGTGAAGATGTAAGATTTATCTACAAATCTCCAGGAGGTATTATTGGTGAAATCAGCCTGGGATCCGAGGATCAACTTTCTGAGCTCAACAAGGTCTCCAGCTGAAATTTTACCGTCTTTTGTAGCATCTGCAGCAATCAATTTATAAGGGGTACTCAATCTTTCGATATTGAGAATATGTCTCTGGATAAGTACCAAATCCAATGTAGAAACCCCATTTACAGGATTGTCATTTCTGAAAGGTCTTACCGCATAGTTTGATCCCGGTGTCAAATCAGGGAAACTGAAAGCACCATCCTGACCTGTGACCATTGCTTTTTCGGTACCTTCCAATCTGACGAATACCTTTTCCACTTCCGTATCCATTTCGGTAGTGAGTTGACCTGACACAACCATTCTTCTTCCACCTTCATCACAAGCGTTGTTGTTATTCTGAACATTGAATACTACGTTGGCGTGAGCCTGAATGATTGTACCCATCGGAGTCAGTACACCGACATAAACCGTCAGATTATTATTGCCAATGTCGGCACAAGTGAACACTTTAGAAGGAACGACTACCGGAACACCATTTACTACGGTGATTGGCTCAAATGAGAAAATCAGATTGCTGTAGCATGGGTGGAAGCTGCTCTGCTCAAAATCCGAAGCCCAGATTTCCAACATGCCCTGTCCGTTGCCCATAGGCATAAGATCTCCTGCCAAAGCCTGTATGAGTACAGGTGAAGGAGCCTTGCAATTCACTATACTGAATAACTGATCTCTGGAAACCACATTACCACATCTATCTTCAAAAGACCAGTTGACTCTGTGTGTACCGATTGGATAAGTGCCACTTGCATTTGCCGTGTTGCCCATGCCTGTTCTCGTCAAAGAAGGATCGAGCTGGCTGCCATTGTTCGGATAAATTCTGGCAGTCCACCTTAACACCTGGGTACAATCATCGGTAGCATTGGCTGTGAGCGTGATTGAACCAGACTCACATCTGTCGTCAAAGGTACAGACTGAGACGTGATTTAAAGGTGAAGTGATGGTAGGAGCTACCTTGTTATTGACTTTGATCACCTGAGTATGTACCCATTTTTTATACTCGAATCCTCCACCGGAGGTCTGGTATCTCTGACACCAATCTATCACAGTCCAGGTACGTAAAATCTTGAAGCATGCAGTGTCTGCATTATTATTGAATCTGAATACCTGATCTGTATAATCGGCGCCTACAAGTGAGCAGGCATCACCATTCAATACAGGTCTGCCCAGAGCATTGGGAGAGAACATGGCATCTGCAGGATCATCACAACCATGCATTTCTCTGTCAGCCGGCCATTGACCGTTTGTCGGTCCGTTGTATGCATTATTATTCACAAAAGTGATAACCTGTACGCAAGAAGCAGTCCTGCCTCCCGCATCAGTGACTGTGAATGTCCTTCTGATTTCACCGATTCTACATGTCAGAAATCCTGACAAGTCAGCCACTTCGGATACTCTTGGATTCTCACAATTATCGAATCCTACCGCAGTACCAAAGCTCGCTGCAAGATTATTAGCATCGAATGCAAAATCACAATTCACCGTTCTGTGCGCCGGACATGTGATAGTAGGCGGAATTTTGTCCTGCACCACTACCGAAACCATACAATCGTTCCAGTTGCCGGATTTGTCAATGACTCTGAAGGCCACCATCTGATTGGCAGGAATATCTGCACAACAAAACTGAACATGAGAACTCCAGCCACACGGATCAAAAATCTCCACCACATATCGATACTCAGAAGTATTGTCCACTGCATAGAACAATCCATCCAGGGCAGGTGTAGTATTGCCATCCACTATTACATAGTCCTGAGAGGCTGTATTATTATTCACCGGCATACTGTTGGTAGCACCGCTTTCCCAAACGAAAGTACCTTCAGTAGCCAGATCAGTATAACCGATCAGATAATCCAGTGTAGGATTGTGGGATTTTACCCAGTTGTGCACCTGTGTACGCTCGGCAGAAGATTCAAATGAAACTCCGTAACCACCCATAGCCTTTGCTGTTTTTAAGGCCACTTTGGGAGTAGCGGTATGGTTGGAAAGATAATAGAACCTTTTTGATGCACCGGTACCCATTTCACCCAGGAAAGTAAATCCAGGAAATTCGGGTCTTGCACAAGGACCGCAAGTGGCATTATTCATTCTTCTTACCAACATTTTAGCCAGTCCACATTCATCGTAGCTACCATCATCCAGTACTGTGGCAGGCACCCATGCATTACCATCCACGGTAAGTGCTACAGTTGTAAATTCATCGCAAATTGCCACCGGAGCTGTATTGTCTTCCACTGTAACAGTAGAAGCCGCAGTAGATGAATTGTGACAGGCATCATACACAGTATATAATATCGTGTGAACTCCCACCGGAAGTCTGGCAAAATTCTGCTGACCATGCTTAATAAAGCCACCCGGATAGGTAATATCTGTCTTGAGCTGAGCTGCTGAAGCGCAGTTGTCGGTAGAAACCGGAATGGGGAACACTACATTTGCCTGGCAGGCTTGATTGCTTGTAGTAACTGTGATATTGGCCGGAGTAACAACCTGGGGACCCTGATTATCCACTATTTCAATCATCTGAGGAGCCAATGGCGGTATCACTCTGTTGTCACAAGACCATTCGATAACAGACCATGTTCTGATAATCTTGGTAACACAATTGATTTCAGGCAACTTAACGTCTGTAAATGAAACTGTAATATTGCAATGCAGATTTGGATCCGGATACAGGGGAGTACCATTGATCATAGGCACACCTGTGCCGAAGTTGTCTCCGATTGCTACAGGTGAAGGATTGCCGGCAAAAGGCTGCCCGGCCGGAATTTTGGCATAAGGAGCATCACACTGTATGGCATTACTGCCTGCTATGGTTCTATCTGCAGGCTTGGTAATCATAGCCGGATTTGCTATTCTTATCACATTGATTGTAACCTGACAGGGAAGAGACTCATTGCCGCTGCCATCAGTAGCTACATATGTTCTGACGATTCGCTTCAATACGTTCGGGCCTAAGGGACAGCCGGGAGTATTGGTGGTGGTATGCTCTGCAGTGACCCTGAATGTGACATGCACGCAATTATCTGAAACAGAAGGTGTGAAATTTTCCATTTCGAAACAATTGACATTAATGGGTGTGGATGGACAATCTATCACCGGCTTCATATCATCCTTAACATGAATCAACGACCAGCAGGAATTATTGCCGTTTGACACTTTACCATAAAGTACTTTGCCAATATGTGAGCAGTTTACCACAGGATTACCGGGTATAGGAGCACCTGTAGGAGTAAGCATTACGGTAACACCTGCATCATTGGCACCGGGACAGGTAGCTGCATCAGTGAGCAACATTGCCGCTGTGATTACAGCAGTGCCATCACCGCCCAGAGATACATTTACACTTTGCTTGCAAGCACAGGCACCCTGACCAAAGGACATCTGATATCCAAATACTATCAGCATCAAGCCAACCGAAGCTTTCTGCATCCAGTGTGAAAATTGGAAATTTTCTTAATCATGAGATCTAAATTTTGAGTTATAAATAAGTTTAAGTTTAGCCAATATGATCGTACATACCAGCGAACCAACAGCATTACACAATGCTGCCGATACCACGCTGAAATGAATTGTCAAGCTTTAGGATTGCGAATTTTCAGGCGTATTGAACCACCGGATTCACATTTACTGTCTTTGATGAGGGATGTAGTTTTCCTTCACAATTTGGGAAAACACTCACAAATGTAAAATATATGTTATGTATAAACAATTGTTTTACAATAATTTTTTTATATTTATTTTTTTTAATATGTAATTCATTCATCAAAAAAGTCCTATGCAAACAGGTTTTTTATCTGAATACTGTAAGATTGAAGTGTATGGAAGAAAATGACAGTGTACCGAAATCACAGAAACAAAAAACCCCGATGAATCACCGGGGTTTCCTATTATTACAAAATGGATTAAACTACCTTATACCATATTAACCAGGTTTTTAAGTATGTCAGATTTTACAAACTGACTGTATTAAGCAGTATTCCTGAAAAGATTCATGGATGAAGCTGATAAGGGTCATAAGCTGAACCTCAATCCTGCATAAATATTGATACCCATGACCGGAGCCCAAACCATCGAGCCATCAAAAAACGGACTGAAGGGCTGGTCGGCAGCGATAATCGGGTCATGCAATCTGTAATCAAAAATGTTTTCCCCCCCCAGATAGAGTTCAAATTTGTTGGGCCAGGTTTTACTGATCTGTGTATTGCTGATGAAATAGGCAGGTGCTTCTGTATACCAACGATATCTCTCCGGATTGCTCTGAGTGTTGGGAATTCTTGCTTCGCTCATGCGGTTGATGGTATAATCCCATTTCCAGCCTTTGCCGAAATCAAAAGCCATATTGACAAATGCTCTTGAAGGGGAAGTAAGGGGTTTTCTTAACAACTGCTCTCCATATGTGGTCTGAACGTCATTGTACCTGTATGCCAGCCTGACATCCAGCCATGAGGCGGCCTCAATTTCTACCTGTGCCTGAACACTGTTGGCATAAGACTGGCCTGTCAGATTATAAAACAATACTTCCTGCGGACTATGATCAAAATCCACAACGATCTGATTGACAAAGTCCACTCTATTGGCATCTACAGAAAGGAATACATTACGGCCCAATACTTTTACTTCCTGTGTCACACTTAACCCCACATTCCAGGCGACCTCAGCATTCAGTCCATAGGGAGTATCAGATTTAATGCCCAGTACCCGGATCTGCCTTGAGGAAGCAAACAAACCGATATTTTCAGCAAAGATACTTTCAGTTCTCTGGCCCCGTCCTGCTGCAAACCGGAAGACAGTGGTCTCCTGAGGTGCATAGCGTATGTTTAATCTCGGGGTGACAAACCAGCCGAAATTATTGTGGTAGTCTAATCTGATACCACTGAGCCAACTGAATTTTTCACTGCCTTTGTAAGTATATTCTCCAAATATACCGGGCACCCATTCATTCCGGTTGTAATGGCTGTTGACCACAACCTCATGAAAATTATCCCACTGAAAACTCATACCTCCACGGATCTGATGGTCTGTGGTGCCAATTATCGTTTGATAAATAGAGTTGAAGTACAGTGATTTTTGAGTAGCGTCATACTTTCTCAATCCGAACATGGCATCCTGATCATGATATACTCCGGAAAACTGGAATCCAAGGGTTTTATAAGGCTTATCCAATTTTACAAATCCCCTTTTTGCCCAGAATTCTATCCGATTGGTGGTCATATCTGCACCCCAGACATTGGCTCTGCTGGATTCATTGAGTCTGAAATTGTTTTGGCCACTCAGATTATCCATATAAGTGTACTTTATGCCTGCCTGTCCTTCCTGCCCTTCGCCATCTGTATATTTCCAGCGATTGACAAAGGAAAACTGTTTTCCCAGAGGCATATCCAGAAAACCATCATGATTGTGGTCTCTGCGCTGTATCCTGGTGGAGGCATGTGCCAGTGTAGCTGTACTCCATTGGTCCGAAACCTTATGCTTACCGAAATAATTTACCTCAAAGCGGCCTGCCTGATTGGCATAGGCATTGAGATGGAGGCTTTCTTCATGGCAGGGTTTGCGGAGCTCCACGTTGATCTGACCGGTCAGACTTTCAAAACCATTGACTACCGAGCCAGCTCCCATATTGAGCTGCATACTTTCGATCCACGGTCCGGGTGTATATGCCAATCCCTGGACAGCAGCCAGTCCCCTGATGTCAGGAATATTCTCCCGGGTAAACTGAACGTAAGGACCCGCCAGACCCAGCATTTCTATTTTTCGGGTACCTGTCACTGCATCTGTCACAGAAGCATCTATGGCAGGGGTAGTATCAAAGCTTTCTGCAAGATTGCAGCAGGCAGCCTTGAGCAATTCCTTAGAGCTGATATTCTGAGTTTTGATAGGATCCAGGTAGGAAACTTCGGTGGTACGTTTCTTATGACTTATGGTGACTGCATCCAGCACTGTATTGCTCACCATTACAATCCTGACAAAACCATGTTCGTGGATGTGAAGTGTATCCTGCTTAAACCCGACATAACTTACCACAATAACATGATCTTCGCTATTCATAGGAAGAGAGAACTCCCCCATGAGGTTGGTAACAGTACCGATACCGGAATCCAACCATCTGACGGTAGCACCTATCAATGGCAACAGCTCTCCATTGTCCAGCCTCTGATATACTACTCCATTGAGATCATTGGAGATTTCATCAGGATCATGATCATGATCTCTGTATTTGCAGCAGGAATGCAACGCCAGATAATCTTCCTCTGCTGCCACCTGACCTGCGGCATCGTGTCCGGCTTTCAAAATGGCTTTTATCAGATCACTCTCTACAAAAAGTCCTTCCTGCACTTCAATCCTGAGTTCCTGTTTTTCAAGATTGTAATTCGCTTTTTTTACACCTATGGTGTTTAAGGCTACTTTCTCTATTCTATCCTTACACATACCGCAGGCACCGCTCACAGGGATAGTCCTTTTGGCCTGCCCGAATATCGGGATAGATACAAAAAATACAAAAACAGTTAATAATATATGACACTTTCTCATATGTATTGAATTAAAAATGAATTAAAAGTCTGATCTTTTCAGATCCGGATAATCAATAAGCTACTTTAATTCACACGGATTGTGGAGGATGGAAAGTGTCTGAATGGTAATCAAACGAATGGAAATATACAGGGTAAATATTTTTAAGCACCAAGGCTTTGACAGAAAAATGAATCATCCTGTCCTGTGGCAGCTGCTTGATGAAAACTTTCACGCAACAAAGACATTTGCAATTATCACCGCAACATCCATGACTGTCCTCATCCTCAGAATCATGTCTTTCATCCTGAGATTTTAATGATTTTTTACAGCATTTCGGCAATTCTTTTCCGTCTGCGTACTCAACTTTACAGACCGGGCTCTCTGTTTTTTTGCTTAAATGATAAATGGACGGAGCACAAACACTTAAGGATTGTCCGAATATCACAAAGGCAAATATGAGAGCTATATACCGCATATGTCTGCAAAGATAAAGTAAAATCAGGTTGGCGGTGTTTTAAATTTGTTAAAAAAGCTGTCATGCCCCTTTTTAAATTGTCCAACAAGCATAAGTGCCTACAGGCATCAGACTAAAAAATTCCAATTGGAGAGGACACCTAAGCTGAATGAAAAACAGAATAATTGCACAAAACAGGAATTTGCATTACCTGAATCATGGTGCAAGACATATATAAATTTTCACCATCCGATTCGTTGAGTTTGCCTATCTTTGCAATCCTTTAATCTCACTACAATCTCACCAACCATGCAGGATTTTTGTCATTTACATTCTCATACCCAATATTCGCTTCTGGACGGTGCATCGGACATCAAAGGTCTGATTAAAAAAGCTAAGGAAGACGGGCAAACAGCTGTGGCTATTACCGACCACGGGAATATGTTTGGGGTGTTTAAGTTTGTAAAGGAAGCGAAAGCCCAGGGAATAAAGCCCATTGTAGGCTGCGAATTTTATCTGACGGAAGACCGCTGGATCAAATCCTTCGAAAAATCAAGGGGTCAGAAAGATACCCGCTATCATCAGCTCATGCTGGCCAAAAACAAGCAAGGGTATGAAAACCTCACCAAACTGTGTTCATTAGGCTTTACAGAGGGACTTTATGGCAAATATCCCCGGATAGACAAAACGCTCATTGAAAAATATCATGAAGGACTGATTGCCACCAGCTGCTGTATCGGTGCTGAAATCCCCCAGACCATACTGACAGGAAATATTGCTCTGGCAGAAGAAAGACTCAAATGGTGGCTGGATATTTTTGGTGAAGATTATTATATCGAGCTGCAGAGACACCGCAATATGAATGATATAGACGGCAGCGGTATGAGCCAGGAAGATGTCAATCAGGTGCTGCTCGGTTTTGCCAAAAAATACAATATCAAAACCATAGTCACCAATGACTCGCACTATATCAACGAAGAGGACTGGAAGCCCCATGATGTACTGCTTTGTATCAATACCGGCTCACTGCTCACCGATAAAGACCGCTTCAATTTTCCTAGCTCAGACTTCTATTTCAAAACCAAAGCGGAGATGAATGCCCTTTTCGGAGATGTGAAGGAAGCAGTAGAAAATACGATGGAAATAGCCTCCAAGGTTGAAGAGCTCAGTCTGTCGAGAGATGTATTGCTGCCTGCATTTCCGCTGCCTCAGGGTTTTGATTCTCAGGAATTGTATCTGAGACACCTGACCTTTGAGGGAGCAAGACGAAGGTATGGCACCATTACCCCTGAGATTGAAGAGCGTCTCAATTTTGAGCTGTCGGTTATCAATCATTCAGGTTATCCCGGATATTTTCTGATTGTTCAGGATTTTACCAGTGCTGCAAGACAGATGGGAGTATCTGTCGGTCCCGGCAGGGGTTCTGCTGCGGGATCTGCAGTTGCTTATTGTCTGGGCATCACCAATATTGACCCTATCAGATATGACCTGCTGTTTGAGCGTTTTCTGAATCCCGAGCGGGTATCCATGCCGGATATAGATATTGATTTTGATGATGAAGGAAGGAATAAGGTCATAGATTATGTCATAGACAAATACGGAAAAAATCAGGTGGCGCAGATTGTCACCTACGGCACCATGGCAGCTAGAATGTCCATCAGAGATGTAGGCCGGGTGATGAACATACCTCTGCCCGAAGTGGACAGAGTGGCCAAAACCTTCCCTTCACATTTGTCGGCTACCCTCGAGGCGGTACTTGCTGCCGGGGATGTCGATCCAGCCCTCAAAGCCGATATGGTGCCTGAAGATGTGGAAAAAGCCTACCAATTCAGGAAGCTGGCAGAGGACCCATCGGATATCGGAAACATGATACGTACCGCCAAAGCCCTCGAAGGATCTGTCAGGAATACCGGTATCCATGCCTGCGGAGTCATCATCACCCCGGATGATATTACCAATTATGTGCCGGTGACCACAGCCAAAGATTCAGATCTGCTTGTGTCACAGTATGACAACAGTGTGGCAGAGGAGGCAGGATTGCTCAAAATGGATTTTCTGGGACTCAAAACCCTCACCATCATCAAAGATGCGGTGGAGATCGTAAAAGAAAGATATGGGGTAGAGATTGATATTGATAATATTTCGCTCGAGGACCCCAAGACCTTTGAGCTGTTTCAGCGGGGAGATATGGTGGGTATATTCCAGTATGAATCCATCGGCATGCAGAAAAATCTCAGAGAACTGAAGCCCACCCGATTTCAGGATCTGATAGCTATGAATGCCTTGTACCGACCCGGACCGCTGCAATATATACCTAATTTTATAGCCAGAAAAAACGGGAAGGAAGAGATCAGATATGACCTGCCGGAGATGGAAGAATATCTGGCTGAAACCTATGGTATCACTGTGTATCAGGAACAGGTGATGCTGCTTTCGCAAAAACTGGCCGGATTTACCAAGGGAGAGGCTGATATGCTCCGTAAAGCCATGGGAAAAAAACAAAAAGCAGTATTGGACAAGATGCTCCCCAAGTTTATAGAAGGATGCACCAAAAACGGCCACCCGGAAAATATCGTAAAAAAAATCTGGACAGACTGGGAGGCTTTTGCTTCCTATGCTTTCAATAAATCGCACTCTACCTGTTATGCCTACCTAGCATTTCAGACAGCCTATCTCAAAGCACATTATCCGGCAGCATTTATGGCCGCCGTACTCAATCACAATACGAGCGACATCAGCAAAATCAACTTCTTCCTGCAGGAAGCCAAACGATTGAAAATAGATGTGCTCGGACCTGACATCAACGAAAGTAATCTGAAATTTACCGTCAACCAAAAAGACCAGATCCGTTTTGCACTATCGGCACTGAAAGGAGTGGGCGAAGGCCCGGTAAACGAAATCGTGGAAGAAAGACGTAAAAACGGTCCATTCACCGATGTATATGATATGATGCGACGTCTCAATCTCCGGTCTGTGAATAAAAAATGCCTGGATTCTCTGGTTTTGGGCGGTGCACTGGATTCATTCGGCAACATGAACCGTGCCCAGTATTTTGCAGTCAATGACAGAGGAGAGAGTTTTATAGAACAGGTGCTTAAATACGGCTCCAACTATCAGGCTCAAAAGGAAAGCAGTCAGATATCCCTTTTCGGAGATTCTATGACCAATTACATTGACAGACCTGCTCCACCTAAAGTTGAAGAGTGGAACCAGATTGAAAAATTAGAAAAAGAAAAAGAAGTCACGGGTATATATATAAGTGGACACCCTCTCGATGACTTTATGCTGGAATTCAGGAATTTCGTCAATTGCCCTCTTGAAAAAGCAGAACAAATCAATGAAAAACTGCTGAAGCTCGGCGGTATTGTCACCGATGTGTATATCGGCACCAATCAGAGGGGCGTAAATTATGCCAAAATGACTTTCCAGGATTTTACGGGAAGCTTTACGATCAGTTTCTTCAATGAAAACTATGAAAAGTACAAACATTTATTGGTAAAAGGTCAGGTATTGTATGTCGAGGGGGTAAACCGCACCAACAGAGATACAGGCAGAACCTATTTCAACATCCAGGATGTACGTCTGATGGACACTGTGGGTAAAAATCTGACCAAATCCATTACTCTGAAGCTACCATTGGAAACCATCAATGAGACGCTGGTTGAGAATATCGCTTCACTTTGTGAAAGCAAAAAAGGTCCTCATCTACTCAAGCTGAAAGTGGTGGATGAACATGACCTGATCGGTATTGATCTGATAAGTACCAGCTGCAAAGTGGAGGTTGACTACCGCTTTATTGCAGAGCTGGAGGAGTTGGGAATTGGGTATAAGTTGAATTGAGAATTCGATTTTATGGTTCAAGGTTAAGATTGAGTACAAATAGATTTTTAATAAAACTGACAAATAACCTCTGTTTTTTGATAAAACAGTCTGAATTTAACAAATGGAGAATTTTAAAAAATTTCACTATATCTTTACAAATCTTTTTGCTGCCAGACGTTGACCCGAATCATTGTAAAGAGCTACGACATATACACCTTGCGGAATGTCACTTATGTCTGCCCAACCTGCGCCATCAAAAGCTACATAAAATTCCTTACCGGCAATGTCGAACATTTTAATGCCTGCATACGACATGTCTGAATAAATGGTAATCTGATCTGATGCCGGACTTGGTGTAATCAGGAAGTCTCCCTGCCCCGGCGCTTTATCTGGCATCGGACCTAATCTGTAATTGGGAAAGTAAGGCATAACCCAGCCCAACAAAGTAGGCGCCAATATACCTCTCTGCCGGAAATCACATGCTGCCCCCTTTAAATTGGGCTTGTTGATGTAGTGAATATAATTTGTTCCATTAGAAATATAAATCCGTCCGTCAGGGCCCAATTGTGCAAAAACGAAATTGACTTCAAGACCATCCCCATTTCGTTTATATCCATCCCATACCTGCACTAAGGTATTACTTTTTGCCAAGTCTGCTGAGTGCAAATCTATCTGCCAAACAGAATCTCCCGTAGTACAATAAATAAATCTCGAATTAGGCGAAAACTCCATACCGCCTGTACTGTAAATATTAAAATTTGTCCATGTGGGTACCAGAACAGGATTGGAAAAAGTACCTGATCTGCGGTCAAAATCCATGATGTATAAGCCTATAAAGGGATCAAACCAGGCATACTTCCTTCCATCCGGTGAGAATTTATTTTGAGAATAACAAAACGCCCCCAAATCCGGTGGGCCAATATTTTGATAATTTTTTATTACTTCCCCATTATTGCTGATCAGATACAGGAGAAATTTGTTTTGTCTTCTTACCTTTTGTATCAACCACCAATCTTTACCATTGGCATGTCTAACAGCAGTAAAATTGCCAGTCATAAAATTCTGAATGTCCACAATTTCCTTCAGTTTAGATATCTCAAATTCCTGACTAATCGGATTTTTACAAATGGTCGTCATAAACATAGTATCATTCATAAACCTGTTCTCTTCGTCCAGATCGGTCTGTCTAATGGAGAAATGAAACAGTGCCACACAATCATCTTTACTCTCAGGTACAGGTAAAAATACAGTGCTGAAATATAAAGTCATCCCTATCAGGCAATGAAACCTTATTAATGAATTATCTCCTGCCAACAATTTTTCTCCACCTGATGGCAACAGATTATCTTTTCCATCAGTGATCTGACATCCATTCGATACTAAAACCAGATTGCCGTTTTTATCGCAAAATGAACTTGAAGTGCCTAAAAAATTAACCTTTCGGTTCACTCTGTACAAAGTGGGAGGATTTGTATTAAAATCAATATTGGTACCCCCATTTGCAGACAATGAATCTACAACAACAGCATACCCGAAAGTCCAGACAAAATCCTCCTTCTGTGCTTCAGACGGAATAATATTTAACAAACTTATTATAATCACTAATACAAAATGGATAGATTTATTTGACATCATGGGCTACGTTAAATATGTTATTGCAATCAAGCTACTAATTTAATAAACCTATAAAAAATATGTCTTAGGTCTTGTCTGTATCCATCAAAATATGAATATTCAGGATGAATAAAGTGGGTATGAATTTTTTGCTCTGTTAGCAATTCTTTTTCAACCACTATATCTTTACAAATCTTTTTGCTGCCAGACGTTGACCCCAATCGTTGTACAGAGCTACGACATATACACCCTGCGGAATGTCACTTATGTCTGCCCAACCTGCGCCATCAAAAGCTACATAAAATTCCTTACCGGCAATGTCGAACATTTTAATGTCTGCATACGAAAAGTCTGAATAAATCGTGATCTGATCTGATGCCGGACTTGGTGTAATCAAGAAATCTCCCTGCCCAGGCGCCGTATCAGGCATCGGACCCAATCTGTAATTTGGGAAGTAAGGCATAACCCAGCCCAACAAAGTAGGTGCTTCCATAGCTCTTTTACGGAAATCACACGCTGCCCCCTTTAGATTGGGTTTGTTAATTATATGGATAAAACTGGAACCATTGGAAATGTAAACCTTTGCATCTGGTCCCAATTGTGCATAAATAAAATTTACTTCAAGATTAGTATTACTCCAGGTAAAACCATCATAGGCCTGAACTAAGGTCCTGCTTTTAGTTATATCTGCTGAGTGCAAATCTATCTGCCAAACAGAATCTCCCGTAGTACAATAAATAAATCTCGAATTAGGCGAAAACTCCATACCGCCTGTACTGTAAATATTAAAATTTGTCCATGTGGGTACCAGAACAGGATTGGAAAAAGTACCTGATCTGCGGTCAAAATCCATGATGTATAAGCCTATACAGGGATCAAACCAGGCATACTTCCTTCCATCCGGTGAGAATTTATTTTGAGAATAACAAAACGCCCCCAAATCCGGTGGGCCAATATTTTGATAATTTTTTATTACTTCCCCATTATTGCTGATCAGATACAGGAGAAATTTGTTTTGTCTTCTTACCTTTTGTATCAACCACCAATCTTTACCATTGGCATGTCTAACAGCAGTAAAATTGCCAGTCATAAAATTCTGAATGTCCACAATTTCCTTCAGTTTAGATATCTCAAATTCCTGACTAATCGGATTTTTACAAATGGTCGTCATAAACATAGTATCATTCATAAATCTGTCCTCATCAAATTCTGTTTGTCGGATGGAAAAATGAAATAATGCCACACAATCATCTGTACTCTCAGGTACAGGTAAAAACACAGTGCTGAAATATAAAGTCATACCCAACAGGCAATGGTATCTTATTAATGAATTATCTCCTGCCAACAATTTTTCCCCACCTGATGGCAACAGATTATCATTACCATCAGTGATCTGACATCCATTGGATACTAAAACCAGATTACCGTTTTTATCACAGTATGAACTTGAAGTACCTAAAAAATTAACCTTTCGGTTCACTCTGTACAAGGTGGGAGGATTTGTATTAAAATCAAGATTAGTCCCACCATTGAATGAAAGAGTATCTTCACTTGAAAAATATCCGAAAGTCCAGACAAAATCTTCCTTCTGTGCTTCGGACGGAATAACATTTAACAAACTTATTATAATCACAAATACAAAATGGATAGATTTATTTGACATCATGGTCAGTACATATTGGTAAATAAATCAATTCATTACTTTAAGAAACCTGACTACAGACCCTTCTTCACCCTGATGAGATACCCGAAGAAAATATACACCAGGAAGTAGTGATCTGATATCTATAACATTGTCTGTCGAAAATTCGCTTTTCACCTCGACCCCCATAAAATTGAAAATTTCAATTTTCTCTAATGTTCTCATACTCCTAATATTTAATGTGCCTGATGCAGGATTAGGATAAATTTGTATTTCTTTATTATTCACAAAATTGCCATTACCTTGTCTTGATCTTGATGACAGTTGGCAATCTTCGACAATAGATTCCCTGTCAGCATCATACATCATGGCTCTGGCTATCCATACTACCTGCCCGTAATCTTCCGGACAAAGATTTCCTGTGGCATTAATGAAACTGCGCTCTGACACAGTCATAGTATCGGTGTTATAAGGATTGAGATAATGTAAATACAATTCATACACTTCCTTTTCCAATAATTCTGTGCTGTCAGCAGGAATAAAATCTGCCAGATGAAGGTAAGCACTGTCAAATCGAAGCGCTTTATTGTCCAGATGTGCAAGCATAATATCTGACAATGAGTCTTTATGGGCCACTAAATCTTCCTGCAGTTGTATTATACATGGATCCAAATTGGTGTAAAGACTGTCATATACAAAAAGGGTCATAAGACTATCAGCTGCAGGCATTCTTTCAGACCATTCTGTGTGTAAACTATCCATGTTTCGGGACAGAGATTGTATTACGGCTCTTGTGACAGAATCCGGATATACTTTATCCAATTGTCTGTGCATTTGGATTAAAGGGAGCAGATATTCATTATTTTTATACCAGTTTTCAACTTCTGCATCATTTTCTACGATATCCGGCTTTTGTGTCAGTTCATAAAATGTTTGTTTTCTCAGCATCCACTGGCTTACAGGCGTTGATACTACACTGTCTTTTATAATCATTATTTCTATATCCCGCAATACAGGTTTATACAGGTCATCAGAGCAGGCATATTTCTCCGGAGTATCATTCACAATCGGAAACCAACCATAAGGGGAATGAGTAGGTCTGTTAATTGATGAACCATTGTTGAAAAATCTGGAGTTGCTCCAAGTATTTGGATTTCCGGTATGTCTTGCACCAAGATCAGAGTAGGTACCGGTCCATTCGTTCATAGTGCGTTCTATATCATTTGAAGCGTTAATGTGCTGATCTCCCAATATGTCATTTGCCCTCAACCCCGTCACGCCTCCGTAAAATTTATTCTTGAAAATGGCTGAATTGTCACAATTGCCGGAAAAATTCATGCCAATTCCTCCGGTCAGATTATTGAAACAATATCTGTTGAAAGGTGCCAGACTTGCAGTTATTCCTGTATTGGCAGTTCGGGTGATTGTATTGCTCCAAAGATGTTTATCGCTGCCTGTAATCATTATTCCACAATTGGTCAGGCTATTTAATGCAATACTGGATCCATAATTAAAGCTCAGACTGACGGGAGATGTAAGCTGTACACCTCTGGAAACTGCACTTTCAGGTGCTTTTATGATATTGCTCTCTATCCAACCGAAACTTAAAAGGGCAACTATTCCATGGTTCAAATATGCACCATTTCCTGAATGTACTTCAATATCAGAATTTGTTACGGATACAGGTGCATTAAATACAGTAAAAAATCATGACCTGAATTGGCAACACTGAAATAATCTCTGATATTACCGCCAAAAACCGGCCCATTGGCATAGACTGATGATCTTATATTATTAAATCTGGAATTTGCAATCACGGCGTATAATGAATTTGTGAATATACCGCGATTGTTATTTCCCGGTGTACTACTATTCCAGAAATAATCACCTGAAGATATCAATATACCTCTGTGATTTATGGATGCTGAAATTGATGAACTGTTTATATTTGCATAAGTATTGTTGCTTGAATAAATTACAGAACCGTTTACACTCAGGCCACTGCCGGATGCAATATCAGCAATCTGTGAATTCCTTATATACACCTCACCGCAAATCCAGCATCCTGCTATTTCATGTGAAATTTCAATCATAGTTGCTGTCAAAGAACCTAACCCACAAGCATCAATAGTAGTTTTGCCCGCATCCCTGAAACTATTCACTATTCTGATGGATGCGCCTGTGGGAAACTGAGAGAAATCTGAATATCTGAATTCAGACAATACTGCTTCAAACTCCAGATTATTAACTAATATCTGATGGTAATTGTGCACCTTTGTACGGAAAAATCTTATTTTTTTAACCTGATTAGCTCTATTGAAAGTTAATCCGTCAAAAGTCTGGTTTGCAGCACAACAGAATATGAAGCAATTTTCAAATGTGATATTATGACTGCCTCCCACAATCAGTGCTTCAGGATTACATTCAAAAATGGTCCCCTGAAAAGTCATTTCACCATCCAAAATGAATAATCCAAGTACTTTTACTTTTTTATTGATAAAATCCGAAGGTTGATACATCGATAGATTGGCACCATCAGGTATTACCAAGTCGGTTGATTGGGCTCCATAAATATCGCATAGTTGGGTAGATTGGGAAGCCACATTATATGCACTTAATATAAAAATTAAAATAATAAAAGGTAACTGCGGAAGGTAACTGCGGAAGGTAATTGTAAAATTTTCATAATAATTTTTTTATTTGACAAATTTACAGAATTTTCCCCCATTTGTCAATAACTAATACAAAAAATTTTTTTAGTTTAACAAAATTCCTAAATAAAATTACACCTTCGCAAGAACCCTATAATCTCATCTCCGGTATCTCTCCCTCCACAATGAGTGTGCCCTCTGTCAATCTTTGAATTTCTTCTACTGTGACGCCGGGTGCTCTTTCCAGCAGTCTGAATCCCCGGTCAGTGACTTCCAGCACCGCAAGGTCGGTCACAATCTTTTTTACACATTTCACCCCTGTAAGTGGCAGGGTACATTTTTTCAGCAGTTTGGATTCGCCGGCTTTATTGGCACGAATCATGGCTACTATGATATTGTCGGCAGAAGCTACCAGATCCATGGCACCACCCATACCTTTTACCATCTTACCGGGTATTTTCCAGTTGGCTATATCTCCCTCCTCGGATACTTCCATAGCTCCCAGGATAGTCAGATCCACATGCTGGCCTCGAATCATCCCGAAACTGGTAGCTGAATCAAAAAAACTGGCTCCGGGCAAAGTGGTGATGGTCTGTTTTCCGGCATTGATGACATCGGGGTCTTCTTCGCCTTCATAGGGAAAAGGACCCATGCCCAGCACGCCGTTTTCACTCTGGAACTCCACTTCCATGCCTTCGGGTATATAATTGGCTACCAATGTGGGAATACCGATACCGAGATTGACATAGTATCCGTCTCTGAGCTCCAGTGCTATTCTTTTTGCGATTCCGTTTTTGTCTAAAGCCATTGGTTGGTTTGTATTTTTTTTGTTGAAGTTGTTGGATTTGTTTATTTGAACATATTCCTAATCAAGCGAAGGTTTGACATCGCTTCGGTTGGTATTATATGATCTTTAATGAACAAATTTAGTGAAAAAAATAATTTCAGGGCTTGTTTTGTTTGAATTAGAGAAGCGCAAAATCATACCTTTGAATAAAAAACAGGGAAATGAAGGAATTCCTCGAGATAAGTCAGGAAGTGACCGAAAGTCTTAAATCCAACAAAGGGGTGGTGGCATTGGAATCCACCATTATATCCCACGGCATGCCCTACCCTGAAAATGCTGAGACAGCTGTAAAGCTCGAGAAAATGGTACGTGACATGGGATGCATGCCTGCTACCATCGCAATATTGAATGGTAAGCTCAAGGCCGGACTGACCCTTGATGAAATCGAATATCTGGCGAAAAACGGCAACCGGGTACAAAAATGCAGCAGACGTGACCTGCCCTTAGTTCTCTCCAATAAAACTGCCGGTGCCACTACTGTGGCAGCCACCATGATTATTGCTCAGATGGCAGGTATTGAGGTATTTGCCACGGGAGGCATAGGGGGTGTGCATCGGGGGGCCGGAAAAACAATGGATATCTCCGCTGACCTGCAGGAGCTGGCACGTACTGATGTGACCGTGGTATCAGCCGGTGCAAAGGCGATTTTAGATCTCGGGCTGACACTTGAGTATCTGGAGACCTACGGAGTGCCGGTTCTAGGATTTCAGACAGATGAATTTCCGGCTTTTTACAGCAGAAAAAGTGGTTTACCGGTGGATTTCAGGGTGGATGATGCCGGGAAAATTGCGGACATTATCAGAATAAAAAGAGCCTGCGGATTGAGAGGTGGCATACTCATCGCCAATCCCATTCCTGAAGAATATGAGCCGGAGTTTGATGCCCTTCAGAAGGCTATAACAAAGGCGGTGACCGCGGCAGAAGATGCACAGATAAAAGGGAAAGAAATCACTCCCTGGCTGCTCAACCGGATCAATGCTCTGACAGGAGGAGAAAGCCTGAAGGCTAATATACGACTGGTGGAAAACAATGTGAGATTGGCTTGTGATATTGTAAAATCTTTAACTAAGAAGGATTGATTAAGGCTGGAAGCCTATGCAATATGGAATCGTAGCGTGGACGCTACGACTAACGAGGGGTGAAGCCTATGCAATACGAAGACTAACGGGTTTGTTTATGAACTCAGGCTGGAAGCCTATGCAATATGGAATCGTAGCGAAGACGCTACGACTAACAAGATTATGGAATCGTAGCGGGGACGCTACGACTAACAAAAGGCGGGGACGCTAATAATAACGAGGGTAAGAATCTATGCATTATCAGCTATACAAAAATACATCAATTTCCATGAAAAAAGCAGTAATAAATCCTTAGGTAATTACCGGCACTTCTCACAGGTACCATCCACTATGATGTTGATGTCCAGCACGTGGTATCCAGAGGGTAATTCAATGGAAGGCACTGCCACATTATCTACACAAAATGTATTTTCGCAGGCAATACAGTGGAAGTGCACATGATGATGATGGTGCTTGTGCTCAGTGCACTCTCCGGCACATAGTGCGTACTTGGCAGTTTGGGTACTGTCCAGTGCCCTGTGAATGATCCCCTTGTCTTCAAAGCTTTTCAGGGTGCGGTAAAGGGTTATTCGGTCAGGATCATGCAGTTTATTCTCAATATCCTGATTGGAAAGTGCACTGCCTGCTGTACTGATGATATTGAGCACATCCAGGCGGAACTGAGTAATCCGCATTCCGTGTTTTTTAAGGATAGCTTCAGCAGATTGCATTTCTCGATGAATATTATTTTATGGTTCGACCGTTTTCTGTACTATTGTCCGGTGATACAAAACTGAGTTTTCCGTCACTGTTTTCTGCCATGAGTATCATACCTTTGGATTCAACTCCCCTCAATTTTCGGGGCGCCAGATTGGCCAGAAGACTGACTCTCTTACCTACAACTTCTTCAGGGCTAAAATGTTCAGCAATGCCTGATACTACGGTACGCTCTTCAAATCCCAGATCAAGGGTGAGCTTAAGCAATTTGTCCGCTTTGGGGATTCTTTCCGCACCCACTATAGTGGCACTTCTGATATCCATTTTCATAAAATCCTCATACGTGATTTCATCCTTCACAGGTTCAAATGAGTGATGGTCATCTCCAGTGGGCTCCACTGCATCTGTAGCCATCAGTTTATCTATCTGTGTCTGTATGATCTGATCATCTATTCTTGTAAAGAGGTGTACCGGAGATTGCAGCTTCCGGCCGGCCGGTATCAACACCCTGCCTTCGCTCAGGTCTTCCAGCATAGCTTCAAGTTCGCCTTTTTCAAGTATGGGATCAGTATTGAGCAACTGGCGTAGTTTGTCTGAAGTAAACGGCAAAAACGGCCTGATTATGATACTCAATGCAGCCAGGTACTGAAGACATAGGTTGAGCACTGCGGCTACCTGATCGGGGTCTTCCTTAAAGTTCTTCCATGGTTCATTGAACTGGAGAATCTGGTTGCCTTTGGTAGAAATATCCATTACGGTCTTTAATGCTGATCTGAAGTCGAATGCACGTATATGATCTGCCATGAGATGAATGTCATCAAAAATCCTGATGAGCTCTGTCTCATGGAATGTGGACTCATACTGGTCTTCGGGTCCGGCAAAATCCACATCTTCATCAAAGGACGGCACCTTGCCCTCAAAATACTTGTGTGTCAGGACCAGAACTCTGTTGATGAAATTGGCCAGGTTATTCACCAGTTCATTATTATTGGCATCCTGATAGGCTTTCCAGGTGAATTCGCTATCCTTGAGCTCCGGCATATTCTTGATCATAGTATATCGCAGTTCATCCTGCTTGTCCGGCATTTCATCCAGATATTCGTGTACCCAGATTGCCCAGTTTTTGGAAGTAGATATTTTTCTGCCCTCCAGATTCATAAATTGATTTGCCGGTACATTGTATGGTAAAATGTAATCTCCATGGGCCTTGAGAATAGCAGGAAATATAAGGCAATGAAAAACTATATTGTCCTTACCTATGAAATGAATCAAGGCTGTATCCTTATCCTGCCAGTAAAGCTTCCAGTCTTTGCCATGCTCCAACGCCCATTGCTTGGTTGCTGATATGTAACCAATAGGCGCATCCATCCAGACATAGAGTTTTTTCCCTTCGTGTCCGGGGATATTATGAGGTACATCCACACCCCAGTCAAGGTCACGTGTCATAGCCCGGGGCTGCAAGCCACCATCAAGCCATGATTTGCATTGACCCAAAACATGGTTTTTCCATTCTGCAGGATCATGCAATTGTTCGCCATCCAGTTTTCCGGTCTCAATCCATTCTTTCAGCCAGTTTTCATATTTATCCAGCGGCAGATACCAGTGCGTGGTATTTTTGAGTACCGGTTTTTCTCCGGTGAGGGTGGATTTGGGGTTGATTAAATCCGTGGGACTCAAAGATGAGCCACATTTTTCACATTGATCACCATACGCATCTTCATTGCCGCACTTGGGGCAAGTACCCATGATGTAGCGGTCTGCCAGAAAACGGCCAGCCTTTTCATCATAATATTGTGCTGTTTCCTTCTCTTCAAATTCACCATTCTGATAGAGTTTGTTGAAAAACTCCTGAGATGTCAGGTGATGAAGCTCTGCAGAGGTACGGTGATAAATATCAAAGGAGATACCTATGCCTTTAAAAGTCTTTTCAAACAGTGCATGATACTTGTTCACAACTTCCTCAGGTGTCAACCCTTCTTTCATGGCTTTGATTGTGATTGCGGCACCATGCTCGTCGGAGCCGCAGACAAAGAGAATATCCTTTCCCATCAATCTTTGAAATCGTACATAAATATCGGCTGACAAATACGCTCCGGCGAGGTGTCCGATATGCAGGGGGCCGTTGGCGTAGGGTAAAGCAGAGGTAACCAATATTCTCTTAAAACTCCTCATAATCCTTATTTTCGCCTGCAAAGATAGTAATGCAAGCAGGATAACAGAAATAAATGTGGTGGGCTTAGAATTTTTTCACTATAAATTCCGTGTATTTACGGATACGACCTTAGTCGTCGGAAGAGTGAAAGCTTTAATTTTTCGACTATTCAGCTGTAACCCGTAGGGATGTAATATTTGCAAACAGAGATGATAATACGTAGATTGAATGACAAAATATCTTTGATTATGGCGGGACACACTGTTTCTCCAAAATAAGCAAAAGTGTCGTGCGACGGAATGAAATCGTAGCTTACCACACAGTAGGCGCAGGACAAAATCTGTAGAGGATATAGCATAGCTGAATAGTTAACGCGAATTCGGGATTTTCAATTGAATGGTTTTGTCACGATTTTTGCATTTTAAAGCAAAATCCCGCTAAACTGCGGATTTTTTCTTATTTTACCATGGGCTGAAGCCCATGGCTAATAATATTTGACCCATACTGGGTCGAATATTCTAAAGATTTATCAGACATTCTATCCTAATTCATTTATTATCAATATATTAAATCCCGAATTCGCGTTAGTTATTAATTTTTAAATAAATTAGTCTGACAAAGCTAAACTGCTTTTATTTGCATTTACAATTTTTCTGAGATTGCGCAGTCCTGAATGAAAGATATCACAGTTTACGATCAAACCCTCACCTTGTTGCCTGAAAAAGCAGTCTGGATTAAATCCGACAGGATATTGGTTGTGAGTGATATACATCTCGGAAAAATCACCCATTTCAGAAAAGCAGGAATCCCTCTTCCTCAAAATGCCAGAATGAAGAGTCTTGAAAAGCTGGAAGAATTAGTGCTTCGTCATCAGCCGGAAGTTTTGCTTTTGCTGGGAGATTTTTTCCACTCAGATTACAATCATGACTGGCCAGTTATTTCAGAAGTACTGCATAGCTGGAATTTGCCCGAAATAATACTTGCCGGTGGCAATCATGATGTATTATCCGGTGTACACTACTCAGATGCAGGCATCAAGGTCAAAGCAGAGTTTCATCTGGGGCGGTTGATATTTTCCCATGAGCCTTTGGAACTGGTGGAGGCAGGATATTGCAATGTAGCCGGGCATATACACCCGGCCGTAAATCTGCAGGGTAAGGCAAAGCAACGTCTCAGACTACCGTGCTTTCATTTGTCAGAAAACAAAATGATTTTGCCGGCATTCGGTGCATTTACCGGGAGCAGTGTCGTGCAAATCCGTAAAGGCGATAAGGTATATGTAATTGCAGAAGACAAAGTAATCGAATATTCCACTGAATAATCACAAGTCCTGTCATCACATATACCTTATCCATCTACAATCCGGTACCGCAAAATACACCTCTCCGATGGAGAGACAGGGAGCAATGCAGTACAGGCAGCCATACTGTTCACCGCAAACTACACCTCTCAGATGGAGAGGGCTACCATAAGATTGAGTGTACGACCATCTGACGGCCAGATGCCTCCACCCGGATAAATGGTAGGCCTTTTGGTAAAATACTGCTTATCCAACAGATTATTGGCGCCGGTTCGGATCACAATATTTTTGCTCACTGTAATGATAAAGTTGAGGTCGAGCAATCCATATCCGGGTACCAATCCCACAGCACCGGTAGGCGAAGGCACCACTGTGTTGGCGGGATCGGCGAAAGTCTCAGAAACATAGCTGTACAGCAAAGATGTCGTGAAGGCCTTGTATCGGATACTCATACCATTGCGGGTGATGATCTCAGGAAGGCTTTCGGGTCGGTTGCCTTCGATGGATCTGTTTTCACCATTGATGACCAGATTGCCTTTTAAATACCTGCCACTGAAATAAGAGGTAGATGTATGAATGGCGACCTTTGTATCTTCATTCCTGTGCAGTACATATTCGGCATAAATTTCGAGTCCATTGGTCTGCGTAGCCCCAGTATTTGTTTTGTATAAGTAACTGCGGGTACCCTCCGTAACCAGTTGTGTACCTATACGATTGTCATATCTGAGGGTAAAAGCAGTAATGTCGTAATACAACCGATTGGACAATGAACCGGAAACTCCAATCTCTGCATTATATCCGGTGGCATTTTTCAGGTTAGGGTCAGTGATATTGAGACTATCTGGAGGGATTATGTCCTGAAATATTACGGGTCTGAATGCCTGTGAAAATCCCCCATAAATCCGGTTGTTTTCATTGATTTTCCATTCTGAATTTACCCCAAACAGCGGGAATTGATGGTTAATCTCCGTAAACAGAGGATAGTTGATATTGCGGGTAGTACCTGTCATGGTTGACACGCCATTTTCTACCCTGAATCCGGGGGTTACTGACCAGGAAGGTGTAATTCTTATCATGTTCTCTACAAATGCCGCAATATTCCGGGTCTTGAAATTCAGATCCCTTCCGAATGGTCCTTCTACACTCAGGTCATAATCACTGCCAGTGGTACCTTTACCCTGTTGCCGCCGGTGTGTATTGTTGTTGGTGTATGTGAATCCGGCAGATACTACATTTTGCAGGCTTCCAAGATGATAGTTTCTACGGACTCTCAGTTCCGTGTAATAACTTTTGTACCTGTCTATATCGACCTGTCTGTTTGCATATTGATTGGTGGCAGGATTGATGATATCCGGTCTGTTGGCAAATCCCACAAACTGTACTATACTTCTTTGTCCGATGATGGCTGAGTTGGTAAGTGTAACCATCGTTTTATTGTCGGGAGTCCATTCGGCGGTAATAGATGGAACATAAATCTCCGGCGAATAATGGTTTCTGGACCGGGTGGACTGCCTGGGATTTTCAGCAAACATAGAGTCTGTAAGTGGACCGGGAATCTGATAGATATAAATGGATCGGGCAAATTCTGTTTTAAGATTGAACTTTTCTGAAAATCTGTAACCCAGGGACACAAACTGATTATTGGCCCGTGACCTTCCATTAGCTCTGTATCCTTCTGACTGGCGGTTAAAATAGTATGTGTAATAACTGAATTTTCCGATGGTGCCTCCAGCTGCGGTGTAATTACTAAACAGACCGTTAGACCCTACAGAACTTATATTCTCCATTGAAAACTCTCTGTCAAGCGGCGCTGTCTTTGTGACGTAATTAATCATACCTCCAAACTGAGAGCCATACTGCAGTCCCGCAGTCCCTCTGATCAATTCTATGCGGCTGTAGCTTTCCATCGGGGCATTGTAGTGACTTGCCGGATAGGCATACAGGTCGGTATTAGTGATTACATTATTCTGGCGGATATTATACTCCCAGGTACGGTGAGGATCCAATCCACGGGTTGATATATTCATCTGATTACCCGACCCATCCATATCATATACAAAGACACCCGGAATTTTTGCAAAAATCTGTCTGCCGGTTTTTTCGGTGATATTCCCGGCAATAGTATGCATTTCTATGACCTCATTCTTTCTGCCGCTGATAATAAAGGTGCCATGCACTTCCTTCAGCTTCTGGACCGGTCTGATATTCTCCCGGATTGCCTGAATTTTAACTTCCTCAGAAACAAACCTGAGTGTATCTTCCTGAGTATTTACGGACTGTGAAAAGGTTGATTTTATTGCAGTTGAAAAGATAAACACGAATAATACAATTCTTATACCCATCTTAAAAGAGTTAATTTGAGGAAAAATAAAGTGACAACTAATACAAAAAAAAAGCTGACTAAAAAAATCAGAATCTTAATCAGTAAACTTAAAGGGGTTGCATATCAGGATAGTATAAAAAAAGGGGACGTTAACAAAGCCCCCTTTTAAATTATGAATCAGAAACTTTTAGATTCAGAAAAAATTACTTTCTCCATGGGAGGTTATTCACTCTTCTACCAATCTCTTTACCATATCGTACTCCTTCCTCGCAGTCCATTCTGTAGTGTACACCAAGTGGAACTCTTGACCAGGCATTTTCGAGGGCCATTTCTTCAAAGCTTGGGAAAGATCTTGGAGTACCTTCAAATTCAGTTCTGTTTTCGTGACATCTGTCAGTCATAGCATAGGAGTATCCGAAAATACTTGCCAAAGCCTCAGCTCCTGCAGCACCCATAGTAGAGTGTCCTGAAGGATATGCGGGGAAAGACGGAGTTACACCTTCTTCGCCTGTAATGGGATTGTACAGAGCTGGTTTCCATGTTGGGTCAATCACTCTGTTGATGTAAGACTGAGGTCTCTCAACATTGTAATAAAACTTGGAGTACCAGCAACCTACAGCAGCTTCATTGAGTGCAATACCCACTTTTGCGTTCATCAAAAGTGCCGTTTCGAGGTGGCTCTTTTCATTCACCAAAACCTGATTACCTATTGCCAGCCATCTTGGACCGGGGCTGAATGTGAGATCCAAAAGGTCATCGCTCCAGAATTCACCTACCCATTCAGCAATGTAACTGAGTGTAGGAGTATTCTGAGAATAAACTTCCAAAGCTTGTGCATACAGGGCAGATCTGTTGTCTGTACTGTATCTCAACGGAGGTCTGCAGATCAGCATTTCATCAGGAATGGCAAATCTTCTTGCTCCTCCCCATACGCCTCCCATAGGACAGCCGGGACCAGGAAATGTAGGAATCCAGTCTCCCTCTTTCTTGTATGCAGCCTGCCAGCTGTATCCCTGACAAGGATCAAGGTAGTGCTCATGTCCGATTCTGTCAGTGACTGACCATGTCCAGGCTATTTCAGCTACCTGTCTTCCTCTCTGCACAGATCTGTCAAAAACATCTGCGGAGACCGTATTTCGGTACTTGTCATAATTTCTTCTTGCCGTTACTTCCATTAACTGTCTGTCAGCCGGTCTTGCTCTGGTGAAAAATCTGGGCATCATATACTCATACACAGCATTCACCACTACAGGCCAGCAATACTCAGCATTTTCAGCATTTGGCACATTGAATCCATTCCAATATCCACTAAAAGACCTGTACTCAGGCATACCGCTGATGCAGGCCTCATAAGCTGCAAGCCCCATGTAAGCTAATGCTCTCGGTGCAGGACCCGGACGATATCCGGCTGCATATCTTTCAATAGAAAGGAAAGCATCATTCCACTCAACAGCTACTGATGCATCATAATCTGCTGCCTTTCGGAACTCAGTGGTGACATTGTCATCCTGAATGTCTTTCTTACATGAAAATAAGGCTAAAACGAGGAAAAATGATAGAATTAACTGTACTTTTGTACTAAAATGTAAAGATTTCATATTCATGGAATTTTTGTTAACATTTTAAAAACGATGCAAATTTAGTATTGTGGACATATGGTGGATGATTAAACACATTAAAAATTGATTAAAAAGTCTTAAAAAGTATAGTTTTTGTCAGTACGCCTATGAAAATTTTAATTGTTGAAGATCAAAAAAGCACAGCTGCTTCTTTAGGACAAGGGCTGAGAGAGTTAAATTTTGACGTAGATCTGGCTTATGACGGGCTGACGGGTAACGAGCTGGCTATGTCGTCAGCATATGATGTCATAGTCACAGATATCATCATGCCGGGAATAAACGGGATTGAATTGTGCAAAAATATCCGTAACAGAGGAATGTCAACCCCGATATTGATGCTGTCGGCCCTCGACTCCAAGGAAGAAATCATCCACGGATTGGAATCAGGTGGAGATGATTACCTTACCAAACCTTTTGAATTCCGGGAGCTTGTGGCCAGGATCAAGGCTTTGGGCAGAAGGCGGGTAAACGATGACAACAACAAAATTGTCATTGGAGATCTTCATATAGATATAGGCTCAAAACAGGTAAAACGAAATGGTGTAAGAATTGATCTCACTCCCAAAGAATTCAGATTGCTTGAATATCTGGTGCGCAACAGAGGTCATGTGGTGACCAAAACAGACATCATCAAAAACGTATGGGAAATCGAATTTGACCCCGGCACCAATGTGGTGGAAGTTTACATCAACTACCTCAGAAAAAAGATTGATAAAGATTCCGAAGACCGATTAATCCAAACCCGTTTTGGTGTAGGGTATATCATAGAAAACTGAGAGCTGACAAATGCAGATACGACATAAATTAGCACTACAGTTTATACTTATTTCAGGGATTCTTATCTGTCTGGCACTTTTTCTTATTTATATCATCTTTGCCAACCAACTTCGTTCAGAGTTTTACAAGGGACTTGAGTCCAAGGCCCTGATGACCGCAGAAATGCTGGTAAAACACAATTCACTACAGCCTGACACCTCCATCTCCGGTAATAATCAGGAAGTAGATTTGCCTGCCAAAGAGAAAGTGATAATTTACAACTCCCGCTATGAAAAGGTGTATGCATTCAATAAAAATGATGTAGTACCCGAATTCGTTCTTAAAAACATAGATAAAAATAAGAATCTCAAGTTTAAAGTCAGGGATTATGAAGCTTTGGGTATAAAGTATCGCAATAAACTCAATGAAGACTATATATTAGTATGTCAGGGTATGTTCTTCTCTGATGACCTGAAAGGACTCAGGAATGTCCTGATTACGGTATTTTTTATTGTTATTTCATTCATCGGTTTCGGAGGATACCTTTTTGCCAAACAGGCACTTTCTCCCATCAATGATCTTATGAATCAAATGGATGAGGTATATCCGGCACAAATCGGCAAAAGGCTGGAGTTTGAAGATAACAAGGATGAACTATCACGTTTAGCTACAATGTTCAATAACCTTTTGGACAGAGCAGAAGAAGCTTATCTGAATCAAAAAGGTTTTTTGTCCAACATATCTCATGAAATAAAAAACCCGCTGACCGCTATCATCACCCGATTGGATGTCTTGCTCCAGCATGAAAGAACCAATGCAGAGTACCGGACAGAAATAAGCTCGACCCTTGCAGACATGCAGGAAATGAAGGATGTGGCAGAACAACTCATGCAACTTGCACGCATAACTTCCGGTAATGAAAGCGGAATTTTTCAGAATCTGAGACTGGATGAACTGGTGTGGCAATCCAAGGCCAATCTCCTGCGTTTACATCCTGACTACCACTTCAAAATGGAGGCCAATGAACTGCCGGACAATCCGGAACAGCTTGAAATCAGAGGAAATGAAAACCTGCTAAAAACTGCTATCAGCAATCTTTTAAGCAATGCCTGCAAATTTTCTTCCGATCAAACAGCCACAATGAAAATTTTCAGTCCTGAACAGGGTAAAGTACAGTTAGACATCAAAGATAAAGGCGCTCCAATTCCGGAAGAAGAACAGAAACTGATCTTCAAGCCATTCTACAGGAGTCCGTCCAAAAGACATATCAAAGGTACAGGCATTGGATTACCTCTGGTATTACAAATCCTGAAAATGCACAATGCCGAGCTCAAACTTCATTCGATTGAAAATAAAGGCAATTGTTTCTCATTGATTTTCAATATCGCATCCGCTGCCAATGCTTCCTGAATAAAATTCCGGAGATTTGAGGTAGGAACAGAACGGGATTCCATTGCTTGAAGCCATGTATTTACACCTCTAATCCTCATTATGGGTTGTTTGGTTCTGTTATTTTAATCAATTTCTAATCCTTCTTAAAAAGTAATAATCATAAGACGTCTTACTTTTGTAAATATTCATCTTAAACCTAAATGAACTGGACTTTAAGAAAAACAGCCCTGAGATTGATTGCTGTGACGGCAGGGTTAGTTGTGTTATATATATTTATCACCCCAAAAAAGACGGTCAACAAGTCCGATGCTTTAAACACAGAAATTCTACAGGAATATCATAAGCTTTACCTGAAACTTGAGTCATCAGATTATTACGCATCACCGGTATTTTCATCTGTCAACTTATTTGTTCTTAACAGTGTAAGTAAAAAAATCGCAGAGTGCTTTGAAGTCCTCCCGACAGTAGAGGATTGCAAAAACGACTTTGAATTGAACAGTAACGCTTTAGAAAGTCATAGTTTTCCATTTGCCTACAATGCTGCACTCAATGAAACCTTGAAACTGATTTTTCAAAACAGATTGAAAAATACAGATAAAGAACTGCAAAGTATCCATGAGAGATTATTAAAAAAAATAAAAAGCTACGACAATCCGGATAAAGCTACGATTGAAAAAAGTGAGGAGGCGGGCAAAAGAGTAGCCAATGCTCTATTTAAAAAATTAATGCCGGAAAAATACTACAAGGATTACATGGGGATCACTAAGGACTCTGTCTACATAGCTAACAGCTGTAACGGTTATGGGAATTATTTTACTGAAAACTGGGTAAGATCACCATTAAAATATGAAAGTTATATTGGAAATCATTTCTATGACGACCTGTATAAAATGGATTATTTTGATGATATCTCTATCACAGAAAGCGAAAAATACAGAGAGGCGACGGAGGTAATGGCTTTATCCAATCCCTTATCAAAAGAAAACAAATGGATAGCCGAATTCTGGAGTGACGATCATCCGGGAGTGACTTTCACTCCGGTCACCAGATGGTTTTCAATACTCTATCAGATCATTGACAAAGAGCAATTACCCTTCGAGAAAACTTTGGAGTGCTATTATCTGCTAAGTCTGGGAGTATATGAAACTACGGTTCAGACCTGGATACTCAAATACAGGTTTTTAGAGGAGAGACCTTCTGTGTATATTAAAAGAAATATTTCAAAATATTGGGAGCCCTTTCATCCCAACCCACATTTTCCGTCTTATCCATCGGGTCATTCTGCTTTTGGCGCCTGCGCCTATAAAATTTTAGAGCATTATTTTGGCAGCAATTATGCTTTTACGGACCACTCCCATAAAGGACAAAAAGCTTTCATGGGTGAACCGAGATCTTTTAATTCACTGGAAGAAATGGCCATCGAAAATGCCAATTCGAGACTATACCTCGGGGTACATTACCGAAAAGATTGTGAGGCAGGATTTAAGCTGGGTGTGACAGTAGCCGATAAAATCCTGAGTATTTATAAAAATAAAGCAGCTACCTGAAGTTTTTCACTAAAGCAAAAGGGATTTACCCATAACAAACGGAATAATAAATCCCAGAGAAAAGTGATCAAAATCTAAGGGACCTTCAAGGCTTTCCTTAATCTTTCTGGGTCACAACTTTTTCGCCCTTTACCTCCACTACCTGATCGTTTTCAAATTTTGCTTCATAGATAAGCTCTCCTTCAGGACTCCACTTCCTGAGGTAACCGTGACGCTTTTCATCTTTATAGCTTAAGGCGAACTCCGGCTGTCCGTTTTCATAAAATACAGTATCCCCTCCGTTTTTCAGACCATTCACATAATACTGCACTTCCTTTACTTTGCCGGAGGGAAAATACAAAGTGGTCTTTCCTACCTGCTTACCCTCTTCAAAATATCTCTGAGCTTTCAATTTTCCATCGGGGAAATAATCCTCCATCAATCCGTGAATTTTGCCGTTTTTCTTAGTATATTTTCTGGATATGGCACCGGTACCATAATTTTCGCTCACCTCTTCTACTACAGGAGCTTCGGTTGATAAACCATTTTCAGCTGATTTGTCTTTGCAGGATATCAACATTGCGAAAAAAGAAAAGGAGATTATTGCCGGGATTAAAAAAGTCCTACTTATCATCATGTCAGTTTTCAGAATTATTCAAAAAAATTAAAAAGGCCACTTTACTTCAAATGGCCCTGTATTTATTCAGATTTTCGAGTATTATTTCGTCCAAGGAAGACTGTTGACCCTTCGCCCGATTTCTTCTCCATATCTGACCCCTTCTTCAGAATCCATTCTGTAATGCACTCCCAGTGGCACTCTTGACCAACCATTCTCGTAAGCCATCTCTTCAAGACTATTGAAGGAACGGGGTGTACCAATAAATTCACTTCGGTGCTCATGGCATCTGTCAGTCATTGTATAGGAGTACCCAAATACACTGGCCAATGCCTCTGCAGCAGCTGCCCCAAATGTGGCATGCCCGGAAGGATAAGCCGGAAAGTCCGGTGTAAGCCCCCTTTCTCCTGTAATAGGATTGTGAAGGTTGGTCTGCCAATTTGCGTCAATGACCCTTCTGATATAGGTCTCCGGTCTTTCAACATTGTAATGATACTTCGAATTCCAGCAACCCACCGCAGCATCGTTGAGGGCCATGCCCACTCTGGCATTCGCCAGCAAGGCCAACTGAAGGGATGCATTTTCTTTGCTGTAGATCTGATTTGCAATGGCAATCCATCTGGAAGGCGGACTGAACGTAACATTCAGCAAGTCATCGCTCCAAAACTCCGCGACCCATTGAGACTGATAAGACATGGTAGGAGTATTTTGTGCATACACTTCAAGGGCCTGGGCATATAGCTGTGAGGTTGGGGACACGCTGTGTCTTAATGGCGGACGGCAGAGTTTCATATTATCATTGATTGCAAATGTTCTGCCCTTACCAAACTCCGGAAACAATCCATTCTTTCGGTTGATTTGTGTTGGCTTCCAGTCTCCGTCCTTGTTAAATCTCGTTGTCCAGTCATAATCCTTCACATTGTCCTTGTAGTAATCATGGGTGTAAGGATCTGTCCTGGACCATTCCCAGAATGCAGCACCTACTGCCTCGCCGTGGTTTCGGGATCTTTCGTAAATATCCACACCCACCTCATTACGGTATTCAGCTTCCAGTCTTTGATACAATACATCAATTTTGGCATAAAGGTCAGCTCTCACAAAAGGGAAAAATCTTTTGAACAGGTAGGCATTACTTGCATTTACCGCCGATGGCCAGTGATATTGCTGATCCTTAAATATAGCCGGTACATTCAGCCCTGCATAGTTACTCTTCAGGGACCTGTAGTCAACATGACCATCTGCGCAGGCTTCATATGCAGCAAGTCCAATATATCCCAATGCTCTTGCTGTAGGACAAGGTCTGTAGCCCTCGGCATATCTCTCTATTTCGAGAAAGAGATTATTCCATTCAGATACCACTTTGTGGTCGTATTGTTCTGTGGTATTCAGTTCCGACTCAACTGCTGTTATATCTTTTTTACAGGAATTCAGCGTCAAAAGTGCTGTCAAAACAACAAACAGGAGTGATATCTTTCGATTCATCATTTTATCATTTAGTTATATCCGAAAATCGGCGCAAAAATATACAATTCAGCGCATTCATTGTCAGTTTTTAACATATGATTTTGATTAACTTCTTTCTAATAAACACCATAAAATAAAGAAGAACAGCAAAAGTTTACCTTTGGTCTTGCAGGTGCAGATGAGCATGATTTAAAAAAGGACACAGCAGGATTGTCCCTACAAGCAATTGATACAATGACGTATATTTGCAGTTTTTTACATCAAAATCCACTACATGTTGTTTTTGGATGCATTAACACGTGCCGCCGGGAAGGCCTTGGCAGAGCTTTATAACTACAGCGCACCTGAGTCTGACCTGGTATTCAATCATACCCGTCCTGAATTTGAGGGGGATTATACACTCGTGATCTTTCCGGTAAGTAAAAAAACCGGCGTACCTCTAACAGACCTGGGAAGTGCTTTGGGAACATGGCTTGTAAAGCATGAGCCTGCCCTTGTCCAATCCTGGAACCTCGAAAAGGGTTTTCTGAATCTGACTTTGAGTGACAGTTTCTGGACTGAAAATCTGCTTAAGGTATATGGCACCCCTGACTTCGGTGTGATGAAAAAGCATGGCAGTAAGATTATGGTGGAGTTTTCCTCACCCAACACCAATAAACCCCTGCACCTCGGACATATCCGCAATATTCTGCTGGGATGGTCATGCAGTAAAATCATGGAGACCAACGGGTATGAAGTGATCAAAACCCAGATCATCAATGACCGCGGCATAGCCATCTGTAAGAGTATGCTGGCATGGCAAAAATTTGGTGAAGGCAAAACTCCTGAATCTACCGGCATCAAGGGTGACCATTTTGTGGGGGACTATTATGTGCTTTTTGAGGTAAAATTTCAGGAAGAGTATCAGCATTGGCAGCAGTCAGAGGCAGCCAGGCATATATTTGCCACACATGCCAGAGAGGGTGAATCGGAAGCACAGTTTTTTAAAAATTTCAAAAACAGTTATTTTAACGAATACAGCACCCTGGGCAGTGAGGCCAGAAAAATGTTGCTCGACTGGGAAGCCGGCGATCCTGATACCATAGCGTTATGGAAAAAACTCAACAGCTGGGTATATGACGGATTTGATGAAACTTACCGAAAACTCGGAGTAAACTTTGACGCCCTGTACTATGAGTCTGATACCTATCTCTTAGGTAAAGATGCCATTCTGTCCGGACTGGAAAAGGAGTTTTTTACAGACAGGAAGACGGAAGTGTCTGGGTAAATCTGGAAGATGTGGGAATGGACCGTAAGTAGTGCTGAGGAGTGACGGCACTGCCGTATATATTACTCAGGATATCGGCACGGCGCAAAAAAGATACAGGGATTTTGGCATAGACGCCATGGTATATACGGTCGCCGACGAGCAGGACTACCACTTCAAAGTATTGTTTGAGATACTGAAAAGACTGGGAGAACCTTATGCTCAGCATCTGCATCATCTGTCTTACGGCATGGTGGACCTGCCCAGCGGAAAGATGAAATCCAGAGAAGGCACTGTGGTAGATGCCGACGATCTTATCGCAGAAGTGATCGGGGAAGCCAGGCTTGCGGCGGCTGAACGAGGCGAACTGGCTCATTTATCACAGGCGGAGCAGGATAAAATCATTGAAACCATTGCACTGGGAGCATTGAAATATTTCATTATCAAGGTGCAACCTAAGAAAAGGATGATTTTTGACCCAAAGGAATCTGTAGATATGCAGGGCAACACCGGCCCCTACATTCAAAACGCCTATGTGAGAATAAAATCCATCCTTCGCAAACAAAATACTGATCAAGGCCGTGAAAGCGAATTGAAAATTCAAATAAGCGGAGAATACGCTCCTTTGGAGGTGGAAAAAACCCTGCTGAAGCATATCCTTGATTTTCCGGAGCTTATACAGCAGGCGGGGCGGACTTATGATCCTTCATTGCTGGCAAATTATGCTTATCAGTTGGCAAGGAACTTTCACAGGATGTATCACGATGTAAGGATTCTTAACGCCGAATCGGAGGCAGCAGCGGCTTTCAGACTGACTTTGTGCAGTGTCGTGGCTTATATACTCCAAAAGAACATGAATCTCCTCGGCATTGATATGCCCGAAAGGATGTAAAGATTAATCATTGATTTTTCAAATACCAGGATAAAATGTCAGAAGAAAAAAAAGAATCACTCAACTTTATAGAGCAGATCATCGAGCAGGATCTGAAAGAAGGAAAACACGGAGGCAGGATACTTACCCGATTCCCCCCGGAACCCAATGGATATCTGCACATAGGTCATGCCAAGGCGATTTGTGTCAATTTTGAAACAGCGGCAAAATACGGTGGCACCACCAATCTCAGATTTGACGACACCAACCCCACCACCGAAGATACAGAGTACGTAGAAAGCATACAAAACGATATACGCTGGCTGGGTTTTGAATGGAATCAGCCTACCCTGTATGCTTCAGATTATTTTGAACAACTCTATCAATTTGCGGTAAAACTGATCAAGAAAGGGCTAGCCTATGTGGATGACAGCACGCCTGAAGAAATAGCAGCCATGAAAGGCACACCCTCCGAGCCCGGCAAAGACAGTCCGTATAAGGCAAGAACAGTCGAGGAAAATCTGGACCTGTTTGAGAGGATGCGCAATGGGGAATTTCCGGATGGCTCCAAGGTACTGAGGGCCAATGTAGATATGGCCTCACCCAATATGCTGATGAGAGACCCGATCATATACCGTATCAAAAAAGAACATCATCACCGAACCGGAGATGCATGGTGTATATACCCGATGTATGATTTTGCCCATGGCCAGTCTGATTCCATTGAAGGTATCACACATTCGCTGTGCTCACTGGAGTTTATCCATCACAGGCCTTTGTATGACTGGTTTTTAGAAAAACTGGAAATTTTCCCTTCAAAGCAATATGAATTTGCCAGAATGAATGTGGAATATATGATCACTTCCAAGCGCAAGCTGCTCAAGCTCGTTCAGGATGGCTTTGTATCAGGTTGGGACGATCCCCGGATGCCTACCATCTCAGGAATGAGAAGACGTGGATATCCGCCGGCGGCTATCAGAGACTTCTGCAACAAAGCCGGAGTAGCCAAAAGAGAAAATACCATCGAAATTTCACTCCTTGAGTCCTGTGTGAGGATGTACTGAATCTGAACGCTCTGAGAGCCATGGTGGTGCTGGACCCGGTGCGGGTAGTGATCCAAAATTATCCTGCAGACCAATCTGAAACCCTTTGGGCAGAAAATAATCCGGAGGATGCACAGGCAGGCAGCAGGCCTCTGAGCTTTTCCTCAGAGATATTCATCGAAAGAGAAGATTTTATGGAAAATGCACCTCCAAAGTACTTCAGGATGACTCCGGGAGCAGATGTAAGGCTGAAACATGCCTACATTCTCCATTGTACTGGTGCAGAAAAAGATAATGAAGGCAAGGTACATACTATATATGCCGATTATTACCCCAACAGCAAATCCGGTGAAGACAGCTCGGGCATCAAGCCCAAAGGCACACTGCATTGGGTCAATGCCAAGGATTGCATAGACTGTGAGATAAGACTGTATGACAGACTCTTTACCGTACCGGATCCAACGGCTGATGAAACCAAGGATTTTCTGGAGTTTTTCAATCCACAATCCCTGCAGGTCATTCCAGATGCCAAAGCAGAAACCGGCCTGAAAAGTTCGTCACCAGGGACATCCTATCAATTCCTGAGACTGGGATATTTCTGTACAGACCCGGACAGTTCGGAAGATAAGCCCGTATTCAATAAGACAGTGGGGCTGAAAGACTCATGGTCCAAAGAGCAGAAAAAAGGATAACCCAGTTACTTTACAGCCCTATACATCCGCAAGCATCAGTGGGCGGGCAATACTCTCTTCCAGAGAAATAAAAGTTTCGGTGCGCTGTATGCCCTTGATGTTCTGCAGCTTTTTAGAGAGCACTTCACGAAGGTGTTCAGTATCCCTGCACAATACTTTGGCGAAGATGCTGTAGGTGCCGGTGGTATAGTGGGCATCAATGACCTCCGGTATTTTGAGCAATTCGGTTTTGACACTTTCGTACAAATTGGATTTCTCCAGATAAATGCCCAGAAAAGCACAGATATCATAGCCCAGCAGGTGATAGTCTATATCCGCCCTTATATTTCTGAGCACTCCGGATTCAAACAATTTTTTGATTCTTGCATGGACTGTGGCCTGAGATATGAAAAGTTTCTTACCGATTTCGGCATAAGAGATCCGGGCATCCTGCATAAGAATGGATAGAAGCCGTGCATCTGTTGGATCGAGTTCTACAATTTTTCTTTTACCCATGTGTGTGCCTTCGTGTTTGAGTGAAGAATAAGGTCGTAAAAATACCAAGATTCGCAAACCCGTGATTTTCAAATTGTCTCAAAAATAAAATTTGGCCATAAACGGATAAATCCTGAAATCAGTCAGGATGAATATGCCACAGCTTGAAGTTACCCCGCCACCGGGCCAAAATCCGTGAATATGTGAATCGTGAGATAACACAAAATCAACTGAATAGAGGACTCAGGTAAAAATATAAAGAAGCCGGAGCGGACAACCAATGCATATTTTTTACGTTAATTTGCAATCTCATTCAGAGTGTGGCAAGGTATTGGTTATTTTTATAAAAGGATTAAGTATTTCGACGATTTGAAACCCGAATTGAATCAGAAATGGATTATCATGCAGCCTCTCATGCTATCGGTAATGATGATAGCAGGTATCATGATTGGTTATAAAATGAATGAAAAGAGAGACTATGCACTGATAGACAAATTAGAGCTGGAAGGTCAGCCACCTATGATCGGCAGAGTAGAGGAATTGCTGCGTTTTGTAGAAAACAGATATGTGGATAAAATCGACAGCGAGGAACTTCTGGATGAAGCTCTTCACTCTGTATTCAGAAAATTAGACCCTCATTCCGTCTATATCCCACCTTCCGAGCTGGAAGAAATCAATGATCAGATGAATGGAGAATTCTATGGTATCGGGATAGAAACTTTCATGATTAATGATACCGTGTTTATCAGTGGTGTATTGGACAACAGCCCGGCTATGAATGCAGGATTGCAGGTATTTGACAAAATACTGATGGTCAATGACAGTATCGTAGCAGGAAAAGGATTGGAATTCAATGATATACGCAAGATGCTGAGGTCACATGACGCCACACCTGTCAATATCAAAATAAGCAGAAAAACAGAGGAGAAAACAATCAGCGTAACTCCGGCCAAAATCCCTGTCAGCACTGTAACCTCTGCATTGACGCTCAAAGACTCCATAGCATACATCAGCTTAGACAGATTCAGCTCCAACACCTACCGTGAATTTATGCAGGCCCTGGAATCCCTGTTTGAAAGTGGTAAGGCAAAACATCTGATTATAGACCTCAGGAATAATCCGGGGGGATATCTGCCTGAAGCCACCAATATTCTTTGCCAGATTTTTGAGGATAAGAACAGATTGCTGGTGTACACCGAAGGACGGAACAATAAAAGGAATGAATACAAATCCACCGGAAAGCGTTTTTTTGATGTTGATAAAGTGGCCGTACTGATAGATGAGAATTCAGCCTCCGCCTCAGAGATCATTGCAGGTGCCATCCAGGACTGGGACCGAGGTGTGATCGTAGGAAGAAGATCTTTTGGCAAAGGTCTTGTACAGGAGCAGTATGACCTCAACAATGGAGGTGCCGTACGTCTTACAGTAGCCCGATATTATACCCCCAGTGGCAGATGTATCCAGAGAGATTATGCCGATCACGAAAACTATGATGAAGACATCCATTCCCGATACATCAACGGACAGATGTTTGACAAAGACATCCAGGAAATCAAAGACAGCAGCTTTTTTTCATCTCTGGTATTAAACAGACGGCTTTATGCTTCAGGAGGTATCTATCCCGACATTTTTGTACCCCTTGACAGCATCTTCATTACTGATGATTTTATCAATATGGATTCCTATCTGCCTGAATTTGTATTTAAAAGTATGAGCGAGGGCAAGATAAAGATTTCGGGACAAAGTGATTTAACCATCCAGATTCCCACAGTATTTTATGAGGAACTTCAAAAATATGCCGGAACCGAAAAACGATATGATGCTGGTTTTCTGGCAGGTAAGTTTGAAAATATGATCAAGTATTTTGCGATAAAATATCAAAGAAACAAAAATGAGGCCTCCCGTTTTTATGCTGAAAAAGACCCCTTTGTAAAATCTGCCCTGCAATTCATCCAGTCCTCCAAATCCCTTAAGGAACTCTGACCACTGACATTTAGGTTAATTCCTTTGACATCATGCAATAGATTATTGGTTCCGGATTGAAAAGGCTTGTAATGTAGTGCTCCGGAAATGGAATTTTTGTTTAGATGAAATCCGCTAATAGATTATATCATTATGGCGAGGTATGGTAGATGCTATTACAGTTCTGCTAAAAATAAATCTTTCAATTCCAGCCCTGTATTGTGGGACAAGTTAGGGTGCGATTATAAGAATACCGAATACCCAAAACCGAAAACCGCAGCACCAGTTTCAATTCCGGCCCCGCAGTGGGGGACAAGTTATGGTGCGATTATAAGAATACCGAATACCGAATACCCAATACCTAAAACCGCAGCACCAGTTTCAATTCCAGCCCCGCAGTGGGGGACAAGTTATGGTGCGATTATAAGAATACCGAATACCCAATACCTAAAACCGTAGCACCAGTTTCAATTCCGGCCCCGCCGTGGGGGACAAGTTATGGTGCGATTATAAGAATACCGAAAACCCAATACCTAAAACCGCAGCACCAGTTTCAATTCCAGCCCCGCAGAGCGGGACAAGTTATGGTGCGATTAAAGGTTCGTTCACTTCTGTCTCTAATTGCTCTCTTACTAGTTTCAATTCCAGCCCCGCAGAGCGGGACAAGTTATGGTGCGATTAAAGGTTATTGACGCAGTTGTAATACTCTGCCATCTTCAGTTTCAATTCCAGCCCCGCAGAGCGGGACAAGTTATGGTGCGATTAAAGGTTATTGACGCAGTTGTAATACTCTGCCATCTTCAGTTTCAATTCCAGCCCCGCAGAGCGGGACAAGTTATGGTGCGATTAAAGGCAAGAAAGATTCGTTGTTGCTGTTTTCGTATAAGGAGTTTCAATTCCAGCCCCGCAGAGCGGGACAAGTTATGGTGCGATTAAAGGTCCCAAGATCAGCACTAAAGGAAATTAAAATGGCAAGTTTCAATTCCAGTATGGTGCGATTAAAGGCTTTGATCGCCGCTCCGAGTACCTTGCGCTCACTTGTTTCAATTCCAGTATGGTGCGATTAAAGGATCTGCTGCTCCTATTAAAGCTGATGCTGCGATACTGTTTCAATTCCAGCCCCGCAGAGCGGGACAAGTTATGGTGCGATTAAAGGTTTAAGTGCTTCCTGTCTTTTACCATCCACTTTTTGTTTCAATTCCAGCCCCGCAGAGCGGGACAAGTTATGGTGCGATTAAAGGCATCTTCTTCTTCATCATCTTCAGATTCATCACCACGTTTCAATTCCAGCCCCGCAGAGCGGGACAGGTTATGGTGCGATTAAAGGTAGGCAATCATTATAAAATTGCTTAATCAATTCTAGTTTCAATTCCAGCCCCGCAGAGCGGGACAGGTTATGGTGCGATTAAAGGGGGAGCAGTCATCAGGCAATGAAAATTTAAGAGCGTTTCAATTCCAGCCCCGCAGAGCGGGACAGGTTATGGTGCGATTAAAGGCAACCCTATTATTAACATAACGATATTCTGAATATCGGTTTCAATTCCAGCCCCGCAGAGCGGGACAAGTTATGGTGCGATTAAAGGGCAAATTCTGACAAAGGTTAGAATTATTCTTTAAGTGTTTCAATTCCAGCCCCGCAGAGCGGGACAAGTTATGGTGCGATTAAAGGAAGTGCCATTACTGTGCAAATAGAAGGATTAACGAAGTTTCAATTCCAGTATGGTGCGATTAAAGGAGGTGGTTTTGACCTTGCGGCACAATGGATGGGAGTTTCAATTCCAGCCCCGCAGAGCGGGACAAGTTATGGTGCGATTAAAGGCAATATAATGGCAAGATCAATCGAAGAAATATATGAGTTTCAATTCCAGTATGGTGCGATTAAAGGGAGCCTACTTAACTCACTAAGTGCATGTTCAAAGTAGTTTCAATTCCAGTATGGTGCGATTAAAGGCACTGCTTGTCACTATCTGTGATGCCGCTTATCAGGGTTTCAATTCCAGTATGGTGCGATTAAAGGATAACGGTACTCAGTATGGATATGCAGAGATTGATTGTTTCAATTCCAGCCCCGCAGAGCGGGACAAGTTATGGTGCGATTAAAGGGTGTCAGCCCATTTAATAACCGTCTGCTTACATATGTTTCAATTCCAGTATGGTGCGATTAAAGGATGGCTCGGCCAGCAGGGCCAGGGCTCCGGCCCATAGTGTTTCAATTCCAGCCCCGCAGAGCGGGACAAGTTATGGTGCGATTAAAGGCGATTTCATACAGTGATGTGCTAAAAAAATAAGCTAGTTTCAATTCCAGTATGGTGCGATTAAAGGGGGCAAAGTTTTTTGAACTTAAACTCCTTATCCTGGTTTCAATTCCAGTATGGTGCGATTAAAGGAATGATGCTACTTTACGGTTTGTTGAAGCAAAGTGCGTTTCAATTCCAGCCCCGCAGAGCGGGACAAGTTATGGTGCGATTAAAGGTGTTAAGCCAATTGACTCTATTACCAGACAAACTTGTTTCAATTCCAGTATGGTGCGATTAAAGGTCTATACCCGATGGGATAGGATACACAAAGCTGAAGTTTCAATTCCAGTATGGTGCGATTAAAGGTCACGTTTATTTTGTGCATCACCGGCGAAACAAGGTTTCAATTCCAGTATGGTGCGATTAAAGGCTTGCTTTGTATATGTAACCATAGTTTTCATCTGAGTTTCAATTCCAGTATGGTGCGATTAAAGGCCGGTTTACCTATCATTTCAGACACATGATCCGTGTTTCAATTCCAGCCCCGCAGAGCGGGACAAGTTATGGTGCGATTAAAGGATGTATTGGCCCATACCTTCATCTTCCAAAAAAAACAGTTTCAATTCCAGCCCCGCAGAGCGGGACAAGTTATGGTGCGATTAAAGGCAAGAGTCCTGGACATATTCAGAACTGTAGGCAAGTTTCAATTCCAGTATGGTGCGATTAAAGGATGCTTTGCCCCAAGGCATAGGATCATTATCTGTTAGGTTTCAATTCCAGTATGGTGCGATTAAAGGTGACCCTGTTGTATTGAATATGGGTCAATATTATGGTTTCAATTCCAGTATGGTGCGATTAAAGGCATTCGTAGGAGAATATCGCTCCTACGATGAAGCAAGTTTCAATTCCAGTATGGTGCGATTAAAGGAGTACAACAATATCAGCAGGAATAAAAATTAGGTGAGTTTCAATTCCAGTATGGTGCGATTAAAGGTCTGAAGAGATAAGCATTAAAGAATAACAAAAATTGTTTCAATTCCAGTATGGTGCGATTAAAGGGAGCATTTTCTGAACATACTGAAAAGAAACGATGGTTTCAATTCCAGTATGGTGCGATTAAAGGGAGAAAAACAAAAATTTTTTACTCAATTACTGCGGTTTCAATTCCAGTATGGTGCGATTAAAGGGGAGAGCTACTCGATACCAAGCGCAATATATTGCGTTTCAATTCCAGTATGGTGCGATTAAAGGGCCCTGGCAGATATCATACAGGGAGACCCTGTGCGGTTTCAATTCCAGTATGGTGCGATTAAAGGCGGGCTTTGGGGTCTGATTGGGTGGTGTTTTAGCTTGTTTCAATTCCAGTATGGTGCGATTAAAGGCGGCCTGCTCTATGAGCGCATTGTCAGCACACCAGAAGTTTCAATTCCAGTATGGTGCGATTAAAGGGTCTATACTGTTAATTCCTTCACCTATTGAGCCGAGTTTCAATTCCAGTATGGTGCGATTAAAGGACGGAATACCGAGATTTCAGTATCTTGCAGGTGGGTTTCAATTCCAGTATGGTGCGATTAAAGGGCACATGTCGGTGCAGCATCTCTGCACGTCCGCAGGGTTTCAATTCCAGTATGGTGCGATTAAAGGTCTTCATTGTGCCGCAGCATTCAGAAAAAAAGTAGTTTCAATTCCAGTATGGTGCGATTAAAGGGGATATGTACCAGATGCACCCGAAATAGTCACGGTTGTTTCAATTCCAGTATGGTGCGATTAAAGGCAGTACCTGAGACCAGGATCATCAATAATATAGCAGTTTCAATTCCAGTATGGTGCGATTAAAGGGAGAAGGCTCATACAATGATGGAACAAGCATTACAAAGTTTCAATTCCAGTATGGTGCGATTAAAGGAAATCGCTTTGTCGCCGTGCAGCTTCTCCACATGTGTTTCAATTACAGTATGGTGCGATTAAAGGCCACAACCCTTCTGATCCGGATGGTGCTAAAAAAGTTTCAATTCCAGTATGGTGCGATTAAAGGCATTTTTTACCCACTTTTCAAGCAATTTGGCGCACTTTGTTTCAATTCCAGTATGGTGCGATTAAAGGTAAACTCGTCTATCTCTATCGGTGTATCTGCTTCGAGGTTTCAATTCCAGTATGGTGCGATTAAAGGGCTTATCTCCGAAAAAATTCAAATGCCATTCCGTAGTTTCAATTCCAGTATGGTGCGATTAAAGGCAGAACAGCAGGAAGAAGCAGCCAATATGCTTTTAGGTTTCAATTCCAGTATGGTGCGATTAAAGGCGGATCAGGACAATCACAATCACCTATTTCTGTTGTGTTTCAATTCCAGTATGGTGCGATTAAAGGAGGAATCACTGTGTCGCATTTGCTTCATAATTTCATAGTTTCAATTCCAGTATGGTGCGATTAAAGGAGATTGGGCGTGTCGGCAAAACACCCCTAATTATGAGTTTCAATTCCAGTATGGTGCGATTAAAGGAAAAGCGTTACTTTAAGTCATCATTACATAAACGTGTTTCAATTCCAGTATGGTGCGATTAAAGGCAGAATGTTTTGTCTCCTGCTTATCTGCAAGACCTGTTTCAATTCCAGTATGGTGCGATTAAAGGGGGTAAGGCTACCCTTATGATGTACGATACTGGAGTTTCAATTCCAGTATGGTGCGATTAAAGGGAAAGCGAAGTTGGAAGTAGTGAATATACATTGTGGTTTGAAGTCCAGTATGGTGCGAGTAAAGGCGCTGTACAGTTCATCTTCGTCATCCCATACCGGCAGTTTCAATTCCAGTATGGTGCGATTAAAGGTGACCAGGATGATCGGATACTTTCATCAGATCCTATGTTTCAATTCCAGTATGGTGCGATTAAAGGCTGCTTTCTGATGTCCTGATGCTGATTTTGCATCGTTTCAATTCCAGTATGGTGCGATTAAAGGCATGCTGTACATCTTTATATCTATAATCATCGCACGTTTCAATTCCAGTATGGTGCGATTAAAGGCATTTTTTACCCACTTTTCAAGCAATTTGGCGCACTTTGTTTCAATTCCAGTATGGTGCGATTAAAGGTATCCTGCTCATCTTTAAGCCACCTACCTATTGTTGTTTCAATTCCAGTATGGTGCGATTAAAGGCAGAATTACGAAGCGTTGAGGACACTTGAATGTGGGTTTCAATTCCAGTATGGTGCGATTAAAGGCATTTTGGTTAGGATTAATATATTCGATAATGTTTCAATTCCAGTATGGTGCGATTAAAGGATTTAAAAGCTCTTGAAAAATATGAAGAGCGTTTAGTTTCAATTCCAGTATGGTGCGATTAAAGGTCGGGCAGGGTATTGGAAGCGACACAGGAGCAAGGTTTCAATTCCAGTATGGTGCGATTAAAGGGGTCAGGAAGGCTTCAACCAGGTAATTACTATTACAGTTTCAATTCCAGTATGGTGCGATTAAAGGTATGTAGTGCATCAGGGTACCTTTCTCCACTGTAGTTTCAATTCCAGTATGGTGCGATTAAAGGAAACCACAACCCATTCAAAACACCCTTTGCTTTGTGTTTCAATTCCAGTATGGTGCGATTAAAGGAGTGATTTGGGAGCAGCATAACGGGCCAATACCAGAGTTTCAATTCCAGTATGGTGCGATTAAAGGTCATTGAAGAAGGACCTCTATCCGGACTGGTAACAGTTTCAATTCCAGTATGGTGCGATTAAAGGCAGGATTATTGTCGCAACAGGATACAATGACTTGCGTTTCAATTCCAGTATGGTGCGATTAAAGGTTAGATAATGATGCTATTCAGTTGTACACAAAAGAGTTTCAATTCCAGTATGGTGCGATTAAAGGCCACATGGGCCTTACAGGTGATGCTACACTTCCTGGTTTCAATTCCAGTATGGTGCGATTAAAGGGGCGAGTGCATCCTTATCCATATACTTCTCCCTGGGTTTCAATTCCAGTATGGTGCGATTAAAGGTTCAGGTGCTTTCATACCATTACCCGGATCATAATCGTTTCAATTCCAGTATGGTGCGATTAAAGGGAATATCTGATGAAAGATGTCATCAGATTTGAGCGTTTCAATTCCAGTATGGTGCGATTAAAGGAAAAAGCCGCAGTACCTAACAGTACAGATAAACTTGGTTTCAATTCCAGTATGGTGCGATTAAAGGTCATTATGCTTGAGCGTGATGAGCCGAAAGGCTACAGTTTCAATTCCAGTATGGTGCGATTAAAGGTCGGCAGTGTATTTGACAATAACGCCGGTATCGGAGGTTTCAATTCCAGTATGGTGCGATTAAAGGTGTGCTTTTTTTTACATACATCTGACCGCTGAAAAGGTTTCAATTCCAGTATGGTGCGATTAAAGGCTCTCCTGCATTTATTAACTAAACAAAACGAAATTAGTTTCAATTCCAGTATGGTGCGATTAAAGGGGATTCAGCTGCATATAACAAATCAAAGCATCTGTAGTTTCAATTCCAGTATGGTGCGATTAAAGGCAGGACTCTCTGCCCAATCCCATCGATATCATAGAGTTTCAATTCCAGTATGGTGCGATTAAAGGATCAGAAACTTGCCAGACGCTCTATCTCCGCTATTGGTTTCAATTCCAGTATGGTGCGATTAAAGGGAATATGGATCTCGCCTGAGCAATACCCCATCCCGGGTTTCAATTCCAGTATGGTGCGATTAAAGGATAGAAGTCATACAAATTTGAAGATAATACCGGGTTTCAATTCCAGTATGGTGCGATTAAAGGAGCGACTGGAAGCAAAACTGAAATATCGTAATGTGTTTCAATTCCAGTATGGTGCGATTAAAGGTCTCAGGTACTGTGCCAGGTTTACGCTTATACGCTGGTTTCAATTCCAGTATGGTGCGATTAAAGGCACAGCGTCCCGCATATGAAAATCCTGCAGAATCCAGTTTCAATTCCAGTATGGTGCGATTAAAGGACTTACCACATCATTTAATCCTTCAGATCCTTACAGTTTCAATTCCAGTATGGTGCGATTAAAGGCCACTACACCGAACAGAATTGTTGGGACTGATGCGGAGTTTCAATTCCAGTATGGTGCGATTAAAGCAAGATTCATCCGGTATTGCGGGCTGATGCTCTGTCGTTTCAATTCCAGTATGGTGCGATTAAAGCCCCATTTAGTCACAATGTCCGGAGTGTAGGTCTTTCGTTTCAATTCCAGTATGGTGCGATTAAAGCGGCGAAGGCGCCGCCACTGATGCACTTTTCTCACGTTTCAATTCCAGTATGGTGCGATTAAAGCACCTGCATCACCCAGGATGTCAATATTATCGTATGGTTTCAATTCCAGTATGGTGCGATTAAAGCCTGTGGTAGTGGCCGATTATGAAGAAATCATTGAGGTTTCAATTCCAGTATGGTGCGATTAAAGCTGGTCTGATGGCTGCTCTGAGTTGTTCTTTTGTCAGTTTCAATTCCAGTATGGTGCGATTAAAGCACAGAGTACCACCATTACCAGTATTCAGAATTACGTTTCAATTCCAGTATGGTGCGATTAAAGCCAGTCGCATTCCTCCCATCGGCACTTCGTGACCAAGTTTCAATTCCAGTATGGTGCGATTAAAGCAGGATACTCTACCGCTGCGGCCAGTGTGCGCTTAAGTTTCAATTCCAGTATGGTGCGATTAAAGACCGCCACATACGCACAACATTGGTTTTGTGCAATGTTTCAATTCCAGTATGGTGCGATTAAAGGCAGTATTACGAATTACTGTCGGCAAGAAATCCACTGGTTTCAATTCCAGTATGGTGCGATTAAAGCTTTTGAAAACGGTACATTCCGGGAGTTTCTTATAAGTTTCAATTCCAGTATGGTGCGATTAAAGCCATATTCACCTGTTTGAACTTTAAAAATTCCGTATCGTTTCAATTCCAGTATGGTGCGATTAAAGCTTTACCTGTGGCAAAACACTTATAGATACCCTTAGAGTTTCAATTCCAGTATGGTGCGATTAAAGCTAGCGAGAACGCACCATTGGTAAGGCCGCAAACTCGTTTCAATTCCAGTATGGTGCGATTAAAGTGAATAGAATGTCTGTTGTGTCCGGCCACTCCGGTTTCAATTCCAGTATGGTGCGATTAAAGAGAAGTAATCAACCATGTCTGTGAAGTGGGTTGCAGTTTCAATTCCAGTATGGTGCGATTAAAGCCTCCAGTATGCTAAAGCACTGAACCCTGATTTCAAATTAGTTTCAATTCCAGTATGGTGCGATTAAAGCGTGACAGGTACAGGAGCATCCAGTCAGGTGAGCTTCGTTTCAATTCCAGTATGGTGCGATTAAAGCCGGATTACCTACTGACAAAAGAACATTAACATTTGAGTTTCAATTCCAGTATGGTGCGATTAAAGCGGGCTCTGTATCGGGCTCTGAAATAACTATCTTAGGGTTTCAATTCCAGTATGGTGCGATTAAAGCCCGCTCCTACTCCGCCAATGAAGGCCCTGAAATTAGTTTCAATTCCAGTATGGTGCGATTAAAGAGTGATGAGCATATCTCTGTCCAGCTGGCTACCATGTTTCAATTCCAGTATGGTGCGATTAAAGTTCAGAGACCTACAATAAATTAGGTCAGCCAGACTTGTTTCAATTCCAGTATGGTGCGATTAAAGCCTCTCTTTTCCTAACGGTTTTGAAAAAACCGAAGTGGTTTCAATTCCAGTATGGTGCGATTAAAGCCTGGAAAGATATTTGCACACAATGATATTAGTATAGGTTTCAATTCCAGTATGGTGCGATTAAAGCCAGACTTGAATAACGGAGATGAGATTTCATTTTACGGTTTCAATTCCAGTATGGTGCGATTAAAGCCAATCAGTATGGGCAGATAGTACCCTCGGTTTCAATTCCAGATGGTGCGATTAAAGCTGTTCCTGTGACGCCAACGCCACCCTTTGTTTCAATTCCAGAGGGCGAGGGAGGCCCCCCGGAATAGGTTTCTTCCAGATGGGCGATTAAGGTCTTCCCGGCAATTCCAGTATGGTGCGATTAAAGAAGCTATCTGGATTTTTTGTTTCAATTCCAGTATGGTTTGAAGTTTAAAGCAATTTTTGAGTTTCAATTCCAGTATGGTGCGATTAAAGCCGTTTTGTCTATCCACAAAATTAATTCCAGTTTACTGCTCATTACATATATTATTATAAATAATTATTGACTTATGAATCGTCGATGTGCAATCCCTGTTTTTTCCTTTACCTTCGACAACTTTACAACTCGCTCATTTCCAACATATTGCAGTCGATACCCTTTACGGATATGGTGCTTCTACTCACTAGGCATTCTATTTTATCCATCACCGACGACTGTCGTAATGCGTGAGGGATAGCAGCGGTACGAAGTATAGCGGATAGCCCGACCCGACGGAGGAGGGGCACGCCCTGATTTAATTTATTACCCATATGTCAAAGAACTTTACAGTCTTGTGCTGTGTAAAATTATAAAAAATTGTCTGTACTGTTGCGCTCTTTGCCTGTGATTTCTTTTTCGAGCCATCTTGACTCCCGGCTTTTGAAAATGATAAAACTGTCCTCGCTTGCATCCATGATTTCCCTGGCCTTATATTGCAGCTCTTTGATCTGTACTTCGGTGAGCTCGCCCTCGAAAACTGAATTCTGAATCCAGTGGAGATAGCGCCTGCACAGCTTCAGCATTTTGGCTACCCGTTTTTCGCCTACATCATATACCGCTATTACATACATTACCACCAGATTTTGAAGGGTTCGTAATTTTCGGCATCTCCGAGGATGAACTTCGCAATTTTGTAACACTCAAGCCGCACCAGATGTTTGTAACTGACTTGTTTTTGCAGTGTGCGGTGCTTGATGGTCTCGCCTAGTCTCTCTTCCCATGCACGGAGGAAGGTTTTGCGGCCGTTCTGACTGAGATAGCAGCCATTGAGCCTGTGATCAAAATCCCGGGATTGAATTTCCTTTTTGTTGAGTACTCTGAATATAGTGCGATCTACCAGTATAGGCTTGAACACTTCGGCTATGTCGAGGGCAAGTGAATACCGCCGGTATCCGGGCTCATGCAAAAAACTGACTGTGGGATTGAGCTGGGTATGGTAGAGGCTGCTTAATGCGAGGGTATAGCACAGTGTATTGCCAAACGAAATGAGGGCATTGACTTCATTGGAGGGTGGCTGACGGGTACGCTCTGACATCTGCCAACCGGGCAATATGCTTTCCCATGCCTGGTAGTATAGCAGGCGTATGTTGCCTTCTATGCCCATGATGGTGCCGATATCTGTACTGTCAGCCAATGATGTGCTGTGTTGCTCGATCTGAGATATCAGGGTGGTAAGGTCTCTGTCTCTGTTGTCATAGTACCGGAGGTTTTTGATTATGTTGTGTGCTGCTCCATCCACCAGTCTGCCGGCGATATGCAGTCTTTTCTTTTTGTTGAGATATGCCTTGGTCTGCTCTATCTGCATCTTGCCTGCCAGAAGGTAGTCTTTGGGCATAAAAGATCCGGTGTAATGTTCGTAATAATCAAAAAAATGCATACTGATGTGTTGTTGGCCCAGAAAATTGAGCATGGCAGCATTGACATCAAGGGCTCCAAACACATATAATGCCTCTATGGTCTCTATTGGAATGTATTTGGCAGGGAGGTCGTTGCCATCATTATCCCGGGCTACAAAGCATAGGGTATTGTCTTTGCGGCTCATGCGTCCGTCATTGAAGAGGTAATAGGTACGTTTCATACGTGATATGGATTGTATCTGTATAAATGGAGCAATAATCTTATGGGTTGCTGTGATTTGTATGCTTTAAAAACCACTATGCAATGACTATGCCGAGAGGTTAAATACCGGGGAAATTGGAGTATATAATCTATATGTGGGTATTTGTGCCGATATTCAGATCTGTAATGTCGGAATTTGTCCGGGCTGCATATTAATCCTGATACCGGGCAATGGAGACTTGCTGTAAGGTGGTCAAAGTGTGAAATATCAGATTGGGCTTTACTATGTGTTGATTCATGAGCTGACCTGATGGCTGAAGTATCTGCCGAAGGTGTGTATGCATAATATCTATAATATGGATGAACCTCATTCTTCATCATTTGCTCCTTGTATTTTCGATATTCAGGTTTTATTCAATTGATGTGTTTGGGTGTTGTCTCCATTTTAAAATACTTATAAAAGCATCGGATGTATAATCACCATTGAAGCATCAGGTCGGTGTCCGATGTATTAATTTACAATTGTATTTCTTAATGTTCAGCAATAGCAAAAGTCAAAATAGCTGCACCGTTTGCATACGGGTTTGTCTATCACCTGAGGTATATCCTCACCTGAGACAATCTGCTCAATCTCTGACTCCCAGTGCCGGATGGATGCTATGTCCTGATCGGTAAGTATGACTTGTGCGGTATGTCTCAGTTTAGGGTATTCGAGTATGGCGGTTGCATCCCTGATACCATATAGCCACAATTTGTACAGATAATATTTGACCTGTGCCTCATGGGCTGACTCCATTTTATCGCTTTTCTTGACTTCATGTACTATTTTATTGCGTGCATCGTAGTAATCTATTTTGATGCCGTCGAGCTCTATCTCTGTGTATCTGACAGGTCGGTCGGCATAGCTGTGTTCTCCGATGAGGCGGCCTTCGGTGACTAAGTCAGAATGCTGCTCCATATTGATACCGTGGGCAAAAAGCCATAGCTTGCGGTGACAGATATGATAGTAATTGATGTGGGTGGCGGTGATGGTCATGGTGAAGATGAATCCCAAATTTATTTATTAATTTAATTTATAGGATGAATAGGACTTAGAACTACTCAACTTGCAGAGAGGAATAATAAAAATAGATTCCTTTCTCTTTGTCGACGAGCCTGAATAATTGTTTACCATTTGAAACTTAACTGACTCATCAAAATCATCATATTTTTGCAAAATACCCGCAAGCACTTTATTAGCATTAAAAGGAACTACATTGGCTTCGGGTGGATTATCATTGTATTCTAAAAACTGAAAAAACAGCCTCGCTTACCAAAGTAGTTGATTTTGTGTAAATAGTTTTTTAGAAATTCTGACTGTGAAAGGTCCGAAACTTCAAAGATGATTTCCAAAGGGTGTGTTATATGTATATACTCCCGAAAACTAACTGTTCGGTCAAATCCTGGATTTTCTCGTGCAGGTTTTAAGATTTTTACGAAAGCATTATTTACACAAAATCTACTCCCACGTAGCAAAAAATAGCTAATGTTTGCATCGCGAATTAGTTCAAAAACTTCAGACTCTCTTTTTTCTGTCTTTTTCTTCTTACCTTTTATTATTTCTACCTCTCTTTGGTTAAATGTTTCTATACCTTCAGCTATAATAATTTGATTAAGCAAAGCCATTTTGATACTGTAGGGCGAGGGCAAAAACAAAGTCTTTGCCCCCGAGTTGGTAGCGTTGCTGTCTTTTAGCGAAAACAGAGCTGTGGGTAAATATTTGACTGAAAAACGCACCATAATTAACTAATTTGATAAGGTTCATATTCAATTAGGTCTGCCAAAATCTTAGATAACTCTCCCAATCCGTTAAAATCAAACGTTACAATAGCATCTTGCTCTATTCTGTTGATATTTACTTCTATTTTTTTAATTTCACCTAAATAGTCTTCGTTCAAAGCACTGATGGTAGGGGCAGGTGTAAGTTTATTTGAGATGGCTACTACGCCTTTAAAGTCTGTAATATGTGGCTTTTGGGTGCTGGTCATAGCCCCACGAGGATTGACAAACGAGCTCAGCAAACTTTGTATGAGGGCTTTGTACCTTGCGGTACGCTTGTCAGGCTCCGGGTAGCTTCTGGATATATCATTAAAGCCAAGCCTATATACGTCAATATTGCATACAAAGGCATAGACCCCGTGATTGGCAGGACGGTGAAAGATATTTTGCCCTTCATTGGCTCCGTCTGTTTTCTTTTCACCCGCATCAGAAACTAATTTGGTATGCACATAGCTTTCTGTATTGTTTTTGTAAGGAATACCTACTGTCCAACCAAATTCAACTACTGATTTGCGAGGTACGTTTTTATTCTTACCCCCAATCTTGGTTACCAGCACTCCGTGAGCGTCATCCACAACGCATAGTTTGATAATGGCATCTACAATATCTTTATCAGAAGCATCTCCCAGGTTTAGCTTACCCAAGTCTTCACCACTTGAAAGTCTATTAGGATTAAATACTTGGCAATTTGAGCATAAGTCTATGTTTTGTTCTTTAGCCAAATTTATTAAATGCCCTACGTGGATATGCTTAAACATATCACCACTTATCCCATTTACAGTATGTTCATCTCCATTTTTGTCAATAATGGTCAATTGACGGGTGATGATTTGGTTTCCCTCGCCACCTTCGTTGTTTAAAGAGTGCAGGTTGAGTGTTATCTCTCCACTGATGGAAAGAGAAGCGATGATTTTCTTGTTCTCTGACATTTTACTTATGATTTAAAAGTTTACAAATTATTCATTTTCTTCGTTGAGGTCTTCTGTTCCTTCCTCTTTTACTTCTTTGGCTTTCAAGGCAAAGCCGTAAGAAGCGAGCAAAGCACCGATAAGTCTAGAAGGGTGTTTATCTAAAAGTGTGTAGAATTGGGCTAACTCCTCATCTTTGACATTTGCACGGAAAGATGTTCCACTATTCTTTTCAGCAACCTTAGCTGTTTCAGCATTGTACGTTGCGATAAACTCCCCGATGAAGGTTGCCAAATCCGCTTTTGATTTTGATTTGTTTTGAAGCTCCTGAGCCAGGCCGTATCGGATTTCGAACTTACGAGCATCTTTCGGGGTGTATTGCAGGCTCACTGTACTTTTGCGAATGGCTTGGGCAACTGCCTTGAAGCCCTCATTGGCGATAATCTCGCTCAGATTTAATGTTTCATTGTCCATATTCATATAAAAAAGATTTAAAGTTTCTATTTTGAAGGGTTTGATATAATACTGCTCTTTGCTTAATGCCTGCATCAGATACACTGAATACCAATTACAGAATTTGAAAAAACTTTGCAAATCACCACCGCTTAAAAAATTGCGATAAGCTAATAAGCCTTGTATGGCATCGCCTTGTTCTTTGATAGAACTAATAATACTTTTTTGAGAATTAAGAATTTCAATCCATTCATTAGCGGATTTTCGGTCTTTGATTTCAATAAAATCAGGAATTTCCAAAAAGGCAATGTTTGCAACTGCTTTATTCTGACCCAAGTCCTTTTGATATACGGAATGGAATCCATTTATGGTATTCTTCAATCTTCCTGTAAATTCTTCACTTCTTTGAATAAAATTTACTGAAAAATTTAGCACGTTGAGAATATCTAATTTTATAGGTGAAACACTTTTCAAATGCCTTTTGAACTCTAACATCAGTTCTCTGGCTTTGCTCCATAAAATTTGTTTGTATTCGGGCACAAATATTTTCAGGTCATAACTACTCCCCACCTTTACAAATTGGCAAATCATCATTTGTAAAGCACCAGATATTTTCATCAATTCCTGAACCCAGTAGCTATCTAAATTGGTCATATTAGCGTTATCTGCCTTATATTGATTAAGCCCTTTTCCTTGGTTGGGTGAATATAGTTGTTGAGCTGTGAGCTTTTCATCTATTTTGAACTCTCTTTTGATTTTTGGAACAACATTAGGTATTGCAGAGTAAAAGCCCAAAATCTCAGCTATTAAACTATAAAAATATTTTTGTTTATTATGCAGAATAGAATGAGCTTTCACATAACCAGTGTATGGATTTTTAACCATATTTTTATATACATCAAAAGCCTCATCTAATTTTTTTCCAAATTCGCTTTCATACTGCTTCTGTAAAGCCAAAAGTTTTTCTTTTTTCTCTTCAGGTTTCAACTTTTTATCTGTACTGATTTTGTTTCTTTTGTCTTTTATTTCATCAAATTCTTTTTTCTGATAGGGATAATCATAATAGTTATTGCCAATATCATCAGGTACTTTTGTATCAGCCTCTTTTTTCAAGAATTTTATGATTTGGAAATAGCTCAATTTTGAAAGCATTTCATCTGTTATACTCTGACTCGGCTTTATTAGATAGTATAATCCTTTATCAAATATTTCTACCTTTCGGTTACTGACATTACTTCGTGATAAAATCTCATCAATAAGATTTGCCAAGCCATACGCCTCTAAAGTTTCAGCGTAGGTGTTAGAGTATTTATCTACGAAGAACTCTTTGTATTCCTTTAGTTGCTGCATAAAAGTTGAATTAGTTTTCTGTAAAATAATTAGATAGATTTTCAGTGGCTTTTTGGTCGCACAACCTTAACAGGCGTATCAAGAATAGATACATTATGTTTTGCTCATCTGTTTCCAAACCGTTCAAGTTCATCTTGCCCTCAAAGTCTTCTTTTTTGGAAAGTTCAAAACCATAGCCAAATTTGTCTAAAAGCCTTTGCATAGCTTGATAGCTTCTATCTGAAATAGTAAACTTTGAATATGTGTCTGATAGAGGACTATGATGTCTTACAATTGCCATAGATACAGCATAAGCCAAATCTTCACTATCAAAATAATCTGCAATCAATGTTTCAGCCACAAACGCCCCCGTTCCTGCGTGTCCCCCCCGTTCATAGAGCTTGCATTCCTGCTCCAAAGCCAAGTCAGTAGGGTTATTTCGGTCATAGTCGGTATGGGCTAAAATTTCTTTGAAGTCCTTTGGGTCTTTGCCTTCTTTTCTGGCTTGATAGCAACGCATAGGCTTTTGCCATTTTTCATTGAGCTTGCCATAGTCGTGCAGGATAATCATTAGTTTGATAAGTTGCTCGAATTCTGCTTTTGTCCATTCGGGTTTCCTTATTTTAGGGGCAAGTTGTGTGAAAGCAAAATCCAGTTTGGGCAAAAACTCCTGCTCAAAACAACGTATCAAGCCCATGTTGTGCTGATAAAATGTGTCTTTGATTAAAGGTTTAAAATCCTCTTCTTTGTCTTTGTATTCTCTTTTTGGTGATATATTTCCAAAGGTTTCTTGAAAAAGCCAGTTTAATCCTAATGTTTCACTGTATCCGAAAAAATCAGCATTTACATAAACCTGTGCGGGCAGTTGAGAAAAGTCTGTAATCTTCTCCAACCTATATTTAACATCTTCATCATTCTCCCCAAAGCTGTCAAAAATATTGTCCTCTACTAATTGCCAAGCTAAGGTGTCTTCTTCACTATCATAAGGCTTTACTCCCTCCCCCCTTGCAATTTTATTCAGCCAACTAACCAAACTCCATTTGTACATTCCCACCGATTGGTAACGATACGGAAACTTGGCTACCTCCTCTTTCTGATTTTCTTTAATCAGAACCACCTCTACACTTTGTATATCTCTGATGGTATTACGATAATTGTTTTTCTGGCAATCTCGCCAGGATTCCAAAATTTTAGCGTAGTTGAAATTGTTGTCTTTCAACTCTCTGATATTCCGATTTTCAAATTCAGTCAACACACTTTCCACCAACTGCTTGGGTATATCACCGTCTAAAGTATTGTATTTTTTTAGCTCTACGAATGACTTTTCGACTAATTCTTTTTGATAAGGCAAAAACTTATTGTTTATTGCCCTTATTTCTTTTTTATCATCTTCATTGCTTACTTCAAGGGCTATTTTTTCTAGTTCTTCAATTTCCAAAATATCATAGATAAAAATTTCACCTGTTTCTGTTTCAAACCTTGCACAACGACCAGCTCTTTGCAAAAACGAGTTGATGGGCGAAATTTCAGTGTGCATCACAGTACACGAAATATCCATACCGGCTTCTATCACTTGGGTAGAGATGAGAATAGCATGTTCGTTGGGGTCGGCATTTTTTCCAAAGAGTGCTTTCAAGCGATTTTCTTTTGCTTTTCTATCACTATCAAAAAAGCGAGAATGAAGGCAAATGATGTTCTCTGCTTTCAGACCTGAAAGGTTTACAAAACCTGTCAGATCTTTTGTTGTAAGTTCTTGATATAATTTTTGAGCATTCTCTACCCTATTGCATATCACAATAGTTTTTTTATCGTGTTTTTTAATGATGTCATCTGCCGTGATGGTTTTATCAAGTGCGTTTATTTTCTTCTTATCTTTATTCGGTAATAGTGATTTGATTTTTTGCTTGTCCTCAGGGAAATCATCAAGTGTGATGACTTCATAATTAGGCAAATTCTCTTGCAGCATTTTGGCAAAATCACTGCTCAAAGTAGCCGTCATAATACAACATCTGCTCAAATCGCCTAAAAGTCGAAGCATTCCCAATGTTGTGCCCATCGAGAGCGATGGCTCAAGTAAGTGAAATTCATCAAAAACCAAATAGCTACCAATCAGTGCCCCAGCATTGATATTGGCTTGGCGTTGAGATAAAGGCAGAGGGAAGCAAAGAAAATTGCTCAATGTTTGGTCTATAGTAGAAAAAATAATGTCATTCTCAAAAAATTTATCCTCACCATATTCCCCTGTCTGAATGCTTGCATCAGCTATCTTGCTCACATCTTCATAAATAGAGTTGGCAAGCGTTCGCAGAGGCAAGCTGTATATCATTTTTTGAGGAAAATCTTTTCGTTTGTTTTCTCTTGCATATAAAAATGGCATTATCGATGCCCAGGTTTTCCCAGCTCCAGTAGGGACTACAAGAATTATATTTTTACCATCAAATAAATATTTACTTACTTCCATTTGATACGAATAGGGAGCAAATAATTTTGTTTCAAAAAATTCAATATAGTTGTTCAATTTATTTGATTTAATTATATTAAAATACCTACTCCATCCTCTCCACCCAACCCATCCCCAGACTACACTCCTCTCCTACCCCGGCCAGGTAGGCTACTCTATGCAGTGCGGCCGGAGCAGTCAGCTCAAAATTGTATTTGTATCCGATCATTTCAATGAGATTTCCGTCTTTCACAAGATTGACCTTTTGCGTTTTTACTTCTGAAATGCAATTGAAACTGCTATCCTTTGCCTCACCTATCCTTTCAGCCTCTGTACATGAAGCATTGTGTTTATGAAGCAGATTGCGCAATATCCGATCGGCATACTGCGGATAGTCAGGGCCGACATAGAGAGGTTGTGGTCTGCCTTCCACATTTAGCGAAATCCGGGCGCCGGAGAGCAGGCTGTACCGAGTGCTGCCATCTGTAAACGCCGGCAAGGATTCAATCTCAACTCCCACTACCTGAATTGCCAGGGGTGTAGCACCGCGAAAATAAAATACATGACTTTGTCCCTGAAACAATCCGGAAACGAAGGCTGATAATACTTCCGGCAGAAGAAAGGAAACGGTAATCTGTGATTGGCCGGCCAGAAGTTTCATCCCTGTATTACCCATCGCTTTGTAAGGCATAGAAGTCCATCTGCCAAAGGCAAACAATTTGAATCCCTTCCCCGTCCACTCATATCCTGCATCATGCAGCATGGTAGCCAGCACGGTATCTGCTTTGGACAGGGTGCGATATATCCATTCCTGTACGGGATACTGATAATCCCATGGGAGGATAATGCCTGCTTTGTGCTCTAAGGTGATACGAAGTCGCATAGGTTTAATCCGGTTAGTTTTTAATCATTTTTCTCAATGGATTGACAATATACAACTTTCTTCTGATTTTCACCCGATTTCAAAAATTTCCATCTCTATTTGCACAAAATCGTTTTCGTATATGATGATTTCGTTGATTTCAGCCCTGTATCTTTCAGGGTGGCGATCGAGCAACCTGCTGAATATTCTATTATCCTTCCTCGGCATATATCCGAGTTTGTACTCCTGAAAATACACCGCAACGGCATAACGGTCGTAGGGGTTTTGCGGTTCACGTTTCATAGTCAGAAGGTCACCGGGAGAGAGCATAGGAGCCACCGCTGCCGCCTGATAGTAGGCTGTGCCGTGCAGTATGTGTCTATAGATCCAGTGTGGTTGTACAGGCTTTGCAGAGGATATGACTTTTTGGCCTGATCCGATTACCAGTACTGAGCCTAAGAGTTGTCTGATAAATTCAATTCTTTGCATAATTCCTTTTTATGGCAAAGATCAGTTATGCTATTCTCAATTTGTGAGAATGGTCATAGATTGCAGTTTTTTTCTGAGATAATTCTTAAAACCATCGTCTGAAATTACCATAACTTCTCCCATCAATCCCAAAACAAACCGTCCAATCCCTTCATAGCCACAGACTTTTATATGCAGGTCAAATGGAAATCCGGCATTATGAGGATTTTCTGTGATATACATTTGTGCCTGCGGATATTCCTCTTTCAATATTGAAGCAGCCCTGACTGACAACCTGACTGAAACTTCTGTATAGCTGTACCCTGCCATACCGAAGATATCCATATCAGGCGGAGGTATCCTCTTATGACTTTGTGTATCCATTTCCATGAGCTCTACATCATCCATTCTGTACACCTTGAATATCCGGAAAGCTTCCTTATCCATATCCCAAGCTGTCACGGACATATTGTATTCGTTGATCTGATAGGGTATGACCCTGCGATCGGAGGCTTTGCCACCTGAGTCTCCGGAGATATATTGCTTGATAAGTACAGGCATGCGGTTACCTGCTGCTGTACGCAGGTTATTCAGCAGTTTGAGTCTATGGAGTGCAGCAAGATTGACCGGGTCGGGCAGGGTCTCTTTGATGGACAATTTGTGCAATATGGACTTAGACACTATGTCTTCTTTGGCATTGGCCTTGAGCAATACAGCAATCCATTTCTTTTCCTCATCCGTGAGGCGGTGTGTATTTTTGATATCGGAAATATAATAAGCATTGTGTTCATCGCTGACTACATCATAGCCTATATCCTTAAGTAACTGGAGGTACCGGTAGGCAGTGGCAGTGCTGATTCCGAGGAGATCTTCGAGTCTTGAGACAGATTTGGGAGGATAGTTGGTAAGATACTGTACCATTTTCAATACCCTCAGGATTTTACTGTATTCCATTTTTCCTTTTTTTGCTGTCTGTAAAAATAATATTCATGGGTCAGATTTAGATCCGCCTGACCGCTGAAATTGGTGAAAACGATAATTTGGTCTTTGAAAAAGCGGGAGTTTAAAATCTGAATAAAAAGACTTCTGTCTTGCTCCACTCCTTACAATAGCAGTCAAAGTAACCGACTTCCCAAATAACCGAAAGGTAAAATCCTCACTTTACCATTTGGTCAATTCATCTGTGATATTGTGAATGACTGATCAAAATACAAAAAATAAAGCATACAATAATTTAACATAATCCTTTACCCACATTTTTTACTAAAAATGTACCTTCGCACACATTATTTTAATTGTACATATTATGCAGAGGCGTAAGTTCTTTCAGCAAACGGCACTGGCAGCAGGTGCAGGTGCATTTATTCTTCCTTTTCAGAGTTGTTCCACTTCAGGGTCTGCACTGGCAGGAGGCACACTGAAGCGAAAGGCAAAAACATCATATTTATGGTAAGTGACGGCATGAGTCAGGGTACACTGACCATGGCAGATCTTTTTGTCAGAAGGAGAGACGGGAAGGGTAGTTTCTGGATGGATCTGTACAGACAGCAGAAAGTGAGCCGGGCATTGATGGATACGGCATCTGCCAGTTCGCTGGTCACAGACTCGGCTGCTGCGAGCTCTGCATGGGGCGGAGGCCACAGAGTAAAAAACGGCAGGCTCAATCTGGGAGACAACGGAGAGGAATACCTGCCCATATTGCAGAAATTCAAAAAAGCAGGCAAAAAAGTAGGATGTGTCACTACTGTGCCCATCACCCATGCTACACCTGCCGGATTTTGTGTCGTAAGCAAAACCCGTGGGGAGCAGGCAGAGATTGCAGATCAATATCTCAAACTCAGATTTGACGTGATGATGGGCGGAGGACTGCAATATTTCACCAAAAGAGCGGATAAGAGAAATTTGCTTGAAGAATACAAAGCTGCAGGCTATCATGTAGCCACTGACAAACTGGGCATGCTGGGCACCGATGAGACCAAGCCCGTGATGTGTGTTTTTGCTGACAATGGCCTGCCCTATGAACTGGACCGGGAGATGGATGCCACGCTGAAATATAATATTCCGTCGCTGGCCGAAATGACCAAAAAAGCCATCCAGCTGATGAAAGACCATCCCAAAGGCTTTGTCATGCAGGTAGAGGGCGGCAAGGTGGACTGGGCTGCACATGCCAATGACAGTGCAGCGCTGATATATGATCAGATCGCCTTTGATCAGGCGGTAAAAGCAGCAGTACAGTTTGCAGAGGAGGATGGTAATACACTGGTCATCATCACCTCTGACCACGGAAATGCCAATCCGGGATTATATTACGGCAAGGATGCAGACAAAAACTTTGAGAAATTATTCCAGTTCAAATCCACCAACGACCAGATACTTATGAACATCAAGCCGGAGGACTCACCGGATTTTCTGATAGATAAAGTGCGAAATCTGCAAAACTATGTACTGAGCAGAGAGCAGGCCATTGATATACTTGCTTCTTACAAAAAGCTGGATGACGACAAGGGTTATAATCCATACAAATTACCTTATGAAAAATACGGGGCGATACAGGCGGAGCATACTTCAGTGGCTTTCGGCAGCAATGAGCATAGTGCTGATTATACCGAACTCGCCATGTTTGGTCCGGGCAGTGAGCTGCTGAAACCTTTTGTCCTGAACACCGACCTGCATTACCTGATGCTGCAGGCTACCGGAGTTGCCAATGTGTTTTAAATCCACACAGAGGTTATTCATAAAGCTGCTCCGTATCAGATTACAACTGCTTTCACTGGGCGGAGCATTATGGGCTTGATTTATTTTCCTTTTCTCTTTGCAGAATTTTTCTGTAGATATTCTGATTCATCCACCATTTTAAGGTACCATAGCCCAATATACCGGCCAGTACCATAGCCACCGCCTGATCTAAAGCCCGTCGCGATAAGTACACCTCTGGAAAACTCTGGTCTTTAAGACTCCATAAATTGACGATCACAAATACTGCAAATCCGAATATACTCCCGTGTATCAGGGCATATCGTATCCTGCCACCTTCCAATGTTTTTTCCCATTGTTCCTTAAATTTTTTATCCCCTTCATGCATATTGAGAATTTTTGGTAAAAATACAATTTTATACTTTCAGAAAAATACTGCTTAAGATCATAATCCGGGATAATCAAAGTCATTAAAAGCAGCAGTGTACGACTTTTACTTTTGTACTGTAAATACAAAAAGATGAAAAGGTTATTAATACTCGGAGCCGGTACCGGCGGTACAATTATGGCCAACCACTTGAGAAAAGCCCTGAAGCCGGGTGAATGGGAAATTGCCATAGCGGATGCAAGAGACAAGCATTACTATCAGCCGGGATTCTTGTTTTTGCCGTTTGGTCAGTATGCTCCGGAAGATATCGTAAAACCAATCACGGATTTCATACCGAAAGATGTGGTATTTCTGCATAAAGAAGCACAAAAAATCAATCCTGCTGCTAAGTCAGTAAGTTTTGCAGATGGGGAAGATTACGCCTATGACATACTGATCATCGCCACCGGAACAGAAATTGCCCCTGAAGAAGTAGCCGGGATGGCCGGACCGGAGTGGAGAAAATCGGTTTTTGATTTTTACAGCTTTGAAGGTGCATTGGCGCTTCGTGACAAGTTGGCTACCTGGGAAGGTGGCAGACTGGTGGTGCATATCACCGAAATGCCTATCAAATGTCCGGTAGCACCCCTTGAGTTTTCATTTCTTGCAGACAGTTTCTTTAAAGAAAAGAATATGCGGGACAAAGTTTCGATCACTTATGTAACTCCGCTCAGCGGGGCTTTTACCAAGCCTAAGGCTACAGCTACTCTGGAGTACCTGCTGAAAGAAAAAAATATAGCAATTGAGCCGGATTTTGCCATAGAAAGCGTGGATAATGAGAAGAAGGTAATCAGAGATTATGGCGGCAGGGAGGTACCTTTTGACCTGTTGGTCACTGTACCGACCAACAAAGGAAGCGAACTGATTGAAAACTCCGGGCTCGGTGATGATCTGGCCTTTGTCCCTACGGATAAGTCCACGCTGCAATCCAAAATCCACCCCGATATATTTGTGATAGGAGATGCCACCAATGTGCCTACTTCCAAAGCGGGATCTGTGGTACACTTCGAAGCCGAAATTCTGACTGAAAATATCCTGAATTACATACAGAGTAAAGATATGAAGGCTGCATTTGATGGCCATGCCAATTGTTTTGTGGAGACGGGAGGAGGCAAGGCACTGCTTATAGACTTCAACTATGACCATGAGCCGGTAGAGGGTACCTTCCCGATTCCGGGCATCGGACCTTTAAGATTATTGAAGGAAAACCGGATCAACCACTTGGGCAAACTGGCTTTCAGATGGATATATTGGAATATTCTGCTCAAAGCAAGGCCAATCCCATTTGTAACTCCGGAAATGCAGACCGCAGGTAAAAATTTTAATTAACCATAAAATAAATAATCATGGAAAAACAGATAGCTGGAAAAACCATCTCAGTCAACGAAGAAGGTTTTATGACGGATTTCTCCCAATGGGATAAGGCAGTGGGTGAAGCTTTGGCAGCAGAAAACAATCTGCAGCTTACACCCCGGCATTGGGAAGTGATAGAGTATATTCAGAAAGAATATAAAAATGATGTACCACTCAGTATCCGTAAGATTGGTAAAAGCGGAGTGGTGGATATCAAGGAGTTTTACGAATTGTTTCCGGTAGCTCCTCTGAAAACCGCCACAAAAATCGCAGGCATTCCGAAGCCTGTAAGTTGTATCTGAAACCAAAACATTCACTAAAACTAAAAATCGCATATCATGCAAGAAGATAATGGAGCCATCCGAAAAATGATGATTATCCTTTCAAAAGCCACACTGGAAAACGTGTATGCGGGTTTTGTGCTGGCCAATGGTGCCCGCATGGAAGGCATAGAAGCAGAAATATTCTTTACATTCTTTGGTCTTGAGGCAATCCACAAAAAGAAGCTGAATGACCTGCACATTGCGACGGTAGGTAATCCGGCCATGCACATGCCTACCCTGCTGGGAGGACTTCCGGGAGTAGAGGCTTTGGCTACCTCAATGATGAAAAAGGAAATGGAAAAACTGGACATACCTGATGTGAGAGAATTTCTGGACATACTGTCTGCCTCCGGAGTAAAGCTCTGGGCCTGCAAACTGGCTATGGATATGTTTCACTACAACCGGGAAGATATGATTGACGAACTGGATGGTATTCTGACCGTAGGTGATTTCTACCGACAGGGTGCGGGTGTAGGCACACACATGCTTTTCATTTGATTATAGAAGCAATGCAACAGCACTCCCGGACAACCCGAATTCAAATTGCCATTATGCGGTAAAATTCGGGTTGTTTTATTTTTGGGGCAATGATTTCGACAGTCTTCTGATCGGAATATTGAATAAACTGCTGAATCCATAAAGATTATAAGAAAGCATATTTAACATTCCCTCGATTTACTCAGAACTCGACCATTTTCCGGAGTTTATCCAGATTTCTTACCAGTAGTCTGCGGCGGTCAAATGTGATAATACCGGCATCCCTGAGATCGTTGAGTGCTGTGGTCACAGATTGTCGGGAAGTAGCCGTAAGATTGGCTATATCCTGATGTGTAGCAATATTGCGCACTACCCATTCATATCCGATACGTTCGCCCCGGGATTCGACCAGTTCGATGAGATAGGCAATGATTCGGGATTTGGTATCCAGAAACAACAAGGATTCGAGCTTTTTTTCCATTCTTGATATTTTGTCCGTCGAACCCATCAATACTGAAGTACCAAAACCCGGATTTTTCAATACCATGGATAGGAATTTTTCTCTTGAAAATGGAATTATTACGCAGGGCTCAAGAGCTGTGGCGGTATCCCTGCGTACTTCATTTTCAACCAATGCCAGTTCGCCAAAGAACAGTCCCGGATTGATAATGGTCTTGGTAAGCTCTCTCCCACCCTCTCCGCTGATACTGAGTTTTACAGCTCCGTCCAGCAAAAAGTACACTTTATCGGCGGGGTCGTCAATAGTGTAAATGTGGTCATTTTTATCACATTCCAAAAAAGGCATCTTTGCCAGCAAACTCAAAGTTGCGGCATCTTTAAAAAACTTCTCCAACAAAGGGTGAGATTGCTCTCTCTGTTTAAATTGTCTTGACATCTGCATGGATAATGGCATTCAATTACGATTCAGTATCATAAAATCACAGCCTCATCTTATAAAGACACAAATTGAGGCTTAGCTCCCTATGTATCTTCTATATATACGTGAAATCACCTCTGAAAGTTTCCTGTCTTTGGAAGTAATTACATTTCCCGCATCATGGGTCTGCAATTCTATCCATACTTTATTATAGGTATTAATGATAGTCGGGTGATGGTTCATCTTTTCTGACTCCATCGCTACCTGTATCAGGAAGGAAAATGCTTCCTGAAAATCATTAAAAATGAACTCCGCTTTCAGCGCATTGGATTCTTCTTTCCACATAATCGGATATTTTTTTAAAAAAAAACAACAAACAGCATCGGGGGTTTTTGCAATAGTCTTATTTCAACCCGAACTATGCATCAGTAAAACCCAGTCTGCGGACGGGCATGTATTCCGGACAGAATTAGCTGCAAAATAAGTCTCCGTAAAGGCGGATCACTATCACTCATATATCTCATGGAGCTACCAGGGCTCATCTATAAAATTGCTTATTTTTTGCCGCTTGCCCCCTGCAGCGAAGCTCTGATACACAATTCAGTTTCAATGAACTTATTGACCTGTTTATGCTATATCCTCAAAGTTATAAAGATATTTAATCCGGAAGGTCTGTTTCAAACATTGCAACAGTTTTTCTGTTTTACCCTGACTTATGCAGGAGATATGATAGGATGGAGATTCAAAGATTACACCCCGGATGCATCGGACAATGACCCTTTTGAAAGATTATTTAAAATCTTCAAAGACTTGCTGCTGCATACTTCGGGTGATGTTTATGAAGCTATAGCCTGGCTTACAGAACTGGATAAGAAATACAAGCTCACGGACGAAAATTATGGAATCGGGGATTTTGTAAAAGACCTGATGGATAAAGGATACATCAGGGGAGACCGGGCAGGGAAGAGGTTCGGGCTTCAACCCCACTTCCAAAATGGAGATAGCCCTTCGAAGACAGGCATTAGACGAAATTTTTGACCAGTTAAAAAAATCCAGAAAAGGAGAGCATACCACAAATATTTCGGGCCAGGGTGATGAATTCACGAGTGAACTCAGACCTTATCAGTTTGGGGACAAATTAGATAATCTGGCTGTCTCCGAGACCCTGCGCAATGCACAGATCAATCATGGTCTTGATGATTTCAGACTTACAGAAAATGACCTTGCTATACATGAGACCTACTTCCAGAGTCAGACCAGCACTGTGCTGATGATTGATATTTCGCATTCCATGATTTTGTATGGTGAAGACAGAATCACTCCGGCCAAAAAGGTGGCCATGGCCCTCAGCGAACTCATTATCACCCGATATCCCAAAGACACCCTGGATATCATAGTCTTTGGTGATGACGCATGGCAGATTGAAATCAAAGACCTGCCCTATCTGGAGGTGGGCCCTTACCATACCAACACTGTGGCCGGACTTGAGCTTGCCATGGATATACTACGCAAACGCAAAAATCCCAACAAACAGATCATGATGATTACTGACGGCAAACCCACATGTATCAAAAAAGGTAAGAATTATTATAAAAATAGTTTTGGATTGGACAGGAAGATACTCAACAGGACTCTGGCTCTGGCGGTAAACTGTCGTAAAATCCACATTCCCATCACTACTTTTATGATAGCAAGAGACCCGTATCTGGTGCACTTTGTAGATCAGTTTACCAAGGCCAACGGAGGTAAGGCATTTTATTCTTCTCTCGACGGATTAGGTGAATTTATATTCATGGATTACAAACAAAACAAAAAGAGACGGAATTGAACACCCGAACATTGAACGATGAACTATGAATCCGCCGGCGGCGGAAACGATGAACACTCCAGCGAGGAAAATCACGACCCGGTGCAATCAAAATATCAACCCTATTAACCCAATAAATTCATAAACCTCATAAAACCCATAAACCATTCAATGCGAAGCATCCCAAAACCTGATTGACGAAATATAAAAAATCAAACAACATCCAATGGATATACAGAAAATAAAAACATTAGGACAACTTAAATCCTCCGGCTACAAGCCCAAAGGGCTAAAGCAGGAGATGAGAGACAATTTGATACACAAACTCAAAAACCGGGAGAAAATATTTGAAGGCATACTGGGCTTTGAGGATACCGTTTTGCCGGATATGGAGCGGGCCGTACTATCGGGACACAACATCCTGCTTCTGGGATTGCGTGGTCAGGCAAAGACCCGGATGGCACGGCTTATGACCGGACTATTGGATGAATACATCCCCGTGGTGGAGGGTTCGGAGCTCAATGATGACCCATTGCTCCCGATATCCAGATATGCATCGGACAAAATCGCAGAAATGGGCGATGACACCCCTGTGATCTGGATGCACAGATCTGAGAGATACATTGAGAAGCTGGCAACGCCGGATGTGAGTATCGCAGATCTGATCGGTGATGTGGACCCCATCAAAGCTGCTAACCTCAAATTGCCTTATTCGGATGAGCGGGTCATCCATTTCGGTCTGATACCGAGATCTCACAGATGCATTTTTGTGATTAATGAGCTGCCCGACCTGCAGGCGAGGATTCAGGTATCCCTTTTCAATATACTTCAGGAAGGTGACCTGCAGATACGTGGATTTAAGGTAAGGCTGCCCTTAGATATCGCTTTTGTATTTACTGCCAACCCCGAAGACTACACCAACCGCGGAAGTATCATCACCCCGCTCAAAGACCGCATAGAAAGCCAGATACTCACCCACTATCCCCGCAGTGTGGAGACAGCCATGCAGATCACTGCGCAGGAAGCCAAGATACCGGAAGCCCAATCCAAACATATACACGTACCTACGATCCATCGCAAACTGATAGAAATGATCAGCTTCAATGCACGGACCAGCGAATACGTGGATGAAAAAAGCGGAGTATCTGCCCGATTGAGCATCTCTGCACTTGAAAATCTTTACAGCACCGCCGAAAGAAGAATGCTCCTGAATGGCGAGAAAAATACAGTGACACGTATTACCGATTTCTGGGGAGTGATACCGGCTATCACCGGCAAGGTCGAACTGGTATATGAAGGAGAACAGGAAGGCCCCTACAATGTGGCACTGAGCCTGATATTCAAATCCGTAAAAGAACTCTTTCTGGAATACTTTCCCAATCCCAATCAGAAATTGAAACGTGAGTCGAGAGATGAGTATGGCGTCATTAAAGCCTGGTTTTCGGGAGGTAATAGTGTGGATCTCATGAATGATGACAGCAATGCAAATTACGAAAAAGCCCTCAATGCAGTGGCCGGCCTCGAAAAATTAGGCATCAATTACCTTCCCGCAGGGGAGGAGCTGTGTCCATTGATGGAACTGGTTTTATACGGCTTGTCTGAAAGTGAAGTTATCGGCAAGAATATTATGGAAAACAGCCTTAATTTTTCGGATCCTCTGAGTGGAATGCTGGGTGATCTGGATAATTGATTACACCTGTTTTTCAAAATCGATACAAAAATATTTATTAATTCCATACTCTCCGATCTAAATCCGGGCTATTCAGAATTCTCTCAGTGGATATTCATTACTGTTCAGCATACAGGTGATTGCTCAACATGGTATGATCTGTAAGCGTATGTAAAAATTTGATCAGCATTTGCTTTTCCTCATGAGTGATAGAGATTCCAGTCTTAAGTGTTTGCTCATTCTTTAGCATGGGGTCGAGATTGGGATTATCTTTTACGCCGGATATGTAAAAATCAAGTACCTCATCCAAAGATCTGAACCTGCCATCATGCATGTATGGATAGGTCAAGGCTATATTACGCAAAGAAGGAACAGCAAATTTTCCATGGTCCGTATCCAAAAGCGTAATCCTTGCTCTCCCGGATCTTTGGAGTGAAAATCCAGTCCGGTATTCCTGAAACTCTGATCAGTAAATAAAGGAGGGGTATGACAGGCAGCACATTTCTCTTTGAAAATTTCGAATCCCTTTTTTTCATCCTCCGAAAACGATGCTTTACCCTGCAGATACAGATCGTATCTGGAAGTCGCTGATATTATTCTTCCCTGAAACTGTGCCAAAGCCAGCAAAAGCTGTCGGTCATCTATTTTTTCCTTCCCGAATACTTTTTTGAAAAGAACCGGATATTCTTTATGTCCGGACAATTTGGAGATTACTTCTTTCAGTGATTCACCCATTTCATTTTTATCGGTGATGGGTGCTACGGGCATGACTTCAATATGATTGATGCCCCCATCCCACATGAAATGTTTTTTCCACATCAGATTGAATATAGGAGGCGCATTCCTTGCACCCAATCTTCCATCAATACCTGCACTGAAAGCAGTATTATGGTCGGCAAAAGCATGTACCTGAGCATGACAGGTGCCACAGGATACCGTGCTGTCCAAAGACAAGATTGGATCGTAAAAGAGTTTTCTTCCCAATTCGAAGCCTTCTTTTGTAAAAGGATTACGGCTAAAATCATATACAGGCTCCGGAAAATGTGCAGGGAGGCGAAACGCTTCCGCCTCTCCTGCATTATCCTCTTTCTGACACCCGTAAAAACTTATAATCACAAGTAATATTACAAGTTTTTGTATCATGATATTTTTATTTGTGAATATGGTCAAATACTACACCATCATAAAAATCCTTAGACATCGTGGCAGCTACCGGCCCGGGCATATGCTGCTTGGATCTCACCGCCAATCCGTCGGAACTATGCCAAAGTCTGGCTGTGTTGGCCTTGAAGTGAATTTGTGCTGATTTTGATTTACTGATTTCAAAACTCTCACCATTGAAAGTAAATATTCTTTTATATGGCACAGCATTCGGCCCTGAAAATCCTCCCAAATGGAAGGCAAAGGTACCATCTGCAGATGCCGGGGAAGTACCTTCTGCCTTCAGCATTATATAGCCCGTATTCCAACTCCAGAACATTCCTTCGGATGGGGATAATGCTCCGCTTTGTGCACCACTCACGTTTCTGAGGCTATCTACTCCAAACAGAATCTCTATGGCATCATAGGTACCCGCCGGCACTTCATTCATTTTGATTTTAGCATCATTGACAGATTTGGCATCCACGATATAATAACTTTCAGGTTGAGACCACCAGTTGCCGGATAGATCCCTCAATCTGATATTCGATATATAATATCTGAATGTGCTGAAGGTCATATTTTCCTGCAATCTTGGATGGGTAAATTCCTTATTAAGGCTGAATGGAAGCCCGGCCGGCCCGAATACGTGCTCAAATTCAAGAATTACTTTGCCGGGATCAGCATTATGGTCATGGTCATCCTTACTGCAGGATAAAAGACCGGATAAAATCACCAATAATGTGAGTGTTAAAAATTTTATACCTGAGTATTTCATGTTTTATAGATTTTAATTGTTAAAAAAGATAACGCAGCCTTCCGGTCAGTGCCGGCAAAGCTGTGACCATGCCCTCGCCGAGATGCTGGTTAACAGGATTTGACCACGATGCTCCGAAGACAAAATTTTTATAATACATATCAAAGCCCAACACCAGCTGAGACTGTTTTCCACCTGTGTACGGGTCAGATAGATTATTTCTCCGGTCTTTGCTCCTATGTTCCCATTGGATACCTGCCTGAGGTAAGAAAGTAATATCCCCGGCCGAATACCAGTAAAATAATCTCCCTGCTACAAAAAGACTGTTGCCAAAGTCATATTTCAGATTGTTTCTGCCATTTATCCGGTATTGGGTCTCTGTATTCAAACCCCATTTTTTAAACCTAATGGTGTATAAGGCTGAAAACGGGAAATCCCACGTACCTGTACCGGGCTGGAGATTGGGATGAATAAGAAAGCCGTCCTGCCTCAAAGTATAATGACCGACCGGTGCTTTCACTCCCATACCCAGCTGAAGGGCATGGGTCAGAGACCGGGTTGGGTCCTTAGTATTATCAAGCAGCAAAATCATGGCTATCAGTGAAATATCACCTATTCCTTTCGTACTGTATGATAATGCCTCTTCTGACCGGTTGAAAAAATGAAACGGGACATTGACAAATAACTGCCAATTTTCATGTACAGCAAATCTTGAAAACCATTCAACAGACTGAAAATTATCTTTTCCTGATAACTGTTCTGTCAGATCCACTGTGTGCGGATGCGCTGTATTAAAACTTCGTCTTTGATATCTGAACCCTGTAAAATGCTTTCTGAATGCCGGTAATATGCCCATTGATGGATTGGACGCTGAGCATCCGCAAAGATCGCATGCCTGCAGAGGCACTTCGAAGATTGCAAGGAGCAATATTACCTGCATCATATACATGGCAATATTTTTCATGACAAAAATTTTAGAATAATAAAATAATTTCAATCTGCTCTTCTGCGACAATCCAATCTGTCAGGGTTTTATGCCAAGATTATGCACAGGGATATCGGTTTCTGCAATGGTTTTAAAAATAAATCAGCATACTGATACATCACATCAGGCCACTAAGACAGCTTCAGGAGAGTGCTTATTTTAATACCATTTCAGCCCTAATTACAAAGTTCAGACTCTTCATTCCGACTAAATAAATTCCCGCTCATTAAGCAGTCATCATTTCTTTATCCAATGCATATATACTCCCTCTTTCCGATTGGACCCATTGTGACAGTTTGCTCAAAAAAATAAGTCAATGTGCAGAAGATGAGAAAATTGAATCAATGATTTCCGGTGGATGAAATACAGGAAACAGAAATGAAAATCTGTAATTTTGAGAATAGTTGAAAACAGTCCACCTACCAGAACTTACAATTTCCTTGTGCAGATACAAATCTTTAAGCGGCAGGTAAAATGTCTGTTGTTCAAATATTTTTTTCAATAATCCCGGGAGGGTCGAATCATTATTGGGACTTTGTTGGGTTTTCTCTTCCAGCTTCTTTTTCAAGTGACATTTTCCATTACATTTCAATTTTGGCTTGTCTTTATTAACGCATTTAGATGCAGCAATTTCTTGCTTGTAAATGCTGTAATGCAACACAAAAAGCATTTTGTGAGACAACTGAATGGTCATCACACTCACAAGAAAAAATATGATAAAATTCTTTATCATCCCTTAGAAAGGAAGCTGTCAGACAATCCCGCGGTAAAATTAGTTTAAAATCAGAACTTTTGAAAAATCCCTGATCACTGCCAAATATGATTTAAGTCATATTATTTTGAACAAGAAACATTTTCGCTTACTCATCCCTTACAAATCCCTGCCACTTTCTCATGTATTGGATGAAATCAGGACCTAAGGATGCTGAAGCCAGATAATCAGGTGTAAAAGGTGGCCGAGCAGGTGCATAATCTTTGTCCACAGCATGCAAAGGCCAGTCCGGATGTGCAATCCCCACCCTTCCCAGACTGATGATATCTGCCCCGAGCTCCATAACCTTCTCAGCATCCTGAGCAGTCCAGATCTCTCCGGCAGTGATAAGGGCTGTCTCTTCAGCCAATATTTCACGAAAGTGGGTAATCAGCGCTTTCTGACTGTCAGGATACTTATCCGGCTTTTTCAGAGCATGCCAGGTAGAAACATCCAGAAAATCTATTCCGGCCACAGAAAGCATCTCTGCAAGGTGTAAACTGTCATCAAAATCTATACCCCTGAACGTGTATTTATCCTCCGGAGAGATACGTACTCCGACCAGAAAATCATCAGGTACGGCTTTCTTTATCTCATGTATAATGCGGATAAGCAATCTGCTGCGATACTCAAGCTTGCCACCCCATTCGTCTGTTCTGAGGTTGGTAGCTGTACTGAGGAACTGATGCAGCAGGTATCCATGGGCTGCATGGAGCTCCACTCCGTCAAATCCTGCTTTGTATGCTCTGACTGCCGCATCTTTGAAGTTGAGGATCACCCTGTGGATATCCTCTGGAGTGGCTTCTCTCACCTGTACCGTTATTTTACCGGGCACATACAGGTGCGCCGAAGCACTCCAGGGTTGTGTGCCGGTGACTGCTTCGGGACTGCGGGCACCTCCATGGAATAACTGAACAACAGCAGCCGCACCGTACTGTCGGATACCTGCTGCCACTCGGGTAAGTCCGGGTATGTGCCTGTCATCCCAGATCCCGAGTTCGCCGGGCCAGCCCTGACCATCCCTGCTCACATGTGCAGCACAGGTAAATATCATCCCGAATCCGCCTCTTGCCCTTCTGACAAGCCAGTGATACTCATCTTCACCCAGCGTACCGTCAGGATGGCTCTGTCCGTTGGTCATCGGAGCCAGTGCAATACGGTTTTTTATCGTTTTGGACTTCTGTCTGAAAGTGTAAGGCATCAAATATTTCATAAAGCTCATATTTTTTGCTCAGGTGAGCAACAGATACAATTTAATCAAAGCCCAGGTTTTCCAATTCATGATGTACATCTTCCAGATCCATATTTTCAAGAGCTGCCACAAGCAATGCTGCTATGCTTTTGTCCCGTTTTCCCCACAGTACATCAGTGAGTATGCTTTCTGTCACAGTTAGATCATCGGGCAACTCGCCTCCATCCTCATACTCCATTCTTACAGCATAATTAACAAGTCTGGCATAAGGCAACTTCACGATTTTTTTATCCAATCTCTCCTCAGGAAATGTCTCTGACAGATTGTGCCGATCTTGAAAAAACAGTGACAGATGCTTATTGTAAGCCCAACCCTTCCCATCCATATATTCATAATCCCGGATGAGTCCCTTCAAGGTTTTGAGGCGATTCAGGTCAGGAATTACGGCCTTGTCCATACGGTTAATCCTAAAATTCATAAGTCCTCAATTTGATAGTAAGATACGGAATTTTAAGCAAACAGCCAAATATCTGAGGGACTTTTATCGCATTCCGGACTGAATTTTTGGGGTTGATGGGTTGGTTGGTTTATTGTAGATTCGCTAAGTTGTGGATTCGCTAAGTTGTTTATAGGGGTTTATTAGTTGATGGGTTGATGGGTTGATGGGTTGATGGGTTGATGGGTTGATGGGTTGTGGTTTTGTGGTTTTGTGGTGTTGTGGTTTAGTGGTTTTATGGTGTTGTGGTTTTGTGGTGTTGTGGATCATGACAGGTAGTGTTCAACTTCGCCCAGTTGATAAGGTTTATAGGGTTGATGGGGTTTATGGGGGTTGATGGGGTTTATGAGTTTATAGGGTTTATGGGTTTATGGGTTTATGTTTTGATTGCATCGGGTCGTGATTTTCCTCGCTGGAGTGTTCATAGTTTCCGCCGGCGGCGGATTCATCGTTCATCGTTCATAATTCGAGTGTTCATAGTTTCCGGCGGCGGCGGTTTCATTGTTCGAGCGTTCATAGTTCATCGTTCAATGTTCGGGTGTTTACAGCAGGGTTGGGATAAATAAACAATAAATTAATACCTGCTTCTTTTCAATAATATGTTACTTTGCATCACGGAAGAACAAGGAAATATGATATTAGTAACCAATGATGACGGAATCATAGCACCCGGTATAAAAGCTCTGGTGGAGGTGGCCCGGCAGTTTGACGAAGTTTTGGTGGTGGCACCGGACTCACCACAGTCAGGACAGGGACATGCCATCACGATCAATCACCCGATAAAACTCCGCAAGGTCAATGTTTTTGAAGGAATTGATGCCTACGAATGCACAGGCACCCCCGTGGATTGCGTCAAGCTGGCAAAAAATGTGCTGCTCAAGGGAAGGCAGATAGACCTATGTGTGTCGGGGATCAATCATGGGTCCAATGCATCCATCAATATCATTTATTCAGGCACCATGTCAGCTGCTATGGAAGCCAGCCTTGAGGGGATTGACTCCATCGGATTTTCATTGCTCGATTATTCGTTTGAAGCGGATTTTAGCGGTGCAAAGGCTTACGCATCCAAAATCATCAGAGCCGTGCTGGATAAAAAACTTCCGCATTGTAAGCTGCTGAATGTAAATATTCCTTCGGTGCCGGCCGATGAGATCCAAGGAATCAGGGTATGCAGACAGGGAGAAGGCACCTGGGTTGAGGAATTTCAGGAAGGGACAGACCCGAGGGGAGAGAAATATTACTGGCTCACAGGAAAATTTGTCTCTCATGATCAGACAGAAGATAACGACATAGCTGCACTTAAAAACAACTATGTATCCGTTGTACCTTCAGGACATGACCTTACCAGATATCCGGCAATACCTGAATTAAAATATCTCGAAAACTTATAAAATGATAGATAAAAATTCTGTTTGGACCGGATTGCTTCTCGGTGCAGTAGTACCGGTGGTCGGTTTTGTAGTGGTGGAATTCATTTTCAATCTGCTTATGGATTGGGGTATTATGGCAGAAGTCTCTGCCGGTAGCGGAAACCGCAGATACAGAACCATGCTGCTCATTGCCATCTGCATGAATCTCATACCCTTCAATCTGGCCAAAAGCAGAAGGTGGGATCAGACCCTTAGAGGCATAGTATTCCCCACTCTTTTTTACGTAGCGGCCTGGATATATAAATTTTACGGAGATTTATTCTGATAGATGCGGTACTATATCATAGCCGGTGAAGCCTCGGGAGACCTGCATGGATCAAATCTGATAAAGGCACTCAAACAAAAAGATCCCGGGGCAGAATTCAGGGGATTTGGCGGAGACAGAATGAGAGATGAAGGTATGCCCCTCGCAAAGCATTATGCCGATATGGCTTTTATGGGTTTTGTGGAAGTAATCAAAATCTTCCGGCCATATTGCGCAATCTCCGGATGTGCAAAAAGGATATCAGTCAGTTCAGACCGGATGTATTGATTCTCTTAGATTATCCGGGATTCAATCTGAGGATAGCCAAATGGGCAAAAAATGCCGGATTGAAAGTGGTGTATTATATAGTTCCTCAGGTGTGGGCCTGGCATCAGAGCAGGGTACATGACCTGCACAGATATACGGACAAGCTGCTTTGTATCCTGCCTTTTGAGCCGGATTTTTTCAGGAGTTACGGTTATGAGGCAGAGTATGTGGGACATCCGCTGCTCGACGCCATTGAAATCCAATCCCCCGGGATAAGCTCAAATGCAGAAAAAATACCCACCATAGCACTTTTGCCGGGAAGCAGAAAGCAGGAAATCAGGCAAATGTTGCCCGTATTTCTGGATGCCGTAAAAATCTATGATTATCATATCTGTATTGCAGGAGCTCCTTCCATCGATCCATCTTTTTATATGGAAATAATCCGCTCAAAAGGTATGGAAGGACAAGCAGAATTGCATATGAACAGAACCTATGAAATACTGCAAAAAGCTGATATTGCTCTTGTAAGCAGTGGTACGGCCACCCTGGAGACTGCATTGTTTGGAGTACCTCAGGTGGTCTGCTATAAAGGCAACCGGATCTCTTTTGCCATTGCCAGAAGATTAGTTAAGCTCAAATACATTTCATTGGTCAATCTGATCTGCAACCGTGAGGTAGTGAGGGAATTGATTCAGGATGATATGAGTGCAGAAAATATCCGTTGGGAGGTGGCTTCCATCCTTTCCGGTAAGGGACATGATATCAAAAAAGGATATCAGGAACTGAAAGCAAAACTCGGCACTCAAGGTGCATCCCTTCGTGCTGCCGAAGCGATTCTGAAAGTGATTTAAGGCCGAGAAATCATCCCAAAAATCAAAAAAATACTTTAGTTAAACTACGGTTTTTATTATTCCAGAATTTCCTTCCTGTATTGAGTCAGAAAAGGCGAATATGACATATGGTTTTCGCCGGCCCATTTAGAAGCTTTGGAAACCGCAAGAGCTGCTTCCTCATTTTTACCCTGCTTTGCGTAAATTACAGAAAGGAAATCATGATACAGACAGTGTGGATTCTGCTGGGCCAGATTTTCAAATTCAGCTTCCAATTCTGCATAAAACGCTGTGTCCCTGACCTTCAGGATTACGGTGACCATCGCATCATACAAAAGATTGAAATCCCGGGTTTCTGGATAGTTTTTCAAAAGATTTTTTGCAAATACCTCCAGATTGTGGTCATTGGTCAGACCAATTTGTCTCAGGATGGCAAATTCCTTGTAGCATATCATAAATGTATTGACCTTGCTTTCGGTCAGACCTGTCAATCTTGCAATCTCTTTACTTCCTTTTCTGATCTTATCATTAGCATAAAAATTGGACTCATACATCAGGAAGCTGACCATAAACTGTTCTGCTGTGTGCAGTTCAGGATACTTATCCCTATCGTAGAATCTGTAAAATATTGGATAGCTGACCAATGATCCGAAATGCCGGATGACAGCACCTCTGTAAGGCTCTCCTGCTTCCAGATATTTCTGAATATTTTTATTTCTCATTTCCGTTGAAAACTGAGTCAATTTCTTAGAGAACTCATTTACAAACTGAACTTCATCAAATCCTTCATCGGAAATATCCACTACAGATCTGTACAAATCTTTCTCCCCATCAAACTTTCTTGTCATACTCACAAGATAGTCTATACCCGGATATCCGGTCACAGACCACAACACCTCACCGTCTGCATTCAGAAACATCAGGGTAGGAAAACCCTGTATGTTGTATTCATTCAGGAATGCCTTATTATATTTTTCGTTAATTTTGAGATTGACATAATGTTGATTAAAAAAATCACATGCTGCATCATTTGCCCTGAGATCCGCCATCATTTTTTTACAAGGTCCGCACCAGTCTGCCATTACATCTACAAAAATGAGTTTACGCTGCTCGGCTGCCTGCTTTTTGGCATCTGCCAGTGAAGTAATAAATCGGATATCTCCTCCGAACATTGTCTCCGGCTTGAGTAATGTACCGATTAGCAAAATGTAAAAAACCGGGATTAAGTACCTTTTCATACAATCATTTGAATTCAATCAAGAATCTCTTTCAGTAACAGGTATTCTGAATAAAACAACCCTACCAAAACACATAATTACCTGAATCAGCTATGACACATTCCTCTGAAAATTCTTTGGAATGCATCTGCATTGATTTTAATAAAAAAAAATGGCATACCTGTAAGCCGGATTCTGTATAGCATGTGAGCTATCTCTGTCATTTATCTGCGCTGCCTACCCCTCCTGCTCCGCCACAACGGAAGAGCGAGCGACTCTTACCTTTCTCAAGGTACAGGATATACATGGCATTTCAACCCGTAAGGTTTATCCGCTTGTCATATTACTATGGCAAGCTGTGCGCTCTTACCGCACATTTTCACCCTTACCCCGTTGCTGTCAACGAGGCGGTTGTTTTCTGTGACACTTGCTGTATCCCGCAAAACATTGCGGAACCCCACCCGTTAGGTGGTACGGTGCTCTGCGTTGTCCGGACTTTCCTCCCCCGCCTCAGACGGGAGCGACAGAGCGGTATGCCGCCGCAAAGATAATCACAAAAATCCTAATCCGGGAATTCATTCCAATGGCTTGCAGGATGGTATTGATTATTGTGTTGTGAATATCAGAAAAATAACAACTTAAATATTATTTTCTTTGATAATATGTGTTGATGCACTACCTTAGCATCAGTTTTGCAAAATGTATGTTTAAAAAAGCCGGGATAATATTATCCATTGCATTCCTTTGTACAGCCGGACTTCATTCTTTGATAAACCGGCCTGCTTCTATGATCTCCTCAGTGGAAAAAAAACTGAATGAGACCATTTCCACAGATTCTGCTCTGATTGCACAATGGCTCAGGGAGGCAGATCTTCGCAGCAATGTGCTCCAAAAACTAAATGCAAGCCAGGCAGCCATCCGGATATTTCATGGAGATTCATTGGTATGGTGGAATGACCCTGCCACCATTAAAACTGAGGATGACCAATCTGTCTGGTCCACTTCCTTTGAAAACAATAAATATATAGTCCGGTACTCCATGAATCCATGGGAAAGCGATGGTACCCTTAAAAAAAGTCTGCACAACCCTGTATTGACAGCATATACTTTGTATAAGACGGATGTGGCGACAGGGACAAGGATTCAGCTCAAAGACCTGAGTATTCCCACAGTACTGCAACTGACCAGCAAGACAGACATTCTGGCTTCAATCTCATTTCTCATACTCATTGGATTATACTTCATCACGGGATTGACAGCCTACCGGGACCTGAAAAATCAATTTAAGGGATTCAAAAGCATAGCTTTTTTTGTGCTTATTATCCTGTCCGGCCGATTGATTTTTGAGCTTCCCCGGCTCAAAACGCTGTTTGCAGGCATTCCGATCAGCCGACTTTGGTCAGAGGGCATGGCCGGATTTCATAGCGCAGAGGACCTTTTGCTCAATTTTATTGCTGTAGCTTTTATCCTTATTGGTCTTACTTCAAGGCCTATTCAGCAGATAGTGGCAAAAACTCCCCATAGTGTACTGCTTTTTCTTACCGGATCGGGCATATATGGCTTTTTTTCCTTTATCGTGTTGCTGGGCAGATCTTTTGCTTACAGCACCTCCATATTTGCAGCCAATCACTTTCTGGCCAATTCAGGGCTGTTGAATTACCTTACGGTGTGTCTGCTGATAGGCTACCTTTTGTTGCTGTTTCATATCAGCATGATACTTTTTAAGATCATACATCAGTCAAAAAATCATTCACAGTCCTTTTCCTATATCTTTTTAATCAGTGGAGTACTCGTTGCAGCCTCTTTCGTCTGGTGGATGGCACCCGGCACTTATCAACTCTACTTAGTGATATTTACGGTGGCATACCTGCTTGTGATGGATGCATATACCGAAAACGCTGCCAATAAAATCACCTACCTGCTATGGTGGCTTATACTTTTTTCCGTCTTTCTCACCACCGTATTGTATTACTTCGGCATTCAGAAAGAATCTTCGGAAAGAGCGAAATTCGTGCAGGGTTATTATGCACCTCCCGACCAGAACATAGTTCAGCACCTGCAGAAGGAAACCGAGATACTGCTGAACAACGATATCATACAGAAGCTCAGTGGATTGGAATATCCTGAAAAACCTGACAAGAATGAACTTTTGCAGCTTGTTGAACAATTCTTACAATCGGATACTCTTATAGATGAGATTGACTGCGAATTATTTGATAAAAACGGTCAGTGTCTGTTTGCCAATCATTTTGCCGGTCTGCACAGAATACAGCAGACCTTGCAAACCTCCATAAAACTGAGTGATTTCGTATTTTACAATCCATTTGAAAAAAAATATTTTATCAAAATCGAAATCGAAAACGAAAAGCACCCCAACAGCCCCTTTCTTTTTACCACCGAAATATTTCCCAAAAAAAATATCTCTGATTACAAAGAGAGTACCACACAAAACACAACATTTGAATACCTCATTTTCTACAAAAACGATCCGGTACTGGCTTACTACAAAGATGGGCAGAGACCCGATCCTGCCGTAGCACTACAGGCTGCGGATAACAGTATCGCTGATGGCTTCAGATTTTTTGCCTACAACCCGGCCCCGGGGATAAAGGTGGTAAGTTTCAGAAAACTCTACGGCCTGATCAAGCCAATATCTCTTTTTTCCTTTATCCTTACGCTGGCAGGATTTATAATCATTGCTCTGGCAGGTATCAATACCAGGATGGATTTTCTGCCTGAAAATATAGCCCTCAAATTGGGGTCGAAGTCTTCTCTGAAAACAAAAATTCAGGCAGCCATCATATTGCTCATTATTGCCTCTTTCATCATCATTGGGGTAGTCACAGCATTTTATTTCAAAAATTTATTTGAGGTCAATCAGCTCAACCGAAAAAAAGAAGATACAGCAGTCATACTGCGCAACATCCAGTCTTCCATACAGAATCTGGCTGATGAAGACAGTGCCCTGGCCTATCTGGGCCAAAGAGTCAGAGATCTCGCCTACGTACACCAGCGAGACATCAGCATTTTTGATAAAAACGGAGTATTGTACACCACCACTGAGCGTCAAAACAGACTGTACAGAATCCCTATGCATCAATTGTCAGGTAACAACGGTGGGTGGCACAATCCCGGCACTTCCGTCACCGGATGCTGCGATGATTATGAATTCAACCCTATATATTTTCAGAGTCCGGAGCCCTTCGCCTTTTTCGGTATCAAATACCCTAAAGATGAAGTCACCTCAGGAAATATTTTTGATTTTATTTCCACCATACTAAATGTTTATATTTTTCTTTTTCTGCTGGCGGGTGCCATAGCCATCACCATATCCAACTCCATTACCCAGCCTCTCACCATCCTCGCCAACAAGCTTAAGGAATTCAAACTCGGCAAATCCCATGATCCGCTGGAGTGGAAGAGCAATGATGAAATAGGTGAACTGATCAATGACTACAACAATCTGACCAATGAACTGCAGCGGAGTGCAGAGATTATAGCCCGTACGGAGCGGGATCTGGCCTGGAGAGAAATGGCCAAACAGGTAGCCCACGAAATCAAAAATCCGCTCACTCCTATGAAACTCAGCATCCAGTATCTCGAGCGGGCTGCCAAAGACCGGCCGGATCAGGCAGCTGAGCTCATACCCAGAGTATCGGCCACCCTGATAGAACAAATCGACAACCTGTCGCAGATTGCTTCCGAATTTTCCAATTTTGCCACGATGCCCCAGGCGTCCAATGAAAAAATCGTGCTTAATGAAATCGTAGAAACTATACATGATCTGTTCAGAAAAAGGGACGATATGGATATCAGTCTCGTGGAGCCCATAGATGAGCTCATTGTCTTTGCAGATAAAAACCACCTCATCAGAATCCTGAACAATCTGGTAAAAAATGCAATCCAGGCAATACCCGAAGACCGCAGAGGCAAAATAGAAATTGAGCTCAGCCAATCCGGACAGAATGCGCTCATCAGAGTATCTGACAACGGCACCGGTATCCCTGACCATATGAAACACAAGGTGTTTGCCCCCAACTTTACCACCAAGAGCTCCGGCACCGGACTCGGTCTGGCCATCTCCGCCAATATGATCGAGAGCTTCAACGGCAAACTGTACTTTGAAACCCAATACGGCAAAGGCACCGACTTTTATATTTCCATACCACTCATGCGAAGTGAGCCGGTGGATGACGGGTTGCAGAGGGTGATGCTGGATTAAGGTTTGATTTTTTCGTTACAAGATTTCCGAAGTTCAGATAATCATATCCTGACTCAAAAGATCAGACCAGTAATTCGGTAAGTCCGATACGCTTAGTTTTTGATTTATATACCTGAAAAATAAGACTGTCCAAACAGGTAAAATCGGGTATTAACATAAAAATCTAAAGTAAAATGCTTCATGGCAATGAAACAAAATATTACATTTATCAACTGTAATAATCTCGCAGTCTATGAATCATTTTTTTAATGAAGCCCTGTGGATAGTAAACGGCACCCCGGTGACTGCCGGTAAAATCATACTTGCAGTACTTGTCATTGTCCTTACCCTCGGACTGATGAGCCGGCTTAAAATACTTCGCACCGGAAGATATCTTGAAAGCAAAGGCATCGCCAAAACGGATATCCGCAGATTTTTCCGGAGATATATGCCCTTTATGGCCAGCCTGCTTCTGCTCGTGGTGGACAGAATTCTCAATGTTCGGATCATTCTGTTCACGGTCAATGACTACGAACTGAGCCTGCGTTTTGTACTCGAAGCGCTTTTTATCATACTGCTGGCATGGGTACTCGACTGGATCATCAATCATCTTTTTATTCAGAATTATTTTTCAAAACGGGAAGAAAGAATCCCGCCCAGAATCATCACTGCCAATGAGCCTGAAACCGAAAAACGGGGCTCAAGACTGGTGCAGAATATCGTGTACCTATATGGAGGCATCTTGCTGATTCAGAAATTCGGTCTCGACTACATCTTATTCAGCAAAATGATCAAAGGGGAAAAGTTTACCATCACCCTGTCAGATATTCTGATGGCAGTACTGATCATGCTGATTGCAAGGTTGCTGGTATGGTTTATCACACAGATCACACTGTACGGAATTTACCGGCGCAATAATATGGACGAAGGCTCCAGGTACGCCGTCAATCAGCTGGTGGCTTATGTGATCTACACCATCGCCCTGCTATTTGCATTAGACCAGTTCATACCGGATATGAAGATCATTTACGGTGGAGCTGCAGCTTTGCTTGTGGGTATAGGATTGGGATTGCAACAGACATTCAATGATTTTTTCTCCGGCCTCGTCCTGCTTTTCGAGCGTACAGTGATGGTGGGCGATGTGGTGGAAATGGGAGACCGTGTAGGCAAAGTAAAGAAGATCGGACTCCGGGCATCACTCATCGAAACCCGCAAAAATGTATCTCTGCTGGTACCCAATTCCAAGCTCACCAATGATTTTGTAGTCAACTGGACCCATTACAGCGATATTGTGAGATTTGAAGTGGATGTCAGTGTCGCCTATGGGAGTGATACAAGACGGGTAGAGCAACTGCTGCTCCGGGCAGCCGATGAAAACACAAGAGTACTGAAAAAACCGGCGCCTTTTGTGAGATTCAATCATTTTGGCGAAAGCGGACTGCAGTTTACCCTGTATTATTTTTCTGAATTTCTGATGAATGCAGATGATGTGAAGAGTGACCTGAGATTTGAAATAGACCGGCTTTTCAGAGAGCAGGGCATTGTGGTACCTTTTCCACAGCGTGATGTGTGGCTGAGAAGATAATAGTCAGAGTGTTTGTTAATTATATGTTAATTTTATGGGGGGGAGGGATTTTGTGAAAATGGTTTATTTTTGTAATAAACTAAAATGTCTATGAAAATTAAGTACATCGCCGCACTGTATCATGGGATAATACAAGGGGCTTTGATTGCTCTGTTTGTTACAATCAGTCTCGTTTCATGCCATAAAGAAGAATTAAATAACAAAAGTTTGGCAGAATACGGTGATAGAAACATCCAAAGGACATCCGATGATGACTATCCATTTCAATTACTTGAAACACAAGACAAACTTAAGTATGTGGTAGCAAGGCTCATAGCAAGGAATCTCAGAAATGATGCCTTTGTAAATTTTCTAAAGAACAGACTGAAAAATACAAATCAATCTATTCAGGAAGTTTTTTATTCAGAAATCAAAAACCAGGTGCTATCCGATGGTAATACATTCGAGCAAATGCTGTTGCACAAAATCCGGCCCGGTCAGCAGGAAGAAATTAGCTGGATTGCCACACTGCAAAATGCAGACCGTATATTACCAGATTTGGTGATTACAGTACCGTTTTGGGCAAAAAGCATACTGGATTATGACACGGGCTGGGAGCAGTTGTCAGAAGAAGGAATCTCAGTCTGGCCATGCTTATCCAGAAACTATCCGAGTCAGCAAAATATGCCATTGTGGTTCGGATACCGGCAGAATGAGGTTTTTTCTGCCGGCGTACATTTTACTTCCGCATTTGATCACATACCCTTTCAGATCAAGGAAAGTGAGAAATATATGTTGGTATCTTCAATTACGGGCAAGACCTGGTACGGCCGGGGGATAGATGAAATATTTACCGATACCCTAAATACCGATATTCAGAATAAGTTGATCAATGAATATATACCCTTATATGGAGCAGAATTAATCAATTACAATCCGGATTTTAAAATACTTGACAGGTTTCATCTCCAAAACTGGCTCAATAATAAAACCACCCATCCGTCTGGTACACCTCAGTCCTTCCCGTCATGCGAAAAGAAATGTGACAGAGACTGTGTAGAGGAAAAAAACTATATTGATGGTGTAGAATTTGGGAACGGTACAGTGTACGCAATAGTTAATAATCAGCCCGGAGGAGAAAATGTACTGATGCTGGAGTTTCATTTTCTCACTGCTCAGATGTGCGGAGATCTTACAGTCACTGAAACTTGTGTAGCCAACAAGTGGAAAAAAACTTTTTCAATGGCCACCGCTGATGCATTTCCGGTTCATGTCAGAATTATGACATCACAGCAGATACAATCAGAAATTCCCCCCGGTGCACTTATCATTTACAGAAAAAAAATCAAATTGGTAGATAAATATGTGATTGGCTATGCGACAGCAGATTGTGTAAAGACTGACACATATTTTGTAGCCAAGAGATTATATTATCTCGACCAGGGAGGTACACATGAGTGGAATGGAAATATTTACGGCAGCAATATGCTGGTGACTGTGATAGAACATGATGAAGAAGTGGTAACCCAAACTACCCTTATACAGGAAACCAAATCCATAAGCACTAAAGTATCCACTCAAATTATTCCCCCTCAGAAACCCTACACCGGAGCATTTGAGTTTTCAGGTCACATATCCAGGCTTACATCCAACCAATTTGTATATGTGGCTGAAAAGGCTGTAAATCTGGGTGACTTCGGAGTACATTACTGCAATAAATCCTTCACCGCCTGCATTCGGGTCAGGGAGCTCATAATACAGGGACGGTAGTAAGCTTCTTGAAATTTGAGTAAGTAAGCATTTTTTTTCCGGCTAACATCCTTGGTAAGTTCAGGATTTGGTAAACATCAAGCCTAAAGTCTGGGTTACACATGTTTTAAGGTTAAAGAAAAAAGGAATGTTAAAAAATATATGGAAAAATCGCTTACCATTTAACCCAAATATTTATCTTTGCAGCCATTTTTGAAAATTTAAAATTTTATCACCATGATTGCAATCGTAAACATAGCTGGTCAGCAATTCAAAGTGACAGAAGGGCAGCAGCTCTACGTCCACCAGTTAGAAGCCGAAGCAGGCAGCAGCATATCCTTCGATCAGGTACTGATGGTGGATAATGGTGGTGCAGTGCAGGTAGGCACGCCGGTATTGAGCAATGCCAAAGTCAATGCTACCGTGATTGGTAACATCAAAGGCGACAAAGTGATCGTCTATAAAAAGAAAAGAAGAAAAGGATACGAAAAGAAAAACGGCCACAGGCAGTCTTTCACCAGTATCAAGATTGATTCCATCACAGCCTGAAATCCGCATTCATTCATCTAAAAAAGTAAAGAAAAATGGCTCATAAAAAAGGTGTCGGTAGTTCGGATAACGGACGGGACAGTAAAAGTAAAAGACTGGGTGTAAAACTCTTCGGCGGTCAGTATGCCAAAGCCGGTAATATTCTGGTCAGACAGAGAGGTACCAAGTTTCATGCCGGTGAAAATGCCTACCTTGGCAAAGACTTCACCATTCACGCAAAGGTGGACGGTATAGTACAGTTTAAGAAATCCAAGCTCAACAGAACCTGGGTGAGTGTGGTACCCATGCTGAATGAGGTGGCAGAGACCAAAGCTGCTGTGGTAAAAACCACACCGGCTGCAGCGGTAGTTGAAGCACCTGTTGCAGCACCGGCAGTAGAGGATACTCCTGTCATGGATAGCACACAGCAGGAAGAGGAATAAGAGTTCTCCTCATAAAATCTAATCAAAAAGGGTTGCAGGTTCATATACAGGCAGCCCTTTTGTCTTTTCGAAAAGCAGCTTTGCAGCTTACTGGATGGTCAGTATTGAAAATACATTCATAAGCCTGTCAGAACCACACAAAGATGACGGTACCACACGACCTTATGTGTGCGCAAGTGGGACCAGTTACAGCTCTTCCATGATCTTGTAGCTATTGCGCTCCGGTGCATTGCGGCTGATCAGCTCTCCCAAAAAACCGGCAATGAAAAGCTGTACGCCTACAATAACCATCAGAATACCCAGATAAAAAGCAGGTCGGTTGGCCATCCCCCCAATATTGTACAGAAGTTTTTGAAGACTCAGCACTCCCAGTATCAACAATCCGGCAAATGACATAAAAGTACCGAGCACCCCAAAGAAATGCATGGGTCGCTTGCCGAATTTACCTACAAACATAATGGAAAACAGGTCCAGCGGACCGTATATAAAACGGGAAAGGCCAAATTTGGTAGTGCCGTATTTCCGGGCCTGATGCTGTACCACTTTCTCCCCGATTCTGTTGAATCCCGCCCATTTGGCTATCACCGGTATGTAGCGATGCATCTCACCGTACACTTCTATATTTTTTACTACTTCTGAGCGGTAAGCCTTGAGTCCGCAGTTCATATCATGCAGTCTGATTCCTGACATACGGCTGGTCACTGCATTGTACAGCTTGGTAGGAATGGTTTTGGACAGCGGGTCATATCGCTTTTTTTTCCAGCCGGAGATAATATCATAGTCTCCTTTTTGCATCATTTCCATCAGTCCCGGGATTTCTTCAGGGCTATCCTGAAGGTCGGCATCCATGGTAATGACAATCCTCCCTGATGCTTTGCCAAATCCTACATTGAGCCCGGCAGATTTACCGTAGTTTCGCCTGAATCTTACTGCTTTGACTGCGGGGTTGATTTCTCTGAGCTTTCTGATGACCTCCCACGACCCATCTGTGCTGCCATCATCTACAAATATGATTTCATAGTCATAACTACGCTCCCGCATCACCCGCACAATCCACTCATGCAACTCCGGGAGTGACTCGGCTTCATTGTATAACGGAATAACTATTGACAGATCCTGCATAATGAAAGTTTCAGTTCAGGCTACAGGCGGGTCTTTTTTCAATATGGCAGCTATCACTATGGCCATCAGTGATCCCGGAAATAAATAACTCACCGGTAAGGCAATCAGCAGTGCCTTGAGATTGAATGGATTTTCTGCTTCAATTTCTGCTTTGGCTTTATTCAGGGTTTCTTCATCCATTTTGAATGTTTTGGCCATCTTTTCAAGGGACTCCATTTGAGTTTCCCGCAATACATCCAGGAGTGAGCTGTCGATATAATTGTACAAAACATAACTGAATGCCGAGTGCAGGCTGATACCTATCACAAATACGAGCCATGCCTGTTTGAATGCCTCACTCAGTGCAATGTACCCACCATTATCGTTTCGGGTATTCTGCACCGCCAAAACCATAAAATAGAGAGCAGCGAGATATACAATCCACGAACTGTATTTCATCATGATTCCTGCATCTGTAAAGTACAGGGCAAGGGTGATCAGTATGGTGGCGGCAGCATACAACATTCCCTGATTGACAAAGTGCTGATTCATCGTTTCGGATTTAAAGATGATAAAATCTTACAGGGCACTAAAATATAAAAATCAGCAATGTGTACAGGTGATTTCAATAAAATACTTTTTTCTGACTATATCCTCATTCTGCCAGCCAGGCTTTTTTTCCTGCAATTGTGGCGAGTACCCTGGCGGTAAACTCACTGCCAAAAAATGGATTATTTCCGGAAAATGAGCGGTTTTGTTCTGAAGTGTAGGTATACCTGCTGTCAGCGTCTACCACACACAACTCCGCTATTGCACCTGCCTTGAGCTCAGGCACAGGTATGTCCAGCATCATACGTGGTCCGATACTCAATTTATGCAGCAGGACGTGGACAGGTATTTCATCCTTGAGGTAAGTGATGCAGGCAGGCAGGCAGGTTTCGAGTCCTGTGGCACCGGGTGCAGCATAGGGAAACTCCACTTTTTTCAATTCCTCCTCCAGAGGCACATGGTTGGTAACAATAGCCCCGGCAGTATTATCCATCACTGCCTGTATCAAAGCGGCTCTGTCTGAAGCAGCACGTAATGGTGGCCGCACTTTGAGATTGGTGTCAAATCCACTGAGTGATTCATCCGTTTTGATCAGGTTGAGATAAGCCGTCGTCGCCTGTACGCTGACTCCTCTCTGCCGGGCCTCCTTCAAAATATTCAGACTTCCTGCTGACGATATGGCATGGCTTATCATCTTTCCTCCCGAATACTCACAAATGAGCATGTCTCTGTACAGCATGCTATGCTCAGCGATATCCGGGATGCCGGGCAATCCCAGAAATGTGCTTACCCTTCCTTCGTGCATCTCACCATGCCCGCCAAGACTGCCATCTGCCGGATGATGTATGATGACGGCTCCGATCCCCATACCGTAGATCAATGCACGCTTAAGAAGCCCTGCGTCAGCCACTGGCTTCAATCCGTCGCTAAAAATATTCACCCCGGCACTGTGCATGTCCAGAAATTCTGAGAGATCCTCACCTTTGCAGTCTTTGCTCAAAGCACCTGCAGGTGTGATATGTACCCCTGTTCTTTCTGCATTTTCGAGTATAAAAAGTACATCTGCCCGGGTTTGGGTGACCGGCTTTGTATTGGGAAACACTACGAGATGGGTATAACCACCGCATATGGCACCGGCGGCAAGGCTGTCAAAATTCTCTCTGTGCTCATATCCGGGCTCCCCGTTGTGTGTACCTATATCGCAAAGTCCCGGAGCACAGTAAAGCGTATTCCCTTCTATGACCTTGGCTCCACTTGTGTGCTTTATCTTTCCTATCTCTGCAATCCTGCCATCTTTGATAAGAATATCCGTGACATGACCATGATATTCAGAGGTCTCCCAGGCTATATTTGCATTTTTTATGAGTATTTCCATGGCACTCGGATTTACAGGTTCAGGCATGTCAGCTCTTCCAGAACCGCAAAAGTACGATTTCCAAAGCAAGAAAAATAAGGGCGGCTATTACAAACCACTTCCAAAGTAAAATTCCTTTGTCTTTATCACTGATGGTACCGGTCAGACCTGCCTGTGCCGCCTTTGAAATGATTTTCAATTGAGGATTGCCTGCCACCAGCTGAACCAATTCATTTTCCGAATAGCAATCTAATGCAGATTCCCTGCGGTCGTAGTTGAATGCATATTTACCCACCGGTTTTTCATCCAGCAAGAGGTCATAGACTCCTGCCTCCTTTATCTGACTACCCAGATCGAGCAACATTTTTGACCCGGCTGCCTGCTGTCCCGGTATAAACTCTTCCCTGCCACGCATCACATACACATAGTCTCCGGTACGGCGCTTGTTTTCGGTCTCTATGACCATTTTATTGGTAATGGTATAGGCTAAGGCATCCTTGCGGGACCTGGATACTGCCATCTTATATAGCATAGGTACAAAAACTTCAGCATTGAGCACCAGATCATTGACGTCAGCATTCAAGGGAGCATTGCACAAAAACACCTGTCCGTCCTCCAGCAGATACTTGGCAAGGAATGGACTGCCGTCCCTGTAGGCAATCAATACCTCTTCTCCACGACTTTGGGAGCGTGACAGGGGATAACTGTACTGGGTGACGGGAAGTTTAAGATTGGTATTTTTGGGTATGTACACTTCACTGAAGATAAACTCTGCTGTATTTATTGAGCCTGCTTCTTTCCTTGAAGTGACGGCCGGATTGAGCGTATTGGCATTGACATTACTCAAGAAAGCATTGACAGAGGTAAGGTCAGCTTTGGGTCCCGGAAATACGAGTACTTTGCCCCCTGCCCTGATATATTGCCCCAACTCGGTTGCCAGACCTGACGATACGCTGTTGAGATCATTCAGAATGATCAGATCATACGCAGGAAAACTCTGATAGTTGAGCTGGGAAATGGGCTGGTTTTGCAGGGTGAATCCTGATATACCATCAAACAAGGCATTGAGATAACGATTGGGGCCGCTTTCGTTGATACTGAGTGCTTTGATACTATCACTTACAAAATAACTGATAAAATATTTATCATCGAACTGCACGGGATAATCTGTGGCACTGATGACGGCACTCTGCCATCCTGTACGGGTGAGCGTGACCGGTATAGTGTCTGTGATACTGCTGCGGGCTGCAATATCCCTGATTCCGACAGGCTTCTCCTGCCCTTCGATATTGATACCAATCCTGATCTGCTCAGCAGCTGCATTGCTGTGATTGCTGACCTTCACCAGTAGTTTATTGACCTGATTTTTCAGAGGTACAGGTCCGTCAAGCCATACAGAGTCCACACTTACATTATTGAATCGTGAAGCCTGTACCGGTATCAGATTGACTTCCAGCAGACTGTCGCGGATGGTCCCGAATTGTGTTATACTTTTCTGAAAATCAGAAATGATATAGCTGATTTTATTGCCGCTTTCGTTCTCCAGCAGTTGATATTGCCGGTTGACTGCGGATTCGATAGATTGCACAAAAGGGGTATAATCTATCTCATCAATATAACTTAACGCATCATCCCTGCTTACCAATCTCTGGTGTCTGCCTTCAAAGGCATGAGTCAGCACCTGAAATCTGTCACTGTCTGAATAAGCCCTGATGATATCCCTTGCTTTTTCCTTGGCAATATCAAGTAGCGGTATATCTTCGTAAGCCGTGGTCATGCTGTAGGAATTGTCCACAAAAACACTGACAATGTTTATCCCTTCCTTTACACGGCTATCATGGGTCAGAAAGGGCTGGGCAAAGGCAAGTACAATGCAGATAATGGCAAAAATTCTGGACAAAAGCACCAGCAGATTGCGGAGCTTATTGCGGTTGGACGTCTCTTCCTTGATCTCTTTCAGGTACTTTACATTGGTAAAATATACCTTCTTGAATCTCCTGAAATAAAAGAGATGTATGATAATCGGAATGGCTATCAGGGCCAAAGCCCACAGGAAAGTAGGGTATAAAAACTGCATATCGGCTGCAAAAATAGAGGTGTTGGAACAAAAACGCCCTTTAAGTACATAAAATTTTGTGGTTTTGTTCAAATGGGTGGGAAGTGAAAGGTCAAATTGTAATCAATAGTAGGAATGTTGTTTCTTCTAAAAAGTATCAGAATACATTGATGGGCATCTGTATTTGTTTTGCAGACTGCGGCATCGCTGGCTTTTACTATATCTTAATAACTGTGACTAAAAATGCTCCAATAACAAAATATAAAACAGCCATCCATCATTTGAAATGAACGGCTGTTTTTGATAATCATATAATGAAATCCTTTACTCTAACTTTATTACTCTTCTTAAACACCTGCCTTCTCCATAACTCAAGACAAATACATACACTCCGGATGCCAAACGCTCAGTATCGTCAATGTAATAGACATTCTGATTGGAATATAGCCGTAAAATTTTCGAGAGTACGAGTTTACCAAAACTATCCCAAACCTGCAGCGATGCCGGTATATTCAATTCTGAATTTACAGCCAGATTGATGCCTTTCTGGAACGGATTAGGGAAATACATGGAATCTGACACTCCTGCCTGCGACCGGTTCTGTAATGCAGGCATATTGAGCTTTAGATTACTTATAGCTGTGTCGCCCTGAGTGCCGGAAGGCCTGACAAGAATCATCAACGGGCCTTGCACATCACAGGAATCCTGACAGTTAAGGCAATCCAAGTGGTAGTCAATTAAAAAGTAGTGATTCCCCACATTCTGATTACGGCAATACTGAACGCTGTTTCCCAATGGCAGAAAAGGATCAGTAGTGTTGACAATATTTGTGGTGGTGTAATTAACACCATTTACTTTTAGAGTAGCTCCGGCTATCTGCCCGTATGTTTTTGTTATTACCTGGTTATTGGCGTCTTTCATATTTAGGTAGAGACCCCATTTATCTATATTAGGTTTTTCACATCGATCCAATACAACCCTGTGATTAAACTTATCATAAAATTGAGAAGACTTGTCAAACACATGACCAAATGCCCAGGCATGGCTACCGTTACCTTCGTCATCTGTGACATTGACCAATCCATATTTATACTCAGCTACGCCATGTGTGAGTCTATCGAAGTCTGCTATGATGCCAGCCTGTGGGCTTACGATCATCCACCACCGCTGTACTTCTCCTGCACCTTGGCTGGTATTGAAGTCTGTACCGCCATGCCAGTAGGTCTTGGCCAGATTTCTTGGACCGAAATCATCGGCGATGGCATTGGTAGGCATGGTTTGTACTCCGCCGATGGTACCAGAGGACTGATCAAAGGTACGGAAGCCCGGAGATTGTGCATGTATGCTGCTCAGGTATAGATAAAGCAATACCAGAAGAAATGTGATATTTCTCATTATATCTTGATTTTTAGAAAGTGATTATTTGGTTATTTTTCTTCTATTTTGATTTCTCTAAAGTTGAACTTTTGAATATAATATTTCCAAGTTTTATTATTCGTTGATTTCCATTCTTCATTCATGATTTTCCTTTCTAATGAAGTTAATTTATGATTATAAATACTTCTTGTATTTTCATCAAAGAACACCCAATAATCATAGTCCACTTCTGTTGAAGGTGTTGAGTAAGCCACCATAATTAGATTATCCGTCATAATTAGGACACTAAAAGCCAATTTTCCATCATCCGTGTATTCCTGATATAATATTTTCTGGTCTTCCAGTCGCATGAGTGCCCACCCTGGTCGCTCTATGGTACCAAAAGGGCTATTGGCCGTAGCTAAGCCCATACCGCCAAAAACATACATCATATATTTGCCGTCATTGCTCACCACAGCCTGATCTATAGATGGTAAGTCTTTCAATTCATATTTGAGATTACCTTGCAAATCATAAATATGAAGAATGTGTTTAACTGCTACTACATCGCTCGTTTCCATGCCCCATTGTTTACTATTTTTGATAGATCTCAGTTCATAGTTCACAATCACATGATTGCCTTCTGATCGTACATGAGTAAATAAACTATATTCATTGGGGGTAATGGGAGATTTTTGTTCTGAATAAGGGATGACACCCATGCCTTCACTATCAAAATTCCAATAGCTCATCTTAGCATTTTTAATGCCTTGATAAGGGCGGCCCTCCCAGATATCGACTGTTTTAATAGTTTTATAGGTGGAATCTAAAAATTCAATTTTTTCCGGTTGATCCAGGTAAAAGAAGTTTTTAGCCACTTCTGACGGAAATCGTCGATACAATAAAACAGTAGGCGACAGCTGACATATCCTGTTTTTGCGCTCGAACAGGGGATCATGTATATCTTCTTCCCAAATCGTCGTCCAGGCCTCACCACCGGGATGTTCAGGATTCACTCCAAGATTAATTACTTTTCCCAAATAGTTTCTTTTAATTGTTAGTTTTGGCTTAGAATAAGAAGCAGTATTATTTACACTTACTCCAGATGAAGTGTCGCTAACTTCTGTATTATTATTGTTTTGTTTTTCAGTTGCACTTTCAGATATTTGATTATTTACATTTTGCGCTAACTTCCCACTCCCACACCCTCCACAGGAGAGCATAAGGAGCGCAGTAAAGCCCATAAATACTAAAAAGGCGAGTGTGCATCTGATGTTGTAATGTATTGTCATTTTCCCTTTTTTTGAGTTGATAAAATATTGTATTAAACTTTATGTTTTATGTTAGTTCTGTATCCGTTCTTTAAAAAGACTCTAAAGTACAATCCGTGTATAAAAACCCACATTTATATTTTCCAATTGTAAAGGGCACACTGGGTATTTACTTCAAGCGGCCTGGACAGCATTACAAATTCCATATTCCACTTATGATCTATTCTCTGGCTTTAAATTAAGCATCCAATACCAAACACCATCGATCAAAACCACACTATACTGCAGGAAATTTAAAGTAATTATCTCAATTATAGCTTTCTTATCACTGTGAGATAGTCTTTCAGGGTATTTTTTCATTTTATCAGGATTCAATAACCGTACCAATATGCTCATATATAATTCTATATATATATATATATTACGTATATATTTTATCTATATGTGTCTCCCGAGCTCCATTGATATATAGATAAGGCTCTTTCCCATTATGTACCATCACTTCTATGTCTGAAGTTTCGTCCAGACTACATAATGTTGGATTAGAAATAATTCCGGTTAAATCAAGCTTCTTAATTTTAATTTCATGTTCTCTCACCATAGAACAGCCATTAGTATCTGTGATGGTGACCGTGTATATACCGCTGTTTTTCCCGGTAATGGCCGGAAGCCCTGATCTGTCATTGCTCCATTTGTATGTATAGGGTTCAGCACCTCTGGAAACTTCTAAGGAGATGCTTCCAGTGCCTTGAAGGCAAATATCTTTGACATTGGCAATAACATTAAAAGGAGTAATTTCAAAACACTTTGTAAAACTGCAATTTGAATATACGTTATAACTCACCGTAACACAATAAGTGCCTGGAATGAGGTCATCTATGTAATCCGTTGTGGCTCCATTACTCCATTCATATCTCAGATCATCATCACTGATAAAATCATGTGAATATTCAGGATAAATCCAAATGGAACCTCCGCCACCACATCCTGAAGGATTGATTTCAGCATTGAGCTATATTTGAATATCTTCTATTGTCACTTCTGCAGTGTTACTGCAACCGGATTGTATGCCCGTTTCCGTAACAGTATAAACTCCAGCGGGTGCACGAATACCTTTCACAGTACTCCCCGTACTCCAATTAAAATTAAAATTGCTGCCAAGAACATCTAAATTCTCACCGTTAACCTTGACTCCTGTTATCAATGCCCTGCCGTTACCGCTGCCACATACGTGCCTTTCAACTTGTGTGGTAATTTCCACAAACTGATTCAGATTGCCCTGATGAACTTCAATACATCCATCCGCATAGCAACAACTGTGCAGTGCTTCGATCCTGTAACAATACAATCCGGGATATACTTGATCTCATCTGTATGTTCATATTCAGATATGATTTGTCCATGCTCAACTGTCCATGTTATTGTAAAATCATCGTAATTATTCTCCAATCCCTTTACTTTGATTTTGGAAGTATGACAGGAGTATGTTTATTCTGTTACCTGTACATTAGATAGTAATGCACAATAATCTGTATTTGAACTTCTGCCGCCGCAGCTTCTGATGGAGAAGTCAAATTGGTCAGTACCTTCATTATTGGGAGGACTCTGATAGTTTGTCCAGTCATTTATTCCAATACCATTCCGGGTGGGTATTTTTACTTGTTTGTTTGGTGTGTTTTTGGATGAAGAGTCATAAATATTGAGAATTTTATTTTCATTTAAATCTTCTCATGTGATTCTGACATTAAGATCGTCCCCCTGCATGAAGACTCCAAAATATTAGCTTCCCAAATCAGGCTGTCAGATTCATTTTGAACCATGTTTAAATAATTCGAAAATTGTGCATTTCCTTCTTTTTGTGAGCAATTTTCAGATTTTTCATCATTTCTGAGGTTCGTACTTTGACATTCAGCAGGTTTACGCCGATATCAGAAATATTTGCATTAAGCTGGTCGTGCTGATTGGTGACATATCCGTCATCGAACATATTTGCTACACCTTCATTTCCTGTTCTTTCGAGTATGTAAAATGCACTACCATTAATGCTTGCTGTAAATTGCTCTATGTAGGGTTTGAAGTTGTCGATTCTGTAATCTAGCTCAGGAGAGTAAACAATTCCATTATTGCTGGTAGTTGCCTTCACCCTGATTTTATATTTTCCATCAGAATAACGGCTGTTTGAAGGGATATCAGCTATCTGGGTTTTGTTATTAAATTGATCATCAATATGAATCCTTGTTTTAAAATCTGTGAAATAATAATCATCCCATGGATTTCTTTCATTAGGACCAGTTGTTGCTGCATTATAAGCATTTGAATTAATTCCCGTAGATAACCAGTCAGATTTATTTACCGGATTTTTATGGTTAATTACAGGTTCGCCTAATCTGCCACCCTCGGAAATGATGGCTTCAATCTGGTCACCAATTATCCTTTGGTATTCGTTGTCGGATGATTTTTTTATCTGTAGCTCCACTTTGTCCATATCCATAAGCTTATTATATCTGTTGGTTCCATCTCCTTCACCGGACATGTATGTACGGACACGAATTTTAGTGGGTTTTGTGCCAGGATATTTTAGGAATACGCCTGCTAATTCATTAGAACCCTGGCTGATTGCTGTTATTCTATAATCTGGTCTGTCTATATTTAGATATTGCGCCGGATCTCCATTGGGAGAGGTGGGAAGACTACCTGTGATTTCTGTATTGTAGGGTAGTGTATTCAGGTGTAGATGTACAGCATAATTGGAATCTTCATTGCCGCTGTTTCCCAATGGCAGAAAAGGATCGGTAGTGTTGACAATATTTGTGGTGGTATATTCGACACCATTGACTTTTAGAGTAGCTCCGGCTATCTGCCCGTAGGTTATGGTAACCGGTTGATTATTGGCATTGTTCATTCTCAGGTGGAGACCCCATTTATCAGTACGTGGAAATTCACATCTATTTAAAACTATTGCATGGTTAAATTTATTATAAAATTGAGCAGACTTGTCAAATACATGTCCGAAAGCCCAGGTATGACTGCCGTTACCTTCGTCATCTGTGACATTGATCAATCCATATTTATACTCAGCTACGCCATGTGTGAGTCTATCAAAGTCTGCTATGATGCCAGCCTGCGGGCTTACGATCATCCACCACCGCTGTGCTTCTCCTGCACCTTGGCTGGTATTGAAGTCTATACCGCCATGCCAGTAGGTCTTGGCCAGATTTCTTGGACCGAAATCATCGGCGATGGCATTGGTAGGCATGGTTTGTACTGCGCCGATGGTACCAGAGGACTGATCAAAGGTACGGAAGCCCGGAGATTGTGCATGTATGCTGCTCTGGTATTGACAAAGCAATACCAGAAGAAATGTGACATTTCTCATTTTATCTTGATTTTTAGAAAGTTATTATTTGGTTATTTTTCTTCTATTTTGATTTGGTCAAAATTGAATTTTTCTATATAGTATCCCCAATCCATATTACCTGTAGTTTTGTACTCGGTTGCTATTTTATCAAATTCATTTCGAGTTAAATTCTTAATATATATTGTAGTGTTAGCTTGATCAAAAAAATCATTCTATCATAATCAATATCATTTGAAGGTGTAGAATATGCATTGTGTAACAACGATTGTTGCATACTCAACCTATTAAAAGCCAATTTCCCATCATCCGTGTATTCCTGATATACTATTTTCTGGTCTTCCAGTCGCATGAGTGCCCACCCTGGTCGCTCTATGGTACCAAAAGGGCTATTGGCCGTAGCTAAGCCCATACCGCCAAAGACATACATCATATATCTGCCATCATTACTCACCACGGCCTCATCGATAGATGGTAAGTCTTTCAATTCGTATTTGAGATTCCCTTGCAAATCATAAATATGAAGAGTGTGTTTAACTGCTACTACATCGCTCGTTTCCATGCCCCATTGTTTACTATTTTTGATATATCTCAGTTCATAGTTCACAATCACATGATTGCCTTCTGATCGAACATGGGTAAATAAACTATATTCATTGGGGGTAATGGGAGATTTTTGTTCTGAATAAGGGATTGTGCCCATAGCTTCACCATCAAAATTCCAATATGTCATCTTAGCATTTTTAAGGCCTTGATAAGGTCTGTTTTTCCAGATATCGACAGTTTTTATTGTTTTATAGGTAGAATCTAAAAATTCAATTTTTTCCGGTTGATCCAGGTAAAAGAAGTTTTTAGCCACTTCTGACGGAAATCGTCGATACAATAAAACAGTAGGCGACAGTTGACATATCCTGTTTTTGCGCTCGAACAGGGGATCATGTATATCTTCTTCCCAAATCGTCGTCCAGGCCTCACCACCGGGATGTTCAGGATTCACTCCAAGATTAATTACCTTTCCCAAATAGTTTCTTTTAATTGTTAGTTTTGGCTCAGAATAAGAAGCAGTATTATTTACACTTACTCCAGATGAAGTGTCGCTAACTTCTGTATTATTATTGTTTTGTTTTTCAGTTGCACTTTCAGATATTTGATTATTTACATTTTGCGCTAACTTCCCACTCCCACACCCTCCGCAGGAGAGCATAAGCAGCGCAGTAAAGCCGGTAAATACCAAAAAGGCAATAGTGCATCTGATTTTGAAATGTTTTGTCATTTTCCCTTTTTGTTGAGTTGATAAAATATTGTATTAAAATTCAATTTTTTATTGTTTGCCCACCTGTCGCTTATCATAATATTAATTAAACTCTATGTACACGAAAGAATAATTCTTTTTGTTTATGCTACACTGATTATTTCCTTCACCGGACTTATAACACATTAAGATTTGCCCATATCACCTGTAGTACAACAACTGGTTTTAAATCAGCATCCATTATCAGGCACCATCCATCAAAAGCACTTTACACAACAGGAAATTTAACGTATTTTTCTCAATTATAGCTTTCTTATCACTGTGAGATAGTCTTTCAGGGTATTTTTTCATTTTATCAGGATTCAATAACCGTACCAATATGCTCATATATAATTCTATATATATATATATTACGTATATATTTTATCTATATGTGTCCCCCGAGCTCCATTGATATATATATAAGGCTCTTCCCCATTATGTACCATCACTTCTATGTCAGAAGTTTCGTCCAGACTACATAATGTTGGATTAGAAATAATTCCGGTTAAATCAAGCTCTTTAATTTTAATTTCATATTCGCCCACCACAGAACAGCCATTAGTATCTGTGATGGTGACCGTGTATATACCGCTGTTTTTCCCGGTAATGGCCGGAAGCCCTGATCTGTCATTGCTCCATTTGTATGTATAGGGTTCAGCACCTCCGGAAACTTCTAATGAAATGCTTCCTGTACCCTGGAGGCAAATATCTTTGACATTGGCAATAACATTAAAAGGAGTAATTTCAAAACACTTTGTAAAACTGCAATTTGAATATACGTTATAACTCACCGTGACACAATAAGTGCCTGGAATGAGGTCATCTATGTAATCCGTTGTGGCTCCATTGCTCCATTCATATCTCAGATCATCATCACTGATAAAATCATGTGAATATTCTGGGTAAACCCAAATGGAACCTCCGCCACCACATCCTGAAGGATTGATTTCAGCATTGAGCTCTATTTGAATATCTTCTATTGTCAATTCTGCAGTGTTACTGCAACCGGATTGTATGCCCGTTACCGTAACAGTATAAACTCCAGCGGGTGCATGAATACCTTTCACAGTACTCCCCGTACTCCAATTAAAATTAAAATTGCTGCCAAGAACATCTAAATTCTCACCGTTAACCTTGACTCCTGTTATCAAAGCCCTGCCATTATCACCACCACATGCGTGCCTTTCAACTTGTGTGGTAATTTCCACAAACTGATTCAGATTGCCCTGATGAACTTCAATACATCCATCCGCATAGCAACAACTGTGCAGTGCTTCGATCCTGTAACAATACAATCCGGGATATACTTCGATCTCATCTGTATGTTCATATTCAGATATGATTTGTCCATGCTCAACTGTCCATGTTATTGTAAAATCATCGTAATTATTCTCCAATCCCTTTACTTTGATTTTGGAAATATGACAGGAGTATGTTTATTCTGTTACCTGTACATTAGATAGTAATGCACAATAATCTGTATTTGAACTTCTGCCGCAGCTTCTGATGGAGAAGTCAAATTGGTCAGTACCTTCATTATTGGGAGGACTCTGATAGTTTGTCCAGTCATTTATTCCAATACCATTCCGGGTGGGTATTTTTACTTGTTTGTTTGGTGTGTTTTTGGATGAAGAGTCATAAATATTGAGAATTTTATTTTCATTTAAATCTTCTCATGTGATTCTGACATTAAGATCGTCCCCCTGCATGAAGACTCCAAAATATTAGCTTCCCAATTCAGGCTGTCAGATTCATTTTGAACCATGTTTAAATAATTCGAAAATTGTGCATTTCCTGCTTTTTGTGAGCAATTTTCAGATTTTTCATCATTTCTGAGGTTCGTACTTTGACATTCAGCAGGTTTACGCCGATATCAGAAATATTTGCATTAAGCTGGTCGTGCTGATTGGTGACATATCCGTCATCGAACATATTTGCTACACCTTCATTTCTGTTCTTTCGAGTATGTAAACGCTCACCATTAATGCTTGCTGTAAATTGCTCTATGTAGGGTTTGAAGTTGTCGATAATCAACTAACAGAATCAGATGTAATGGAATCATTATGAATATTGAAAACTTTTGATCTAAAAAAGTATTTCCCATCATTATATCTTGCCCTTTTTGGTGTATCTGCCAATAATACAGGAGAAGTAGGATTTGGAGTAGACTCCTTAATAATTCTCGGATATATGTCAGAGAATAAGAAATAATCCCTTGGATGAAATCCGGCCGTAAAAGATCCGGATTGACCCGGAATATTATCTCCAGCAGTTCTATATGCAAAAGGAACTATACCAGATTCTCTGATTATTATATAGTAGTATTCATTATTTATCCTTGAAGGATATATAGTAAAACTATCCAAAGGGTTAATTCTGAAGTATCCTTCATAGTCAGATCCCAGTATTGTTTGCCAATTTTTTGTATAAGGTGACCTAAACTCTAATCTCACTATATCGAGATTCATGACAACATTATCGTACCTGTCATATCGGCTTCCTATCCTTGCATTTTCCATTTCCACCTCAACCTGAAATACATTTCTGCCTAATGGGTTACGGGTGCTGTCGGGGTTTGGATAAATCAGATGGATAGTACCCCAGTTATCTGTACCCCGATTATGATCAGAAGTATTACCGGAGAACACAAAAGGTTTTCTTGTCCTTATCCGACTGGTTAATGTTGTAGGAGTTGTGATGATGCTTGTCCAAGGGTCGATGCTATGGGTTTGAGAATTAAAAGCCCCTAATCCTCCGGCTTCGATTTTTGAAATGTGAAGGTGGTACTTTCTTGTACCTGTATGACTATCTCCTACAGGAGCTATAGCATGTCCTTGGGTAACATTACGAGTCAGTATAAATTGTCTTCCATTGTATGTAATGTTCTTACCTATATCTATTGGATCATGACAATATCCGATTCCACTAGCCAAATTTAATATGGCGTGTCTGTTGTTGCTTGAAAGATGGAATAATGTGCAAGACAAAAGCACCTTCACGGATATTATTTGTGGGTGGAGATGTTGGTATATCATTACGAAAAATATGAAGATATGAATAATAACTTCCATCATTATGACGAACTGTAATGCTTTTTAGCCCCGTGCCTACAATTGATGAAATAATACCTCCCCTAACAGCAATAACAGATGCATTTGAAGGTGGAACATAATCAATTCCTCTATGGAATTTTGTTCCTCCACCAGCCACCCGCATTCCAAAATCACTACTGTCCTGATCTATAGTATAATCTATATTGGGCCTCATCGTAGGGTTTGTCCCATTACAATTTCCGCAAATGGAATATTGTATCCTTTCGGTTTGTGCCATAATTGCACAATTTACTCCTAAAATAACGTGCATGGCAATGCCTATCAAAGTTTTTTACTTTTGATTTCATAATACTATTTATTTTTTGATATTATTTTCTTTAAGTAGTTTCTCTTTGCTAAAATTTTATAATTTCATATTCAGACAGATCTATTTTACTTCCGTCAGGTTTGGTCATAAATTTCCAAATCAATTCATTATCATCGGGAAATTGAAAAGTTTTAAAATATCCGAATTTTTGGTTTACATCAATAATTAAATTGATATAGCTTCTTTCATTGTCATTTATTGAATATACTATATTAATTTTAGACTCTTTTATGTCAATAAAAAAAATCTCAGCACTGTAGGGATAAGTTTTAAAAATTTCAAATATATCGTGTGGTTGAAATCAAAATAATTACCATTTTCAAAATTATGATAAATTTGTAGCGATTTAATAGAGGTTCAGGACCCCAGTCCGAATTTCTATATTCAGAAATTCCGCTTTTACCTCCTTCAAAAATCTTCAAATATTCCCCCATTTCATCATAATTATATATTTTTTTCAATTTACCAGTATAGTCAAATAAATAAGTTTCATGAAAAAAGATATCGCATTGGTCATCGTAAATATGCTTTTTTAAACACAATACTCTTGTACCAACAAATGCATAAGCTTTTTTAGAATCTTCTGCCGTATACCATTGTATGGCTGGTCCAATTGTTAATCCATAACCATAAATGGTTCTAATTTCGTTAAACTTATTTTTTGGTATTTTATAACCAAGGGTTTTTAGTTCATTCCAGTACAATTCTCTCGTTTCTTCATTAATTTCCAATGGTTCCTTCAATTCATTTTGATATTTTAGCATGAACTCATCAAGACTTTTTCCCTTTTCCCATGGTGCAGGGTCAAAAACCCCCAAGTATTTCCCATTCTCATCAAACATATGCGTAGCCACACCTATACCGCTATCATCATATTCTGTAATCACTTCCGCTTTGGGTAACTGGGTTAATTTTAGTTTACTTAGAACCGGATCATCCATAAATAAATACTTCAATGTATCATCGTTTGTCTGTAAAGCAGATTCATTATTTTTTAGTACTTCATTTGGTATCTTTTGAACCTTCCCACTCCCACACCCTCCGCATGAGAGCATAAGGAGCGCAGTAAAGCCCATAAATACTAAAAAGGCGAGTGTGCATCTGATGTTGTAATGTATTGTCATTTTCCCTTTTTTTGAGTTGATAAAATATTGTATTAAACTTATGTTTTATGTTAGTTCTGTATCCGTTCTTTAAAAGACTCTAAAAGTACAATCCGTGTATAAAACCCATTTATATTTCCAATTGTAAAGGGCACACTGGGTATTTACTTCAAGCACCTGGCAGCATTACAAATTCATATTCCACTTATGATCTATTCTCTGGCTTTAAATTAAGCATCCAATACCAAACACCATCGATCAAACCACACTATACAGGAATTTAAAGTAATTATCTCAATTATAGCTTTCTTATCACTGTGAGATAGTCTTTCAGGTATTTTTCATTTTATCAGGATTCAATAACCGTACCAATATGCTCATATATAATTATATATATATATATATTACGTATATATTTTGTCTATATGTGTCTCCCGAGCTCCATTGATATATATAAGGCTCTTTCCCATTATGTAAAATCACTTCTATGTCAGAAGTTTCGTCCAGACTACATAATGTTGGATTAGAAATAATTCCGGTTAAATCAAGCTCTTTAATTTTAATTTCATATTCGCCCACCACAGAACAGCCATTAGTATCTGTGATGGTGACCGTGTATATACCGCTGTTTTTCCCGGTAATGGCCGGAAGCCCTGATCTGTCATTGCTCCATTTGTATGTATAGGGTTCAGCACCTCTGGAAACTTCTAAGGAGATGCTTCCTGTACCTTGAAGGCAAATATCTTTGACAGTGGCGCTGACATTAAAATGAGCAACTTCAAAACATTTCGAAACACTGCAATACCCATTTATGCCATAACTCACCGTGACACAATAAGTGCCTGGAATGAGGTCATCTATGTAATCCGTTGTGGCTCCGTTACTCCATTCATATCTCAGATCATCATCACTGATAAAATCATGTGAATATTCTGGGAAAACCCAAATAGAGCCTCCTCCAACGCATCCTGCAGGATTGATTTCAGCATTGAGCTCTATTTGAATATCTTCTATTGTCAATTCTGCAGTGTTACTGCAACCGGATTGTATGCCCGTTACCGTAACAGCATAAACTCCAGCGGTGCATGAATACCTTTCACAGTACTCCTGTACTCCAAATTAAAATTAAAATTGCTGCCAAGAACATCTAAATTCTCACCGTTAACCTTGACTCCTGTTATCAATGCCCTGCCGTTACCGCTGCCACATACGTGCCTTTCAACTTGTGTGGTGATTTCCACAAACTGATTCAGATTGCCCTGATGAACTTCAATACATCCATCCGCATAGCAACAACTGTGCAGTGCTTCGATCCTGTAACAATACAATCCGGGATATACTTCGATCTCATCTGTATGTTCATATTCAGATATGATTTGTCCATGCTCAACTGTCCATGTTATTGTAAAATCATCGTAATTATTCTCCAATCCCTTTACTTTGATTTTGGAAATAGGGACAGAGTATGTTTATTCTGTTACCTGTACATTAGATAGTAATGCACAATAATCTGTATTTGAACTTCTGCCGCCGCAGCTTCTGATGGAGAAGTCAAATTGGTCATTCACCTTCATTATTGGGAGGACTCTGATAGTTTGTCCAGTCATTTATTCCAATACCATTCCGGGTGGGTATTTTTACTTGTTTGTTTGGTGTGTTTTTGGATGAAGAGTCATAAATATTGAGAATTTTATTTTCATTTAAATCTTCTCATGTGATTCTGACATTAAGATCGTCCCCCTGCATGAAGACTCCAAAAATATTAGCTTCCCAAATCAGGCTGTCAGATTCATTTTGAACCATGTTTAAATAATTCGAAAATTGTGCATTTCCTGCTTTTTTGTGAGCAATTTTCAGATTTTTCATCATTTCTGAGGTTCGTACTTTGACATTCAGCAGGTTTACGCCGATATCAGAAATATTTGCATTAAGCTGGTCGTGCTGATTGGTGACATATCCGTCATCGAACATATTTGCTACACCTTCATTTCCTGTTCTTTCGAGTATGTAAAATGCACTACCATTAATGCTTGCTGTAAATTGCTCTATGTAGGGTTTGAAGTTGTCGATAATGCAACTAACAGAATCAGATGTAATGGAATCATTATGAATATTGAAAACTTTTGATCTAAAAAAGTATTTCCCATCATTATATCTTGCCCTTTTTGGTGTATCTGCCAATAATACAGGAGAAGTAGGATTTGGGAGTAGACTCCTTAATAATTCTCGGATATATGTCAGAGAATAAGAAATAATCCCTTGGATGAAATCCGCTGAAAAGATCCGGATTGACGCGGAATATTATTTCCTGCAGTTCTATATGCAAAAGGAACTATACCAGATTCTCTGATTATTATATCGCCGTATTCATTATTTATCCTTGAAGGATATATAGTAAAACTATCCAAAGGGTTAATTCTGAAGTATCCTTCATAGTCAGATCCCAGTATTGTTTGCCAATTTTTTGTATAAGGTGACCTAAACTCTAATCTCACTATATCGGCATTCATGACAACATTATCGTACCTGTCATATCGGCTTCCTATCCTTGCATTTTCCATTTCCACCTCAACCTGAAATACATTTCTGCCTAATGGGTTACGGGTGCTGTCGGGGTTTGGATAAATCAGATGGATAGTACCCCAGTTATCTGTACCCCGATTATGATCAGAAGTATTACCGGAGAACACAAAAGGTTTTCTTGTCCTTACCCGGCTGGTTAATGTCGTAGGAGTTGTGATGATGCTTGTCCAAGGGTCGATGCTATGGGTTTCCGAATTCCAATAATCTGTTTGATTATTTGGTCTTGTTACACCATCTTCAATTTTTGAAATGTGAAGGTGGTGTAGATATCCAAGGCTGGTTCCAACAGGGGCAATTGCATCTCCGGTATTTACATTTCGGGTGAGTGTAAATTGTCTTTTATTATAGGTAATAACTTTATTCACATCAGCATTTGCATGACAATACCCCTGTCCACTGGCTAAATTCAAGATGGCAAATCGACCAGTGCTACCAATTCGGTGCAATACAAAAGCTCCATCTCTGATAAAATCAGTTGGTGGATTTGTAGGTATATTATTTCCAAAAATATGAAGATATGAATAATAACTTCCATCATTATGACGAACTGTAATGCTTTTTAATCCTGTACCTACTATTGATGAAATAATACCTCCCCTAACAGCAATAACAGATGCATTTGAAGGTGGAACATAATCAATTCCTCTATGGAATTTTGTTCCTCCACCAGCCACCCGCATTCCAAAATCACTACTGATCTGATCTATAGTATAATCTATATTGGGCCCCATCGTAGGGTTTGTCCCATTACAATTTCCGCAAATGGAATATTGTATCCTTTCGGTTTGTGCCATAATTGCACAATTTACTCCTAAAATAACGTGCATGGCAATGCCTATCAAAGTTTTTACTTTTGATTTCATAATACTATTTATTTTTTGATATTATTTTCTTTAAGTAGTTTCTCTTTGCTAAAATTTTATAATTTCATATTCAGACAGATCTATTTTACTTCCGTCAGGTTTGGTAAATAATTGCCATTCTGAATGTCCATTTTGAAATGGAATTTCATAAACTTTACAATATGCTTTTTTTTCTTGAGTATCAACTATAATATTAATGTATGTTTCTTGTTTATCGCCACCTTTAAATACCATATCTACTTTATTTTCTTGCATACCTAAATAGTATTGTCTTCCTAAGAAACTTGGTTGTTCTCGAAAATAATTATTACAAATTGTGTATGCATCAAAATCCAAAAAGCTATTTTCTTTAAAATCATGAATTCTAAAATATTTTACAGGTATTTCATCCCATGGAGAATTTAGATATTGAGAAAGTCCCTTTTTACCTCCTTCAAACAGCATTAATTTTTCCCCCATTTCTTCATAATTATATATTTTTTTAAGTTTACCTGTATAGTCAAATAAATAGGTCTGATGTAAAAAAATGTCCGGCAAATCTTCATTATTGTAATTTTTATCTAACAATATCTTTCTAATACCAATAAAGCCATAAGAACAATAAGCATTTTCTGTTGAATACCATTGTATTGCGGGTCCAACAACTAATCCATTCCCTGACAAATAATTCATTTTGTTATATTCCTTTTCAGAAATTTGGAAGTTCTTTTGGTTAAGATAGTTCCATATCACTGTTCTATTCTCCTTTGAAATATGTACCCTAAATTCATCTTGCCCTTTATATTTTTGGAGTAATTCGTTAAGCATATCTTCTTCTTCCCACTTTTTATAATCAAAAACACCTAAGTGCTTTCCATTCTCATCAAACATATGCATTGCCACACCTATACCCTTTTCATCATATTCTGTAATCACTTCAGCTTTTTGGAATTCGGGTTAATTTTAATTTACTTAAAATCGGGTCATCCATAAATAAATACTTTACTGTATCATCGTTTGCCTGTAATGAATAATCATTAATTTTTTGCAAGTCACTTGTTAACTTTTGAACCTTACCACTCCCACACCCTCCGCAGGAGAGCATAAGCAGCGCAGTAAAGCCTGTAAATACCAAAAAGGCAGTAGTGCATCTGATTTTGAAATGTTTTGTCATTTTCCCTTTTTTTTGAGTTGATAAAATATTGTATTAAAATTCAATTTTTTTATTGTTTGTCTACCTGTCACTTATCAAAATATTAAGCAAACTCCATGCACACGAAAGAATTATTCTTTTTGTTTATGCTACACTGATTATTTCCTTCACCAGACTTATAACACATTAAGATTTGCCCATATCACCTGTAGTACAACAACTGGTTTTAAATCAGCATCCATTATCAGGCACCATCCATCAAAAGCACTTTACACAACAGGAAATTTAACGTATTTTTCTAAATAATAGCTTTCTTATTACTAAGAAGATAGTCTTTCAGGGTGTTTCTCATTTTATCAAACTTCAATAACCGTGCTAATATGCTCATATATAATTATATATATATATATATTACGTATATATTTTATCTATATGTGTCTCCCGAGCTCCATTGATATATAGATAAGGCTCTTTCCCATTATGTACAATCACTTCTATGTCTGAAGTTTCGTCCAGACTACATAATGTTGGATTAGAAATAATTCCGGTTAAATCAAGCTTCTTAATTTTTATTTCATATTCTCTCACCATAGAACAGCCTTCAGTATCTGCTATGATGACAGGTAAATAATCACATTTAACAGACGTAACAAACGCACAGAGCTGAATGAAATTTCAAATATTGTTTAATACCTATTTTTGTCAGGATGTAGTTTTCATTTTCACATGGTTCATTGTACATTTTTCGTTTGTATGAGCAAAAGCGGTAAAAAATACATATTAAATATCAGAATGGGCAAATCGAACGGCAGATAAGACGCTACAAATTTTTTTTCCATATAATCGAATCACCATGATTTTGTATATTTATGCTTTATTCTTTAACTGTTAAAAAATTCATCATATGCTGCACAAAGCCGATATCCATATCGTTCCGGAATACTATGAAAGATATATTGATCTCGTTCCGGACATCATACTCACTACTGCACTGACTGAATATGACGAGCAGTATTTCAACCGTTATTTCGACAAGCTGGTCAAACTGGAAGATAAAGTGTATGCCCCGGGTAAGTGGACGGTCAAAGACATCCTCCAGCATCTGATAGATACAGAAAGGGTATTTACATACAGAGCACTGAGAATAGCCAGAAGGGATCAGACTCCACTGCCTTCATTTGACGAAAATATGTTTGCGGCCAATGCGCATGCCACCCACAGAGGATTGGAGAGCCTGATCAGTGAATTGGGCCATGTGCGTCAATCCACCATCAGCTTTTATGCCAGCCTCGACGAGGACAACATCCATAACGAAGGAGTAGCAGCTGAAAAAAGGATTTCTGTACTGGGCATTGGCTTTACTATCGTGGGTCACTGTATTCACCACATGAATGTATTGAACGAAAAGTACTTTCCTTTGTTGGATGCCTGACCAATTTCTAATATAGTATGCCGGCAAAATGGTATGAAGGAGAAATCACGGAGATCCGTCAGCTCAGCCCGGAGGTAAGGCAGTTTACTTTGAAGGTACAAAGTGAAGAACAATTCCGTTTCTTACCAGGTCAATTCATTACTATGGATCTGCCTGTGGGCGAAAAGCGATTGGATCGATGGAGAAGCTACTCCATAGCCAATGCACCTGATGATACAGGTATGCTGGAATTTTGTATTCTAAAATTGGAAGGTGGTTTGGCAACTACCTATCTCTTTGACAAAATCAAAACCGGCGACATCATCAGATTTAAAGGACCGGATGGGGGATTTGTTCTTCCTTCCGACCTGAATAATGAAATGGTGATGATATGTACAGGTACGGGAGTGGCACCATTCAGAAGTATGCTTCAGTATATCATCAGAGAAGGATTAACATTCAAAAAAATCCACCTCATATTCGGTACCCGATACAGTAACGGAATCCTGTACAAAGATGAATTTGAACACATTGCAAGAGAGCATCAGAATTTCAGATATTCAGTAGCCCTATCGAGAGAAGACAGTGTGAACTGTCATCATGGATATGTACATCCCATTTATATGAAAGAGTATGAAGAAAAAAAGGAGGATGTCCTTTTCATGATTTGCGGGTGGTCACGCATGATAGATGAAGCAGTGGAAAATCTGATCCTCCGATTGGGCTATGATAAAAGCCAGGTAAGATATGAATTGTATGGATGAAATACCTTTTCAGAAATGTCTATGCTAAAGACAGATTATGGCTCATAAAAGGCAGTAATAATCATCCCTTTTAAAAAATTTTCTTGTATATAATGGCCTTTCCTGATTTGATATAATAACGGTAACAAATGCCAGAACCCAAGGGATCATCGTCACCTAAGAAATAAACGCATTTCAAGGCATTATTCTGTGATGTACCATATTGCGAAAACAAGACCCCATCGCTGGACATAGTAATATAATTTTATAAGAACTTTCAAAAGGAATTCACTTAGTCTGAATCAAAAATCAAATTAAATATATTATTAATGTATATTTATTTGATTATAAATCTTATATTTGTTTTCTGAGGCCGAAGATATTGAATAGGTACACTATGAATTTTATTATTTTAGTTTGACATTTGATTTTAGACTTCCAACGTACAAATGGTTTTAATGGAGTAATTCAAAATTTGCTTATAATTGTGCTAAATAAAATGGAGTTTGGGCAAGACCGATAAGATTGTATATAAAATATTAAGTGGCTTATCTGACAAGAATATTGCATTCGCTGATCTTGTCAACTTACTATTAAAATTTGGTTTTTCAGTTAAAATAAACGGAAGTCACCATATCTTTTCAAGAGAAGATGTAGAAGAAATTATTAATCTTCAGCCAAAGAATGAGCAAGCCAAACCCTACCAGGTCAAACAAGTGAGAGAATTGATTGTTAAATATACTTTAAATGTAAATTCAGATGAATAATATAAAATATGAGCTAATTATTTATTGGAGTGAGCAGGATGATGCTTTCATTGTTGAAGTTCCGGAATTGGCGGGTTGTAAAGCAGACGGTGAAACTTATGAAGAGGCTATCGCAAATGCAAGACTTACAATTAATGACTGGATTGAAACAGCCATAAGACTTGGGCGGGAAATTCCCAAACCAAAGGGTAAATTAATGTATGCATAAAAACCAAAAAGCCATCCCATGGATTTTGATTCTCATGTAGCCCCTTAGGGAAGATTTTTTCAAATCCAAATGGAGAACTGAATACATTAATATATTAAGCAATCTCAGTATGTATTTATATATATAACTCATGGAAAAAATACTCATTTTAAGCCTCCTTGTCATCACTGCCATTAATGTAGCAGCCTACATCTGGGCATATTTAAAACAAAGTGATCATCTCACAGATATAAGTTACAGTCTTTGCTTTATCGGACTAAGTGGCTGGCTTTTATTGCAGTATGGCCCTTTGAGTAGTGGAAGGGTTGTGCTGTTTTTGATGGTTGCTTTATGGGGAATCCGTCTGGGAGGTTTCTTATTTTACAGAATCCAAACCATGGGCAGGGATTATCGCTTTGACAGTTTCAGGAGCAGCTGGTCAGGTTTTTTAAAATTCTGGCTTCTTCAGTCGGTGAGTATCTGGATTATTGCACTCCCTGTGATAGCAGGCTTATATATTGACAACCTCGGATTTAATCCAATCGGACTCATCGTCTGGGCAGCCGGCTGGATACTGGAGACTGTGGCAGATTACCAGAAGTTCACATTCAAATCGAAGCCCGATAACAAGGATAAATTTATATCCTCCGGACTTTACAGCCATATCAGACATCCTAACTATACAGGAGAGATACTTGTATGGCTCGGTATATTCCTCTATGTGACTCCGGCATTATCCGGCTGGTGGTGGCTTGTGGCTTTGAGTCCACTATGGATTGTCGTTTTACTGGTCTTCATCAGTGGTATTCCTCTGCTGGATGCCAATGCTGAGAGTAAATACGGACATCTGCCCGAATACCGGTCTTACAGAAAGAAAAGCAGCTATCTTATTCCCTGGATATATTAGGATTAAGTGTTTTCAGGGATAAAATGCATTAAAAAATCATTCTGCTCAAAGTCCAAATTGCATCAAAATCACCTTGTTTTTGAACAGTCCCGCTTTTTTAACTTACCTTTGCAGGCCTAAAACAGACCATGAATATGTCAGCAGAACTTTTCGGGCAGATAGACCAGATTATGCAGGCACTGAAGCAGGAGAAGGCCGAAAATGAGCAGCAACTCGAAGCTTTCAGAATCAGATATGTGGGATCCAAAAATATCATCAAAGCACTCTTTGGTGAGATCAAAAATGTGGAAAACGACCGTAAGAAGGAGTTTGGTCAACGCCTTAACGAACTGAAGCAGGCAGCTGAAAACAGATTTGAAGAACTGAAGACCCTGATCGAAAATGCTCAATCAGGTAATAATAAACCTGACATTGACCTCACAGCACCAGCAGGTGACCTCAAAACCGGAGCAAGACATCCGGTAAGTATAGTTATGCAGCGTATCATCCGGATTTTTGAAAGAATAGGATTCAGTGTCGCCGAAGAACGGGAGATAGAAGACGACTGGCACAACTTCACTGCCATGAATACCCCCGAAGACCATCCCGCCAGAGATATGCAGGATACCTTCTACCTCAAAGATTCGTCCAATCTCCTGCTCAGAACTCACACTTCCTCCGTGCAGGCAAGAGTAATGACTACCCAAAAGCCACCCATCAGGATCATTGCTCCGGGCAGAGTCTATAGAAATGAGACCATTTCCAGCCGCTCGCACTGTCAGTTTCATCAGATCGAAGGATTGTATATTGACAAAAAAGTATCATTTGCCGATCTCAAGCAGACCCTCCTGTATTTTGCCCGGGAGATGTATGGTCCTGATACGGAGATCAGACTCAGACCCAGCTATTTCCCGTTTACAGAGCCCAGTGCAGAGATGGATGTCTATTGGGGATTGAAAAATGAAGATGATTACCGTATCACCAAGGGTACCGGATGGCTGGAAATATTGGGGTGCGGGATGGTGGACCCTCAGGTACTGCTCAATTGCGGTATAGATCCGGAGGAATACAGTGGCTTTGCATTCGGGATGGGTATTGAGAGACAGGCGATGCTCCAATACAAAATCACAGATATCCGCCAGATCTTTGAAAACGACCTCAGATTCCTGCGTCAGTTTTCAGGTATTATCTGACAATTTTACAAGGTCCATACTTCCTGAACATTTTATATTGATTGGAAGATAAAATTTCTTAGAAATTTTTCACTTTATATCCTGTAAAAGCATTATTTTTGCAGCTCAAATTTGAAAGTGCATCATTTTGTATAAAATTAAATTCTTAATATGCTTATAATCAATATCAAAGAAGACGAATCCATCGACAGAGCCTTGAAGAGATACAAGAAAAAATTCCAGGCTGTGGGATTAGTTAAGGAATTGAGAAACAGAAAACATTTTGTAAAGCCTTCTGTAGTACGCAGAAACGAAATTTTAAGTGCTGCTTACCGTCAGGCAAAATACGGAAGCCAGACTGCCGAATAATAGAGTTTGTTTTCATGTTAATTATACTAAAGGGTCAGTTTTTTACAACGAGACCCTTTTTTCATTTACACTTTGCCTGTATCCTACCCTCTTTCCCTGAAATTTAACAGCTCCATCACCCAAGCTCAAATACCATGGAACTCATCAAGCCTTATCAGCAAGTATTTGCCAAATATCTGGAACATCACACATTTCCGTCAGATCCTGCGGGATTGTACCTGCCCGCCGGATATATCCTTTCTCTTGGCGGCAAAAGGCTCAGGCCGGTATTTGTACTCCTGGGATGCCATCTGTATTCAGAGGACTATGAAAAAGCACTACCTGCTGCCTGGGCCATGGAGGTTTTTCACAATTTTACTTTGGTACATGACGACATCATGGATCACGCAGACCTCCGCAGAGGCATGGATACAGTACACAAAAAGTATGGTCTGAATACAGCCATCCTTAGTGGGGATGTGATGCTGATACAGGCCTATGACAAACTTCTTGAATACAGGCATGATGCCTGCGGAATGGAGATTATACGCATCTTTACTACTATGGCCAGGGAAGTATGTGAAGGCCAGCAGTGGGATATGGACTTTGAGACCAGTTTTGACGTAAGTATAGATGACTATCTCCGGATGATTACGCTTAAGACTTCGGTACTGCTCGCAGCCTCTATCCGGATCGGTGCTGTCATTGGTGGGGCAGATGCCGATGATCAGAAACATCTGTATGAATTTGCCAAAAATTACGGGGTGGCATTTCAGCTTCAGGATGATGTACTCGACACCTTTGGTGAGGCGCATCTGGTAGGTAAAACCATTGGCGGAGACATTATCCGCAATAAAAAAACCTACCTCTTCCTTAAAGCGCTCGAATTGGCATCTGAGGCTCAAAGGCAAATTTTACTGGATTTATACGCCAAGGATACAGCAGACCAAACCCAAAAAGTGCAGACCGTAAAAAAGATTTTCGAGGAGCTCCATGTACGCAGTTATGCAGAAATGCTTATAGAAGCTTACAGGGATCTGGCCATCTCCCATCTGGAAGCCTGTAAGGTCAGTGAAAGCAAAAAAGCCAAACTCAAGTCTTTGCTGGATCAACTGGTATTCAGAAATTCGTGATAAACAACGGATTGTCTTAAGATATGGATTGCTGAGGCAAGTACAAATGCTGATAGATTAATCTCCACATAAAAATCAAATGAGCACCGCATAGTCCTGTTTTCAAAGCAAACTTAATTTTTTTCGAAATTAATCCCCCGTCTTGCATTCTACCATTAAGGAATAGTTTATTTTTATATTCATAATCTCTGATGATGCGAATAAGTCTGTTTTTCATTTTAATTGTCCTGAGTACTCACAGTTGTACGGTCCGGAGTTTTCAGCAAACCCTTGATAAGGGGGACGATTACCTTATTTTCGGCAATGGCGGAGGTTTGCATGGTACGTACAAAAGCTATGGATTGGATAAATCCGGCAGAATATACAAAAATGAAAATGAGGTCTGGAAATATGAAGGTAAAATCCCGGCCAACTCCGTTGAGCAATCCTTTCAGAATATCGTTCAGTTAGGCCTGTTGGAAAAACCCCAAAACAGCCCGGGCAACCGCTATTACACACTGGAATATAACAGGGAAGGGAAATATCAGAAATGGGTATGGGGCAATAATCCGGAAAGCGATACTTCCCTTCAGCTGATGTATGATATTTTACAGGCTCTGATCAGCAGGAAATAGATGTTTTGTTAATCCAAAAATAAAAGTTCGTTTGCTTATGAAAACTAAATTTTTACTTCCGGTACTTCTGTCATGGTGGTGTGCCACATCTTTAATGGCACAGTTCAAAAATATAACAAACCATCCTGTGTCTCCCCATGAAGGCAAGTACTGTCAATCCCGAATTCCGCTATGAGCCCAAAGACACTCCACATAATACTCCCGTTAATCTTGTGTACAAATCCCTGCCTGTGGCTCCGGAGCTGAACCAACTCCGCAGCGGATTGACAGCACATTATACAGAAGGAAGACAGCAGCCTCTTTACATCTCCGGAATACTGCACAGTGACTTCAAAAAAAGGAGTACGCCGCAAGGTGCTGCCTTGGATTACCTTTCAGCCGCTGCTCCCTATCTGAAAATCAAGAATGCAGAAGAAAAATTCATTATTACCTCAATCGAAAAAGACGAACTGCAGATGCATCATGTAAGAATGCAGCAGGTCTATAAGGGCATTCCTGTATATGGCGCAGAAATCATCATTCACGGCAAAGGACAGGAATTTGATTTCCTCAATGGCAACTACTTTGCCGATTTTGAGCTCTCCAATACCATACCCGCTCTCGACCGCATCAGTGCATTGGAACGTACCGGAGCAGAATTGGGCACACTCATCTTTACTACCGGTACAGATACTGAAAAACTGCTGACCGCAGATGCTCAGGCCAATCTGGTCATTTTCTTTCAGGATCAAAAGCCATATCTGGCCTGGCATGTTTCCGCATACAGCACGCTGACAGAACGATGGGAGCTGTTTGTTGATGCCGTGGATGGCAAAATTCTGGATAAATTCACTTCCATATGCAAACTGCATTACAGGGAGCCACATGACGCTCAATGTACACATACCGGGAAGAAAGCTTTTATGCCCGCCATAAATGGGGATATAGATTCCAATGAATCCGCTGAAGAATTTCCTCTGATGATGGATGGCAAAGCTACCGCCACTGCTCAGGATTTGTTCAATATCAACAGACAGATCAATACCTATCAGGTGGGCAACCGCTTCTACCTCATAGATGCGGCACGGGACATTTTCTCCAATGCCTCTGTCATGCCCAATGATCCGGTGGGTGTACTCTGGACTATCGATGCATTCAATACATCACCTTCCAAAAATACCTTCAGATACGATCATATCACCTCCACCAACAATACATGGACCAGTAAAACCTCTATTTCAGCCCATTACAACAGCGGCAAAGCCTTCGAATACTTCAGAAACGTACACAACCGTCGGTCCATCAATGGTAACGGCGGCAATATCATTTCTCTTATCAACGTAGCCGATGATGACGGCTCATCCATGGGCAATGCATTCTGGAATGGTCTGGCGATTTTCTACGGCAACGGGGACGGAGCTTTCAGAGAGCTGGCGAGAGGCCTCGATGTGGCAGGCCATGAGATGTCTCATGGAGTCATACAAAGTACTGCAATCTGGAATACCGCAACGAATCCGGAGCACTGAATGAATCCTTTGCCGATATATTCGGAGCCATGATAGACAGGGATGACTGGCTGATTGGTGAGGATGTAGTAAAAACCAATGCATTTCCGTCCGGTGCTCTGCGCAGCCTCGAAAATCCGCATAACGGTGCCGCAACCAACGACTTTAACAGAGGCTGGCAGCCCAAGCACTACAATGAAAGATTTACCGGTACAGCAGACAATGGAGGTGTGCATATCAACAGCGGCATCCCCAATCACGCTTTTTTCCGGTATGCAACTGCTATTGGCAAAGACAAAGCAGAAAAAGTATTTTATCGGGCACTCACCAACTATCTGACCAAATCTTCCAGATTTGTGGATTGCAGGGTCGCAGTGATCAAAGCTGCCACAGATCTGCATGGTGCCTCCTCACAGGAAGTAGCGGCAGCACGAACAGCTTTTGATGCTGTGGGAATCCTTGGAGAGCAGCAGGGCAACTATGAAGTGGACATCAACCCCAACCCGGGGCAGGAGTTTGTATTGACTGTCGGATCCAACTTCTCAGGGATTTTTGTCAACCGTCCTGACGGAACCAATGTTGGCACCCTGACCAACAGGGGAGTACTGAGCAAGCCTTCAGTCTCCGATGATGGTACAGAAATCGTATATGTTGGCACCGACAATCACATTTATTATATCACGATCAACTGGAACACCAGTCAGGTACAGGAGCAAAGACTATCCAATACACCTGTTTGGCGCAATGTGGTCATTGCCAAGGACGGCAGCAAGGTAGCCGCTCTCGAAAAGGAATTGAAAAAAGAAATCGTCGTATTCAATTTCGGGACCACCATTACCAGTGCTGTATTTGAATTGTACAATCCTACCTTCACACAGGATGTCAATACCGGTGATGTGCAGTATGCCGATGCCATGGAATTTGACCTGAGCGGTGAATATATCATGTATGATGCCAATAATAAGTTGAAGAGCAATACAGCAGGCACTATTGAATACTGGGATATAGGATTCATCAAGGTATGGAACAATCAGACCAAAACCTTCTCACTCGGGGTGATCGAAAAACTTTTCCCTGCATTGCCCTCAGATGTAAGCGTGGGCAATCCTGCTTTTGCCAAAAACAGCCCTTACATTGTGGCATTTGATTATCTTGAGGGTAATAAATTTTATATTTTAGGTGCCAATGTAGAAAGAGGGCAGGTAAGTCTCCTGTGGGAAAACAATGATCTGGGCTTCCCGAATTATTCCAGTATGGATAACCGGATTGTGTTTGACAACAAAGGCAACACAGCTACCAATATCGGTGTGATGAATCTCAAAACCAATAAAATAGAGCCCGCAGCCCAGCCGGTATTGCTGCTCACCAACCGTCGCTGGGCAAGCTGGTTCAGCAATGGCTCAAGAGTGCTCACCGGTCTCGAAGATTTAAGTAATACAGAAAACAGCAAAGTACTTGAAATTTATCCCAATCCTGCTGGCAATGTCATACAGCTGAGATTACCTGATTTGCCCACAGCGGAATACAGGCTGGTGATTACCGACATGGGTGGTATGCCGGTAAGGTCACAGATTATCCGTATTGAAGGAAACCCCGCTGACAGACCGATGGATATCACAGACCTGAGTGCCGGCATCTACCACATCAGTCTCTATCATCCCTCAGGAAAAGAGGCTGCCTTGCCGGCGAAGATGATAAAAGTGGGTAAGTAAAAAGCCGGAAATCAGAATCCTTACTTTGTGAAAATAATTCGGCAGAGTAAGGGTCTTGTTTACCCGATTATGTTTTTCCGGGCGTAATTTTTGCGTACATTTGTCATCCATTGAATGCACAAGTATGAAAGTATTGATCATAAGATTGAGCTCTGCAGGAGATATAGTACTGACATCCCCGATTATCAGATGCCTGAAACTCCAGAAAAATGCCGAAATCCATTACTTAGTTAAGCCGGCATTTGCTGCTACCATCAACCAGAATCCTCATGTGGACAAGGTCTGGCTGCTGCATGATGATATTGATGAAACAATTGCCCTGCTAAAGAGCAAAGGTTTTGACCTGATTCTCGATATGCAGAAAAATCTCAAATCATTCAGAATACGCAAAGGTCTGGATGTAAAATCCATTTCATTCAACAAACTCAATCTGCATAAATGGATATTCGTCAATTTCAAAATCAATAAATTACCGCAGAAACATCTGGTGGACCGGTATTTTGAATCCGTACAGAGTCTGGGGATAAAGGACGACGGAGCAGGCCTGGATTACTTTATATCGCAGGAAGACGAACTCGATGCGCTGGCATTGGTGCAGGGCATACATTATGACGTACTGGTGCTGGGAGCCAACTACTATACCAAGAGAATTCCATTGGAAAAGTGTATGGAGATTGTCCCGCAGTGCACGAGAAAGGTAGTATTGCTTGGCGGTACAGATGTGGCGGACGTAGCTAAGGAACTGGCCACCCAATTTCCGGAAGAAACACTCAATTTTTGTGGTAAACTGGGACTGAATGTGTCTGCAGGCATTGTCAAGCATGCCCATAGGGTTATAACCGGAGATACAGGGCTTATGCACATTGCGGCTGCGTATCAGAAAGAGATACATGTCATTTGGGGGAATACGCATCCTGCCTTCGGGATGTATCCTTACTATGGATACAGAAACAAATCCAGGTTTCAATCCTATCAGACCGAGGGACTCTCCTGCAGGCCCTGCTCCAAGCTGGGTTACAAATCCTGTCCCAAGGGACACTTCAAATGTATGATGGAAAATAATGTAAAACTGATGCTGGCTTAAGCACCCCGTATTCTGTCAGTTCAGGTAATTTCTCGAAAATATCACCCCTTTGAGAGCATCATATCCCTGAGGTATCCCCGCCTGCATAAGCAGATCTTTGTAATATTTCTCCTTAAGATCAATGATATATACCTTACATCCTATGGCATAAGCCAGTTCGGGATTGCCGGTCTTCCAGCAATGAGCTATTTCAGCGGCAGTGGCATTGTAGTTTTTATTCCATTTCTTATTGATAGTGACTTCAAGATGAAAAATTCCGTTTTCGTACTTCAATAATCTCGAAGACAGACCCAGACTGATCCTGTAATACATGTCTGTCTCTACAAAATGCCGCCTGTTTATCTTCTGTATATCCATACTTTCGGATATGCAGAAATTATGCCATTCTTCACAAAGATTCACTCCCACTTGTCAAAATTATAGAGGCCACTTTCAGGCGGGAAGTTTTCATACCACCATATTTGAATGAGTAAAGCGGGAGGATCAAGATAAACATTGTACATTTGATTTGCTTTTACAATCAATTAGATATTATGACTCCTTCTGATACAGTTGCCCGATTTATTGAAGTTTGCAATACACTCTATTCAGACGGCAGTTTTATAAAACTTACATTATCAAAACCCAGGCAAAAAAACAGTGAGCTTAAAAACATTTATATCAGACCTGTCATGCTGCGCAATACATTGCAATTCAGCTGTACCTACCATTATCTCCGCAGGGATGAAGTCAAAAACTATAGTCCGGAAGAGCTGATTCAGATAAAACTGCCGGTGTGGCTGAATGAGCACTTCTTCAATGCGCACCTGGCGGGAAGAGAGGCAGAATATGAATTGCTGCAATCCAAAAGCGGAAATGCAAGGATCAATCATAAGAAATCACAAATCATTGCAGCACCCATCCTTACACACAACAAAGAGAAAAACCGATTAATCCCTACCAACCGGTCCTACCTGCATATGCTGGGGATTACAGACAATAACGGAAGGGTGTATGACAAGGCTCAGGATAAATACAGACAAATCCAAAAATACATAGAGATAGCTGATTCGCTGATCAGAAATATATCCAGAAAGAATCTGACCATAGCGGATATGGGAAGCGGAAAAGGTTATCTGAGTTTTGCACTGTATGATTGGCTCTGTAACTCCGGATACGAAGTGGAGATGCTTGGTATAGAATTAAGACAGGACCTGGTGGCCAAATGCAATGAGGTAGCAATTGCTTCGGATTTTAGAGGATTAAAGTTTACAGAGGGTGATATCAGTAGTGCTGAGATTGGACGGAAAGACATCGTCATTGCATTGCATGCCTGTGATATTGCAACAGATATGGCTATAGCCAAAGGTATTGCAGCAGGAGCGGAAATCATCATTGTAGCCCCCTGCTGTCACAAACAGGTCAGAAAAAGTATGCAAGGCAATCCTCTGTTAAGTCCGATACTCCAGCACGGTATTCTGGCCGAAAGACAGGCTGAAATCCTCACCGACGGTATCAGGGCTCTGTATATGGAACATGCAGGCTATCGTACCAAAGTATTTGAATTCATATCATCCGAACATACGGCTAAAAACATTATGATCACAGGGATAAAGTCCACCCGTGATCTCTCTGCCAAATCCAAAGCAGAGGCCATCAAAAGCTTTTTTGGTATCTCTTACCATTATCTCGAAAAACTGCTGGCTATGGATGCAGATCCTGAACAATGACTCAATCCAGCTTAAATCCTGATTGATTTTCCATTAAAACTTATCAAAAACTTAAAGTAGGTTAGCAGAAGGCTGATTATGAGAATTGCTTGATATCTTTGTATCAGGAAATTAAAAATTGTAAGTATGATGAACAGAATATTTCACCCGTTTACTATTGCAGCTTTTGTATTGACCTTCGTTTTTGCAGCAAGTCAAAATCTGTATGCACAGTCCAAAAACAGCCAGTACCAGATGATTGGGAAGTCAGAAATTAAAACCGTAGAACTCACCGTTGATGGTATGACCTGCCAGAAAGGATGTGCGGATGGCATAGACCGAAAATTCAAGACTGTGCCCGGCGTGGTAAAAAGTAAAACCACCTTATCCACAGGAAAAAGTGTAATCACTTATGATGAATCTGTGGTAAAGGTCTCAGATCTGATAGCTGTTATAGAAAAAAAAGGATACAAAGCTAAATTGGCCGATGCAACGGTTGAATAAATGAGATTAACGCAAGCATCAAAGATAAAAAAAGGGACTTGAGTCCCTTTTTTTGTTTTCATTTGTACCCTTTATCCATATCATGAACCTGATCCTAAATTTTAAGAGAGCATTAACGGTAATTTTTAGCAACAAACGTTTTATATGCATTATTCCATTTATTCAAAATCGTATCTCATGAAAACTAAAAAAACCATCGGCTTCATTATCACGGCAGTAGTGACTGCCTCATGGCTTAATGCCCAGATTGCCATAGGAGTAAAAGGCGGTATCAATATATCTGACGCTGAGGTATCAGGATTTATTCCCGGTATTACTCCCGAACCCCGTCCTTTCAATGGTGCCAATGTGGGTGTCATGGCAGATATACCTCTGGAAGGCAAATTTTCATTCAGGCCGGAATTCAATTTCAGCCAGAAAGGTTTTGTGGTCAGAGAAAATACCACTATCGATGCCTTGGGCTTACCCCTTCCCATAGGTGGAAAAGCCGAAACAAGGCTAAACTACCTTGAACTGCCCCTGTTGCTCCAATACAGATTTGGCAACGAAAAAGCCGGACTGTATGTAAACGGCGGTCCGGCAGTATCATACCTTACTTCAGGCAGAATTCAGCCCTTTGCAACAGTAATTGTGGATATCAGACTACCGGCCATTGATCTGGATTTATCCGGAGACACGTACAACAGATTTGAATTTTCAGGTATCGCAGGCGCAGGCGGAGATGTAGCTATTCGGCCCGGGAAAAGTATTCGGAGATCTGCGCTACACTTATGGCTTTTACCAATACATTGAACGATCCGCTATTGGACACCAGATTAAGAAATCAGGGATGGACCTTCAGTGCAGGATATAAAATGTCTTTTTAAACGATGATATTTTCTTTCTTCCTTCAAGCTCATAAAATCCTGGTATCTAAAATAATAATTTAAAACTACCGGACCGGTATTTGCCAGATATATTCATCCCGTAAAGTAAAGCTATACTTTACGGGATTTTATTTTACTGAATACTCGAAAGGATATCTAAAACATTCCCTACCCTTATACAAAATTCAGCCATTTTTGCTGAATTATATCATACTAAGTCGCAGTAATATGGCTCAAGAGTGCATAAATGAATACTGAAATACATCCAATCTGGTACAACTGCCATCCATCAATTTCCTGCAATTATAAGCCTATTATTCAATCAGACCTAAGAAGTCACATTAACCCAGATATAACATCCAAAACTGTGTAGCAGTCCAGGACTTTCAAACTACCGCTTGTGTAAACAGTATCCAATATGAGGTTTTCTCCTAAAATTAAATCAATCATACCAGTAAAATCCTTCCATTATACAGGACAGTATCTTTCACCCAAAGGCAGGCGATGCTGATTTCCATTCCATAATTTCTTTTGAAACTTACACCTCGTCCAGGAATAATCTATCCATTCATACATATCACCATCCGGCAAAGTATATAAAACATGTTTCCTTTCGATTTATATCAGATTAGCTATTATGTGAAAATAAAAAAGGCTTCCCTCATCGGGAAGCCTTTTTTTTAGTATATCAGAGATCCATTATTCTATAACGATCATCTTCTTAGTTGCAGTGAACTCACCGCTTTCGAGTTTGTAATAAAGCACTCCTGCTACACCCAACTGCTCCTTAGTGAATACCTCACTATTAATACCCTTGATAGCATCTGCTTTTCTTACAGTCACCACTCTACCTGTTGCATCATACACGGTCAATACAACCTTTGAAGCCTCAGGCAGGTAGTAAGATACGGTTGTTGCACCTCTGAATGGGTTAGGTTCGTTCTGATACAACTCAGGATAATCAGCTTCAGGTGTGAGCGATCTCATGGTCAGACTTACATTGCTCACTTTGAGATCCTGACCTGTATAAGCCTCAGCTCTGGTCACATCAGAGGTCAATCTGATCATCTCACTCAGTTTGGCAGCTCTGTCAGCAGTAAGTACCAAGGTGAACAACACCTCGTCATCACTTACAGTGATGCCACTTCTTGAAGCAAAACTGAATGTAACCTTATCACTGGCCAATACCCCGATATTATTTGCATTGATATCAAGTATGCCAGAATTTATCTGTCCGAATCTTGCATCATTGAGATTCATTGTAAACTGGAATCCATGAACATCTGTAAAGTTATTACCTCTGATAGCTACGGTTACAGTTTCGCCGGCATTTACGAATCTGTCATCAGCTGCAAAGTTCACTTTTCTGGATGTTCTTGGCTCAAGCATCGGATTAGATACATTGACCGTGGCGCTACCATTTACGTCACCCACTTTAACTGCTACAAAGTTCTGATTATCCTTATCAGTATCAAGAGTATTCAGGCGGATGGTCTCCATAAATGGCCAAGGACTGTCTGGACTCATAGTCTGGTCAGAAATCGGGAATCTCCAGCTTGTGTTATTGGCATACTTGTCAGTCACTCCCAAAATCAGCTTTCTGATCTCTGTGATATCCGCTGCAGTAACCTTCCTGTCATTGGTTGCGTCAGCCGCAATCAACTTGTAAGGACTGTCAAGCTTCTGCAGGTCAAGGATATGTCTCTGGATCAGAACAAGGTCTAATGTACTTACACCGTTGTTGTAATCATTATCCTTGGCAGCAGTAACATCATAATCCATATAAGCCGGTACTGACATCGCAAACTGACCATTAGTGCCTGTCATAAGTGATCTCGGATACTCAGGCATATTGGTATTGAAGGATACTGTTACTTCACTTACAGTCTGACCTGCCTCTGTTGCAACGACACCTGAAACTACTCTATTACCGGTAGGACCACAAGTGTTGCAAATCAGCTTAAGACTTGTCCAGCAGAAGTCCACGTTAAACTTCTTATCCCAAACACTCATCATTACATTCACATCTGCATATGCTTCTCCCGGAGTTAAAGCATTGCTTGTCCAAACTCTTGCAGAGCTTCTCTGTGCAGGATTCCACAACTGGATAACTCCGTTGCCGGCTGTATTCTCCTCACCTCTCATGTACTTCTCAACGATAGCTCTTTGAGCAGCATTAGTCATATCAGCAGGGAATCTCAACAATCCACCGGTTTTGTCAAAGTAGTGAGGTATGTCAATGTTGATCAATCTGTTGAAAACTGACTTATCTGTGACCTGAGGAGCTACATTGTCAAATGTAAACAACAGGTCTTCCTCATCTGTACAGTTATCGGTGGACTTCACATTGAAATCAATTGCCCACAATTCCACCATTGGCAACATTGGACCTGCTCCATCAGGATCAGCCATCAATGCAGTACTCAACGGTACACATACAGGTGTAGGTGGCTTCTTGTCAGTAACCATAAAGTCTTCATGACAAGTCACATAATTATGACATCCGTCGGTTGCCTTCCAGGTAACCTTATGATTGCTCATCTTACCTACAATAGGTTCAGGTATTCTGATAGTCACTGTACCTCCGTTAGCCGTAGGAGCAAGGTAAATATCCTTGATACCATTGCCATTGTTATCCTGGATTGCATTGAAGTTGCCTGTATTGGCATTGTTAACATCATTACCTACCGGTAAGAAGCTGCTCCACTCATAATCAGGTGTACCGTCAGCCCAAAGGTCAACAACAACTACCCACTTAATCCATCCGTTGTCGATACATCCACCGGTATCATTGGCCTTCTTGGTCAATGTGAGGAATCTGATTTCACAATTAGCCTCTACACCAAACATAGTATCTCTGCATGTTTCAAATGTAGGAGGTACTACATCCTTGTACACAAACATCTTGGTGAATGGTCCTCTTTCCTGATTTGTACACCAGTTCACAAGCTTGTATTCTACAACCCACTTCTTACAAACTCCATCTTCGAATTCAAACTCCTGTACCTTGGTACTGATACCGATTACATCACAAGGCCCGTTGACCCAGGTAGGCTGATTGGCTTTAATCTGTGCCTCAGTAGGACCATCACAAGATACATCTACGATGCTTGAAGATGGCGGTGTAACTACCCACTGCTGCGTGCTGGTACTTGGAGCAACAGTTATCCTTTGCTGACACTGTCTTGTAATACCGAAGTCTGTAATGGTGAATGTCCTTGTAATGGTTCCGATTCCACACTGATTCAACTGCAGCACATCTATGAATCGGATATCCGGTGTACTACAAACACCATATGCAGAAGGAATACCGGTCTTAGTGAAGTCAATACCTGTGATACTTCTTTCAGTCGTACTGGTCTCAATAGCCCAGTCACAATGTATCGTTGCATCATCAGGACATGTAATCACAGGCGGAACCTTAGCCTCCACTTTTACATAAGCCCAGGTCTCATTCCAGTTGTCACCTGCATCACCGATGATACCATTCATATTGCCGTCATCCCACACTCTCAGTATTACTTCGTGGAAACCTCTGTCAAGCTCATTGATTACACCATCACCATTGGCATCCACAACGATAGCGTCTATATCTTCACAACAGAATTTCACAAACTCTCCACCATCCGTATCATTAGGACTGTAGTTTGGTAAGTTCAATCTGTTATTGAAGGTTCTGTTATTATTATGTCTCGCACCGGTAGCTGGATTGGTCACCAATCCGTCATTACCACATGCAGGACCTACAGGTCTTCTGACTTCTAATCTGATATTAGTACAGTTATCAAAAGAACCATTATCTACACTTTCAGCGAAGAGCTTAGCCTGTGCATTCTTGTACACCCTGTCCATCAAATCCCGGTACAAGCCCGATCACGATATCTCTCTTAGCTATTGCAACAGGAGCTACAAAGTCTCTTACAGTTATGGTGAATACACAATTGGTCTTATTGCCACACTCATCTGTGAATTCATACTGAACTACATAGCTACCTTTAGGTACATTTCTAACCTGTACTCTCAGGTTCTTAGCTGCAACAGAACCTGTTACAACTACCTGACCCGGTCCGTACAATGTAGCCTTGAAGCTTACATTACTGCACAAATCTTCAATCTTCTCAGGAACAGGCAGGAATGAACTTGCTGTACAGCCCCAAGGATCTACACTGATTATAGTATCTGAAGGACAAACCGCAATCTTAGGTCCTTTGGTATCCAATACCTTGATTACCTGTATGTGCGTAGCAGGATTATTAGGTCCTACAGGCAAGCACATATTTCTGACCTTCCAGGTTCTCAGAATCTCGTAACTTCCTGGACATACATCATATATCTCATCGGACACATTCAGAGCCACCATACACAGGTTACCTGTTCTGTTCACCTGAATACCGTTCAGAGTCGGCCATCCTGTAAATGCAGGAGTAGTCAGCGCAGGATTCAAGGCAGCATCTGAACATTCAATCGGATTCTCCAGACCTCTGTCAGCAGGCCAAACGATATCGTTAAGGTTAAGATTTCTTACTGTAATGGTCTGTACGCATGTTGCAGAATTACCATCCAGATCTGTCACTCTCCACGTTCTGTAAAGGATTCCTCTTGGAGATGCACACTGTCCATTATCCACAAAGTTATCCAGGAAAGTAATGGTTGCACCAGGCTCGCAAGAGATTAACCTTGCCTCTCCTGTAATCAATCTGCCCTGTGCATTTCTTGCCAGCAGATCCTGAGCACATGAAACTGTCAGATTAGCAGGACACTCAATTTCAGGTATCAACTTCTCTTCGATGGTCACAAATCCCCAGCAAGTATTGTTGCTGCCCTCACAATCAGTAATCATCACTCTGAAGGTCTTACCTACATCAGCCAATGTGAAGAAGTTAGCCTTAGGTTGTCCGGTAAGAGTTTGGATACTGATACAATATTTGTCATAGCATCTGTAATTATTACCTTCCAGAATCATATCCGCCCTGATTACAGCTTCACAATTTCCATCCAATGAAAGATTCACATTATTATTACAAGCCAAAGCGTTGGTAGTAGGTACATGTTCTCTCACTGTAACAGTGAATGAACAGGTTGCAGTATTACCACCCAAATCCGTAGCTGTTGCTACTACTGTGGTAACACCTATCGGGAATGGCTGGCTGATACTTGGTGAATAAGTGATGGACGCACCGCAGTTATCAGTAGCACTTGCACTGGATGTGAAGTAACCCACACACTCGCCTCCCTGTAAGCTAATAGTCACACTCGCAGGACATGTGATAACAGGAGGAGTAACGTCTCTTACTGTTACATTACGCTGACAAGCTGCAGAATTACCACAAGCATCTGTTACAACCAGCAATACCTGATTCACACCAATATTGGTACAATTGAATTGTGACTTGGACAACTGGAAGGTGATCTGATTGGTTGCAGAACAGTTTTCAACTACTGCCGCAATACCACCTACAATCAGCTGACCCGCAGAAATCGTAACATTTCCGGTAGCATCCAGATTGACAGTGATGTCCTGGCATGTAAATGAAGGCGGAGTAGTATCCACGATGGTGATTCTCTGTACTCCCTGAGATCTGTTACCGCATGGGTCTGTTGCAGTCCATGTTCTGGTAATCAAACCGGTAAATCCGCAACTTCCAGGAGTGAATGTCTCTGTGAACTCGATACAGATAAACTGATTTGGTGCACAGTTATCCACTGCTGTTGCAATGCCTGTGTTCACACCATTTACTGAGTACTGAGCTACTGTCGGAGCATACTGTCCAAGACCAGCATTACAAGTAAATGATCTGGTTGTATATTGTCCGTTACACTGTACTGTCACATCCAATGGTACGGTAATTTCAGGAGCTTTAGTATCTCTCACGGTTACTACCTGATTCCAAAGCTGTACATTACCTGAATTATCAGTAACAGTCCAGTTTCTATCTAACGTATAGTTGTAGTGACCACACAATGCAGGATTCGGATTCTGTGTAGAGGTCTGTGTAAATCCTCTTACAGGATTGGGATCACAGTTGTCACGTACATCATTGGCATTCAATACCAGTGGTGCAGGTATGTTATCACACTCCACTGTAACATTCTGTGGTTTACCCGGGAAAATATCCGGCTTCTGAGTATCATTCACAATAATCTGGAATGTACAAACCGCAGTATTTCCATCTGAATCCGTGGCAATATAGCCAATTGTATGTGTACCAACCGGTATTACTGCACCAGGCACATACTGATTGCCGGGAAGTGGTGTTACTGTCACCGGAAGTGTACAATTATCAAAAGCATGAGGTATAGTCCAGTTTACTTTGGCATCACATCTGTCCACGTCATTTCCTGACATAATCATAGTAGGACAGTTAGCAAAGTAAGGCATCTGCTGATCCACCACAGTGATATTGAAACTGCAGCTTCCTGTATTACCGGCAGCATCCTGTACAAAGTAAGTAACCGTACTCATACCTTTTTCAAAGTCATAGCCGGCATTTCTGCTTCCGCCTGCAAGTACCTGAGCAAGTGTGAAAGGACCTGCTATGGTACCGTCAGGATTTGTAATAGAGTAAGTATATACAGTAACACCACAGTTATCTGTTGGTATTGGATGCAACCAGTTGAACTGTCTTTCGCATACAAACAACTCCGTCATCTGAGGTGTCATTGGTGCAATAGAAGTACAATTCACCTGTGGTGCTTCGACATCTCTTACAGTAAAGCTTACTGAACACTGAGAGGTATTACCGGAAGCGTCTGTCGCTGTAAATGTAACCGTATGATTACCTACCGCATAGAATCCTGATGCATTGGAAGTTCCATAAGGTGAATTATTGGTTATTGCAGGATTAGCAGTACAATTATCAGTAGCCGTGGCGAAAATTCCTGTAACCACTGCACCACATTGTCCGGGCGCATTGTTTACAACAGAACCCGTAGGTACAATAGATTGACCTGTGTTAATCTGACCCGGCGTAGAGGTGATAGGTCCTACCCATGTGCCTACTGTGCCGGCACCCTGGAACTGCAGAGAAGTTCCGATAGCAGGTGCAGGTTGCTGGCTCACTACTACATCCACACTCGTCATTCCGGCAGCCGGGCCATTGGCAGCAGTGAACGGTCCTTCATAACTTAACAATTGAAGAACCATACCATTACAAACTAAAGCCATACCGTCATTAGGTCCATTCTGAATACCATCCTGAGGATAATTTACAACCACATAACCAAACATCGGTGCATTGGCATAGTTATCCAGGACTGTCTTATTCGCAGGATTCCAGCTTGTAACAATTTCATCATTAGGCACTGCATCAAAAGTACCATGTGAATTATTATCTCCAGTAATAAAGAACTGAACATTCTTAATTCTGTCCACACCAATGGTAGATTTTGGAATTCTTACTTCCACAAATCCTCCGGGATTGGCGTTAAACTCTGTTCCTGGTATAGAAGAACCGATTCCCTGCCAAGTATTGGTCATAGAGTTATATGTGTGGAATTCAGCATAACCACCGAACGTACCTCTGAAGATATAATCGGGAGCGTCTGCGTGTCCATAGGTGATTTGTCTTAACCATGAGTCGCTGGTTCCTCCACCGGGTCTGGTATTGATCAGGAAGCCCCAACTCTGCCAGCCAGCAGCTGAAACCTGAGCACCCAGATAGTAATAAGTATTATCTTCTGTCATATACAGAGCCTGTGCATTTGCACCTGCCCAACCTGCTACACCGTCTGCAACTGCTAAGGCATTACCCCATGTACCAACCCCATCAAATGCACCATTGATTACAGGTGTACCTGTCTGAGGAGATGGAATAGTACCAGATAATGTGGTGGTGTTGTAAACCACAGCAGCGCCAGGAGTTGCTCCATTGTAAAGTACTATTGCACAGTTTGCAAGATTGAACCCTATTGGTCCGGCTATCTCGATGAATTCTCCTACATCTGTACCTACATTATCATAGTGGAATTCATTGATCCATGGCTGTGAAGGCAAAGCTCCAACCATTGAACAGGTAATTTCAGGCACTTCTCTGTCCACAACCACAATATCAAATGAACACTGTCCCACCAGCGTACCATTAGTCTCCATTATCCTGTAAGTAACAGTACTTGTTCCAAGATTAAACACCACTCCTGTTGCATCATTACTGCCACTTGCGGTAGTTGCACCTGTGATAGTATATGTAAGAGTGTAAGGACAATTGTCAAACTGGAATCTTGGTGAAACTGCGTTGCTTCCGGCAGAATTCCAGGTACAGGTACCAGGATTGGTCTGGAAGGTCTGAGTTACAGAAGGACAGAATACATTGGGATTCTGGGTATCTACAACGTTTACAGTAAATGAACACACTGCAGAGTTATTCGCAGCATCGGTTGCCACATAAGTAATCGTATAAGTACCGGTAGGCCAGATTGTTCCCTGAGCTGGATTAGTGTCTGTTCTTACAACAGTAACCGGTCCGCAGTTATCTGTGGCTATCGGATTAGCCCAATTTACAACAGATGCACATAGATCTACCGCACTGGTTGCAGTAAAGCTTACAGGATATTGTGTAAATACGGGCGGAGTATTGTCAGACACAGTAACATCAAAGAAACATACAGTCTGATTGCCTCTGGCATCTGATACGTAGTATCTCACTCTGCTCGTACCCAACGGGAAGTTATAACTTGCATTATAAGCAGAAGCAGGAGGAGCCGGTACCAATAAATTACTCAATGTCAACGGACCGACAATGGATCCATTAGGTAATTCTATTCTGTAAGAATATGATGTCACCGCACAGTTATCTGTCGGAGCCGGATGAGTCCAGTTATATTGAGCAGTACAAGTAGTATTGCCTGCGCCGGTAGTCAATGTCGCATTGCCCGGGCATGTTATAGACGGTGCCACTACATCTCTCACTTCAAAAGATACGGAACATACACTGGTATTACCTGAACCATCAGTTGCTACCCAATCAATGGTATAGAAACCGGGTGCGTAATTACCACTGGCATTAGCTCCGGCATTGAATGAAGGATTGAAATAGTTGATAGATGCTACGGAGCAGTTGTCAGTCGCCGTAGCTACGAGGTTCAATGCTACAAAACACTGATTGGCAGGTGTATTATAGACCGGCTGTACCGTAGGACATGTCAACACCGGAGCTGTTCTGTCAAGTACGGTCACAGTAGCAGTACACTTAGCAGTATTACCTGCTGCATCTGTCACAGTGAAGGTTATAAAGGATACACCCAGATTGAATGTTTGCGTCACAGGTACAGGATTTACCCCGGTAGCGGCACTGGAAGCTGTCGTAGCACCTTCTATCACGTAAGTCACTGTAAGTCCTGCACCACCACAGTTATCTGCAACCATTGGTGCATACGGTGCGCTCAATACTCCCTGACAGGTAGCATTGGCATTCAATGTAATATCGATAGGACACATAATGAATGGTGCATCGTCATCCACTACTGTGACATTGACGGAACAGCTGCTGGTATTACCAGCTACATCAGTGGCTATGAAAGTTACCACCGTAGTACCTGAAACACCGTTTACACCGGGATAGAATAATCCGGAAGTAAAGCCAGCTGCGGCAGTTGCTGCACTCACTGCTCCTGAAGGAAGCTGTGAAGGTGCATTGGTACCGTTTGAGAAATAATGAGAAACACTTACCACATTACAATTATCGCCGAAAGTAGGCTGTAAAGGAACAGAAGCTGTACATCCGAAAGACGGATCTGTACCTACTGTCACGTCGGCAGGACAAGTGATAAACGGATCTCTTGTATCATTGACTGTGATGGTGAAACTACATATAGCTGTATTTCCTGACATATCAGTCACGACATAAGTCTCTGTATGCGTACCTGCAAGATAGGTCTGAATTGCTGACCCTTTACCATTGACCAACTGTACCACGAACATAGGACAATTATCACTGGCAGAAGGTGCTGTATAACCCAGATTAACAGCACAACCATTTCCTGTTGTAGGTATGCTGATATCAAATCCTCCAACAGGTGCAGTGGGTAGCACTGTAAATCCACTGTTTGTAAGATTTATTGTAATATTATCAGGACAATTTGCAAACTGAGGTGCAACATTGTCATTTACTGTTACTGTAAAGCTGCATACTGAACTATTGCCATTCACATCAACCGCAGTGTAAGTCACTACTGATGTACCCTTTGCAAAGGCATAATCATCTACAGGACCACTGCCATTGGCAAGTGTCTGGTCAGGATTCAGTATGGTATAAGAAAGACTTGCCACTCCACAGTTATCTGTCAAAGTCACAGGCTCAAGTACTTCACTTGTCCAGGTACAACCTGTATCAGGATCTACATTCTGGACGATATTCGCAGGACATACCAGAGTAGGTGCAATGGCATCCACTACCGTTACATTGGCAATACAGGAAGAAGCATTACCGGCAGCATCTCTAACCACCAATACCACATCATTCTGACCTACATTCTCACAAGTGAATGTACAAGGTAACTGATTGGAAGTAAACAGGAATAAGCTATTGATAGTGGTTGCAGCTCCAAATATCCCATCAAAAGATCCTTGATTAAAACAGAATTCATCCCCTGCACTCAAAGTAACAGAATAACTTCCGGACTGACTGGAAGGACCTGAATTATCTGTCAGAACGGTAGGCAATCCATTGATTAATACTCCGAATGGATCAAAAAACGGACCATCTGTATCGAGTGTGGTGTAATCCCAACTGAAAGTTAGAGTTCCATTTGCAGGGATTGTAATACATAGTGTTGTGTTAACTCCCAAACCATTATTACTTCCTGTTAAGGATATCGAATTGGGCGCATTGGAAAGATCTACAGTACCGTCTCCTCCATTATTATTAAATGTCCAGTTGCTCACATCAAACTGTCCGGTGAATCCTTCCACTTCAGGGCAGATGAATGCTTCTACAACTCCACAGTTGTCACTGCTGCCTCCATTAACCATATCAGCTGTCACTGTAGCCTGTCCGGCAGCATTCAGGAATACGGTAATATCTTTACATCTCGCAATAGGAGGCTCTCTGTCAAGTACAGTAACAGTATAGCTGCATTCTGCCTCCGGCAAATCCAAGGCAATGAATTCATTGAGGAAGAAAGTACCGGCTACTGCGTGTACTGTATTAACACCTGTATTAAATGGTACAGCGTGTACGGCAGCCAATGTAACCGGGGCATCTGCACTACCGATAGTAGTGGCTCCGGTCACCCAGTATCTCACTACAAACTCATCCACACATACGTGATGAACAGTAGCAGGAACCAGATTTACATAAGTGTTGCAGGCACCTGCATCCGTAGAAGCAGTGAAGTCTGCAGGACAAGTAATAATGGGACCCACGAAAGACACTGTAATATCAGCTACTGTAATGCATGCAGGTCCATCAGCACCGTTAACTCCGGTGTTAGGATCTGTAACCGTAACTCTGTACACATAGTCGCCAGGAGCGGTCTCTGTCACTACCACACTTGGTGTGGCATCTGTAATTGCACCAGGATCCGGAGATACTCTCTCCCATGCATAGGTATAACCCGAACCACTGCCTGCCAGTACATTGGCAGTAAGGGTAACATCCTGATAGATACAGGCAGGATTGTCCTGAGCTGTAAGAATCACAATCGGTCTGTTGACTACTCTGAGCTCAATAGTACCTACATAGTAACAGTCTATACCCGGAAGACCATCCACATCATGGCCTATTCTTACATATATCGTAGCATCAGATGATGAATAATTAAAATCACCTGTAGCAGAGATTAATCCGGTGGCACCACCGTTCACTGCACCATTGAAGGTCTGATAATATCCTTCTACGGTCAGTGTCTGAGGTGCAGGTACTGAAGGCAGGACGTATTCAATTCCTTCAAACAATCCGGTATTTGCACCCGGGGTGACAGGACATGCTTCTATCAACTGATCGGTCAGTTCAGGCTGAGCTACAGTAGATACATTGAAAGAAGTCACCAACTCAGCACACCCCCCGCATCTCTGCCAGATCTGATAAGTACCGGGTACGAAAACCGGCTGGAAGCTGACAGGATTTCCATCACCTGCTATAGTCTGTACCAAAGCATTACCGATAGGCTCAGCTAAAGGAGATGTAGATAAATTATAATATAATTCATATGTACAACCAAGAGTTGTTTCAACCTCATCTGGTGTACCCATAAATAAAAACATATTGGAAATTGTAGTGGCAGAACCAAAAATTCCATGAAAAGAAGCCTGAACAAAACAAAACTCATCACCCGCATTCAGCACAGGGGAAATGTAGGTTCCGCTTTGTACAAAAGGACCTGCATCTACTGACAACTGGGTAAATACCCCATTTATAGAAACACCAAACGCATCCCAAAATGGCCCACCTACGTCATTGGTTGTATATTGCCAATCGAATGTCACAGTACCTGTAGCAGGCATGGTAATACAATATGTTGTACTTAGATTAAAGCCTCCCGCATTGTTACTGGTTAAAGAAACACTGTTTGGCGCTCCGGAAACATCCACGGTTCCATTTCCTCCATTATTGTTAAATGTCCAGTTGGCCGGGGCAAAAGGACCTGTAAAGCCATTTACATCCGGGGCAGTAGTAAATCCGGTATGGAAAATCCAGCCGTTGTTGTCTTCACACTGTACAGAGGTATTCGGATTAACAAACCAGGGAACGTCTGTCTGGAAGTTAGGTTGCACGGTAATACTGAACTTCACCTCAGCTCCGTCACAGGATACTCCATCCAGAGTGATTCTTGGTGTAACACCGATGGTTACTACATTCGGGAAATTTTCACCATTTTCGCCCATCCACATCAACTCAGGTTGATTGAATGGTAAACTGTTCAGTATGCCGGGAGCCACCACCAAAGGATCGCTACTGGTCACTATATATTGGATTTGAGCAGGACCTATACCTGTCACAGGATCTACCAGACAGGCTGGCACCATCTGCTCAAAGTATTGTAAATCTATCTTACCTGTTTCACCCAGACACACCGTAATATTGTTAGGAGTGATAGCCATAGGTGGTGCAGGAAGAACAAATGCATCCGCAGAAGAAACACAAGCGCATCAAATTGCGTAGGATTAGCATCAATGATGCAGCAGTTTGATTATTCAAAGGTCTGTGAATATTGCTTGGGTACACAGCTCCCGGTTCATAACCAGCCAAAGAAGGATCCATTTGTCCGCAAATGTCAGTTCTTACAGGTACAGCTTCCACTCTGTAACATCCTACGGGTACAGCTGTAAATGTTGATGAAGCCTGCCAGTTATTAACCACTACTTCTGTACCCGTAGTGGTGTTTATTAATCTAAATCTCCACTGGAATCCAGCAGGTGGTAAAATATCAGGAGTAACGACCAAATCACCACTGTCACAGATGGGATCTACCGTGATAGAAGGAGGCTCGGGGAATGTAACAAAATTCCTTACATTTGATTGACAGGCATTCGGAGCAACAGCTCCGGCTATCGCACCGTCAGGACCAACGCCACAATTCACGGTAGCCCTTACTCTAACTCTTACCTGATGACAACCCGGAGGGAAATCTACTGCCTGCAACTGTGCAAGAGTAACAGGGCCATTCAGAGGTCCACCATTAATTCTGTAAACATAAACCAACTCCTGTCCGGCGGGTACGGAGGGTGCACCACCTAAAGTAATAGAAGATATATTAGTTGTCGCACCGCAATTCTCCACCAAATCTACCGTCAAAGGAACACCATCTAAGTTCAACCAAATAATAAATTCTCGTTGAACACCACAATTTGCAGGAGCTGCAGTACCTGCAGCAGTAGCGCCGCAAGCTGTAGTAAGCACATACCTTGCTTCTATGGTATGACATCCGGGTGCTACCCCGGTAAAAGTACCACTTGTATTACTGAATGCTCCTCCATCAATGGAATATCTCAATTCAAAAGTAGCTCCATTCTGGGTAATAGTTGCTGCTGGTGCAGGACCGGACCATGTAAAAGTAACATTGGTAGTACCACAAGTAGCACCTTTTGTCACAGGGCCAGGTGTGGCAGTCACTGCCGGGAAAATAACCACCTGCACCGCATTGCTTTGATTGCAAGGTGCAGGACCTGCTGTACCGGCAGGAATAGTACCACACGCATTTGCTGATACATATCTGGCTCTCACACTGTAACATCCTGCATCTGTCGTAGTTGGATTTGCTGACCAGGTAGTACCATCATCAAGACTATATTCAACATCAAATCCAGGTATTGGAGTCACATCCGGTAAGGTAAACATACTGGCACAGGTGTTTGCCGGTGCTGTAATTACGGGAGCATCCGGAACATTTAATAAGTCTAAAGTATTACTTACTGCACAAGCTCCGGGACCGGCTGTGCCTGCAAGGGTAGATCCACAGTCTTCAGCCAAAACCCATCTCAGGACTACTCTGTAACAACCCGGCCCCGATGTATTATCAGGATAAGTATTAACAGGTAACCATGTGGCTCCATTGTCTAAGGATAATTGAAAATCAAAAACAGGCGGAAAGATAGCCCCGCTTGCTACAAAAATAAAAGATGGGAAAGCATTACCACAAAGTGTAGTAGCTGTTTGTGTTCCTCCCAGATCCCAGAAAATACTTGAAGCTGGTGGAAAAATAACTACATTCACCAGATTACTTGCACCGCAAGCTCCTGTACCCGGTGTGCCGGCAGCAACAGTACCACATGCTGCAGTATTGACATATCTTGCCTGAATGGCGTAGCATCCGGCTGTGGTTGGTACCACAGGTGTGGAAGTCCAGTCTATCAGGGATCCGGTAGAGGTATTCTCTATTCGGTATTCCACCGTAAATCCGGCAAATGGCGGTACAGCAGGCAAAGTAAATGCTGCATCGCAAGTATTTGCAGGCGCAGTAATCACCGGTGCCGTCGGATATATCAAAGCACTGACGGGTGCACTGGCGGCACAGGCTGCATCTGCGCTTGTCGCACCGGCAGGAGTACCACCGCAAGCTTCTGCCAGCGCATATCTTGCTCTTACGGTATGGCATCCTGCTACCGTAGTGCTGGGACTTGCTGACCAGCTACCCGATCCATCCAGCTCATACTCCAACACAAAACCATCTACTGCTGGAGCAGAAGGCAGCGTGAACATAGCATTGCAGGTACTTGCCGGCTGAGTCAGCGTAGGTGCAGCAGGGAATACTACCACATTTACCGTATTGCTGTTGGCACAGGCTCCCATACCAGGTGTGCCTGCAGCAATCACATTTTCGGGTGCCGTACCGCAATCTGCAGCCAGTACATACCTTGCTGTCACTGCATAACAAGCCGCAGCCGAAGGTATGGTTGGGGAAGTACTGAAGGTACCTGTAGTACCCGCAGTGGTATTATCTATTCTGTACTCCACTGTAAACCCTGCAATGGCAGGTACTGCGGGCAACGTAAAAGGAGCATTACAGGTATTGGTGGGGGACGTGATGATTGGCGCTGTTGGGAAGATTACCACATTGACTGTATTACTTGCTGCACATGCACCAAAACCGGGTGTGTTAGCTGCTGTGGCACCACATACCGCACTCAGTACGTATCTTGCTCTCACATTATAACAACCCGGTGTAGTAGGCACTATCGGACTTGCCGTCCAGGTACCTCCATTAATACTATATTGTACCGTAAATCCTGCAACTGCAGGTACAGTAGGTAATGTAAATGCCGAAGCACAGGTATTGGCAGGTGCAGTAATCACCGGAGCTGCCGGGAAGATTACCACTTCCACAGAGTTGCTGGCATCTGTACAAGCGGATACCACACCATCTGAGAAGGACTCGGCAGGAACTATATTAAAGGGAAGTGATCCGCACGGAGTTGCAGTTACATATCTCGCTCTCACACTGTGACAACCCGGAGTGGTAGTACTTGGGCTGGTTTCCCAGGCTCCACCATCGATGCTATATTGCACCACAAAGCCAGGCACCGGAGTTACTGAAGGTAATGCGAACATTGCATCGCAGGTGTTGGATGGGGCAGTAATGACCGGCGGAGTAGGAAATACCACGAAATTAATATCTTTTCTACACTCAGGAGGTGAAGTACCATCACCGGTAGTACCGGGACAATCGGCCACCTGACGAATCATGATATTGTAGCAGCCGGGAGCAAGATTGGTTGGCAAACTTGTAGTGTATGGCTGCATATTGAAACTGTATTCATAAGTAAGTCCGGGACTTGCAGGTGGCAATCCGGAGATACTCGTCACCACGCCATTAGTACCGTCAGAACAGGTTCTGTTCACACTGAGGCTGGCATTGGGTATATTGAACAAATCATCAAAAAGAGAGAAATCAGTAGTACCGGACGCAGGAGTCGGACTACCAAAGCCACAGCCAAAGTGTCCGGCCGCATTGCTTACCAGCTGATAGCTGATGGTATGACAGCCTCTACTCAAAGAAGCAGGGATAGTAGAGGAATAGGGTCCGCCATCAATGGAGTATTCGTATGTGTAACAGGAATACAAAGGATCTGGAACAACTGAAATAGTTGGTGCACAAGTCAGATTACCTATGATGCTGGCTCTCGGTATAGCGGGCGGACCGGCAGTACCAAAGTACAGAGTGTAAGTAACTGAAGTACCGGGAATCATCACTCCGGGGCCATAGTTGTTACCGTCGCACACCACGTTGGTAGTGGCAAAAACCGCTACGGTGATACAATGAGGTCCGACAGGTATGCCACCCGGTAAGCTGTTGGCAAACGAAGGACTACCATCCAGACTGTACCGGTACTCATATCCGGTACCCGGTGTGGAAGGTGCAATCGTGACATTCACAATGGAATGATTCTGATTCAGGCAGGGATCTGCCGGACTGAATGTCATACCTGAAATGGTCGGCGCTGTGGGGCATGGCTGAGCATAAACGCGGAGTGAAACACCCGCGATAAGCAGCAGCATCAACACTGAACCACGTAAGAAAATGTAAATTTCATTCTTCATGAGATTGAGTTTTGGTTTTTTATAAGCTGTTGACTGTGAGAAGGATAATTGATTCATCGTCTTCTGAATTTTGGTTTTTTAAAATCTAAATACTCCGGTTGAGATTGAGTCCTGAGTATAAGATTCTGCCCGGGGTTAACAGGCATATAATTTTGTATAAAATATTGAAAATCAAATATATATTGAGCCCATTCAGTGTAGCTTTGACCAAAATAGCCACTATGGAAGCGTACAAAGAATCGGGAAGGTACAGTGAAAGGTGTAGTTGAAGGAGATGCAGTTTTTTTAGTATTGATACCAGAAAACGCCGAAAAACACCATCGGACCACCCCCACAATGGAGTACACCGAATAGCAGAATGTTGCTGCTTTAAAGCGTTTGTTCATGGTTGGTTATTAAATTAAGTTCCTGGATTTCAAAGCATTATGGCTAACCTCATACTTTTGTAATCCTAAAAATTATCATTCTCGTCTTTGAAAGATGGATTTTACTCCACTTTTTCAGGCACAAAGATGTCTAAAGATGTCGGTAACAAAAAATTTGTTAAAATAATTTTGCTTCAAAAAACAATGAACGGCAAACAAATTAAAATTAATTTTAATGTATTTTAGTGGTTTTCCCTTAGAAACCCGATTACATAAAACAAAGGAGATGGGCAATACAGGATAGCTCTGCTTCCCTGTATTAAAATGAATTTTGGCATCAGTTCAATACATTTCTGAGCGTACGGATGTATTTGTAATTATTATGAAAGTCCAGTTTTCTTCTTCTCGATAAGGGTAGTTCCACCGGTGTTCCATTGGTTTTCAGATGCAGGGAAATGCCCGGATAGTCGCCATAATCGAGTACATGAAGCATATTCACCAGATACTTTCTATGGATACGGAAAAATGTTTTCGAATTACAGTTCCACTCGATGGTCGTGATATTCTTCTGCAGGGTAATCTTTCTGCATTCGCACTGGTCATCCAGAAAATGCAGTATACAGAGGTCAGCCTCTGCTTCAAAGTATAAGATATCACCAGCGTTATGCGTAAACACCGTTCCGTTGGGTTTGCGGTAGTACAATACAATACCTCTGATCAGCATGTCTGCCGAAATTCCTTCAGGGTGTAAATGAAGTAGTTCCCTTGTCCTTTCCAACTGAAGTATCAAGAGGGAAATATCACTCAGACTGCATGGCAAAAGAAAAATATGCGGGGTCTGCAATATGCCGTGAGGATGCGTATTGCTGGAGAGCTGCCGGTCACTCACCAGTATCAGTTTTTTTGGATCAATATTTGAAAAAACACTTCCTGTATTTTCATAAAATGAATCAGAAAGTAACACAAACTCATGGTCTGCCAATCCCGAAAGTATGCTGGCGAACTCCCGGAGATGGATTTGGCAGCCCGTCTCCAGTACATCATTGAGTCGGAGAAAATCCAGATACAATGACCGTAGATTGGAGAAATCTTCTTCCACAATGAGGATTTCAAGTTTTTTCAAGTCTGGTTTCTTTAGGTTGGGTAAATGTAATACTTTATCGGGAAAAACGAAATGTACATAAAACAAAAAATCCTCTGCAACAAGATATTACAGAGGATTGTTCTCAAAATATTATTCTCTCAGGGTGCATTATTCTATGAGAATCATTTTCCTGACACCCGAGTGTGCAGCAGTCTCAATCTTGTAATAATATACACCTGGTTTACCCAATATATCCGCCTCCACGTTGAGTGAGTTCATACCTTTTTTACCATCTATTTTTCGGTATTCCATAACCTTTCCGGTCACATCCCATATTGAAAATGTTACCATCGCATCCTCAGGAAGGGAGAACTGAATATTGGTACTGCCCCTGAATGGATTGGGCTCATTTTGATACAACCCGAAGGATTCCGCATCTTCTCTGAGGATTGTCCTGATTTTTAGTGTTACACGGCTTACGAGCATTTCAGTGCCCAGATAAGATTCGGCTTTGGTAATATCTGAATTAAGGGATATTACTTCACTTACGGGCAAATCCGCCTTTGATTTTACCAGCAGGGTAAACAGTACTTCATCTTCTGTAAAAGATTCCATCTCATTTGCAGCATAACTGAAGGTGATTTTATCTTCAGAAATTACCCCAAAATTCTGGTCGGAAATATTCAGCACTCCGGCCTTAAACCCGGTAAATGAAGCATTTTTCAGTCCCAAAGTGAACTGCATACCATACACTTCCTTATAATTATGTGCATACACCGGTATTTCCAACAATCTGCCCGCTTGTGTTTGTACATCCTCAATGTAAAGCGCCAGCAGTTTATCAGACCTGCTTTCCAATTGCGGGTCATGGACGCCGCTGGATGCTGTGCCGTTGACATCTCCGATTTTAACAGCTATAAAATTCTGATTGGGCATGTCGTGGCTGAGTGCCGGTATGACAATGCGTTCTGAATAAGGGAATGGCTGCTGTTCGTCCATAGGTTGATTGACTATCGGGAATCTCCAGCTTTGCTGACCGGGCAGTGTGGTGGTGATACCCAGAATCAGTTTGCGGAGCTCGGTAATATCGGCAGCTGTCACCTTGCCATTATTGTTGGCATCTGCTGCAATGATTTTGTAAGGCATGTCAAATTTCTGTAAATCCAGGATATGTCTCTGAATCAATACCAGGTCCAGCGTACTCACTCCATCCATATAGTCTGTATTTCTGGAAGCTGTAATTTCATAATCGGCGCCTTCGAGTACTCCGAAGCGGTACAGACCATGTTCATCTGTCATTGTCAGCATAGGAAACTCCGGAAGATCTGCATGCAACTTAACTTCCACATTTTTCACTCCCTTTCCGGTAAAAGTCCGAACTCCTCCGCTGATATCCGAGACTATTGCTCCGGGGCAGGAAGAACATAACAACCGCATTCTGGTCAGACAAAAATCGGGTATTGAAACTTTCATCCCATACACTCATGGCAACGTCTATGGTAGTATTGGCCTGTCCTGCGGGCAGACTATTATCCGTCCATACTCTGGCACTGCTTTTTGAAGCCGGATTCCAAAGCTGGATCACACCATTACCCGGGGTATTTTCTGCTCCGATTCTGTACTTTTCAACGATGGCTCTCTGAGCAGGATTATTCATATCCGCCGGAAAACGCACCAATCCTCCTGTCCTGTCAAAATAATGTGCTACATCCTTGTTGATATTCTGGCCGAATACCACTTTGTTATTCACCTGAGGAGAAACCCTGTCGAAGGTAAACATCAGATCTGTATCACGGGTACAATTGTCATGAGACTTGAAGTTGAGATCAGAAGCCCAGACTTCGATCATCGGTCTGGCAGGACCTTCGCCGTCAGGGTCTGCCATCAGGGCAGTGCTGACAGGCAAGCAAACCGGCGTAGGAGCTTTTTTATCTGCCACCATAAAACTCTCTGTGCATAATGTCACATTATTGCAATTGTCATGTGCCCTCCAGGTCACTGTGTGGGTTGCAGAGGCCCGCAATGTCACAGGTATTGTGATGCTCACCTGAGTACCGTTCAAAGTGGGGGCAATATAGACATCATTGATACCATTACCATTTGTATCGTTATTGAAGTTATTGTCCCCGGAATTCAGGAAGCTGCTCCATTCATAATCCGGAGTGCCGTCTGATCCCAAATCCACGATAATCTGCCACCGGATACGGCCATTGTCTGTACAGTCTCCCGCATCCTGAGCAATCTTGGTAAGTACCAGATTTCTGATTTCACACTGTCCGTCCACTTCAAACATTTTATTGGCACAATCCTGTAATACAGGTGCTACCGCATCCTTGTGGACAAACTTCTTGAAATAAGGTCCCCGCTCCTCATTGGTACACCAGTTGATGAGACGGTATTCGACCACCCATTTTTTGCATACCCCATCTTCGAATTCAAATTCGCGGATTTTGCTGCTCAAGCCGATAATGTCGCATGCCCCTGCAAGCCATTTGGGTCCATAGGCTTTGATATCAGTCTCTGAAGGCCCATCGCAGGAAACGTCCTGTGGCAGATCAGAAGGCGGAGTGACAACCCAGGCCTGCTCCTGTGGATGCGGAGCAAACGTGATGGTCTGCTGGCATGTTCGGGTGGTATTATTTCCATTGATAGTGAAAGTCCGGATAACGGTTCCGATATTGCACTGATTGAGATTGACTATATCTCTGTATGTCACTACCGGAGGATTGCAGGTACCATATACCTGAGGCTGACCTGTCAGCGAGAGATTTACAGAACTTACATCCGTGGCGGAAGTCCGTATCGTCACATCAGCGGTACAATGCACGGTGATATTGGAAGGACATATCACGATGGGCGGCGCTTTAAGTTCTACTTTTACATAGGCCCATGTTTCGCTCCAGTTGTCCCCTTCATCACCAAGGATACCATTCATATTACCATCATCCCATACCCGGAGAATGACCTCATGATAGCCTCTGTCCTTGTCATCCAGTATTCCGTCCCCATTGGCATCCACTACTATGGCATCTGCATCTTCACAACAGAATTTGACAAATCTGCCGCTGTCTGTATCGTTGATACTGTTGTTCTCCCCAAAACCGGAGGCGTAAGTACGATTATTATTATGGCCGCCATTACCCGTATTGCCACAGGCTGGACCGATCGGTCTTCTTACTTCGAGTCTCACCGGCGAACAGAAATCATGAGAGCCGTTGTCCACACTTTCTGCAAAGAGCTTTCCGTGTGCGGTGTTATTGCCATCCAGGTCTGTATCCTGAATGAGGCTCAATACTATATCCTGCTTTGAAATAGCGGTTGGAGCCACTTTGTCCTGTACGGTAACTGTGAAATTACAAACCCTCAGATTGTTGCACTCGTCTCTGAACTCATACCGTACCACAGAGGCTCCTTTCTCCAGATTTTCTGCAAATACCCTGAGGTTGCCGGCAGCAACGGTACCGGTCACAGTAAGTTTACCCTTGCCATATAATATGGCCTTGAAGGTAACAGCCCCGCAATTGTCAGTAATCTGAGCCGGTAGAGGCAATACCGCACTGGCAGTACAGGACCATGGATCTGTACTCAAAGTGATATCAGACGGACAGGTGACCTGGGGAGCCTGATTGTCCAGAACCTCAATGATCTGTATGTGCTCCACGGGATTGTTGGGTCCTACGGGTAAGCATCGGTTTCTGATCGTCCATTTACGTAGAATTTCGATGCTGTTTCCGCAAAGCCAGAGTTCCTTATCTTCATAGGTATGCGAAAGATTACATGTCGCAGACACATGATCCACGATCTTGCCTCCTATGGTTGGATATCCGGTATTGGAAGGGTGCTTCAAAGTGGCATTATTGGCCACCGCACTACAGTTCAATACTTTATCGGTTGGCCATACTATCTGATTCAGGTTGAATGGAAGTACATCTATCCTCTGTGTACAGCTTACCTTACTGGTCTGATTGTAATACACCGTGAATGTACGGGTATATCTCGCTGTAGGATTGCTGCATGAACCAAACTGAGTCTCTGTATCATTGTAGTCTACAGTGTAACCGGGTACACAAGACATGAGCTTGACCTCTCCTGTCAGCAATTTGCCCAGATTATTTCGGGCATCCTTATCTTCAGAGCATAGGATGGTTACATCCGCAGGACACTCGATTTCGGGTATCAGTTTTTGCTCAATCTTGACATAACCCCAGCAACTGTTGCCACTGCCCAAACAATCCGTAATGCTCACCTTAAAGGTTTTGCCCACATCATTAAGGTCGAAAACTATACCATGGGGTGCTCCGTTAGGTCCGGTAACCGTAATACAATATTTTTCATAACATCTGTACTCATTGCCTTCCAGAATCATATCGGCATTCAGGGTGGCTTTACAGTCGCCATCGAGTGAGAGATTGATCAGATTGTTGCAAGCCATGGTATGCACCGCAGGTATATATTCAATCACTGTCACCGTGAAAGTACAGGATGCCGAATTGCCCGCTGCATCAGTAGCTACTGCTGTTACCAGGGTGGTACCTATTTCAAATGGCTTGGTAATATCCGGTGTATAGCTGATCTGCACGGAACAGTTGTCCGTTGCAGTAGCTCTCTGAGTAATGAAAGTACGACATTCACCGGGGTTGAGATTTACAGTGACCGGCGCAGGGCAGGTTATAACCGGTATATTTACGTCCCGAACTGTCACTGTAGCCAGACAGGCGGCAGAGTTTCCACATGCATCGGTCACCACCAGCATCACTTCATTATCTCCCAGGTGGCTGCAGTTGAAAACGGATTGTGACATCTGGAAGGTCAGATCTTCAATATCCGAGCAGTTTTCCGTAATGCCTGCCAGTCCTCCTGCAATAAGATCTACAGCGCTTACTGTCACTGTACCTGAGGCATTCAGATTTACAGTGATGTCCACACAGGTGAATGAAGGCGGTGTGGTATCTACTATGGTAATCCTCTGTACTCCGGATGAGGTGTTGCCGCAAGGATCTGTGGCAGTCCAGGTGCGCACAATCACTCCCGTGTAACCACAATCACCGGGTATGAATACTTCGGTAAAAGCGATACAGATGTAGTCTGATGGTGCACAATTGTCCACAGCAGTAGCTACTCCGAATTCTGCAAATGCAGGATCGGGGCTGTAAGAACCGGAGGATGGATCGCAGCTGAAGGATTTTACAAGATATTCTCCATTACATTCTACCGTAACATCCAATGGCAGGGTGAGTACCGGTTTGATGGTATCGACGACAGTTACTACCTGATTCCACACCTGTGCATTTCCGGCTACATCCGATACTGTCCAGATATTGGTCAATGTATAATTATAATGTCCGCAAACGGCAGGATCCGGATTCTGAGTGCTCACCTGACCAAATGCTATCGTAGGATTAGGGTCACAGTTGTCTTCTACATCATTTGGGTTCAATACCAATGGAGCCGGAATATTATTGCAAAGAACTGTGATGTCCTGTGGTTTGCCCGGCAGAATTTCAGGTTTTTCGGTATCTACCACGATGAATGTCCATGAGCACATCGCACTGTTGCCTTCACTGTCTGTGGCTGTATATGTAATAGTATATGGTCCTCCAACAGGAAATACTGAACCCGGAGGTAAACCTGTAGTCTGCACTATACTTTGCGGAGCCATGATCTGGTCGCAATTGTCCAAAGCCACGGGTATGCTCCAGTTGACAGTAGCGGAGCATCTATCCGGATCATTGGCATACACCAACTGATTTTGCGGACAGTTGACAAAGTAGGGCTGATCGCTGTCAATGATGGTAAGCTGCACCTGACAGCTGCGCACATTGCCGGCTTCATCTGTTGCTGAAACTGTGACCAGAATCATATCACCCGGATTAGGCCCGAAGAGTGATCCTGCTACCGGATTCTGGGTTATCTGTACATTGGCAGAGCAATTGTCTGTAGCTACCAATCCTGAAATAAGGTCTGGCACCACCCCTGCGCAACCTGCTACAGTCATAGGTCCCGGACAATCAAACTCAGGCCTGATGGTATCCCGTACAGTCACTGTAGCAACGCAAATACCCGTGTTGCCCACAGCATCGGTGACTGTCAGGGTCACATTGTTATTCCCTATATTGTCACAATCAAAATCGGTCTGACTTAATACAAGACTCAGAATGCTGCAATTGTCATAACTGCCGGCATCAATATCTGCTATGGTAATGCCTGCTTCTCCATTGGCATCCAGATATACCGTCACATCCTGACAAATCGCCACAGGTCGGGTCAGATCCAGAACATTGATCTGGGTAGTGCAGGTAGCCGTGTTGCCTGATGCATCCGTTACCAGCAATATTCCATTCACTACATTACCAAAATCAGGATCTATATCCAGGCAACCTACCAAGAAGGATGGACCGAAATTCAAGCCATCACGGCTGATGGCAAGATTGATCGTACCACCACAATCGTCATAACTTTCTATATTCAGCATGGCTGTGGTCACCTGCAACAATCCGTTACCATCCAGCACTGCATCCAGCTGTGGCTGACATATCACAGTGGGTGGGGTAGCATCATTGATCTGTACTATCACTCCACAGGTCGCTGTATTGCCGTTGATATCTGTCACACTGACCGTAACCAGAAATCCCGCTCCGTCTGTCAAACCTATTACCTCTCCCGCTACAGGATTCTGGGTGATGGACAGGACACCGCAATTATCCGCAGCATCTTCCACCAACGATACCAGGTCAGGCACTACGTCATAGCAACTCAAGGCTATTACATCTTCCGGACAGGTAAAGGTGGGACGAATCGTATCCCGTACAGTCACTGTGGCTACGCATATACCCGTGTTGCCCACGGCATCGGTAACTGTCAGGGTCACATTATTATTCCCTGTGTTGTCACAATCAAAATCGGTCTGACTTAATACAAGGCTCACAATGCTGCAATTGTCATAACTGCCGGCATCAATATCTGCTATGGTAATGCCTGCTTCTCCATTGGCATCCAGATATACCGTCACATCCTGACAAATCGCCACAGGTCGGGTCAGATCCAGAACATTGATCTGGGTAGTGCAGGTAGCCGTGTTGCCTGATGCATCCGTTACCCGCAGTATTCCATTCACTACATTACCAAAATCAGGATCTATATCCAGACAACCTACTAAGAAGGATGGACCGAAATTCACGCCATCACGGCTGATGGCAAGACTGATCGTACCACCACAATCGTCATAACTTTCTATATTCAGCATGGCTGTGGTCACTTGCAACAATCCGTTACCATCCAGCACTGCATCCAGCTGTGGCTGACATATCACAGTGGGTGGGGTAGCATCATTGATCTGTACTATCACTCCACAGGTCGCTGTATTGCCGTTGATATCTGTCACACTGACCGTAACCAGAAATCCCGCTCCCGTCTGTCAAACCTATTACCTCTCCCGCTACAGGATTCTGGGTGATGGACAGGACACCGCAATTATCCGCAGCATCTTCCACCAACGATACCAGGTCAGGCACTACGTCATAGCAACTCAAGGCTATTACATCTTCCGGACAGGTAAAGGTGGGACGAATCGTATCCCGTACAGTCACTGTGGCTACGCATATACCCGTGTTGCCCACGGCATCGGTAACTGTCAGGGTCACATTATTATTCCCTGTGTTGTCACAATCAAAATCGGTCTGACTTAATACAAGGCTCAGAATGCCGCAATTGTCATAACTGCCGGCATCAATATCTGCTGTGGTAATGCCTGCTTCTCCATTGGCATCCAGATATACCGTCACATCCTGACAAATCGCCACAGGTCGGGTCAGATCCAGAACATTGATCTGGGTAGTGCAGGTAGCCGTGTTGCCTGATGCATCTGTTACCCGCAGTATTCCATTCACTACATTACCAAAATCAGGGTCTATATCCAGGCAACCTACTGAGAAGGATGGACCGAAATTCACGCCATCACGGCTGATGGCATAGCCTGTCAAACCACAATTGTCTGTACTGCCAAGTTCCAACATAGTGGTAACTATCTGGTATGCACCATCTCCATCCAGTACTGCATCCAGATTGGGCTGACAGTTGGCTACGGGAGCTTCCTGATCTGTCACAATTATCTGGACAGAACAACTGGCGGAATTGCCGGAAGCATCTGTAATAGTCCATATCACATTGGTTGTACCGACAGGGAAAACAGCTCCATTCAGACTTGAAAGATTACTCCAGTTGTAATAATTATGGGTTAAAGTATAAGCTGCACAATTATCATTGCCGGTTGCATCAAATTCATTTCCGGCAGCAGTATAACCACATGCTCCCGGTGTATTGGCTCTGTTGAAAGGTGATCCCGAAGGGCAGGTGATTTCAGGCAACTGAGTATCCTCGACTTCTATCTGATAAATACAGCTGGAAGTATTGCCTGCATCATCCGTAGCATAAAATGTCAGCGTGGAGATGCCTACCTGAAAAGTATACAAACCCGACTGATAGACATTCCCGCCTACCAATGGGAAAGGAAGCGTATTGATAGTATGGTCCGGATTATTGATTAAGGCAAATAGGTTAATATCTGTGTCACAGTTATCTGTTACAGGTCCGATCAAAACGGCTGTATTTAAAGCACATAAATCTAAAGTATTGCCAAATGGGCCAACCAGGCTGCCAAATACCACATTGGCACAAGGGATGACCGGGACTTCTTTGTCCACAACTGTTACAGTAAAGCTGCAGGTGGACTCATTGGAAGCTTCGTCAGTTAGGTATAACTTACAGTACTTGTACCGACATTAAAGACTGTACCTGTTGGTACCGGCCCCGAACCGGATGCGCCACCGGATATCTGATAAGTCAGTTCATAATCCGGACAATTGTCCACTGCCAGCAGCGGATTGAGGTCTCCGGCCTGAGCAGTCCAGGTACAGACACCTGTATTGGTATTTACAGTAATATTCGGCTGACAAACCAGCAAAGGTGTGCTGTCATCTTCTATGATGATGGTAAAATTGCAACTGGCCGAATTGGCATTGGCGTCAGTGGCAGTATATTGGATGTTGTATGTGCCTGGTGTTAACTGCGAACCCAAAGCGGGTCCGCCTGTCTGCATTACACTCACACCGGTGCAATTATCCTGAGCTATTGGAATACTCCAGATCACTCCATTATTGCAGTCGGCATCTGTACCGATGGTAAAAGTCGTATTCGGACAGTTGATGAATACAGGCTCCTGGATATCTTCCACATTAATCATGACAGCACAGCTTGCCGTATTTCCGGCAGCATCGGTGGCAGTCCATACGACCATCGTTGAACCCACCGGAAAGCTCGCCCCGGCAAGTGAACCGGGAATACCCCAGTTACCATAATTATGGGTGAGTGAAATGATATTGCAGTTGTCAGAAGCCACTGCGTCAAATTCTCCGTTTTCAGCAGTATAACCACAGGCACCGGTATTGTTATTTCTTGAAAAAGGACTGCCGGCCGGACATATAATAGACGGTTCTTCGATGTCATTGACATCTATATTCTGAATACAGGTGGAGAAATTACCGGCAAGGTCAGTCACTGTCCATATCACTAAACTGTGACCTGTACTGAAATTGTAGGGCACAGCAGGGCTGTTGGGTCCATTGTAAGTATTATCAGGATTGATGACACCATAAGTAACGGAGATATCGCTTAACGGGCAATTGTCAGTAAATGAAGGAGCCGTCAAAGTGATTTCAGCGAAACAAAGATCGGGATCATTATCCACCGATATTCCTGCCGGACAATCTGTTATGACCGGATTTTGTGAGTCAGGCTGACTTAAAACCTGCAAAACTACATCTACCGTAACAGATCTCACCCCATCATCATAGGTCACATCGGCCAGATACAAACCCGGAGCTACATTGCCGGCAAATTCAAAATACGCAAAACCATTTTCGGTATCTACATATGTCGGTGATACTGATAATCCGGCAACACCACTTACAGACAATCTGTTTGCAATAACTGTTGGGTCTGTAGCGGCTTCAATATCACATGCTATTACAGTACCCTGAAATAAAATCAGGCCTGTGGATTGACATTGTGGAATTATATACTGGCTATTTCCTGAAACAATTAAAACCGGATCAGGATTGGGCTTTGCATTGACAAAGAACGATGCGGTCTGCATACATGCATCAGGATGAGTAACAGTGACACTGTAATTTCCTGTACTCAGATTATTGATATTTTGAGTTGTGGCACCATTGCTCCATATAAAACTATATAATCCCGGATCTATGGAGGATGAAGGAGTCACTGCAAGATTGATGGCTCCATTGGCCACTCCTTCACAACCTTCATTCACTACCAGTGCTGATAATGTAAGCGTGGCTTTGACCTGAATGGCAAATTCCACCGCAGACCAGCAGCCGGGTGAAGAAGAATTGGGGGCCGGATTACCTTCGAAACTGTAGGATATAATATGCGTACCTGCACCTGCTGCGGATGGACTGAAGCTTGCTGTACCATCTCCGTTATCCGTCAGTCCCGGCTGGCTGATATAGCTGTATGGAGGTTGTCCTCCTGCAAATGCTTAGTTGCCTCAAAGAAGAAAGGGAGAAGAGGGCAGCTGTGACGGCATCCGGCAATCGCCTTACAGGCAGAGGGGCCATCTGTATCACATGCCACCGTGGAGGCTATGATACTCAATTGCGGATAAAAACATACATTTTTGGAGCTCAGTGCCACATTGGATGGGTCACCAAAAGCTCCGGGGCCTTCCACCACCATAGTATATCCTTCATGATCCACATGGGCAAAGGACAGATAGTAAGAACCGAAAGGTGCCATCAGCATGGTGCCGGCAGCAGAATTGTACACGGTGCATCCTCCGGGTATATTGCAGAAGTAACCAGGCTGGCCCGGTGTCAACGGAGAGCCCTGAGGCCCGGGGATAGACTCTTCATTCAAAGGACTGGCGGAGTATGCTCCGAAAACACTTTGAACTGTCCAGGTTTGACCGAAGGGAAGTGCCGCTCCATTCGGACCGGTTACTGTAACCAATTCCATGAAAGTACCGTTGTCGGCATTAACGTCCGCATCATTGTTGCAAATGCATGGATCGTCTATTCTGAATTCAAAATCACACTGAACCGGCACAGTGAATGTGGCTTGAGTGGTAAAGGTACAACCGTGATTATCTGTGACTGTATATTGTATATTGAAAGTGCCCGGAGAAGTTACGGTAAATCCGGGAGTCTGTATGGATGTGCTGCTGAAGCTGCCTGTGCCTGTACTTGAAGGTAAAAGCTCCCAAAAGTGGGTGTATGGTGAAGATCCTCCGATGGGATTTCCATTCAGAAACAAGTTCCCATTCACACATATTGTAGATATACCTCCGATGGCAGCACTCAAAGTACTTGGCAATACAGTAAAGCTTCTGGTACAGGTAGATGCTGCAGCGCAGTCTGAGGTAACCGTAAATATCACATTTAAGGTACCACCGGTGCAACGATCGGGTGCTGTACCTCCTGAATTCATGAGTACCGGATTACAACCACCACTTACACCGGCTGAATTGAGCCAATTGGTAAGGGCTGTATTAATGGCTGCCTGAGATTGGTTGGCAGCCACCGTGATATCTGCCGGGCAATTTAACATGACCGGAGGAGGAGAAATAGTATAGGTATAAGTCCAATCCGCTGTGGTAGTGCCATCGCAGGCAGTATAACTGTAAGTCCACACTCGGGTACCATTGCATGTAAGAGGATCCGGTGTATCTGCAAATCCCACCAATACTGCACTGACAGTTCTGCCACATTCATCCATGATATCAGCCGGAGCACCGGGATCTGTAGCTGCTGAAACACAATTGACCGTAGCACTGCCATTTGCAGGTGGGGTTAGACCTGCCTGATAGTCTATAGAATAGGTATAGGTCCAATCAGCCGATGTGGCACCATCACATGCCGTATATCTGTAGGTCCACACTCGGGTACCATTGCATGTAAAAGGATCCGGCGTATCTGCAAAACCCACCAATACGGCACTGACAGTTCTGCCACATTCATCCATAATATCATCCGGGCACCGGATCCTAAGCCTGTGCGAACAATCTACCTCAGAAGATTTATTCATGGGAGCGGTCAGTCCGCCGGAATAAACGATATTGTAAGTAAAGACCCACTCGGTTTCATTGCCGCATCCGTCATCATAGGAGTAGGTATAAGTCCGTATTCCGTTGCAATCAGGCTTGGCACTGACCACCGGTTGGGGAGTATCCAGTATGCCCGCACAATTATCACTGACTATTGGAATCATCATTGGTGGTGCATCGGTTTCGCCAGGACAACTGACTGTTGCATTATCGCTTGCCATAGACACCACCGGTTTTTGATTGTCAATACAGGATCAGGGTAATCCGTATTACAAGTAGCAGGCCAAAGCACAGCCTGCATCGCTTATGCTTATTATTATATCCTGTTCATCATTACAGGCAGCGCCAAATGCAGTGCCCGGAATGAGAGATTGTGTCAAGGAATAAGCCCCGCAACCTCCCCGGGATTGACCCTGGCAGAAAGATCGGGCACCAAACCATAGCATAAATCAGGCTCCATGAATACATGTACAGTATCGGGACAAGTCAGTGTAAGAGGGCCACTGACAGCAAAAGGAAAATTATTGGAATTGATGGATTGCGCCAGGTTGGAAGGATTCACCACCGAAGATAAACTGAGATTTCCGGATGCAGCTGCATTAGCCACCGGACTGAAAGTAATGGTTTTCATACCTGATGGATCACTGGCTATACTGCCTGCCGACAATATTCCGGTACCCATGGTATTGGTTGTATAATTAATTCCTACCGTAAACGGCCCGCCACATGTAGGCCAGTTGTTGAGTTTGACCGTGAATGTGACATTTCCGCTGCCATCGTTACATGCACATACCTCAGCAATCTCAATAGCTCCTGAGACATTAACCGTAGCTTGTGCTGTTGCAGTACAGCCGTTGCTGTCTGTGGCTGTCACTGTATATGTAGTCGTAGCGACCGGAGATACTGTGATGGATTCTGTTGTTTGCCCACCGGGTGACCATAAATAAGAAACCCCACCGCTGGCTGTCAGGGTAGTAGGGCATCCAAAAAGATATCTGTCAATCCATTGATTTCTGCATCAAAATCCGGACAATAGGAAATCACCACTCTGCCTGCAGCCCCTGCCCCACTCAATGCTCCGACATTAAAAGATCTGCCGCCGCCACCGCCGCCCGGAGCCACACCTGCCTGTCCGTTCACAGGGGATGTTCCACCTCCTGCACCTCCTGTACCGGTGCCGGTACCTCCTGCACCTCCCGTGGTTACTGTTCCATTACCACCATTATTACCATCTGCGCCGGTAAAAGCAGATCCACCGCCACCACCACCGCCATTATTGGCTGCGGCACCTGCCGGAAAAAATCTGAGTCCTCCTGTACCTCCGGCATGTCTTATTGTACCTATGCTTGCGGCTATTGTACCTCCTGCCCCGGGTGTGACATCCCCGCCACCTGAACCTCCGGCGGCAAGTACATAATTGGTAGCCCCCATAGAGAATACAGAATTACCTCCGGCATTGCCGACAGGAGAGGCGGGTGTCCCACCATTTCCAACTGTAACCGTATAGGTTTGTCCGGACACAACACTCAACACTGAGGATGCATAGGCACCACCTCCTGCTCCGGGTCTGGAAGCTAAAGTAGTACTGCTTGCACCTCCACCACCTCCCCATGCCTGGACAGTAAGTTGTGTCACATTGGGAGGTACGGTGAATGTACCACTTGCATTGAAGGTCTGAACTATCTGGCCTGAAAGGTCAGTTTTCATCAGCAAAAACAAGGCGGAAATCAAAACGATAGACGCAAAATGAAAATCAGCTCCATTGAAACACAGGAATCTGAATCGTGCAGGTTTTGGGATTAACATACTGGCGTAATGTTTTAATTATAAAATTCTTGGATTGCAAGGATACACCACAGGTATCCTTGCAATTCAAATTTCAAAAGGCAAGAAATATGCCAATAACTGTAATGTGTTTTCTACCGTCCGACAGTTAACCCAAATCTGGTACGGGCATTTTTAAGCATCTTTCAACTTACAGATTATAACTTTTTATTATTTTGAAGACGGGCCTGATTTAACATTAAAATTTTTATTAATTTGTAAAGGTTTAGGTGTAAAATCAATAAATAAAACATGCAGAGACACATGCTAAAAACATTTAATATGTTGAATGAACCTGAAAAACAGATTGAACATAAGCTAACTACACAAAAAGCGCTGGTATATATTGCCAAAATTTTTCATGAAAAAAATTTAAAAATTTTTACCCAAAAGATGAAAATTAAGAATTTACATCCTAAGAGACCCTTCAAATTTAAAGCATGCTACTTATTAATTGTCCGATGAAGGATTGGAGTTAAAAGACAGATTTTTATTCTGAAAACTGAGATTTCACCGGACTAAAAATCATAACGAAGGACAGTAACGAGTATAAATACAGCCCGGTATCCAATAATTCGCAAAAATATAATGATGTTTTTCAGTAATGCTACAAAATTTTAGTTTGTTAATAATCGTTAATCAACTTGACAACAAAATAATATACCATTACCTTTGTGGCATAAAAGAAATTTGATATGTTGTATTTAATCAATATCGCATTTCCAAAGCCGATAAAATCAGCGCTGAGAGAAGTAATTCAGTCCGGATCGGCAAAAGGTGAATTGTGGCTGGAGAAAAAGCAGGTGAGAAATGAAGAAGCTCAGGCACATTCCAGCTTTATAAGAAAAGCCAAAAGGGTTCGTACAAGAAAATTTTGATTTGTTAATTAGGTTAATTTTGTTAATGTTAAAAACTCCCGCCTCCTGATCAGGAAAGCGGGAGTTTTTTTTTATTAATGCTTTACATAATATTTACCAACTGCCACCACCGCCTCCACCAAAGCCGCCGCCTACACTGCCACCACCACCAAAACTGCCGCCGCCGGAACTTTGCGGCGAGCTGGTAAACGCACTCTGGATCTCCTGCATTCCGGAATCAAAAGCCTTACCAAATTCCGATGGCATAAAATGACCGTGACCGTATCCCGGTCCACCGATGTACCATTTGGGAGGTTCCGTAAGCAAACCATCAAACTGTGCACTCCACTTTCTGGCATAGCCGAAGACCATAGCATAGGGCAAGGTTTTTTCAAAATAATCCGGATCCTCCTTCAGCATGCGCTCCAGGCGGTCCTTCTCTGCTTTCTCCACAAACATTTTAAATCCGAGTACTTCCTGATACAATCTCACCCCATTCTGATTTTTTTTCAGCATATTGGCTGTAAATCCTATGCCTATAAGACCACTGACACCCAAGGTCACCGCCAGCAGTAAAGAATTGAATAATAATCCCAACAGGATAGCGGCACCAATCAGTATCGCCGATATAATCCCCGATATAATCTGCATACGTATGGAAACAGGATAATAAATATCCAGGGTATTTTTTATATGACTGCTCAACTGGGTTTTGGCCGCATTCAAATCATTGTAAAACTTATCTTTCAAACTGCTGACCAAAACTCTGTCCCCACTCCTGAACAATGCATGAAAAATCACAGATTCATAAGCCGGCACCGGAGGATCCAGGTGCTTGAGTTTGATAAGCTCATGATCATCCTTAGCCCACTTTCTGGGAATCCTTCGGATCTGAATATACCCTTTGTGTGCCCAATAGGGAAGCAAAGCCAGAATATCCACATTGTCCGCTTTTTCGTCAATGATTACTCCCGCTTCCGATGGGGTCAACTCCTTCGGAGGAAGATACTGAACCATCCGTACGATGGGATAATCCTTACCATACTTTTTCCACAATCTGTAAAATATGCCGGAAAATAAACTCAGCAGCAACATACCCAATGCCCCGGGACCGTATTTCTCCAGCCAAACTTCCCACTCAGAAGGCCGCTTAATGTATTCCAAAGGAAATTTTATCGCTAAAGTGACTCCTTCATAAGGTTCCAGCATGGAGGTCGTTTCGCCTACCAGCCTGTTCAGCTGATACCGGATATTGGCTCTTTGTTCCTGACTACCTGCCTCTCCTGCGAAGATTTTGTAATCTCCTTCCCTGAGAGCAATAAACTGATCAAAGCGTACATCAAAGGAAATCTTGTCTATAGGCACAGGCCATTGATCTCCGATGAGATTCCAGTAAAATTCGGTAAAGTCTTCGTGAAACAAAAAAGCATTTCTGACCTTGTAACTGATTTTGTAGGTTTGTTTGCCATTGACGTAGATATCAGGATCACCGATACGTATCACCCTGTAATATCCCTCAGTATAATCCTTGTATCTCCAACCTTCTACATCCAGGTCGTATATTTTAATTTTCCGCTCCCCGTCTCCAAGCTTATAGATATATGGAATTTGCCTGAAAATACCTCTCCGGGGTTCGGAAAATTCTACTTCAATCGTTTCATTTACTTCAAAATATCCGGCTGCATAAATGCGTACATCCACTTTATAATCTGTAATCCGAAAATATTCAGCTTTCAGAAAAGCAGGGAATGCAGTGCCCGCCAGTATATAAAGTACAAGTAAAAGTCTCATTGTACTGCGACAGGCTTAAAACTGGACTACCGGATTTTTTCGCTCTTCGTTGCTTTCCAGCTCGAAAAAGTCAAATTTTTCAAACTTAAAGGCATTGGCTACCAGATTGGATGGGAAGCTGTCCACATAAGTATTATTATCCCTTACGAGAGCATTGTAATATCTTCTGGCATTGCTCAGATTTTCTTCTATTTCTGATAATTTATTCTGAAGATCCAGGAAGGAAGCATTGGCCTTAAGATCAGGATAGTTTTCCGCAAGTGCAAATAAGCTTTTTAAAGTGCCTGACAGTACATTTTCAGCTTCAATTCTGTCATGGGTGCTTCCTGCGTTCATAGCCATATTACGGGCCTGGATTACTTTTTCCAATGTACCGCTTTCGTGAGCTGCATAACCCTTGACAGTGTTTACCAGATTGGGAATGAGGTCATATCTTCTTTTCAACTGCACATCTATACCGCTCCATGACTCCAGCACTCTGTTTTTGAGGCCGACCAATTTGTTGTAAGACATCATAAGGAATAATCCTATGACCAGAATAAGACCTAAAAAGATAAGCATGATTAGAAATGTTTTAGAAGGTTGAGAAAAATTGTGTTTATCAACCTTAAAAACAGTAAGTCTGCTGAATTAGTTTCAGAGAGTCATGAATGTAATGAAAAGAAAGACTAATGCATCCCATTGCACGACCAATGGATTTTATGCGATCTGTCTAAAAGATATTTTTTTACATTTCTCCGTCAAAATCCATATCTCCCCTACCCTGTCTTTTTCTTTCCTTTTTGGCATTCACTCTGTAATTGAAGGTAAGCACTATGGGGGTACGTCGCCATTGCTGTTCTGATCTTTCATAAAAATCATCCCCGAATAGCTCGGTGTTTCTTCTTCTGGTATTCAACAGGTCACGAGCTGCAAAAGTAAAACTCAGGTCTTTGGTGATGTCCTTGGTAAATCCGATATCTACTACATATATCTCTCTGTTTACGCCCTGCGGGATATCCACCGGAGCACGGTAATTCAGCCTGACCTGCAATTCTGCATTTTTCCAGAAACTGACTCGGGACCCTATTCTCCCAAACCAACTGTAACTGTCAGCACTCAGGTCAGTTCCCTCAAACCGCCCTTCCGTAATATTCCTGAAAAAATTGACATTACCATCCAGTCTCAGCCATTTATTGACATTGTAGGCAAATAAAAACTCCAGCCCCATATTGTCAGAGGTAGCCAGATTGAGCGGCTGTGTAAAACTCGTACCACTAACGGCATCCACCAGTCTTACTCTCTGTATCACATCTGTAGTTCTCCTGAAGTAAATATTGGTACCGATATTGCCCTTGTCCCAAAACTTCAAATGACCCGCTTCATAGCTATTGGTATATTCCGGATCCAGATTGGGATTGCCTGCAAAAATATTCCTGGCATCACTGAAACTGAAGAAAGGATTCAAATCCCAGAACCTCGGCCTTCTGACCCTCCGGCTGAAGCTTACCTGCAGCTGATTATTGCCGGCCAATTCATAATTGACATGCCCGCTCGGGAAAAAATCCAGATAATTTCGGGGATTCACTTCATTGGTCTGAACCAAACGGGTATTGACATCTGAATATTCTGCCCTGATACCTGCCTGATAGGATAATCTGTTTTTCTTCTGCCCGAAAATGGCATAAGCAGCATGTACGCTCTCATCGTAAATGAAATAATTTGTCAGTCCTTCGAGATTAATCCATTCCGTATTATTTCGCAATTCCTCTACGATAAAATCATTGGATACCGACCTTATTGCACTTCTCAGGCCTGCCTCCAGTTTTGCTCCTTTACTGAGCGGATGTATGTAATCCACCTGGGCTATCGTGGTTTTCTGCTGTTCTTCGTTGGCGGATCTCTGGGTGAGATAATTGCCTTCAAACAATGTGGATGTGTACCTGCCCTCCGCATAATCAGAATTCTCAGTCTCAGTATTTTGACTGTACTGGATCATGGCTTTCAATTCCCTGCCTTCCTGTTTGAATCGCTTTTTGTAATCCAGCGTGTACTCCAGAGTCGGGCTTTTTTCTTTTTCACTGTCTGTCCTCAGTATATAATTCTGAGTGGGCACTAAAAATCTCCCACGGGATTCATTGGCAGAGAACACATGATCATAGTATCTGATTGGTGTGAAATTATTGTTATCACTATACCTGTACAAAAATGAACCGCTTATGGTCTGCATGTCACTGATATCAAAATCCAGACCCAGACGAATATTGTTGGAGAGATTTTTTCTTACTGCATCCCTTGTGACATAGGTGACATTGATATCCTCACCGGTATAAAATTCCTGGTAGGAATATCCTATACCCGGATTTTTGCGGTAATTAATTCCATAATTGAGAAAATAATTGAATTTCCCCTTCCGGTAATTAAGATTTGCTGAGGCCGCAGCATTGTCAGGAAAACCTCCCGATACCTCAAAAGTACCATTAAAACCACACCGTGCATCCTTTTTCAATACAATATTAATGATGCCTGACATACCTTCTGCCTCGTACCGTGCAGAAGGATTGGTAATGACTTCTATTCTTTCAATCATAGCCGCCGGGATTGAGCGGAGTCCATTAGCCCCGCTGATACCTACCAAGCCACTCGGCTGACCATTGATAAGAATTCTGACGCTCCCACTGCCTCTAAGACTTACACTTCCATCCAGGTCCACAGTGACAGAAGGTACATTATCCAAAATGTCCTGTGCAGTACCTCCTCTGTTAGCGAGATCGTTTCCAACATTAAATACCCTTTTGTCCAATGCAAACTGGGTTTCGCTCTTTTGCCCTTTAATTTCTACGGTCTCAAGCGCTACTGCATCAGGGCTTAACTCAATGATACCGGCATCCAGAATTCCGGAATCCTTATTCAGCCTGAACTCATTCAGGCTTTTGCTTTGGAATGAAAGGAATTCTGCCACAAGATAAATATCGGGGGATTTGACTCCAATTTCAAAGCTTCCATCCATTTCAGTCAGTGTACCTCCCAAAAGGGTACTGTCTTTGCTGCTGAATACAGAGACCGTGGCATACTCCATAGGACCTCCCGTAGTCTGGTCAATTACTTTTCCTGTGAGTTTAAGTGCTATGATATCCGCCTTTTGAGAGAAAGACAATACCGGAAGCATCAGGAATAAAAGCAAAGCAAGAAAGGGATTGCAAAATTTAAAAGGTATAGAATACATTGAATATTGTGTTAAAATTAATTCTGTGATGATGAAATCAAATATTTGTTGCAACAAAATAATGTTTCAAAGACAAGCATCTGCACAAATAGTTTAAATTATTAGCATTTTTTTAACACTGGTTTCAAAATTATATTTTGCCATGGATAATTTTATCATTCAATGCAGAATTCAGGTCTGCACGCCTTAGTTTTGCGAACATATTATATGATTATATGAAAAGTTTATATACCCATCTGGAATGCAGTCAATGCAGCCAGCATTTTGACAAGTATCAGATTCATAGTTATTGTCCTCAATGTACCCAGCCGCTGGTAGCAAGATATGATCTGCAATCTCATCCGGGTCGTAATGCTATCCAAAACCGGCCGCCAAATCTGTGGAGATATGCCGAACTCCTACCGGTATTGTCACCGGAATTTCAAATCACACTTGGAGAAGGTGCCACCCCGCTACTCAGGCTAAAAAACACTGCAAAGCATACCGGTATTCATCAGCTATGGCTGAAAGATGAAGGCAATAATCCCACCGGCTCATTCAAAGCACGGGGTATAGGGATGGCCGTAAGTAAGGCTACAGAGCTCGGCATCAGAGAATTCTGCATTCCTACCGCAGGTAATGCCGGCAGTGCGCTTGCGGCATATTGTGCCGCCGTGGGTGCACAGGCGAATATATACATGCCGGAAGTCACTCCGGAAGTATTCAGATTGGATTGTGAAATCATGGGAGCAAACGTGGTGAAAGTGAAAGGCAGCATAAGAGATGCTGGCCTCAAAATGAATGCTGACAATACAGACGGGAAATGGTGGGATATCACTACATTGAAAGAACCTTTCAGGCTGGAAGGTAAAAAAACCATGGGTTATGAAATTGCGGAGCAAATGGAGTGGGAATTGCCGGATGTAATCATTTATCCCACAGGTGGCGGCACAGGTCTGATAGGTATATGGAAAGCATTTCAGGAGATGCTGGAAATGGGATGGGTAAGTAAGATTCCTGCTAAAATGGTAGCTGTGCAGACAGCAGGCTGTAATCCGATCATCAGAGCTTTTAAGGCTGGACAAGATGTAAGTGAAGTGTATGAAAATCCGGCCGAGACCATAGCTAATGGTTTGCGGGTACCTAAAGCATTCGGTGACAAACTCATACTCAAAACCATATATGACTCGGGCGGTACCGCATTGGATATTACTGAAGAAGAGATGTTGAACGCTATAAATGATTTTGGAAGGCAGGAAGGTATATTCCTTTCACCTGAAGGCGGAGCTGTGTATGCTGCATTTAAGAAATTACTGGAGTCCGGTTTTATTGAACCCTATCACAGGGTGGTGCTCATCAATACGGGGTCTGCGTATAAGTATGCAGAGAACCTGATTTGATTAATACAAACTTAAAAGCTTATAAATTATATGGCAAAATTCTTTTTTCTTTCATAATGCCTGACCTTAGCTACGCGATAGCAAATAAGCCACTTCAGGATGCAATTTCAAACAATTTGTTAATTTTTTTATATGAAAAATTTTTATATGCAATCTCTTAATTGTAGTTTTGCCATGACAATTATTTTCAAACATTCTAAAATTTAATCAATGAGAAAGAATTTGTTTTTAACGCTTGTGTCATTTTTTTGCTTCTTAGCGATGACCAATGCACAGTTTGGCCTCGGAGCCGGTGTACTATATGGTACAGATTCAGAATTAGGATTTACAGGCCGTGTCAACTATGATATCAACAGTAAGATAGGCGTATATTTAGGATTCTCTTTATTGGATTCAGAGTCTGAACAAGGGGTAAGTGCTTCATTAACCTCCATTGACCTGAACGCTCACTATCATTTTTCTGAAGGAACTACCCGTCCTTATGCATTAGCGGGTGTGAACATTACACGAGCTTCTGTATCTGTATTGGGTATTAAAGTGTCAGACAGCACAACAGGCTTTAACGTAGGTGGCGGTGTCATCCATAATCTGTCAGATAAATTCGCCCTCTTCGGTGAAGCCAAATATACCCTGGGAGATGCAGATCAGGCGGTATTTACTGTGGGTGCCCGTTATGCATTCTGATAAAACAGTAAATTACCTCCAAGAAACTGAAAGATAAGATGATCAATATATTCAGAATAGGACTGGCGATTGTAATTTTGACGATAAGCACCCTATCAAAGGCACAGATTGCTATTCGAGGGGGAGTAAATATTGCCAATAATTCAATAACCGCTGAGGATGCCTCTGTTAGTTTTTCAGACAGAATCGGTTTTCATGCAGGATTGATGGCTGAATTTGCCATGAGCGAAAAATTGACCTTCAGACCGGGTTTACTTTACAGCCAAAGAGGCAATAAAATAGAGTTATTGGGTCTGGTATCTCTGAAAACGAATCTCAACTATATTGACATTCCGTTATCTTTCACTTATGGCTTTAGTGGCAGAGAAAAGGGCTTTTTTGTAGAACTTGGCCCTAATATACAGTATCTGTTGAGTGCCACCGGCGAAACTGACGGAGAGAGCGAAGATATTAAAGATGATTTTAAGCCCTTTGATATTGGACTTCTGATTGGATTGGGTTACAAAATCAACAGCAAGTTTTCATTAGGCCTGAATTATAATGCGGGTCTGATCAATATATTGGAAGCAAGCAGCGATGGCGAAAGCATGAAAAACACCAATATCGGGATTTATGCATCTTATGCATTTTGATCACCGTTAAGCTATATTTCGAGGCCAACCGAAGAAGGGTTGGCCTTTTTTTTTTAACTCAAAATTTATCAGAAATGAAAATCAAATTCATGTTATTGTGTCTGACATTCATACTTTTTATAAATGTGGATAAAGTTAATTCCCAGTTCGCAATAAGGGCAGGCGTCAATATTGCCAACGCTGATAGTAACAACAGCGACCCGGATACTGATTTTAAAAGTCGTACCGGAATACATGCAGGACTTATGTTTGGTGTACCACTCACTCAATCTCTGGTATTCAGGCCCGGCATTTTGTTCAGTCAGAGAGGATATCAAATATTTGACACAGGTACTAAATCAGGTACTTTAAAATTTGATTATATTGATATCCCTTTAAGCTTTTTGTATTACACCAAAGCGGGCCAGCAGGGATTATTTCTGGAAGCCGGGCTGAATGCCATGATTCTTAGCAGTGGCAAAGCGGACAATCAGAATATTAAAGAACAGCTGGAATCCATAGATTATGGCATCCTGCTCGGAGGTGGGTTTGCACTTGGAGGAGGGTTAAGTTTAGGGTTGAACTACAATTTTGGTCTGAGCAATGTCCTGAAACCAACAATTGGAAATCCAAGATTCAAAAACCGGAACTTAGCCATCTACGCAACCTATACATTTTAATGTTGCAGTTCAGGGATGGCATTTTCAGTTTTGTTGTCGGATTTCAGATCCACTTCAAAAAATAATATCGGCAGCAGGATATCAGAAAAAAAAAGGGCTTTGAAAGCCCTTTTTTACCCTAAAAGTTCTTTGACCACGGCTGCAATCATCTTGCCGTCCGCTTTGCCAGACAGTTGCTGATTGGCCACACCCATCACTTTGCCCATGTCCTTCACGGATGTAGCTCCGGTTTCTGCAATGATTCCGGCAATTACTTCTTTAAGTTTAGCTTCACTCAATTGTTCGGGCAGGTACCTTTGAATCACCTCTATTTCTTCTCTCTCAACAACGGCAAGGTCTTCCCTGCCCTGCCTGGTATAAATATCCAGCGAGTCCTGTCTTTGCTTGACCAATTTCTGCAGCAATTTTATCTCTTTGTCGGGGGTAAGCTCCTCTCCGCTACCGTCCGTTTTAAACAAGAGTATTGCTGCTTTAATTGCCCTGATGGCACGCATAGCAGCCTGATCCTTGGACTTCATTGCTTCTTTCAGGTCATTTGCTATCTTTTGCTCTAATGTCATGATCTTCAGTTTTAATATGTTCACTCAATAATTGTGTCAATTTTACAAAGTCTTCAACAGATAATTGTTCAGGTCGTTCATTGAAAAACGGATCATTAAGCAATGATTCATCCTGTACCAGCGATTTCAAAGTATTCCTGAGCATCTTTCTCCGTTGGCCGAAAGTTGTCTTTACTATTTTTCTGAATAAATGTGCGTCACAAGGCAGATGATAATTTTCTTTTCTGACCAGTCGTATCACTGATGAAACCACCTTTGGCGGCGGATTAAAACTACCGGGCTGCACCTTCATAATCTGATATCCGGTGTAATGTGCCTGTACCAAAACACTGATGACTCCATACGTCTTGGAGCCGGGCGGAGCTATCACCCTGTCAGCCACTTCCTTTTGGAACATACCCACCATCTCAGGCACATAATCACAGTAATTCACCATTTTGATGAGAATCTGAGAAGATATATTGTAAGGGTAATTGCCAATAAGACAAAAGGGTGCATTGTCAAAAACTCTGGACAGTTGAAGCTTCAGAAAGTCCATGTGAATAATATCTTCACTGAGATTGGGATAATGTTTCTGAAGGTAGCTGACCATATCTATGTCGGCTTCTACCACCTTTACTTTGTATGGGCTTTGCAGGAGATATTTGGTAAGCACACCTTTACCGGGTCCAACCTCCAAAATATTTCCTGTTTCTTTGCTCAACATCAATGATTCGGCAATCTTTTTTGCTATACCTTCATCTGTGAGGAAGTGCTGTCCAAACGATTTTTTCGCCTTCATCAAATATTCATTGTTCTGATAACGAAGGTAATCAATATAATCAGGCTGCAGAAACTTATTATTTCTCAGATAAAAAAACCGGACAGATGCTGACTGAATACAAATCCTATCAGGAAGGATTATTTCATTTGCGCAAGCATAAAATTACCTAAGGATTCAGTAATCTTGTGAATGATAAAGATACCAAAGACCAGTCACTGTCTTTTCTTACATAGACCTCAGTCACAGAAAACGGATTTACCGCTTCATTGCCTCCTACAACAGCCGTCAATCGTAATTTATGTAAGACCACGGCTGTCTGTTCTGTAATGTGTACGGAAGATTCCTGAAATTCTGTATTTTTATACTGGATCTGACCTGACCGGATTACTTCAAGTTCCTGAGATTTATTGAATGTAGCTCCCATGTGAACAAAAACAGCCTTATCATCAAAAAGCATCTCCAGGCTATCGGTTTTGCGCTCTGACATCCAGCTCCACTTTTTCAGCGAAATTTCCAACACATCCTGTTCCGGGTCAGAATTCTGATTCCGGACAAGGCCATCATCGTCAAAATACTCTGCATCGGTCAGTGTTTCGAGCCATACAGTTCTGCCTCTGTGCATAGGAGTGAATGCCAGATAAGCGACATCCCTGCCGGGGGTGGCAGCATGCCAATGTTCTACATCCGGCATACATTTTATCACATCACCTTTGAGCATTTTTTGTTTTGCCTTACCTCTTTCCTGATAGTATCCCTCTCCATCGGTGACCATCAGAATCTGACCTCCGGGATGTTTATGCCAGTTCAGTCTGGCACCGGCATTCATGGTGACAAAGGTTAGATTAATGTTAAAAACACTATCCGGAGTATTCAATTCATTCAACCATACATCCCCTGTATGATGGATATTTTGAGCTTTCTGCCCTATTGGAAAAATGGAAAACTTCTGGGCTGATAATACTATACTCCAAATGAAAACGGCTGTACAAATCAATATTTCTTTAGCAACCATTGGATATCTGTACTACAGTTGTCAGGATACAAAGCAGATCCGATTGATGGTAAATTAAAGAATCGGATTACTTTTTGAACGGGTTACTGTATTTTGGATCCCTGATCATCTCCTGATCTGTAAGCGTCTTCAGAAATGCCACCAGAGCCTGCTTTTCGAGAGAGGTATAATTGGGGTGAACCACATTACCCTTGCCATCCGTAAACTTGGGGTCAAGATGTGTATGCGGCTTGATACCATGAGAGTAGTGGTCTATGACCTCCTCCAGGGTCTTGAATCTGCCATCGTGCATGTAAGGTGCCGTGAGTGCTATATTTCTCAGAGAAGGAATCTTAAATCTGCCATTACCCCGACCATTATCCTTATACACCAGATCCAGGCCTATGTTGGCAGCACCACCCAGATCCCCGCTGCCGCTCATTCCACCTCCGCCATAGGCATCAAAGGGACCGTCCGGGGCACTGAAGTTGAATCCTGAATGACAGGTGGAGCATTTGGTACGATCACTGAAAAACAGATCCATCCCCATTTTTTCCAGATTTGTGAGACTCCGGGTATTGCCGGTCTTCCTTACTTCATCAAATCTTGACCGTGTAGTGGTAATAGAGGCAACAAACATTGACAAGGCCTTGGATATCCTTTCGGCATTCACCTCTTCCGAACCAAACGCTTTCTGGAACAACGGCTTGTAATAATCATAGGCAGCGAGCTTACTCTCTAATCTCGAAATATCTTCCATCCCCATCTCAATGTGATTCTGTACCGGTCTGAGAGACAGGTCATGGATTGATTTGGATCGCGAATCCCAGAAAAGATTGTTCATCACTATGGGATTGGCTATGGCCATGCTGTTTCTATTGGTAATCCTGCCTTCAAAACCTTTGGAAAATCTCTGCCCGTCAGCAAATGCTTTGTCCTGATGATGGCAGGTGCCACAGGATACAGTGTTATTCAGAGATAATTTTTTATCATAAAACAAAACCCTGCCCAATGTCGCTCCCCAGGGTGTAATCTCAAGTCTGCGATTGGTAATAGAGTTGGTATCCCCATTGGGGAAAATAAAATCATCAAAGATATTGGAAGAAAAGGCATCCTTGGGAATTTCTCTGGTATTGTAGTCATAAGGCTCGTCAGGCAATACAGGTGCCTCATCCGCGACAGTATCAGTTACTTCCAGTTTGCTGCATGAAATTACGGTTACAAGCAGGAAAGATACCGACAGTAGAATTTTATGTTTCATAATTTCAATTTTTTGTAAAAGTAGAGTAAATAAAATTTTCGGTCAAGTGATTTAACACAATTTTATTAAAATAAACGGACATTGAAGAAAATAGCTGCCGGTGGGTTCATCTTAAATTCCAGACCTTCCTCGAAGTTCAGTCCTATGTACCAATTGGCATAGGTACCCAGAAATATCCGGTCGGTAAAATGATATTCTATGCCGTACCCCTTGCCGGCGGCCAAAATTCCTGTATCATTTTCGTTTTCAGCTGTAATCAACAGGTCCCAGCTGCTGGTATAGTGCCATTTTTTTCCCAAAGGTCTTCTCCTCTCAGTACCCAGGGATAAGTACAGAAACAGATTGTTCTGGACTGAAGCACGATCACTGAGATTAAATCCGAAATCCATCCTCAGAGCTCTTTCAGTGTAGTATTTCCGGTAGGTCAGAGCGACCAGGCCTGCATTGGCAGACCCAAGATTGAAAGGTACCAGCTTGGAGACCAAAGGGGTGACATTCAGTCCTATCTCTGTGGTGCCTGACCAGTAATAGGGGGCATAATTGTGCACATACAGATCGGAATCGGAAGATGATTCATCCTGCGCCGTTAAAAAAGGAATATACAATCCTATAAGTAGCCAGAATATATATTTCATAGTATCAAAAAGCTATGTTGACAAAAAGAGACTGAGGCAATTGCAGCCGGACATTCCAGAGGTCAGTATCGTTGCGGGTGACCGGAAATCCCGATTCTTTGATTTCATTGTGTCTCCTGCCGTAAATACCGTAAAAACTGCTTTCGGTACTGAAATATATCCTTCGGGACAATTTATACTCCAGTCTCAATACCGGTCCGAATCCTATTCTCCACACTCTGTCTATCGCATCAAAGGTCACACCATTGAAATTCAGGACATTGGAACGCTCATATTCGTAGGCACCAATCAAATCCAGACCATATCCCAAAGCAAAATTGGAACCCAGAATCTCTGTTTTCTGCAATCCTGCGCTGAGCTGGTTGTTATTTGTTTTTAATTCTTTATCACCGTCGAAAGTGAATTCTTTCTTATTTTCGAATGAGAAACTCAATGCGGAACGAAAGGTAAAATTTTTTCCATGTTTTCTGAAAGTAATATTGTAGGGTGAGTTGGCATTATTCGGATTCAGACTCAAGACATTACCCAATACATTGGTAAAATTTACACCCAGTTCTCTGCGGTATGAATAAAAAGAGTCCCGGTTTTCCGCTTCATTAACCTGTGCCCGGCTATCTATGAAGCATAGGAGGCTAACCATCACCAACAGTAAATATTTCATAGCATCTGCTGAATTAAATTTGAATCAGGGAAGCGATATGCTTCCAAACAGGGGGCAAGTTATGAAAAATCAGCTGACAGGCACCCGCATTGACTCCAGAAAAGTTCTGACCGCAGCGTAAGAAATCGTCTTATCAGCAAAAAAAGCATAGGCTTTTTCAATTTCCGGTTGGTCTGCATTCAGATGGTTGAGTATATTGAGCAGGTGCATTTTCATATGTCCTTTCTGAATACCTGTGGTAACCAATGATCTGACCGCGGCAAAATTCTGTGCTAGCCCCACAGAAGCAATGATACGCATCAGTTCTTCTGCTCCCGGATTGCCCAGGATTTGCAGTGAAAGTTTGGCCAGAGGATGCAGAGAGGTCAGCCCTCCTACTGTACCCAGAGCAAGCGGGATTTCCAGCCAGAATCTGAATATTCCATCTTCAATCTCACATTGGCTGAGACTTTTGTACTGCCCTGACATTGCAGCATAGGTGTGACCTGCCGCTTCGACAGCTCTGAAATCATTCCCTGTTGCCAGCCCTACAACGTCCACCCCATTGTAAATCCCCTTATTATGAGTAGTCGCCCGATAAGGGTCATTTCTTGCTATCTGCACCGCCACCCGAAATTTCTCCGCCATTTTTTCGGCGAGCATGCCATTGCCTGAGGTACCCAATTCTGACACCGGACATGACACGGATGCCCTTACCACACATTCAGGCGTATGATTGGAAAGTATAGCCATAATGATCTGCACATCACGCTTTTCATCCGGTAGTGAGTCATAATCCACAAAAAAAGCCTCCAAAGCATCCGCATACTGCTCAAGAACCGTATTGATAAAGTTGGCACCCATGGAATCTTTGGTGTCAAAATGTGCTCTTTTGAAATGGAGCTGCCCGACTTTGACCGTACCCAGAATCTCCGTGTGAAATCCTCCTCTTTCTGCCCAGTATTTGGCTGCGGAAGAAGCGGCAGCCACCACCGAACTTTCTTCTATCACCATCGGCACACAGTACATCTTACCATCAATAAGAAAATTGGGAGCCAGACCATATGGCATGGGAAAATTACAGATCGTATTTTCGCTGAATCCATCGAGCACTTTTTGCACCTGACAATCCTGATGGAGGAATGAATATAATTGTGCTGAAATATCATTCGGATCGGTTAAAAAATTATTTTCCAACCATTTTATCTTTTCTTCACGGCTAAGTCTGGAGAAACCGTTGACGATTTGTGTTGACATGTTATAAAGCGGATTACTTTACTTTTAAAAACTGATAAGCAGCTGACAAACCCTGTATCTGTACCTCTATGTAGGCACAAAGTTGTTCATAACTGTCCGTGGCATGCTTTAAAAATGCAGATGCCTGGGCATATATTGCAGGTAGCCGGGATTTTTGTATCAGATAGTACCCATCCAGAAAATCCGTGATTCCACCTGAAATAATCAGCTGCCTGCATAATACAGCCTCCTTTTCTTCTTCTATGATTTCATGTACGAAGTCCAGCATGGTTCCGGCAGTATGCCCTACCCTTGCCAGACTTTTCAGGTGTTCGAATCGGAGCGGCTCGGATCTGAGCAACTCCAGCAGGGCAAAATTAGTACCTCCGGCAGCACCAAAATCCAAAGCGGCCAAAGGAAGTTTCATCAATTGCCTCAGACTTTCCTTTCCCATGCCCTGCCCTACTTCCTTGACGATGATGGGTATATCCAGATGATCAAGGAGCTGCTCTATGGTCTGTACAGGTGACACAAAATACCGGTCTCCTTCAGGCTGCAGCCATTCCTGTAGTGGATTGATATGCACAATCCGTCCATCCGCATCCAGCTTCTGTATCAGATCTCTGATGGCAGCATACTCTTTGTTGGCAACCATCAACTCCAATTGAGCAATACCAAGATTAGCAAAAAGAGGCTGTCCGGGCATATATTTTTTCACTCTGAAATCCTCCAGATATTCATCACTGTACAGAAGCTGTCTGCAGGAACCCAGCCCCATTCCCATACCAAATTCGCCGCATGCTCTGGCGAGATTAGCATTAATGGTAGAGGCCATCTCCGTACCTCCGGTCATACTTGATACCCATAATGGAAGATTGAGTGTAAACTGCAGAAATCCGGTATCGGGAATATTTTTCCCGGCAGGGTGTCCGGACAAAGCCGGTTCATAATCAAACCTTGGATCTATCTGAGGCAGCTCAACCCTCGACCTGAATGCCAGCTCGATATGGTCCTTTTTTCGCTCGGTGGCTGTAGGATCAGGAATTGATGTTTCTGTATGGGGATTTACCATGAAATTTTGTGTCTTTCAATAAAAAAGTCGGTCAAAAATATGATTATTACACAATTAATATGCAATTTTGTCCAAACAAGCAAGGCTCCGATAAGTTTAGCGGATTCCCCCATGAATGGCCTGTTTGTTGATTATCCCTGAATATATCCCTGAAGTTCATTAATTAGGTCACTGTATAAGAAATATGTGTATGTTCAGGGTATTATGTAAAATTTTCATTCTTGGAGTTTTCTCGCTGCATGCTGTTGCCCAGCAGGTCAACAATGAAGCTGTGACCCTCTTGAATCAGGGTATCGGTCACTTCAATGCCAAAAATTATCAGGCAGCCATTCAAAGCTACAACAAAGCTATCGAAATTCAACCCGATTATACCAAAGCTTACTTCAACAGAGCAGTGGCAAGATTGAACTCCGGTGATCAGCAAGGAGCAAAAGCAGATTGCGAAAAGGTGATCTCTCTGGATCCCACCTTTGCCAAAGCATACATGTATCTGGGATATTTTGAACTCCAGACTCATCAGTTTGACAAATGTATCGAGTATCAAAATAAGGCACTGGGGCTTGAACCTGCTCTTCCTAAAGCCTACATCAACCGTGCTACTGCATACATGCGTAAAAATGAGTATAAAAAGGCCATTGATGATTATACCACTGCTATCCAATCCGGCGAACACAACTACAATGCTTATTACAACAGAGCTTTGTGCAGACAAAAATCCGGAGACCTGTTTGGTGCACTCGAAGACTTTACAGCAGCAGGTGACATACAGCCTTCTTCAGGCAATATATACAGGGAGCGGGCTAAAATTTATGTCCAGCAGCAAAAATGGAGAGAAGCCATTGCAGAGTACAGTGCCGCTATACGGTTCAGGGCGGATGAAGCAGAGTTTTTCAGCGGCAGGGCTTACTGCAAAATTATGATTGATGACTACAACGGTGCCAATGCAGACCTCACCATAGCACTCAATCTGAATCCAAACGACCTGAATGCACTGCACAATAAAGCATTGTGTACCATGAAACTCGGCAAATTTGATGAAGCGATTCAGGATTATACCCAACTGATCACAAAAGATCCCATGAATGCGGACTTATATGCGAGAAGAGGGATATGTTTCATGGAAATGGAGTACTTTGATAACGCAGTCAAAGATTTCAGCACTGCCATAAAATATAAAAATGACTTTGCAGAGGCTTATTTTAACAGAGCCAGCAGCTACTCCCGACTGATGGATCACAACAAAGCATGTCAAGATGTGAAACAATCCGCAAGATTTGGATATTCGGAGGCCTATGCGCACATTAATATTATGTGCAACTGATATTTACTACTATCTTCATGCCCCCGAAAGTTTATAGAAATCTACCGGACTCCGGGATGCAGGTTTAAATAACCCACGGTATAGTTTCAATCGGGATTGTGCACCGAAAAATTTATTATGGCAGGAAACGGCTTTATAATGAGTCGCTGTCCTGATTCACCTTAGTGACTGCTAAGCCTCGTTTGCGAAAGGGCTTGTTATTTTACCATTTCAACCCTCATTACGAAGTAAAAATTCAAATCAAGGTTGTATAAAAAATCCATCAATCACTTTCTCTTCTCAATACCTGCAGCGGTGTGCTGCTCACCACGGTGCGGCTATTGATTATTCCCATGAGTACCGTTATGCCTGTGATAATACACACCAGAACTAAAACAAGAGAGCTCTGAAATGAAAATGCAAGGCGAAACTGGTATTTTAAAAGCAGGAAACTTCCAAGGGAAGCGAGCAGGACACCGCTCACAGAGGCAAGAATGCCCAAAACGAGATACTCCACCATTTGTATGGCAATAATCCGTCTGCGGGATGCTCCTAAAGTTCGCAGGATTACACTTTCCTTGATTCGCTGGTATTTGCTCAAAGCCAATGAGCCTATCAGAACAATAAAACCGGTAATAAGACTGAAAACAGCCATAAAACGGATGGCAAAATTCACTTTGCCCAAAATCTCATTGACGGATTGCAGGACAGAGCTTAGGTCAACCGCCGATACATTGGGGAATTTTTTCACCAGATCAGACCTGTATTTTGTCAGCACTGCTGTATTGCCGGTCTTCGTCACCAAAACATGAAACTGCGGCGCTTTTTCGAGCACCCCGGTAGGAAAAACGATAAAAAAACGGGTGGAAAAATTCCGAAAATCAATTTCACGGAGGCTTCCTACATAAGTCACGAGCCTGGCTCCCTGTACATTGAATACAATTTCATCTCCTATGCCTACATCCATGGCTTCGGCAAAGGTACTGCCCAAGGATACAAAAATACTGTCAGACTGATTGGTAAATTGCTTCAATTCACCTTCAAGTAAAGTTTCTCCCTCTGAGAGAGTGTCCCTGTAAGTGACTCTGGCCTCTCTGTTAAAAGCCCATTTCTCAGCTGTCATAGTGCTGTCCAGCAGCCATTGAGATTTGGATTTGCCCTTCCATCCATCGATACGCATAGTGACAATAGGTACCTGCTGCAGTACCGGGAGGCCATAGCTTTCCGTAAATTGTCTTATGTCTTCTTTTTGTGCCGATTCGATTCCATATACAATCATATTAGGTTGGTTGCCGGCATCCATCAGCGCCACATTTTTCAGTATGGTACCCTGCACCATTACCAGACCTGCAATATAGCAGTACCCATCCCGATGGTTACGATTATGGTGGCAGTCTGATTGTCAGGCCTGAAGAGATTGGATATACCCTGCTTCAAACTAAAGGCAGCCCCGGCGGGAAGCAGTTTTTTAGCGCCCCTGCTGAGCATTACGGCTATCAGGTACAGAATAACATACAGGACAACTACAGCAAGAGTGAAAAGTATGGAAGTCATCCAATGGCCTGTAAGCCACCAGGTAGATAGCAATAGTCCGGCAGCAATTCCCGTATAAAACAGCACCTTTCTCTGACCGGGATTGGCTGAAGTTTCAAAGGATTGTCTCAGGATCTGAAGCGGGCTGATCTGCAATAATGATGCAAGCGGTATCAAGGCAAATAAAATACTCATCACAAATCCGACGGTACATCCCTGCACCAATGCCTTCCAGGATATGGCAGTGTCCACAGTAACCGGCAGAAATTCCTGAAAGACCGTGGGCAGGAAAAATTGTATGAAAGCACCCAACGATGCCCCTGCAATGGAGCCGACCATAGCTGTGATGGCAATCTGGATAAAATAGATCCAAAAAGCATGCATGGCTTTTATTCCCAGACAACGCAGCAATGCTATATCTCTGTACTTTGATCTGGCATATATCCAGATGCCCGATGCCACTCCCAGACATCCGAGCAGGAGAGCTATGATTGCCGTGAGGTTCAAAAAATCATTCAGGAAATCAAAACCCCGGTTGAGATTGCTTTTTCTGTCCTGTATGGATTCTATTCTGAGATTGCCTGCTTCAAAGAGATTTTTGTATTCTTTTTTCCATTCAGAAATCTTAAAGGATGCAGGCAGTTTGAAATAGTAGGCATAATTTACCAGGCTTCCCGGCTGTATAAGCCCTGTGGAATCAATGTAGTTTTCAGCTATGAAGACTGTAGGTGCCACGGCAGAAGATAGCCCGATACTGCCGACTCCGCCTGTCAATGTAGCTACGATTTCAAAAAATGACTTACCCAGCCTTATGGAGTCACCCGGATGCAGATCATGCTGAATCATCAGGCTTTCATCCACCAAAGCATACTGACCATTCCGGAATAGTTCAGCCCCTTCCTCAGGCCGGGATTTTATCTTACCATAAAACGGAAAACCGGAGGAGACCGCTTTGATCCTTACAAACTGGGTCTCATTGGTTGAAGGCAGATAAGCCATGGAAAGCAATTCTTTCTCCACTGCCTTTTCTCCGGGCAGATACTGCATAATCCTGCCGATACTGTCATCTGCCGGAATATTGCCGGTGATTGCCAGGTCTGCACCCAGCAGGGATGCTGCTTCTTTGTCAATCTGATTTCTTAGATTATAATTGAAAGAATTGATAGCCACCAGAGCAGCAATACCCACAATCACAGACGAAATAAACAGGATAAGCCTCGGATAATTTTTTCGGGCATCCCTCAAAGCCATAATCAGGATGAAACGAAGCTCATTCATCAGCCATGGTTTTCAGTGAATTCGCAATTGAAATATCTGAATAAATTTTTCCACCCTTCAGCTTTATCTGCCTGTGCGTTTTGGATGCGAGTTCCGGATCATGGGTGATGATAATGAGAGTCGTGCCTTTTTCTTTATTGAGAGCAAACAGGAGTTCCTGAATTTTTTCTGCATTTTCATAGTCGAGATTACCTGTGGGTTCATCTGCAAAGAGGATGCGGGGCGAATTGCTGAATGCACGGGCTATGGCTACACGTTGCTGCTCACCACCCGATAACTGAGCAGGATAATGATCCAGCCTGTCACCGAGACCGGTATTTTTGAGCAGAGAAGTCGCAACAGTTATAGCATCTTTTCTCCCCTGCAGCTCCAATGGTATCATCACATTTTCCAATGCAGTGAGACTGGGAATGAGCTGAAAATTCTGAAATATAAATCCCACTTCCCTGTTGCGCAATGCTGCCCTTTCATCTTCATTCATATCATTGATGAGACTGCCGCACAGCCATATATTACCCTGAGAAGGCCGGTCGAGTCCGGCACACAGCCCGAGCAAAGTGGTTTTACCACTTCCCGAAGGACCGGTGATAGATACAAGGTCACCTTCAGAAATGGAAAAATCAATCTGTTCAAGGACAGTAAGCATACCGTTACCACTGGGATATTGCATGCTTAGATTTTCAACTTTTAAAATTGGATTCATAATTTAAGGTCTGAACTCTTTGGACTAATTTTGAGTTTGTTTGCAAAACATTGCACCATGATCAGGGCATTCTTTAATTCGTCAATTACAGGCATCGGTATATTATGGATATTTGTTGCTATTTTAATGTCATGTCAAGCTAAACATGAAAATCCCTCACAAGTTGCCCCGACCTCCCCTGAAAAAGATAAAATCACTTCTGCAGCGGACGAACCCATGAATAATACAGCCAAAAAAAACATCCTGTTCTTTGGCAACAGCCTTACGGCAGGATACGGCCTGGATGAGCAGGAGGCTTTTCCTGCGCTGATTCAGCGTAGAATTGACAGCCTTGGATTGCAATACAATGTGATCAATGCCGGTTTGAGTGGCGAAACATCCTCAGGTGGTGACAACAGAATAGACTGGGTGCTCAATCAAACACCGGACATCTTCGTACTTGAGCTGGGAGCCAATGATATGCTGAGAGGATTGGACTTAAAAGAAACTGAGAAACACCTGAGCAGCATTCTCCAAAAAGTCAAAGCCAAAAATCCGCAGGCCAGACTTATTGTAGCAGGTATGATGGCACCACCCAATATGGGAAAGGAATATACCGGTAAATTTGCAGCACTATATCCTGCCTTAGCCAAAAAATATGATGCTCAGCTCATACCTTTTTTTCTGGAAGGTGTAGCCTCCAAACCCGAACTTAATCTTCCTGATGGCAACCATCCCAATGAAGAGGGACAAAAAATAGTTATGGAAAATGTGTGGAAGATACTGGGTCCATTATTGCAATAATGAACTCATTGGTGTGATTGTAGTTATTCACTTTTAAATAAATAATAATCCGGACTGAATTTAATACAATCCAGGCAATCCGGAAAATCAGCTTCACAATACCATCCTAACCGAAATCGGCTTTTTTGTTAAAGTACATCCATTTGTGGCCTGCAATGAGCAAAACAACGATAAAAATGATCATCCCATCCAAATGATATGGGATTTGTTGTAAATGCTGCATATATTTATTCAAATTTTTTAACCCTCTAAAATATTTGATATTATGACATTCACAGAACCCAATGCACCCAAACTCCCATCATTGAATGTGATAAAATACGGAGTTTATGCAATTATAGCTTTCATCGTGCTTTCCGTATTGTCCTCCACGACCTTCCTTACCATCGAACCCGGAAAAGCCGGAGTATTGTTCAGGAGATTTTCCGGAGGCATTGACAAAAATAAAATTTACCAGCCCGGATTTCATGTCGTCGCACCATGGAACAAAATGTATATTTATGAAACAAGGGTAAAAGAGGGTGTGGAAAAAATGGAGGTACTTTCGAAAAACGGATTGACCATCGTGGTTGAATTGTCCTACAGATTTCTGCCTCAGGTAGAAAGGCTGGGATATCTGCACGAAACCGTGGGGCCGGAATATACCCAACGCATTATCATCCCTGAAATAAGATCTGCCACCCGTGAAGTCATCGGAAAATATCTGCCGGAGGAATTGTACAGTACTAAAAGAGAAACTATACAGGTGGAAATTTTCAACCGAACTTCTGAAAATGTGTCCAAAAAAAATCTTACGCTTGATGCCATCCTGATCAGAGAGGTAGCATTGCCACCCAAACTCAAGGAAGCCATAGAGCAAAAACTGGGAGAAGAACAGCTGGCTTTTCAGTACGAATTCAAATTGGACAGAGAAAGAAAAGAGGCAGAACGCAAAATCATAGAGGCAAAAGCAAAGGCCGAAGCCAACCGTATCCTCAATGCATCTCTCACAGAAAATATCCTCAAAGACAAAGGAATTGAAGCAACACTGACACTTGCCAATTCACCCAACAGTAAGGTGGTAATCATCGGTGAAGGCAAGGGAGGATTGCCTATCATTTTAGGTGGAAATTAATTTAAAACACAAATAAAAAAGCCCGCATTTTTAAGGATGCGGGCTTTTTTATTTATAGGCAATGCATATAATCTATCATTGCCGGAAATTCAGGCAAATTTAATCAAGCCTTTTTGGGTCTTCCTCTCTTACCTGTAGAAGCAGGTTTTGGAGCTGCTGATGATTCAGTTTTGGGCTTCGGTCCTCTCTTGGCACCTGTGGCTGCTTTAGGAGCTTCTGCGGCTGCTTTTTCAGCCTTGGGCTTTGGTCCCCTCTTGGCACCTGTAGCTGCTTTAGGAGCTTCTGCAGCTGCTTTTTCAGCCTTGGGCTTTGGTCCTCTCTTGGCACCTGTGGCTGCTTTGGGAGCTTCTACTGCTGCTTTTTCAGCCTTGGGCTTTGGTCCTCTCTTGGCTCCAGTAGCTGCTTTGGGAGCTTCTGCGGCTGCTTTTTCAGCCTTGGGCTTTGGTCCTCTCTTGGCTCCTGTGGCTGCGCCTGCAGATGGCAGTATCAATACTGAATTATTGATGCCTGCAAACGGACTGCTTACATAATTATCCGCAGCAAAATCATTCTCCCATCTCAATCCATCAATTAAATAACGGAATTGATAAGTACCCGGATTCAGTTCCAGAGTGGCTGCATATTCAGTTTTAGAAGCTTTCATGGAAGGTGCAGTACGCATATCCCAGTTGTTGAATTCTCCGATTACCTGAACAGTCTTTGCATTAGGAGCTACATCTACGGGAATGGAAAATGTAACTTTGTAGTTCTTTTTAGCTGATTGGAATTTCTTCGTGATGCTCATCTGATGAGTGTTTTTGATGTAAGAAAATTAATCTATTAATTATTGCTCAAATTTGACATGAATCGAAATCAAATTTCGGGCCAAAGATAATTAATTAATTTCCCCAAATTAATTAAGGTTTATTAATTAACAATAATTAACAAAGCTAAACCCCTAATTATCAGGAATTTTGCTCAATCAAAAACACAGAATTCACTGACAAAATATTCAATACAGGCAGGATAATAGGCATATTCAAGTTTATGCACTTTTTCAGCTATTTCGACAGCAGTCATTTTTTCATTTATATCACAATAAGCCTGCAAAAGTAAGGAGCCTTCATCATAGTTTTCATTGACTAAATGTATACTGATTCCGGTGATTTTTTCTCCGGCATTTTTCACCGCTTCATGCACATGCATTCCATACATTCCTTTCCCCCCGTATTTGGGTAAAAGTGCAGGATGGATATTTATAATTTTATTATGAAATTTATGTACCATCCATTCAGGAATCCTGAGCAGATAACCCGCAAGAACAATGGCATCAATCTTAAAATCTGCAACCTGTTTGAAGAATAATTCTTCGGAATTCAGTGATGTCTTATCAATTATCAGACAGGGAATTTTAAGTCTTTTTGCCCTCTCGATGACTCCTGCCTGAGGATTATTGGTAATAATGCATGAAATTATTATATTATTATGGGCATGAAAATACTGTATAATATTCTCTGCATTGGTGCCCGAACCTGAGGCAAAAATTACCAGTGAAACCCTTCGATCTGATTGCATTCAGGTAACACATTAATTGAGCACACTATAACGATCCTTTTTTGCAGCATCCATGCCTACCATAATATTGGTGACTTTGGTTTTCTGCCCTTTGTCGCCCATTTTAAAAATCTCAATAATTTCATCTTTTTTGGTATCGCCAAATACCTGCACCAACATCGTATTCGGATATTCCACATTGGCCTGACCTATTGCAGTAAGTGCACTGAGCATGACTGCCCGGCTTCTGTCCGGGTCATTGTACATATTATCGAGTGCCATACGGTGATAGTCATAAAATGCCTGCCTGAATTGTCTCATCCTTCCATCCAGCAGATTTTCGATGAGCCAGAATCTGTTTCTCCTTGAGCCCAGATCATTTCTCCAGCCCTCATCTCTTACCATATTTCCGGGAAGTGAATTAATAATTTCCTGAGCTCTGCTGAACTGCAGATTTCCTCCATACAAGCTGAATGAATCATCATCAAATCCGATAATTACATAAGCGTAATAACTTAATATCGCAGAAATATTATCATAAAAAGTGTTGGTAGTCTTCAACAAAGGCTGGATTCCGGTGAAATTAAACATTACATTTTTATCAATAATATTTAATACCGGGCTTTCATAATTGGAATTATATACAGGACGACTGGTCTGTAAAATCAATTCTGCCTGAAATACGTTGGGTGAAGGCTCAGAGGTAATGGTAATCTGCATGGTACCGCTGATTTTCTCGTGGGGTTGATATTCCTCGTCCGTCCATTTAGTCGTATTCATGAAGTTGCGGATGTCTTTTTCCAGATCTTTGAATAAAGCAGGATCCACGGTAAATGAAGTCTGTACCATTACCTTCACACTCAGATTCAGCTCCTGACCATGTATAAATGAAGGCAAAAATGCCAGAATAAATACCAGAAATTTTATGGATTTGAAATGAGAAAATCTGACCATGAAGACAAAATTTAAAAAAACTCGAAAAAAATTTATTTCTGATTGATATATTCCTTAATCAATTCTACAATATCCCGTGCTACCAACTTTTTACTTTTAGGGAAAATCCAGCATGCTTCCGTCCTTTTGAAAACTGAAATTTTATTGGTTTCATGCTGAAAACCCGCTCCCTCATCTCTCAAAGAATTCAGAACGATAAAATCCAGATTTTTCTTATGTAATTTTTCCAAAGCATGATATTTTTCATTGTCAGTTTCCAAAGCAAAGCCTACTGTAATCTGTCCCGGTTTTTTAAGTTTTGAGATTTCCGCAGCGATATCCCGGGTAGGTGTGAGTGTCAATGTAAGACTGTCACCTTTCTTTTTCAGTTTGGTATCGGAGGGTGCTGCTACTGTAAAATCCGCTACCGCTGCTGCAAAAACAGCAATATCGGCATCAGCAAAACGGCCAACAACCGCATTGTACATTTGTTCGGCTGTTTCGACCTGAATGATTTTAAATTTATACCCTGACACATCGATGCTTACCGGCCCCGAAACCATAGTGACTTCTGCACCCCGGGCATGACAGGCTTCAGCGATGGCATATGCCATTTTACCGGAACTGCGGTTGCCTATGTATCGTACAGGATCTATGGGCTCATAAGTCGGCCCTCCGGTTATCAAGACCTTTTTACCTGCAAGAGACTGCTGTGTATCAGCGAGAGCTTCCAGAAAATTCAGGATTTCCTCAGGCTCAGCCATTCTGCCTTCTCCCTCCAGACCACTGGCAAGCTCCCCGTAACCTACGGGTATGATCTCAACATTTCTGGATTGGAGGAGATTCAGGTTGTGCTGAGTGGAAGGGTGGTGCCACATATCCACATCCATAGCCGGGGCCACACAAACCTTACATCTTGCAGAAAGATAGGAGGCCACTATGATATTGTCCGACAACCCCGCAGCCATTCTGGCCAAAGTAGCAGCAGTGGCAGGTGCCACCACCATATAATCTGCCCAAAGTCCGAGCTCCACATGACTGTTCCATCCGGACTCATCTGCCACAGAGGTCACCACATTATTTTTGGACAAAGTAGAGAGGGTAAGCGGAGATATAATGTCAACTGCCGACCGGGTCATAATTACTTTGACATGACATCCCGATTTAATCAGCAGTCTGACAAGAAAGGCAGCTTTGTAAGCGGCAATACTGCCGCTCACTGCAAGCAGAATATTCTTACCGTGTAAGGACATACCGGGTCAGATGGACAAATAATGCCGTCAAACTTCTTCGTGCTGCTGTACGGCCGGCTCTCTGTATTCAAAGTGCAGCTTGCCTTTCAGAAACTCTTCAGTAGCTATCATGGCAGGATTGGGCAACCGCTCATAAAACTTGCTGATCTCAATCTGCTCCTTGTTTTCCATGACTTCTTCAATGGTTTCTGAAGTGGAGGCAAATTCTTCGAGCTTATTGTGTAATTCATCTTTCAATTCAATGGCAATCTGCTCAGCCCTCTTGGTAATTACTGCCAATGCTTCATAAATATTACCTGTGGCAGCTGCCATTTTCTGAATATTCCTGGCTTTTACATTGGGGTCAAGTCCCTGAACTTTAGATTTGATATCTGTCATTATTTAAAGATTTTTAATTGATTCAATGCATCTCTTTCAATGTTTTGTGCTTCCTTCAGATATCTGGAATTCGGATGTTTTCTGACAAACTGATTATAGTTCTGTAAAGTCTCCAGATATCTTTCTTCCTGTTTTTCAAAGATACTGTTGGATGCCAGAATATAGCTGGATTTCAGTATCAGAAATCTCACCTCCTCCAGTCTCGGGGATTCAGGAAAATCCTTCAAGGTATTCTGAAAGGAAGTCATCGCTGCCTGGTACTGACCTATTTTGTAGTACAGATTCCCTTGCTCAAAGGACTTTTGCTCCAGTTTTGCCCGCATTTTGTCAATCATGGCATTGGCCTGCACCGCTCTCTCAGTATTGGGGTGTGCATTGATAAACTGCTCAAATCCTTCGATGGCTTTGAGGGTATTGGTCTGATCCAGTTTGTAATTAGGCGACAATCTGTAATTGGAATATGCGGCCATATACTCTGCTTCCTCACGATTTACACTGTTGGTAAATGTGGAAGCATAATTCTTGAAATAGGTAGAGGCCAGAATGAAATCCCCGATGTGATAGTGCGCATAGGCATATCTGAAAAAAAGATCTTCTGCCTCCTGTCTTCCTCTGTAAAACTGTATAATTATATCGTACAATGCAATAGCCCTGTCGTATTCCTTCTTGTCGAAATACTTGTTTGCTTCCCGATAAATCCGGTCAGGATTATTACTGTTCCTGAGTGCTTCAAATTCAGACTTGCAGGATGGAAACAGCAATGCTAAAACCAATAGAAATGAAAGGCTGTATTTCATAAGGGCGCAAAGATAATATATTTTTGATAATGAACACTTAAGTTTGTTTAACACAGTATTAATGAGGCATATATCGCCATTATTGTGCTTTCAGGGCTTGTGTGAAGGTTTTTTGATCTTTAATTAAACCTCACCTGTGTATTCATGTCCCAAAATAAAGTGTTAAAATTTGAATAATTTATCACCTGACGTGTCAACTTCGTGAAGATAAGTTTAATTTTACAGTCGTTTTTATCATTCTAAAATTCTAAAACCATGAAGCAAATCGTTTTTGTTCTTTCTTTCCTCGTTGTAGGAGCATTTTCAGCACAGGCACAGTGCAACAAATCTGCCTCTGCTTCCAAAGCATGTTGTGCATCCAAAAAGACTGCCTCCGCTACTACAGAATCCAGTACTTCCATGGCAGCCGCTACTGCTGAAGTAGATGCAGTATTAGCACAAAATGAAGACATTATGAAAAGAACCTGTGAAGTATCAGGTACTACCACATATTATCAGAAGTCTGTAAGTACTGATGGTGTAGTAAGCTGGGAAGAAGTGGCATACGATGCATCTACCAAGTCTTTCACCAAAGTGGCATCTGCCAGTATGGAAAAAGATCCCGCTACCGGAGAAAAAGTAAAGACTGAAGCTAAAGCATGCTGCTCAAAATCCAAGGGTGCCAAAGCTTGTGCCGGTAAAGACATGAAAGAAGGATGTTCAAAGAAAGAAGGAACCAAGTAATCAAACATTCTTCCACACAAATAAAAAAAAGCCTGTCAGCCTTTGCGGACAGGCTTTTTTAATGCCTGCCAATGATTTCTGATACATCACCTTATCCCTGAGTCATGCGGAAAAAATATATTGATCCCAATCCCGTCATTGAAAATGGTCTGGCACAAATGTCTATTTGGCGGATGATGAAGCTGCTGATTCTTTTGAGCCTACCATTAATTGCAAAAGCTCAATACGGAACATTTCCTTTCAAAAATCCCGCCGAACTTGGCAAAATACACTGGCTGAGAGACTACGATCAGGCTCTGTCAGAAGCAAAAAAGAAAAATCTGCCGGTTTTTATACTTTTTCAGGAGGTACCCGGATGCAGCAACTGTAAAAATTACGGCCATAAGGTTTTGTCTCATCCTCTTATTGCAGAAGCCATTGAAACGCATTTCATTCCACTGGCAGTCTATAACAACAGGGATGGACAGGACAAGAAGGTCCTGGATAAATACAAAGAACCCTCATGGAATAATCCTGTAGTGCGAATCGTCAACAGTACCGGAAAAGACATCTGCGGCAGAGAAGCTGATTTTCACCATGGGTCAAAAACGGTGGCCAAAATCATGGAAGGCATTAAACTATCCGGTCAGACAGTACCCTTGTATCTGCAATTGCTCGAGGCAGAATGGAGGGCAAAGGATTTTAAAACCACCGACACCCTGTTTTTAGCTATGTACTGCTTCTGGTCCGGCGAGAAGGAAATCGCTGACATTGAAGGAGTCGTAGCCACAGAGGCAGGCTATATGCACGGCAAGGAAGTAGTGAGAGTGGCATATGACAAAAATGTCACCAATCCGGATAAAATAGTACAAAAAGCTAAGGAAAGCAACAATGCCGATCAGGTATATGGCTATCTGCAGTCCGACAGTAAGACAAAATTCTTACCTCCGGGTAAGTATCGGAAAGATGCAGACGACAAAGTATATCTTCGCAACTCCCATTATAAAATCATTCCTATGACTGACCTCCAAAAAACGAAGGTAAACCGATCGATTGCCACAGGTAAAAATCCTGAAATATGGCTGTCTCCCCGTCAGTTGCAAATCCTGAAAAGGCCTGACTCCCGACCGGACGTCACCGGTCAAAACATAGTAGATATCTGGTATTGAACCAAGTCTTTATTTATCTACCTGTTATTTACTGCATTCGGAATTTTACCGGCAGGGTATATTCTGCATTTACTGCTTTCCCATCACGTCTGGCAGGAATCCACTTTTCCTTCATTTGATTCATACCACTTACCACTTTCAGGACTTCCTCTCCACAACCATAACCGATATCCTTCTTCAATCTGATATCCTCAATATCACCATCGGCAGTCACTACAAAAACTACCACACAAGTGCCTTCTACTGCATTACTGAAAGCATCAGACGGATACTTTAGATTTTTTCCGATATATTCCATCAATATGGATCTCGCACATGCGTCCCTTTCCGGGGGAGATAAATGCTCGCACCCGGGAAATCTGGGCATTTCATCCACCGCCCTTGACTCATTGTATGCACTTGCCTCCGGTTTACCTTTGTCTTTATTATATCCTGAAGCTGCATGTGTAGTAATTTCTATGGCCCCGTGCTGTCCTTTACTGCCATACTTTGATACAGCGGCGTCACTCCTCAGCACAGTGATGGCAGCAATAATTTCGGGATTGATGTCCGGCTCAGCTGTATTGCCTGTAACAACTCCGTCTATGACAATCAATGGTTTTTTGCCCTCCGGCATGGCACTATCATCTTTTACAGCAGGCGGGACCGGTGGTACTGGAGGTGACACCGGAACCGAAGGTTTGTCCAGTCTTATTTCTACCGGAACAGGATTGGGAGGAAGTGGAGCTACAGGCGGGAGTGGTGGTTTGGGTGGCAAAGTATCCGGGCTTGGGAGCATTACTTTAACAATTTGGGAAGGCATGCCGGGGGTAGCAAAAGCATAGATTACCAACATAAATACCGGAATAGCTACACCCAGCTTCCATAATGCAGTCTTTTGACCTGATTTTGTTGTCAACATGTGGATTCTGTTTTTTAATTGTGATTGAAAAAAGTGGTTGGCTAAAGACAGTTCAAGATCCGAAACTGACTGTGACAGCAATATTTCTGCATATTCAAATGCATTTATCTTACGGCAAACCCACGCATCTGCAAGATATTCATGGATTTCCTTGAGGGACTTCTTGTAAAGTATCATCACGGGGTTAAACCAAAAGAAAGCATGAATCACTTCAAGGCAAAGTACATCGAGACTATGCCACTGCCTTATATGGACAGACTCGTGCTCCAGAATGGTATGTAATCTATCTCCTGCCGGAAAATTCCTGCTGATATATATGGTTTTGAAAAAGGAAAACGGAAGATGTACACTTTGGGTGAAAATAATCCTGACGCCATTTATCCACTTAACTTCTGCCCCTTGCTGATACTTGTATATTCTGTAAATTGAGTGAAATAATCTGATCAGAAATAAGGCAACTCCCAGCCCATAAATCAAAAAAGGAAGATAATCAAGAAGTGTATGATAATCCAAACCTGAAGTTTCCGTATGGGTTCTTTGATTAATCGCCTCAAAATTCTGTTCTATGGCAGAATAAACAGCGGATGTAGGCTTGAATGGTAATACTATCCATGGACCCACGATAGGAATAAGGGCAGATAAAAGAAGGGAAGAGAGTATATACATCCTGTTATACCTGAAAAAACGTTCTTTTTTCAAAAAAAGAAGGTAAACTCCATAAAACAGAATGAGGCAAATGCTGGAATGTAGAAGATAGCTGAACATATAGCCGGATTTTATGAATTTTCAGTTTGCTTAAGTTGCTGCCGGATTTGCTCCAGTTCAGAAAGGGTAAGGTCATTTTCCTTAACCAGAAAGGAAACCAGTTCATTGGCCGAGCCGTCAAAATAACTGGTGATCAATTTTTTGAGAGACCATGCTGAATATTCTTTTTTGGATATCAAAGGAAAATACTCGTAGGTTTTGCCATATGCCTTATGTCCCAGAAATCCCTTTTTCTCAAGTATCCTCACTACTGAAGATACCGAAGAATGCGGAGGTCTGGGTTCGGGCATACGATCTATAAGAGCACTCACTAAAGATGGACCCATATCCCAGAACATCTGCATAATTTCTTCCTCAGCTTTGGTCAACTTCTGTATTTTACTCATATCTTTATTCAATTGTCTGTTGTTTTATTAATCCTGATTTGATTTTAATCCATTATTCATAAAATTGCGTTCTTTCAGTTGCCGGAGTCTTTGTCTTGCAATTTCCTTGTTTTCTTTATTCTGTGTTTTTGAGCCAAGATATTTTTCATACCAACGTATGGCTTTTTTCTTGTCCTTATAAAAGTTTTCACTCAGATTGGCAAGGTAAAACAAAATCTCAGGATCGTCTGAATATCTTAGTGCCTCTGTATAATATCTGATGGCAGAAGCCTGATCTTTCAGATTCACAGCATTGCGGGCCAATCCTTTGTGGTATTGCACTATATTAACGGATATAGCCGCTTTGAGCGCCTCCTGATAATAATAGGAGGATACACTGTAATCTCTCTTCTTTTCATAAGCCAGGCCGAGATAGTATAAGGCATATTCAGGATCGTTTTCGTTGAGTAGTGATCGCTGCAAATGCAGAATAGCGCTGTCTATAGCTCCTGTCTGTATCAGGGCGTAGCCCAATAATTTATGATAATAATTGTTAAGGTCAGTATCGACCTGCAGATTAGTTAATGATTTCACTACAGCCTGATAGTCCCTAAGCCGGAATTTATTCTTAGCAAAAAGCAGAGTTAATCCTACATACATGCTGTCCATAGTTAATCCGATATTGCAGAGACTGTCAGAAAGACTGATATCATTCAACTTATGCGCCAGCTCAGCATAAGCCTCAATGGTAAGCAAATCGCTACTGTGTGATTTTAAAACAATGCGGTAAGATTCGACTGCCTGGACAAATTCATTGGCCTGTTGATAAAGAAAGCCTAATTTGCGTAAATGATTGGGATTTCCCGGGTATATCTGAGTTAAAGCTGAATAATACTTTATGGCTTTAGCCAGGTTTTTCTGAGTATCATAAATCTGGGCCAATCTTCCCACCGCAATGACCCTGTGAATACTATCTGTCTCCAGTCCATGATATTCAATTTTAGCCAAATGATACATACCTGACAAAAACAACACTTCTGCGTAGTGCAGTATGAGGTCTGCATTATTCGGATCTTTGGCCAGACAATTTTTATATTCAGTTGAAGCAGCTGCAAAGTCCTGTTGCTGCAGGAAGATATCTCCGGAAGTACACTGACTTATAAGCTTGACGGACGATAGCCACCACCAGCAACAAACATGCAAGACCGTAAAACTGAGTGCTTTCATAAGGCATTACAACTACAAAGACAAATATATAACGTATATATTAGTTATACAACTAAAAACATAATTAAATTAACGGTATTGTCGTACCGGCGACGATTTTTCACCCCTGAATCCTGTATCTGTCTCAGAATAACAATTGTTAAAAAATTGTAATATTTCTTAACTCAAATAAAAATGTACAACATTTTATTTCTATTTGCGTCTTTAAAAGATTGGTAAAACAAATTAAATTTTAAGTTATGCATGTGCAGGAGATTTTGTCGGTGACATTAATTTTGTTTTCGGTGATTGATATTATCGGTATTCTGCCGATTATCATTGATATGAAAAAGAAGGGTGTGGAGATTGAATCTGCCAAGGCATCCTTAGTATCCCTGCTGATTATGGTAGGTTTTCTGTTTACCGGAGAGGGCATACTCAAGATGCTGGGCGTAGATGTACAGTCTTTTGCCGTAGCAGGCGCATTGATCATATTTTTTATTGGTCTTGAGATGATCCTGGGCATAAAGCTGTTCAGAGAGCAGACCGGCGAAAGCACCAAAGGAACAGTAGTGCCTGTAGCCTTTCCATTGATAGCCGGAGCCGGTACCATGACCACTATTATCTCTATGAAGGCCAAATATCAGACACTCGATATATTGATTGCCATTGCCCTCAATATACTGCTCGTATATATAGTACTCAAAGGGTCCAACTGGATACAGGACAAACTGGGCGATGCCGGAGCAGCGGTGCTTCGCAAGGTCTTTGGTATCATACTGCTGGCTATTTCCATCAAGCTGTTCAAAGAAAACTTTCACTTAGTCATTACTCCTGATAAAAAACTGGGATTTATGCCGGGCCTCACTTAAGAGTATGTGATTGCTGTTCAGAAATGAAAGCGTCCCGCTGGTGCATTTTCAAAAAAGTGACGGATTTGCATTTTATTTACATATTATAAAAAATTATAATATATCTTTGTCGCCTGTTTCAGTGTGTTGGTCTTATATTGCGGATTAAGACACAATACCTGGGTTAATTTTGAGTTTGTTTTAATTCACTAATTAAGCAAAGATATGCTCAGTCAAAAAATTTCTTCATTCTTCATTTTTGCATCCGGAGCCGTGAGCTCCATTCTCAAAAGGTGCCCAACTGATTATGCCAAATACCAGGGTATAGGTGCCACCGTATTTTTTACCGGAGTATTCTCTGCCATCTCCGCAGGCTATGCATTGTACACTGTATTCCATTCTTACATTGCATCGGCGGTATTTGCCATGCTCTGGGGCATGATGATATTCAATCTTGACAGGTATATCGTATCAGGAATGCGCAAAAAATCCAATTTATTGAGCGAACTGAGTATAGCCCTGCCTCGTATCATACTGGCAGTCTTTATTGGGATAGTCATTGCCACACCCTTAGAGCTCAAGCTTTTCGAATCTGAGATCAATGCCGAGATAAGCATGATGCAGCAGGAAACCTATAAAGCGCAGGAAGATCTGCTCAAGCAGAGATTTGAAGCTGACATCAAAGTAGTGAATGATGAAATACAGACCCTGAGATCGCGGTTGAGCAAAGCAGATACAGAGCGTATATACAAACAAAATGAAGCATTGGCAGAAGCTGACGGTACCGGAGGGTCAAAAATCAGGAATATGGGAGCCATCTACAAGGCCAAAGCAAAAGCTGCTGAAAAAGCGGAGGCAGACTATCAGGCATTGTATGCTGAGCTGACCCCGAAAATCGAGGAACAGCAACAAAAACTGGCCCAAATCGAAGCATCCAGGCAAGCAGAGATGGACAATATGTCCAGGGCTGCACTGACCGGATTTGCCTCCCGTCTCAAGGCGCTGCACAGACTTAGTGCCAAAGAGGAGGCTATCCACATCGCAGGCCTTTTTATCACCATTCTTTTTCTGATCATAGAATGCGCTCCGATATTGGTCAAACTGATCAGTGAAAAGTCACCCTATGACCTCAGACTTGATATGCACGAATACCAATATCAGCTGGAAAATCTCAAGCAAAACACCTTATCAAGACTGGCAACAGAAAGTAAAATCGAGTTTGAAAACAAAACTGCAGGGTTCCGGATAGCCGAGACCATCAATGCCGAAAACGAAGTATTTGCCCATGCCCTGCGTAAGGAGAAAGAGCAGATCATCGGGCAGAGCGAGGGTTGGTTTACACTGCTCCGTAAGAAGAGGATTTTTGATTTTTAATGTAGAAATCTTATCTTTGGTAAGAAATAATCCATCCATTCTGAACAGGGAGAGATGAAAGTATTATATAACGTGACGGTCAAAATAGATCACAGCGTACATGACGAATGGCTGTCATGGATGACTGCCGTACATATCCCGGATGTAATGGCCACCGGGTGCTTTGAAAGCTATACCATGAACCGGATAATAGGAGACAATGACGAGCACGGACAGGGATACGCCATCCAGTACACAGCCAGGAATATGCAGGAATTCCAACGGTATAATACCGACTATGCTCCGTCACTCCAAAAAGCACATGCCGAAAGATACAGAGATATGTACGTCGCTTTCAGGACATTGATGGAGATTGTGGAACAGGGATGAAATTTTTAAAATTAGATTAAAAAACCAATCCTTCCTGTTTATTAACCTGATAGTTTTCCTGTGTTTCTTGAGCCAGATAAAGTTCCAATTGATTACTAGTAGAAAATCCTTCAATTTTTTGTTTGAATTTTTGCTCGATGAGTGGGTTTTCTATTTCAAGTTTTCGATTCCTGCTCATTATCAAATACTCTTCTTCCTGATCAATTCCTAAAAACCGTCTGTTTGCCAAATTAGCGGCTATTCCTGTTGTCGAACTGCCTGTAAATGGGTCTAAAATCCAGGCATTAGGCTTTGTCGAAGCCAAAATAAGCCTTGTCAAGACTGAAAGCGGTTTTTGTGTCGGGTGTTTGCCACACGATTTTTCCCAAGGTGCAATGGCAGGAAGTTTCCAAACATCTTTCATTTGTTTGTCTCCGTTGAGTTGTTTCATGAGTTCATAGTTGAAATAATGAGGAACTTTTTCGGATTTTCTTGCCCAAATGATTTGTTCTGTCGAGTAAGTAAAATAGCGGCAAGAAAAATTCGGTGGGGGATTGGTCTTTTCCCAAGTGATGATGTTCAAAATCTTAAATCCCAATTCTGTCAAGATTTGTCCAACCGAAAAAATGTTGTGCATTGTTCCGCTAATCCAAATAGTTGCATCATCTTTCATTTTGTCTCGAACCAGCGAAAGCCATTTGCGATTGAACTCGTTTATGTATTCAAAACCATGAGATTTATCCCAATTTCCTTTATTTACGCTTACAATTTGTCCGTTTTGAATGGACAGTCCGTTGTTTGATAGAAAATAGGGAGGATCAGCAAAAACCATATCAATCAATTAATGATTTCAATTGTACTAGTTTTTCGAAGATATGGTTTTGGGGTTGATTTGACTCTTCATAATGTTTTTGCTCATCTGAATACAAATAATTAATAACTTCTATGGTTAGTGAGTTTATTTTATCCGTCTTACTTTGGCTGTTAATATCGGTAAAATTTACTTCAGCAAAGTCATTATAGTCTAATACTATTTCTGCTTTTTTGTATTGCTCATTTACCTTTGAAAAAGCTTCTTGAATGTTCTCAGCCTGAACTTCTACTACTCGAGCAAGTAACTCTTGAATTTCAATTTTAAATGTTTCCATATTGAATCTTTTTGTATTTACCACGACCAACAAACTCTATTATTCCTTTATCACGCAATAATTGTAGTTGCTGTCTGATTTTATCTTTAATGAAATTATTGTTAGGATATTTCATCTTGAGTTTTTTCTCAAAGGCATAAACTTCGTCAAGATTAAATTCATCGGTTTTAATTTCGTCAACACATTTCATAACATCTAAAATCCAACCCTTAGCATCACTTGATTTTTGTCTTAAGAATAAAGTTTTATTAAAAGACTGCTTAACAACTTCTTGGTCAATTACTTTGGAATTTTTTACTAAAAATACCTTTCCTGATTCAGCAACTTTAGAAATGTCAATATTGCATCCAATCCATCCGGCTCTTCTTGCAGTTGGTGCTAATGGATGTCTTTTGATTATTATTTCTTCTGTAAAAAATTGCTTTGGAATTATCAAGAAATCATTGACAGTCCAATTTTAGAATAAGTGAGAAAGAAAAAATTCGGATTGTTTTCAGAACTAATTCTTTCAATCATTGTAGAATATGCACCATCTGTAATTGTATTTGTGAGTTTTCCACTTTTGCTTTTTAACTCAAACTCTTCTGAACATTTCTTGCAATAAAAATCTGCAACTGGTCGATTATTTTCAAAATCACTTAGAGGTAAATCTCCACAGCTTGGACAATAAGAATTTGAAAGAACCCAATTTTCAGTTAGAACTCTTGCAATTTGAGAATTGCTTTGGTAACCTTCTGCAACTTCTATATTAAAAGATAAGTTCATTAATGGCAGTAAGTTGCGTTAGGGATAGTAGTGGAAAGCCCGCAGCGAAGCGAGGACTTGGAACGGATAGCCCGACACGATAGGGGAATGCCCAAATAAAAGTTTTCCGGGTTTGCATTAATGCTTCTTCTTGCATCTACTCTTTGAATATTGAAATCAGAATATAAATCATCAAAGAAATTATCATTTTCATCTTTGCCTTTAACGTCTGAATTGCTCAAAATCCAAGTATGATTTAGTGCATCAAGTTTGTGGCAAAAATCTCTAAGTCTAATTTGTTCAGCATCATTAAATTCATCTTTTGCATATGAGTTGAAACTCGAAGTTTCACTTAACGGTTTATACGGTGGGTCGAAGTAAAACAATGTGTTGTTGTCAGCGAAATTTAAAGTTTCTTCATAGTCGCCACAAAGGATTTGGACTTTTTGCAATGCTTGACTTACTGCCAAAATATTTTCCTTATCGCAAATGGTGGGTCGTTTATAACTGCCCATTGGCACATTATATTCGTTCTTGCGGTTTACTCTGTAAAGTCCATTGAAACAAGTCCGATTAAGAAAAATAAACAAAGCGGCTTGTCCTGTTTGTTCTTCTTTTCTTTTGTTGTAAAGCTCTCTTTTTGAGTAGTAATATTCCTTTTTCGCTTGCTCTTTGCCTTCAAGCCCGTGAAACTCGTTTTGTAATATTTCAAGTATTGAAATCAGCTCTTTTGGTCTTGAAGCTATTGTCTTGTAGGTGTTTATTAAGTCTTCGTTAATGTCGTTTATAACCGCTTTTTTTAGGTTTGGAAAGTTGTTTAACATCCAAAACAAAACCGCACCGCTTCCAACAAATGGCTCAATGTATGTGAACTTGTCTTTTGAAATGTATTTTGGCAAAGCCTTTTCAATTTCGTTAATGAGCTGTGTTTTACCACCTGCCCACTTTAAAAACGGTTTAGCATTACTAAAAATCATGTACATCATTTGATAAATAAATTCAAAATCCCCCCCTACTGCTCCATATAGCTCTCAATCGGAGGGCAAACACATACTAAATTACGGTCTCCGTGTGCATTATCCACTCTTCCTACCGATGGCCAGAACTTAAAACCATGCTTCAGATAGGGCAAGGGATAAGCGGCTTTCTCCCGACTGTAACTATGCGTCCATTGGTCATTCACTACCATTCTTGCAGTATGCGGTGCATTAGTCAGGACATTGGAGTGCTGGTCATATTCTCCTCTTGCGATCTCATCTATTTCCTTACGGATCTCGAGCAATGCATCACAAAATCTGTCTAATTCTCCTTTATCTTCGCTCTCTGTAGGCTCTATCATAATGGTACCTGCTACCGGAAAGGACAGTGTAGGCGCATGAAATCCGTAATCCATCAGCCTCTTGGCTACGTCCTCGGCACTGACTCCGGCTGCCTTAAACTGCCGCAGGTCAACGATCATCTCATGCGCTGCCCTGCCTTTTTCTCCAGAATACAGGATGGAGTATGATTTTTCAAGCCTTGCCTTGATATAATTGGCATTGAGGATGGCATATTTGGTAGCATTAGTCACCCCTTCTGCACCGAGCATGCGGATATAACCATAAGATATCAGCAGGATACTCGCACTACCCCAGGGTGCGGAAGATACCGCATGTATGGCTTTTTCACCTCCGGTAGCTACCAGAGGATGGCCCGGAAGGTAAGGAGCAAGTTTTTTGTTTACACAGATCGGCCCCATACCCGGTCCGCCTCCACCGTGCGGGATGGCAAATGTCTTATGGAGATTGAGATGACATACATCCGCCCCGATAATACCCGGACTTGTCAGACCTACCTGCGCATTCATATTGGCGCCATCCATATACACCAGACCACCATGGTGGTGTATCAGGTCGCATATATCTTTGATTGCAGTCTCAAACACACCATGGGTACTCGGATAGGTAATCATGAGAGCTGCCAGGCGGTCTTTATACTGTTCAGCCTTAGCTTTCAAATCATCGAGATCCACATTACCTCTGTCATCACAAGCCACGACTACCACTTCCATACCACACATGACTGCACTGGCCGGATTGGTGCCATGAGCAGATGAGGGAATAAGCGCTACATTACGGTGGCCTTCGTTGCGGTCTTCATGATAAGCCCTGATGGTAAGCAGACCGGCATATTCTCCCTGCGCCCCCGAATTGGGCTGTAGAGAACAGGCCTCAAAACCCGTAATCTCTGCCAGATAGGCTTCCAGTTCTCTGAATATCTGCTGGTAGCCCTCCGTCTGATCTACCGGAACAAACGGATGAATACTCGAAAACTCAGGCCAGCTCACCGGAATCATTTCGCTTGCAGCATTGAGCTTCATCGTGCATGAGCCGAGAGATATCATCGAGTGCACTAATGACAGGTCTTTATTTTCAAGACTCTTGATATAGCGCATCATTTTACTTTCGGTATGATAGGAGGAGAATACGGGATGAGTCAGGATATCGCCCTTCCTCTCCATATTGCCCAGCTGATGTCCCGACGAGGGATATTTGATGTGATGACTGACTCCGGCAAGGTCAGCAAAAAACTGTACAAGTGCATGTACATCCTCGTCTGTTACTGTTTCGTCGAAAGAAATGCTGAACTTTCCGTCACCCGGATAATAGAAATTCATCTGATTCTCCAGAGCAGCCCTACGCACTTTTTCAGTATCACTGTGCTCTACAGTAATGGTATCAAAAAAAGCATCCGTGGCAACATGATATCCGAGAGATTTCAGGTTATCAGCCAGTGTCCGGATATGTCCGTGAATTTTGGAAGCAATCTCCCTGATACCTTCCGGACCGTGATACACCGCATACATACCTGCCATCACAGCAAGCAATGCCTGAGCAGTACAGATATTGGAGGTAGCCTTCTCCCGTCGGATATGCTGCTCCCTGGTCTGAAGTGCCATCCTCAGTGCCGGATCTCCGTTGGCATCCACTGAGAGACCGATGATACGACCCGGTATTACTCTTTTATTATCTTCCTTGGTAGCAAAATAGGCAGCATGGGGTCCTCCGTATCCTTTAGGTACACCAAATCTCTGTGTATTGCCTACCACTACATCAGCTCCCCACTCTCCCGGCGGACTGAGCAGCGCCAGACTCATAATATCTGCAGCTACTACCACCTGTATCTCCTTCTCATTGCATCGGGCTGCAAAATCCCTGTAATCGTGAATCTGCCCGTCAGATGCGGGATACTGTACCAATACGCCAAAATAATCCTCGGAAAAGTCAAATGTTCTCCAGTCACCGGTCACTATTTCTATATGCAGCGGATTGGCCCGGGTCATCAGTACATCCAGGGTATGCCTGAATACATTGCTGTCCACAAAAAACTTCGTAGCGGGATTATTTTTCCTTTTTTTATTGTGAATACCCTCACACATTGCCATGGCCTCTGCGGCGGCAGTACCTTCATCCAGCAGTGATGCATTGGCGATCGGCAGACCGGTCAGATCGGACACCATGGTCTGAAAATTGAGCAACGCCTCGAGACGGCCCTGAGCTATTTCAGCCTGATAGGGAGTATATTGAGTGTACCAACCCGGATTATGAAATATATTGCGCAGTATGACGGAGGGAGTAATGGTACCGTAATACCCCTGTCCTATGTAGGTCTTGAAAATTTTATTCTTAGCTCCGATTTTCTTGAGTGTTGTCAGGTACTCATTTCGGTCAGGGCTGCGGGAAGGTTGAGAGGCTTTTGCATGCGTATGCTCTCGGGAACGGTTTCATCTATCAGCTGGTCTAAAGAAGAAACTCCTATGACCTGAAGCATTTGCCGGAGCTCGGTCTCAGATATTCCGATATGTCTTGCGGCAAATTGAGTGAGTTTGTGATCAGACATAAAAAACAAAGATTTGGTTTGGTTAAGGATAAAGCAGGATAAATCATACCGGATATAAGCATTATCCTGCATCTGAAAAACGAATGGCGAAGTTAAAAGTTTTTGAGAGAACTATATGAGGCAAATAAAATACAAAATGAAGAAAATGATTTTTATCATTTCAAAATCCATCAGGATTTCACAGATATATAACATTTTGGTATTTTTGGCCTTTTGAATAAAATCGGGACGAAAATCACAGGTTGAATTATGGCAGTAGATGTACTATTAGGCCTTCAGTGGGGCGATGAGGGCAAAGGTAAAATTGTGGATTTCCTGGCAGAAAGGTACGACCTCGTCTGCAGATTTCAGGGAGGACCCAATGCCGGACATACCATCAAGATCGGAGATGAAAAGTTTGTACTTCACACGATTCCATCCGGGATATTCAGAGAGGATATCATCAATGTGATAGGAAATGGGGTAGTCATGGATCCTATCACCATGGTCAGGGAAATCACTACACTGGAAAAAGCGGGCATACAAGTAAGACACAACCTTCGCGTATCCAGAAAAGCCCATCTCATCATCCCTACTCACCGCTACTTAGATGCTGCCTCTGAGAGTGCCAAGGGAGTCGAAAAGATCGGATCCACCCTCAAAGGTATCGGCCCTGCATATATGGACAAAACAGGGCGAAACGGACTGCGGACAGGAGACATATTCCTGAGTGATTTTGAAGCCAGGTATCAGGCCCTGAAACAAAAACATCTCGGACTCATCCGGATGTATCCTGAAATACAATTTGATCTTGCACAACAGGAGGAAGCATTCTTTGAGAGTGTGGATTTTATCCGCAGGCTCAGATATATCAACAGCGAATACTTCATCAATGAGGCCATCACCAATGGTAAAACCATTCTGGCAGAGGGTGCACAAGGGTCAATGCTGGACATAGATTTCGGCACCTATCCCTATGTCACATCCTCCAATACGATTACTGCCGGAGCATGTATCGGTCTGGGTATTGCACCCCGTCATATCCGGGAGGTAATAGGTGTGGCCAAAGCCTACTGCACCCGTGTAGGAAGCGGACCTTTTCCAACCGAACTGCATGATGAGACCGGTGAAAAAATCAGGGCTATCGGTAAGGAATTCGGAGCGACCACAGGCAGACCCCGCCGATGCGGATGGCTGGATATACCTCAACTTTTATATACCATAATGCTCAACGGAGTGACCCAATTATGTATTACAAAATTAGATGTGCTCGATAGTTTTGAAGAAATACAGGTTGCCACTCAATACCGGACTGGTGGAGAAGTCACGGCGGATGTCCCTTACGACATGCATCTGGCAGATATTAACCCGGTTTACACTGCTATGAAAGGCTGGAATACTTCGCTGGACTCCTACACGGAATTTGCCGCAATGCCGGATGCTACCAGGGAATATATATCAAAGCTCCAGACACTGCTGGGCACCCGCATTTCCATGGTATCCACAGGTCCTGAAAGACATAAACTTTTCCTGCTGTAGTTTCTGAGTGTATCGCAGAATTTTCCGAATACTTCACTGTAGATAAAATCGCGAAACCAGCAGAATGAACAGTATGGCCAAAAGGGTAAAAAAACGATATCTACCATAGTTCTTATCAGAACTGATATATTTTTTTCTGTAAATAATTAAACCGGCAATCATCAGGATCAGGCCGGTAAAGTCCCACAAGAGATCAATTGTCATAGCATTCATTCAGCCTTATCAGATTTTACAAAATGTAAAGTTAATAAAAAAAATGGTAAATAGCTGTGACAAAAAAGAAATCCTGCGTATAATTACAAGTCATTTTTATTTTTTAACCATTCAAAACAATTGTTTATGCTCAAAGAATTTATCAATTTTATCAAAACCGGCAATGTCATAGAATTTGCCGTAGCAGTGATTATGGCAGGTGCTGTGGGTGCTGTGGTCAATGGATTTGTCAATGATATCGCCATGCCATTGGTGGGACAAATATCCGGAGGAGTAGATTTTGCCAATCTGAAATATGTACTTACACCAGCTGTGGTAGAAAACGGAGTCGAAGTGAGCCCTGAAAATGCGGTGCGTTACGGTGCATGGATCAACACCATCGTCAATCTTGTAATCGTAGGATTTGTAATGTTTATGGTAGTAAAAGCATACAACAAAACCAAAACTCCGCCACCACCACCTGCACCTGCAGGACCGACACAGGAAGAGCTCCTGGCTGAAATCCGGGATTTACTGAAAAAATAATCACAAATATTCAAAGGCCCTGTCAGAAAACAGGGCTTTTTTATTTTAAGGAATTTGAACTGTCATCAGGAAATATCCAAAGTGCCGGGATTTCAAAATTCTGTCTCCGTAAAGCAGCCTTTCATCGGAAAAATCAAGGAAGGTTTAAAATTTTCCCTCAACTTTGTGCAGCATTTGGAATATTTATAAAATCAGTAAACTATGTCTGAACAAAATAAAAGTAATCGTACTGTGGCGGCAGATGCAGTCATCCGCAATCATATGATATGGTCTATGGGTGCAGGATTTATACCTGTACCGATTGCTGATTTATTTGCCGTAGGAGCCATACAGCTGGATATGATCCGGCAAATGTGCAAAATATACGAAGTGGATTTTAAGCAGACGGAGGGCAAAGCTATCATTACGGCCTTGACCGGTTCTGGCCTTGCCAGACTGGGGGCAAGAGCGGTAAAATTTATTCCGGGAGTGGGTTCCATCCTTGGAGGTATCACCATGTCCGTGCTTTCAGGTGCTTCCACTTATGCATTGGGCGAAGTGTTTAAAAAGCATTTTGAGACCGGAGGTACTTTTCTGGATTTCGACCCCGGTCGACTGAAGAATTACTACAACGAAAAATTCGAAAAAGGCAAGGAAGTAGCAGAACAGTTGCGCAAAAAGCAGGAAGCAGACCAAAAAGCAGCAGAAGCCGCAGGACTGGTGGACAAACTTAAGGACCTGGCACAAATGAAATCAGAAGGACTCATTACCGATGAAGAATTTGAAACAATGAAGCGAAGACTCATGGACAGTTGAAATTCAGACAAAACCTTAACAGGCCAGAATACTATCCTTAAAGATAGCCCTTTATTCACCAGACTTATCAATCCAGATTTTTCCGCTTCAGCGTGAATACCCTGCTGATATTAAATCCGAAATGTATGCCTTCCAGCGAATCCCAGCTTCGGGTATTTTCGGTAATGAATGCAGGCTCTACCATAGCCCGGCTATTGGAAAAATGTAACTGGAACACATGCCCTCCGGTTTCAATGTCAAATCCAATGGATAGGGCATTCTTATATTCCGGAGCAAGCTGATCCGGTAAAACATAAATATATTCAGCATTCAGAGCCACCCTTTTACTTAGTTTTATCCTTCCGGCAGCACCCAATGCATATACATCATTTTTTTCGGCTTTGGTTTTGACAAGGTTGCGATGCACCACAGTAGGGCTGAGTTGCAAAGAAAAAGATTCTGTGAACTTCCGGCCTATGATCATCTGCCAGCAGTAACTCAGCCTGCTGGAAAAATAATTCTCCCGATCCGGATTGGCCCAGCGGATACTTTTGAGAGTCGTGGTGGCAAGGATAGCTGCAGTAAAGGGAAAATTCTTTTTACCGGTACTTTGTCTGAGAAATTTGTACTTGATGTAACCATCATAAGTTTTATCCTGACTGCTCCTGCCCGCTCCGATAGTCAGTACATCAGAGACTCCATAATCAAGACCCAGCCGGATATTGGCTCCATCCAGTCCAAACAAATCATAAAAACCCTCGCTGATCGGACTGAATCTGTGATTGATCTTAAAATCCAGCACCCCATATGCCGTACTCTCCAGGGAGTGAAGATTGATTACTCTGTTAGTCTTGAAGCTGGCATTGACATACTCGGTAGTCTCCTCTTCTCCCAGCAGTGACAGTAGGTCTTCTTCCTGAGCGACAGCAATATTCTGAAAAAGTATAGTGAATAATAAAAAGGGCAATAATGATTTCATCAGAATAGATTTATGACTTAATTATTGTTTTAAGGGCTCAAGATTAGCCATCACTTTGATTTTGACAACTTTGGCAATGTTGTCCTTCACTACTGCGGGGATGGTGATACCGTAATCTGCCACTGCTACCTCAAAAGTGGACTGACAATCCAGCTTATCACCCTGTACCTGTATTATTGCATCGGTGCTTACATCTTTGGTTACACCGTGGATGGTGAGCTGACCGCTTACTTTTGCATTGTACCTCCCGTTTTTTGAAAGATCCACGGAATTAAAATTGTCAATCTGTCCCTTAAAAGTGGATTTGGGAAATTTGTTACTCTCCATATAGTTTTCATTGAAATGTTCCTGCATCAAAGCTTTTTCAAACTGAAAACTTTTTATCAGTACGGCAAATTCCATTTTACCGTTGGAGCCATCCAGCACGCAGGTGGCTGACTTGGTGTGTGCTTCGATTTTTTCCAGAGGCGTATCCGAGTAAAAGGATATCTGACCTGTCTTGGTAAAATATTTCTGGGCAAATGATGCATGAGCAATGATTACTAACATGCAACTTAAAATTAACACTCTTTTCATTGAATACATTTTTTTGTTTGTTTATAAAATAATAACACATCTCGACAGATTGACATCCATAAGCTTACCTGTACAGATCCCTCTTACCGTGACGGTTGCTCCTTCAGAGAGACTTCGAATGTCCTCAGGATTGAGCAGAGCACATTGCACGCCTGAGAGAGGATTGCCTGTCTCCATGATAAAATTACCCGTACCGTCCTGACTGATTTCTCTTACCTTGCCTTTGAGCTCAATGACTTTGTCGAGATATTTTGCATTGGCTGCATCCTCATCTTCCTCATATTCATTGACCAGAGTGGACGGAAAAAGCACATAATCCGGTGAAGCGGATGAAAGGTCTTTGTGGGGCTTATTGTACATTTTGTAGCCGATGACGCCACCTGCCAAAGCCAGAACCAGGAGAATTCCTAACCATTTTTTCATTTTGTACAGTTTTAAGTGTTGTCAATTATTCGGAAAACCGGCATTTGCCCAGCTTTCAATTTTCTTAAGTTCGCAATCCGGCAATTTGCTGCCGCCTTTGGGCATGGGTGAAAACCCGGCACTATGTCTGATTGCGCCCATGAAACGGTTATTGTCAATCCAGACTTTGAGATTGTTGTATCCTTCGAGATTGATACCTGCACCGATGGAGGATGCAGAGGCAGCATTGTGACATGACAGGCATCTTGCGGTGAGGATGGCATTGATGTCTGAAGAATACTTTATATTGTCTGTGTTACAGGTGATATTGGGATATAACTCTTCTTCATTATCGTAATAACAAGCCTGAAAGCTGACCAAAACTACCAAAGCAAAAATTAAGAATAACCGTGGCATAATATGGAATATTTAATTGTTCAAGGTACCTGCTTCAATCCAGGATTTTATTTTGGCAATATTGCAGACCGACATCTTATTACCTCCCTGAGGCATGGGTTTGAATCCGGGACTGTGATTGACTGCTCCGTAGAGCTTTCCGGATTGAGCAGCTGATTTTACATCACTGTAACTATCCAGTTTAATACCGCCGCCGGGATTGGATACATTATGACATCCCACACAACTGTTGGTCAGTAAAGGCTTGATAAAATCCTTATAGCTAATATTTACGGTGTTACAGACAGATCCGGATTCATTACAGGTCAGATTTTTAGCACCCTGCTGAATCCATTTTAAAATAATGTTTATCTGGTCCTGGCTCAATCGCGGTGCAGGAGGCGGAGGCATCCTGTCCTTATCCTTTGGCTCTATCAATACTTTGTACATTTCGCTTTTTACAGGGTTGTTTATCTCAAGTTTACCGGTTTTTACCACATTCTCATAACTGTCCAGTTTAACACCATCTGCTGCTGAAACTGAATTGTGACAACCACTGAAAGCACAGTTGGATCTGAGAATGGGAAGTACATCTTTTTAAAATATACCACATCCGGAAGGCAGGGGTTGGTATTGCCGGTGGTATCTACCGGATTCATGGTGGTATCTACCGGATTGGGATTAGGGTCTGAATTGTCGTCTCCCAGTACAGGATTGTGCTTGCAGGAAAGCAATACAGATCCTGCTAAGGAAATTATTACCAGAAATATGAACTGATACTTTGTCATATCATAAATTTTGCAACAAATGTAATACGATTGAATAATACCGATTCATATAAGCACGCTCAACGGGTATAAAACAAGGATGAACGGGAAAAGATGCAGTAAAACAAGCCCGACTGACTAAAAATTCGAGTATTAAGGACTGCTTATCGGTTAACTTTGTTATTCTGTTTCCGTTTCACTTTTTGTCGAAACATACCTGTACAGACCCTTAATTTGCCCGTTCAGACAAAGCAGTACAAAGGGTCGGAGAAATATATTAATTTTGTCACATGCGCAGCTTTCTTTTTATTTGGTTTCTAATCGTTGCAAATTCTGTCTCCGGACAGTGGAAATTTGCGGGCAAAGTAAGATTTGAATCGGATGCTCCACTGGAATATATCACCGCAGTGGCAGACAAGGTACAGGGCGTAATTACACCCGAAGACGGCAGATTTGCATTCACCGTTTCTATCAAAAGTTTTGAAGGATTCAACAGTGCTCTTCAGAAAGAACATTTTCATGAAAACTACATGGATTCTGACAAATATCCTCTGGCAAGCTACAGCGGCAAACTGCTGGACCCGATTGATATTAGTGCACAGGGAGAATTTGTGGTAAGAACAAAAGGAAAATTTGAAGTGAAAGGGGTTGCCCGGGAAAAAATCCTAAAGCACACCATCAATATTAAGAATGGCCAGATACAGATTCATTCGGAATTCACTGTGTTACTGAGTGATTTTAACATCCATATCCCGAGAATAGTCCTGAATAAAATCAGTGAGGAAATCAAAATTACGGTAGATGCAAAATCTGTAGCGAAGTGAAAGCAAACCGAAGGTTGTTGATCGGATTGTTGATTTTGCCATACATCCTGACCCGGGCTCAATATATTGAATGTCAGTATCATAAAGACGCCTTAGGTGCAAGGGCAGCAAGAGTGGCAAATTTGTACAGACAGGGAGATGAATATGTATGGATAGGTACAGAAAATGGATTGATAAGATATGATGGCAGCAACTCCGAAATTTATTTGAGAAAAGAGCACAATACTCAGAAGGTGACAGCCATGGAAACTGAAGGAGATAGTCTCTGGGTGGGTTATGAAGACGGGGGTCTTGCAATTTTTTACAATGAAAAACTTACCCCGGTCTTTGCCGACAAAAAAATTATAAGCCGGATTACCGGTATAAAACTTATGGATAACGGCAGTAAAATTATCACTACTTATGGTTCAGGATTATTTATTTATAGCAGGGATGGACAACTCCTTAATTATAACATCGATGACGGAATCCTGAGTGATGAGATATATTGTCTCGAAAAAATCCGAAAAAACAGCATTGCCATAGGGACTGACATGGGTGTTCAGGTAATATCTGTTCAAATGACACACATAGATTGTGTAATACCTGAAGAATATGTCGGTCTTAAAAAGGAAATCATCTACACGCTGGCATGGAATGAAAAATATCAATCCCTCGCCGCCGGTACCTTTGAGAACAGGTTGTATGTAATTCTGCAAAACAAAAGAGATCAATTACATTTTTTATCAGGCAAAACCATTACCCAACTTACCGCCAATGACCCGGAAAACTTTTATTTGCTGGTACCGGGACATACAGGACTATATAGTTATCACCTCCCATCCTCGTCCTTGAAACGCAGCGAAGTATGCTCAGAGGAAAAAACTTCTTCTGAATTATTGTATTGTGATGATACCGGCACAATATGGCTTTATGAACCTAAGCAGGGGCTGAAGAGTATCGACAGTCGGTTTTTTACTGTTTTGGCAGGAGTAAAAAATGTGCAGGCTTTGGCAGTATGCGATTCACTCCTGTATTTTGCTGATGAAAACCGGCTCTTCGAATATAATACAGGGACCTTATCAAACTCTATAATAAAATCAGATGTACATGTGTTATCCCTGCTTACGGATTGTCATACCGGAAAGTTGTATTGCGGCACCTTTGGTGAGGGAATTATGATTTACGACAGATCGGGAAAATCGGTTTCCTTTTTTACCGAAAAGCAAGGTCTTCTGAACAATAACGTGATCTCCATGGCAAAAAAAGATCAGGAGATATGGGCAGCTACATTGGGAGGTATCACTGTGTGGAACCTCACTACCGGAAAAATCCGGAATTTCACAAAAAAAGAAGGTTTGACTACGGGATATAATTATTCTTTATTTGTGGATTCAAAAAAGCAGGTGTGGGTAGGTACTGACGGTTTTGGGTTATTGACTGTAAGTAACGAAGGTGTGATAAACCCGATACCTTCAAGGCACAGTATCCTGAGTATTACTGAGGATAAAAACGGAACTATCTGGTACAGTACCACTTCAGGAGAGTTGTACAATATTCAGCATAAAACCGGCACTCCACAATCTTTTGAAAATGGAGTTTTTACTTCCGGAGTATCCGGGATTATCGGGGATAATCAAGGCAGGCTCAACATATTTCACTCCAACGGCATGGATATCTTAGACCCCGAAAACCACATAGTCCGGAATTACGGCAATAATCAGAAATTCAGACAAATCAATGCACATCTCCATGCACTGGCAAGTGATACGTATGGCAATATCTGGTTTTCGGATGAAAAAAGAATAATACAATATACACCTGCACCGGAAATGCCTCAACTCCGGTTGATCATACAGCAGTTCAATACAGGAGACGATCACCGGCACATAGACAAAAAAGGGGCATTGCTTTTTCATAATAATGACCTGCAGATAGCTTACACAGCCATATGGATGGATAATCCCTCCGCTCCCGCATTCAGATACAAAATAGTGGGACAGAGTGACCGATGGATATATACCAAGGATAAAAAACTCATTTTTCCCAATATGAGACCGGGCAAGTATAAATTTATTCTTCAATGCGATACGCAGGAGAGCTTTACCTGGCCGGTGGTATATGAGCAGGCTTTTGAAATCCTGACTCCATTTTACAGGACTACCTGGTTTTACATAATATTTATAGTCTCATGTTTTCTGCTCGCTGTACAAATCATCAGAAGTCGCGAAAAGCGCAAACGCTATATACAGCAACTGACCAATGAAAAAATGAAAAGCGAACTCGAGATGATCAAAAGTCAGATAGATCCGCACTTTTTGTTCAACAGTTTCAATACCCTGATATCAGCCATAGAAACCGATAAGGATACTGCTCTTGAGTTTGCCGGGCGAATGGCCGATTTCTATCGCACAGTGCTCGAATACAGGAATAAAGATCTCATACCGCTCGATGAAGAACTAAATATCGCATCAGACTATCTGTATCTTCTGCAGGTCAGATTTGGTAAAGGATTGCAGATTGACAATCAGATAACCCATGTAACTGATGATCAGATTATACCTCTCACCCTGCAGATTATCATAGAAAATGTGGTAAAACACAATGTCGTATCTGTGCATCATCCTCTCAAAATCGAAATCAGCATCACGGAGGACAGATTGAAGGTAAGGAATGAAATAAGGCTCCGCAGGGATAAAATACCATCCACACACTTTGGTCTGGAGACACTTATGAAAAGGTACAGTAATATCGCAGGCAAAAATATGACTGCAGGGCCCCGGGACGGGTTTTTTGAAGTGACCATCCCTCTGATAAAAAAGATATGAAATGAAAATTGTCATCATAGAAGACGAACAACCGGCTGCCACCCGACTGTGCAGTCTGATAAAACAACTGCAACCGGAGGCAGAATTTTTCCCCGTTTTAGATACTGTGGAGGCAGCAGCAGCATTTTTCCGCCAGTCCCATGAGCATGATCTGATATTTATGGATATACATCTGGCGGATGGCAATAGCTTTGAAATATTCAGGCTGAGCAATATTCAAAAGCCTGTCATATTCACTACAGCCTATGACCAATACGCACTTGAGGCATTTAAGGTGTACTCTCTGGATTATCTGCTCAAGCCGGTCAAATCAGAAGAGCTGCGGGCCGTATTTGAAAAATATAAAAGACATTACACTCACCAATCCTTACCGCAGACTAACCTACCTGACGAAGCTGCACTGCAGGAAAAGAGATATCTGATCAAAATAGGCCAGAAAATAGAAATACTCCCCTATGAGGAGGTGGCATTTTATTATACAAAAGAAAAACTCACCTTTGCCGTGAATTTCAGGGGACAAAGATTCCCTCTGGAATATACACTGGATCATATCATGCAGCATATGGCAGGCAGTGATTATTTCCGCATCAACCGACAATACATTGTACACCGCAAAGCTATTCAATCCATGTCTGCTGCTACCAAATCCAGAGTAAAACTCCAGCTGATACATCCCACCGGAGAGGAAGTAATCGTAAGTGTGGAGAGGTCTCCGGAGTTTAAGAAATGGGTGAAGCGGTGACTTTGACGGCTTGCTCAAATGAGGTTTATCAAAACCAAACAATGGAAATAGTTATTTAGCACTCATGGAAATGGAGATACAAAACGGAAATATTTTTGAACACAACTGTATTATTAAATAAGGGCTTTGAAAAGCTAGTAACAACGGAAAATATAGACTAGAATCACATTTAATTAGTAAGATATTTTTAAGTCCTTGTCTTCAATCTTAAGGTATCAACAGATTTAAACTCAAGGTGATTTAATGAGCAAGGTATTCATTTATAAATCATTACGAAATCAATAAATAAAATTTACTGCACAAAATACCCCATCGCAGCATCATACTTGTTCAAACATATTGTAACCTGGGGCCGGGAATCAATAGAGTAACAAATCTTGCCAATACACCCGTTATGTTGGAATAATATAAATATGTAACACACCAGCATTAAATCATAGACTGCTAAGCTGGTAGTATAGACATAGTCTCTCTAGAATTCACATAAAACTAATGGTAGCTTTGTTCTACGAGGAAGATGTGAGGAAGAGTCATACTTGCTATGAATATCATAAAAATACTAATGGATGATATACCCGGAGAAAAAGTCTGATAAATGAATATCATTATGACTAATCCGATAATTGCAGCAAGAGTATATGGGGCTGCCTGTATGTAATAATCTTTAATGGTAAATGATGGCCATAATTTTTTGTAGAACGCCATCTGGCTCAATAAAGAGCTTAAGGAATGCCAAAGTGTGAAATAAATTGTAAAACTTATCAGCATAGGTGTAAAGTAAAATACTATGGACAATATGGTCAGTTTAAAAATCTCATTCAAAAATCGGCTTAGAGATATTTTTCTCATCAGAACTAACAATACAATAAACAATATATTTAATAAAACCAGCAGAAACTGAACCATTCCCATAAATTCATTTGTAAAATCTGGCTTGTACCCCACTAATTGAGTAATAATAATATTGCTTTCACCCCAATGCCACAAAACAGCTCCTCCAATCGCAAATGCTCCCCACGTAATATTCAGAATGTGAGAAACAACTTTATTAGATAATGCATTTTCCCAGTTGGATTGGCCGAAGTGGTATGCTGATAATATTATAAAAACAGCAAATGAAATTGTCGGCAATATCAGCCAAAGGGTTAAAAAACCGAATATGGCTGAAAGGTAAATTATAAAAAACTTTACAGTTTGATGTAGGCGAATCTTATTGCCATTCAACCTGCGAAATAAAAGATAGTCTGTTGCTCCATGTGGCAAACCAATTATCAAAACCAGAATGATGAATAACGGATATTGAATATGCTCGACCTGGACAGGAAAAAATATTCCGGCCAACGCGAAAATAAAAGTGAGAAAGATTACGGGAAAAACTATTCTTAAACTTATTGTATGTGACATATAAGTTGTTTAACCACATAATTATTGAAAAATGATATTTGCAAAAAAGGGTCGATAGGCAGGATTGGCACTATCGATCCCCTTATATTTTAATTGTTTATGCTACTGCAGCTTTGCCTTTTGAAGAACTTACAGCAAGGCTATAAATCACTAAACCAAAGCCTATCTTATTGATAGCATCCCCAATGTTGTAAATCAGGTCCATATTCCTGACATCGATTACTCCTCTCAACCACCCATCTGTTTCTATCGCCATGTAACCAATAGGATAAATGGCCCAACCCACCAAAACAAACCAACCCAGCGCTTTGAAAGCACTTTGCAATGCAGGATCATTAGAATTGCCGGCAAGTTTACTCGCTGACCCAAACCACACCTCATACAAGATTCCCACATAGCCTACTGTAGAAATTATACCCCAAAGAACACTGTTCTCCCTGAAGGCCGTCTCACCCAAATAGCCGGCTATAAGCATGAGCAATGAGTAGCCAATCATTTTCCATAACAATGACTGATTTGCACCAAAAGCCCTCAGGATTAAATAAAACTCTACACACATCAAAGGCACAGTAAGTATCCAGTCGATGTACCTGAATTGTGTAGGTGATTCACCGGTAGTGAGCCATACATCTCTCATGTAAAAATAATGTACGGCAGCAATCATTGTAATCAAGCCGGCCACCAACATGGATGTTTTCCATTTGCCTTCGACCTGATTTCTTTCGAAAAAGAAGAATACTGAAGCAGCAAACATGGCCATATAGCCAATAAAGAAGGTAAAACCAACATAATCGTTGGAGGCAAGACTACCTGCCAAATTAAAAACTGATAACAAAGTACTCATAGGATTTAAAGTTTTGTTAGATGTTGAAAATACAACAGCTGCTTAACATTCACTCTGCATGATTGTTTTCAAAAAATTGACTTTTTGTTTAACTTTTTTTATATTTTTATTAAACATTAATAACGATACAGAATATGCATACTGATCGATCATAAAAGTTCTTGCGTTTCTGCTAATTCTGAATGTCCCGGACAGTCTTGCAGGGTTACATGACTATGAAAGATATCCATTCTCTTTTAACTCCCGTTCAGGACACTCCCTGTATGACTTTTCGTTATGTCGGTACCATGTTATTTAGAGTAGTAAAACTTGTACATACAGACACAAAACCATACATATTTTATTGTCAATTAGTGACAAAAAATACCCAACCAATTCTATGAAATTATCATTAAACCGATAATCATTCCAAGACCAATTATGATTTATGGTTATTCTTATATTCCGGCTAATACCTCCCATCCTTCACAAAAGGCAGCTTCTCCATCTTACTCACCTCCAGACTTGTATAATTCCAAGCTTAAACATTGAACCATTCAAGAATAACTTGCGTTAAATCTAAGTATAAAAATAACTTTATGAATGTGCAATATATCACGGACGATACCGGCAAAACCACTGGTGTTTTTATTCCTATCTCGGACTGGAACAGTTTAAAATCCAGATATGGAGAAATCAGTGAAGATAGCATCGTTCCTGAATCTCATAAGGAAGTGGTTAGAAACAGAATGGCCGAATACGATAAAAATTCTGAGATGGGACTGGATTATGATGATGTGATGACTGAACTGAAACTTGAATAAATGGTAAAAAGTTGATATGCATCCACTTGAAAAATAGAACTCATTCCGTATAATGAACTATTTTTGATTCCTTTGCGTTATGCCTATTAAAGTTTATTAAAAGTCGATTTCTCATGGATGGAATAATTTATCTGGAAGACAACAACACAAAGAAAAAATATGTACAAATAGATCTGGAAAAATATGGTGATTTATGGCCTGATTTTTTAGATATTATCATTGCCAGCACTCGCAAGAATGATAAAAAAATACCTTTCAAGGATGTTAAGAATATGATTTTAAGTGGAGACTTATGATATAGTCTTTAGTGAAGGGGCTGTAAAAGATTTGAAAGCTATACCACAAAAAGAACAACTAAAGATAATTGATAAGATAGAGTTGCTATCGTCCAATCCATTTCCTAAAGGTTGTGTAAAAATCAAAACTTCTGATGATGCATTATGGAGATTCCGTCAAGGCAATTATAGGGTTTTGATAGTGTGGAATCGAAAATTAAAGTAGTAGATATACGGCGTATAAGTCATCGAAAAAATGTATATCGATAAATTATTACTTCAGATTTGCAATTCCCAATATTGCATTCGTAATTATTCTAATACCTCCCATCCTTCACAAACGGCAGCTTCTCCATCTTGCTCACCTCCAGGCTCGGGAAGCCGAAGTCTTCCACCACTTTGCCCAGTATGAGATAGCAGCCCTTACCCTTGAAGGGATATTTTGCCAGGCTCGGCGGGAAGTGAACCGTGTCAAAGAAATGACCATCCACGTCGGTCATGGTACCGAAATTCATAATATCACCCTTGACAGTCGTCACCCACTTGCGGCACACGTAGTAGCCGACCATACGGACCGTCTTGCCGATGTGGTTTTTCATTTCCTGTGCCTTGATGTCGCCCCGGAATTTTGTCTTCAGAAGGTCAAAGGGATTGCACAGCGGAAATCCGAGCAGCTCAATCTCATCAAAAGCCTGCTCATGCTCTGTCTCCGCCAGTACCGGCAGAGTATAACTTTCAGGCTCTGTGTCAAAAAAAGTGGCATGATGTACATGTTTGATGAGTGGGTTGTGGACGGCATTTTTTTCCCACATCAGTTCATACTTGTTCATACCTGTAAAGCGGAATGCACCGATGCGGATGAGTATCTCCAGTTGCTCTTTGGAGATTTCGACACGATTGACAAAGTCTCTGAGACTGCGGTAGTCGCCGTGTGCCAGCCTTTCCTCTACGATGAAGATGGCTGTCTTGCGTTCCAGATTGGCGATGTGGATGAAACCTATATATATGGTAGTGCCATAAATATGAGTAAGGTATGTGCTGTGGTTGACACAGGGTGCCTCAATGGTGGCTCCACACATTCTGGCCTCATGGATATACTGCTCGGTACTGTAGAAGCCACCGAAATTATTGATTACTGCGGTCATAAATTCAAGCGGGAAGTAGGTCTTGAGATACAGACTCTGGAAGGACTCCGCTGCAAAACTCGCAGAGTGTGCCTTGCAGAAGGAATAACCACTGAAGCTCTCGATCTGCCGCCATACCTCTTTAGCCAGTTCGTCCGGATAGCCCCGCTCACGGCAATTTCGGAAATATTTCTCCTGCAGGCGACGGAAGGTATCGGAACTCTTCTTTTTGCCCGTCATGATGCGGCGCAGGATATCCGACTCATCGAGATCCAGCCCTGAAAAATGGTGCACAATCTTCATCACATCCTCCTGATACACCATGACACCGAATGTTTCACCGAGGTGCTCCTCAAATACCGGATGGATGTAGGTAAAACTGTCCGGATGGTGAAAGCGATGTATATACTCACGCATCATACCCGACTGCGCCACTCCCGGACGTATGATAGAGCTGGCGGCTACGAGATGCACATAATTGTCGCACCGCAATTTGTGGAGCAGACCCCGCATAGCCGGAGATTCGATATAAAAACATCCTATGCAGTGACCGGAGCGGAGCTGAGCTTTGACATTGGGGTCTTCCTTGATGGCGGTGAGGTTGTGGATGTCGATGGCTTTGCCCTGATTTTGTCTGACCAGCTCTACGGCATCCCTGATATGGCCGAGACCCCGCTGCGAGAGTACATCAAACTTATGATACTCCAGATCTTCGGCACCGTACATATCGAAGTGCACGATCGGAAAGCCCTTGGGCATCATCTGTAATGCAGTGTGATAATTGAGCGGCCGCTCACTGATGAGGATGCCTCCTGCATGGATGGAAAGATAGTTGGGAAATTTTTCGATCATCTTACCATACTTAAAGATATGCCTGGCAAAGGGATGATGCTTTTCGGTGGCCATGGGCTCATCTACGATGATATCAATGTCAGCTTTGGGCAGACCGAGTACTTTGCCCAACTCACGGATGATGGATTTGCCTTTGAATGTATTGTAAGTGGCAAGCAGTGCGGTGTGCTCCCTGCCGTATCGCTTGAAGATATAGTCGGTGACATCGTCCCTTTCGTTCCATGAGAAATCTATGTCAAAATCAGGAGGTGACGAGCGGTGCGGGTTGATAAAGCGTTCAAAATACAGGTCCAGCTCCAGCGGGTCCACATCGGTGATATCAAGATTGTAGGCCACAATGGAATTAGCCCCGCTGCCACGGCCCACATGGAAGTATCCGGCTGAATGTGCATACCGTACGATATCCCAGGTGATGAGGAAGTAAGCGCAGAAGCCCATCTGCCGGATGACTTTGAGCTCTTTGTGCGTACGTTCCATGGCTTTGCGGTGTTTGGGTCCGTACCTGCGCTGGCAGCCACTGACAGCAAGCTTACTGAGGAGCTTGAAGTCGTCCTCCTCGTTGCCGGTAAAGGTGCGGCGGTTGTGCAGATAGCTTGCCTGCATATCAGTGTGGCAGCTGTCGAGGATATGGCGGGTGTTGGCAATAATCCGGGGATACTGCTGAAAAACTTTTTCCAGATGGCCGGGTGGATAAAAAGATTCAGTAGATCTGGCGCAGTCTTTAGCTTCGAGTTTGCCGATGATGATATTAAGATCTATACAGCGGAGCAGCTTATGTGCCCGGAAGCCATCCTGATCTGCAAAAGTCACGGGACTGAAGACAACGAGCTTTTCGGGATAGTTTTTCAGATAGGATGAAAAAAGGTGATTGACCTCTTCGGGGCGGACACCCACATATTCATAATCCCGAAGCAGCTCTATACCTTTGGGTAATCTGCGGTAGATGATGTAGCAATGCCGGAACTCCGGTGCTTCCTTAGGCAGCGGCTCCCCGTTGAGTGAGGATTCTGTCAGCAGTGCACACAGCTCCCGCCAGCCTTCATCATTGCGGGCTATACCGAGATACAAAAAATCTCCGTCCTGCCGAAACTCAATACCGAGGATAGGTTTGATCCCTTCAGCCCGGCATGCCTGCACAAACTGAAAGGCACAGGAAGTATTGTTGATATCCGATAGCACGATGGCATCAGCCCCTGCCTCACGTGCAGCTTTAGGCAGCTCCTCCGGAGAGAAGGTACCATATCTGAGACTGAAATAAGTGTGACAGTTGAGATACATGTTAACGACGAATGATTTGAACGACGAATGATTCGAATCCGCCGATGGCGGAAACGACGAACTATTCGAGCGATGAACAATTCGAACGATGAACGATGAATGATTCGAGCGATGAGCAATTCGAACGATGCGAATGCGTCTGTGGCGAAAATGATTCAAGTGTTCGGTTGTTTCCGCCGGCGGCGGATTCAAGTGTTCTCAGTTCGGGTGTTCATCGTTTCCATCTCCGGCAGATTTAGCTAATAACCCTATTGTCATTTATATCTACATAATTTTGACGATTATTTCGGCAAATATAAATCAATGTCGGAGCTTTGTCAATAGCTGCCTGAAAATTTATCTTGTAAAATCAAGGAGAATCCGGCAAAACAAAATATTGGTCGTGTTATTATACAGCAATTGATTTTCAAAAGCGGGCTTGTGGTGCACCCTGTTTGAGATTTTGTCTGCCTGAATAAGCATACTATTAATTTTACTTATGCATATTCAATTGTTTTTCAATATATAAAATGATAGTAGTCAAAGGTAAGTGGAGTGTACTTATTAGATTGTTATCAAAAAAGCAGAAATAGCAGACAAACGACTAACATTCGTTCAAAAAACATTCCCACTAGTGTAGAAAAGTAATACCTGTGAGTATTACTAACCCATCCAGGCAGAGTCAATTTCATTAAGATATTGATTGAAGTTCGAATCAAAAACTGCTGCTATTATTCCGAGAGGTATTTGCTGATAATCGGTTTCAAATATTCTTTGATCATGCAAAAAAAGCCCTTTAGAATATTCGTTAAACCAACTACTGAATAAGCGAAGCCTTCCTCTACCACCAGAAGAACTGGTATCACACACATAAATAACAGGACATTTATATAACTCTATAAATCTGTGGATAGTCTTTATTATTGTCAACTTAATTTTCGGATCGTATTGTCCTTTCTGTTCTGAAGGATAGAATGTAAAACTAAAAATATTACTACACACTAAACATTCAGTCCTAAATAAATATGAAGCATTGGAGAATCCTAATATGTAGACTATATTTGAATCAGTAGTAAAAAATACTCAAATTCATCATTTTTTAAATCACTTTCATTTACAAATACTTCGTAAGAATCATGCAAATCTATCACCCTTGCTTATCTTTACTTTAATCTCACCGGACATTACTTTATTCTTATGATCCTGCTTCTTTTCCATTGCTTCTACTATTGGTTTCGCAACAGCAGTATTAATTTTGATTTTTTTTACACCTTTAGTATCCATTTCTATAAGTTTAAAACCTAACCCATCAACAATGTACCTTATCAATAAGTTTCACCATAAGTAATTATTTAATAATCTTTATCGATAGCTTAAAATCAGAGCGAATAATTGATGAATTCAATCTCCATTGATGTTTAGGCTAATCTATAAATATTAATACAGAATACATTATCCGGCTCTGCGACGATAAAGTATTATATACTTAGACCCTGAAGGCTTGTAGGCGGCGGCATCATTCTCATAGAGGTAACGGATCTGCCGGTCATCTCCTTCTTCGGCGAGGGCAATCACATCATAGTGATTCTGCTCAAATGAAAAGATCCAGTTGTAGAGGTTACGGCTGCTTTCCTCCGTCATATATACAGAATGGGCATACTGCACATGCATGATATATTCGGGCTTTCGGGATTGCAGATAGTCCATCACTTCCTGCTGGTACGGCACATTGGTACTACCCGGCACATGCACGGTAGCAATGTAGGAGTGTCGGGTAGAGGGTATGGCCCGGCACTCGTAGTACACCTGAGGCTCGGAGCCAAACACGAAGACTTCCTCTCCTTTTTTAATTCTGTTTTTGAGATATCCGGTGAGCTTATGCAATGTATAATTGGGATTATCACCGTAGATAAAGCGGTACAATCCATCCTGCTGCACGGGAAAGAACGCCTCCCGGTTTCTGTACATGTGCAAAATCATTAATATCGGCACTACGACCAAAGCAGCATTGCGTATGACATTATCAGTAATTTTTTCCAGCCAGAGCACAGACGCTGCTGTGATCATCACTACGGCCGGAAAAGTAAGTATCCAGTAATGACCATAAAACCGGTTGCCCGGGAATACTGCCGCTACTGACAATACCAGCAGAACAGGAAGTGCGACGTATCTGTATCGCATCGCCGGCAGCCTCACTGCGACCAATGCCAATCCGGCAAAAAATACCCACATCCACTCTGTGTACACATTTTTGAGCAGATTGAGAAATGCTTTCAGATGCACCCGGCCTTCACTGAAGGATATCTGCTTTATAAATGAACTATTGGGCCGCTCCCAGATCCAGTATATCATATCATCGAGTGCTCCTCTGACTGTGACATACAATATCAAAGGTAGCACCACGGCGGCTGCCCCGGCCAGAATTCTGAATCCGGGCTTCATCAGTTTTTTAATATTCCAGTCCAGAGATTGGAGTACGAAAAGCAGGTATGGCAGGGCAAAAAATATGGCATGCTGCCGGATCATTGCCGTCATGCCAAAACATAGCCCTGAGATCACATAGTCTCTGTCTGATATCTCTTCCGGATTTTTCAGCAGCGGCAGTACTGCTCCGAGGAAAAACAATATGAAAAAGTATTCGCTCATTACTGCAAAACTCAAAAAATACGGATTGAGGCAAAGCAGCAGAAAGGTGACGGCTGCCATGTAAGCGGCATTGCGGCTGTGATACATGCGCTCTGCTGCCTTAAAAAACAGAAGGGCGATGCCCAGTTGAGTAACTATCAGGCCGATATGTAGCATTTCATTACCATAGCCGAATAACAGATGAAAAAGGGCGTACACTGCAAAAATGCCCGGGGGCTTGATTTCATAAAAATCCACATACGGTATTTTACCATGCAGCAGACTGTAACCCGAATAAAGCAGTGAGCCTTCATCCCTGTCCAAAGGCAATGACAATTGGGTGTATCTTACATATAAAAAGGTCAATACAACGATACAAAGGGAGATTACCCACAGGATTTTTGTGTAATCCAGGGATTTTTGCACGGGCCCGGTTTGAACCGGACGGGGTGTTTTTCTTCCTTCAGGCTTGCGGTTTGCCATAACTTCGGGGCTTATTGTGGGCCCAAGATAGCTTTTTTTAGCCAATACCTGTAGAATTTTTAATATTTATTGCTCTGTCAGACAGGCTGTTCTTTATTATTTACATCAAATTCATCCAGATATTTTCTATCAGCAGCCACAACAAAGACAGGATAATCGGCCCGAAAATCACCCCGATAAAACCAAATACATTGATACCCATAATGACCCCGAATATAGTGACCAAAGGGTGGGTGTCACTCATATACTTCTGCAGGGCAAATCGTGCCACATTGTCTGAGGTGCCAATGATAAACACACCCCAAAGCCCTACTCCTACTCCACTGCCGGTAAATCCCTGCGAAAGCAGAAACAAACTCAAGGGCACATACACTATGGCAGATCCTACTACCGGCAGAATGCTCCCGATGCCTGTCAATAATCCGAAAAGCATATATTCCTCCACTCCAAATATCCAGTATCCCCGCATGCCCACCCAATCCCTGCACAATCGCAACCACAGGGATGCCCAAAGCATTGCTGATGATGAGTGCCTGTGTTTTACGGATCAGTTTATTGGAATTGACATTGCGCAGCGGTAGCTTGTTCCGTACCCAGTTTTCTACATCCTCATACTGGTACAGCATAAAGTACAGAATAAGATACATCATACCAAAAGCCCCGATGGTATTGATCGTACTGCCTATGGTCTTTTGGGCGATATCCAGCAGGAAGTGGTTGAGTTTTGCGACATATTCGGTATCTATGACATTGATTCCAAACTGAGCATTGATATAATGTGTGATATTGGCAAAGGATGTTTTGATGGTGTCCGGATTTTCGATGACTGATATGATCTTGGCGTAGCCGAAATTAAACAGCCAGAATAAAGGCACTACTATAATCACCAGTGTCAGCAGCATCAGGGATAAAGCAGCCAGCCATTTTTTCCATTTATACTTCTCCACCAGTCTGAACATGAGATTGCGGAGTAGTACATAAAAGGTCAATGCCGCAAGACAGGGGACAATCAAAAAGTGCAGTTGTATTGCCACAAATACCAATACGGACAAAATCACTGCCAGAAAAATAAACTGACGGATGACCCTGCCCTCTATGAGATTTACCGGTTTATTCATACGAGTATTTCGTGCTATACTATACCTTCTCTGAGCAAGTCGTGGATATGAATGACTCCCATATACCTGTTTTCATCCTTTACGATAAGCTGGCTAATGCTGTATTGACGCATTATATTCAGTGCTTCGATGGCCATCGTATCTCCGGTTACGGTTTTCGGGTCAGATGTCATAAGGTCAGCAGCTTTTTTGTCCTGCAGATTGTCATACTTCTCCATCATTCTGCGCAGATCTCCGTCCGTGATGATGCCTGCGATATTGTCAAATTCATCCATTACTGCAGTCATGCCCAGTCTTTTGGACGTCATTTCCATGACTACCGTTCTGAAGCTGTCATGTACAGATACCTTGGGCTTTTCATTGTTCCGGTAGATATCATCCACCCGGAGATAAAGTTGCTTGCCAAGGCTGCCACCCGGATGATATTTGGCAAAATGATCGGGCGAAAAACCTCTCAGTGATAACAAAGCCATAGCCATAGCATCTCCCATGGCAAGCTGCGCCGTGGTACTGGTCGTTGGAGCCAGATTGTTGGGGTCTGCCTCTTTTTCGATGGGAATATGAATCGCAAAATCCGCAGATCTTGCCAGGTAAGACTCTGCATTGCAAACCATGGCAATAAGTTTGTTGCCAAAGTTTCTGATAAGCGGTACCAGAACCTTGATCTCGGAGGTTTCTCCACTCCTGGAGATGCACATGATGATATCCTCTTCCTTAATCATGCCCAGGTCCCCATGTATGGCATCAGCCGCATGCATAAAATAAGATGGAGTGCCGGTGCTGTTGAGCGTCGCCACGATCTTCTGCCCTACTATGGCACTTTTGCCTATCCCGGTGACAATCAGTCTGCCCCGTGAGTAAAAAATACTTTCCACCGCTTTGATTACGCCTTCACTATGGTTTTTTGAAAGATTGAGCAATGCTTCTGCCTCGGTGAGGAGGGTTTGCTGAATTTTTTCTTTAATGAGAATATGATTTTTCACAGACAGTTTTGTAATTTTGGCATCCGTTTGAAAAAAGGGTTCTTAATTTCGAGTTATTGACACTTTCCGGTCGGTTTCCGGATTATTTCCGTCAGTACCAATCCCGGTTCAAAAGTATGTAAAATTGATTAATTTCAAATGATTGAAGAAACTTTCGGTTTTTATTTTTTCTTTCGAAATCATTTGGTTTTATGGGATACAACCCATATTTTTATTCGGTAAAATTATTGTAAACTTATTATTAAGATTGTAGGGATAAGAAACAACCATAAAATGCAATACACTGACCAAGACATCCATGCAGCCCTGAAAAAGTATTTTGGATTTGAAACTTTTAAGGGAGATCAGAAAGAAATCGTAAAAAGTGTTCTGGATGGTAAAAATACCTTTGTGATAATGCCTACCGGCGGAGGTAAGAGTCTGTGTTACCAGTTGCCGGCCATGATGCTGCCGGGTACGGCTATCATCATCTCTCCATTGATAGCGCTGATGAAAAATCAGGTGGACAGCATCAGAAGCTACAGCCAGGAAGACAATATTGCCAGCTTCCTCAATTCATCTCTCAACAAAACACAGATGAATGAGGTAAAAACCGAAATCATGAGCGGCAAAACCAAAATGCTCTTCATCGCTCCGGAGACCCTGACCAAAGATGAAAACATAGAGTTTTTTCAGAAGGCGGATGTATCCTTTGTCGCTGTGGACGAAGCACACTGTATATCGGAGTGGGGACACGACTTCAGACCGGAATACCGCAGGATAAGACATATGATTTCTTCCATCAATGATGATATACCGGTCATTGCACTCACTGCTACGGCTACGCCCAAAGTACAGTCCGATATCCTCAAAAGCCTGGAAATAGAAAAGGCCAACACTTTTATCTCCTCATTCAACAGAGACAATCTCTTCTACGAGGTGAGACCCAAGGTCAACAAGGATAGCACTATACGCAATATAGTAAAGTTTATCAAGACTTCGGGATCCAAGTCCGGCATAGTCTATGTTCAATCCCGCAAATCTACGGAGGAAATAGCTCAGGTGCTCAATGTCAACGGTATCAAGGCAGCAGCCTACCACGCAGGTCTGGATGCCAAAACCCGTACTCAGGTACAGGATGACTTTCTGATGGAAGAGGTGGAAGTAATCGTGGCTACCATTGCATTCGGGATGGGTATAGACAAGCCCGATGTGAGATTTGTGATTCATTATGACATACCCAAGAGTATAGAAAACTACTATCAGGAGACCGGTCGGGGCGGAAGAGACGGATTGAAGGGCGATTGCCTTGCATTTTACTCCTACAAGGACATTGTGAAACTCGAAAAATTTCTCCGTGACAAGCCCGTGGCTGAGAGAGAACTCAGTGCACAGCTCATGGAAGAGGTAATAGCCTATGCCGAGACAAGTACCTGCCGCAGAAAATTTCTGCTCCATTATTTTGGTGAAGAATATAAGCAGGATAATTGCGGCAATATGTGCGACAACTGCAAATACCCCAAGCAAAAGGAAGAGGTACAGAAAGAAATGCAGCTGGCACTCAAGGTCATCGAGCAATTGAACGAAAACTATACCATCAAGCCTCTGGTTGAGTTTGTGACCGGCAAGCTCTCCAAGGAAATGAAAGATTTTAAATTCGACAAACTCCCTTTATTCGGCAAGGGTAGCGAGAGAGATGAGCTTTTCTGGCATACGATTTTCAGGCAGGCTATTCTGCATGACCTCATCTATAAAGAAATCGAACAGTACGGCATACTGAAACTCACCGATGCAGGAAGAAATTTTATCAAAAAGCCGCATTCCATTCAGATACCGCTCAACAGGGATTATTCCGTCAAGGAAGATGATGATATTGAGACCGGAAGTTCGCAGGGAGCCGCATTGGATACTGTACTGGTAGAGCTATTGAAGGATCTCCGTAAGTCTGTGGCCAAAAAGCATAATCTACAACCCTGGGTGATTTTCTCGGAACCTTCACTGCAGGATATGGCGACCAGTTATCCGGTCAGCATGCAGGATATGCTCAAGATATCCGGTGTAAGTCAGGGCAAAGCCGAAAAATATGCGAGACCTTTCATTGATCTGATCAAAAAATATGTAGAGGAAAATGAAATAGAAAGACCTACCGAAGTTGTCATCAAGCAGGTAGCCAACAAATCCCGCAATAAAGTCACCATCATTCAGTCCATTGACCGTAAAATGCCTCTGGAAGACATAGCCCGCAATGTGGAGATGACTTATGACGAATTGCTTTATGAGCTCAACAATATTGTGGACGGAGGGACAAAAATCAATATCAACTACTTCATCAAAGACAAGATTGATGAAGAAATCGTGGAAGAAGTATTTGACTATTTCAAGGGTGCCCCGACAGATGCCATAGATGCTGCTATACGCAAACTGAATGAAGACGACATCACCGAGGAGGAAGTGCTGTTGTCAAGGATTAAATTCATTTCGGAGGTGGCACACTAAATTATACCGAAAATCTTTTTTCACGGGATTCAATCTCTCATTCTGGTTGTGATGTATTATGACAAGTGATTACAACAAATAAGCGCACATGATTCAAATCATTATCATCAATGGGCCAAACCTCAACCTGCTGGGACTGCGGCAGCCCGAAATCTATGGCAACCGCTCCTTTGACAGTTTTTTTGATGAGCTTGAGGTACTTTTTCCTGAAGTCAACCTCCATTATTACCAATCCAATCATGAGGGGGACATTATTGACAAGCTGCATGCGGTGGGTTTCAGATATGATGGTATAGTACTCAATGCAGCAGGCTTTACCCACACTTCCATTGCCATTGCAGACGCTTTGAGAGCCATTACCACTCCGGTAGTGGAGGTACATCTCACAGATATATACAAGCGGGAAACTTACAGACATACCAATTATATCAAGGAATCTGCTGTGCACAGTATTGTAGGCAAAGGACTGGACGGCTACACCGAAGCCATCCGCTACTTGCTGGATCATGTGATTCGCAGATAGTGTCGTGGCGGCTTACGATTTTTCAAAATATTTTTATCAGCTCCCCTTTCAATTCATATAGTAAAAATAAAATTTCTATCTTTAGCCGTTTAAAGGCAGAAATCTGTTTTGCCGGTATATTCCGATGATAGCCGGCTGATTAAAATAAAATGCTCAAAAATATTGTATGAGGTCTTATACGCTGATTTTGTTTTTTTTGATGCTCATGAGCACCACACTCAGTAGCCAGGACAGCTATCACAGGTTGTTCAATACATTTGGCAACAGCTCCCTGCTCACTGCAAGTGGTGTACAGCTGTTGGATGGCAGATATGCCAGTCTGAATCTTCTGGTCACTCCGGTGGGAGACACCATTACCATTGATTCAGTGATTATCACTGTACATAAGCCCAAAGGAGATGTAATCTGGTCAACAGGCATCAGTGTCATGGAAGATGCTTTGACATTCGGTACAGTATCAGCAAATTTGGTGCAGGGTGCCAATGATTCGCTATACTTTTCAGTAGTATCTTCTTCAGACATCAAACCCAATAAAATCATCGGCTCCATCAACATCAACGGCTCAGCCGGCTGGATCAAAAGGATAAGCAGTATGGAGGAGCTTAATGACGGGACCGGAGGAAATTTCCTTACCAATGTATGGACATCCCTTTATGCAGCTTCCGGCGTCGAAGGGCATGACAAAGGAGACATTCTGCTCACCAGACTCAAATACAACGGTGACGTAGAATACGGCAAGCTGTTTAAGGCCTTCTCTGATCAGGATACACTCGCGTCAGTACTGACCTATCTCGGCAACAGCTTTGACAGAAATCTTTTGATGGCCGGCATTGCAGACACTTCGACATTTAATTTCTTTACCACCCGCATGGATACATCAGGCAATGTACTGTGGAGCAAGCAATATACTGATATACAGAGTTTTATCTCCGTTCCCATACCACTTTCGGCTACCATGCTTGCAGATTCTTCGGTAGTGGTTGCGGGTTATTTCTTTGCGATTACCAACAGTTTTCAGTTTATATTGAATGGTTTTGTGCTCAAAACGGATAAAAAGGGTGATGTCGCATGGTCTAAAAGAATAGGATTCAATACGGATGATGCGACTATCATCAGGAGTATAACTACCAACAGGACTGCCAGTGAAATCTGGCTACACGGCATCAATCAGGATGGCCAGTCAGGTGAAGTACTTCCCTTTGTCCTCAAGATGAACGACAAGGGAGAGATGGTCTTCCAACACAGTTTTCCGAGAGTACTGGGTGTGGTCACCGTTTTGGGCGAGATTCACCCCACCCAGGATGGAGGTGCCGTGATTTTTGACACCAGCATAGACAGCGACAAATTTGCCACAGGTCTTATCAAGCTTGACCCCAACGGCAACTCCATGTGTCACGATACAATCGGACGTACCATATTATTCAATCACAGTTTTGCAGCAGATACCCTGGTGTGGAAGTCTGTGGATACTTTTTACGCTGAAAAACTGACCGCTTCAGCCAATGAGTACAAACTGGATTTTCAGGCTATTTCATTTGAAGGTAAAACTTTCTGCCCCAATGAACCCATCGACTGGACATTCCGTACACCCATCACAGGTGCTACATTGTATGAATGGAGTACAGGTGCCAGCGGCCCCATGATGGATACCCTCAGAGTATTTGCAGAAGGCACCTACAGTGTGACTGTAACCGTAGATGACAAGGTATGCTACAAACTCTGCGATACCACCAAGATAGATAAATACAATCTGCCGATGGTCAGGCTTTCTGAGTCTTTGGGAGACTGGTGTACCACAGGAAATATGAGAATAATAGCAGATTACACTCCGGGGCACCCATTGGTTCAATCTGTGGTGTGGAGTACCGGTCAGACAGGTATTTCCTTTATTGAAGCTCCGCAGCCGGGCACCTACAGTGTCACCGTGGTGGACCGATGCAATGAAACCGTAAGTGCAACTTATCAGTTAGGGCCTTTCCCTACCAAGCTGAGTCAGGTGACTATCAATAAAAACTTCTCACAATTCTGCAATAATGCTACCGGTATACTTTCTGCTTTCGGCAATGCCACCGGACCGGTAGCTACTTACCGGTACCAGTGGAGCAACGGGGAGACTACGCAGAGTATCTCTGTGACACAGCCGGGTACCTACACGGTTACAATGACCGATTTTTGCGGTACTCAGGCTGTCGGTACCATTACGTTACCTCAAAGTGATTTCCCCACTTTAACTTTAAATAGTCTGACGAGCAGTCTCAATAATTTTTGTGTTGACAGAGGGGCAAGACTGAATTTATCGTTCACCGGCGAATCCAGTGCCATCGAATGGAGCACCGGAGCCAGAAATGTCAATTCAATAGTTGTATCTCAGACCGGCACCTACTCTGTCACAGTATCTGAACGAACCTGCCCCAACAACAGGATTTCTGCTTCCATAAATTTTGTCCTTCCGGCAGAATTTGACCTGATATCGGAGGTAAATCTCAAGGCATCTACTGATCCTAACCGCAACTGTGAGCTGGGCTTTATTCTTATTCAGGCTGAGTACGACGGATTTGCAAGATCAGTGGTGTGGTCGTCAGGGGCCACCAATACCAATGCCATCAGCGTCAATGAATACAGGGAATACAGTGTCACAGTAAGAGACACCTGCAATGTCTTCAATAAATCCATAGTCATAGAAGCTCCGGAAGCCAAACTGGAATATGCCAATGCCTTCTTCCCTGAAACCATTGACACTATGACCATGTCGAAAAATAAAACATTCGGCCCATTTGTCAAAAAAGGGGAATTGTGTGAAGGAGCCATTCAGAATTATGAATTCATGATTTTCAACCGCTGGGGTCAGAAAGTATTTGAATCCAATCGCTTGAGGGATGAATGGGATGGCCGCTACAACGATCAGATCGCCCCGGCAGAGGTATATCTGTGGAGAGCCAGATATACTGCTTATGGTGTAGAATATAAGCTGGGAGGGGATGTATCTCTGCTAAGGGTCACAAGGTAGCGCATATGGACAAAATAGAGCACATTGGTATAGCCGTACAAAATCTGGAAGAAAGTGAGGCATTGTTTGAAAAACTGCTGAATACGCAGGTATATAAAAGAGAAGCTGTGGATTCAGAAAATGTCATTACCTCGTTTTTACAAGCCGGACCCAACAAAATAGAACTGCTCAAAGCTACACATCCCGACAGTGCCATTCAGAAGTTTCTGGATAAAAAAGGCCCCGGCATACATCATATTGCATTTGCTGTCAGAGATATCCATGAAGAAATGGAGCGTCTCCGTAAGGCTGGATTTACCTTATTGAACGAAGCGCCCAAACGTGGAGCAGACAATAAGTGGGTATGCTTTGTTCATCCCAAATCAGCCAATGGTGTGCTGGTGGAATTGTGTCAGGATATGGAGCAGGATAGCAAGTAATGGATTTCAGCCTGTTTCAGTATTTCCTCATCATTGCCGGTAGTTTTCTTGCCGGAATAATCAATACTTTCGCAGGCAACGGGTCGGTGATCACGCTGAGTCTGCTTACAGATGTGGCCGGGCTGCCTGCCAATATCGCCAATGCCACCAATCGGGTGAATATCATATTTCAGAGTTTGGCAACAGGTGCCGGTTTTCACAAAAACCGTATGATTGATTTCGACAGAAGCAAATGGATGATCATACTTACATTGGTGGGTTCGGTTGCCGGAGTTTATGCAGCATTGATTATTTCCAATGAAAACTTCCTGAAGGTATTCCGATATATGATGATTGTCATGCTCATTTTGGTATTGATAAATCCTGAAAGGTGGCTTCGTGAAACAAATCTGAGAAGGCAAATATCCTGGTGGATCAATGTACCGGTCTATCTGGCAGTAGGTTTTTATGGAGGTTTTATCCAGATGGGTGCCGGAGTTTTTTTTCTGGCAGCTCTGGTTTTGGTTTCCGGTTACAGTATGATGGAAGCCAATGGTTTTAAGACTATTGTCATCGCAATTTACACGCTTTTAGTCCTGATAATATTTGCATCTCAGGGGCTCATAGACTGGCGTATCGGACTGCTTATGTCAGTAGGTCAGACGGTCGGTGGATATATTTCAGCTGCTTATATGGCCAAAATGCCGGGCATCAATGTCTGGGCCTACAGGCTATTGATCCTTATTATCGTATTTTCTATCCTGTCACAATTCGGGATAATCAAGCTATAAACAGTATTTCTTATAAAACAATATCCTGCCTTTTCAGCATCCTGTTATCCAAGTATCCCGCTTTTGCCGAGTAGTATCAGGTCTGCCTTTTTCAAGGCATCCTGTTCAGTATTGCGGATGATAGAGCGGCGCATTTCTTCATTATCACAATATCCAAGCATTTGTTCAGAAATATTCCAGACTCTGCTGCGCCATGAAGTAATAGCTTTGGTTATCAGCCATTCATCTGTCCGCCCAAGTGCTACATCCAGCATCTTCAAGGCTTTGGATCGGGGAGCAAGGATGATATCCTGCACTGAATCAATGGATTCTGCGATTATCGCATTGACCGTATTATGGTCTTGTTTACGAAGGGTACGTTCTCTGGCCTCCAGCGATGACCATTGATGACACAGACAATCATACAATGATAAAGGCAGGTCATAATTGATGTGTGCATTGATACCCAGCATCAGGTGTTGTACTGTCTTCACCCTTGCATCCACAGCACAGGCATGTGCCTGACGCCATACCGCAGGAGTCGCATCCGGAGATATTTCATATCTGAACAATGCTTCAAAATAATAATCGGCAAACACTGCCATCAGCCGGCTCACCCATTCGGGATCTGCAAACCTGCCCGCAGATATACCTTCTGCCATATTGCGGCTCATTATTGTGTAACACTTCAGAAATATGTACCTGTTATCACCGGCAGTCTCCCATGCCGATGCCGTAGATTCCATTTTATCCAGCAATGTACTGATCTGATGGTTCATTCGGGTTATGGATTTTTATCCAAAACTATGAAAAATCAGGTATTTAACGTAGATTGCATTATTAAAAAAATTGGATTTTGAAGAATCAGACTTTGATAAAAAACAATTCGAAATTAAACTATTTACCGACCTGCCGAAATATTATTATTGTACTTTGATAAATCTTACCGTCTTCCGTACCTGTCCGGCTATCACCACAGACACATAATACACTCCCGCTGCAAGATCAGACACAGGGATTTGTTTTGTGGCACTTCGTGTGTAAATATTATACACTTCTCTGCCTGATACATTTTTTACAGACAGGGTATAACCTTCCACTTCGTCCCCATTACCTGATATGCAATGCACTTCAATTTTGTCTGATGCAGGATTGGGATATACCCTCAGCGACTGATTACTATCCTCAGGGGCATAGTCTGCCAGGGAGGAGGTGGTATCTCGGGATACGATATTGCCGTCTTCGTCTGTCTTTACCAGCCAGCTCCTGCATCCGTCCCCAAGATAAAATCCTCCCAATAGATAATTTCCGTCCATGGTGGGTATCATTGTGACAAATCGGTTCCTGTCAAGGTGTTCATCTTTATAAAGAACATAATCTTTGGCCCACAGGGTATCACCATAGGCAGTAAACTTTGCCACTCTCCTGCTATCACATAATGTTCCCGTGTAGAGCCTGCCAATACTGCTGAAGTACACATCAGCCATGTATCCTCATCCCTCTGAGATGCCACCACCCTGCATCCGGGTGTAATAATGCTGCTGGGCGGATGTCCGTAATTTCTGCGCCACAGCGCCTTACGATCTTTCAGGTCATACCGATACACCCAATCTACAAATGCTTCTTCTCTGTAAATTGAATCATAGGTAACTCCAATTGCCAATATCAACACCTGATCATTATCAATGGATAACACATCTCTCACTCCGAATATCCTGTCTGCCCAAGGCGATCTCCAGGTCCACAGTATATTGAATGTGCTGTCCATCTCTGCCACTACAAGGTAATTGTCATAAAAAGATGGATTCCATTGGGCTATAAAATACCATGTGCCCTTGTCATTTCTTATCAGCTTTCCTCCGGTACGGATCATCCCTTTGTTGTCAATGGTGTAATGTGATTTTGTACCGTCAATCCTGAGTTTCGTGACAGCACCCTGAACCTTATTTTCAGCATCTTTTGTGGTATAACTGCAATACATATTGCCTTCATCATCCACAACCAGATCATATACATAGCCACTTTTTGTAATTATACTTTCTTTTACTGTGATATCCTGAGTCATAGTGTTGTAATTCATTATGTACACTACACCATTTGTCCCTGATATACAAAAGTATAGATTGTTGTTTATTTGTAAAACTCGTGGTCTCCCACAAAAATCTAACCACACATTTTCCACATCAAAATAGGCGCTATGTGTTAATGCCCCACTCTTTTTATCATGTTTATTCACCATTACACCCACCTCCACTTTGTCTTTGGCCTGTGCATAGCCTAACACATAATAATAACTGCTGTCTTCATAAAGCATTTCAACACCGGTGCAGCCAAAATCCTTGTGAAATTCTAAATTGAACAGGGATTGAGCATTCATCGTATAGATGTACATAACTACACAGTACCACAATAATACAATCAGTCTTATTTTTCTTAACATATCATTTGGATGCTTAAACATAAACAGGTCGGTTTACCCTCCATGCATAAACCGACCCGCCGAAATATTATTATTGTACTTTGATAAATCTTACCGTCTTCCGTACCTGGCCGGCTATCACCACAGACACATAATACACTCCCGCTGCAAGATCAGACACAGGGATTTGGTTTGTGGCACTTCGTGTGTAAATATTATACACTTCCCTGCCGGCCACATTTTTTAGAGACAGGGTATAACCTTCCCTTCATCTCCACTACCTGATGTATAGTGCACTTCAATTTTGTCTGATGCAGGATTGGGATATACCCTCAGCGACTGATCACTATCCTCAGGGGCAAAGTCTGCCAGAGAGGAGTAGTATCGCGGGATACGATATTGCCATCTTCGTCTATCTTTACTAACCAGCTCCTGCATCCGTCCCCAAGATAAAATCCTCCCAATAGATAATTTCCTTCCATGGTGGGTATCATTGTGACAAAATAATTCCTGTCAAAGTGTGCATCCTTATAAAGAACATAATCTTTGGCCACAGGGTATCACCATCGATAGTAAACTTTGCCACTCTCCCTGCTATCACATAATGTTCCCGTGTAGAGCCTGCCAAAACTACGGTAGTACACATCAGCCATGTATCCTCATCCTCTGAGATGCCACCACCCTGCATCCGGGTGTAATATCACTGCTGGGCGGATGCCCATAATTTCTGCGCCATAGCACCTTACGTTCTTTCAGATCATACCGATATACCCAATGTACAAATGCTTCTTCTTTATATATAGAGTCATACGTAACACCACCTGCCAATATCAACACCTGATCATTATTAATAGCCAACACATCTCTCACTCCATATATCCTGTCTGCCCAGGGAGATCTCCAGGTCCACAGTATATTGAATGCGCTGTCCATCTCTGCCACTACAAGGTAATTGTCATAAAAGATGGATTCCATTGGGCTATAAAATACCATGTGCCCTTGTCATTTCTTATCAGCTTTCTCCGGTACGGATCATCCCTTTGTTATCAATGGTGTAATGTGATTTTGTACCGTCAATCCTGAGTTTGGTAACAGCACCCTGAACCTTATTTTCAGCATCTTTGTGGTATAACTGCAATACATATTGCCTTCATCATCCACAACCAGATCATATACATAGCCACTTTTTGTAATTATACTTTCTTTTACTGTGATATCCTGAGTCATAGTGTTGTAATTCATTATATACACTACACCATCTGTCCCTGATAAACAAAAGTATAGATTGTTATTCTTTTGTATAACTCCTGGTCTCGAACCATAACCTAACCACACATTTTCCACATCAAAATAGGCGCTATGTGTTAATGCCCCACTCTTTTTATTATGTTTATTCACCATTACACCCACCTCCACTTTGTCTTTGGCCTGTGCATAGCCTATTACATAATAATAACTGCTGTCTTCATAAAGCATATCAACACCCGTACAGCCAAAATCCTTGTGAAATTTAAATTGAACAGGGATTGAGCATTCATCGTGTAGATGTACATAAGTACACAGTACCACAATAATACAATCAGTCTTATTTTTCTTAACATATCATTTGGATGTTAGTCTTAATCAGGTCGGTTTACCCTCCATGCATAAACCAACCTGATTAAATATTATTATTGTACTTTGATAAATCTTACCGTCTTCCGTACCTGTCCGGCTATCACCACAGACACATAATACACTCCCGCTACAAGATCTGAGACTGGGATTTGGTTTGTGGCACTTTGTGTATAAATATTGTACACTTCCCTGCCGGATACATTTTTTACAGACAGGGTATAACCACTCACTTCATCACCGCTATCTGATGTATAATGCACTTCAATTTTGTCTGATGCAGGATTGGGATATACCCTCAGCGACTGATTACTATCCTCAGGGGCAAAGTCTGCCAGAGAGGATGTGGTATCGCGGGATACGATATTGCCATCTTCGTCTATCTTTACCAGCCAGCTCCTGCATCCATCCCCAAGATAAAATCCTCCTAATAAATAATTTCCATCCATGGTGGGTATCATTGTGACAAACCGATTCCTGTCAATGTGTTCATCCTTATAAAGGACATAATCTTTAGCCCACAGGGTATCACCATAGGCAGTAAACTTTGCCACTCTCCCTGCTATCACATAGTGCTCACGTGTAGAGCCTGCCAAAACTGCTGAAGTACACATCAGCCATGTATCTTCATCCCTCTGAGATGCCACTACCCTGCATCCGGGTGTAATAATGCTGCTGGGCGGATGTCCGTAATTTCTGCGCCACAGCACCTTACGTTCTTTCAGGTCATACCGATACACCCAATCTACAAATGCTTCTTCTCTGTAAATTGAATCATAGGTAACTCCAATTGCCAATATCAACACCTGATCATTATCAATGGATAACACATCTCTCACTCCGAATATCCTGTCTGCCCAGGGCGATCTCCAGGTCCACAGTATATTGAATGCACTGTCCATCTCTGCCACTACAAGGTAGTTGTCATTGAAAGAAGGCAACCATTGGGCTATAAAATACCATGTACCCTTGTCATTTCTCATCAATTTTCCTCCGGTATGGATCATCCCTTTGTTGTCAATAGTGTAATGTGATTTTGTACCGTCAATCCTGAATTTGCTTACAGCACCCTGAACCTTATTATCAGCATCTTTTGTGGTATAACTGCAATACATATTGCCTTCATCATCCTCTACCAGATCATATACAAAGCCACTTTTTGTAATTATACTTTCTTTTACTGTGATATCCTGAGTCATAGTGTTGTAATTCATTATATACACTACACCATTTGTCCCTGATAAACAAAAGTTTAGATTGTTGTTTTTTTGTAAAACTCGTGGTCTCGCACAAAAATCTAACCACACATTTTCCACATCAAAATAGGCGCTATGTGTTAATGCCCCACTCTTTTTATCATGTTTATTCACCATCACACCCACCTCCACTTTGTCTTTGGCCTGTGCATAGCCTATTACATAATAATAACTGCTGTCTTCATAAAGCGTTTCTATACGGGTACAGCCAAAATCCTTGTGAAATTCTAAATTGAACAGGGATTGGAGCATTCATCGTTAGATGTACATAAGTACACAGTACCACAATAATACAATCAGTCTTATTTTTCTTAACATATCATTTGGATGCTTAAACTTAATCAGGTCGGTTTACCCTCCATGCATAAACCAACCTGATTAAATATTATTATTGTACTTTGATAAATCGTACCGTCTTCCGTACCTGTCCGGCTATCACCACAGACACATAATACACTCCCGCTGCAAGATCAGACACAGGGATTTGGTTTGTGGCACTTCGTGTGTAAATATTATACACTTCCCTGCCGGATACATTTTTTACAGACAAAGTATAACCACCCACTTCATCACCGCTATCTGATGTATAATGCACTTCAATTTTGTCTGATGCAGGATTGGGATATACCCTCAGCGACTGATCACTATCCTCAGGGGCAAAGTCTGCCAGAGAGGAGGTAGTATCGCGGGATACGATATTGCCATCTTCGTCTATCTTTACTAACCAGCTCCTGCATCCGTCCCCAAGATAAAATCCTCCCAATAGATAATTTCCTTCCATGGTGGGTATCATTGTGACAAAATAATTCCTGTCAAAGTGTGCATCCTTATAAAGAACATAATCTTTGGCCCACAGGGTATCACCATCGACAGTAAACTTTGCCACTCTCCCTGCTATCACATAATGTTCCCGTGTAGAGCCTGCCAAAACTACGGTAGTACACATCAGCCATGTATCCTCATCCCTCTGAGATGCCACCACCCTGCATCCGGGTGTAATATCACTGCTGGGCGGATGCCCATAATTTCTGCGCCATAGCACCTTACGTTCTTTCAGATCATACCGATATACCCAATGTACAAATGCTTCTTCTTTATATATAGAGTCATACGTAACACCACCTGCCAATATCAACACCTGATCATTATTAATAGCCAACACATCTCTCACTCCATATATCCTGTCTGCCCAGGGAGATCTCCAGGTCCACAGTATATTGAATGCGCTGTCCATCTCTGCCACTACAAGGTAATTGTCATAAAAAGATGGATTCCATTGGGCTATAAAATACCATGTGCCCTTGTCATTTCTTATCAGCTTTCCTCCGGTACGGATCATCCCTTTGTTATCAATGGTGTAATGTGATTTTGTACCGTCAATCCTGAGTTTGGTAACAGCACCCTGAACCTTATTTTCAGCATCTTTTGTGGTATAACTGCAATACATATTGCCTTCATCATCCACAACCAGATCATATACATAGCCACTTTTTGTAATTATACTTTCTTTACTGTGATATCCTGAGTCATAGTGTTGTAATTCATTATATACACTACACCATCTGTCCCTGATATACAAAAGTATAGATTGTTGTTTATTTGTAAAACTCGTGGTCTCCCCAAAAAATCTAATCCACATTTTCCACATCAAAATAGGCGCTATGTGTTAATGCCCCCTCTTTTTATCATGTTTATTCACCATTACACCCACCTCCACTTTGTCTTTGGCCTGTGCATAGCCTATCACATAATAATAACTGCTGTCTTCATAAAGCATATCAACACCGGTGCAGCCGAAATCCTTGTGAAATTCTAAATTGAACAGGGATTGAGCATTCATCGTATAGATGTATATAAGTACAAAGTACCACAGCAATACAATCAGTCTTATTTTTCTTAACATATCATTTGGATGCTTAAACATAAACAGGTCGGTTTACCCTCCGTGCATAAACCGACCCGCCGAAATATTATTATTGTACTTTGATAAATCTTACCGTCTTCCGTACCTGGCCGGCTATCACCACAGACACATAATACACTCCCGCTGCAAGATCAGACACAGGGATTTGGTTTGTGGCACTTCGTGTGTAAATATTATACACTTCCCTGCCGGCCACATTTTTTAGAGACAGGGTATAACCTTCCACTTCATCTCCACTACCTGATGTATAGTGCACTTCAATTTTGTCTGATGCAGGATTGGGATATACCCTCAGCGACTGATCACTATCCTCAGGGGCAAAGTCTGCCAGAGAGGAGGTAGTATCGCGGGATACGATATTGCCATCTTCGTCTATCTTTACTAACCAGCTCCTGCATCCGTCCCCAAGATAAAATCCTCCCAATAGATAATTTCCGTCCATGGTGGGTATCATTGTGACAAATCGGTTCCTGTCAAGGTGTTCATCTTTATAAAGAACATAATCTTTGGCCCACAGGGTATCACCATAGGCAGTAAACTTTGCCACTCTCCTGCTATCACATAATGTTCCCGTGTAGAGCCTGCCAATACTGCTGAAGTACACATCAGCCATGTATCCTCATCCCTCTGAGATGCCACCACCCTGCATCCGGGTGTAATGCTGCTGGGCGGATGTCCGTAATTTCTGCGCCACAGCGCCTTACGATCTTTCAGGTCATACCGATACACCCAATGTACAAATGCTTCTTCTTTATATATAGAGTCATACGTAACACCACCTGCCAATATCAACACCTGATCATTATTAATAGCCAACACATCTCTCACTCCATATATCCTGTCTGCCCAGGAGATCTCCAGGTCCACAGTATATTGGATGCGCTGTCCATCTCTGCCACTACAAGGTAATTGTCATAAAAAGATGGATTCCATTGGGCTATAAAATACCATGTGCCCTTGTCATTTCTTATCAGCTTTCCTCCGGTACGGATCATCCCTTTGTTATCAATGGTGTAATGTGATTTTGTACCGTCAATCCTGAGTTTGGTAACAGCACCCTGAACCTTATTTTCAGCATCTTTTGTGGTATAACTGCAATACATATTGCCTTCATCATCCACAACCAGATCATATACATAGCCACTTTTTGTAATTATACTTTCTTTTACTGTGATATCCTGAGTCATAGTGTTGTAATTCATTATATACACTACACCATCTGTCCCTGATATACAAAAGTATAGATTGTTGTTTATTTGTAAAACTCGTGGTCTCCCACAAAAATCTAACCACACATTTTCCACATCAAAATAGGCGCTATGTGTTAATGCCCCACTCTTTTTATCATGTTTATTCACCATCACACCCACCTCCACTTTGTCTTTGGCCTGTGCATAGCCTATTACATAATAATAACTGCTGTCTTCATAAAGCGTTTCTATACGGGTACAGCCAAAATCCTTGTGAAATTCTAAATTGAACAGGGATTGAGCATTCATCGTGTAGATGTACATAAGTACACAGTACCACAATAATACAATCAGTCTTATTTTTCTTAACATATCATTTGGATGCTTAAACTTAATCAGGTCGGTTTACCCTCCATGCATAAACCAACCTGATTAAATATTATTATTGTACTTTGATAAATCGTACCGTCTTCCGTACCTGTCCGGCTATCACCACAGACACATAATACACTCCCCGCTGCAAGATCAGACACAGGGATTTGGTTTGTGGCACTTCGTGTGTAAATATTATACACTTCCCTGCCGGCCACATTTTTTAGAGACAGGGTATAACCTTCCACTTCATCTCCACTACCTGATGTATAGTGCACTTCAATTTTGTCTGATGCAGGATTGGGATATACCCTCAGCGACTGATCACTATCCTCAGGGGCAAAGTCTGCCAGAGAGGAGGTAGTATCGCGGGATACGATATTGCCATCTTCGTCTATCTTTACTAACCAGCTCCTGCATCCGTCCCCAAGATAAAAATCCTCCCAATAGATAATTTCCGTCCATGGTGGGTATCATTGTGACAAATCGGTTCCTGTCAAGGTGTTCATCTTTATAAAGAACATAATCTTTGGCCCACAGGGTATCACCATAGGCAGTAAACTTTGCCACTCTCCCTGCTATCACATAATGTTCCCGTGTAGAGCCTGCCAATACTGCTGAAGTACACATCAGCCATGTATCCTCATCCCTCTGAGATGCCACCACCCTGCATCCGGGTGTAATAATGCTGCTGGGCGGATGTCCGTAATTTCTGCGCCACAGCGCCTTACGATCTTTCAGGTCATACCGATACACCCAATGTACAAATGCTTCTTCTTTATATATAGAGTCATACGTAACACCACCTGCCAATATCAACACCTGATCATTATTAATAGCCAACACATCTCTCACTCCATATATCCTGTCTGCCCAGGAGATCTCCAGGTCCACAGTATATTGATTGCGCTGTCCATCTCTGCCACTACAAGGTAATTGTCATAAAAAGATGGATTCCATTGGGCTATAAAATACCATGTGCCCTTGTCATTTCTTATCAGCTTTCCTCCGGTACGGATCATCCCATTGTTATCAATGGTGTAATGTGATTTTGTACCGTCAATCCTGAGTTTGGTAACAGCACCCTGAACCTTATTATCAGCATCTTTTGTGGTATAACTGCAATACATATTGCCTTCATCATCCTCTACCAGATCATATACATAGCCACTTTTTGTAATTATACTTTCTTTTACTGTGATATCCTGAGTCATAGTGTTGTAATTCATTATATACACTACACCATCTGTCCCTGATATACAAAAGTATAGATTGTTGTTTATTTGTAAAACTCGTGGTCTCCCAAAATCTAACCACACATTTTCCACATCAAAATAGGCGCTATGTAAGTTAATGCCCCACTCTTTTTATCATGTTTATTCACCATTACACCCACCTCCACTTTGTCTTTGGCCTGTGCATAGCCTATCACATAATAATAACTGCTGTCTTCATAAAGCATATCAACACCGGTGCAGCCGAAATCCTTGTGAAATTCTAAATTGAACAGGGATTGAGAGATTCATCGTATAGATGTATATAAGTACAAAGTACCACAGCAATACAATCAGTCTTATTTTTCTTAACATATCATTTGGATGCTTAAACATAAACAGGTCGGTTTACCCTCCGTGCATAAACCGACCCGCCGAAATATTATTATTGTACTTTGATAAATCTTACCGTCTTCCGTACCTGGCTGGCTATCACCACAGACACATAATACACTCCCGCTGCAAGATCAGACACAGGGATTTGGTTTGTGGCACTTCGTGTGTAAATATTATACACTTCCCTGCCGGCCACATTTTTTACAGACAGGGTATAACCTTCCACTTCATCTCCACTACCTGATGTATAGTGCACTTCAATTTTGTCTGATGCAGGATTGGGATTGACAGATAATATCTCTGAGATAGTGCTTACCGCTCTTGTGCGAGGTTCTGTCCTGAAAAATACCTGCTCATAAGGATTGCATTCAGGCATATCTGCAAAAGTCCGGTCATATAGATCAAACAATACAGCCCTTGATTTTATGGTCGCATATCCATAACACAACTCTGCCCACTCAGACAGCTGATCGAATACTGATGCCGGCATCTCCACTACCCTGTTGCCTGCATAATAATACTGCATCAATATCTGGTGTAAAGCCTTGAATGCCGACAACTGCGACATCAATCCGGGGTCTGTTTCTTCATTACTGTCATATCTGCTGATAAATCTGTCAGCTTCTCTGTAATCACCTTCGGCTATATAGCTTTCATATATCTGGTATATCGCTCCCGGGTCTTCTGTAAGCTGTAGCTGGTCACGTACAAAGACATGATCAGGATTTTCAGAACTCAGTGCTGTATGTATTTTCTGCCTTATCACATAGTCCATATAATGTTTTTTAATCCTGATTATTTCTGTGAGGTCGGTACAGGCATCACCATTGCTGTATGCCTCTTTAATCAGTGATATCTGGGCAGAACTAAGGCTATTGCTTTCATATACGATCCAGCTGATCCACGGATCAGAGAGTACACAAGGATTGTTTTTGATAATGGAGGTAAATTCATCTGATGTATAATGCTGAGTGTAAGATAATAGGGTATGTATGGCTTTGACAGATACAAATGGGGCCGCTGCCTGCAGATCTGCAAGCACCTTTACAGGGTCGCCGGCGCTGAAGCTATGAATTGTGTTTATTAAATATGCCGTATTTCCGTTATCCTGCAATGCTGTAAGTGTATCTAATTCGGGCCGGATTGTGATAACATTACCGGGAGGAAACATATCAGGCCCATAAATGACTCTAAGGGTGTCAATAAAATCCGAAACCATCGGGTCTGAAACAGGAAAAACAGGATCACCGTTACAAGGTGAACAATTTCCACCGCAGTCCACACCTGTTTCAAGCCCGTTGATGATGCCATCATAACAATCTGATGGAGGTATAGCCACACAGGGGGGACAAGGGCCGCCACAATCCACATCATCTTCTCCGTGATTTCTGATACCGTCATTACAGTGGTCAGTATTGCACGGCGGACAAAAAGCTCCCCCGCAATCCACACCGGTCTCATCTCCATTCATCCTGCCATCCATACAATGATGAATTTTGACAGGGGGCACCGGATCATCCTCACCTATACATGGCTTGCAGGAACCACCGCAATCGGTACCTGTCTCATTAGCATCCTTTATACCATTGCTGCAATGTACAGGGTACACAGGACCGGGAGGATAAGGCATACTGCATTTAGATGGCAATACATTTTCAATCTTGATTTTACCAAAATCTGATGCACCTGCCCCTGTAATAAAAACCGGTTCCTCCGTGCCCAGATCGCGGTAAAAGTAGTCTAAAGGTGAATTGGGTACATAAGTGATTTCCGGATTTTTGCGGGAGAAGGTATTGCCGGCTGCAATACGGTCATCGCCTTGTTTGGATGCGATTTTTTCTTGAAGATTCCAATCAAAATTCAGCGTATTCTGATGATTGTTACATTCCAAAGCTAATCCAAAATATGGACTGTTAATAGTTATACCTTTGGTAGTTTGTGTAAAATTATTTTTAAATATTAGATTTGAATGAGAAAGCGCTTCATTGTAGTATATTTTAATACACTCAAAACACCTGTCAAATATATTTTCTACAATATCAAATTTTTCAACGAAGTCCAATCTTAATGCACTGGAGTTTGGTGTAAACGTGTTTCCTTTTATCAAAGCAGGACCCTTAGAGCCTGTTATATGCAATAAATTGGTAAATTTGCTGTTTTGAATTTTCAATGTTTTGAGATTAGCACTATTATTCACTGATAAGGCAGTATTAAATTCACTGCCATTGTCGATTAAAAGGTGACAGTTTACAATTTCATGAGGTATCGAAGCAGGAAATATTGTATTGTTGATGTGTAGTGATCCATTACAGTTAAGCACAGACATTTTTCCATTAATTACAGATGCCCCGTTGGTTCTCAAGTAGATAAAATTATTTCTCGCATCAAGTACATTTTTAAAAATGTTGACTAATTTTGACCCAGATTGAATATTGATTATCAATTTGTTTTGGGGTAACTTTGACTCAATAAGGACTGATTTTGTGTTACTTATCTCAGAATTATTCATCAACCTGATATCAGCTCTGCCGTTGATTTTAATACCCTCCCATAATCCTGTGCTTACTACACAATTATCATAGGGATTGTTTGAAATCGTAGCATTGTTTAAAATCAATTTAGCCCCATTATGCATTATTAGTCTTACGTCTTTACTAAAATAAATATGGCAATCCTTCACAATCAGGTCACTGTATAAGTTAAGGTCAGAGATTATGACTCTGCTTGTAGTTAGAGTAGTAGGAATTATAATATCCCCTCCCAATTCAAAATTTAATGTCTCATCTATCAGATCTGTAACCCAAGGTTTGTTATGGTTTAAGAATTTTACTTGATCAATTTGCCCCCTTGTGAACAAATTAATTCTGTGGTAACTCATAAAATTATTCATTACCAAATAATGGTCAGAAATCTCACGAAAATTTGTGCCACATAAATCTTCTTTATCATTCAGATTTCGTATCGAATCAGTTTGATAATTAAACATTGCAGAATTCCAGGATTTTGCCTCATCATCCGGATATTCAAACTTACTTTTGTAAGGATCTGAAGGAGTATCGCAAATCAAGTCTCCTCTGGTAAGGCAGTTACAAGGGCAATTTTCAACTTGCCTTACAATTTCATGATCGTTTTCTTTAAAATTATTAAATGTATGCAACAAACCCAAAGCATGTCCCAATTCATGTATTATGACAGAAGTATATTCAGTGGACCAGAACCTACCATTAAAAAAACCTTGGCCGGCAAAATCATTAAACCCATTTTGAACTATCCTTCCATAAATGCAATTTGAATAAGGTGGATTAATCAAATCATAACCCCAGGAAACTGAAAATGCATTATCGCATTCGGTACATGAATTTTCCAAAAGAAAAATATTAAATCTGATACAATCATAAGCGAAAGCATTCTTAATTGCCTGAGCATAAATATTCATACTCTCACGACTTGTATAGGTAGGAGAATATTCCAAAAAGAGATTGTAAGTCACACACCATCCAGTCCAAAGCCGGTCTGTGCATTGATTTGGTGCTCTTGAGATACCATGAATATCATTTAAGAGATTAATGATGCTATCCCTCTGTGCTTCATTCACAATAGTCCCACAATTAAATTCCTGCGAATTTAAGAAATTTAAAGAAAGAAAGAAAGAAAGAAAGAAAGAAAGAAAGAAAAAAATTTTGTTGTTTTCATAATAATTTAGTTTAATAGTTTGATAATATTTTATGGGAATGAATCTTTATTTGCAGAAACAGTAATTTACAGCAGTTCTTTAATAATTTCATTGTGTACAAAAATAAACCATTAATTCTGACATGTCAAGTCTTACTCCAAAATTTTTAAAAAAATATGAAAAAAAATTTATTTTTGAGTATGGGAATGGGTATAGTATTAATTGAGTGAAATGCCTGACGGAAAGCAAATCTTTTTTGGGTTTTCGGGAAGTCTTCTCCTGCATTCTACAGTCAAGCATAAATCTTCAGGTTCATTAGTGTTACTGATATTAATGAAACATCATTTTGAGCCGCTTTTTCAAAAAGCTATATTTTTACCTTAATAAAAAATAACTTATGGAACGTATCATATTTGACGAATATTACATCAACCAGAAAGAACTCAGATATGCAGCCGACAAAATCAATGCCGGAGCGACCGTCATCTTCCCTACCGACACCATATATGCCTTGGGCTGCCTGATGACCAACAAAGCGGGTATTGATCGGATTTGCCGCATCCTGAATAAAAAAGAAAAGCAGGCCCGATTGTCGCTGATCTGCCCGGATATAAGCACCGTGGCTTTATATACGCCACAGATTGACAATCAGGTGTTCAGAACCATGAAGCGCTATCTGCCCGGTCCTTATACCTTCATTCTGAAATCCAACAACTATGTACAGAAATTTTTTAAAAACAATAGAGAGGAAATAGGCATCCGGATACCGGACCATCCACTGGTCAAAGCGCTCTTACCCATGCTCGAAGCACCATTGATCTCCACTTCACTCAACAATGAGGATGGTATCACAGGGTACTATACCGACCCGGAGGATATAGCAGCCGACTTCAACGGCAAGGTGGATCTGCTCCTGGATTTTGGTGCCGGTACCCTCGAAGAATCTACCGTACTGGATTGTACAGGCGCAGAAATTATCCTGGTAAGACAGGGAAAAGGCGAAGTGGACTAATCACATTGCCATTCCCAGTCTGACAATGGGTAGGATTTTTTTGTAAGACTGTAATGCCACCACTCTGTACGGATGGAATTAAATCCATGCAGCTCCATCACTTTTTTGATCAGTACTCTGTTTTTCTGAATATCTGCCGCAAAGTCTTCATAGTCGTGGTGTGCCTCCCTGCCGAAAAAATCATAGGGAGTGCCCATATTGAGATCATTGCCGTTTTTGTCCACAATCGTGAGATCTACGGCCAGCCCCTTGCTGTGCATTGACCCTTTGGCCGGTGGAGTCACATAATCAGGATCCGGTACCGCATCCCACAATCTCTGTTGTGCCGGTGCAGGCCTGTAGCAATCAAAAAGCTTCAATCCAAAGCCGTAACGCTCTTTCAGATCTTTTTGAATCAGCAATAGTTTTTCGGCCACTTCCGGCCTTACAAAACATCTCCCGCAGGGATATATTTTCTTTTTGGTAAAATTATCGGTGCCCGCATATTTTATATCCAGCAATATTCCGGTGCTGTCGGTGACAATTTCTTTCCATTGCGGAGGTATGACTTCCTTCTTCTTTTTGCCTTCATTAATGGGTTCAGTACTTACCTTATCCTCAGTCTCTTCAGACGCAGTATTTTTGTCCAGCTGAGTCAGGCTGTCCTTTGCATTCATCCCATCTGATATTCCTGAAGGTGATTTTTCCATTTTGCACCCTGCAAAAACAACCAGGAATAGCAGTACCCAATTACTAATACGAACGAAAAATCCTATCCTGCGCATAACTCAACTTTTCAGATTATGAAGTTTGGAATCAAATCCCTTGATCTGGCTGTCAAAATAGGATTTACGGTTGAAAATCCGCTTGAAGGAAGGCAAAAATGTGACAATTCTGTGGGGAAAAGGCTTGTCTAATCTTACCAGATCTTTAGTCACAAGGATCAGCTGATCCGTATTGTCACCCGTGATCATCAGAAAATAGCTGTCTCTTTGCACTTTGATATCCGGGTCAATCTGTCGTCTTTCATTCCAGAATACATTCTCCCTGCCTTCTGCAAACTCCCTGTACAGGCTGTCCGGCATGAAATATACCTTACTGAAGCTGTAATTTTCGGCAAAAGAGGTCGTGATATCCTTCCAGTACCGGTCATTTTCCTGTTCGGTATCTGCCAGTTGTTTTTCCAGTTTCATTCTGGTGCTTCGGCTGATTTCAGGACTCTGCAGCAAAGAGCGCAGCTGCCTCAGCTTACCTGCATTGGTAAAAACCCTGACCACCAATGCTCCCTGCGCCAGCTCATTGGCCGCCTTGCGTGCATATATTGCGGCATCCTGCCCCTGCATGGGCAGCATCCACCATACAAATCCCGCCAGACATAAAAACAGCTTTCTCACCTTCCGGAAACAATCATTCATCGGGCGAAGTTAACATTAAGTTAAACAACAAATACCATGTGAAAGCACAATTCACCTTATTTAATTTCGCATTCCTTAACGAAAATTACTGCAGTTTATTTTATGGTGGGCAAGGACAGGAAATATCCCTGAATGACAGGCAGTATATCCACAAAACCTCTGTTTATCCGACCTTTATGCAAAAGGTCAGAAAAGCAGAAATCCCGGGATTATGGAGGAAGTGTGTAAAGAGATAAACTGTCTCCGTTTTTTTAGCGATATTTGCCCCGTACCTGACAAACCCATCACACAGGCGCAGACTTTTTAAAAACCAAAAACGGATACACATACTATGACTTCTATTGACATACAGGCACTCAATCAGCAGATCTACATTGACAGTGCTTTCATGGACAGTCTGAGAAGTGAGACCTCAAAAGTAATCGTAGGGCAAAAACATATGACAGACCGCCTGCTGCTCGGATTATTATCCGGAGGACATGTACTGCTCGAAGGTATGCCCGGACTCGCCAAGACGCTGGCCATCAAGACCCTTGCCTCTGCCATCAATGCAGGATTTCAGAGGATACAGTTTACACCGGACCTGCTGCCTGCGGATATCATAGGTACCATGGTGTATAATCCCGGCAAAAATGAATTCACCGTAAGAAAAGGCCCGGTATTTACCAATTTCATACTGGCAGATGAGATCAACAGGGCACCGGCCAAAGTACAGAGTGCACTTCTCGAAGCCATGCAGGAACGTCAGGTGACCATAGGTAAAGAAAGCTTCAGACTGGACGAACCATTCCTTGTACTTGCTACACAAAACCCCATAGATCAGGAAGGCACCTATCCCTTACCCGAAGCGCAGACAGACAGATTTATGCTCAAGGTCAGAATAGGATATCCCGACAGGGAAGAAGAACGAATGATCATCCGCAAAAATCTGTATGATGAAGAAATCGCCACAGTCCAACCCGTGGTCAGGCCGGAGGATATCATTCGTGCCAGACAATCCGTACGAAAGGTATATATGGATGACAAAATCGAGCAATACATCCTCGACATCATATTTGCCACCCGGTTTCCGGACCGGTACGGACTGCAGGATCTCAAGCCGCTGATAAGCTATGGAGCTTCGCCCAGAGCCAGTATTTTTCTTGCCCTCGGCGCCAAGGCTCACGCTTTTATGCATCGCAGAGGCTATGTGATTCCTGACGATATCAAGCAGATATGCACGGATATACTCAATCACCGTATCGGTCTCAGCTACGAAGCGGAAGCTGAAAATATCAGTACTGAAGACATCATTCTACGCATTATCAATCGTATTGAAGTACCTTGATACTTCAGAGGAAATTTCAGCCTAAATTATGACTGTTTACAGGAAAATACAAATACTGCTTGCAATCTGTACCGGATGGATGATTGACATGCCATACGGGTACGCACAGCCCGAGCTATGGCGTGCCGAGGTGCGCAGTATGTTTCCGGCACAGACTAAAAATCTCTGGATCCATCATATGAAAGGTCACATTGCCGGCCTGCATCATGTGGATTTTATGCTGGGTACAGACGGGCAGCAATGCAAAGGGATGTATATTCTTGAAAGCAGTAAAGCCCGGTTTTATTTTGAAGGAGAAGACAAAAACGAAAGTATAGACCTGGTAGAACAAACCCGGTCCGGCAGGGTGACGGGGTTTATCTCCGGGATTTACAATGGTCAGAACCTGACAGCGGTCTGGACTGATATTCACAAAATTCAGCGGATACCCGTAGTCTGCACATTATGGAGTCATGACACCGCTGCTCCACCTGAAGCATGTCCTTCCGCCGAATCCATCTCCGTGTACGAGGGAATGGCAGGCAATGAAAAGGTAAAACTATTTGTCCGGAAAAATGAAGACAAGTGCGCATTGCAATGGTATATCGGCGAAAAACAATATGAAGAAGAAATCAGGCTGCCTGCATCGGGCAGATTTCTCACCCTGAATAACAAATGTCCCCTCCTGAATGGTAAAAAGCTGCATGCTCCCACCGATGACTGGACGGGTAAGTCAGACCTTGATCTGGTGGATAATGACCGGATATACAGGCTCTCTGTAAAACAGCAGCTTGATTTTGAATGCTATGAATTCGCAGATTTTGCCACCCGTATGGAGTTGATAAAACCAAAATCTGACCATAAAAAATTCAACAGCTGGCTGGAACAAAAATTCAGGCTCTGGCATATGGAAAACAAGCTCCGCAAGGATAATAAGCCGGATCATGAATATGCCGTGGCCGACCGGTGGAAATACAGTATTTATGGCTGGGTGGAGGTGTATTTTTTTAACAACGAACTGATCTCCGGCATCATTTACCGTCAGAATTCACAGGAGACACACACCGACAAACAGGCATTTATCTATGACCTCTCCGGAGGTAAGGAACTGACAATCAGGGATATATTCGAGAAAAATTTCAATGCACAGGAATATATCAACAGAGTCATTGCTGCCCGGAAAAAAGAAATGGCATTAAGTGACAGTCTCAAAAAGTGGGCTGACGGACAGACATTCCGCAATCTGGCACTCAAGCCCTCAGGAATAAGCTGCACCACCGATTTTCACCCAGTATTTGGAGAATTGGAGATCATGATACCCTTTACTGAATTGAAAACCAATATTCAGTTGAAATCACTGCTCAAAGAACTCAACAAGGACTGAAGCTATGGATACAGCCGAACTGCTTAGTAAGGTACGCAAACTGGAAATCCGCACCAAAAGTATCACCCGGGAGATGTTTTCGGGAGATTATCACAGTGCTTTCAAGGGACGGGGAATGTCTTTCAGTGAGGTGCGGGACTATCAGTACGGCGATGATGTGCGCAATATTGACTGGAATGTTACGGCACGCACCGGCACACCTCATATCAAGATATATGAGGAAGAAAGGGAGCTCACAGTCATGCTGCTGATTGATATTTCGGCATCCACCTTTTATGGAACGATAAGTAAGCAGAGGCAGGAACTGATAGCTGAGATTGCCGCCATACTTTCTTTTTCGGCTATCACCAACAATGATAAGGTAGGGGCTATACTATTTTCTGATCATGTGGAAAAATACATACCACCTGCCAAAGGAAGGAAAAACATCCTGCGCATTATACGTGAACTGATCAACAGCGAACCCTCAGGGACAGGTACGGATCTCAATACTGCACTCCAATACCTGACCAATATTCAGAAAAAAAAGTCCATTACCTTTATCCTTTCAGATTTTAAAACATCAGGTTACAGACAGGCACTGCAGATTGCCGCAGGAAAGCACGACATTATCGGCCTGATGTTGTATGACAATACCGAGAAAAATCTGCCTGACGCAGGTCTGCTATACGTCAAAGACAGAGAATCCGGTAATTACCGGTGGATAGACAGCTCTGATGCAGCTTTCAGAAAAAAATGGGAGGCAGCATTCGAAAAGCGTCTGAATTCATTCCATGATGATTTTAAAAGATCAGGGGCAGACACCCTAACCCTGCAGCTGGAAGATGACTACATACTGGCATTACATAAGTTTTTCAAAAAAAGAGCAAAGTGATGAGATATCTGTGGATCTGTCTGATTGCTTTTATTCATCCCGCACTGCAGGCACAGGTCATCAGTGCCATACATGCAGAAAAAGACAGCATTGGCATAGGTGAGCCTCTGGTACTTCAATTCAGCATGACTGTACCTGAAAGCTGTATGCCGGCATCCATTGCACTGCCTCATCCGGATTCCATCCTGAATCTCTGGAATGAAAGAGACACCATGATGATGGATCGATATGCAGACTGGGAAATAATGGATGCAGGAGAATTCTCCGGGAAGATCGATAATAATCATATCATCTCCTGGTCTGCTTTGGGGTTGACAGCTTCAAATGGAGTATATTCCGTAAAAATCACATTAAAGATTATACTTTATGGGGCCGGGCTTTTCCGGTTTGAGCCTGCCGGAATACTTTGTACCCAAAATACAGAATATCAACCCGGTCCGGGTATAGACATACTGGTCACTCCACCTGCCGGGGTAATGCAGGGAGACTCCATCAGCCTGGCTCCTATCCGTCCGATATATACCGAGCCGGTCAATATGGAGGACTTATTGCCCTGGATTGCAGGTACGGCTGTCTTGCTGCTGTTGGGAGGATTGCTGTACTATCTGCTCAGGAAAAGGCAGAAAGTATCATCGCCACCGGCAACGGTAGAGCCCACGGAAGTCCTTCTGCCACATGAAAAAGCCTTGAAAGCACTTCAGCAATTGAAGGAAAAGCAACTGTGGCAGCAGGGATGGGTGAAGGAATATCAGACAGAGCTTACCCGCATCATCCGCCAGTATATCGAAGACCGATTCAAGATTCCGGCACTGGAGATGACCACCGGCGAAATCAGACAGGAAATGCTAAAATCGGGTATGGAAAGCCCGGATGTACATGAACTGAATGAAATCCTGTCCATAGCAGATCTGGTTAAATTTGCCAAGGCCAGTCCTGATACACAGATTCATGAAAAATTCCATGATATGGCAGTACGTTTTGTAGAAAAGACTAAAAACAGAGACACGGATTCATGACAGGGCTGAATCATCTGGAATGGTATCACCCCTGGTGGCTGTTGGCATTGCTTCTGCTGTTGCCCCTGTATTACTTTCTCTTTATTAAAAAACAGGGGAACCCACCGGCTATGTTTATATCAGAAATATATCCCGAAACACCCGGTGATAATTTCAGAACCCGACTTGCCGGACTTTTGCCAGTGCTGCCTTTGATCAGTCTTCTGTTGCTTATCATAGCTATGGCCAGGCCAAGACTGGTCCTCACGGAGGAGACTGTCAAAGCGGATGGTATAGATATCATGCTCGTGATGGATCTCTCGAGCAGTATGCTGGCCAAAGACTTCAATCCTGACAGACTGGAAGTCAGCAAGATGGTGGCCAAGGAATTTGTGGAAAAAAGGCCCTATGATCGTATAGGTCTTGTGGTATTCAGTGGAGAAAGCTTTACGCAATGTCCGCTTACCACTGACCATAATATACTCAAGGATTTCCTGTCCTCCCTGCAGACCGGACTCCTGCAGGATGGCACTGCCATAGGTATGGGCCTTGCTACTGCGGTCAACCGCATCAAAGACTCAGACGCTAAATCCAGGATTATCATCCTCCTTACCGACGGTGTCAATAATGCCGGCTATATACAACCGATGACCGCAGCCGAGATTGCCGCATCTTACGGTGTTAAGGTATATACCATAGGAGTCGGCACCATGGGACAGGCCGTATCTCCCATAGGCAGGAGGCCTGACGGACAGTATGTATTCGGCCTGTCAGCGGTGGAGATAGATACTGAACTGCTGCAACAGATCTCCGATATGACAGGTGGCAGATACTATCGGGCCACAGACCGGAAGAGCTTAGAGCAGATATACGATGAAATCGACCGTCTGGAGAAAACAGAAATTGAAGTCACGGCGTTCAGACGTTATTCAGAATTGTACAGATATTTTTTGTGGGCAGGAGTATCAGTGTGGCTGATTTTTATCCTGTTGGACAGAAGTGTATTAAGATCAATGGTGTAAGCTATGTTCAGATTTGAATCACCGGAAAGTTTGTACCTGCTGGCATTAGTGCCGGTGCTTGCACTTTTCCTATATTTTGCCCGGAAATGGCATGACCGGACAAAAGCCCGGTTTGGCACCCCGGATCTGATCCGCAAACTGCTCGAAAACTACGATCCCCGCCAATTGTCGTACAGAAATATACTGAATGCAGCGGCACTTATCCTGTTGATTCTGGCATCGGCCAATCCTCAATGGGGGACTAAAAAAGAGAAGGTGAAGGCATCAATGGCAGATATATATATTGCCATGGATATCTCCAATAGTATGAATGCGCAGGATATCAGCCCCACACGTCTTGAAAGGGCCAAACGCATGGCCGAAGCCCTCATATTGCAGCATAAGACAGATCAGACGGCACTTATACTCTTTGCCGGAGGCGCCTATCTGCAGATGCCGCTTACCCACGACTATGCTGCAGCCCTGATGTTTTTGCGGTCAGTCAATACCCGGATGACAGGTACGCAGGGGACCGATATCGCCGGCGCCATAGACCTGGCGGTAAGACTGAGCGAACAAAGCGGACATCCCAGGGCATTGGTTATTTTTTCGGATGGGGAGGATCATGACGGCGATGCAGGGACGGCAGCCAAAAGCGCAGCCAATAAAGGCTTCAGAATATTTACTGTCGGAGTGGGAACAGAAGCAGGCGGGTTGGTTCCGGCAACCGATGAAGGCAGAAATGCTTACCTCATGGACGAATCAGGCAATCCTGTCAAAAGTGCACTTAATGCTGCATATCTGCAGGAACTGGCTGCAGCCGCCAATGGTAGCTATCATCATATTTCAGAAAATGAAAAAGCACTTTCTGACCTGAAAACCGAACTTTCCAACCTCCGGAATACTGAGGGTGAATCGAGAAGTTATTCGGCTTTCAACAGTTACTATCAGTACCTGCTGTGGCCTGCTATAATTTTAATCATGATTTCATTGTTTTTCAACGGCACCCTGTTTCAAAAGAGATCCTGGCTATGAGAATATATCCTGTTTGCATACCGATACTTAAATCTGTGCTGACCTTTTGGGCACTCTCCCTGTCACTTCACTCACCGGGTCAGTCGGCACACAGGCAGCTCAGAGCGGGTGATGCTGCATACAAAAAAGGAGATTATTCACAGGCCGAAAAGGCATATCGCAAAGCAGACGAACAGCATTCCGGTTTTAAATCCGGATACAATCTGGGCAATACCTTATACCGGCAGGAACGGTATGAGGAAGCTTCGGATGCTTACCGAAAATCTGCCCAAAAAACCTCCACCGATAAAGAAAAGAGCGACGCATGGCATAATCTCGGCAACAGTCTATTCCTTCAGCAGAAATATAAGGAAAGTATCGATGCCTACAAAAATGCACTGAAATATCATCCTGAAAGCGATGATACCAGACAGAATCTGATGCTGGCAAAAACCATGCTCAGACAGCAGCAGTCACAACCACAAAATCAAAATCAGCAGAATCAAAACCAAAATCAGCCTCAGGACAGCAATCAGCAACAAAACCCGCAGGAAAACAATAAGCAAAACAAGCCGCAGGATGAGCCGCAGTCTCCTTCATCAGGCAATGACCAAAATGCAGAAAAACCGCAACAAAACCCTCCACCACAACCCTCAGGAATGAAAAAGGAGGACGCCGAAAAACTTCTGAATATCATTGATAACGAAGATAAAAAGGTACAGGAAAAACTTCGCCGTGCCTCAGGCTCCGGCAAAAAATCCGGCAAAGACTGGTGAGCCATTCTTATGAAAAAATTGTTGTAAAAACCGATATCATAAAATGTTTGTCACTATGAAGACTTCTCTCATTACAATATGGATGCTCGTACAGATTGTGACATCTGCAATCTGTCAGGAACAGAGTTTTACCGTAAGGCTCAGTCACGACACTGTTCAAACAGGTCAGCCTTTCAGAATCGAATATGAAATCCTTAATCTCAACGGAGTATTTTCTCCGCCCGATTTTCATCCTTTCATGATTGCGGGAGGGCCGAATACTGCTTCCAGTTTCAGCATGATCAATGGTAAAGTCACCCAAAAGATGACCTATTCCTATACGCTGCGAACGGCAGAAGCCGGCGAGTTCACCATCCAGCCGGCTAAAATTCAGTCTGAAAATGACCTGTGGCTTTCACCCGAAGTACAGATCGTAGTGGTCGAATCCAAAACTTCAGGCACACCTTCCAAAGCCAAAAACCTTGAGTATAAAAAGTGACATACGCAGGGATGATACCCAACAGTCAAAGCCTGCCAGAAAAATCCGTAAAATCTGAATAAGCAATCCCGGTGAAAAAAATATTGCATACATACAGAATTGTCCTCGTGCTCTGGATTTGTATCGTTCAGTCTGTACTGCTGTCAGGACAGGAAGTCAGCTTCAAAGCACTGACTGACCAAAGTAAAGTACCGCTCAACAGCACATTTCTGATAGAATTCAGATTGGAAAATGCGGAAGGTAAGGATTTCAGGATGCCGGACGTGAGTCCGTTTAAGATCATAGGTGGACCTGCTACCTCCAGTTCTCTGAGTATTATCAACGGTAGACGCTCTTCCTCCACCTCCTGGCAGTACAGTCTGCTGGCTACCCGGACCGGTCAGTTTACCATACCTGCCGCCACTGTTAAAACGGGTTCGAAACTGCTTCAATCCAATACGCTCACCATTGAGGTAACCGAAGCACGTAATAATCAGGGAATAACCAAAGATTTGTCAGACAAAGACCTCACATTTGTCCGGCTGGAAGTCACGGAGACCACTGCATACCGTGGTCAGCAGCTGATACTCGACTATGTACTCTATACCCGACAGAATATTGAATCTTACAACATCCTTAAGGAACCGGAATTCGACGGATTTTATGCCAGCCCTGTCAATGATCTCCGCAGTCAGCCTGTGAGACAAAATATCGGCAATAAAGAATATGTCAGCCAGGTATTGCGCAGGATTGCTCTGTATCCTCAAAAGACAGGTAAATTTCAGATTGACCCTGCAGTGCTCGAACTGGCCATACCGGTAGAGGGCTCAGGAGGAGGTTTTTTCTTCAGCAGGGATATCCGCAGAGAGCAGATCACCACCAACAGTGTAAGGATAGAAGTCAAAGATCTGCCCGTCAACGCACCACCTTCATTTTCAGGAGCAGTAGGAAACTTCAATATGAAGGCTACCGTCAGCAAAAACACCTGTCGTGTCAATGAGGCTGTGGCGGTACGGATAGAGATAGAAGGGGACGGCGACCCTAAGGTAGTGCTGCCTCCCACCCTCACAGTACCTGAAAATGTAGAGTATTACCAGCCCAATACCATGCGGGATGAAAATTATTACACCGGAGGCCGCAATTATCTGAATAAGGTATTTGAGTACCTGCTCGTACCCAAGCAAACCGGTAGCTTTGAAATATCTCCTGCATTCAGTTTTTTTTCGTCACAATCCGGCAAATACGAAACTATTGAAACCGGCCCCTTCAGGATAGATGTGTTACCACCGGACCAAACAAAGCCTGCTGACGATCCGGGTACTGCTGTGGAAGATATTTCCGGTGTAGATCACCATGCAGACCTCCGGCCAGCTGGTAAATCATATTTCGGATCATGGTGGCATCTCAGTGCCATAATGTTGATAACGGTAGCCTTGGGTTGGATAATTTACAGCCACAGAAAACGCATAAGCATGGAAAACATGGATCCCGTACTGAAAAAACGTATGCAGGCCCGAAGCATGGCTTTAAGCAGAATGACTGCCGCAATGGAGGCTAAAAACAGGGGTCAGAAAAGACAGTTTTTTGACGAAATACAAAAAGCCCTGTCCGGCTATATCAAGGACAAATTCAATCTTGACAATACAGATCTCCAGCTGCACGTTCTGGCTGAACATTTAATGCAGGCAGGAGTAAAAAAAGAGCAGGCCCACACAGTGGCCGACATAATGACGAAATGCGAGATGGCGGTATTTGCCGGTGTGGATATCCCTATGGAAGATTTGTATGACAGAACCATACAGTGTATCAGCGGTATCGAAGAAGAAGCTACTTTGACTGCATCACAGACATGATTATTTTTGATCTGCAAATTGCACCTTCAGATTACCGGTCTGCTGCTCCACTTGTCTGCAAAATTAAAATTTGACCGAATATTCGCTTTAATACACTTCATAATCTCGTACTTTCGTTCGTTTTTTTCGAGTCATCTGTAATCACTGCATGAAAACCGGACATACAGCATACCTCTTTGCAATCCTCCTGGGATGGGTCAGCTTATTGTCCTGTGGCACAGGAGGCGTACTTACCGGAGGAGCCAAAGATGAAACACCTCCAAAAATAGACAGTCTCCGTTCCACCCCGTTTTACCGCACTGATTTTTATCCGAAGGAACTGGAATTTTATTTTGATGAATTCATTGAACTGAGAGACCCCATCAAACAGATACTCATATCTCCTCCGACCAAATACATTCCTCAGGTCAAACATCGGGGCAAAAAACTGACTTTCCGCTTTGACGACAAGGAAGTGCTCAGGGAAAATGCCACCTATATCATCAATTTTGGGGAGAGTGTCGTGGATTTCAGAGAGGGGAACAAACTCCTCAATTTCAATTATGTATTTTCTACAGGTCCGGTTATTGATTCCCTTGGCCTTCAGGGCATGGTGATGGATGCCATTTCGGGCAAACCCGAGGAAGGGATTATTGTAGGCCTGTACGTCAATGGATACGACTCCATCCCGGCAAAAGAAAAACCCTTTTATTTTGTCAAAACCGACAAGGAAGGCAAATTTACTTTCAGCAATATCCGCAGTGACAGCTTTTTGATCTTTGTGCTCCGGGACGAAAATGCCAATTATCAGTATGACAATCCAGCTGAAAAAATGGCTTTCCTGGATGAACCGCTCTATATAAGACCTGACACCATCATGTCAGTGGAGCTCCGGGCATCCATCGCAGACTATCCGCCAAAACTCAGAAGCAGCCTCAGTAGAGATTACGGCAGAGTGAGTCTCATTTATTCCGGGATTTCCGATACCATTACTGCCCATACAGAGCCGCCGATGGATATATTCAGGGAGTTTTCCGGAGACTCACTACACCTCTTTTATCATACTGATCTTGATTCTTTCCTTATCATTACATCAGCAGATAGTATTAAAATCAGACCCAAAGCCAAAGCAGACTGGATCGGCAAAACAAAACTGACTGCCTTTGCCGGTAATATTTCAAAACTGATGTCTATCAAAGACAGCCTGATAATTTCATTTAATTATCCTGTGGCCCGCTTTGACAGTACCCTGATCTATGTACAGGACAGTATCGGGATTCCTGACAACCTGCGGTTTTCGCTCTCAGAAAGCCGGCGGCAGATGATTATACAGGCCGACTGGAGGTTCAACAACCTCTATGACATTGACCTGGATTCCGGGTCTGTGACAGACATATACGGTCATACTCTTGACTCTGTTTCCTTCAGGGCAGGTTTTCTCAACAGGGATCAGCTCGCAGGTATCAACCTTACATTGAGCGGACTGGATACTGCTTTGCAATATGTGCTGATATTGAAACGAAACAATGCAGTTCTCCAAAGATTTCTGATAAGTGACCAATCTGTATTCAACTACAAAGCTGAGTGGATGCATCCGGACAAATACACCCTTGAGATCATAGAAGACCGCAACGGGAACGGCCGATGGGATCCCGGCAATTACTGGAAAAAGCGACAGCCGGAAAGAATCCAGATATTCGAAACGGAGCGAATCAGGGCCAACTGGGACAATGACATCGAAATATCATGGAAATATGCCCTTAAGACCACTGAACCCGATTTGCCTGACAATCGTTAAATATTCCGAATAATCATGTACCCAACACAGGAACAGATGCATAAAGACATAAATTCTGACACCCACCACATCGTGCTGAGGGCAGAGGCACTGCAAAAGACCTACGGCCGCAGACCTGTGGTCAAGTCAGTATCTGTCGAAGTAAGACAGGGTGAAATCGTAGGCCTTTTGGGACCCAATGGTGCGGGCAAGACTACCACATTTTACATGATTGTGGGCTTCATTCAGCCGGATGCCGGAGCTGTATATCTCGACGATGAAAACATCACAGGCTATGCCATGTACAGACGTGCCCGCAAGGGTGTGGGATATCTGCCTCAGGAGCCCAGTGTGTTCCGCAAGCTGAGTGTAGAGGACAATATCAAAGCGGTGCTCGAAATGACCTCTCTGTCCAAGGCCGAACAAAAAGACAAACTCGAAAGCCTGATTGCAGAGTTTGGGCTGGAAAAAGTACGCAAAAACATCGGGGATTCGCTGTCAGGAGGCGAAAGAAGAAGGACAGAAATAGCCCGATCATTAGCGTCTTCACCCAAGTTTATCCTTCTGGATGAGCCCTTCGCCGGCATTGACCCTATCGCTGTGGAAGATATCCAGTATATTGTAGCCAAGCTCAAAACCAAAAATATCGGCATACTCATCACCGACCACAATGTGCAGGAGACCCTGTCTATCACAGACCGCACCTACCTGATGTTTGAAGGCAGCATTTTACGGTCCGGAGTAGCAGAAGATCTGGCCAATGATGAACTGGTGAGAAGGGTATATCTCGGCAAAAATTTTGAACTGAAACGCAAAACTTTTGATTTTGAATAATCCGGGATTAATTTTTTCAATTCTCCTGTTTTTAATTCTTTCTGCGTGTACCTCAGCAGATGACACCCTCAATGCCACTGAAAGATACATGGCAGACACCTTGTACAATGCAAGACTGGCTACGTACAAAGCTGAGGCAGATTCACTCTGCCGCATATGGCAGGACTCCATTTTTGATGCCTCTGTAGATTCCATACTCAATGAAAGATTAGATGAAATAGAGCTCCTCACCGGCAGTCGCGAACTGCTGCATTACTCAAAAAAATCCGGTGAAAATGCGGAGGAATAAACATACAGACCTGATATTCAGTAATCCCGTGAAAGCCTCATTTTACGTCATAATATGCAATTTTTTTGATTTACCTTCATTACACAGGAGATATATCCTCATCGCTGTATTATGCTGCACTTTGCTTGCGACCGGATGCATCTCAGGAGAGGAAAAAATCCGTGAAAATCTGGTATTGCAGGTACTCGAACTACGCAGGAATGAATTCATGAGCGAACAATTGGCCATATGCAGAAAGGAAGTAGTCATCAGGGCAGAAGCCTTTGCAGATTCGCTGATTGCAGAAGAAATCAGCTTCAGATTGTCTGACTCCATCATCTTCCCCGAAAAACCCATCAAACCTGAATTTATAGGTCCTATTATTATTTCAGATACAGCAGTTGCCCGGCCGATATTTTAGGTCTGACAGCCGGAAAATCCTTAACGGGTCAAAAATTAAACTTTTTCAAGTACAGAAATTGCATTAATGCTGAGACATCCTATGTTTTTCTCAATAAAATTACTATCTTTGCGCCGCAAAACGGGAAAATGCGGAAGGGGACGGGGCAGTTCCCTTTTTTATTAGTGCAGCATTATGGATACGACGGCATTAGACAGATTGGTGGAGGAAGGCCTGGAGCAATTGGGCTTTACAGACTGCTTTATCGTGCATACCCGTATCCACCTGCCGAAAATTGAAGTATTTTTGGACAGTGATTCCTACATTGATTTTAACCGGTGTCAGAAGCTGAGCAGATGGCTGGAGGCACACTTTGACAGCACAGGAGATTTCGGAGACAATTACATACTCGAAGTATCATCTGCCGGGGTTGGCTCTCCGCTCAGATTCCTTCGTCAATATATCAAAAACAAGGGCAGACTGATTGATATAAAGTACGGAGATAATCAGAGGGTAAAAGGCACACTGGCTGATGTGGAAGATGAAGTAATACTGGTGCAGTATGAGGATAAAATCAAGGAAGGAAAGAAAAATAAAAAAGTCACCGTGACGGAGCGCATTCCGTACAGCAACATTAAAGAAGCAAAAATTAAAATAAGTTTTAACGGTTAAAGCAATGAACTTAGTAGAATCGTTTTCAGAATTCAAGGCCGGCAAAAACATAGACCGGCCCACCATGGTGAGGGTACTCGAGGATGTGTTTCGTACGCTGATCCGGAAAAAATACGGGTCTGATGAAAATTTTGACGTCATCGTCAATACCCAGAGCGGAGACCTCGAGATGTGGAGAGTGAGACAGATTGTACCGGATGGAGAGGTGACGGATGAGCTCAGCCAGATATCCTATACCGAGGCCAAATCCATTGATGAAGCCTACGAAATCGGTGAGGAATGCTATCAGCAGCTTACACTTGATGACTTCGGCAGACGATCTATCATGGCCGCCCGTCAGACTCTGATGTCCCGTATCATGGATCTCGAAAAAGACGATGTCTATAAAAGATACATGGACAGAGTGGGCGAAATCGTGGTGGGAGAAGTGAGCCAGATACTGAAAAAAGAAATACTGGTCATAGACGATGCCACACAAAACGAGCTGGTATTGCCCCGGCTTGAGATGATCAAAGGTGATTTCTTCAGAAAGGGAGATATGGTGCGGGGTGTCATCAAAAGAGTGGAGATGCGCAACGGCAGCCCCATGGTGATGCTCTCAAGGACAGACAATAAGTTTCTGGAAAAGTTGCTTGAGCAGGAAGTGCCGGAGATCGAAGATGGCCTGATCACCATCAAAAAAATCGTACGGATGCCCGGTGAAAGAGCAAAGGTGGCCGTGGAATCCTACGACGACAGGATAGATCCGGTGGGTGCCTGCGTGGGTATGAAAGGATCAAGAATCCACGGTATCGTGAGAGAATTGAGAAATGAAAATATCGATATCGTCAATTATACCAATAATATCGCCCTGTTTATACAGAGAGCACTCACACCGGCGAAGGTGTCAAGCATTACGGTAGATGACAGGCAAATGAAAGCATCTGTATATCTCAAGCCCGATCAGGTATCACTGGCAATAGGTAAAAACGGAAGCAACATCAAGCTGGCAAGCAAGCTCACAGGGTATGAAATCGATGTATTCAGAGACTCTGACGAAGGAGAAATGGACGATGTGGATCTCGATGAATTTGCAGACGAAATCGAAGATTGGGTCATTGATGCCCTCAAGGCCATCGGATGTGATACCGCAAGAAGCGTACTGGCATTAGACAGAGAGGAGATCATCAGAAGATCCGACCTTGAAGAGGAGACAGTGGATGAAGTACTCAGAATACTTGCAGCCGAATTTGAAGATTGATTTGGGCACGATAAAGCTGTGTGTATAAATAAACAATGCCTGCATAAATCAGGCAGATAAAATAGTAGTTAACAGGTAATATTCAGAATGGCAGAAAGATTAGTAAAAATAGCAAAGGAGCTGAATGTAGGAGTGTCCACAATCGTAGATTTCCTGACTTCCAAGGGCTTTACGATTGAGAATAAACCCACATCCCTTGTGTCCGATGAGATGCATGCTTTGTTATTGAAGGAGTTTAGCAGTTCGATAGCCGAAAAAGAAAAAGCGGATCAGATAGTTATCGGGCGAAGCTTTGAAAAAGCGGAACCCAAGGCCGAAGAAAAACCCAAATCACTTTTCAATATACCAAAATTTGGCGAGACTGCCAAACCGGCTACCCCGCCTCCTGCACCCGAGCCTGCAAAAGTCCCCGAACCGGAGCCTGCCAAAGAGGAGGAAGTATTCAAATCCAGAGCTGAGTTGCCCCAGATCAAAGTGGTAGGCAAAATTGATCTTGACAAGCCCAAGGCCACTCCTAAAAAGAAAACGGAAGAGTCCGCTGAAGAAGTACAAAATACAGTACCGGAGGCAGAGACGAAAAGTCCGGCTGAAACGAATGAGTCGGAAACTGCCACAGTACCGGTACAGCCCGAAAAGGAAGAAGAAGTGCTCATCCGGGCAGAAACCCCGCAGTTGAAGGGTTTGAAAATCCTGGGTAAGATCGATGCCAATAAACTGGATGCCTCTTCCAAGCCCAAAAAATCGGAAAAACAAGGTACCCAGGCCCCGGCAGATACGGATAGTACCGGTGGTGATGCAGGCCAGAAAAGAAAAAGAAAAAGAAAAAAACTGGCAGCATCCTCCTCCAGCATCGGCCAGCAGGTAGGCCGGGGCACAGATAAGAGCGGTAAAAAACTCCCTCCCAAAGAGGAAATCAAGGAAGTATCTCAAAAAGAAATCGATGAGAAGATCAAGGCTACCATGGCCAAGCTCAATCTCACCGGCAAAAACAAACGACAAAAACTCAGAAGGGAAACCCGTGATGTAAAACGTGAAAAACAGGAACTCCGCGAGATGGAGGAACAGGATACAAAGCTCAAGCTCACCGAGTTTGTATCTGTATCCGAACTCGCCGGTCTGCTCGATATTTCGCCTACTCAGGTGATTACCACCTGTATGAATCTGGGTATCATAGTATCCATCAATCAACGTCTGGATGCTGAAATCATTGAACTGGTGGCCAACGAGTTTGGCAGAGATGTGGAGTTTATCAGCGCAGAAGAGCAGGTCGAAGATGATGAAGTAGAAACCGATGACCCCGAAGATCTTAAGCCCCGGGCACCGATTGTCACCGTCATGGGTCACGTAGATCACGGTAAAACCTCACTGCTTGACTATATACGATCAGCCAATGTGGCCAGCGGCGAGGCGGGAGGTATCACACAGCATATCGGTGCCTACGAAGTAAAAGTGGGTCCGGATAACAAGAAAATCACCTTTCTCGACACGCCGGGTCACGAGGCCTTCACTGCGATGAGAGCCAGGGGTGCCAAGGTGACGGATATAGCAGTTATCATCATTGCAGCAGACGATCATATCATGCCTCAAACCAAGGAGGCCATCAGCCATGCCCAGGCCGCCGGGGTACCTATGGTATTTGCCATCAACAAAATAGACAAACCCGGTGCAGACCCCGAAAGAATAAAGCAGGAGCTCGCAGGCATGAACCTCCTGGTGGAAGACTGGGGTGGCACCTACCAGTCGCAGGATATATCTGCCAAACAAGGGCTCAACGTGGACAAACTGCTGGAAAAAATCCTTCTGGAAGCAGAAATCCTCGACCTCAAGGCCAATCCTGACAAGCCGGGTACAGGTACAGTGATTGAAGCGTCTCTTGACAAGGGTCGGGGATATGTGACCAAACTGCTCGTACAGAATGGCTCTATCGAAGTGGGTGATGCCATCGTGGCAGGTCCTTACTCTGGTAAGATCAAGGCTATGTTCAACGAACACGGCAAAAAAGTGAAGAAAGCCGGACCATCCTCGCCGATACTTGTATTGGGACTGAGCGGAGCTCCTCAGGCAGGAGAAAAGTTTAAAGTCATGGAATCCGAGCAGGAAGCACGACAGCTTGCAGCCAAACGGGCACAGATTGACAGAGAGCAGAGTACCCGTGCCAGCAAGCGTATCAGCCTCGACGAGATCGGAAGACGTCTCGCCCTCGGTACCTTCAAGGAGCTCAACCTCATCGTCAAAGGAGATGTGGATGGATCTATCGAGGCATTGTCAGACTCGCTGATCAAGCTTTCTGTAGAGACCATTCAGGTCAATGTCATACACAAGGCTGTAGGGCAGATTGTAGAGTCAGACGTATTGCTGGCATCCGCCTCCGATGCCATCATCATCGGATTTCAGGTACGACCCTCAGCCAATGCCAGAGCCCTGGCCGAAAGAGAAGGCGTACAGATCAAGACCTACTCCATCATCTATGAAGCGATCGAAGAGATCAAATCCGCTATGGAAGGTATGCTTGAACCTACCCGTGAAGAGAAAATCGTGGCCAATCTCGAGGTCCGTGAGATATACAGAATGTCCAAGATCGGCACCATCGCCGGATGTTATGTCACAGAAGGTAAGCTCACCCGCAACACTCACGTCCGGGTGGTGAGAGATGGTATCGTGATTTATCCCACAAGAGAAGGAGCCCACGGCGAGCTGTCATCCCTGAAACGCTTCAAGGAAGATGTAAAGGAAGTAAAGTCCGGCCTCGAGTGCGGACTCACCATCAAAAACTTCAATGACATCAAGGAAGGGGATATCATTGAGGGATACGAAATTATCGAAATCAAGCAGACACTGGGTTGATGTTTCCCCGATTTTCAGACGATCACAGTCTGAAGACATTTCTGGATGAGTGGGTGGACAGGGTCAATGTACCCGGATTTATCGGGCTTGATCCTGTACAGGTACCGCACAGATATGCCAAAAAGCAGGATATCGAAATTTCCGGATTTTTTGCAGCTATACTCGCATGGGGGCAGCGAAAAACCATCATAGCCAAATCCATGGAGCTTATGCAGCTCATGGACGATACACCTTATGACTTTATCCTGAATCATACGGAGCAGGACCTGAAAAGATTCAGGCATTTTATACACCGCACCTTCCAGACTACCGACGCTATGTATTTCATAGATTTTCTGAAAAGACACTATACCCGCTACGAGAGCCTTGAAGATGCCTTCCTGCCCGGGACTGAGGAGGCCTACGATCAGGAATCGGCACTCCGTCATTTTCACCTGTATTTTTTTGACCATCCATGGGCTCCGGACCGTACCCGAAAACACATCGCCACCCCTGCACGAAAATCCACCTGCAAAAGGCTCAATATGTATCTCCGCTGGATGGTGCGCAGTGACAATCGGGGAGTGGATTTTGGCTTGTGGAAGCGTATCCCTGTGGCCCGTCTGATGATGCCGCTGGATGTACACGTAGAAAATACTGCCAGAGCTCTCGGGCTTCTGAAGAGGAAACAAAGGGATTGGCAGGCAGTGGAAGAACTCACCGCAGCATTGCGCACCTTCGATCCCGCAGACCCGGTGAAATATGATTTTGCCCTGTTTGGCATAGGGCTCAAAAATGCTAATCGGGATTTATAGTAATACTAAATAAAAAATCAGTAGCGCAGCCATCCTCCGGCATACACTCCTTCTATATCAATTTCAATCAAAATTACAGAATCCGGATTTGAACTCCACCTTGGCTTCCCTCCAGTCGGGTGGTGGATTGGGGAAATTACATTCCACTTTACCTGACCCGCAGCACTTTTACCTCACTTCAGCACCACTAATCTCCGCTGTATGATCCTGCCGCTTTCTGTCAGCATCATAGCCTGATACATCCCCGCTGTAAGTCTGCTGATGTCCACTTTCCCTTCCCGTACCCGATCCTGATGCACCTGCCTGCCCGACCCATCGTATATCCGCATCTCCCGTACCTGCACCTCCGCCGGCACCTGTATATACAACTCCGTGGCCGCCGGATTGGGGTATATGACAATATCGCTATCCTCCCGCATATCTGTAGTACTGACCAATCTGCACTGCTCCAGTATCTCTTCACGGGTATTGCAGCCCGGCCCGTTACCTTGTCCAACTATAAACGGACTGTTGGGCTTGTATTTGAGATAATCACAGAACAGCTTAATGCCACAAAACGAGGTCTTGGGATTTGCCCTGAAATTTATCTCAGTTACATCCCGGTAATCTATGTTTGACAGCCCGGTGATATCCTCCAGAATGTCATTATGAAAGATGTATATCTCTCCCTTCACGGTAGTAAGTGTAGCCAGCTCATCCAGATTCTTAAGTCTTTCAGCATTATCCAGCCAGAAATTACCACCTACGTATTTAAGATTTTTGACGCCGAGACTACTCAGACTGCGGTTCAGATTAAATTTGCATTTCTTACCCACATACTCCAGATTGGCCAACCCTTCGAAGGTCTCCAGATTGAGTGAGGCCCCATACAAATCAAGATCTGTCTCTACCCTGCGCAGATTGCGGAATCCGGTAAACTTCTTTAATTCCACATTGGATTTAAGGTAAATCTCGCCTACTGTTTCTATACGGTTAAACCCGCTGATCTCCTCCAGATATTTGTCATATAGATTGGAGTAGCCATCTATGAAGATTCTGCCACTTACACTTTTGAGATTATTGAATCCTGAGATATTTCTCGTAGCCAGGCTAAACAGACTGATACTTCCTGCCTGCTCTAAGGCATTAAAACCATCATAATCCTCAATCTCATTGTAGATGAAATTGCTGATTAGAATTGCCTTACCTACTGTCCGCAACTTTGGAAATAAGGGTATATTTTTACAAAGATTGCGGCGGGGTGCCTGATCCCTGCCGATAATGTACAGATTGGTCCCTACAAATTCCAGATGTTCGAAGTCGGGCAGGTATTCTATGGAGTCTATCTGATCTATCCGCAGGGTGTTTCCTACCCGTACCAGATTTTTCAACCCATCCAGATTTTTCAACCTCGGATTGTCCTGTATCTCAAGACTGGCTCTCACTACTTTCAGAGAGTCCCACAAATTTACATATCTTAATTGAGGATTAGAGCCTATCGTTACACCCTGCAGTGTATCCTTCAATGGGAAATTATCTATCTTTTGAAGTAACGGATTTTCTCTTATGAAAATATCTTCCGGACATTTTTTCAGGCCTTCCAGACCTTCCAGCGATTCGAGTGAATTATTCTTATGGATTCTCAAGGAATATATTTCCTGTACTTTCTCCAAGCCCTTTAGATTCTTTAATTTAGTTACATTGTTCAATTCCAGTTTAACCATATAATAAGTAGAATCAAACAATGCCAAGGATTCCAGATTACCACAGTTCTCCACTCTCAGATTGCTGTTGAAACGCTTGATCTGGGCCAGGGGCGTCAAGTCAGTAATATCATCACCTGTAACAACTATCGTAAATCTGTTTTCTCTGCATTGTGGATATTTTATCGGAAAACTGTCCAATGCCGACTGACGGTTGAATGTCAGGGTAAAATTCGGACAATCCTGGGCATTGACCTCCCGGCTTATCAGTACTGCCGCCGCTGCAAGCAAGTATAGTATTATCTGACGCATAGCTCTTGTTTTTATTTACTCTTTTTCTTCAAAATCAGGAGCGCAGCCATACTCCGGCATACACTCCTTCTATATCAATTTCAATCAAAATTACAGAATCCGGATTTGAACTCCACCTTGGCTTCCCTCCAGTCGGGTGGTGGATTGGGGAAGTTACATTCCACTTTACCTGACCCGCAGCACTTTTACCTCACTTCAGCACCACTAATCTCCGCTGTATGATCCTGCCGCTTTCTGTCAGCATCATAGCCTGATACATCCCCGCTGTAAGTCTGCTGATGTCCACTCTCCCTTCCCGTACCCGATCCTGATGCACCTGCCTGCCCGACCCATCGTATATCCGCATCTCCCGTACCTGCACCTCCGCCGGCACCTGTATATACAACTCCGTGGCCGCCGGATTGGGGTATATGACGATATCGCTATCCTCCCGCATATCTGTAGTACTGACCAATCTGCACTGCTCCAGTATCTCTTCACGGGTATTGCAGCCGGCACCATTATTAGGTCCTACTACAAAAGGACTTTGAGGCTTATTCATCAGATAATCACAAAATAATTTAATAGCACAAAAACTTGTTTTCGGATGTGCACGGAAGTCTATTTTGGTCACACCATTAAAATCCACATTTGACAAACCCTTTATATCTTCGAGAAAATCGTTATGAAATACATACAATTCTTTATTCACAGTTGTCAAAGTCACCAGTTCATCCAGATTCTTAAGCCTTTCAGAGTCTTCAAGCCAAAAGTTTCCTCCTACAAATTTAAGTTTTTTCATTCCAAGGCTTCTCAAATTACGATTCAGTATCAACATACAGTGTCTGCCCACATACTCCAGATTGGCCAACCCTTCGAAGGTCTCCAGATTGAGGGAGGCCCCATATAAATGTAGATCTGTCTCTACCCTGCGCAGATTGCGGAATCCGGTAAACTTCTTTAATTCCACATTGGATTTAAGGTAAATCTCGCCTACTGTTTCTATACGGTTAAACCCGCTGATCTCCTCCAGATATTTGTCATATAGATTGGAGTAGCCATCTATATGGATAAAATCCGGCAGCACTGTGAGGCTGTTAAATCCCGATATCTTCCTCGTAGCCATACTAAAAAGTCTGATACTTCCCGCCCGCTCCAAGGCATTAAACCCATCATAATCGTCAATCTCATTGTAGATGAAATTGCTGATTAGAATTGCCTTACCTACTGTCCGCAACTTTGGAAATAAGGGTATGTTCTTACAAAGATTGCGGCGGGGTGCCTGATCCCTGCCGATAATGTACAGATTGGTCCCTACAAATTCCAGATGTTCGAAGTCGGGCAGGTATTCTATGGAGTCTATCTGATCTATCCGCAGGGTGTTTCCTACCCGTACCAGATTTTTCAGCCCATCCAGATTTTTCAACCTCGGATTGTCCTGTATCTCAAGACTGGCTCTCACTACTTTCAGAGAGTCCCACAAATTTACATAGCTTAATTGAGGATTAGAGCCTATCGTTACACCCCGCAGTGTATCCTTCAATGGGAAATTATCTATCTTTTGAAGTAACGGATTTTCTCTTATGAAAATATCTTCCGGACATTTTTTCAGGCCTTCCAGACCTTCCAGCGATTCGAGTGAATTATTCTTATGGATTCTCAAGGAATATATTTCCTGTACTTTCTCCAAGCCCTTTAGATTCTTTAATTTAGTTACATTGTTCAATTCCAGATTAACCATATAATAAGTAGAATCAAACAATGCCAAGGATTCCAGATTACCACAGTTCTCCACTCTCAGATTGCTGTTGAAACGCTTGATCTGGGCCAGGGGCGTCAAGTCAGTAATATCATCACCTGTAACAACTATCGTAAATCTGTTTTCTCTGCATTGTGGATATTTTATCGGAAAACTGTCCAATGCCGACTGACGGTTGAATGTCAGGGGTAAAATTCGGACAATCCTGGGCATTGACCTCCCGGCTTATCAGTACTGCCGCCGCTGCAAGCAAGTATAGTATTATCTGACGCATAGCTCTTGTTTTTATTTACTCTTTTTCTTCAAAATCAGGAGCGCAGCCATACTCCGGCATACACTCCTTCTATATCAATTTCAATCAAAATTACAGAATCCGGATTTGAACTCCACCTTGGCTTCCCTCCAGTCGGGTGGTGGATTGGGGAAATTACAATCCACTACCCCCAAAATCCTGACTATCTGAATAGACGAATTTACGAAGAAGAAACCCGGTATAACATCATTTCCCTTTTTGCATTTTTTAATTACAGGCTCAAAACTTGAATAAAATTCACCCCCGTAATTATAACTTTCCAGAATAGTGACCAAGGTATCTGACAGCCACTGATAGGCACCTGCCACATAGGTCGGCGTGAGCGGGATGATCACCGGATTGCCGTTGACCATGATCTCAAAACCCTTGATCGTGTCCATCACACAGCAGTTGGCGAGCATGTCCCAGCAAAGCCACTGTACACAATCACAAGCTTCATTAATGAAAATAATTTCATCAGCTCCACAGCCATGATTGCCGTATTCATCAAGATATGTAAGTACAATTTTATAACTGCCCGGCCCACCCTCAAAACAATGGGTAGCCACTGTACTGTCCACCTCACTGCTGGTGATAATGTGGTCATCCCCAAACTCAATCATCCATCGGGGATAAGCATTGGGTATCACCGAGACGGTCACACAGCATTGCTCAATGCTCACCTGAAATCCACATTGACTATATCCGCTGAAATACATACTTAAAAGCCCTGTAAAAATTAAAAATATCGTTTTCATGATTAAAAATTTGAAATGTGTAAAACAATATCCTCCGTCGGTATGGGATGATCTGTGTTACACTTTCAAGGCGGCCTGTCTTCAGCGAATCTGAGGTAAAATCCACAATATCTACTGTGGTACTGTGGTACTGTGGTACTGTGGTACTGTGGTACTGTGGTACTGTGGTACTGTGGTACTGTGGTACTGTGGTAATTTATTCATATGCAGTACAATACTAGTACAAATATAGCATGGCTTTTTCAAAAAAGCAAATTTTATGGGGAATAATGCAAAAAAACCTTACAACTTTTCCTTAAGAGAAATGTTTGATGACCAAATCTGCCGCCAGATTGAATTTATCCTTTGTATTGACCAAATCATAGTTATGCAAATGCTCCCGACCTTACCCGTATTCCTGCTTGCTCTGCTTCTGCAGCATTGCACCAGGCTCCCCTGCCACAGCAAACCACAGGTAATCCTCCTTCCGTCACCTCCGAAAAGCAATATCTTTCTCTGGGAGACAGCTACACCATAGGTCACGGAGAGCTAACAGAACAAAGCTTTCCCTTCCTGTTGCAGTTCGCCCTGCAAAATCTCAATATTCCATTCAAAAGCTCTCCCAAAGTGATCGCCCGTACAGGCTGGACCTGTGATGAGCTGAGTGCAGCCATAGCCGGTGACAGCACTCTGGCACCGCCTTATGACATCGTGACTCTGCTGATTGGAGTCAATGACCAGTACAGAGGATATGATATCAATCTTTACAATGGCAGATTCGCTAAGCTGGTGGATAAAGCCATTGAGCTGGCAGGCAACAGGGCTGACAAAGTAATCGTGCTTTCCATACCGGACTATGGGGTCACGCCGTTTGGCAGGCAAAGAAACAGTGCCAAAATCAGTGCAGAGATTGATGCTTACAATGCCATCAATCAGACAGTCGCAGCACAAAAAGCTGTACACTATATCCATATCACCGATATCAGCAGACAGGCAGGAGCAGACAGCACACTCCTGGTCTCTGACAAACTGCACCCCTCCGGCAGGATGTATCGCATGTGGGTGGACCGCATGCTGCCCAAAGCCCTGGAGATAGTTAGATAGTATTCATATAATATACCAGCTGTATGCTCCGGTACTGAAAGGAAGTCCTGTTTATTGTAAAAATCGGGCTATCACATATTGACGCTGTGATGACTGCTTTATGTGGTATAGTTTATGGTTTTGCTGCCACAACATTGCAGGATTTATTTTACCACTATGATTTCTATGATTTTGTCCCCGATATCAATGTTATGCACTACATCCATGCCCTCTACCACCTTGCCGAATATGGTATAATTGCCGTCTAAGTGAGGCGCCGGAGAGTGGGTGATAAACCACTGGGTACCCTCGGTATGATTGCCTGCCGAAGCCATCCCGACATATCCTTCTTCATCATAATACATCTGAGGCAATTCAGACCGGATAGAAAAATCTTCCGAACCATATCCGTCTCCCCGTGGACAGCCGGTCTGTATGACAAAATTGGGCACTACTCTGTGGAATATCTTGTCATTGTAAAACTTATCCTGAGCAAGTTTTACAAAACTGGCTACGGTAGCCGGAGCTTTGCGCCGCAGCAGCTGTATCCGTATCAGCCCTTTGGTGGTCTTGACAGCAGCAATGGCAGAGTCCGCCAGACTCTGTATTACGGCAAAATCGATGGGGTGATTGTATTCAGGTTTTCTGGGTTTGAAGTCCCTGTTTTCGATATAGGCGATGGCGGCGGCCAGCTGGTTGTAACTTTCTATTTCCCGCGGCAATACGAGTTTTTCGAGCACAGTATTGAGAAAAGCGGTGTCTTTTATCCACTCACGCCAGCTGAGATTGGGGGATTTGAGGATTTCGCCGATGACGGCTATCACACCGGCATCTCCGGTCTTGAGACCTTCAAAGAGATACTCCAGGATCTGAGCCTTGACTTTGGGGTAGCCGTAGCCGAATGCTTTAAAAAAATTGGGGTCTCTGAGTATCTGCCCGAAAGCCTGATATGCGGCCACCTTGCATACCGGCTCGGTCACATGTCTGGTAAGTACAGAATGAATCAGCTCATAATTGAAAGGATCCAGACCCAGTGCCTGGATATATGCAGCTTTCTCATAGGGATTTCTGGTATTCTGTATGGTTTTAACCATACCTTCGGAAATAAAATTTTTGGTTTTGGTAAAATACAATGGGGTATGTTTGAGCCTGGCCGCTTCCAGATTGCATCGTACCGCCCAGTGCAGAGAATCACTCATATGACTCTGATAAAGCTCAAAATCTTCCTTGACGCCGTGATCAAGCACAAATTCGGAGGCTAACTTGGCCAGATGCGGATTTTTGTCTTTGAGATAGGGAAGTACTATATCCTTGATTTCTTCGTACTCATAATTGCCCAAAGCACGGATGACATTGGCTTTTACCCTGTAATCGTTTTCGGTGAGCAGGCCGGCTCTGAGTACCGGAATAAAATCCGGATCTTTGCTTTTGCCAAAGCCAAGGACAAGGGCCATACGGATGTAAGGGTCACTGCTTTTGTTGAAGACTTCCATCAGCCGGATTTTATGCTGCGACAGATCAAGCCCCTTGGCTCTTCCAATATAATTGGCTGCCATCAGCCGGGCTTTATAAGGTGTAGCCGGCAGATAGAGGTAGTCCACCATTCTCGCTGTGCCTTCGGGAGCAGTGATACCTCTCAGAGCAAAGCGGTAAATAGCCTTAGTCAGTCCTTCCAGCAGGAGTGTATCGGTGATACGGTATGTCCGTACCGAGGCCATAGCTTTGAGATGTGTGACTTCTCCGGTTTTGCCGATAGCCTCCAGTATATTGGCATTGTAGGCATTATCAATGTTGATGGTATCCTTGCCTCTGAAGGCTGCCACAAGTCTGTCCACCTTGGCGGGTTCGTTGCATTGCCCTATGGCATAGGCTGCTACCGCCCTGACCTGTAGCACCGGATCATTGAGCATGGACAGGAGACTGTCCACTACCGAGGCATCGCGGATAGAAGCAAAGGCATTGACCGCAGCATACCTGTAGGTGGGATCGGCATGGTCCATCCACATCAGGAGGCTATCCAGGGACTGTCTGTCCTGAAGGTCCAGTATCTGACGATATACCGGATCATTGAAATCCGTCTTGATTTCGGACAGTGAGGATTTGGTGTCCGGAATGCAGGCACTCAACCACCATGCTATGCCCACCCATAATAATGCAGCACATCTGGATATCATAATCGATGAAATTACGGCAAACAAAGGTACGGTAAAAAACGGCTTTTGAGCAATGCCGCTGCGAAAATGCTGAAATAAACCATCTGCTTCTTTTGGGCTGTTTCACCCGGATACCTGTCAATTAATCCCCAAAGTTTCAAACCCAATACGACACTGTCAGTGGTTAAAACCTATTTTTTATATCATACAGGGAACTTTAAGGCGCAGAAATAATGTTAAAAAGCAGTATTGTCAAAAAAAAGCCTATGGAAGCATATCATGAATACCAATGGGTGACCGTAAGAACCTATACAGACCGGATTTTTGCAGACCTTATCGCCAATGAACTGAAAACCCACGGTGTAGAAACCTACCTTGCCAATACCAGCAATGTACTCATAATACCCGGAGACCGCATAGAGCTCAAAGTCAAAGAATCGGATGTGGACTTTGCCCTGGAAATCATAGAAGAACAGGAAGGTCTCTGAATACGCATTTTAAAAATAAACACCATGTACAGGTTCAATCCCATTGCTGCCCTGACATTTCTGTCAGTCATCCTGACCGCCTGCCAGTCCGTCACCGGAACGAAAGAAATAAACAATCCACCTGCCGCACAGCAAGCCATCAATGAAGACCCGGATTTATCCGGTATTTATCAGCATTATCATGCCGCACCTGCCAATCGGTTTGAGGAAGAGGAGAATATCCTTATCGAATATTTTGCAGATCACTATCCTGATGCTCTCCGGACAAAGAGCGGCATTTACTACAAAATACTGACCCAAGGTACAGGTCAGGCTCTCCAGACGGGAGATAAGGTAAAGGTGCTCTATCATGGTTATCTCGCAGACGGCACTGTATTTGACAGCAATTATGACTCCGGAAAACCCGCATCATTTCAGGTAGGAAATATGATACACGGATGGAATGAATTGCTTCTGATGATGACTCCAGGCAGTGAAGTAATAGCAGGCATACCTTCCTATCTCGCATATGGAGCGGAGGGCATACCCGGCAGGATAGCACCCCATGCAGTTCTGTTTTTCAGGATTAAGCTGCTGTAATGCCATCATTTCAGTCCTTTATTACTGAATAGGTTAAGTGTTTTTTTTTAGAAATTTTTTAGCACCCGAAGTTTTCTCTCATTACTGAGCCATTGTGTAATAGCAGAAAAACCGCTTTCCCCATATCCGGAGTGCTCTGTCCAAAAATCAATCCCCGGACACTCAATCTGAAAATCCTTCCCGTTAAATCCCTCTGAATCTGTTTGTCAATAAATAAAAGGATTTGGCAGAAGATTTATGCGCAATGCACACAAATGCCTTTAAATTTGTGCAAAAACCAAAGACATGACTGTGTACAAAGAGTTTCGGGTAGGTGGCGGCTCCAATCCCTTAGGTTTTCTGGGGCCGGTGATTATCCTTGCCCTCCTGTTTTTTGGATTATATTTTCTGGCAAAGGGTATATTCAATCTGCTGATGTGGGCTGCTCCGGTGATACTGATTGCAACGCTTGTGCTGGATTACACGGTATTCACTGATTTTTTCAGGTTTATGATCAAGCTGCTCAAAGAAAATACCATTATGGGCATACTGGCGGCGGTACTGACATTTTTTGGGTTTCCCTTTGTGCTGGGCTATCTTTTTCTCAAAGCCATCATGCGCAGAAGTGTCAAAACAGCTTTGAAGAATGCCGAAAAAGAACGAAATACCTATACGGAATATGTAGAAGTAAAGGAAGAAAAGGAGGATGAATCCTTTCTCGAATTACCACCCCTACAGAAAAGCACCCGGCAGGAAAGCAGCAAAGACAGTGACAGCCCCTATGATGAACTCTTCAAATAACCGCTGTTTTGGTCTTAATCAGTATATCTCTTATCTATATTGCTGCCTATACCGGACTGATACTGTATTACCACGATGCCTGGCAAAAGACCCCTGATTTCAGACCTGAATCCCGGCTGGATTATCATGATTTGCCATTCCTGAGTGTCATCATTGCCGCAAGAAATGAAGCTGACTGTATCACAGCCTGTCTGCAGTCTATCCGCCATAACCGCTATCCTGCTGAAAAATATGAAATCATAGTCGTAGATGACCATTCTACAGATGGCACGGCAGAGATAGTCCGTACCTGCAATATATCCAACCTGAAACTGATAGCTCAAAAACCCGGTCAATACGGTAAGAAGGCAGCAATAGACAGGGCTGTGGAGATGGCCGTAGCGGAGTTGCTGATATTTACGGATGCAGATTGTATGCCGGGGCCGGGATGGCTCGAAGTCATGGCCGCAGCATTCAGAGACGAAGAGGTGAAGATGCTCACCGGACCGGTCATCATCAGGAGCCAGACATCCCTCACAGGACGATTTCAGCAGCTCGATCTTGCAGCCACCATGGGAATCACGGCAGTAGCTCTCCAAAAGCGGCATTTCCCCTTGGCCAATGGTGCCAATATGGCATACAGGAAGTCATTTTATAAGCAGGCCGGCGGTATGCTTTCCCATGCATTTACTGCCTCGGGAGATGATGTCTTCATGGCGGAAAAAGCATTCAATCCGGAAAAAAACACCCTGCGGTATGTAAAATCCCCGGATGCCATAGTACAGACCAAAGCCGAGCAGGATCTGCCTGCTTTGATGAGGCAGCGGGCAAGGTGGGCAGGCAAGGCCAGATACTATAAAAATCAGAAAATGAACCTCCTGCATGCCGTCATATTCGGCTATGTAAGTCTGATACCTCTCAATATAATTGCCGGATTGTGGATGGACCATCGCTTGATTCCGGTGGGATTGTCCATGTTTTTTATCAAAATGGCAGTGGATTACCGATATTTGAGTACGGTATGCCGGTGGTTTCATATCCGGGATGCATTGAAAGACTATCTTCTTAGTACTGTACTGTATATGCTGCACATACTGTATTCGGGTATAAGCGCAGTATTCTTTTCCTCCGCTTCTTCACACAACAAACACTGGAAATGAGTGCCGGAATATTTCTTTAACCCGAATACTGCAACAGTAAATCCATTATACCCTGAAATGGATCCAAAATAAATTCAAAACCTGTCGTCTCGTTATTATATAGCCATAACAACCTTCACCACGAAGTTCTGATGCATAATTCGGGTATAATACTTGCAACCTTTACGGAATTTTGTAGTTTTATACCGGCTAAAACACAGAGTTATGTCGAAGATTCACCGGATTTTCATTACAATATTTCTCTTTCCTGCCCTGTTGGTGATGGGCTGCAGCAAAGACAACACCCCGGACAATAACCAACCGGATAACAGCCAGAATAAAAAAATACCTCTGGTGATGATACACGGAATGCTGGCCTCCGGAGATACCTGGGCAAAACACAGCACACTCTACATAGCCAACGGCTACACTCCCGAAATGCTCTATGCATATGACTGGAATACCCTGGGAGGCAACAATGCCGACAATCTCGAAAAACTTGACCAAATGGTCAGCCGGGCACTTAACGACCACAAAGCAGAAAAAGTGCACCTTATCGGGCATTCGGCCGGAGGAGGGCTGGCATACAGCTACATGAGCAATGCAGACAGAGCCCGAAAGGTAGCAGCATATGTACATATAGGATCTTCGGCTCAAAGCACTTTGCCGGGACCCGACAAAAACATACCTGTGCTGAACATATACTCCAAAGCGGATAAGATCGTCAACGGGGCAGATATACCGGGTGCGCAGAATGCAGTGTTTGAAAATCTGGACCACTACGAAGTAGCTACGGATGTTTCGACTTTTGAAAGCATATACAGCTTTCTGAATGAGGGTAAAAAACCGGCCCGACTGCAGGCTGTGAAAACAACTTCACCTACTATTGCAGGCAGAGTCGTGACCTTGGGTGAAAACAAGCCGGAAAAAGACGTCACCGTAAGGATATTCAGAGCAAATCCCGCAGACGGAACTCCTGCAGGTGCAGCACTGGCAACGCTCCAGCCGGACGAAGAAGGATATTTCAGAAATGTACGCCTGAGCAGCAGTGAGCCCTATATCTTCGAAGTCACTGCTCCGAGACAGGATTTCAGAACATTGTATTACTACAGGCAGCCCTTTGATTCCTCCAATCCGTTGGTCTATCTGCGCACTTTTCCGCCAGCAGGAAGTATCGCTGGATTATTGCTCGCCAATCTGCCGAAGGATGACCGGCAGAGTGTGGTAGCCGTATTTTCAGCCCCTAAAGCGGTGATCCACGGCAGGGATAATCTTACGGTCAACGGCACTGAACTGTCCACCGCCCAGTTGTGCGCCCCTCAGAATTCGGTCATTGCCATGTTTGTATATGACAACGGAGATCAGAGCAGCAGTGGTGCGGGACATCCGGCCTTTGCCCTGTTTCCTTTTCTAAGAGGTGCAGATGTATTTCTGCCTGCCGCAGGCAGCCAATCCACTGAAATCCTGCTGAACGGCAAAAAGCTCAAAGTGAAGAATTACAAGTCCGCCTCAGAAGGGGTGATTATTGCCGTATTTGATTGAGGTCAGGATTTATCCAGCATTTTGAGTACCTGCTGCACCACATTGGCAGCTGTAAAACCGAATTTTTCGTCCAATACTGTGTATGGTGCCGAATACCCGAAATGCGTCAGCCCGTACACATGCCCCTCTTGTCCGGTCAGCCCCCTCAGGGTTACCGGAAGCCCGGCTGTAAGCCCGAATTTGGGTACTCCCGCAGGTAATACCGTCTCCTGATAATTAAGGCTATGCTGGCGGAACAATCCCTCCGACGGTGCAGAGACTACCCTGACTTTCAGCTGATGGGAGTTTTCCAGCTCAGAGATACTATCCATGAGAGTGGATACCTCGGAGCCATTGGCTATCAGAATGATATCCGGAGTTTGTTCTTTATGGCTTTCATACAAAATGTAGGCTCCCATATTGAGCCCTTCTGCATCCTTGAGCCTGCTGCCGGTCTGCGAAGGCACATCCTTTACATTCTGACGGCTCAGGATGAGACCGGAGGGTTTGTGGTCCGTATGCAGCATGAGACGCCATGCGGTAAGTGTCTCGGCACTGTCCGCCGGCCTGAGCGCCAGAAAAGAAGGGCTGCCACTGTGATTGTGTACCTGTTCGAGCAACCGCAGCTGAGCTTCCTGCTCTACCGGCTGATGGGTAGGTCCATCCTCCCCTACTCTGAATGCATCATGGGTCCATAAAAATCTCACGGGGGTCTCCATCAATGCAGCCACCCTCAATACCGGCTTCATATAATCAGAAAAGGCAAAGAATGTAGCACAGACCGGAATCACTCCGCCATGCAGAGCCATGCCTGTGGCCAAACCCGCCATGGTAAGCTCAGAAACTCCGGCCTGGAGAAATGCTCCTGAAAAATCATGCCGGCTGAATGCTTTGGATTTTTTCAGAAAACCCTCTGTCATATCGCTGTTGGACAGGTCGGCAGAGGCTACTATCATATTGCCCAGACGTTCTGCAAAGTGCCCGAGAATGCGGCCGGAGGCATTGCGGGTCGCCTCATTCTGCCCCAGTACAATACTATCCCACTCCAGATCCGGCAGTTTATTGCTCAGATAATCGTGCAATTTTGCAGCCTTTTCGGGATGTGAAAGCTCCCAGGCTTTCTGCAGCTCTCTGTGCCTGCGGACATACTCCCTTTTCTGTTCCAGCACTCCGGCATAGTAAGCCGATACTTCATCGAAAATGACAAAGGGATTTTCCGGATCGCCTCCCAGATTCTGAATGGTTCTGGTAAAAGATGCTTTAGATTTCCCCAAGGGTTTGCCGTGTGTCTCCACCTGACCTTCGTAGGAGCTACCATCTTCCTTAAGCGCCCCCTTGCCCATCACGGTGCGGCCTATAATGAGAGAGGGTCTGTCTTTCTCCTGAATGGCTGTTTTGAGTGCCTGCCTGATCCTTGACTCGTCATTGCCGTCAATGGTAATCACATGCCAACCCCAGCTCTGATACTTCATGGCAGTGTCTTCTCCGGTTACTTCGCCTACTTTGGTGCTAAGCTGCACATCATTGGCATCATAAAACATGATGATATTGCCTAATCCCAGAAAACCAGCAATCCTGCCCACACCCTGAGAGATCTCCTCCTGTATGCCCCCATCGGATATATAAATGTAGGTGCGATGCTCCATCCAGTCGCCGAAACGATGTGCCATAAACCGCTCCGCTATGGCCGAACCTGCCCCGAAAGCATGACCCAGTCCCAGTGGACCTGACGTATTTTCTATACCTCTTTTCCTGTCGAGCTCGGGATGTCCCGGAGTGACACTTTTCCACTGCCGGAATGCCTTCAGGTCTTCCATCTGCATAAATCCGCATAAGGTAAGCTGGGCATAAAGCATGGCAGACATATGTCCCGGATCAAGAAAAAACCGGTCTCTGAACGGCCAGGCCGCATCATCCGGATCAAATCTCAGAAACTCAGAATACAGAATCTGGATAAAGTCAGCACCACCCATCGGACCGCCGGGGTGGCCTGAGTTGGCTTTTTCTACCATGGCAGCCGCAAGGATACGGATGTTGTCTGCTGCTTTGGTAGCTATGGTGGGTTGCATCATCAGGTAGGTTTTACAAATATCGGACTGAATAATCGCACAAAGCTACTCAAAACATAGGAATTAATTTAATGCATCGGAGAAAGCTGTCCTGAACGGAATTGGTAACTATATTTTTTACCCTCACAGCATAATGGTGGATACCTATGTTTTACAAATAATTTCAAAAGGCTGCCTGAAGACGCTTATCTGAAGGTGCGGGACTTACCGGAGTATTTTCCGGAAAAACTATGGGATGAATCCAAAAATATCTTGGGCACCCCGAATGTAGGAGACCAGGGCGGATTGTACATCGAAGCACTCAAGGATGGCAGAAGGCAATTCTGGATCATCGATCAATGGAAACACACCGTACCTTCAGATTACCATGCTTTTATGGACAAGGTAAATGAAAAGATATTATTGCTGCAATAAGCCCTGACAGACTGAAATTACAATGCCTGGATAATGTCATACTGGGTGAGTATAATGCGCTCACCGGACTTGTTGCGGGTGATGACAGCCGGAGTCTCTTTGGTGATGAAACGGTGGAGTTCTCTGACAGGAAGGTCTTCGCTGACTTCAGGGAATGGAGAGGTCATAATTTCTCTGACGGGTTTATCTCCGTTATTGAGTGGATTGTTGAGGATAAACTCCAGAATACTGCTGTCTGTCACTGCACCCACTACATCCTCACCTCTTAACACAGGTATCTGTGAAATGTCCCGATCTTTCATCATCTGCAGGGTGGATTTTACATTTTCCGACTCCTGCACCCCTATAAATTTGGAATCCTTTCTTTTGGCCGCAAGGTCTTTTACCCGGAGCTCAGTATCCAGAAATCCCCGTTCACGCATCCAGTCATCATTGTATATTTTACCCACATAACGACTGCCATGGTCGTGAAAGAGTATGACCACCACATCTTCTGGTTTGAGCCTGTCTTTCATCTGCAGCAACCCCGCCAGTGCTGACCCTGCACTGTAGCCCAGCAAAATGCCTTCTTCGCGGGCCAGTCTTCTGGCAGCCAATGCCGCATCTTTATCCGTCACTTTTTCGAAGTGGTCTATCAGGCTGAAATCCACATTTTTGGGTAGGATATCCTCGCCAATACCTTCTGTAATGTATGGATAGATCTCCTTGGGATCAAAGATGCCGGTCTCATGGTACTTTTTGAATACAGAACCGTAAGTATCAATACCCCAGATTCTGATCTCCGGATTCTGCTCCTTGAGATACCGTGCTGTACCGGATACTGTACCTCCTGTACCCACTCCGACGACAAAATGGGTGATTTTACCATCGGTCTGTTTCCAGATCTCCGGTCCCGTACTCTCATAATGCGCCTGGCGATTGGACAGATTGTCGTATTGATTGAGCCATACAGAATTGGGAATCTCCCTGCTCAGTCTCTCTGCCACGGAGTAGTAAGATCTCGGATCTTCCGGCTCAACATTGGTCGGGCAAACAATTACTTCGGCACCGTGGGCTTTCAGCAGGTCTATTTTTTCTTTGGATTGTTTGTCACTGGTGGTAAAAATGCATTTGTATCCTTTGACACAGGCAGCGATGGCTATACCCATACCGGTATTGCCGGAGGTACATTCTATGATGGTGCCTCCCGGTTTCAGTCTGCCTTCTTTTTCGGCATCTTCGACCATTTTGAGTGCCATACGGTCTTTGGTAGAATGCCCGGGATTGAATGTTTCGATTTTACCCAACACGAGACAGGGTACATCTGCCACTACTTTATTGAGTTTTACCAAAGGGGTATTTCCGATTGTTTCCAGAATATTATTCCGATAATCCATGCTGAAAGATTGAAAGGACTTAAAATATTCTGCAAAGATAGCAAAAATAGATACAGGAAGGCATGATGTGCGCCTGCTCTTTTGCTAAGCTTTATCTTATCCTGACAAATCCTGCCCTGTACCTGCCCTCGGGTCCCGCACACTCTAAGGTGTAATATCCGGGCGTCAGGTCCTGAACTGAAAGTTGCAACCCGGGTTTGTGCAGGATTCCGGGATCTATGGTACGAATCAATGCACCATTGGCATCCAGAATTTTTAAACTCTGCATCGGTGTGTTGCGATCAAAATGCACATAAATGAAATCTGAGGCCGGATTTGGATACAATACAAACGGGGCTGAACCACTGCGGTCATCCACTGCGCTCACGGCATCTATGACCCATGACTGAGACTCAAAAACACAACCCCGGCTGTCTTTTGCAGTCAAACGGTAAATTCCGGTCTCGAATATGTTTATGGAGCTCAAGTATTGTCCGGTTGCCACTCCATCTCTGCTCCAAAGAAAATCATAAGGTGGCGTACCTCCGGTGAGGGCAACGTGAATATAAGCCGGCAGATCATCTGTAATCGTGAGATTGGCCGAAAGTAGGGTAAGCACAAAATCATCGGGTGCCGGCACCTCAAAGGAAGTACTCAGCATGCAATTATTCCGGTCTGTGACGGAGAGATTGTAATTCCCGCCCGAAAGTTCAGTCAGATGTGTCTGCGTGCTTCCATTGCTCCAGGTCCATTTGTAGGGTGCCGTGCCGCCTCTCAGTGAAAGTGTAATGCCTCCTGAATTTTCACCCGGACATCTGACCGGCATGATTTCTGCCTGTGCAGCCAGTGCATCAGGTTGAATAATAGTATATTGTTCTTCGACCACACAATCTGTAACATCCCTGATAAGCAGGGAATAAGTGCCAGCCGGAACATTGAGCAGCCTGTCTTCCGTGCTTCCGTCTGACCACAGATAGGTAAAAGGACTCACACCGCCGGTGACAAAAAGAGAGACAGCTCCTGTGGAATCTCCGAAACATGCAGGATTGGTAATCTCATAATTGCTGACTATCTGAGCGGGCTGACTTACTGTAAAAGCCTGAACCAACTCACATCCGCTGCCGTCTGTAATGGTGGCAATGTAGGTGCCGGCCGGAATATTTTCAATTTTCGTACCCATATGTCCAGTATTCCAGACTGTCTGATACTGACCTAATCCACCAGTGATATCCAGCGCTATACTTCCATCCTGCATACCGTAACAGCTTACATGCTTTCGCTCTTGGGATACAGCTATGGTACACCCGAAGTCGTTGCACGTAGCAGCCTGAACCGGTATGGCTGCCACACATCCTTCCTGATCTCTGGCCTCAAGGTAATAAGTCTGCCCTCCGGCTACGGGAGCCTGAATCCCCGGTCCTTCCACCATGACCATTCCGTTACCACCCTCCACCTCCGGCGTAAATAATACGGCACCCCTACTCACACATTCCTGCGACACCTGAAGCTTCAGCTTATCCTGTACTACCGGTACATTACTCAGCTGCACACAAATATTGCCGTAATCAATGCCGGTCTGTGCCTTCACGGCACCTATCATAAGATAATACTGTTTGCCGGGTTTCAGCCCTGCCAGCTGGACATAACCGTTGCAATGGTGGCCCTGCTTTTCACAATATACGGATTTCAGATTGTTGCATTGGCCTTCGAATACATTGATTATGCGTTCAAAATCTGTTTTAACCCTCAGATATACGACACACGTATTATCTGCGAAAAATGTAAACCACACATCATTGAGGCTGTAGGCATCACAGGAAGGTCTTACTCCCGAATGGGTAGCGCCACGGTTGGAATAAGTTAGACAGGTATTATTCAAAACTAAAGGTACGGCCTGTATGCATTCATCATTAGGTGACGATATGTCCGCTTTGGGCACAATACGGCCGCATACAGAACCTTCAAGGGTGGAGAAAAATCCGGTCACCTGAATAAAATATACTTCTCCGGGTTGAGCCTGTGGAATACTGATATTTTTACCACTGTAGGCCGCACTCATCTCAGTCAGTCCTTCACAATTGCCGGTATAGACGGCTAATGACTCTGAAAAATCGCACTCGCTTAAAAACTCATAATCTCCGGCTTCCTGGGGTATAAATTTGTACCAGATGTCTGCTCTCGAACGATGATTATCCTTTGGAACAGGGCCGTGCATTATCGCTTTGATATTCTTTGCCGGTGTGCAGTCGGCGCCGGAAGTGAGCGATATGGCATCGTGACAGAGATCAGCAGATGGCAAGGGTACAGGATCTGCCTTTTTTTCCAGACGGATACAACCTCTGCCGGCTTTGTATCCGAATTCAGCCTGATATCCGCTCACACGGGCAAAATAAGATTTACCCGGCTCTGCATAGAAATACAATGATTCGCCTTTAAAGCCATATTCATCCCGATTGACAGATTGCAGTCTTTCCGGTTGCTCACAGCTTCCTGAAAAAATCTCAATGCGATCATTGAAAAGAGATTGGGTACTCAGTCTGTAATCGGTAGATTCATCTGTGGATAGAGTATAATAAAGATAGCCATGCCCACCCTCCGGGTCAGGTATGTTGATTTCTGCGGTACTGAGGGCATAGGTATTGTCAAAGGCTATGCAGCCTCCGTCAGCTGACAGGGCAAGGGCTTTGTTGCATCTGTCGTGAATGGATCCGCTACCGGTCACTTTCACATTGTCCATACCTGCCCACCATGCCCAGCCTCCGTCATTGTATTCCCAGATCAGCCGGATACGTTCTGACCTGAATGCAGACAATGTTATGGAGTCTCTTTTGGATTTGTTGATTTCCGGACCACCGAAATCCGTAGTGTAAGTCTTGACTGACTGCCATTCCCGGCCGTTATCCACATAGAGCTGAATATACTCGGTGGGTTCGTACGTCCTGTAAGTCAGGTCGTAGGTTAGTGTATATTCTGAATATTCACCGGCATTAAAATATGGACTGTAAAGCCTGATCCTTGAAACAGGATTGTTTTCGCCCAGAATATCATCATTGAAAAACACAAAACAACTCCCGTCTATGGTCTTTCCATCATGAAATTTTCCAAATTTCCAATCATCCTTTCCTGTGACAATTTCGGTCTGCCACCCTTCCGGCAGCCGGCATTCATTAAAATTTTCGCCCATGACTATATTTCCGCCCCGGATACCGGTCACTTCTATATCGTCTATTCCGGCCCACCAGCCCCATACATTGTCATCATCATACTCCAGAATGATCCGCATACTGTCTGTGGCTATCAGGGATATATCTGACATTACCTGTCCGTAATCCGAAAATTTGGAACCGGTAAAATTGACATTCCTGAATTCTCTGATGATGTGCTCTTTCTTTCCGTTGTCAATGATAATCCGGAAAATCTCGGTCTTATCTCTTCTGAAATGTACGAGAGCCTTGAAGAAAAGATCAGAAAAGCCGGAGCCATCAAACCACCCGGATGTGATTCGCAGCACGAAAGGTGCGGTTTTATCACCGGTGAGGTCGTCATCTATAAACAGCATACAGGTGCCGTTGATGGACTTACCCTCTGCCCGTGAATTTTGAGGAAAACCGACTCCCCAGACTGCGTTCTGATTGCCCCGGAGATCCACACTCCATTTTTCTGAAAGCGCACAAGCATCAAAATTTTCGCTGAAAATGACTTCCTGTGCCTGTGCCATCACAGAAATCAGAAAAATGGCTGCCGGAAGAAAAAGCTTTTGCAACATTCGGAGAAAATATTTTCTGATTGGTAAATATATTGAGAATTATTGTATTTTTGATATTCAGTTATATTTTTGTCAAAAATCATTGCTTTCACCATTTCATGGCAGGTATCAGCCCTTATCAACCGGACAGTTCGAAACCCTGGAATAAGGAAAGGGTGATCCACTTGTTCAGGAGATTGGGATTTGGCCCCTCACCGGCACAGATTGATCAGGCATTGGCTTCAGATCCGCAGACATATATTGACACTTTGCTGGATGGCATCAAAAATAGGCCTCTCCCCGTCCCTCCGGTCTGGGCCAACTATACGGCAGCCGATTATGAAAATACAGACAATCTTAAATTTCAGCACAGAGATGAATTTTTCAATCAGGTAATCTCTGAAATGATTAATGATGGCCTGAGATCCAAATTGGTACTTTTCTGGCACAATCATTTTGTCACAGAGCTCAATGTATATGATTGCAACCGCTATTTGTGGAATTATTATTACCTGCTCAATCAATATTGTCTGGGTAATTTCCGCACTTTTACGGAGCAAATGGGCAAAGCTCCGGCAATGCTTGTATATCTCAACGGCAATCAGAATGAGGTAGGCAAGCCCAATGAAAACTACGCCAGGGAACTCATGGAGTTATTCACCATGGGCGAAAATAACGGATATACCCAAAATGATGTCGTTGAGGTGGCCCGGGCACTCACCGGATGGAGATGCAGTCAGTATTCATGCAATAGTGTGACCTTCAACAATAACAGGCACGATAAAAATGACAAGACCATCTTCGGAAAAACCGGAAAATGGGGTTATGACGATGTGCATCAGTTGATTTTTACTGAAAGGAAAAAGGAAGTATCCGAATTTATCTGCGGCAAATTGTACCGGCACTTTATCTACAAGTATCCCGATCAGGAATTTGTAAGTCAGCTGGCACAGGAGTTCATAAATGCCGACTGGGAACTGTTGCCTGTCTTTAAAGCACTTTTTAAAAGTGACCATTTCTTCCATCATGCCTTCATCGGTGCAGTAATCAAAAGTCCGGTAGAATGCTTTGTGGATATGATCAGGATGGCAGGGTATCCCTCCACAGCAGTATCCAATCGGTTGAGAACTATACTTTACGGCTCAGAAAATCTGGGTATGGACCTGTTCAATCCTGTTAACGTAGCGGGATGGCCGGGCCACGAGAGCTGGATCAATGAGAATACCCTCACCCAGCGATGGAATGTCACCAGAGATATCATATCTACCATGTCCAATGCTGAAAACCGCGAACGGTTGAGACAGCTGGCATTCAGGCTGGCAGGAGATGAAAGCAATGACCCGGATCAGATAACCCGCCTGTTGACCCGGCATTTTCTCGGCACCGAACTGGATGAGGATCTGCATCAGTCGGCTGTGCTGCATTTCAAAGGGGATATACCCCAGAATTATTTTGACGACGGAGTCTGGGATCTGTACTGGAATGAAGCCCCGCTGCAGGTGGCTAACTTATTGGTGTATTTAAGCCGGTTGCCGGAATTTCAATTATCCTGAAAACGAAGCAATATGTGTAACAAAAGACCCGGCAGAACCATTGACAATCACTCCGAGCACAGTGCTGACCACAAGGTTTGGAGCCGCAGGGATTTTCTGCAGTCGGCAGGTATGTTTACAGCCGGCATGGCAGCTACACTCAATGGCTTGCCTGTATATGCATTGGGTACCTCTGCACTGCATGCGCCGCTCAGCAATCTGGAGTCTGACCGGGTACTCGTGCTGATTCAGTTGCGGGGAGGCAATGACGGCCTGAATACCGTCATTGATAGATTCAATCCCACCTATTACAATATACGTCCTACACTCGCAGTTGCAGAGTCAGGTCTGTGGGCACTGGATGCCAAATACGGCATGCCCAATAACATGTATATGCTCCGACCCATGTGGGAAGAGGGCAAAATGAAGATAATCCATAATGTGGGTTACCCTGATCCCAACTACTCCCATTTCAGGTCATCAGACATATGGGCTTCGGCATCGGATGCCAAAGAAGTAGTCAATAGCGGCTGGATAGGAAGATACATAGATTATGAAATGCCTGCATTTCTGGATGCACAGCCCACCGTACCTCCGGCATTGCAGATAGGGGTACAGACGGATCTCACATTTAAAGGTGCCAAGGTCAATCTGGCGCTTGCGGTCAGCAGCCCGCAGGAATTTTACAAACTTGCACTCAGCGGTCAATTGTATGATATCCAGACTTTAGGCAATGCACCGAGAGATAAATCGCTTTTCTACGTCAGACAGGTGGCCAACAGTGCCTTCAGATACAGCCAATCCATCAGCACTTCCTACAACAAAGGCAGAAATGAAGTTGCTTATCCGGATTCCAACCTTGCAAGACAATTGGCCATCGTGGCACGTCTGATCAAAGGCGGACTTGGCACCAAAGTGTATATGGTGTACATAGACGGGTTTGACACACATGCCAATCAGCTCAATACTCATCCGCTTCTGCTCAACCGGATAGCCACGTCTGTTGCAGCATTCTATCAGGATCTGGCAGCACAGCAGGCAGACCACCGAGTATTGTCCATGACTTTTTCTGAATTTGGCCGCACCATTCACGAAAACGGTTCAGCCGGTACAGACCACGGCACCGGAGCCCCAATGCTGCTGTTCTGCAAGGATATCGGAAAAGAAATTATCGGCTCTGCCCCGAACCTGAACAATCTGGATCAGTACGGAGATCCGTATTTTGAAATTGATTTCAGAGATGTGTACGCTACCACCATGCAACATTGGTTTGGGATGCCACCTGAAGTGGCAGGATTTATAATGGGCAAAGACAGATCATTATTGAACGGATTGGTTCCGGTCAAAAACCCACCGGTAGGTACTGAAGAATTTGGCGCTATATTGGGGCATAAAATGTCAGACAGCAATCCGGATATCATCCAGTTTCATTTTGCCACCCTTCAGGATGGTCCCGCCATACTGGAATTGCTGGATAAAAGCGGACAGTTACTGAGGATACTGTATCAGGATTTCACTTCCAAAGGCACTCATATAGTGGAAATTCATGCCAAAAATTTTCATATCAGACCGGGCAGCTATCTTTACCGATTGAAGACGGGTGGAAAAATATATCAGAGACATCTGCTACTGTGGTAAATGAATTTGTATATTTCAAATACTCTCCGTTAGTCGTAGCGTCATCAATGTTAGTCGTAGCGTCATCGCTACGATTCCATATCTATCTATGTTGGTCGTAGCGTCATCGCTACGATCTATGTTAATCGTAGCGTCATCGCTACGATTCCATATCTCCAAGGCTTCCAAGCCTGAAAAAAAAATCAAAAACCTGTGTTAGTCGTAGCGTCCTCGCTACGATTCCATATCTCCAAGGCTTCAAAGCCTGAAAAAAAATCAAAACCTATGTAGTCGTAGCGTCCTCGATACGATTCCATATCTCCAAGGCTTCAAAGCCTGAAAAAAAATCAAAACAGACTTAGCCTTTCTCACTCAGGATGGTCCCGCCATACTGGAATTGCTGGATAAAAGCGAACAGTTACTGAGGATACTGTATCAGGATTTCACTTCCAAAGGCACTCATATAGTGGAAATTCATGCCAAAAATTTTCACATCAGACCGGGCAGCTATCTTGTCCGATTGAAGACGGGTGGCAAAATATATCAGAGACATTTGCTGTTGTGGTAAATGAATTTGTATATTTCAGACACCCATTGAATAATCAAATCACAGATTTTCAATTTGACCTTTTATTTACCGGGATAATAATTCGGATTTAATAATACTCAACACCTGATAATGACAGAATAATCCGGCACCACGAGGTATTAGAAATTCGTTAATTTCATTTGTAAAATAAAACAAACAAGCTTAATAAAGCGTTATTTTTCAAATCTTTATACAATGAAAATAATCAATCTGCAGATAATAACTCTGGTTTTAATTTTACAATAATGCCACACTACCAGCTACCTCAAAACAGATGACAGCCCTGTGGTGTACCGGAAATCCGACCCTGAAAAAATCAAGGTTTATGCTACCCCCAAAATAGACAGAAAATATATTCCATTGGGTCAGGTGATAATAGGTCATGACAGCGGCAATACTGCCAGCGCAGTAAATCTCCTCAAGAAAGAAGCAGCCAATCTCGGTGCAGACGGCATCATCAATCTGAGACTGGAAATCGAAACCGGTTTTTTGTCGATAGCAGGATTGAAAGCAAGCGGAACCGCCGTAAAGTTTGAAAACCAGTAAAACTTCGAAGTATGAAGATCAATTCCCTGTCCTTTTTCTTATATATTCTTTTAATGTTTCCCTCCTGCTCATTTTACACCTATTATCATCCCGAGGGAAGTAAGGCGCATCCTGCCGTCTTACCCATCAATGTAAGATTGTATTCCGGGGATATTCAGCAGGAATATGAGGTGATTGCCACAGTTACAGCAGATGTATTTGGTACCGGTGATAAGGCAGGAGAATATCTGAAAAAAAATGCAGCAAAATTGGGGGCAGATGCGGTCATATTTGTACAACTCAACAAAATAAGGACCATAGCAGACAGAACCGGAATATCAGGAGTAGCGGTAAAGCTTAAGTGACACAGTTAGTCGTAGCGTCTCTTTATGTTAGTCGTAGCGTCCTCGCTACGATTCCATATCCCCAAGGCTTCCAAGCCTGAAAAAAAAATCAAAACCTGTGTTAGTCGTAGCGTCCTCGCTACGATTCCATATCTCCAAGGCTTCAAAGCCTGAAAAAAAATCAAAACCTATGTAGTCGTAGCGTCCTCGATACGATTCCATATCTCCAAGGCTTCAAAGCCTGAAAAAATCAAAACAGATCCAATGTTAGTCGTAGCGTCCTCGCTACGATTCCATATCTCCAAGGCTTCAAAGCCTGAAAAAAAATCAAAACAGACTTAGCCTATTTAACCATCTGAGGCATCAGTCCCACCAATATCAATACCGCTATCTGTATCACCAGAAAAGGAATGACTCCCCTGTACAAGTCTAAGGTTTTCACCTCGGGAGGTGCTACACCTTTGAGATAAAACAGGGCAAATCCAAATGGAGGCGTCAGAAAAGAGGTCTGCAGATTGAGTGCGAGCAAGATTCCTGCCCATATAGGATCTATGCCAAACTTTGCAAGGATGGGGGCGACCACCGGTACAATAATGAAAACAATCTCGATAAAATCAATGAAAAATCCTGCAACAAACACGACTACCATGACCATAATCAGAAAATGGCCGGCACTGAGATTGCTGTGCTCTATAAAATCCACCAGAGCCTTATCACCACCTAACCCTCTGAATACGAGCGCAAAAGTTGTGGCCCCAATTAATATCATAAATACCATCCCTGTGAGGTGAGAGGTCTCCGTGACTACTTCCTTCAGCATTTTTCTGTTGAACTGCCCCTGTATCATACTCAGCAACATAGCACCTGCTGCCCCTACTGCTGCTGCCTCTGTGGGAGATGCCAATCCTGCAATGATGGCTCCCAATACGGCTACTATCAATACCAAGGGAAAAAGAAAGGCCTTGAAAATCTTTTGATAAAATTTCTCATCACGGAATGCCCGGATTTCCTCCTCCGGCAAAGCAGGAGCTTTATGAGGCCGGAAATATGCGAAAAGGATTACAAACAATATGTAAGCAATCACTAATAAAAAGCCGGGGATGATGGCTGCTTTGAATAAATCTCCGACAGATACATTCAGTACACTGCCCAATAATACAAGTACTACTGAAGGCGGAATGATCTGCCCCAGTGTACCTGCCGAGGCTATGGTACCCGTAGCAAGTCCCTTGTCATAACCTTTCTTGAGCATAACCGGCAGGCTTATCAGACCCATGGTAATCACCGTAGCTCCTACAATTCCTGTAGAAGCTGCCAATAATGTTCCTACTACTATGACTGACAGTGCCAGTCCGCCTTTGAGCTTGCCCAGCAATACTGCCATAGACCTGAGGAGCTCCTCGGCGATACCGGATTTTTCAAGTACCAGTCCCATATAAATGAAAAGAGGCACGGCAAGCAGCACATAATTCTGAATAACCCCCATAATACGAAGCGGCAGAAAATCCAGAAAATCAGGTACAAGCAGATAGCCGGCCAATACTGAAAGCCCCCCTAATATAAAGGCCACAGGGTAGCCTGTCATGATACACAGGAAAATAGCTGCAAAAAGCACCAAAGCTATGTATTCCATTGGCCGGTTTTTAGAAATCTGATTTTTTGATACACAATTGCAAATCCCTGCAACATGAGCAGCACAAAACCCAAAACCACAAAATATTTTATAATGTATAATGCAGGCAATCCATCGGGATTAGGTGATTTTTCTCTGATAAACCATGCATTAGAAGCATAGTTGTAGCAAGTGTGTATGCATACCAGACACCAGGGAATCAGCAACAATACAGTGCCTGCAAGATCTACCACAGCTTTGGTTTTTTCAGACCACTTATTGTAAAAAAGATCCACCCTTACATGCTTATCCATTTTAAAACCATAAGCACTGCCCAACAAAAAAATCAGGCCGAACAGATGCCATTCCAGCTCAATAATCCAATTGGCAGAGATCTTAAAAAAATATCTCAGCAGCACATCCATACAAATGAGGATGACCAAAGCCAGATTCAGCCATGCACTCCACTTGCCCGTAAAAGTCACGATCTTTTCTATAATACGTATCAGCTTGACCATCACATCCTTTGGATCAGGCATCAAATATATAAATTTGTGGTCAGATACAGGTCACCAAAAATATTTTCAATTTTAATTCTGAGCATTGATTCGATATCACAGGTCAGGTGATGGTGAAACATATAGAAATTTTTTGCATCTTTCGGCTTATTTTCTGAAAACCCTGATTTATAGCAGTTTTTCTGTTTTATTTTTTAAATCGTCAGCATGAAACTTGATTTCAAATCCTTTTTACCCTACCTGCTTCCATTGCTGGTCATACTGATTGTCAATTTCATATATTTCCTGCCTCAGTTTGAAGGCAAAATGGTGAGGCAGGGCGATATCGTACAATTCGAAGGCATGGCCAAGGAATCCAAAGATTACTATAAAAAGACGGGAGAGCCGGCCCTTTGGACCAACAGTATGTTTGGCGGTATGCCTACCTATCAGATTTCAGCCCCCAACGCCAATAATCTATTGGGATATATTGAGAAAATCATGAATCTGGGAATGAATCCGCCTGCCGGAGACTTTATCTTCGGTATGATCGGATTTTACATCCTACTCCTGTTATTGGGAGTGAATCCCTGGCTGAGTCTGCTCGGAGCGTTATTTTTTGGCTTGAGTACCAATAATTTTATTTTGTTTGAGGCCGGGCACACTTCCAAAGTCAGGGCAATCATGTCCTCAGCTCCCGTGATTGCAGGTGTGATACTTACTTTCAGACAGAAATATCTCCTGGGAGGAGTAGTCTTTGGGGTGGCTCTGGGTATAAATATTTACACCAATCACCTTCAGATGACCTATTATCTGGGTCTTTGTCTGGGCTTGCTGGTCCTGGTATATTTTATATCCGCTATAAAAAACAAGCAACTCAAGGAATATGGCTTGTCCTTGCTTAGCCTTGCACTCTTTGCCTTACCTGCTCTGGGCGCTTCGGCCTCAAGGCTCTGGACCACCTACAAATACTCCAAAGACACGATGAGGAGCCCCGATACTGGAGAAAACCGGAGACAATCCGCAGTCATCGAGTGAGGTAGAGGGACTGGCGTGGGATTATGCCATGGCATGGAGTAATGGAGCCAAAGACCTGCTGGCATCTTTTATCCCCAAAGCAGTAGGAGGCGGTTCAGGTGAGTGGTTGTCCAAAGACAGCTATCTGGCATCCAAAACCGGATTGCGCAAAGACTTCCAGGCTCCTACCTACTGGGGAGACCTGCCTTTCACCAGTGGGCCCTCATATTTCGGAGCAGTGGTATTTTTTCTTTTTGTGCTCGGTCTGTTTGTAGTGAAAAATGAGGTGAAATGGTGGTTGCTGGCAGCTGTCTTACTGACATTCATGATATCCTTAGGTAAAAATTTTGAAGGATTCAACCGGCTGTTGTACGAATACCTGCCCATGTATAATAAGTTCAGAACCCCCAACTCTGTACTGAGTATCACCGCTGTACTGATGCCCGTTTTGGGCATACTCGCCCTGAAAGAGATTTTTTCAATCAAGGACAAGCAAAGCATACTCAAGCCTTTGTACATAAGTACAGGCATCATGGCAGGCATTTGTCTTTTTCTTGCCTTGGCCGGAGGTAGTTTATTTGATTTTTCAGCAGCATCTGATGAGCAGTATGCCCAGATTGCCGATGCTTTGAGAGAACAAAGGAGACAGATGCTCAGCGGATCTGCCTGGAGAAGTGCTTTTCTGATATTAGCCACTGCGGCTGCCCTTAGGACCTATATCAAAGGACTTACCAAAACGGGGGCCGCCATTGCGATCATAGGTGTATTGGGGGTGATGGATCTGTTTCAGACAGGAAGGGATTATCTGAGCAGCAGGGATTTTGTGCCGGCCCGCTCCGTACAGCAACCTTACAGTGCAAGACCGGTGGATAATCAGATTATGCAGGACAACGACCCGAATTTCAGGGTGCTTGATGCCACTGTCAACACATTTAATTCTACTGAAGCATCTTACTTTCACAAATCTTTGGGAGGATACCATGCTGCCAAGCTGTTAAGATACCAGGATATCATAGACAGACATATCAGTAAGAACAATGTGAAAGTACTGAATATGCTTAATACCAAATATATCATCGTACCCGGACCGAACGATGAACCCACGGCACAACGCAACCCCGCTGCTCTGGGCAATGCATGGTTTGTGAACCACATCATTATGGTACCCACTGCCAATGCAGAGATAGATTCACTCAATGACTTTGATCCGGCAGGCGATGTAATCATACATGAAGAGTTCAGAAATTATATCAATGGTCTGAACCTCAATAAAAACGGATCCATTGATCTTACTATTCTCCGGATAAACTGATCTATCAATCCCGCTCAGATTCCGAACAGTTTGCCGTGTTTCTGAGATATGGTTTGGTCCGAATAAAGGCTGGCAGGCATACATAGATGACAAGCCTGCGGAGCATATCCGTGTCAATTACATACTGCGGGGCATGCGTATCCCGGCCGGTGAACACAAAATCACCTTTGAATTCAGACCCAAGGCATATTATGCCGGTGAAAAGATAAGCCTGATCAGTTCACTGCTGCTCATACTCATGGCCGGTTTTGTAGCTTACAGAGAACTCAGCAGCTATAAAAAAGAGGCTTAACTCATTGATGGATAGAAAAAAAGTGCTCATCATAGTGTACTACTGGCCTCCGGCAGGTGGAGGAGGGGTACAGAGATGGGTGAAGTTTGTCAAATATCTGAGAGAATTCGGCTGGGAACCGGTGGTTTACACAGCCGCCGGGGCGGACTATCCGATACTGGATCCTGTCCTTGAAAGTGATATCCCTGAGGGCATAGAAATCATTCGCCAAAAAATTATCGAGCCATACTCTCTCTTCAAAAAATTCACCGGAAAAAAAGCCGATGAAAAACTGGATCCGGCTTTCCTTTCAGAAGGTAAGAAGTTTGGCTGGAAAGAACGATTGGCGGTATGGGTCAGAGGAAATATTTTCATACCGGATGCCCGGTGTTTATGGATCCGGCCTTCCGTCAACTATCTCACCCGATATCTCAAAACACATAAAACAGATGTCTTAGTAACATCAGGGCCACCCCATTCCTGTCATGTCATCGGCCTCCAACTGAAAGAAAGACTGGGGTTGCCCTGGCTTGCCGATTTCAGAGACCAATGGACCCAGATAGATTATTTTGACGACCTCCGGTTGACCTCTTATGCGAGAAAAAAACATAAATCGCTGGAAAAAAAGGTACTGGATAATGCGGACTGCGTCCTCACCGTAGGTCCAGAACTGGCAAAAGGATTGAGATCGATCAGTCAAACCCGTATAGAGATAATCACCAACGGATTTGATGAATCTGACCGCAGCTCCGGGATCATGCCCCTTGCCAAGGAGAGTAACATTTTATGGCTGACCTATATCGGCACTATCAATGATGCCCAGAATCCTCTTGTCCTTTGGGAGGCTCTGAATAAGATGAAAGCAAGTCATCATCCAATATATAGCCAATTAAAAATCAGAATCGTAGGTAAAGCAGAACAGCAGGTACTTAAGTCCATTCATGAAGCAGGCATCAGTGATATCATAGAATACACGGGATATGTGTCACATAAAGAAGCTATCGGATATCAGAACACTTCGGATGTACTCCTGCTTCTTATCAACCGGACCAAAAACAACAAAGCCATTGTGACCGGAAAATTATTTGAATATCTGGATGCAAGGAAACCCATACTGTGCATAGGTCCCGAGGACGGAGACGCAGCAGCCATAATCCGGGATGCAGGTGCGGGCATCATCTGTGATTATGAAGATCCGGATGATATTATCCGGGCCCTGGAAAAATTGTGTACTGAAAACCTGCTAAATCCTGCTGACCGAAACAAAATCCTGAAATATTCGCGAAGGAATCTCACAGCCGGACTCAGTGAAATACTGCACAGTTTGCTGCTTGAAAAATAAAAACATGTTACAGTAATCAGTGAAATCGAGAATTAAATATGCATTCCCAGTATTAATGTTGTTTTGCTCTGTTTCACATTACGTTTACATTTCGCAATTCTCAAAGAGAAAATAATTTAACCGTCAAAAATCTCCGTTATGTGCGGAATTCATGGGTTTATAGACAGATTTATAAGTGATGCAGCTGCTGAAGCATGTATCTGCCGCATGATAGAAAGCACCCATCATAGGGGACCTGATTTTCAGGCACACGAAAAAATCAATCATGGATACCTTGGGCATAACAGGCTTAGCATCATTGACCTGAACAGTGCCGCCAATCAACCCATGTCCGGTTTCGGACTTACCATAGTTTTTAATGGAGAAATTTACAACTACAAAGAAATCAGGGAAGAATTAAAATACTCAGGTTACAATTTTAAAACTGAGTCCGATACGGAAGTCATTCTCGCAGCTTACAGGGAATGGGGAGAACTTTGTGTACAGAGATTTACGGGTATGTGGGCATTTGCGATTTATGATCCTTTGAGTGAAAAACTGTTTTGTTCGAGGGACAGATTCGGCATCAAACCCTTTTATTACATCTATGAAAACGGAAGATTTTATTTTGCATCCGAAGTGAAATCACTCAAAAACAGCCCTTTGTTTACAAATGAGCCGGACAACCGGCAAATTCAGCTTTTCGTACAATTGAGCTATACGGAGTATTATGAAAATACACTTTATAAAATCGTCAGGCAGCTGGAACCCGCCACAAATCTCACCTACTGTGATGGAAAAATTGTATTGAAAAAGTACTGGACCGTAAATTATTCAAAAATCAATCTGCCCGACTCTCAGATAGTTGATAAATTCAAGGAATTATTTTCCGACGCACTTAGATTACATGTAAGGAGTGATGTGCCGGTCGGTGCTACTTTAAGCGGTGGTCTTGACAGTTCCAGCATAGTATCGGCTGTGCTTTCTCAGAGTATTTTGTCATATTTACAGACATTTTCGGTATATTATGAAGGAAAAGATGCTGTAGATGAACGACCTTTTGTTCATGAAGTGCTATCCGGATTTGAGCCTAAAATAAAGGCAACTTTTATCAGTCCTGAAATATTCGACGTAAGAGATCAGCTTGCCAAAATTACGTATCATAATGATTTTCCACTATTGGGCTCTTCCTTGATTTCACAGTTTTTGTGATGCAATCTATATCCGGTTCAGGAATAAAAGTAATATTGAGTGGGCAGGGAGCTGATGATTATTTAGCCGGTTATTTACAGAGCTACTACCGGTATTATGCAGATAGTCTGAGAGCCTTGAATTTTTCCAACTGCTTTCATGAGTGGAAACTACATTATAAATATCAGGGATTGACATGGGGAGATTCACTGTCTGTATGGCTTAAGACAGCAGCCAGTGTTTTATTCAACGAAAAAAGATTAAATAATCTCGAATTCAAATACGGAAGCCCCTTTGTTTTCCGGAAAGTCCAGTATCAAAATATTTATGAAAGTCTCACCTCACTGAGACTTGACGATATGCACAGCTCGATGATTTTCCACAGCAGTTTGCCGGGGCTTTTACATTTTGAAGACCGAAACTCCATGGCATTCTCCATAGAGAGCAGGGTGCCGTTTCTGGATCATAGGTTGGTAGAGTTTGCTTTCAGTATTGACAATAGTTTTAAGATCAGGGATGGCTATACCAAATGGATACTCAGAGAAAGTATGAAGGGTATTTTGCCGGAATCAGTGAGACAAAGAAAAGACAAGAAAGGATTTGTAACTCCGGGAGAAGTAAGATGGCTACGTCATGAGCTGTCAGATTTACTTAATTTTGATCAATGTCATATCCCGGATTTAGATCTGGATAAAGTCCGCAATCTGATACGGGATTTCAAAAATGGCAATAATAAACATGCAAAATTAATCTGGCGCATAGCCAACCTGAATTACTGGCTTAAATCCCACGCATAATTGGCACAGCTCATCCATTTTTCACGATAACAAGCGTAAAGATTTTCGTGTATTCTCAGACTTGGGATGAATGGAGCATCTCCCGCATTTTAAGTTGCCAGGGCATTGAGGTATCTTCCCAGAAAATATTATCCACCTTATCAAAATTGGATAGACATTCATAGTACAATTGCTGATTAGTCAGAAGTTCGATTACAGCTTTAGCAATGTCACCCGGTTCATTTTTTACTACCTTGCCGATCTTGTATTTCCTTACAATTTCAGCCATAACTTTGAGCTCTGTGGTAATGATTACATTTTTCATACCCAGATATTGATAAAATTTGGTGAAAATGGTCTCATGCACTACCTGGCCGACATGGAGGTCATGTACATTGATACCCAAAGCAGCACAGTACAAATAATCCGGAATTTTCTTATTGGGAACCACACCGACCAATTCGACATATTGTTGAATATTATTTTGTCTTATATGCTCTGTAATGTCGTAACTGCTGTGGATTTTACCCAGTATCATAAACCGGAAATCTGGTATGCTTTTGATAATTTCGGGTATGGCATCAATCATAAGGTCCAGCCTTCTTTCTCTGGTGATGACTGCACCTACAAAAACAGCTCTGTGGTGTTTGTCTGCTGCGTACCTGCCTGTGATTTCCTTGTCTCTGGTCTCAGCAGTATATACTGATTTTAATGGACTATTGGGCAGGACTACGATCTTTTGGTCAAGACCAGGCATCCTCTGGATGTATCTTTCTCTCAGTCTGTCAAAAACAGTAATAACCAGGTCGGCTTGTGGCAGATATTTCAGTTCGTATTTATCCCAGTTGCTCAACTTTCCAACCATCTTACCGATTGCAGTAAGCATATGTGGTGTATGTTGTATAAACTCAGTGTAGTATTCATGCTGATCACTTACAAGTTTTAGTCCATACTTTTTCTTTATTTCCACTCCGGTTTTAATCAATGGTAGATCATGGACATAAACCACATCAAACGACGCAAGATCCCTGAATAATCTATGAATCTCAAATTTCCATATCAGATGATATAAAGGCTGAATCAGACAGGTGGCAAAAAGTTTCTTAAACCAAAAATGATTCACCCCGAAAGTATGGAGTTGTACATGCTCAAAGGCAAAACTATTCTCTGACTTGAATTCAGGTGAAAGCACATGCACCTCATAGCCCATGTCTGCCAAGGTGACACAGGTCTTCTGCACCCTCTCGTCTTCGTGCAGGTTTGACTCAAGGAGCATCAAAATTCGGTTATTACGCATGTGAGAATAGTGACTTATTCTTATGAATGAAAAATTTCTTTAGTAATGACTTTAACCTGAGATTATCCACCAGAAAATCTTTTACGAAAATAGATGGCGGGAAAATAAGTCTCCGCCAAGACGGATCACTTACACTCAGTCACCTCAATGGGGTACTTAGATTCGTTAGCGAAAGTGATTATCATATTATCAATTGATTCCACATACCTAAGTTCTGGTGCATAATCCGGGTTAATAACTGCCTGGCAAAGGTATGGTAAAAATGTATGCTTCAAAAAAAACATTATAATACCATTAGAAATTAAATCATCCTAAAAATAAGGTCAGGCATACCATACAAACTATTGCAACTATACATACATTTGCGGCCTTAATTGACTACTTTATGTGTGGGATTGCCGGATTTTACGATCCATATTTGTCACAAAGTGAAAAAGATTTTACCATCCACAAGATGCTATTCAGTATTAATCATCGGGGACATGATTTTTCGGGGTTCAGGTTTCAGGCGACTTTGTACTTGGACACAACCGACTTTCTATTATAGACATCACTGATGAAGCCAACCAGCCATTTGACTACAAAAATTACACTATTGTATATAATGGCGAAGTATATAATTATATAGAAATCCGGGAAGAGCTGGAAAATCTGGGTCATCACTTCAGAACGCAAAGCGATACGGAAGTGATACTGCACGCCTATGAAGTGTGGGGGGAAAATTGTGTTGAAAAATTTATGGGAATGTGGGCTTTTGCTATACTGGACAAGTCAGACAATTCTTTGTTTTGTTCCCGTGATAGATTTGGTATCAAACCCTTTTATTACATTTTCGAAAACAACAGGTTTTACTTTGCTTCTGAAATCAAAGCCCTGAAATTAACACAGATATTCAAAAACGATCTCAACCTTGCTCAGATTGACAGGTTTCTCACGCTTGGTTTGGTAGAATACAGAGATCAGCGCTGGTACAAGCAGCTGAAAGCTCTGGAACCGTCGAGGAATCTGGTCTTACGCAACGGAAAGGCAGAAATTACGCAGTATTGGAGATTGAAGAGTTCGAAATCTGAAATCAGTTTTTCAGAGGCAGTGACAGAAGTACACAGTTTGCTGAGAAGGAGTGTTCAGCAACACCTCAGAAGTGATGTGAAAGTAGGTGTCTGTCTGAGCGGAGGGATAGACAGCTCCATACTCGCATCCATGATTTCAAAATACTTCACTTTTGACTTTGAAGCCTACAATGTCTATTATGATGGAAAAGGTGATACTGATGAAAGAAAATGGGTGAAGGATGTAGTAAATATGTATCCCAATATCAATCCACACTATATCACACCTTCCGATGACGACATAAGGGATGCTTTCGAGAAAATGGTACATATTCAGGATGGACCCTATCCGGGCTCAGGTGTTTTGTCCCAGTATTTTTTATTCCGGGCAGCCTCTCAAGACCAGGTCAAAGTAATGATTGACGGTCAGGGTGCTGATGAATATTTCGGGGGTTATACCAACTTTTATCCCTATTATTTTTCATTTCTGATGAGGAGTGGAAAATTTCAAAAGCTTGCAAGCGAAATTGAAATATATGCTGCCAATAACGGGCTTAGCCTGGCATCAAAACTCATGCTTTACGGCAGAGCATTCAGAAAAATGTTTATTCCGTACGAACAGCTGAAAAAAGCAGAACTTCAGGCCGTTAATAAATTTATGAAAAATCCTATAGACCACACCTTTGATTTTGTGGACAACAGCTATGTAAGCTGGTATGACACCGTATTTTTACAACACATCAGACTTTTGGTTTTGCCCAATCTGCTTCATTTTGAGGACCGAAATTCCATGGCATTTACCATAGAATCCAGAGTACCTTATCTGGACCACAGACTTGTCGAATATGTATTTAATCTTCCGTTTGATTACAAAATGAGCAATGGATTTACCAAATACCTGCTGAGAGAAAGTGCCAAAGAAATCACCCCTGAAAGTGTACTGAAAAGAACTGACAAAAGAGGATTTACTACTCCTGGCGAGACCAAATGGCTACGCAATCAACTGAGTCATTTGCTCGAAAAAGACAATCTGAAATATATCAAAGGTGTCTGTGATATGCCCAAAGTGTATAAGCTTGTGAAAGATTTTAAAAACGGAAAAATCAGTGAATCATCCAATCTATGGAAACTTGTGACATTGAATGAGTGGATGAAACATCAATGAATCATCAGGGATTAAGGCAGGGTTTTCAATCAGTTCTTTAACGCCAAAATGAACAAATAAAAAAAAGCACTATATCTATCTACTTCATCTCCAGAAATAAAGTAGTAAATTTACGAAATTTTTAATTGTATGGGGGTTATTGCAAGGCAAAGTATTAAGACTACGATTGTCAACTTTGCCGGCGCTTTCATAGGGATGATCAGCATACTGGGCGTATATCCGCTCCGGGAGGGTGCTCTGGGATATGCGCAGTTTTTGTATAATGCCGGGTCCTTTCTCACTCCTGTGGCCGGTCTGGGTCTGACGATGGCGGCTATCAGATTTTATACTGAGACCAAAAAGGATGATGCCCTCAAAGGCAGGGGATTTCTGCTTTTTCTGATTATCGGTGTGAGTCTGGGCTTTATTTTACTTATCCTCCTTTACAGTGTTTTCAAAAACTCATTTTACCAGTTGCTGGATAAGGCAGGCATAGACAGTAAGGTATTTGCCGAAAATGAATTCATCATTCTCACGCTCACCTGGATGATTACCATGGTGACACTGCTGACCAATTATATCAGCAATTACGGACGCATCACCGTACCTTCCATGCTGCACAATGTAGGGTATAAGGTTTATCTTCCCCTTGTGGTACTTTGTGTGTATTACGGAGTGATGCAGGTAAGTGCCGTAGGTCCGTCAGTCATATTTTTTCATGTGCTGGTCATAGCCTCGCTTCTGTTTTATCTCCAACGGCTTGGCGGTCTGAATCTGAGCTTCAACCCAGGTTTTTCACCAAAAAAACACTGAGACCTATTGCCACCTACAGCCTTTTCAATGCATTGACCATAATAGGGGCGATCCTGGTGTACCGCATAGATATTATCATGATCAGCGGCATGCTGGATTACACACAGGCAGGAATATATTTCATGATACTGACCATGGCAAGTGTGATAGATATCCCTTCTCAGGCCTTGAACAACATCACGGGGCCCATCATATCCAAATCATGGCTTCAAAACGACCTGGCCAATATAGATAAATTGTATAAAAAATCATCGGTCAATCTCCTGATAGCCGGTGGCTTATTATTTCTGGGTATCTGGTATTGTTTCGGGGACCTGGCATCCATCTCATCCAAGCCGGAGGTATTCAAAGGCGGACAGCTAATTTTTCTGTTTCTTGCAGGCACCAAGCTGATGGAACAACTCACCAGTGTCAACAATCCGATTATCAATTTTTCTTCATATTACAAGTACAACCTTGCTTTCATCCTGAGTCTCGGCATACTCAATGTATTTCTGAATTTTTACCTCATCGGCAAATATCAGGCTCTGGGTGCAGCAATGGCGAGCTTTATATCCATGGGCCTTTTCAACATCATGAAAATCACATTCATTTACCTGAAACTGAAAATGCATCCATTCTCTCTTGCTCTGCTCAGTTTATTGGGGATATTCATGGTGGTTTTTGTCCTGATCCGGATAGTGCCCTTCCCTTCGCACCCTGTCACTGCCATTATTTTAAAAGCTGGTTTGATAAGTCTTGCCTACGGTCTTATGATTTATTTCTCCGGTATATCAGAAGATATCAATGCATTTACGGATAATTTCATACTGAGGGTCAAAAAGTTGCTGAGATTTTAAGTAAATAGATGCATGAGGGCAGGGCACTTAATGGCTGATATTTCCATATTCCGCCTAATGAGATAAACTCTTAAAAATGAAAGCTCTTCTTTATTATATTAAAGCTAACCTGTAATATAAAGCCGCAGTATGTGCAGATGGTTTGGCGGGCAAATCCTACCTTTGCAGCTGATAAAATAATATTATGAAACCTACTTTATTGGTACTGGCAGCGGGTATGGGCAGCAGATATGGCAAGCTTAAACAGATGGATGGCTTTGGACCCAACGGCGAAACCATTATCGAGTATTCCATATATGATGCCATAAAGGCCGGATTCGGAAAGGTGGTTTTTATCATCAGAGATTTCTTCAAGGAAGACTTTGAGGCTTATTTCCGCCCCCGGCTCGAAGGTAAGATTGAGCTGGCTTTTGTTTCACAGGAAATTGAGAACATCCCTGCCGACTACACAATACATCCTGAACGGGAGAGACCCTGGGGTACCGCACATGCCATATGGGTAGCAAAGGATGTGATACACGAACCTTTCGGAGTCATAAATGCTGATGATTACTATGGAGTGGATGCTTACAGCAAACTGGCTGCTTTTCTTACGGATTCGGGCAATGTACAGGGCGATTATGCCGTGGTAGCTTATTACCTCAAAAACACCCTGTCAGAACATGGTACGGTCAATCGTGGAGTATGCATCGCTGACGATCAGGGATACCTGACGGGAGTCAAGGAATGTATAAAAATCAAAAGAGATGATGATGGGATGATCCGGTATCCGCAAGATGACGGCACTTTTACCACACTGGCTGAAAACACTCTCGTATCCATGAATATGTGGGGATTTCTACCCTCGTATTTTGGCTATGCCGAAAAACTGTTCAGACAATTTCTCGAAGAAAGTGGCATGGAACTGAAATCTGAGTTTTTCATCCCCATACTGATAGATTATCTGATTCAGCAGAAGATACTGAAGGTAAGGGTAATAGATACGGATTCAGACTGGTTTGGTGTCACCTATCAGGAAGATAAGCCTTATGTAATGCAGCGGATTACCGCACTCATCGAAAAACAAGTATATCCCCAAAAACTCTGGGAATGATGCAGGAAGGGTGGAAGTGGCTTATTGTAGCCGGTGTGCTTTTAATTCTGGCCGGATTGATCTGGTATTTTGCCGGTGACAAGCTTTCTTTCTTAGGTAAATTGCCGGGCGATATCCGTATTGAAAGAGAGAATTTCAGATTTTACTTTCCAATCACCACCATGATTCTGCTCTCCATCCTTTTGAATCTCATAGTCCGATTAATACATTGGATTTTCAATCATTGACGGGGTATCAAAATGAAAATCTTTTCATTTCAGGATGTCTGCAACAATCCCAAAAAAAAATCCCTCCTTCACCTTCCTGAATGATTTTTTCACCCTCATTAACAATATTTTTTCTAAAAAAATGAACCTGACCTCCTTCTTTTAAGATATAAAAAAACAAAAAATCCCCTTTGGGTTAACAATGCATTATTTATAAAACACTGAAAATGAATTATTTTCAAAATTTAAAAAGTTCATATTATTATTTTTTATATATTACTTTATTAAAAATTTGTATTTGCACAGCGATTCAAATGCCCCGATAATTGTATCGTGAAATTGATTAAACATCAATACTCACACTGGTTAAAGAATCAGTCAGTACAAATTCGGATATGTTCATGGGATTAAAAAAATCCGGTAATAGTGAGTTGTACCTCCCAAAAGCCTGAGTGCAACTCACTACTCCCGGTAATCCGAATCAAAAATTTGAAAGATTTGAGTTTTGGTTATATAAGAGTAGATACACGGAGTGAGATCCCGGGTATCGCAGGAATTGTGGATATGTTCATGGATAATAATTAAGTAAAATGGTCGCTGGGGGGCGACCATTTTTTTTATACCTAATCCCGGTCTTCACCGAAAGCCGTGGGTTCTGCCTCAAAAACTACCATTGGTATTTTATCCCTTACCGATTTTTGCTGCAATTTACTCTTATATTCCTTTATACACCACTCCTTCCTTCATGACAAAATCCACTTTGAGCAAGGCTTTGATGTCCCGGAGCGGATCACCGGTTACAGCGATGATGTCTGCGGTTTTTCCGGTGTCTATGCTACCCATGGTATCGTATTTTCGCATGAGCAGTGCCGCATTTTTTGTAGCTGATTGTATAGCTTCCATAGGTTTCATCCCTGCTTCTGTCATATACACAAATTCCATGGCATTATCACCGTGCAGGCTTACTCCTGTATCAGTACCAAAAGCGATTTTAACTCCTTTTCTGTAGGCTTTACCAAATGTCTCCTGAATTTGCGGACCTATTTCTGCCGCCTTCTTAGCTACCATTTTGGGATAAAAATTGGGCACCCTGGCCTTTTCAGCTACAAATTTTCCGGCGGAAATCGTAGGCACATACCATGTGCCTCTTTCTATCATCAGATCCATTACCTCATCAGTGAGAAAAGTACCGTGTTCTATGCTGTGCACTCCCCCGAGTACAGCCCTGCGTATTCCCTCTGTTCCGTGGGCATGAGCAGCCACTACGTAACCGTAATCATCCGCTGCCCTCACTACGGCACTTACCTCCTCTATGGTAAACTGCGGACCGCTGCCGTCTGACGCCACACTCAGTACACCACCCGTAGAGGTGATCTTGATACAATCAGCCCCATTCTTATACCTTTGCCTGACGGCTTTGGCCGCCTCTTCAGGGCCGTTGATCACTCCTTCTTTGGGGCCGGGATCTCCTTTGAGGTTGTCCCTTACTCCATTGGTAGGGTCTGCATGTCCTCCGGTAGTGGCTATCGACTTTTCGCAGGTGTATATTCTTGGGCCTATGATAAATCCGTTTTTGATGGCTTCACGCAAAGACACATTGATACCGCTGCCTCCCAGATCCCGAATGGTGGTAAAACCGGCCATCAGCGTCTTTTCACAAAATTTTGTGGCTTTGAGGGCCACATAACTTTCATTTTCGCGAAAACTGTCTTCATATCGTTTAGGGTTGGATTCATGCTCGATATGTACATGCATATCCCAAAAGCCGGGCATTACTGTCATATTTTTCAGGTCTATGACTTTGTCTTCTTTTTTGCCTTGCCTGAACCCCTGCTCCACCCCGACAATCACTCCATCACTGATGATGACAGACATATTATCCCTGGTACTTCCTTTATCAACATCTATCAGCTTACCGCAATGAAGGATGGTATTTTGAGAAAAAATCACACCATTAATCAAAAACATTAAGCATGAAGTAGAAATTACTGCTCTGAACATATGAAAATGATTTGCGGGTAAATTTAATCAGTTTGATGAATCATTAACCGGATTTAATGATGAACTTAGATTGGAATTCTTGTCTTAAGTTTAAAACACTGAAAAACTATTGGTATTCATGAAAATTGTATTCAGGGTATAATAAAATTCCTTACCTGAAAATCCTTTTATCAAAAGGGAATTTCTCTACATTTACAATGCTGATTCTGCCGAATTCCAAATGTTTGGGATTTATCAAAATATTAAAATCTCCAAAGGTCACCACAGATGGCACCTTCATTACACAATATTTGTTTTCTCTCACAAAAGCATCTCCGATTTGTTGTGTAGAAGAAGGATAGGGAAAATAATTCCAATTATCCGGAAGGGAGGCTGCGTCAATAATTTTTATGCTTAAGTCATCAGGTATAAAAAGTGAAAGCATCAAAAAATCTTGTGGTAACGTGGCAAGTGTTAAATGTACAGCAACTTCGGCCATAGCCAATGACCTGTTTGCGGCAGTATAAATAATTTCAGTGCCAACAGAATTCCATCTTGCTCCTTTTATTGAAGCTCCTAAGCCAGACAATGGGAAAGCATATTTTTCCCTAACCAATCTGTAAACTTCCACATCAAACAAATATACCGTGATTGATTCTTACAAGCTCTCCCATTACCATTTCCTTACCAAAAGAATCCTTCAATAATTCAAAGGGTGTATTATTTCCGAAAGCAAAATTGGGCGTATTTAACCAAAGTTTAAATTTTTTCAAATCACCAAACACGTCCATACCCATTTTTGTCACTTCTGCAAGTTCAAGAATTTTCTCAGAATGAATAGTTTTAAAATGATAGCCGGGTATAGTTTTAAATCTTTGCAATGATTTTGTGGATATGTCCATATACATGGCCCAGTCTTTTTCAGTAAATGGGGTAATTTCCTTAATCGCCTCGAACAGTGTGTATGGTATGCCGGATCTTATGGTAGCAATCACGAGCAGTTTATCTTCCAAAAAATCTTCAAAAGTGAAATCAACTCCAATTGTTGGTAATTGATTCGCATTGCATATCCTTTTCAGAAACTGAATGATCTGGTGGTTTAAATCTGAATGAACCGTTTTTACCGGCTCCAGAACTGATTTTGTTACTGACATTATAAGACTATTGTCTGCAAATTTAAGACATTTATCTCAAAAAGTCAAGTATTGTTGTCTATTCCGTTCAACAATTCAAAAGATGG
>JADJWN010000003.1 GCA_016716335.1 Saprospiraceae bacterium | reverse complement strand
CAGATCGGCAGCTTTTAGAAAAATAGCTGCACGCTCCTCCCAGGAGGTAGCCTCCCATTGCTTTTTGGCCTTAAGCGCAGCATCAATAGCCTGGCGGACGTGACCGGCATCTCCGATGGCATGATAACCCAAGGTATGATTAATGTCGTGAGGAGGGTGAATTCTGCGGCGATTCTGTGTGAATACTTTTTCACCGCCTATATACATGGGTATATCCACCTCAACGGACTTTAAATTCTGTAAAGCTTGTTTAAGCTGTTTTCTTTCCACAGATCCCGGCGCATAAGCCAAAACGGGCTCATTGACTGCCCGGGGTACGGTAAAAATTGCATTGGACATAGCTGATTAATATTTGGTTTCAATAATTTTTATTCAGATCATCAGAAATAATGGCCGGCACAAAAGGCGCCACATTTCCTTTGCCTTTAATGATTTCACGTACAATGGTAGAACTGATGTGTGAATATTCGGGCTGACTTATGAGGAATATGGTTTCAACATTATTTCCGATAATAGTGTTCAACTGCGAAATGGTTTTTTCATAGTCAAAATCCGAAGCATTTCTCAATCCCCGGATCAGGAATCTGGCATTTTGCTGTTCGCAGAATTTTACGGTAAGTCCCTCGAAGTATGAAATTTCGACCTTGGGCATCTCTCTGAATACATCCCTGAGCCAGTCCAGCCTTTTTTCTAATGAAAAGAGCGCCTGTTTCTGATTATTGACACCGACAGCCACTATAATCTTGTCAAACAAGGGCAGGGCTCTGCGGACAATATCCACATGTCCGGTGGTGATGGGATCAAAAGACCCGGGAAATACCGCAATATTCATGGTAAGGGTGTATTAGGGCTTTCAGGCTGCAAAGAAAAGGAATTTTCCAGGGATTCTCACCTTTAACAAATATTGCTTTGCAAATAAGAAGCATCTTAATGTATAAACAGACATTTATGGATCGAAGGACCAGGTTGAATACTGTATTTACAAGTGCATTTGGGTATAAGACTTTAATCATGTACCTTTGCCGCCGCTTTATCAAAAGATATTCGATTTATGGGACTTCAATGCGGTATCGTAGGCCTGCCCAACGTGGGAAAATCCACACTCTTCAATGCATTAACCTCAGCCAAGGCACTGGCAGCTAATTATCCCTTTGCTACCAAAGAGCCCAATCTGGGAGTCATTACTGTACCGGATCCAAGATTGGACAAGTTGGCGGAATTGGTCAATCCTCAGAAAGTGATACCCACTACGGTTGAAATTCTGGATATTGCAGGTCTCATCAAGGGAGCCAGTAAGGGTGAGGGACTGGGCAATCAGTTTCTGGCCAACATCCGTGAAGTGGATGCCATCATACACGTGGTAAGATGCTTTGAAGACGACAATGTCATCCATGTAGATGGCAGTGTAGATCCTGTAAGAGATAAAGAAATCATAGACCTGGAACTGATATTCAAGGATATCGAAACCATGGAAAAAAGAGTGGATAAACTCAAGAAACAATCCAAATCCGGCAGCAAGGACGATGCTGCCAATGCAGAGTGGGCTGAAAAATTGCTCAAACATCTGATGGAAGGAAAGCCGGCAAGAAGCTTCCCCGTCGAAGACAATATGGCTGAATTGTACAAGGATTTTTACCTTCTCACCTCCAAGCCTGTTTTGTATGTGTGCAATGTGGACGAAGGCTCCATCCAATCCGGAAATGTACACACCGAAAGATTCAGACAAGCCATTAAGGATGAACCGGCTGAGGTTATTCTTATTTGTGCCGGTTTAGAAGCTGAAATTGCAGAGCTGGAAAGCAAGGAAGAAAGGATGGAATTTATCGAAGCCATGGGATTGGATGAGCCGGGTGTGAATAAAGTCATCAGAGCGGCCTATAAACTGCTCAACCTGCGCACCTATTTTACCGCCGGTGTCAAGGAAGTACGTGCATGGACCATACAAAGCGGATGGAAAGCTCCGCAGGCAGCCGGAGTCATTCATACAGATTTCGAAAAGGGATTTATTCGGGCAGAAGTCATCAAATATCAGGATTTTGTGCATTACGGCAGTGAAGCAGCAGTAAAAGAAGCAGGCAAACTCAATGTGGAAGGCAAAGAATATGTAGTGGAAGACGGAGATGTCATGCATTTTCGCTTTAATGTGTAAAAATCCTTGAAATAATAAAGAATCTGGCAGAAATATCCAGATTTTGATAATTGATTTCCTCTTTCAATCACATACAGATTTCCACGATCTGCATCAGTGTGATATTTACTGAATAACCTACCCTTTCTGGTTTTTTCAGTATATGATAAATATCATCATCCCGCTTTTGAACTGATCTTTTGGATCGTTTGTTTTTGAGATATGTTAATTACCCAATGAGCTGATAGTCGGCTACTACCTCACAGTTAAGGTCAATTTTTTTAAATGCTAAATTTTTGTTAATTAGTGTTATCTCAAAGAAGAATAATTATCTTTGGCGAATAATTCTATTTTAGAATGATAATGCCAAAAGAGAACATCATTGCTCTGCTCAAAAAAAAAGGTCTGAAGGTGACCCCACAGCGACTCGCAGTGTATGAAGCCGTGGTCAGTCTCAAAACCCACCCGACAGCCGAACAGATCATTGAGTACATCAAGGTAAATCATCCAGAAATCTCAGTAGGCACAGTCTATAAGATCCTTGATACACTTGTAGATAATGAATTGCTCAAAAAAGTTAAATCAGAAAAGGATGTGATGAGGTATGATGCGATTTTTGAAAAGCATCACCATCTTTATTGTGTCCATACAGACAGAATTGAAGATTATGAAGATCCGGAACTTGATGCTCTTATCAGTCAGTATTTTAAAAACAAAAATATTACAGGGTTCAACATTCAGGACATCACCCTGCAGATTACCGGAGAATTTAAACACACATAAACACATATCATATGGAAACCAATGTAGCTAAATGTCCCTTCCATCACGGGGCGAACACAGAATCACACAAATCCGTCACCGATTGGTGGCCCAAGTCACTAAATCTGGACATACTTCACCAGCATGACAGAAAGACCAAACCTACGGATGAAGATTTCAATTACAGAGAAGAATTCAAAAAACTGGATCTGGAAGCCGTAAAAACAGATCTGAAAAAACTGATGACCGAAAGCCAGGACTGGTGGCCTGCGGATTGGGGGCACTATGGAGGCCTGATGATCAGAATGGCCTGGCATGCAGCCGGTACTTACAGAGTAGCAGACGGTAGAGGTGGTGCCAACACGGGCAATCAGAGATTTGCACCTCTCAACAGCTGGCCGGATAATGCCAATCTGGATAAGGCGAGAAGACTGCTATGGCCCATCAAGCAGAAGTATGGTAATAAATTGTCCTGGGCAGATTTATTTATCCTTGCCGGCAATATGGCATATGAGTCTATGGGCTTCAAAACCTTTGGATTTGCCGGAGGAAGAGAAGACATCTGGCATCCCGAAAAAGATATCTACTGGGGTGCAGAAAAAGAATGGCTCGGCAAAGACCGATATGCAGAAAACGGTCACAGCGAATCTCTGGAAAATCCATTGGCCGCTGTACAGATGGGATTGATATACGTCAATCCGGAAGGTGTGGACGGTAAGCCCGATCCAATAAAGACAGCCCATGATGTACGCACCACCTTCAAGCGGATGGCGATGAATGATGAGGAAACCGTTGCATTGACAGCAGGTGGTCACACAGTAGGTAAAGCCCATGGCAATGGTGATGCTTCAATATTAGGTCCCAACCCTGAGGGTGAAGAAATCCATCATCAGGGCTTCGGCTGGATTAATCCTAAGGGCAAAGGAAATGCGGAGGATACTGTATCCAGCGGACTGGAAGGTGCATGGACCTCTACTCCGGACAGATGGAACCATACTTATTTCCACCTATTGCTCAACTATGACTGGGAACTGAAAAAAAGTCCTGCAGGTGCATGGCAGTGGGAGCCCATCAATATCAAGGAGGAAGACAAGCCATTGGATGCCCATATCCCGGGGGTAAGAAGAAATCCTATCATGACCGATGCAGATATGGCCATGAAGATGGACCCGGAATACAGAAAAATATCTGAGAAATTTTACAGAGATCCCAAATACTTTGAAGAAGTCTTTGCAAGAGCATGGTTTAAGCTTACACACAGAGACCTCGGTCCGAAAAGCAGATATCTGGGTCCTGACGTACCCAAGGAAGACCTGATCTGGCAGGATCCTATCCCGACTGTGGATTATACTCTTTCTGATGCTGAAATCGAATCACTGAAAGATAAAATCCTGAATTGCGGCCTGTCACAGTCAGAATTGATAGCCACTGCCTGGGATAGTGCCAGAACATTCAGAGGATCAGACTTCAGAGGAGGAGCCAACGGAGCCAGAATAAGACTCCATCCTCAGATTGAATGGGAAGGTAATGAGCCCGAAAGACTCACAAAGGTGCTGAAAAAACTTGAAGAACTTCAGGCCTCTTTGGACAAAAAAGTCAGCATGGCAGACCTTATTGTACTCGGTGGTACAGCGGCTGTTGAAAAAGCAGCAAAAAATGCCGGTGTGGATATTAAGGTGCCCTTCAGCCCGGGCAGAGGAGATGCCACTCAGGAAATGACAGATGTAGAATCATTCCAGTATCTGGAGCCTCTGCATGATGGGTTCAGAAACTGGCTGAAGAAAAACTATGCTGTCAATCCTGAAGAATTGCTTCTGGACAAAGCTCAGCTTTTGGGTCTGACTGCTCCGGAAATGACTGTACTGATCGGTGGAATGAGAGTACTGGATACCAACTACGGTAATACCAAACATGGAGTGTTCACTGACAAGCCCGGAGTATTGACCAATGATTTCTTCGTCAATCTGACAGATATGCGCTACAAATGGCAACCTGCCGGAGAAAATATGTATAAGATTGTCGATAGAAAATCCGGCCAAACACGATGGACTGCTACAAGAGTAGATCTCGTATTTGGATCTAATTCGATTTTGAGAGCATATGCCGAGTTTTATGCACAAAATGACAACAAAGAGAAATTTGTGAAGGATTTTGTAAAAGCATGGAACAAGGTGATGAATGCCGACAGATACGACCTCCAGTAAAAATTCAACAAGAAATAGCTCCGTGTCAGCTCGGAAACTATTGACAGAATTTTCATCGGAAGATAAATACCAGGGGATGTCTGACCACGTTCAGACATCCTTTTTTTCTTTTCATCCTACATATTGCAGCGATGGGCTGTTCTGATAAATCCTGCTTTCAACAGCAGGTGCATGAGCATTGTCAGAATAAATTTACCGTGACTTTATCGAAGGGATTCAGTGTAGTACCCTTGATTTTAGCTTCTGCCTTTACATAAAATTCCGATTTTACCCCTTTAAGCTTTTTAGCCAGTCCGACCAAGGCTTTGGATATAATTCCCCTGTCTGCAATTTTATCCATTTCGGACTGTGCATATTGAAAATTCAGCTCGAAGGGAATCTCCAGAACATCATTTCTGGAGATATTTAGTCGTTGCCTCATGATTGATTTTCCCATGGGATACTCATCAATCAACTGATTTTCCTTTCGTCCACGGGTGTATTTTTCGATCATGATGATTTCGATTTCTTCGACCACATTATTATCACTGAGTGCAGTAAGTTTCACAATGCCCTGAAGCAATCCGGCATTTTTATTCACTTTGTCAGGAATGATGAGCTGCAGCTTTACACCTTCGATTCCTAAAACTTTTTTTACTTTACCAAACATGATTCCGGTTTAAACTTCAAAAATAACTGTATCAAAAACCACTGTCAATCCTGATATACCAACGTCAGATAATATCAGATGAATCTTTTGTGCCAGGATTGATGCAGGGGGACTATCCATTTTTTTAAAAACTCCTCTTTGGTTTTTACGAGATTGTTAAATACCAGGGTTTGCTCATTTATTCTGCCTTCCTTTAATGCATCTTTAAGTCCCGACAGAGGTAGCGTATAAATTGTGCTGATATCCTCCCCTTCTTCGTCAAACTGTTTTTCCATAATGGCCACATTTTCTCTGTCAAAAAGTGAGAGACCGTATTTCATTTCCAGACTTTCTATAAAGTGCACCGATTTATCAATAGAGCATCCGCTGGCATCAGCATGGGTTTCGTCAACAAAAATCGTCACGAAACGGTGATGAAATATATTGCCATAGGTATAAAGCTGCCTGTTGTGGCTGGTCCAGTAGTTCAGAAAATCGCGAAGGTCAGCATTGACAGACCGGACAGTATCATCATCCATCTGATCCTTGGACTGATATATCCATACTTTGGAGTGATTGTCAAGTGCTATTAAATCCAGAAACATAGTATTGCAGGTTTTGAAAGATCAAAATGAATAATTGCTGTTTAGGCAATGAATAAATCGATGCAAATGACTTTTGGTTGAAGGAAGAGCGAAAATAATATCAGTGAGCCTTTCTTTTCAATATTTTCTGATGAATATTCCACACTTGCAGAATCACTGAATTCTCACCATCATTACAGATGACAAAATTGGCATATTTCAGTTTCTCCATTTCAGGCATCTGGCTCTGAATTCTTTTTTTTACCTCTTCTTCGCTGAGTTTGTCTCTTTTTACTACTCTCTGGATTCTGATGTTCTCAGGAGCTGTCACTACAATAAGCTGGTGCATTTCCTTATAGCTGCCGGATTCAATCATCAGTGCTGCCTCTTTTAGTGCATAGGGATATTCATTTTTCAGAGATTCAAACCATCGCGAACTGTGCAGAGCCACCGCAGGGTGAACAATTTCATTGAGTTTGGCAAGCAGTGTTTTGTCATTAAACACCAATGCAGCTATATACTTACGGTTGGGCTTACCGTTGGAAAAATAGCTTTGGTCTCCCAGTAATTTTTTTACACTCCGTTTTACAGCAGGATCGGATGACAGTATTTTCTTAGCCTCCGCATCTGCATAATACACAGGAATACCCAGCGCCTCAAATGCCTTGCAAACCGTGGTTTTACCTGAACCGATACCTCCAGTAATACCTATTTTAAGCATTCAGAGCAGTTTTTTGTTAATGGTCAGCTCATTAATCATCTGCCCTGACAAGCCACTCAGCCCACCGGTCAAAGCCCCCGTAAATCCTGTAAGCAATAAAACAGATATCGGAGACAGGCCGCCCAGAATATTGCCGGTGAGCATAGCTACATGACCGTCGGAGTCTGATAGCCATGACTTAATAAACCAGACAGTGAATCCTGCAATGAAGGCAGATGCAAATGACAACCAGAAGCCCGGCTTGTACAAATAGGCAGCTGCGAAGCAAATCACCGCCAGTATCCACCATGGCAAAAATAACTGTAGCAGAAAAATGATTACAATCAAAAGAACCGGATATAATAATGTTTTCATTTTTGTGGTGTTAAATGGATAATCTGTGTACTGTGTGGCTGCACATCTTCTGCGTTATGAACAAATCTGACCGGGAAGTATTCACCTTTCAGCCAGGTCGGTATCATATTTTTATAATAAGGGCTGAAGGGATTGCCGGATTGTCCTCCGGGATATACTGCATAAGCACTTACTTTCTCTTCCAGATTTACAATCATACGCCAACTTGGCCCGAAAGAAAGTCCTGTAGCATTGATCACATCCGGACATCCATCAGCCGGCAGACCCAATTCTGAAAGTGCAGGCAACCTGATCAAATGATGTATATCCAAAGGGCGGTATTTTCCCCATTCGAGTGCCTGATTCTTCTCTTTCAAATCCCGGATGGCAGATACAAGATCTTCAAACGCCAGTCTGACAATATCCGGAGCACTTTCTTTGGCCTCTGTGTTTTTGATATCGAAATATATATTTTCAGGGTCTTTTTTCATAAGAGCAATCAGTCTCCATGGTTTGGGCAACACTATATCATAATCTTTCTGAAATGGAGTGATTTCATCCCATACTTTTTCCTGCAATCTGCGGAAAAAAAGCTCAAAATAGGTGGGGGCTGCCTCATAGGATCTGTATTGGTAATCCCATTTTTGAAAAGCTTCATAAATCTCGGCATGAAGGCCTGTCAGAGAGGTTTTATCCACAGAGGAAAGTATAAAGGGAACAATATCTGCCGCCTTGGATGAATAGGCATCTGTCTGCATGACCTTCATATCTTCGGTAGTCACATCCTGAGCAGCAGTAAGTTTCCCGTTGATGGTTTTATTCCTGAAATGTTCAAACTTGCCGGTGTAATAATAAGGATAGTCTTTGGGAGCACTGCGTTGGTTGGCCGATGCAATATATCCGGAAGAGGGGTTGAGTATCTGTGGAATCTGGGCTCTCGGAATGAATTTTTGCCAACCATTGGCTGAAACATTTCCATACTCTACAAATCTGCCGTCATTTGGAGATTTGGCGGGAAATCTGCCATTCACCCGCAAAGCGATGTCACCATCCACTGAGGCAAATCCGAAATTCTGAGCCGGAGCAATAAAATTGGAGGTGACCTCCAGGTATTCTTCATAGTTTTTGCATTGCATACCCTGTACAAAGACCATAAATTCAGGTGTATCGGGCACATCGTGTACCAGCCAGCGCATCGCAAGGTCGTGCTTACCATCCCTGGAGCTGTGATATACAGGCCCCCAGTGGGTATATCTCACGGTATCCGTCAGGTCTTTTCCTCCCTTGATTTTGTGTGTTTCGATTCGGTATTGGACCTCCTGAGCCTTACCATCCAGCATGTATGCAGACCTCTTATCATCAGCCCACTCAATGACAAAAAGATCCTCCACGTCCTGCCCTACATTGGTTTCTCCCCAGGCAATAAACTCATTGAAGCCTATCATGATTCCCGGCATACCGGGTATAGATACCCCATAAGCATTGAACTGTGGCGTATGCAGGTGTATCTCAAACCAGATAGAAGGCAACCCGAGGCTAAGGTGCGGATCATTGCAGAAGATGGGCTTACCGGATGCAGTTTTCAGACCTCCCACACCCCAGCTGTTGCTACCTACACCGGAAGGCCTGGAATCATAAAATGCATTCTGTATAGATTGGGTATAATAAGCAGAATCAGATTGGTGGGGGATATCAATGTCTGCACCCTGCAAAAAACTTAAATCAGGAATGACCGGATTTTCAATTTCCTCTGTCTCCGGATATAGAAAGTCAAAACTTTCCTTACCCAGCAGATTGTACAGATTGGTATATCGGATATCATCATTACGTCCTGCCAGAGTGAGGGACATATACTTAAAAATCAGTGCCGACTTGAGGGCATCCCATGATTCCGGAGCGTAATCCAGCAATTTATACTCCAGGGGATAATCTCCTTCGCCGAGACTGTGGATGTAAGCATTTACCCCTGTTATGTAGGCATCCATATACTTTCTGAATTCAGGAAACTGCTCCCATCCTTTTACAGCATTTTCTGCGGCGTATTTCATACCCCGTCTTCTTTTTTCTCTGTCTATTTCCAGGGTTTTGTCACCAAGTACAGAAGAGAGCTCTCCGGCAGCTGCCTTGGCTACGAAATCCATCTGAAACAAACGGTTCTGTGCCTGCACAAATCCCTGCGCAAATAAGGCATCCTCAAGATTTCCGGCAAATATGTGCGCTACCCTTCTGTCATCATAGAGGATTTTCACAGGGGCGGTGAGACCTTTCATCTGCAGATTCATCTCCTGGGTTTCCTTGTGGAGGTTGCTTTGCCAAACACCCTTAAAAGGGTTTAAAAATTTTCCGAAAGGAGGCAGAGGATTGGAGGATATCTGAATATTGCCATTCAGCAGAAGCACGAACGCCAGCGTCAGTGCAGGAACGAGTACGAACAGAATACGCCGCATTGAATTATTTTGATTTTCATCCCAATGATATGAAAACTTATTGGTAATTCATGCAAAACAGCTATAAAATTCTTTTACAGCATGGTAGAGTCGGTTAATTCCCAAATGATAACAGAAAATATATCAGCTAAAAATACCAAGCTGATTTAAGGCAATCAGTCAATCACAATAATCTCCTTGTGAACATTCAGTCGGGTGGTGACATTGTACTTATTGACGGCGGCCACATTGTTGATCTGAATTTTCGACCCCGGTTTCACCTTTTCAAAGCTTCAGAAGCCTGCTGTGAAATAACTTCATCCCGCATACCTGCACTGAAAAGGTACATCCCGTTTTTGTCGATAATGTACATATTGTAAGACTGGATTTTGGGAATCATATCTTCGGGAATGTCTTCCTGCGCCGCCAATCGTATCGTCTGCACATTGGCAATATCGGCCAGTCTGATGAATCCGTTTTTCTCTTTGTCGAGATAGGGAGTAAAGTTGGGCTGCTGCTTGACTTCTACGGACTTTATATCACAGATCATATTTTTGTAATACAATTTCAGCTTAAGCTCTCCTTCTGTGTAATGGGGTGAAAATGCAAAAGTAGTATCATCCCTCCTGTATATATTTCCGGGAAAAACTTTGAGCTGGATATCGTCTTTGTTACTGCCATTTAACTGGATATGTATATAATTTTCCACTCCCATGAATACTACCGGAGGTATTGACTTGCTGAATGATGGCAGACCGGACCGGCCACTCTGAGAATTGCCCTCGGCTACGACCCCTGACAAAGTCAAAATATATAATATAAGCGTGAATAATCTCATCGTATTTAGTATCTTTTGATTTCTGTTTAACTTCACCAAAAAAGGATTTTCTCCAGGCTTTAGTTCAAAGACAGAGCAAAATTAACGATTTTTTCAGGGTATGGAATTGTCCGGATATGATTTAAGATTCCCGTAAAACAAGATGGCTGATGTATTCCATTGCCAGTCTCAATCTCTGCTCCGGTGTACCGGAAATTATGACAAATTGCCTGGACCATACTTCCAGCTTATGAAGATATATATCCATAAGACGATCTCTGTCCGAAGGATTCTCGCGTAAGGGATCATACACCCAGGGCATTTCCGGCATGCAGAGCAGGTACAGGTCATATTGCCGGGATTTGACTGCATCGGCTATTATGTCCGGAACAGTACCGAATTTTTCCTCTGCCCAGATTTCGAGTGTGATAAGATCTGTATCCAGAATCAGAAGGTCGGATTTTCCCGAATAATTTGATTCAGCCTCAATATGTAACCGGGCTATCTGCTCTATATCCTCCAGCGCATACCTGCCTTCTCTGTCTGTGAGATAACTTCGGGCTATCTCCTCCATAAAAGGCACACTCAAGGCTTCAGATAATTGCTGTGCCAGTGTGGTTTTTCCGGAACATTCCGGCCCAGTGACCACCACTTTTTTCATCTATATAAAATTCAATCGTTATACCAAAGAGGTGTCCACAGCAATACTTCCGGTCAACACCTTATGAACCGGGCACTTATTGGCTATATCGAGCAATCGCTTTTTGATATCCTCATCTTCAAGACCCGGCACTTCGATTGTTCGGATAAAGCGGGTTAGATTCCGGCTTTCATCTCTGTCCAACTCTACTCCCACGATCACTTCCGGCAGATTCCAGCCCTTCCTGTCTATATACATCCGCAGTGTGGCGCATGTGCAGGCTACAAGTCCTGCACTCAGCAATTCATAAGGCTCCATACCGAGATTCTGCCCACCTAAGGACTCTGGCTCGTCTGCAATTATTAAATGTCCGGAATCACTTCGGATCTCAGTCCGGAACTGCTGCAACCCCACGCTACCCGTTACTTTTGTCATGATTGATCATTGTTTTATTACTCATTAAAAATCATCCTTATCCGGAAAATACGATAGAAAACCTAAATTTATCAATTATCGGCATTTATTATCTCAACCGGGACGGATATTAATTAAAAGGAATCAGCATGATTTTTTGAAGATCTGTTGCGGAATAAGTTGTGTTGTGTCTTCGCTGCAATTATTTGCGGATTCGCTAAGGTGCAGATTCGCTAAGGTGATTTTGCAGTCTAAGCGTTGATGATTATACAGCACACTATTTACAGATAACAGTTTATTCTTTTCGTCTGCACTGGTTTGTTCGTTCGAATAATTCGTTGCATTAATCCTTATAAATACCTGTGTATCTCTCTCCGGGTCTGGCATAGCCCCGATACATTCCTGATGAATTGAAAGGCATCACGATATTCCCTTTATTATCAATGCCTATCAGTCCACCTTCTCCACCTTTTTCCACCAGTTTCTTATTCACAATATAATCAGCGGCATCTTCCAGACTCAGGCCTTTGTATTCCATCAATGCTGCCACGTCTCTGGCCACTGTATATCTGATAAAATACTCTCCATGACCTGTGCAGGATATACCACAAGTTGCATTATCGGCAAATGTGCCGGCACCTATGACAGGAGCATCCCCTACCCTGTTGTACCGCTTATTGGTCATCCCACCGGTAGATGTTCCGGCTGTGATGTTTCCGTTTTTATCCAATGCCACGCAGCCGACGGTACCATTTTTTTTATTGCCTTTTTCATCTTCAGACAGTTCGGTTTTCTCTGCGTTTTCTTTCAGTATTTTTTGAAGGCTCTGCCATCTTTTCTCTGTAAAAAAATAAGAAGGGTCCACAATATCAAGTCCGGCTTTGGAAGCAAAAGTTTCGGCACCTTTGCCAATCAACATGACATGTTCGGTTTTTTCCATAACAGCACGGGCAGCACTGATGGGATTGCGTATGGTTGTTACACCGGCTACTGCCCCTGCCTTTTGATCTGCCCCGGTCATAATCGATGCATCCAGTTCGTTTTTGCCCTCGTGTGTGAATACTGCTCCTTTGCCTGCGTTAAAAAGCGGCGAATCTTCCAGATATCGGATAGTCATTTCTACTGCATCCAGACTGCTGCCACCATTTTGCAGTATTTTTTCTCCGATGTCGAGCGCAGCATTCAAAGCTTCATGATAAGCTTTTTCGGTGGCTTCATCCATGTGGCTGCGCTCGATAGTACCTGCACCACCGTGAATGACAATAGCATATTCAGGTACATTCCGGTCAGGGGTTGACACAGCGACTTTGTCCTTTGGGTTGCAGGCCAGGGCAAGTAATACGGCGGATATCATGAACAATGCTTTCATAAAGTAAATCTATTGAAAAATGTGAAGGTTAAAATCTTTTTTAAGTCCTGATTGTATTTCATGCCATGCACTGAAACGGGCAGCATCGCTCCTCCGGAACCAATAACTATAAAGAGGTTGAAGTCTGAGGAATAAAATTCCTGACCAAAATCCCGCAAAAGCCGCTATCCAAAGCCGGAAATCCCAAAATCCTGCCACTATCCAGCCGGCATAATAAATCAAAAATACAGCAAACCAGCAAATCATCAAGACCGAAGTACGGAATTCCTTCTGATTGACTAAAAATCCGGTCAACCAAAGCCCCGCTATCACCGGCAATACATTGAACAGATATCCGTAAAACACCGGCAATCCTCCCAGAAACAATACCATTTTGTCTTTGGCTGATAATGAATACTCAGGCAATACACCGGCAGAGCTTTCGCTTTTTCCTGTGATATTTTTCCATTTTTGAGCCTTTGCTTCCATTCCTGATATTTTTCCTCCGGCAGATTGTCCCATTGAGCCGCAAAATCTGTCAAAACCCTAATAGCTTCAGTATCGGACGAAACTTTGACAGGATTTTTAAGGTAGAATTTTTCCCAGATCATCCGTAGTAACGGCTCTGCACTTTCTGCCCTGTCCTGATGGTCAAAATGCAGTATATTTTCCTTCATCCGGAGATATACTTTCTCCAGCAGCTCTTCCTGAAGTTTTTTGATCTGATCGGATGATTCGGGTATTTCCCCTTCGATGGGTATCGGAGAGCTTATAGTGAGCGCCACGTCCTTTCCTCCACTCAGGGGATGTGAAAAATTGATGCCCACCGGTACTATTTCAAGACGGGTATCCGGATATTGACTCAGCGTCTGCAGGGCTATCCTTGTCATTCCTTTCTGCAGTGGCCGGAGCATTCGGATGCTTTTGGTACTGCCCTCTACAAATATCAACAGGCTTTTGTGCTGACTCAGCACTTCGGTACTTGCCTCCACGGTGGATGCATTTTCACGAAGTTTCGAAAAACCATCCTTAAAGCGGTAAATGGGTATCTGATGTGTAGCGATGAGCAGAGGCTTGAGTAAAGGATTTTCAAAAACATCTCCCCTGACGAGAAAATACAAATCTTTGGGAAAAAAGCAGGCCATAATCAAAGGCTCCATAAAGCCGCTTGGATGATTGCAGGCGATAATCTGTGCCTTACCTTCCTTTATATGTTCAGTACCTGAGATATACAATTTTCTGAAAAAAAGCTTCAGTACCCACCTTACCATCCACTTCAGAAAGCTATATACCATAAATCCTTACTTTTGTGCCACAAATATAGTCAATTCCTGAGTGGAGAAAATGTCATGGATACAGTACATCACCATCTGATCATCATCGCGGGTCCTACCGGGTCAGGTAAGACGGCCACTTCTTTGGAACTTGCCGCTTATTTCGATGCAGAAATATTCTCAGCAGACAGCAGACAGATTTACAAGGAAATGAATATAGGAACGGCAAAACCCACCAGGGACCAACTTGACAGCATCACCCACCATTTTATCGGTCACGTATCCATACACGAAAACTATAGTGCAGGCAGATATGCGGAAGAACTCAGTCTTGCCTTAGACAGATACTTCGAAAAAAAACAGGTGGCCATCCTATGCGGTGGTACGGGACTCTATATCAGAGCATTTTTAGAAGGCATAGACAGCTTCCCTGAGGTAAGACCGGAAGTATCAGAGCAGGTAAGACAAATCTATGAAAAAAAGGGCATCGAAGGATTGCAGGAAGAACTCCGGCAATGCGACCCCGACTACTATAGCATGGTAGATCTGAACAATCCTGCCCGGCTGATCCGTGCCATAGAAGTCAGCCTGAGTGCCGGCAAATCCTACTCCTCTTTTCTCGGAAAACAACCGGTACGCACTCAAAATTTCAAAACTATCCCTGTATTGCTGGAGCCGGAAAGAGAGGAGCTGTACCAACAGATCAACCACAGAGTGGAGGATATGATGGCGCAGGGGCTAACGGAGGAAGCCCGCAGTCTTTTCCCTACAGGCATCTGCGGGCTCTTGATACAGTAGGATACCGTGAGTTATTTGATTATTTCGAAGGGACCACAGATCTTGAAACTGCCGTGCAGCTCATCAAGCAAAATACCCGTAGATATGCCAAGCGGCAACTCACATGGTTCAGAAAATACGGACATTGGCATAGATTCAAACCTCATGATCAGGATCAGATTCTTGAATTTGTTCGCAGTCAAATCCGAAAATATACTTAAGCCTCCTGATTTGAATTTATTTTTATTGAATTCTAAGCCTATGCCTTACCCTCAATATTTGAAAAGTTTCAAATTTTGGTCCATACTGATTATTGTGGTGATAATTATTTTTTACTGGAATGGTCGAAATGAAAATTACGACAAATATCCGCCTGCTGAAGGTCCCACAGCCACTATTTTCCTGATTGACGGACTGGATAATGAAATATTCAAAGAAGAACTGGAAGCAAATAAACTGCCAGTAATCAAGGACTTAATCGGGAAAGGACTATACGTGGAAAACGGAATCAGCAGTTTTCCTACCATGACAGGCTATGGCTTCTATCCGTTTATCACGGGATATGATGCCACCAGAAGCGGAATATTAGGGCTCAGGTGGTTTGACAGAGAAAGGACAGAAGGAAATCTGCGCAATTATGTAGGCCGTACCCATATACATATGAATGATGACCTCACAGACAGCATTCAGAATTATTTTGAATTGTCCGGCAAATATTATACTGCCTCGGTAAACACCTACATGAACAAAGGGGTAAAACACAATGAAAAAACAGGCTGGGCACATACTACCGCAAAATATGAAGGAAAGTCATTTTTCAGGTATCTCAGGGCGATACCCTGGTTGGGGAAGCACATAGCCAAAGATCATTTTGAGCAGGAAAGTCTGTCCATGGAAATTGCCCTGCAGCAACTCCAAAGAAATCCCAAGGTGCACTGGGTCACCTTTCCTTCCCCTGATGCTTACAATCATGTGTTTGGCACTGATGACGGATACAGGCAGATAATAAGACATATTGACAGTCTGATTGGTGTATATCTTATGGCAGTAGAGCAATACGGACAAACAGAAAACAGGCTTATTGCGGTTGTGTCAGACCATGGCATTTCAGACGTATCCCGCAATGTAGATTTCTGTGGCTGGGCTGAAAAAGCATTGAACCTGAAAATTGAAAGAGGCAAATCCGTGAATGTAATATCCTCATCACTGGATGAAAAACTATCGGAACTAAAGGACAAGGATGGATATTTTGTGATTAATGGTAATCTGACAGCTTATCTGTACCTTAAAGACCCCACACGGCCTGCAAATAAACAATGGAGTTATCCCTTACCGCCGGAGCTGATTACCAATTATCCAGTGGGTGACACATTTATAAATCTGGGCAATAAAATATCACGTCTATCCGGCATAGAATTGGTGGCATATAAATCCGCCAATGGTGAAATCACTTTGTTGCAACAAGGGAAAAAAGCTGTCATCACATCCCGGGACAGCAATCTGATTTACATTCCTGTTGATGGCAATCCTCTGGATTATGGCGAAGATTTGCTGGACAAAGCATTTGGCAGAAGGGTGTGGCTGGAGCAGACAGCGGAGCTGGAATTCCCCTATGCAGTACCGAGATTGTGGGATTTACTGCAAAGTAAGGGAATAGGAGATATAGTCATGACCAGTCAGAAAGGCTATGATCTTGCGAATGATTACGAAATATTTGTGGGAAATTACAAAGGCGGACACGGGGGATTGCGCAGAGAGATTATGACAGTTCCCTTTATCATGTTTCATCCGGATATCAAGGCAGAAAAAGTATGTGCTATGACCAATGAAGACCTGGGGCTGCGGATTGGCCAATATCTGGGATTCAGGTAAAGATTCACCTTGATTTCTACACAGCAGATAATTAGAATTAAATCATTCTGCCATCAAAATCCTGCTCAGATACAGATGAAAGGCATGCACCGCCTTTTCCATCGCAGGAGAAAACCGGCCCCTGGTATATGATTTCGACCTCAGCCCTTTCTGTACGCTTTCCACTACTGCCTCATCTTCCATCTCGGTGAGGTGCAATGCAGTATCCTTTACATTATCCGCATCTGCCTCCGGCAGCAGATAGGTTTTAAACTCCACCCGGGTCTTTTCAATGCTTATTGGCAGTATAATATTTACAGATACACCCCATGAATAGATATTGATCATGGTATTGGGATAAATAAACCAGTAATATGCATATCGCTGCTTGCCGTAATCAGGGTCGGATGGCATTAGTTTGATGGAAGATTCTCCGGCTTTTGCATCTGCTATCTGCACACTGCTGTATTCAAATGTCCGTACTTCGTAGTTTTCAAATGCTATTTTGGAATTAAGCGTTTTATGCACAAAGGGTATGTGAAATCCTTCCAGATAATTATCCACATATGCCAGCCAGTTGGCATTGACATTGTAAGTTGCCGATAAATCCGAAGAATACATCAAATTGCCAAATGGATAAGAAGGTGTGAGCGAGCGTAACGGCCTGAAAATGTCATCAAATCCGGTAGATGGATTCGTGGCAACAAACCGGAATGCTCCCAACCTGCTTATGGGAAACTTTTTCAAATGGTCGCTTTCAGAGGGGAAATTCTCAGCTTCTTCAAACATGGGCATAGACTTAAAAGTGCCGTCCAGACGAAAACACCTGCCGTGATATCCGCAGGTAATCTGTCGCATTTGTGCCGGATTTTCCACCAAAATTTTGCCTCTGTGGGTACACACATTGGAAAGACACAATTCCTCCTTATCATTTTTAATCATCAACAATGGCTCATTGACAGAGGGGGCCATAAATTCAAACGGGTGGCAATTCACACCATGACCCCAAAGTTCATCCCCACCGGCAAATTGCCAGGACTGACAGAACAATTTATCCTTTAAATGGGAGAACACAGCTTCAGACCTGTACACTTCGGAAGGCAAGGTGAATGCAAATTCGATTTCCGGATCTATGTAAAAAGCATTTTTGTTCATCTGGGTTACATCTGATAATGATTTGCCAAAGCTATAAAAGCAATATTGATTAAAGGATATTATTTTCAGAATAATTTCAGGAAAGATACCTTAAAAACATTTTAGAGATTATGCAGAAGATGATTCATTGATGACATCTATGTACAATTTTTTAGAAAATCCCTCAAACTGATATTCCTCATCGTCAGTCTTGGATTGAAATCATACCTTTGCATTCATCCATCAAATCTGAAAAATTATCTCCGATGTCCAAAGATATTATCATCATAGGTGCAGGATTGTGCGGGTCTTTAATGGCGCTGCGCCTGGCACAACGAGGTTATCATGTACGTGTATATGAAAAAAGACCTGATATGCGCAAAGTATCCATCAGTGCAGGTCGTTCTATCAATCTGGCTTTATCAGACCGGGGTCTGCGGGGCCTGGAAATGGTAGGATTGAAAGAAGAAGCGCTGCAATTGGTGATTCCGATGATGGGCAGAATGGTACATCCCAAAAACGGCGATGCACAGTTTTTCAGCTATAGCGGCAGGAAAGGAGAATGCATCAACTCCATATCCCGGGGCGGACTGAATATACTGCTGATGGATGCAGCAGAGGCTACCGGCAGGGTAAAAATTCATTTTGAAACAGACTGTACGGATGTCAATTTTGAAACCGGGGAAGTTTTTCTGCAATCTCTTAAAGACAGAACTACATTTCAGGATAAGGCAGAGTGTATTTTGGGTACTGACGGAGCAGGCTCGGCCGTGCGGAAATCCATGATGGCAATATCGGCAGCACTCCGTTTTAATTTCTCACAGAAATATTTAGATACCGGGTATAAAGAATTGTGCATTCCTCCATCAGAAAACGGAGATTTCCGCATCGCATCCAATGCCTTACACATCTGGCCCCGGGACGGATTTATGATGATAGCACTTCCGAATCTCGACCGGAGTTTTACGGTCACCCTCTTTATGCCCTTTGAGGGAAAGTATAGTTTTTCCGGTTTCAGAAACGAGCAGGATATCCATACTTTTTTTGAAAATGAATTTCCGGATGCCTATGCTCATATGCCTGATCTGACGGAAGATTTTCATGCCAATCCCACCAGTTCGCTCGGCACCATCAAATGCTGGCCGTGGCAGGTAAACGGCAGATCTGCACTGATGGGAGATGCCGCTCATGCCGTTGTGCCCTTCTATGGACAAGGGATGAATGCATCTTTTGAAGATTGTGTGGTGCTGGATCAATGTATGGATAGCTATGGAGATGACTGGCTAAGAGTGTTGACCCAATATCAAAAACTTCGCAAGCCCAATGCCGATGCCATTGCAGACCTGGCAGAAGACAATTTTTATGAAATGCGGGATGCCACTGCCAATCCCGTCTTCAATCTGAAACGCAAAATAGAGCTCGAACTCGAACAGCGCTACCCGGATTACTACAGCAAATACAGCATGGTGACCTTCAGGGAAGATCTGGATTATGCCTATGCCATGCATCGTGGCAGATGGCAGGATCAGATATTGATGGATTATGCCTCAAAAACCGGGGATATGACTCAGGTCGATTTTGAAGCGGTGTTCCGGCTTGTATCAGAATTTGAAAAATAAAGCCGCAGGCGGCGGAAACTATGAACACTCCAGCAAGAAAAATCACGACCCGGTGTGATCAAAACATAAACCCTATAAACCTTATCAACCATATAAACCTTATCAACCCTATAAACCTTATCAACCCTATAAACCCTATAAACCTTATCAACTGAGCGAAGCTGAACCCTACCTACCATGAACCAAAACACCACAAAACCACAACACCACAACACCAAAACACCACAACACCACAACACCACAACACCACAACACCACAACACCACAACTGAGCAAAGCGAATCACACTGCAGCGTGACCATCAACCTATAAACCTATAAACCCATCAACTCCATAAACCTATAAACACATCAACCCATAAACTCATAAACCCATAAACTCATAAACTCATAAACCCATAAACCATATAAACAAATCAACAAATCCAACAAATCACCACAATTCACCGCTCTTTTCTCAATCTGCACATATAAAAACCATCAAATCCCGATTCTGAGGCGAGAATGATTTTTTCATCTTCCTTTACAAAACCTTTTCCTATATCACTTTGTAAAAAACTGTCAATCTGATGCTGATTTTCAGAAGGCAGTATGGAACAGGTGGCATAGACCATTTTACCCCCGGCTTTGAGCATGGGAGCATACTGTTGCAGGATCTGCTGTTGTGTCAGTTTGAGCTGTTCTATTTTTTCGGGAGACAGTTTCCATTTGTCGTCGGGATTTCTGCGCAATACGCCAAGACCGCTGCATGGGGCATCTATCAGCAACCTGTCGGCCGAGCCATGCAGTCTTTTGATGGTTTTGGTTGACTCAATGACCCTGCATTCGAGATTGTGTACTTTGTTGCGTTTAGCTCTGACTTTTAGTTTTTCCAGTTTATAATCGTGAATATCCATAGCGATCAGCCGACCTTTGTTCTGCATCAGGGCTGCCAGATGGAGAGACTTACCTCCTGCACCGGCACAAGCATCAATCACTGACATTCCCGGAGCAATCTGCAAAAACGGAGCTACCAGCTGGGAGGAGGCATCCTGTACTTCAAACCGTCCCTCCTTATAGGCTTTGGTGACAAAAACATTGGGCCGTCCCACCAGCATCAATGCATCCGGATATCCCGGTACAGGCTGGGCATCAATATTCTCTTCCTTCAGCAACTTAGCCAATATCTGCACTTCATTTATCAGCCGGTTGTCACGCAATATCACTCCGGCAGGGATATTCTGGCAGGTCATTTCCTTTTCCCACAAGGACAAACCCAGTTCCTCCATTCCGAGGGCATCCATCCAGTCAGGTACTGACAGCCACACCGCTCTGTGACCTTTTGCTTTCCCGTATCGTTGGCTTATCTCATGTTCATCAGGCTTTGCCAACTCTGGCCATTCCGGTATCGGATAGCGATTCAGTACCAACCAGATTTTCACCATCGCATTGAAATCTTCCTTCTCCAATGCGTCATGATCTTTCCTCAGAATAAAAGCATATAGTCTTTTCCACCTTACTATTTCATATACTGCCTCAGCCACTAAGCGTCTGTCCGCACTCCCCATGTTGCGATGCTGTCTGAATAAGTGCTGCACCACCTTGTCCGCATATTCACCATGCAGAAATATGCTCTCCAGACATTCCCTTATTCGGTACAATAAAATTCTGTATAATTTCACCCAGTCAAATTAGATCACAAAGGTAGAATGTTGCAGTCATTTCTATCACAAAATATTGACCTTGTAAATCCAGGGAGCAGCTTCCCATATTTCCCTTGGAGGAGTATTCTCCGGGGTTGGCATAAGGATTAAAATATTCGGGTTGAAAGCAACTTTATCATTCCAAATTTATGAATGAACTGATGCGAATGCGTTTAAGCTATGCCGGAAAATAGAACAATATTTTATAATCCTTAAGACTCACAGGCTGTCAGATCTGAGATATCCGGAATTTCACGCTAAAAAACTACTTTTGTGGCTCTATGCTATCAGACAATAAAAGTAAATATCAGCAGGCCCTGGAATTCATGTATGCCCAACTGCCTATGTATCACCGTCAGGGTGCATCTGCTTATAAAAAGGATCTCAACAATACGCTGGCATTATGTAAAGCAGCCGGCAATCCGCATCAACAGCTCAAAACCATACACATTGCCGGCACCAATGGCAAAGGTACCGTTTCACACATCATAGCAGCAGGACTGCAGGCACAGGGTACAGCGTCGGGCTTTACATCGCCTCATTACAAAGACTTCAGGAAAGGATAAAAATCAATGGAGTTTTTATCAGCCGGCAATATGTAGTCAATTTCTTAAAAAAATACAGGGAAGATATTCTGCGGATTCAGCCATCATTCTTTGAGATGTGTGTCTGTATGGCATTCTGTTATTTCCGGGATAAAAAAGTGGATTATGCGGTCATAGAAACAGGTCTGGGAGGCAGATTGGATTCTACCAATGTGATTACCCCCCTGCTTTCGGTCATTACCAATATCAGTTTTGACCATATGAATATGCTGGGAAATACGCTTCCCGAAATCGCAGGTGAGAAGGCGGGCATCATCAAGTCCGGTGTACCTGTTGTAATCGGAGAATATCAGGATGCCGTACAAAAGGTTTTTGAATCCAAAGCCTCAGAAAAAAACAGCGGTCTGAGCTACGCTGACCAACATTGTGCATTGATCCCTGAATTGAATACATCTTCTGTTCTTTTTAAAGAATATACCGTCAAAACCGACGATAAAATATGGATCGAATCCCTTCAAAGTCCACTCTCAGGACCCTACCAGGACAAAAACCTGATTACCGGACTTTACAGCCTTTACAGATTGTCTGAGTTTATCCCGATAGATCCGTTGAAGATTCAGGCCATATCCCCAAACTACCCGAAGCCACCCGATATATGGGAAGATGGCAGATACTCGGGAGTCTCCTCTCTGCATCGCCGACAGTGCACATAATGAAGCGGGGATAAGCTATCTGCTGCAAGGAATACGGCAGTACAGTTTTGACCATCTGCATATCGTCACAGGATTTGTCAATGATAAAGATGTGACTACCATACTCAGGCTTTTGCCCCGTGATGCGACTTATTATTTCGCCAAAGCCAATATCCCAAGGGGCATGGATGCCCGGATATTACAGGAAATGGCCGGCAGTGCCGGGTTGAAAGGCAAAGCATACAGCACGGTTAGAAAAGCCTATGCAGCAGCACGGAAGAAGGCCGGCCCAAAGGATCTGATCCTGATCACAGGCAGTATTTTTGTGGTTGCAGAAGTGCTCTGAAAAACCCTTTTGCCACAATGATGTTCCATTAAAAAAATACAGATCATGAGCAGAAAACTGGTGTTGGCTATTGGGGGTTCGAGCGGTTCCATTTATGCTTACAGGCTGATGACCAAACTTTCTGCCATTCAGGATATTACAGTGGGAGTAGTCATGAGTGACAACGCCATATATAACTGGGAACTGGAGCTCGGCACCTTCGATCAGTCAGTGTGGCCCTTCAGCTTTTATCACAAAAATGATTTCATGGCTCCCTTTGCTTCAGGATCTGCCAGGTATGACACAATGATTGTGTGTCCCTGTTCTATGGGATTGCTGGCCCGTATGGCTCAGGGACTGTCCACAGACCTTATGACCCGTGCTGCTGATGTCATGCTCAAGGAACGGAGAAAACTCATCATTGTACCCCGGGAAACTCCCTACAATCTCATCCATCTGCGCAATATGACCACACTTACAGAAGCCGGTGCCATCATCTGCCCTGCCACCCCATCCTTCTACAGCAAACCCCAAAGTGTGGAAGCCATCGCAGATACCGTGGTGGACAGGATACTGGACCTTGCCGGACTGGACATCAATACCTATCGCTGGGGAGAGTAAGCCACAAATAATCCGCAAAGAGTAAATTAGAAAGTATTTTTAACAGGCGGGCCTGTCCGCCCCTTGGCGGGCCTGTCCGCCCCTTGGCGGGCCTGTCCGCCCCTTGGCGGGCCTGTCCGCCCCTTGGCGGGCCTGTCCGCCCCTTGGCGGGCCTGTCCGCTCCTTGGCGGGCCTGTCCGCCCTTGGCGGGCCTGTCCGCCCCTTGTGGGCCTGTCCGCTCCTTGGCGGGCCTGTCCGCCCCTTGGCGGGCCTGTCCGCCCCTTGACGGGCCTGTCCGCTTTTGCAGAGTTGCATTAAAGTAACAGCCTGTTGTTTTAACCCGAATTATGCATTCGCACTTCGTGATGAGGGTTGAAATGGCAATAAAATAAGCACTTTTGCTAATGAGTCTTAGTATCCCACTAAGGTGAATGAGTGAAAGTGAATGGCCTTGACGGAGACCTAATTTGCAGCCATTTCAGACCGTAATATCTGCCCGTCTGCAGGCAAGGATTTTCTATTGCATAATTCGGGTTCAAAGCGGAATGTCGTGGAAATGAGTTGCCGAAATGCATTCCTTTATTAAGGCGGACGAATCAGGTTTCAGTTGCATGCCTGTACATTTCTCCCGTGCACACTAAAATCAGGTATATTTTCAACCACTCAAAAATATTCATCCTTTACGCAGCCAACCTACAGCCCAGCCGCTTTTGATATGCCACTGATTGTCTCTGAATTGCAGGGGTATCCGCATACGTGAGTTTTCGGCAGCTCCCATGTTTTGCTGTATGACTTCTATTTCATTATCTCTGACTGCTGATATAATGGCTACATGACCGTATCCTGATCTGCCAAATACCAAAAGGTCGTTGACCATGGGCTTGCTTTGGCTGGGATTGGTAAACTGCAGCAGATTGCGGCGGTGGTTCTTCTTCCCATCACTCACATTGTGGTCAAAAAAATCTTTGGCATGGCCGTAGCTGTCAGGCATTTTGTGTTTCAGATGCTGATAATAATACCTTTTGACAAACTCCACACATTGATACTTCTGACCGAGATTGTATCCATCCGGAGTGACATTTCTGCCGGAGACATTGCTTATACTGCCGTTATAATACACATATACCCCGTTGAGGCTGTCAATTATATCTCCGGGACGATAACTCTTTTTTATGCCGCCGTGGCTGTCACAGGCCATCCAACTCATGGTTGTCAGAAGCGCCATTGCCACCCATAATAAATCCGGCATTTTCAGGTGCTTCAGCTCCAGTTTTACAGGTATATATTTTTTCATAAGCTCAGCCTTTAAATGTATGTTCTTGAATATTATCCACTCCCGCTTCCGAATAATGTATCAGTTAACAATCCGCCATTCCGAAAAATTTCAGAAAATGGAAAAATCATTCAAAAATCTGTACGAAGTCCTGAATATTCTATGGATGCACATTATATAACGCGAATTCGGGATATCCCAATAATTGTTTTGTCACGATTTTTGCATTTTTTTGCAAAAATCCCGCCAAAACCGTGAACTTTTGTACAACTCAACCCATGGGCTAAAGCCCATGGCTAATAATATTTTACCCTCACATGGTCATTTTTTGAATACTTATATTATTAATAAAATCTAATTTCTTCATATTCATAAAATTAAATCCCGAATTCGCGTTATATAGTAACTATTCAGCTATAACCCCGGATGGGTGTAATATTTAGTCCGTAGGAAATTTTCCAACGGACTAAATAACCACGGATGGTAATCCGTAGATAAAATGATAAAACAACTTTTATTTTGGCGGGACACGCTGTTTGCCTAAATATGCAAACCTATCGAGTACCTGTACAAAATCGTAGCCTGCTACGCCAATGGCATAGCTTGCCACGCATCAGGCGTGGGACAAAATCAATGATAATCTTATCACAGATGAATAGTTGCAAAAGAAGAAAGTCATTTGAAAATAAATTTGTATCGCAAATAAGAAACTATTACTTTTGTGTAAACGTTTAAAATTTGGAACTTTTTGAGATAGAGTTTCTGGATGAGGCTTTGGAGTATCTGAATGAAATTCCGGTTAAAGCAAAGGAAAAAATCCTGTTCAATATGGCAATGGCAAAATCCAGAAAAGATCCCAAGCTATTCAAACCTTTAAATGACGGAATTTGGTATTTCAGAGCTCAACACTTTGGCAATCATTACAGAATATTCGCATTTTGGGATAAGACCAACCATAAGAATACTTTAGTAATTGCTACTCATGGGATCATCAAAAAATCCGACAAACCGGAGAAATCAGAAATTTTAAAGGCTAAAGCAATTAAGAATAAATATTTTGAGTCCAAAAATTAATAGTATGAAAACCACAAGTTTTAATGAAGTCCTGGATATGCATATCGGCAAGCGTGGAACCAAAAGACGTGAAAAATTTGAACAAGAGTTAAGAATCGAACTTTTGGGTGATGCTATAAAAAAGGCAAGAAAGGCAAAACACCTGACACAGCAGCAACTCGGAGAACTCGTCGGCGTCCAAAAAGCACAGATTTCAAAAGTAGAGAATTCGGCAACTGATGCACGATTTGCAACCATTCTCAAAGTATTCGATGCTTTAGACGCAAAGGTGAAATTCAGTGTAGAGATTGACGACCAGAAATTAATGATCAGTGAATAAAATAAATATTTCATAACAATGTATTGGGTATATTGACTGACCATAGCTGCACCTGTAGCTATAGTCCGGTCGTTATACACCTTATTAAATCCAGCATCCGGATGTTTTTTTTCAGAACGATAATATTTATTTTTTTTATCATACTTGGAAGCAGTCATGCCTTTGGCAAATACCGGCATGACAGCATAAAGGTGTACATTTTTCTGGCCGATGCATGCAGAATATGCCAGGAAATGAGTCCCCACATCCGGCAGATACAGGAAGAATTCCGGGATGACTATGAATTTACAGCCGTGTTCCCCAATCTATCCAGCGAGGTATCGGATATTGAAAAATTCATTAAAAAATACAAACTCAATTTGCGGTTCATCACTGATTATGATAAAAAACTGACTACACTCACCGGTGCAACGATCACCCCGGAAGTGGTAGTGTGGAATGAGCTGAAGCAGGAAGCCATGTATCGGGGCAGAATCAATGACCTTTACTCTGCACCCGGCAAAAGAAAGCACCACGTACGCTCTCATGATCTGAGAGATGTATTGATACATATCCGGGAAGGCAGGGAAATCGAATCCAAAACTGTACCTGCCGTGGGATGTTTTATTAATTTTGCAGATATTGATGAGCCGTAATCCTTAATCCTGAAATACACCCTGTAATGAAAAATATATTTTTGACAGTCTGCCTGCTGATTTCTCTGATATCCGGTATGCAGAGCCAGCCCACCTACTCCCGGGACATCGCACCTATCATTTATAAGCACTGTGCCAATTGTCACCGGACGGGCGAAATTGGTCCCATGCCACTGACCAACTATACTCAGGTAAAAAACTGGGCCAATACCATACGCTTTGTCACCCAAAACAAGATGATGCCACCGTGGAAGGCAGATCCGGGATTTTCAAGATTTCTGGATGAAAATTTCCTTACCGACGAGCAGATCAAGACCATTGCAGACTGGGTGACAGCAGGTACTCCGCAGGGCAATCCCGCAGATGAGCCTCCTTTTCCTCTGTTTCCTGACAACAGTCAGCTGGGCACACCTGACCTGGTGCTAAGCTTTGCCAAATCTCACATCCACAAAGGAAACGGCAAGGACGAGTATCGCTATTTTGTACTGCCCACAGGCCTGACGGAAAACAAAAGAATCAAAGCCATCGAACTGCGTCCGGGCAATAAAAAAATTGTACACCATGCCTTGTTTTTTGCAGATACTACGGGCATCGCCAGATCCTATGATGACCAGACACCGGAGTACGGATTTGAAGGATTCGGTGGTTTTGGGGTGAATGAAGTGCTGAACAGAGACCAGTTTCCGGGCTATGTACCAGGACAGAAACCCATTTATTTTCCTGATGGACTTGCACAGATTTTACCCAAAGGTTCAGATCTGGTGATACAGATGCATTATGCTCCGTGGGCAGTGGATGAAGCCGACTCTTCATCCGTCAATATCTTTTTTGCCAGACCTGATGAACCCATCAACAGAATTGTGGATGACTACATCATGCTTCCCTTTCATCTGTTGACCGGAGCCAACAGCTTTTTTATCCCTGCCAATACCAAAAAGACTTTTGAAGGGGTCTATACCCTGCCTTTTGATGTCAGTCTGATCGGGATATTTCCACATATGCACTATCTCGGCAAACATTGGGAAGTATATATGATTCATCCCAACGGCGCAAGAGAAAATCTCATCAAAATCCCGGACTGGGACTTCAACTGGCAGGGCAATTATTATTTCGACCGCTTCAAAGTAGCTAAAAAAGGCACCCGGATTCATGCGATCGCTTCCTATGACAATACCTCGTCCAACCCCAATAATCCCAGCTCTCCACCCCGATTTGTGACCTGGGGTGAGGGCAGTAAGGACGAGATGTACTATCTGCCGCTCCTTTATGTACCCTACAGACAGGGAGATGAAAATGTAATTTTTTCAGGCACTTCTTCTGTCAGAGAACCGGAGTCAATCACACCGACGGAAATATTGGTCTATCCCAACCCCGGTACAGGAGAACTGACCCAGATACAGTTCAGTTTAGAGCAGGGGCAGGCTATTACCATTGAAATCCGTGATATACATGGGGCCTTGGTCAGAATATTGCGACAGGGTGAATATTACGGACCCGGCAGGCATGCCATACAGCTGCACACTGCCTCTCTCTCTACCGGTAATTATCTGGTTCACATGCACGGGCAGCGGTTCAGTAAAGTGATGAAGCTTGTATTAAAAAGGTAATCAGACGTGAATCCGATGAACAATGAATTCATTTTTAATTTTTAATTATTCAGCTATTTACCCATAGGGTTGTAATATTTAGTCCGTAGGAAATTTTTCAACGGACTAAATAACCACGGAAGTCAAACCGTGGATAAAATGATAAAATAACTCTGATTTTGGCGAGACACGCTGTTTGCCAAAATAAGCAAACCTGTCTAGTACCAGCACAAAATCGTATCCTGCTACACCAATGGCATAGTTTGCCACGCTGTAGGAATATGGGTAGAAAAAAAATCTATATCAAACTCTCATGAATAACAGACATAAGCTATAACTGACTGATTGGAAAATCGGCTCTATGGTTTTATACAGTACTTTAAAGTTTGACGATTCTCCTGACAGAAAATTCCTGACCCGGCAAAATAATCAATGCTTTATAAACACCGGCAGCCAGTCTGCTCACATCAATTCTGTCTCCTTCTGTCTTCTGATAAAGTACCTGCCTCCCTGAAAGATCATACAGTACTATGGCCTGTATCTGCTGCGGGCCGATATTTCGCAGATATATTTCTGATGCTGCCGGATTGGGACTAAGGGTCAGTACGCTCTCCTCTCCTATATCCGTGGTACTGACAAGCCGGCATTGCTCCAGCACTTCCTCACGGCTGCTGCAGCCTGCACCATTGTTTCTGATATCAGACATCTCTTCGGGCTTGTTTTCAAGAAAGTCGCAAAAAAAATTGTTTACACATGATTTTGTAAAGTTATTGTACCTGAAAGTCAATTTTGTAACATTTTTATAATCAACCCTGTCCAAACCCCTGACATCAGCAAGTGAATCATTTAGACTTATATACACTTCTTTTCCTATGTATTCAAGATTGGACAGATCGTCCAGGCTTTTCATCTGGTCTGCATCAGAAATATAAAGTTGACCACCAACATATTTAAGGTTTTTAGTTCCGATGTTCCGAAGTCTGCGATTGGATATACATTCCAGGTCACCGCCTACGTATTCAAGATTTGCCAATCCTTCAAAACTTTCCAGATATACATTACTGGCATACAGATATACCTTACCATTGACTCTTCTCAGAACACGAAAACCAGTAACATTTCTAAGTTCATAACTTCTATCGATCGAGAGTGATCCCAATTCTGTGAGTTTTGAAAACCCGCTAATGTTATCTGTATCAGATAAGTGCACTAAAGCGAGAGTATTTATTCTCGATACAGCGTTAAATCCTGACAGGTTTAATATTCTTGAATTATAAATATAAATATCATTTACCTCTATTAAATTTTCAAAACCATTCCAATGCGGCATTTCAGCAGAAATAAAACCTTGTATTAATATGTTGTTATTTACAATTTTTAAATTTCCAAAAAGGGGTAGATTTTTAGTATTAAAATTTCTGAAGTTGCCATTAGAATCTCTGAACCCAGTTAGTCTGAGAAATTTGCCTATAAATTCAAGACTATCGAAATTGGGTAAGTATTCAATAGAGTCCACATTTTCTATACTAAATGAACCATTCACTCTTTTTAATCTATTGAGACCATTGATCTCTTTAAGACCTGAATTACCATCAATCAATAAGTTACCCCTGATTATTTTCAATGAATCCCAGATGTCGATACGTTGGAGTTTGACATTGTTGGTAATAGTGAGTGTAGTTACAGAATCTGCATTATTCACTCCGGTAAGAATTCTTAATGAATTATTATTCTGAATAACCACTTGATTCGGCAGTCTATCCAGATTTAATCCTTCCGTAGTCTCTAAGGCCTGATTACCTATTATATCTAAAAAAAATGTATTTTTTACTTTCTCCAGTCCATGTAGTGACCTTAGTCGGGCTGTATTGCGTATATTGAGCGAGGATATAAAGGATACCGAATCCAGCCCATAGAGTGACTCCAACTGAGTCAAATCCCGCAAATTGAGATTGCTGTTGATCCTGCGGAGCTGCGCAAGGGCCGCAAGTCTGTCACATCCCCTGTAATGGTAAGCGGAAATACGATCTCCCGACAATCTGGATACTGCACTACAAAATTCTCCACCGCTGCCTGTGAACTGAGAGTAACAGATTGAAGCGGGCAGCCCTGTCCATATAATGAAGCAAAATTAATCAAAAATAAACTTGATATAATCTGCAGAATGGTAAAATAAGATTTCATATTGATTGTGTTATGTAATTGGTGAATACATATATTAAATGTATTCACCAATTGTTAAGAAAAAGCTATTCAAAACATCCTTCAGGAAACTGCAGGAAATTAACTTTGGTATCTTTCCACTCCGGTGGATCTCCAGGACCGACACAATTTACTACACCGCTGATTGCATTGATTCTAACCGATGAATTGTAGAAATAGAACCCTGGAATTATGGTTTGATTACCTTTTGTACATGCTTCAGTAAATTCAGATTCTTCCTGCATATATCCCCCATAATTATAACTTTCCAGTATGGATATCATTGTACTCGCAAGCCAATTATAGGCTCCTGCTACATATTGCGGTCCTATCGGAATTGTTATTGGCACACCATTCACTTCTATTTCAAATGCTTTAATTGTATCCAGTTCACAACATCCTCCCAACATCTCCCAACACAGATACTGAATGCACGGAGTATCAATGACACAAATCTCATCAATATTCACCCATTGTGAAGCTCCGCATCCCGGCAGTCCGAATTCATTATAATATATCAACTCCAATTCAAAACTATCCTTAGTGTCAAAACAATAGTTAAACCTGTTGCTGTCCAAATCCGTACTCCAGATGGTAGCTAGTGTGTCAATCTTTACCGACCACCTGGAATATTCATTCTCCAATACTTCTACTGTAATACAACACGAATCAATCTCAACATTTTTAAACCCGCATTGAGCTTTGAGATTGACATTACTCAGAATAACATTTAAAAATACAAAAAATAAAAGATTTTTCATGATATAATTTTTTCGATTTACAAAATAATATTTCTTATCCAAACACCATTATTCTGTAAATCAGGGAGGATCATCAGATAGCTTCCGGTACTGTACTGTACTGTAATGTAATGTAATGTAATGTAAATTATCCCTTTATCTGATTCATAGAGCTGCATACTTTACTTTATGCGATAGACAAATATAGTATAAATGATTTTAATTCTATAATTTTCCCATTAATTTTTTGGATAAAATGTCCTGAATTCACACAGATTCAATCCATAATATCAGTCAATCCACAACATGTCTCCAGATTTCCTCATACTTTAACATTAAATGCTGCCGAACCTTGACTATGCAGCCATAAATAAACACTTTTCTGCATGCTAAGTATTCACTTCACGGTCTGCTTTGAACGCAGGTCGCCAAAAGTTATCCGGTAAGTAAGACTGGAATATTTTATTTTTTCCACATTAGTAATAAATTAAGTACCTACCATCATACTTTTTCGATAAGCCATTTGTATCAACAGGCACGCTGTATCATGAACCTCATTGCATTTTAACCAATCGTTTTGTTTGTCTCTGTCCATCTGCCAGGTGAATAACAGCCTGATATACTCCACTGCCCAACCTGCTCACATCAATTCTGTCTCCTTCTGCTTTCTGATAAAGTACCTGCCTCCCTGACAGATCATACAGTACTATGGCCTGTATCTGCTGCGGGCCGGTATTTCGCAGATATATTTCTGATGCTGCCGGATTGGGACTAAGGGTCAGTACGCTCTCCTCTCCTATATCCGTGGTACTGACAAGCCGGCATTGCTCCAGCACTTCCTCACGGCTGCTGCACCCTGCACCATTGCTTCTGATATCTGACATCTCTTCGGGCTTGTTTTCAAGGAAGTCGCAAAAAAAATTGTTTACACATGATTTTGTAAAGTTATTGTACCTGAAAGTCAATTTTGTAACATTTTTATAATCAACCCTGTCCAAACCCCTGACATCAGCAAGTGAATCATTTAGACTTATATACACTTCTTTTCCTATGTATTCAAGATTGGACAGATCGTCCAGGCTTTTCATCTGGTCTGCATCAGAAATATAAAGTTGACCACCAACATATTTAAGGTTTTTAGTTCCGATGTTCCGAAGTCTGCGATTGGATATACATTCCAGGTCACCGCCTACGTATTCAAGATTTGCCAATCCTTCAAAACTTTCCAGATATACATTACTGGCATACAGATATACCTTACCAGTGACTCTTCTCAGATTTTTAAAACCTGTAAACTTTCTAAGCTCATAATTTCTATCGATATTTAATGATTTAAGTTCAGTCAATGAATTAAATCCTGAAATTACACTTGTATTATTAATACCAAATGAAACAGTTTCGCAAGTAAGTAATGAATTAAAGCCATGGAAAGTGTCACAGGGTACTACAGATATCATGATATTTCTACATGATTTTAAAGAATCTAAAATATTTGATGGTGAAAATTCTATAGATCCGAAATTAGCAATTCTTAAAGTATTTCCTATTGAAGCTAATAATGGAAACTTAGGTAAGTTTTTTGTTTTGGCTATTTGAACAGTTGCACTGTTAGTTATTCCTAATAAAAACAAATCCTTACCTACATAATGCAGACTGTCAAATTCAGGCAAAAATTCCATAGAGTCAATTTTTTCAATTTTAAAATCTCCCCCAACATATTTTAGCCTATTCAATCCATCTATCTCCCAAAGTGCAAAATTCCCATCTATAACCAAATTGTTTTTAACCACCTTAAGCGAATCCCATATAGTCACATGTTTTAATAATGGATTATTTATAATTGACAGTGATGATATGCTATCTCCCGAATTTACCCCTGTAAGCAAAATCAGACTTGCATTATTTTGTACTGTCACATTATTAGGCAATCTGTCCAGATTTAATCCTTCTGTTGTCTCAAGTACTTGATTGCCAACAATTTCTAAAATAAAAGTATTCCTGACCTGTTCCAACCCCCGAAGATTCCTGAGTTTGCCTGTATTACGGATATTGAGAGATGAAATAAATATTACGGAATCCAACCCATGCAAAGTTTCAAGATTGGGCAGGTCGCGGAGATTAAGGTTACTATTAATTTTCTTCAGCTGCAGCAAGGGCCGCAAGTCTTTCACATCCCCCGTTATAGTAAGCGGAAATACGATCTCACGGCAATCAGGATACTGCACTACAAAGTTCTCCACTGCCACCTGTGAACTGAGAGTAACAGATTGGAGCGGGCAGCCCTGTCCATATAATGAAGCAAAATTAATCAAAAATAAACTTGATATAATCTGCAGAATGGTAAAATAAGATTTCATATTAATTGTGTTTTGTAATTGGTGAATATATATATATTAAATGTATTCACCAATTGTTAAGAAAAAGCTATTCAAAACATCCTTCAGGAAACTGCTGGAAATTAACTTTGGTATCTTTCCACTCCGGTGGATCTCCAGGACCGGCACAATTTACTACACCACTGATTGCATTGATTCTAACCGATGAATTGTAGAAATAGAACCCTGGAATTGGTGTTAAATCTCCTTTCAAACAAGGATCCGTAAATTCTGATTCAGATTCTAATATTCCTCCATAACTATAACTCTCTAAAATAGACACCATAGTACTCGCAAGCCAATTATAGGCTCCTGCTACATATTGCGGTCCTATCGGAATTGTTATTGGCACACCATTCACTTCTATTTCAAATGCTTTAATTGTATCCAGTTCACAACATCCTCCCAACATCTCCCAACACAGATACTGAATGCACGGAGTATCAATGACACAAATCTCATCAATATTCACCCATTGTGAAGCTCCGCATCCCGGAAATCCGAATTCATTATAATATATCAACTCCAATTCAAAACTATCCTTAGTGTCAAAACAATAGGTAAACCTGTTGCTGTCCAGATCCATGCTCCAGATGGTAGTCAGTGTGTCAATCTTTACCGACCACCTGGGATATTCATTTTCCAATACTTCTACTGTAATACAACAGGAATCAATCTCAATATTTTTAAAGCCGCATTGAGCTTTGAGATTGACATTAGTCAGAATAACATTTAAAAATACAAAAAATAAAAGATTTTTCATGATATAATTTTTTCGATTTACAAAATAATATTTCTTATCCAAACACCATTATTCTGTAAATCAGGGAGGATCATCAGATAGCTTCCGGTACTGTACTGTACTGTAATGTAATGTAATGTAATGTAATGTAATGTAATGTAATGTAATGTAAATTATCCCTTTATCTGATTCATAGAGCTGCATACTTTACTTTATGCGATAGACAAATATAGTATAAATGATTTTAATTCTATAATTTTCCCCATTAATTTTTGGATAAAATGTCCTGAATTCACACAGATTCAATCCATAATATCAGTCAATCCACAACATGTCTCCAGATTTCCTCATACTTTAACATTAAATGCTGCCGAACCTTGACTATGCAGCCATAAATAAACACTTTTCTGCATGCTAAGTATTCACTTCACGGTCTGCTTTGAACGCAGGTCGCCAAAAGTTATCCGGTAAGTAAGACTGGAATATTTTATTTTTTCCACATTAGTAATAAATTAAGTACCTACCATCATACTTTTTCTATAAGCCATTTCTATCAACAGGCACGCTGTATCATGAACCTCATTGCATTTTAACCAATCGTTTTGTTTGTCTCTGTCCATCTGCCAGGTGAATAACAGCCTGATATACTCCACTGCCCAACCTGCTCACATCAATTCTGTCTCCTTCTGCCTTCTGATAAAGAACCTGCCTCCCTGACAGATCATACAGTACTATGGCCTGTATCTGCTGCGGGCCGGTATTTCGCAGATATATTTCTGAAACTGCCGGATTGGGACTAAGGGTCAGTACGCTCTCCTCTCCTATATCCGTGGTACTGACAAGCCGGCATTGCTCCAGCACTTCCTCACGGCTGCTGCAGCCTGCACCATTGCTTCTGATATCTGACATCTCTTCGGGCTTGTTTTCAAGGAAGTCACAAAAAAAATTGTTTACACATGATTTTGTAAAGTTATTGTACCTGAAAGTCAATTTTGTAACATTTTTATAATCAACCCTTTCCAAACCCCTGACATCAGCAAGTGAATCATTTAGACTTATATACACTTCTTTTCCTATGTATTCAAGATTGGACAGATCGTCCAGGCTTTTCATCTGGTCTGCATCAGAAATATGAAGTTGCCCACCAACATATTTTAGGTTTTTAGTTCCGATGTTCCGAAGTCTGCGATTGGATATACATTGCAGGTCGCCGCCTACGTATTCAAGATTTGCCAATCCTTCAAAACTTTCCAGATATACATTACTGGCATAGAGATTTACCTTACCATTGACTCTTCTCAGATTTTTAAATGCCCCAAATTTTTTTAATTCATAAATTCTATCAATGTTTAAAGATTGTAATTCTTCTATTTGATCAAAACCTGAAATTTCGCTGAAATCACAAGCTGAAATTTCCAGAGTGCCACAATTTTTAAGCTTATGAAATCCTGAAAAAATAATACTGCTAACAGAAGTTATCCTAATCTCATTTGTACTTTCTAATTCATTAAGTATCCCATCCTGTAAAGAATCAAGTTTTCCCAAAAATCTGAAATTCATAGCAGCTCCTATGGTTTTTAATTTTTTGAATTTAGGAATATTTTTGGTGATTGCTATATTATAAGAGGTACTGTTAGTCCTACCTAATATAAGCAATTCTTTTCCGACATATTCAAGATTATCAAAATCAGGCAAGTATTCTATTGAATCAATTTTCTCAATTCTGAACGCACCAGCGACATGCTCTAGCCTATTCAAACCATTCATTTCCCTTAAAGCAAAATTCCCATCTATAACCAAATTGTTTCTAACCACCTTGAGCGAATCCCATATAGTCACATGTTTTAATAATGGATTATTTATAATTGACAGTGATGATATGCTATCTCCCGAATTTACCCCTGTAAGCAAAATCAGACTTGCATTATTTTGTACTGTCACATTATTAGGCAATCTGTCCAGATTTAATCCTTCTGTTGTCTCAAGTACTTGATTGCCCACAATTTCTAAAATAAAAGTATTCCTGACCTGTTCCAACCCCCGAAGATTCCTGAGTTTGCCTGTATTACGGATATTCAAAGATGTAATAAAGCTTACGGAATCCAACCCATTAAGAGATTCTAAATTCGGCAAATCCCGCAAATTGAGATTGCTGTTGACCCTGCGGAGCTGCAGCAAGGGCCGCAAGTCTGTCACATCCCCTGTAATGGTAAACGGAAATACGATCTCACGGCAATCAGGAAACTGCACTACAAAGTTCTCCACTGCCACCTGTGAACTTAGAGTAACAGATTGGAGCGGGCAGCCCTGTCCATATAATGAAGCAAAATTAATCAAAAATAAACTTGATATAATCTGCAGAATGGTAAAATAAGATTTCATATTAATTGTGTTTTGTAATTGGTGAATACATGTATTAAATGTATTCACCAATTGTTAAGAAAAAGCTATTCAAAACATCCTTCAGGAAACTGCAGAAAATTAACTTGGGTATCTTTCCACTCCGGTGGATCTCCAGGACCGGCACAATTTACTACACCACTGATTGCATTGATTCTAACCGATGAATTTAAAAAATAAAATCCTGGAATAGGAGTTATACCTCCTTTCTTACAATCAATATACTCAGTTTCAGATTCTAATAATCCTACATAACTATAACTCTCTAAAATAGACACCATTGTACTCGCAAGCCAATTATAGGCACCTGCCACATACTGAGGTCCTATCGGAATTGTTATTGGCACACCATTCACTTCTATTTCAAATGCTTTAATTGTATCCAGTTCACAACATCCTCCCAACATCTCCCAACACAGATACTGAATGCACGGAGTATCAATGACACAAATCTCTTCAATATTCACCCATTGTGAAGCTCCGCATCCCGGAAATCCGAATTCATTATAATATATCAACTCCAATTCAAAACTATCCTTAGTGTCAAAACAATAGGTAAACCTGTTGCTGTCCAGATCCATGCTCCAGATGGTAGTCAGTGTGTCAATCTTTACCGACCACCTGGGATATTCATTTTCCAATACTTCTACTGTAATACAACAGGAATCAATCTCAATATTTTTAAAGCCGCATTGAGCTTTGAGATTGACATTAGTCAGAATAACATTTAAAAATACAAAAATAAAAAGATTTTTCATGATATAATTTTTTCGATTTACAAAATAATATTTCTTATCCAAACACCATTATTCTGTAAATCAGGGAGGATCATCAGATAGCTTTCTATACTGTACTGTACTGTACTGTACTGTAAATTATGCCTTTATTTGATTCATAGAGCTGCATACCTTACTTTATGTGATACACAAACATAGTATAAATGATTTTAATTCTATAATTTTCCCATTAATTTTTTGGATAAAATGTCCTGAATTCACACAGATTCAATCCATAATATCAGTCAATCCACAACATGTCTCCAGATTTCTTTATACTTTAACATTAAATGCTGCCGAACAAACATTTGTCAATCATCTTTTTTACTTATTTTTGTGGCGCTCTTGAGCCTGCCTGGCAGGTTATGACAAATTATCTTTTTCAATTTATACTAAAATACAATCATCATGGCTAAAAAACGTATTGCAATCAATGGATTCGGAAGAATAGGAAGGCTGGTGTACCGGCAGATCTACAATATGGAAGGAATTGACGTAGTAGCTGTCAATGACCTCACCAATCCCAAAGTACTGGCGCACCTGCTAAAATATGATACGGCTCAGGGCAGATTTAATGAGGATGTCACGGCCGGCGAAGACCGCATCTTTGTGAATGGCGAAGATATCATGGTCTATGCACAGAAAGATCCCTCTCAGATACCCTGGGGTGCTCATGACGTAGATGTAGTGCTGGAATGCACCGGTTTTTTTACAGATAAAGCCAATGCAGAGGCCCACATTGCAGCGGGTGCCAAAAAAGTGGTGATATCTGCACCTGCTACCGGTGATCTGAAAACGGTGGTGTACAATGTAAATCACGATATCCTTGACGGCAGTGAGACAGTGATTAGCTGTGCAAGCTGCACCACCAACTGCCTGGCTCCCATGGCACAGGTACTGGACCGTGAATTTGGGATCGTCACAGGATTGATGACTACCATACATGCTTACACCAACGATCAGAATACCCAGGATTCTCCGCATGCCAAAGGTGACCTGAGAAGAGCCCGTGCAGCAGCTCAAAACATAGTACCCAACAGCACCGGTGCAGCCAAAGCTATAGGCTTGGTTTTGCCCAACCTTAAAGGCAAACTGGATGGTGGTGCACAGAGAGTCCCCACACTGACCGGGTCTCTCACCGAATTGTTTACTATCCTGAACAAAGAGGTTACTATAGAAGAAGTCAATGCAGCCATGAAAGCTGCGGCCAACGAAAGTTTCGGATATACGGAAGATGAGATCGTAAGCAGTGATATCATCGGTACGACCTACGGCAGCCTGTTTGATGCCACACAGACCAAAGTAATCAAAAACGGCTCCACCCAGATGGTCAAGACCGTAAGCTGGTACGACAATGAGATGAGTTATGTCTCACAATTGGTAAGGACACTGCAGCACTTTGCAGGCCTGATCAGTAAATAATTAAAGTCATAAGGGGCACAGGCAAACACAGCCGTTGCCCTTCTTTTTTCAAATCCAAAATTATTATAACCATGCTTGCCTTTGACCAAACTAACTTCCATGGAAAAAGAGTAGTCATGAGGGTGGATTTTAATGTACCCTTAGATGCAGATTTCAAGATTACGGATGATACCCGGATCAGATCTGCGGTACCGACCATCATGAAAATACTGAATGATGGAGGCAGTGTGGTATTGATGAGTCATCTGGGAAGACCCAAAGGAGGCCCTGAACACAAGTATTCACTCAAACACATTGAAAGGCACCTTGGTGATTTGCTCCAACCCTATGCAGTAAAGTTTGAGGATGACTGCATTTCAGACAGTGCATTCAGCGCATCCGCATCATTGAAAGATGGGGAAGTACTACTGCTGGAAAATCTGCGTTTTTATCCGGAAGAAGAAAAAGGCGACCGGGATTTTGCACAAAAGCTCAGCAGGCATGGCCAGATTTACATCAATGATGCCTTTGGTACGGCGCACAGGGCACATGCATCTACCGCCACTATTGCTGAATTTTTTGATGCCGACCATAAAGGATTCGGCTATCTCATGGCCGCTGAAGTATCCAATGGCAATAAAATACTGAAAGAAGCGGTGCATCCGGTCACTGCTATCGTAGGTGGCGCCAAGGTCTCTGACAAAATCAAGCTGCTGGAAAATCTGATAGACCGTACTGACTACATCCTCATTGGTGGTGGAATGGCTTATACCTTTATTGCTGCCAAAGGGGGCAAAATCGGTAAATCCCTGTTCGAACCCGATTATGCAGAGCTGGCTTTAAAAATACTGGATAAAGCCAGGAATAAAGGCACCCATATCTACCTGCCGGAAGATTCAGTCATAGCTGACAGATTCAGTGCAGATGCAGAGGTATCTGTTGCCAAAAGCAGCCATATACCCGAAGAATGGCTGGGGCTCGATATCGGTCCGGAAGCTGCCAAAACCTATCGAAATGTGATTCTGCAGTCTAAGACCATCCTCTGGAACGGACCTATGGGTGTCTTTGAGATGGAGCGGTTTTCCAGGGGTACCTTTGCTGTGGCACAGGCAGTCGCTGATGCTACTGAAAAAGGGGCGTTCTCCCTGATAGGTGGCGGTGACTCTGTATCAGCCATCAATCAATCCGGGCTGGAAGACAAGGTAAGCTTTGTATCCACGGGCGGAGGTGCCATGCTCGAACTCCTGGAAGGCAGGGAGCTGCCCGGTATTACAGCGATTGAAAAAGGATAATTTCGGAAGTATCTAAAAATATTATCTGCTTCAGCAATTCTTACGTAAGTATTCCTTACTGCTAATTTCAATACAAGAGTAAATTTTATGTATTTTTACCCTCTTATTAACAACGAGTGTAAAATTTACATTTGACAAAAATGCCAAAATTCGACCGAAATATTCCATACAATGAACTGCCATTGTTGCCACCTAAGGCAGACATAGAAACAAAACGCGTACTCAGGAAAACCATTTCGGCAGCAAGAGCATTGGCACAACTGAATGGTACTTTAAGCAATTTACCTAACCCAACATTATTCTTAGACACAATTTATTTACAGGAGGCTAAAGCGAGCTCAGAAATAGAAAATATTATCACAACCAATGATGACCTTTACAAATCATTTGTCGCTGACATAAAATCCATAAATTCAGCCACAAAAGAGGTTTTAAGCTATAAGGATGCATTGTGGTTGGGAATGGAAGAATTGAAAAGAAAACCATTTATAACAACCAATCTGTGCGTTAAAATTGTTCAGTGCATTAAACATAATAATGCGTCCATACGCAATACTCCCGGGACGACCCTAAGTAACGCATTGGGCGAGATTATTTACACCCCACCAGGTGGAGAGCAGGTTATACGTGAAAAGTTAGCCAATTTAGAGAAGTTCATAAATAAGCCGGTAAATTCTGAGGGTGGGAATAACAACGACATAGACCCATTAATTAAAATGGCCATAATGCACTATCAGTTCGAAGCCATTCACCCTTTTCCGGATGGAAACGGAAGAACGGGAAGAATTTTATTGTTATTATATCTGAAACTTTCGGGTTTACTGGACACACCGGCAATCTATCTGAGTGATTATATTATTAGAAACAAAGTCGAATATTACAGGTACCTGCAGAATGTAACCGAAAAAATTGAATGGGAAGACTATATTTTGTTTATGCTTGATATGATTGAAAAAACTTCCGCACAAGGATTGAATACACTGAGGAAAATTATCCTGTCAATGGAAGAGACTGCATCAGAAATCAAAAAGAAACTGCCAAAAATTTATTCAAAGGATTTAATTGAGATTTTATTTCGATTACCTTATACCAAGCGTCAATATCTGGTTCAAAGAAATATCGGAAATTTGAAGACAGCAGGAAACTACCTGATAGAATTGGAAAAATACGGTTTTTTGAGATCAGAAAAAGTGGGAAAAGAGAAACTATATCTAAATCCAAAACTTCTGGATATCTTAGAGAAAAAAGTTTAAAAGACGGCTTTTGTAGTGATAGTGCCTGAAAGCCATAAATTACCCTAATTCAGGATTTAGAATTGAATGGTTTTGTCCCACGCATTTTGCGTTACAAGCTATGCTTCAAATCTCAAGGCAGACAAGCATAATTTCGTGGAGGTGCATAACACGTTTTTCAGTAAAATTCACACATATTGAAACCACACTTCGACTGCTCCTCCGTCGTTCGCTTCAAAGGTGAGACTGACTTCTCTGAATTGCTTTACGAGATGCAATACCTCCGATTTAAGGACACCTTCTCCTTTACCGTGCACTATTTTGATACGATGCAGTTTACGGCTGATGGCTTCTTCCACAAACAGTTTACACCTTCCCAGCTGATGTGAGAGTATCATAGCTGGCAATTCCTGCTGCAGATGCGGTGCCAGTACCTCTATATGCAGATCTATCTCTGTCGGGACAGGTTCTGTTTTCTTTTTAGGTATCTGCTTTGATTTCAACCCAAGCAACTCATCAATTTTCTTATAGTCATCCACTTCCTCCCGGAAAAGCTCCAGGTTGCCGGGTACTGCCAGATAAATTTTGCCATCGCATTCTATCCTTGCTTTACCTTCCGCATTTATTCCCGCAAAGCGCCCCACCCTGCCGGACGATCTGATGCGCAGCATATCACCAATCCATAATGCCTTGAGGTCCAACATATCAAAAGCGTATTCTCAGCTGAGTTTTCAGTTCGGTGCGGGTATTGCCTTCAATGGTTTCATTACCCGAACCGATGCTTCTCACATTGTCCAGATAGGTTCTGCCTACTCTGAACTCCCATGTGTAATTTCTGGCTAATCTGTACCTGAAATTCACATAAAATCTCGAACCGCGATTCTGGAAAAATGGGATGTAAAACTCATACAGCAGGTCATTTTCATAAGTATAAATTCTGGCATCGAAGCTGTTGATATCAAAAACCGCATATCTGAAATTGAATGAAAGCGGCGAAGCTATCGGCTTGTAAATCACATCCTGATACATCAGAAATCCGGCTGATTTTTGCGTCTGTTCGAAAAAAGAAAACTCTATCCTGTCCCTTAATTCGAGTTCTTTGGTGACCTTATAATTGAGCTGAGCTCTGAGTCTCTGCAATACAATGGTCTGTGGAAAATCGATGATAAAACGATCGTCACTGCTGTTGCGCAGTTTTTCTTCATATCTGTATTGAATATAAAATTCCAGTTTTCGTTTAAGCACATAGGACATTTTGGCAAAAAACTCCCTGCCAGTACCGGGTCCATCCCTTCTGAAAGATGCCCAGGGATTTTCCCAGAAGTCAAAATAAGTACTGAAAACCACGTTTTTAAAAGGGCGGATTTCCATACCCAGATATACTCCCTTCTCATTGACCGGCTGGGACCCTTCACCAAAGGCATTGGCATTCAGCACCTGATAATCTGCCCCGTAATCTCTGTACACCAAAGCTATATCCAATCGTCTGTCCAATCCGAGCAAAAGACCGTGCAGATTTGCCATGCCCCCATTGTCGCTTCTTGCAGACTCTCCGTAAAAAGTAAAATTACGGTAACGGTAGCTGTAATCAATGCTGGTATTGACCAATCGGCTGCCCGAAAATAAAAATCTGCGGTAAAGCGCTTCATCTCTCTGGAAGGGTTTGTCAAATGTAGTGTAAAGCCCGTTGACCGAAATGCGGAAATTGTTTTTCTGAAAACTCAACCTGCCTCCGCCATTGGTCTGCAGAATCTGATTTTTACGGCTGATCTCACTCACTGTCCGGTGAAAACCATCAGTCGCCAGAGAAGTAAAACGTTCAAAATCTGTATTGTCCAAAGTATCAGTGAGCACCCTGCCATTGGTGTACCGGTATGATCCGAAAAGACCCAGTGTGAAGTATCGGCTCAATCTCAGCTCTGTGGCAACCCCTCTGTAAAAATTGGTCTCATTGACAGAATTGTAAGGCCGTATCATCCGTCCTCCTCTTTTTACATTCAACACAAAGGAAGATTTACCGCCGCCAAAAAAGTTTTGCAGAATGAGCCCCTGTCCGAGGCTGATACTGTAATCTCCTATCGACAATTCCCTTATGGTACGATTGATATTGCGTGCATTGACAAAAAAGGAATAAAAATCGAAGCCATACCTGTTAACCCCGCTGAAGAAGGGCTCTCCGGGATCCTTCTCCATGGTAAATCCTGCTCTGAACAATTGTCCGAACTCGTACCGGTAGCGAACATACAGGTGATTGGGATCTCCCTGATAGGGTGTGATACCTGCCGCATTGGGCTTGTATCCTTTCCTTTGCTCCAGCACTCGTTTGGCCTTAAGAAACATCAGTGAATTCCCGTTGCGCAGAGCATCCCTGAAATTCAGGTAAAAATCCATTCCTGAGCCTCCATGTCTCAAAAAAGGAAGGACATTGCGTATGGTGCCCAGATCCCATGATGGAATAGCCTGCAGTTCATAAATACTCAGAAAATCACCAAAGCTGTTGCGGTAGTTTATGAAATTGCCAATCTGTATTTCATTAAGGATGATCAGCTCTCTCAGATCCTGTTCAGTCACCGTATTGATATCCAGCGGATTTTCGTAAAAGAAGCTGAGTGTCTCGAGCAATGTATTGAAATCAAACTCCTCTGCCTCCACTGTCTCCAGAAAATCTTCGATGATATTGGACAGCAGATTATTGGATTGAATCTCCTCAGGCTGCTGTGCATGCAGCCTTGCCATACATGACAAGAGCATAAAAATGATGACAATCAGACGATGCATGAACGAGCCCCTTATTAAGCCCCAAAGTAAAGCTTTTAGCCCGGGATTTGGAAGTATTCGGGTGTTAATTCTGTGTATCGGGCATTGTGAGCAGCTTCAGAGACATACAGACATCACAGCGGGGAGATGCATTATGCCCGCATACAGTCTCAAAACCAAATGACCTGTACAGTGCAATGGCCTTGTTGAGACAAGAAGCCGTTTCCAGAACCAACCCGTGATAACCTTCGTTTTGTGCTTTCTCTACCAGAAATTGAAGCATCCACTTGCCTAAGCCTTTACCCCTATGCTCCGCCGGTAGGTACATTTTCCGGATTTCGGCCACACCGTTTCCCATATTATAGAGAGCAAAAGTGCCTTTTACCACATTATCTGAATCTGTTAATACACCAAAAAAGTGATTTTTATAATATAGCTCAATATCGTACAGATCTTTGTCTGTAATCTCAGGTTCAGGTTGCAAACCATGCTCGTCCAATGCAGAGTATATAATATGTCTTATGTCAGCACCGTCAGCGTTGGATGCATGGCGCCAATAGTATCCCGGTATGGTTGTAAAAAATCTTTGCGCCATAGTCAATAAATAAGTGTCAAACCTTGTTACCAATTACATGGTAAATGTAAACAATTCATGATTTTATCACTTTAGTAAAGTGTGTATATCATTTAAAAGTTTTATGTCCAATGACCCGCTTCACGGAGTGACCCTCGAAAAAATGCTGATACAGCTGCATGCCCATTACGACTGGGAAGGACTGGCAGAAAGAATGCGGGTCAATTGTTTTAAATTTGACCCATCCATAAAATCCTGCCTTCAGTTTTTCAGAAAAACTCCCTGGGCACGCAGTAAACTGGAAGAACTGTACCTCGAAATGTTAAGACATTTGAACCAATAGGGTGAGATTGCGTTATCATAATTTTAACAGGAATAAAGGAGGAAAATGACCAGAATATTGATCCTGCTATCCCTTTGCTTAACAACCAATACAGTATTGAGAAGCCAGCAAACGAAAGCATGTTGTAATGCCTCTTTAAGCAGTACCGCCGAGTTTGCCAATCTGGGTAAGGAAATGAGTTTTGTGTTAATCCATGAGAATCCCGGAGACTTTAAACTAATGAATCCTAAAGGAAGTGTGATCAGTTTTCCTTGTCCGGATGGCAGAAATGCTCAGGGATATTTTATACCTGCCAAACAAAACAGCCATAAATATATTTTTGTGATTCATGAGTGGTGGGGGCTGAATGATTATATAAAAAATGAAGCCGACAAATTATTCATGGAAAGGCCGGACGTGAATGTTCTGGCATTGGATATGTATGATGGTAAGGTGGCCAATACCAGAGAAGAAGCTGCCGGATTAATGCAGTCATTGAGTGAGTCAAGAGCAGAAAATATAGTGCAAGGAGCTGGCTTGTATGCAGGAAAAGATGCAAAAATTGCTACTATAGGATGGTGTTTTGGTGGTGGCTGGTCATTAAAAACTGCCATTATGCTTCATGAAAATGTAAAAGCATGCATCATTTATTACGGTATGCCCACCAAAAAACCGGAAGAGATCAAATTGCTCAATGCACCGGTCTTAGGTATTTTTGCTACTGAAGATGGATGGATTACTCCAAAAGTGGTTAATGAATTCAAGGATGCCATGCTCAATGAAAAGAAACAGGTGGAAATCCATTTTTATAATGCACCCCACGCCTTTGCCAACCCCAGCAATCCCGGGTATAATTCCGAGGCGACCGCTGATGCCTGGTCGAGGTCTGTCCGCTTTTTACGTACATACCTCCCATGATCTCTCAACTTTTCCCATAGCCTTACCCTTTCTTTGACATGACTGTTACACATATACCCTACCATACTTTATCTCATATCGCCTACAAAGATCTTACCTATATTGAGTCCCCTGAAAAACTTGCTGATTTTTACGCCTACACCCCGGATTTTGAAGGCATCTCCCATGCCATCAGAGACAGACAATCTTTTCCTGTGGACAGGTCGCTGCTGGTAGATGTACTGGAGAGACAATATAGTCTGATCCAACCTGAAACGGTTCAAATACAGAATATCCGGGCACTTGCCCGTCCTGAAACATTTACCGTTGTGACGGCTCATCAGCCATGTCTTTTTACGGGACCTGCCTATTACTTTTACAAGATTTTTTCGGCCATCACCCTCTGTCACCGACTTGCAGAGCAACACCCTGGACATCAGTTCGTGCCGGTATTTATTTCAGGATCTGAAGATCACGATGTAGAGGAAATCAACCATCTGAGTATTTTCGGAAATCAGCTGGTTTGGGGAGACCTCACAGAGAGGACCGGTGGGAAGATTCAGTGTGGAAGGATTGGAGGACATCATCCGTAAATTTTCAGAACTGCTTGGCAACCGTACCCATGCCGGTGAAATCAGAGATCTGCTGCAGCAATCCCTGCATTCCGCTGCCGAATATAATGATTTTGTTTTTCATATGCTCAACCGGATTTTTGGCAGATATGGACTGATTGTCTTCAACATGGATGATCCTGAGCTAAAAAAACGGTTTATCCCCATCATGGAAAAGGAACTGCTCGAACGGCCCAGTGAAAAATTAGTCTGGGAAACTCAGGAAGCCCTCCTTCAATTCCAGTTTAAACCACAGGCATACCCCAGAGATATCAACCTTTTTTACATGCAGCCGCAATCGAGGGAGCGCATCTACTTTGAAAAAGGGATGTATCATATCAATAATACAACCCTGTCATTTACAGAAACAGAAATCATCGGAATGCTGCACACTCAGCCCGAAAACTTCAGTCCCAACGTAGTGCTCCGCCCCCTGTATCAGGAATACATCTTACCGAATATAGCCTACATCGGCGGTGGTGGAGAGAATGCCTACTGGCTGGAAAGAAAGCGGCAGTTTGCTTTTTTCAATGTTTTTTTTCCTGTCATAATCCGAAGGAATTCCGCTATGATTATCGCAGGTGGCCAACTCAAACAGATGCATAAACTGGGTTTGGAATGGTCAGATTTTCTTCTGGAAGAAAACAAAATTATCACCCGCTACCTTGAAAAATCCAGCGATACGGATTTTCATCTGAATCAGGAAATAGCTGATTTTCAACAAATATTTTCTACCATCGCCGGCAAAGCCCGCAACATAGATCCTACCCTGGAGCAGTATGTGCTGGGGGAAGGTGCCAAAACATTAAAAAGTATTGAACACATTGAGGCAAGGCTCAAAAAAACCTTAAAACAAAAAGAAGAAACCGCCCTGCAACAGATTCATTCCCTCAAAGAAAAACTCTTCCCGCACAACAATCTGCAGGAGAGGTCTGAAAACTTTTTCCAATACATAGCTATGTATGGCTTTGACTGGATGGACGAATTATTGCCTTACTTTGATCCCATGAAGAGGGAATTCTCAGTTTTCTTCGTCTGAGGCCTCACTGCCTATATTCTTGATATCGAAATAACTGAGCAAATCCGTAAGTTTATTCTTCAAATCTTTTCTGTGTACAATGAAGTCCAGAAAACCATGTTCGAGTAGATACTCTGAAGTTTGAAATCCTTCCGGAAGGTCTTTTTTGATGGTTTCCTTGATTACTCTGGGGCCTGCAAATCCAATCAATGCTTCAGGCTCTGCAAAATTCAGGTCCCCGAGCATTGCATAAGAAGCCGTGACGCCTCCGGTAGTGGGATCAGTCAGAAAGGAGAAATAAGGTATCCCATGTTTTGCCAGAAGTGTCAGTTTTGCAGAGGTTTTGGCCATCTGCATCAGCGAAAACGCCGACTCCATCATACGGGCACCCCCGGACTTGGAGATAATCATCAGCGGGATTTTATGCTCCAGACAATAGTCAATAGATCGGGAAATTTTTTCACCTACCACGGATCCCATAGAACCACCAATGAATCCAAAATCCATACATGCTATCACCAGCGGATACTTGGAAATCTTGCCGGTGGCTACAGCCATGGCATCATTCAGCTTCGTTTTTTTGTAGGCTTCTTCCAGTCTTTCTTCATATGTCTTGACATCCTTAAAATTCAGGATATCTACTGAAACAATATTGTCAAACAGACGGGTATATTTTCCGTCAAAAAGCATATCAAAATAGTCCTTGGAACTTATCCTTACATGATAATCGCACTTGGGGCAGATAAAAAGATTTTCTCTCAACTCTTTGACGGTAGTCATCTCTCCACATCGGGTACATTTATGCCACAGGCCGTCCGGGGCCTCCTTTTTGTTTTTGGTGGCAGTCTGAATACCTTCCTTTAAGCGTTTGAACCAACTCATAGAGCCTGATTTTATTTAACTGTTTGCAAGCAGGATTGTACAAAGCCTGACTGCAAAAATAGAAATATAGTTTGGTAGCGATGCCAATGAACTATCCATTTATTCACATAAAAATTATCGTCATATGTAATTATACATGGAAAATTTCAGATCAATGTGTGGGATTTTCAATATTATCGTGATGAAAATGTGAAATCTTTGAGAGAAAAGCACAGATTTTGTACAGGATTTGTATAATTTGGCAGCCATTTTTCAAAACAATCCTACTTACTGCATATGTCCGTAGCCAAGAGAGACATCAAACGCATTACCACCCACGTGCTGCAGGCGATGAAAGAGAACGGTGAAAAAATATCCATGCTTACTGCCTATGACTACAGTATGGCCAAAATCCTGGATGCTGCCGGTGTGGATATTCTGTTGGTGGGGGACTCGGCATCCAATGTGATGGCGGGACATGAGACTACGCTGCCAATCACTCTGGAACAGATGATCTACCATGCACAATCGGTGGTAAGAGCCGTGGAGCGGGCATTTGTCGTGGTGGATTTGCCTTTCGGCTCCTATCAGGGCAACAGCACCAAGGCACTCAATTCTGCCATTGCCATCATGAAAGAATCCGGAGCGCATGCCGTCAAACTCGAGGGCGGGGCCGAGATTGAAGAATCTGTGCTGCGTATCCTGTCAGCAGGTGTACCCGTGATGGGGCATCTGGGGCTGACACCTCAGAGTATCTACAAATTCGGCACTTACTCTGTGCGGGCTAAAGAAGAAGCCGAAGCCGCCAAGCTGATGGACGATGCCAGACTGCTGGAAAAAGCCGGTTGTTTTGCCCTGGTACTGGAAAAGATTCCGGCTGCACTGGGACGCAAAGTAGCTGCTGATCTTCATATTCCGGTCATAGGAATAGGAGCAGGTAACGGAGTGGACGGACAGGTATTAGTCACCCATGATATGCTCGGTATCACCAAGGATTTTCATCCCCGCTTTTTGCGCCGCTATCTGGAGCTTTTTGACACAATCAAGGAAGCCACCGAACGCTATGTGGCAGATGTCAAAGCCGGGGAGTTCCCCAATGAAAATGAACAGTATTAAAGCGGATTTTAATCGTTATGGCTGCATGATGAGTATCAAAAAATGGTATATAACCGGAATAGTTTTCCTGCTGTTTTGTCTGGTGGCATTCTGGCAGTTCCGCAATATTTTGTGGGCTTCCAATATCAATCCTGATGCCTCCGATACAGACCTCTTCATTCCCACAGGCTCAGGCTATGAGGAAGTACTGGAGCTTTTGAAGTCAAAGAATATCCTGAAGCATCCGGGGCATTTTGATATGCTTGCCGGCTTTATGAAATACAAAAGAGATAAAGTACCGCCCGGCAAATATGTGCTCAGACAAGGTATGGGCAACCTGCAGATTATCAGAAAGCTGCGTTCCGGTGATCAGGATCCGGTATTGGTTGTCATTAACAACAACCGGCTGCTTCAGGACCTTGCAGGTAATGCAGCGAGATTTCTGGAGACAGATTCGCTCGGATTTCTGGAATACCTGACTAAAAATGAGACTTTGACCGAATATGGATATACTCCTGAGAATTTCTCTGCATGTTCATACCCAACAGCTATGAAATGTTCTGGACCACCGGCCCTGAAAAATTTACATCACGGATGAACAAGGAAAATACCAGATTCTGGAATGAAGACAGGAAGGAAAAACTCAAAAAGCACGGACTCACTCCCACTGAGGCTTATATACTGGCATCCATAGTGGAAAAAGAGAGCAATTTTGAGCCCGAAAGACCTGCCATAGCCGGAGTGTATATCAACCGATTGAAGCAGGGAATGAAACTGCAGGCAGATCCGACCGTAGTGTTTGCTACCGGATTATTTGACCTGAGAAGGGTGCTGTACAGCCATCTGGAAACCGATAGCCCTTACAATACTTACAGATATGGAGGACTTCCTCCAGGCCCAATATGCATGCCATCCATTTCCAGTCTCGAAGCTGTAATCAACGCTGAAGATCATAACTATCTCTTCTTCTGTGCCAAACCGGACAACAGTGGCCAACATGCCTTCGCTGCTACATTGGCTGAACATAACAAAAATGCTGCAGCATTCAGTCGCTGGCTGAATGAAAACAAAATCAGGTAGCAAACCGCCAACAAAATCTTTATGAAGTCAGATATTTCGTCTGAAACCCAGATAAAATCTCCTGCCCTGCATTGAAGCATAGGCATAGGAAGGGTCAAAGCTGTACCCGTTGGGATTGGTTACGGGATCATCCACCAATTTGTCGAAGGGATCAAAGGGCCGCATGATCGGGTTTTGGGGCAGAAAATTGAAGAGATTTTTACAACCCAGATAAATCTCCCAGGATTTTCCGATGGATTGTGTGATTTGCAGATTTGCGACAGTAAACCATGGAGAGAACTCAGGCCGAAAATCCATAGGCTGAACCGGCAGGCGCATTGGCCCGGTGACGTTACCTGTAAAATCTATCTTGAGTTTCTGTCTCTCCCACTCATAGCTCAGCTGATAAATACCTGACCAGCGGGGAGCGAAAAGCTGACGTTTAAACTCAAATTTTCCGGATTCGTCTTCTTCCTCATATTGTACATCCGTGTAGGTGATCCCCGCTGTAAATCTCAGTGGATAAGCATTGTCAGACTGGAATGTCAAGGAGCCTCCGCGGTTGTAGGCTATACCTTCCAGATTCTGATATAAAATCAGATTGGGGTCACTGTCATAATCCGGAATTATTCTGTTGGAAAAATGATAATAAAAGGCAGAGGCTTCTATACTGAATATGCCCCAATGGCGTGTATTCAGCTTATACTGATAGTTTATGGTGGCGTTTACAGACTTTTCGGGATTGATTTCCTCCTTAAAAACCACCTCCCTTGCTCCGGATAGTGCCAGGTGGTCTTCTGTAAATACATTGACTATCCTGAATCCGGTACCTACATTAATCCTGAGTATATGTCTCCAGTCAGGTGACCATTTGTAAGCCAGTCTTGGCGAAGGTATCCAGTTATACAGATTGTTGTAGTCTACACGTATGCCCGTAAGCAAGGTATGTTTTTCATCTTCATCGATCCTGTACTCATCCTGAAAAAATATACCGGTGGTATGCAATACCTGAGGCTGATTAAGTCCCTCCGGAAAATTGAAAGTAGCGGGTGTATCATCATCAAACCAGCTGTATTTGTAATTGATACCGGCCAGCACATCATGTTTGGAACCAAAGTGAAAATCCGCATAATTCTGGATAAATCCGGTATGTTGCAGTGCATTATACGGAAAAAGTCCGTAGTAAGAATCCTGATGATGAATATTGTAGGATAGCTGGGTAAAAATTCTGGTTGGTGTATTCCACTGATACTTACTGATAAACTCCAGTCTTCGGGTCTGAATGCTTTCAGCATAGAGAGAATCTCCTCCCCTGAAACTCCTGTTCCATCCGGTCTGTCCACCCCATCGGTCTTCCAGAACTCCCCTGAATGCCAATGAAAAATCCTTCCTGCTCCTTCTCTGTATGTCCAACTTATTAAAGAGGCTGAATCTTTTCATCAAGGCTGCATCGGTAAAGCCATCACCATTGTTGTCCACCGGATTATTGTACCAGAATACATTCAATCCGGTCAACCAATGAATTTTATCCGACAAAGTAAACTTTGTACTCATATCCAGATTGTGCTCGCTCCAGGTCGTACCATAATAATCAAGGTATAACCCATGCTCTTCATCGCAGGCATCTTTGGTTATCACATTGATTACACCGCCCATAGCTTCGGATCCATACAATGAAGCAGCCGGCCCTTTGGTGATTTCAAGCCTTTGAATCATACCCAAGGGAATCCCCATCAATCCATAAACGGATGAAAGTCCGCTCACAATAGGCATACCATCTATCATCACAAGGGTATATGGGCCTCCCAGACTGTTGATCTGTATTTCGCCGGTATTGCAGACGTTGCAGGTATTCTGAGGTCTCACACCGTTGACCATTGCTGTAGCATCAAACAGATTGGGTGTACCGGTTTTTCTGAAAATCCTCGGTGTGATGATATCCACACTCAGTGCGCTCTTATCTTTGGTCACTTCCCGCATGGTGCCGGTGACCACCACTTCATCCAGCAGTTTTTTATTCAGGTGCAGTTTGAAATTCAGATTGATCTCAGAGATACCGGTTTGTATCAAGGTATCAATGGTATTATAACCCAAATGGGAAATTTTGATCCGGAGTTTGCGGTTTGCATCAGCAGTAAACAATGCGACCCCATTTTCGTCCGTGTGATATAATTTATTGAATTCCGGTAGTATAACGTCTGTGTAAGGAAGCGGCCCCGAATCATCACCTGCGTACACCCGAACCGAAACCGACTGTGCCATCAACCCAAAGGTGCTACAACCCAAAATCAAAACGATGACAGTAAAGAGTGTAAAAATTGTATTCGCCTTCAAATTGAAAAATTTGACATCATTACCAAGTATGTTCAGATTGAAATCAGATTATAAAAAACCGTTATCCGGCAATTGTTTAACTCTTAATCAAATAAAAGTTTTTAAAAAGAAAAGAGCCTCGCAGATCAGCGACCGCGAAGCTCTTTTTATTATGATAAATAAGGAATCAATATTCCCACAAATCAACTTCAAAATTCAGCAACTCATTTTTGATTTTCTCAGACTGCAACAGCATATCCACACCTGTTCTGTCCACCTCTGCATCAGGATTAGGCACATAAAAATCCTTGAGCCTGTAATCCAGCACATTGGATTTTTTGTAGATATAACTATTGAAAACACGGGTATCAAATAAATCTGTCCAGGTCATGGGAGCTATATCATTGTTGTCATTGAAAACTCTGTGCTTGGACAATGGTCCTCTTGCTTCAGGATAATATACCCAGAACAAAGGATAAGGAGGCAATCCTTTGGCCTCGTCCTCAGGACTCTGATAGATAGGCGCAATACCGAGTATTCTGACATCCAGTCTGGATCTTTGCTTGTCAAAATACCATACTTCCTTAATCCTGTAAGAGAAGATATTCTCCCAGTTCACATCATTCTTCACAATTTTAAGTACCTCTGTGTAGGTTTCATAGTCAAAATCAGGTATTGTATCTGTTTTTGACAGTTTACTCTCCACTTCGGCAGCTGTCATGGCTGAGGTGAACTTTTCATCTGAAAAAACAGTCAGGTCTCCATTGAGAATCAGTTGTCGAAGAGTATTGAACAAATTGAGCTCCTGACTTCTGAATGGAAGGTTCAGTTTCTCTCTGGTATCAATCACCCGCTGGATTCTCCTTTCCCAGGCGATATCTGCCTCTCTGATTGGTTGCAGAGACAGGAGTCTGTTCTCAACTACTAATCTTTTCTGCACGATATCGTCAATGAAGATGTCCTCTGCCGGAACAGAAGATTCTGTTTTCATATTATCCCTTCCCGTTTGCCCGGTCAATAAACCGGCAGAATACAAAGAATGATACAGACAAAAACAATTTGAGTTGCATAATAATGTTCTTTAAAAAAATTAATTGATATCAAAGGCCATAGTACCCAGATTTCTCTCTACGCTATCACCCGGACACTTACATTTGATATCCTGAATAATATACTTATCACCCGGTACAGCCTTAGCTTGCAGGGCAGCTGCCTGACCTACAAATTTGGGCCCCTGATTGGGTGCAAATTCAGGATCCTGTCTTTTAGCAATTCTGATCAGTGTAAAACTACCGATCTGACACTTGGCGTCAAAGTCAAAGTTTTCCAAGGTAGGCACCAAACCTCCCAATCCCTTGAAAGTACCGTTTCCAATTCTTCCTCCTTTTTCCTGAGGACCTAAGGTAGGTGTAGGATCCGGAATCTTTTTCACTCTGTACTCCTTGGAGGCAGAGATACCCGGAGCTGTAACATTGATTACAGCTTTGCTTCCGTGAGGACCCGGTACATTTACAGTATAGGTACCATCAGAATTTTTGGATATTGTACCACCGGTCATTGAAGCATTCACCTGAGCAGAAGGCACACCCGCAGCGGATATTTCCACAGGGTTATCTACTCCCATGTAAAACACATTCATTTTGGAAGCTGAAATAGTCACCGATCTTTCACCTACTTCGTATTCAAAAGTCTGTTTGTATGGTGTTTTTTCTCCGGTCACAGGATTGGTAACCACTGCAACTGCCTCATATTTCTTTATTCCTACGGCAGTAGCAGCCTGTCCATTTGGCACTACCTTCCTGATCCACCTTGAGAGGCTGACCATTCACAGAGATCGAAATCCCGGTGTTACTTTCGCCACCTGCATAGCACTTAAAGAAAATTTCAGTTTGAAATTTTCTCCCTTGATTACGTATGACTTTTTAGGAGCTGAAACAACTCTGAACTTGTTGAACTTAAGGTCATCTGTAAGACCTACCTTACCTGCCAGATAGTTAAGTACAATAGATTCTGCACTCTTGATATCATTGGTAAATTTGGAAAAGATAGGCATACAGGCTCCTAGTGGCATATGTCCGAAGGTAAAGTCCGCCCAGTTCTTCTTCTTATTGGCAGATTTGGTCCAGGTCTCATCGTCGATAGCGATAGGAATTTTAGAAGCAAATTCGGCCCTGTCAGCTTCATCTATATTCTGAAGAAACTGCTCTTTAATATCCAGCATCTTTTGGCGTAACTCCTCTCCCTGACCATTGTTTACCAAAAACCTCGTGGTGGCATCATAATCTCTTTTACCTTTGAGTTCCTTGATACCATAAGCTATTACATAATCGCCTTCATCATGCTGACCGTTCCTGTCCCCTGCTTCATCGATGACCCCGTCCATAATTTTTTTGATGAAATCAGTTCCCTGCCTGGATATATCTCTCACCACATCCACACGGTCTGCATATACCTGGAGGTTTGATGCTTTTTTGGCACCACTTCTGATTTGCTCAGGAAGGTCATTATTGCTGGCATCAAGCGCATCATTGGCTTTTACCAGACCTTTGTTTACCATATCAAATGCATTGAAAATTTCTGCTGAAACGTTCAATGCCAAAAGCGCAGTCAGTACAAGATACATAACGTTGATCATGAGCTGACGCGGTTCCTTAGGAATTGACATCTGTTATATTTTTATTGTTTAACAATGAATTATCACTTTAACTTCAGAATGTTAATCTGAAAATTAAGCCTTCACCTGATAAGCAGAAAGTACATTACCGTACACTGCATTCAGAGAAGAAAGGTTTTTGCTCAACTGAGCCATCTGTGCCTGGTACTGCTTGGTATCTTCTACGCTGGCATTCAGCATAGCCATGGCATCATTCATTCTTGAATAAAAGTTATTCATTGTCTTGAGCTGCTCGCCTGTCTGTGAAAAGTCCACTTCCTGAAGTGCTTTGAGAGAACCCAAACTTTTGGACATGGATTGTAACTCCGAAAGCATACCACCAAGACTTTTCTCTACGGTCTCGGCATTGAGTGATCTTGATGGAGCTTTACCGCCTGTATCGGCTGTAAGCGGTGTGATGTAGGAGGTATATTCATCCAAACCCGGGTACAATTTTTCCCAATAATAATCCTTCTCCGGGCCCAAAATACCCAACATGGCAAAAAGGAAGGCTTCAACCAAAAGACCGGCTGTGATTGCAGGTCCACCCCAGGGCTCACTGTTGATTTTACCAAGGGCACCAATCATAACTACAGAGGCACCCAAACCAATCACTAAATTTTTTCCATACTTAAATGCAGGTGATTTGAAAAAACTCATTTTGCGAAATTTTTTGTTAATGTTAAAAAAAAATTGATATTCTCGATTAAATAGGTTTCTCTGTCAATTATCAGAAGTCATTGATCGACCTACCCAGATAGGTCAGTACGCATCTGAAACCGATGTAGGACTTTGAGGTATCCTGAAACTCCCAGGAACGTGTACTGGTCTGGCAATAGTAAGATATATCCTTCCAGCTACCTCCTCTGATAACTTTTCTCTTGTAAGCATCAGGATCTGAATCTTTTGCGTCATATCTGTAGTCAGGATTCAGGTCATGCTGGTGCTGATAAAGATTTTCATGAAAGGCAGTAATCGTCCACTCTGCCACATTACCTGCCATATTGTACAATCCGTAGTCGTTGGGGAAGTAAGCGTCGGCTTTTACGGTGGTGAGACCTCCATCTTCAGGATAATTACCACGTCCCGGCTTGAAGTTGGCCAGAAGACATCCTTTTGCATTTCTGATGTATGGACCACCCCATGGATAAGGAGAGATATCATGTCCTCCACGTGCTGCATGTTCCCATTCAGCTTCCGATGGGAGTCTGAATACTTCGGTGTTTGGCTCATCACCCCTGTATTTATCCCAAAGCTTGGTTCTCCAGTGGCAGAATGCGGTTGCCTGTTTCCAGTTTACGCCTACCACAGGATAGTCATCGAATGCGGGATGCCAGAAATAGTTTCTGGTACTTGGTTCATTGTAAGAGTAAGCAAAATCTCTGATCCAGCACAAAGTGTCGGGGAAGACCCCAATCTCATCTTTCTTGATGAGTGAAGCTCTGGAAGCAGTCCGGTCACTTGCTGCTTTCTGCCAGTCTATCCATTGATACTTATATACAAGCTTTTTGGAATCTATTTCTCTTTTACCTTCAAATCTGTTGTCACCCTGATGGAAAAGTTCATCCAATGCTTCATCTGTATAATCGAGTTCCACCTCCCAGTCTATCATTTCATTGCCCAGCTCATCCTCAGTAAAGTCACCTAAAATAGTGTGTGCAATGGAATCTCTGACCCACTCTACAAACTGACGGTACTCATTATTGGTGATTTCTGTATCATCCATAAAGAATCCGGCGATGGAAACGGCTTTAGGTCTTTGGGTGTAAGTTGAGAAGACGTCCTGATCACTTTGACCAATGTGTAAGGTACCGGAGGGAACGTAAACCATGCCATAGGGATTGATACCCACCCATTTTGGTCTGTTTTGGGCACCTATGAGCTGACCGTTATCTTTCTTACCACAAGAAGCAAGGGTTGCTAAAATGGCAAAAAACAGGAGTGATTTTGATAAACCTTTCATTTCAACTTTAGCGATTTTACGAAAAAAATTTAACACTTATTTAAAAGAAGCCGTAAAGATAACGGAGTAAATTAAAATTCCAAGTTTTTACTTTCAATTTTAACTACTTTCCTTCTTTCTGCGCTGACAACCTGTTGCAAACGAATATTGCGGTTATAAATTGTGCAACGGACTACTTTTTTTCAGACACCAATGCAACAATTATACCACTACAAGTATCTGGGGTTATAAATCACTTTGGGAGGCAAGCCGATACCCACCAATTTATTCAGATTATAGCTCAAAATGACTTCATGACTTCCCTCATTTACCTTTCTCAGGCCTGATAGACCTATGTCATAGCTGTACGAAAGTACAAAATGCTGATTAATCCTGCTTCCTATGACCAATGCCACTGCATCCAGAGATCCGGAATCATAGCCTCTCACAGCAATACCTCCAATCAGTCCACCTTCAGACCTGTACAACATATACACATCCGTTTGTACATGGATAAAGTCAGTCTTTGCAAACAAACCGGTGGAAATGGAAGATAGACGGCTCAATGGATATTTATACTCAAAAAATGCATTGCAGAACTGATTACGGCTAAAAGTTGCCTGGCCCAGCCGGTAAGCTGAGGAAGGCACTTCACCCAGAGATAAACCGGCTTCCATTGTATTATTGTAAAAATAAGCACCGGCCTGCCAGGTCAATCCAAACCCTGTGAAGGGCATATTGTCGAGCAAGGGATCATTATGATTCACCGATCCTTCATAGTTGCCCTCCGGAGTAATAAGGGATTGACCATTCACATGAGTAAACTCCCCTCCTGCCCTGCCACCGAAGGACAGGAAACCTACATCAGTATTCATTACATAATTGTATGAAAGACTCAATGCCGAATGATTGAATTCACCGATACTTTGATTGGATAGCTGAAAGCCGATGGCTCCATTCCAGATGTAAAAAGGGGTATGACCGCTCAGATTAAAGTTTTTGGGGTTGCCGGTCAACGAAGAATACTGGTCCCGGTACATCAGGCTGAGGCTCAGAGATCTGTCCATGCCACCATAGGCAGGATTAAATCGTATTTATTGAGCATGAACTGGGAAAATTGAGCTTGCTGCTGCCCATACAGAACTATTGCCGAAAGGCTGAACAGTATGCACCACACTCTTCTCATTTGCCTGAATATTTAGACAATAACAAAAATACTATAAAAACGATTAACTGAATTAAAAAACAAACATTAAGATTTTAAGAGTTGGCCGGAGACTTCTGTTGAAAACCGGATTGAAATGGTCAATCCGTCATATGCGGGCATGACCTGTGGAGGCAGAAGAGTGAGTAAATCCCTGTATTTTCCGAGATTGTGCGAAATGTGTGTCAGATAGGTTTTCTTTGCTTTGATTTGAGCCGCCATCTCCAATGCCTCCTGCAGCGTAAAATGAGAATAATGTTTCTTAAACTGAAGTGCATTGAGTACCAGTACTTCCAGTCCGTGCAACTGATCAAGTACTGACTCACTGATGAATGAAGCATCCGTGATGTAGGCAAAGGAGCCGATCCGGTAGCCGAGAATCGGAAGATTGCCATGCATTACTTCCAAAGGGAGGCACTCCAGGCCATCCAAAATACTGAAAGGCTCCCCGGGTTGCACCTCATGGCATACCACACTGGGACAGCCCGGATACTTATGTTCATCAAAGATATATCTGAATCTTGACCGGATATCCTCCAAAACCCTGGGTAATCCGAAGACCGGCATTTCATACTGTTGCCTGAAGTTAAACGGCCTGATATCGTCCAGTCCGATGGTATGGTCGTTGTGCTCATGAGTGAGCAGCACGGCGTCCAGTTTTTTTACATGGTTTCTGAGCATCTGATATCTGAAGTCGGGAGAAGTATCAATGACGATGGTCTTTCCCATCACCTCTACAAGCACCGAGCTTCTGAGTCTTTTGTCTTTACTGTCTGACGAGCTGCACACGGTACAATCACAGGATATCACCGGCACTCCCTGCGAGGTGCCAGTACCTAAAAACCGGATTATTATTTCTTCTGGATGCACGGATATGTCAGACTTTGGGTTACTCGGTATGATTGATTTTCAATAATGAAGTGAACAGAGTTTTGGTCCGCTCCGGGAGGGCGATCTCATCCACCTGGATCATAGACAATATATCCAGGAGAGTGTTTACCCTTCCGTCTGTGTCAAAAAAACGATTTACGACAATAATTTTTTTATCGTCCAGAATGCAGTAGCCTGAATTAAAATTTCCTTTTTCATATCTCACACTGAAGCCCAATTCCTTAAGGAGTTCCTCGATTTTTGCCAGCGTAGGTTTTTTATATCTGGACATTTTTATTACAAAATTTGTGTGCAAAAGTGCTCATGAATACCATTTGAATCATTCAAGGCATGCAACATCCAATGAATAAATATTGTTCGTACGTTATTATTGCCATCGCAAAAGTAATAAACTCATATGAAAATTGTTTTTCAGATATCACTGACAGTCTTTATGCTGCTCTCAATCCATGGAGTCGTATCGGGGCAGGGTTTTAAAGGCACATTGATAGCAGGTCTGAATGCTTCACAGATAGATGAAGATGACTGGGCAGGATATGACAAATTCGGATTGACGGTAGGTGGCAGATTGTCATACACCAATTTCAGTGCCTTTGATATTGCGCTGGAAATGCTGTACAGCCAAAGAGGAGCTGCTGAAAAATTAGGAGCAAAGGAGCCGGAAAAAAACATCAAGCTCAATTATTTTGAAATACCTGTGTTGATCTCCCTGAGAGATTGGAGTATAGACAATGGCAGGTATTACAGGGTAAGGGCTGAAGCGGGCTTGTCCTATGGATTTCTGGCCGGAGCAGAAACCCCGAGGTATGATACCGAATTATTCAGAAAGCATGACATCAGCTGGATTCTTGGAGGGGGATACCAGTTCAGTTCAAGATTTGGGGTAGCTTTGAGGTTTACATCTTCTATGAGAAGGCTGTATCCGGACCCGGTTTTGCAGGCAAATATTCTCAAAAGTTATTTCTTTACTTTCAGATCAGAGTTTTACTTTTGACCCTGCTTTACTATAAACAATTACCATGAGGCTCACGACATCAGCTATTCTTATCCTTGTCATTATGTCAGCCATGACAGGTTGCAAACCTTCCGGACAAAAAACAGCAAATCAAGCAGGGGACAAAATCCCGGGAGTACCGAGGGAAGTACTTGAAAAACTATTCAACGAGTGTACATCCATCGACTATATTTTCCACACCCTGCCATTCAGCCTGAGTCAGGACGAAGTGCCGAGCATACAGCAAAATGTCATGTACATAGACTACAATAAGCCCTTAGGTTCTATTCCCACCCAATGCAAGGCTTTTGCCAGAAAATTTTACAAAATCGGTGCTGAGATTGTCTATGATGTAGATGTGTATTTTTCTGAAGGGTGCCAGTTTTATGTTTTTGTCAAGGATAATAAACCGGTATATGCCAATTATATGACTTCTGACGGTGTGGCATTTTACAATAAAATCATTAATATGGTCAATGCTCAGACGACTCCCAATCAATAGAGACTGAACCACAACGCATGAATTACGCAGTAATTGATCTGGGATCCAATACTTTTCATATACTCATTGCTGCCTACGAGGGAAAAGGGAAGCTGAAAGAAGTATTCAGAGAAAGAGAATTCACCGGTTTGTCTGAAGGAGGGATAGAAGTGATAAAGGATACAGCTTTCCAAAGAGGTCTGGAATGTCTGAAGAGATTTGCCATCTATCTCAAAAAATATGATGCCCGGTCTGTCAGAATCGTGGGCACTGCTGCTCTGAGATCCGCATCCAACAGAATTGAATTTATAAGACAGGCAGAGGAAATTCTGGAACATCCTGTGGAAGTAATAGACGGCCAGAAAGAAGCCTGGTACATTTACAGAGGCATCACCATGATACCCGAAACCCGTACAGGCATCAATATCATAGTGGATATAGGCGGAGGCAGTACTGAATTTATCCTGATCAAAGATGGAGAAATGCAGGTAGCCGAGAGCTTTAAACTCGGTATAGGAGTTTTGGCGGACCTTTTTCAGCATTCTGACCCACTTTCCGAAGCAGCCCGTCAAAATATATCAGACCACGTCAAAATAACCCTGGCCGGTTACATACAAAATCACATGGCCGGAATCATACCGGATGCATTGATCGGTGCTTCGGGCTCATTTGAGATTGCAGAATCCATGACCGGTGAAACCCAGCATTACGGATACTGCAATGTAATACAGAAGGATAAGTTCATGTGGGTGCATGACATGATCGTAAATGCCAGTCTTGAACAAAGACTGAACATCCCTGGGTTACCAGCTGAAAGGGCAAAACTTGCTCCGGTAGGATTGACGTTGATGAAGTCAGTCATTGACCTCTTTACTCCCACTACCATTCTGGTATCTTCCTATGCGATGAAAGAAGGAATTCTGCGGGATATGACCGGTGAAGATTAGTGCAATGTGATGAATATTACCGAAATTACTCTTCCTCACCGGATTTTGAAGCAGGATATGCAGTTTTGATTTTTTCAAACAATTCATCTACGTGGTACATTTCATCCACGATTTCATCTCTGTAAAAGTATATCTGCGGTATCCTTCGTACCTGATTTCTTATGCGTGATGCAAGTTCCTGCTTTAAGGGGTGTGTATGGTGTATGAGCTGTGTCAGTACCTGATCTTTATTTTCGGTATTGTATATACTCAGATAAATTTTTGCCATAGACAAGTCAGGACTCACCTGCACAGAAGTTACGGTAACCAAGGCATCCCCGTAAATATAACTCCCATGCTGCTGCAAAACATTACTGAAGCTCCTTTTGATCAATTCTCCGATCTGTTGCTGCCTTTTACTGTTCATTTAGAAAATTTGGATTGCAAAAATAATCAAAAATAACATAGCACAAGCCACTGCAAAACCTGCTCCTGCCGAATATTGTTTGAGAAGGGTGGTTTTTCTACTGCCGGAATTGCAGCAAATGCCCGTTTCCATAATACCTTTGAATAAAATTTTGCGGTTTTGCCTGAAAAAACAGATACATTTTTTGATACACCCATAGAATACATCAAAGGAGTTGGGCCGGTAAGAGGTGAGCTCTTCAAAAAAGAACTTGGCATATTTACTGTGGGTGATCTGCTGACCTCCTACCCTTTCAGGTATGTGGACAGAACCCGATTTCACTCCATCAAAGATCTGGTAGCTGAGACTGATTATGTACAGGTAAAAGGCGAGTTGATATCAATGGAAAAAATCAAAGGTAAAAGCCGCACCACCCGATTGACAGCTACACTCAAAGATGAAACCGGAATTTTAGAACTGGTGTGGTTTCAGGGCATACACTGGATAGAAAAGCTATTGGTGCCGGGATCAGAATATATATGCTTTGGCAAAGTGAATATCTATGGTGGCAAAAAAGTATGCCACACCCTGAAATGGAGTTGCTGAATGACGGCCAGATCAGACTGCAGGGAAGTTTTGATCCGGTGTACAGCTCCACTGAAAAAGCTGATGCGAGAGGACTCGACAATAAAGCCAGGAGAAAGCTGCTTCGCTCTGTGCTGGATAATCTGTCGCATGATATGCTGAAAGAAACACTCCCTGAATATTTAATCTCAAGACTTCAGCTACCGGGCAGGCTGGAAACATTCAGGTGGATTCATTTTCCAGCTAATGAACAGCAAAAGCAGCAGGCAGTAAAACGTATCAAATTTGAAGAATTCTTTTTTCTACAGATGCGATTGTTGCAGAGTAAAATACAGCGTGTAGTGAAATACCGGAGCTATGCATTCGAAAAAGTCGGGGATAGCTTCAATACGTTTTATCAGCACAAGCTCCCCTTTGAACTGACCAATGCCCAAAAAAAAGTAATCAAAGAAATTCGAAGGGATCTGAACAGTCAGGTACAAATGAACCGACTGCTATAGGAGATGTGGCAGTGGCAAAACTGTGGTAGCCCTTTTGTGCATGCTCATCGCCATAGACAATGGATATCAGTGCTGTATGATGGCACCAACAGAAATACTGGCAAAACAGCATTTTCTTTCGCTGCAGCAATTGCTGGACGATATGCCGGTCAAAGTCGAATTTTTGTCCGGAAATGTGAAAGGCAAAAAGAGACAGGAAATACTTTCAGCCCTGAAATCAGGCGATATACATATAATAGTGGGCACCCACGCACTTATAGAGGATCCCGTTGAATTCCACAGACTGGGATTGGTGGTGATTGATGAACAGCACAGGTTTGGCGTAGCGCAAAGGGCTGCACTGTGGAAAAAATCAGGCCCCCTTGTGCCTCACGTACTGGTGATGACCGCCACACCCATACCAAGGACGCTTGCCATGACACTATACGGAGACCTGGATGTATCCGTCATAGATGAGCTGCCTCCCGGCAGAAAAGAAATTAAAACCATCCACAAATATGAGATTGACCGTCCCAGGGTGATTCAGTTTATGCACCAGCAGATTGCCGCAGGACGGCAGATATATGTAGTGTATCCGCTTATAGAGGAGTCTGAAAAACTGGATCTCCAGAATCTGAATGAGGGGTATGAGCAACTACTGCAATACTTCCCTCCTCCGGCATTTCAGATCAGTGTGGTGCATGGCAGGATGAAGGCGCAGGACAAGGATTTTGAAATGGAACGGTTTGTCAAGGGCATCACCCAGATTATGGTAGCCACCACAGTGATTGAAGTAGGGGTAAATGTACCCAATGCTTCGGTAATGATCATAGAAAATACCGAGCGTTTTGGCTTGTCGCAACTGCATCAGCTGAGAGGACGGGTGGGTCGTGGTGCAGAGCAATCCTACTGTATTCTGATGTCTGACGTGAAGTTATCAAAGGAAGGGAGAGAGAGGATCAGGACTATGGTACGTACCACCAATGGATTTGAAATTGCAGAAGCAGACCTCAGGCTCAGGGGGCCGGGAGATATTCAGGGTACAAGACAAAGCGGGTTGCTGGATTTCAAACTGCTTAATATTGCAGAAGACAGGCCTGTGATGGATGCAGCCCGCAATATTGCTCTGCGCATCATCGAAAATGACCCGGATCTGAATAAGGATATACACACACCGGTAAGGGATCATCTGGCATGGTTGAGAAAGAAGCATAAGGACTGGAGCCGTATTTCATAGTATGGCAGCATCCTTCATCCAATCTTTGGCTTGACGGTATCAGAATCTTAACATAAACTTATATTTTCAAAAAGTTACTTTTGTGCCCTGAATGCGTCATTTCCTTAATTTTCTAATCACTAAAATCACCTTACTTTATGAAAAGCAGATATTTACTCCTCAGTTTCTTATCAATCACATTACTTTTCAGCGCATGCGGTCCGACGATTTTCACCTCCCCGGGATTTCAGAATGCCCGCAGGAGTCACAGGATTATTGCCATTCTACCGTTTGATGTACAGATTAATGCCACTAAGCTTCCCAAAAATGTAACGCATGAAATGGTACTGCAACAACAGGAAGAGACCGGGTACTCCATGCAATCCAATGTATATACTTACTTTCTGAAAGAAGCATCAAAAAACAAATACACCATTGAATTTCAGGATGTGGACAAAACCAATGCACTATTGAAAAAAGCCGGACTGGATTATTATGACCTGCCTTCCAAAACCAAGGAAGAAATATGCAACATTCTGGGTACGGATGTAGTGCTATCCGGACGGGCTACATTGGAAAAACCCATGTCGGATGGTAGTGCTATTGCAGTCGGTTTATTGTTCGGATTCTGGGGAAATACCAACCGTGTGGATGTCAATGTAAATATTCATGACAGGAACGACAGTAAACTTTTGTGAAAATATGACTATCAGGCTTCAGGCTCTGTGGGCAGCAGCTCAGAATCATTGACAAGGGCACTTATGCGTAATGTATCCAAGAAGTTCCCCTACACTAAATCCTGATCAGAGACTGAACAATAAGGATTCTTCAGGACAAGGCGAGGGATTATATCAATACCCTGAATGATTTTTATCATCCTTTCATGTTTTGGGAATTTGGTAATATTGCATTACAAAAATAAATGTAGCCATGTTACCCAAAGAATTGTGTGCTATTAAAGTCAAAGCTGTGATGACGAGGGATCTCATTACAGTGAATGAGGAAACCATGCTTAAGGAAGTGTATCATATCTTCGAAACAGAGCGGATTCACCATATACCCGTAATCAACGGAGAAGGTAAATTTGCAGGAATGATCTCAAAATCTGATATGTTATTGTTGCTGGACTGGGGTACCAAGCTCAAACTTCCGGCAAGTGAAAGGAAGAACAGTTTCCTTCTGACCTCCAACCTCGCTAAAGACATGATGGAAACCAACATTCTGAAGGTCAGCGAAGAAGATACAATCGGCAGGTGTGTGGATATATTTAAGGAGAATTATTTCCATGCGCTCCCCGTCACGGACACAGATGGATATCTGAAAGGTTTAATAACCACCTATGACCTGATGATACTGGCTTATACTGAGCATGGCATGATTAATGCAGGTCTTTGATTTACCTATTAAAAGTACAAAAATGAAAGTCAACAGAGAAACCAGATTGCAGGACATACAAAATCACTTTACAGAGTTGTTTCCTTATCTCAAAATAGCAGCCTATGGTCACGGTCACCATGACCATGAAGCCTCTCCAAAATCTGATGAGTTGCCCATGCACCTGAAAATCAGTGACATTAATCCGGTGTTTGATGAATGTGAACTCAGTTTTGACGGTGCAATGAAAGTCAGCGACTTTGAAAGCCTGATAGCTGAATTGCTGGGTATTCATGTACAGGTATTCAGGAAATCCAATGATCTTTGGCTCCAGACATCCAAAACGGATGACTGGACATTGGAAAAGCAGAACGGTAAAGGGTACAGATCTGCACTCAATCTCTATCCGGAGCAGGACACTGAATACGACAGTGATTGAAATAGAATCATATCACAGCTAAATCCCATAAATAGATTTACTGTGGCATGTTTTTCAGCTTTTCGACATTCAGCAGTCTGATTCTATTGTCATCAATGGCAATGAGGCCCTCATACTTAAAATCAGAAAGTGTACGAATTACAGTCTCCTTGGCACTGCCGGTGAGATTGGCAATGTCATCCCTGAGTATAGCCATTTTATTGGAATCCTTGATTTCATGAAACTTAAGCAGTGCATTGGCTACCCGCTTCCTCACTGAACTGTACGCAAGTTCAATCAATTGCTTCTCTGTCTCTTCTGCATGATTGGCCAGCATTCTGATAAATCTGGCAGACACTTCCCTGTTATTAAGTAAGAGCAAAGCAAAATCATCGGGAGGAATAAGTCTGAGTTCAGTATCTTCTATAGCGGAGGCAAAGTCATGGTATTTTTCATTCTTTAACAGCGGAATGTATCCAAAGAAATCCCCTTTCTTATATACCTGTGTGATCAGCTCTTTACCAAATTCATTGATCTGATAAGTCTTCACGCTGCCTGATACTACAAAATACAACCATTTGGGATACTGCCCCTGCTGGTAAATCATATCACGTTTCTGATATTGCCGGATTTCGCGGTTTTCTGACAATTTTTGTAATTCCTTGTCCGCTTTTGCTTCATTGATAAAATGCTGTAACCCCGATTCACTTTTTTCAAATGCCTGTCGGAGTTTGGCACTTTTCTTCAATCTCAGCTCAATGGTATCCAGGAGTTGTACATCATCAAACGGCTTGGTGATATAATCATCTGCCCCCAATCCCATGCCTTTGCGAAAATCTTCCTTTTCGGTTTTGGCAGTAAGAAAAATAAAGGGTACATGCATAGTAGAAGGTTGGTGACTCAATACACGAAGTACGCCAAATCCATCCATTTCTGGCATCATGATATCACACAATATCAGATCAGGAGTTGATTCATTTGCCAATCTGACTCCTTCTTTTCCATTATGAGCCGACAGAGTATCATATCCGGATATCTGGAGCAGTTCTTCGAGATTTTCTCTAACATCTGTATTGTCTTCAATGATGAGAATTTTAGGTTTCATTTTCTGATATATTTAAATTCATTGGGATTTCGACGTTAAATGTGGTACCTGTTCCATAAACGCTTTTGAAAGTGATGTGCCCTCCCAAAAGTTCAAGATACTTTTTAACAATATTGAGTCCAAGCCCTGTACCTTCAATATTGGTAGCATTGCTTGCCCTGAAAAACCGGTCAAACAGATATTTCTGGTCCTCCTCAGGAATACCGATACCCTGGTCTCTTACCTCAAAATACAGTTTTCCGTTTTGTGCATCCACTGACCAGAAAATTTCACTGCCTTCTTTGGAGTATTTAATGGCATTGGACAGCAGATTGAGAAATATATTTTTTATAATTTTAGGGTCATTGAATAGCGTCAGGCCTGATGTCCGGTTGTTGAGATTGATCACCTGTCCGGGCTTGAGCAGAGCTTTCATCTCTTCATATATTTCTTTGACCATGTCATCAGTATTAATTGCTTCCGGATTTGCCCGGATTTTTCCTTCATCAAATTTGCTGATAGACAAAAAGTCATTAAGTATGCCTGTCAAATGATTTACGGCGGTTTTAATTTTTGCAAGATGTTTATCCCTGCTGCTTTGCTGATCTGATTCCGTATATCTGCTTAGTAATGCCACCGAGGAAAGTATGGTGGACAGAGGGGTACGGAATTCATGAGATGCCATAGAGACAAATCTGGATTTCAATTCTCCCAGTTCTTTTTCTTTATTCAGGCTTTCTGTCAATTCAGCTTCTTTTTTTCGTAGCAGATTCTCTGTAAAAATATGAGCCCGGATTTCGTCTTCAAATCTTTTGTTGAGATCGAGCAGCTTATTGACCACCCGCTCCAGTTCATACGTCCTTTCCATCACCAGATCTTCAAGCTCATCATTCATGGTCTGAAGTTTTTTCTCCGCCTGCTTTATCTGGGTCAAATCGTGTATAAAACCTGTGTAAATACATCTTTCTTCCAATACCACTTTGCTTACTGACAACCAAAAAGGGAAAACCTCACCGTTTTTTTTCAAACCCACCACTTCTCTGCCTATGCCTATGATTTTGGCTACTCCTGTTTCATGGTAATTCTTCATATAGCCATCATGCTCTTTACTGTACGGCAAGGGCATCAATATATTGACCTTCTTACCAATCAACTCTTCCACTTCATATCCAAACATTCTGGCACCCGCAGGATTCACCTCTTCCATGGATCCCTGCTCATCTATAATGATGATGCCGTCAACAGCCGATTCAAAAACAGTTTTAAGTCTTAAGGTCAGGTCTGACCTTGAAATTTCATGACTATTTGCTTTCATCCCACCCTGTCTGTCTTTAAAGTGACACAAATATAATGATTCATTAACTCATCAGGAAATTTTATCCAGGCAATGAATACATAAGCAGTTGACTTATTTGTTGAAAATTTTAATAAAATCACCAGTGAGTATGATTTATGTCATCATTTCAGAAAAACAAAGTGTTCATCTTTGGCTCATAAAATTTAAAGTTATGAACATATTAGATCCAGTATCCGTAATCATGACCCCTGACCCCATCACTGTGGATGCCACAGACAGTCTGGCAGTCGTATCCAAAATCTTCAGCACCCATAAGATTCACCATATTCCTGTCACAGAGAATGGAGAGTTGGTAGGGATTATCAGTAAGTCAGATTTTTTGTTCTTCAAAAGAGGATTCAGTGACAGTGAGGCTGACAAAGCCATGGAAGAAGTAAGAATGAACAACTACAGTGCCAAAGAGATAATGACCAAAAAACTGGCAAAACTCGAGCCGGAAGATAAAATCAATGTAGCCATTGAGGTATTTAAGGAAAACCTCTTCCATGGCATACCGGTGGTTGAAGGCAAAAAAATTGTAGGTATTGTCACCACCTATGACATCATAAAAAGACTGGCCGTGGATAACGAAGCCTATGCAGGTTATTAAATAAAAGCTTAAGATTCAGGATTAATTCAGCAGAAGATGTTGCACATAAAGATATATGGCACAGGCACGGCAGGGTTTGAAATGGTAAAAACCAAAATCAGGGAATATCTTGTTGCAGCTCAGGTGGATTTTGAATTGCAGGAAGAAACAAATGTCAATAATTTTATCAAAGAAAGCGTTCAGTCTGTACCTGCTGTAAGAATCAATGGTGAAGATTTGATTGAAATAGACTCAAACGGAGGATTCAATCAGACCCTGAGAAATGCAGTGCAGGAAATAATGCGGAAAGTGAATTATGGCAACATGACAAAAATAATTGTTCCTACTGATTTTTCTGAACCCTCCTTCAATGCATACAATTACGCCAACGGTCTGGCCAAGGATCTGGGTGGTGTCATTGTATTGACCCATGTGTATTTCCCATCTTCTGCTGATTTGAATGAATTTACCATACCCAATAATGATCTGGAAAATGTCCACAGAAAAAAATTACAGGAATTGGTAAAATCCGTAAATCAGGACTGGATCGGGGAAATCATGCATGAGCCGATGGTGGAAAGTGATTTCAGGATTGGATTTCCCAAAACAGAACTTACAGAACTGTCAGAGCAGAAAAATGTAATGATGGTAATGGGATCGACCGGTGAAGGAGATGCTTTCAAAAAAGTGTTTGGCTCCCTATCCACCGACATGATAAAGAGTGCTAAATGCCCTCTATTCATAATTCCTCCCGGAGCGACATATCAGACACCCAAATCAGTGGTGTTTGCTTCCGGAAGTGTCAAGACCGACAGCAATAATATTTTTGATACGGCAAAAATGTGCAGTAAGTTTGGGGCAGACCTGAAAGTACTCCATGTACATACCGGCGAAAACGAATATGACGAGCAGGCGGTACATGAAATGCTCAAAGCCAATTTCCCTGTCCTCAACTTTGATATAAGGATCATCCGGGCTGAAAAAATTCTGGATGGACTTGCTTTATGCCTGAAGGAGACGGATCATGATATCGTTGCATTCACAAAAGTGCATCGAAATTTTCTCGCAGAATTGTTTCATGAAAGCATTTCAGAACATTTTGCCCTTTACAGCAAAAAACCCTTACTCATATTTCCATCTACCTGAAAAATTGTGACATTGGCGGAGAGTCCTGAAAAACTGATTACACAGGGAGTGGATTATCTGGAAGGCCCCAACAGCCGGTGGAAGGAATTCGTATTCACTGTCAAGGTAATGATACAATTCATCCGCGGTTTCAGAAAAATGCACTTCCTGGGACCGAGTGTAACCGTTTTCGGCTCTGCGAGATTTAAAGAAGATCATCCATATTACAGGCTTGCTGTAGAAGTCGGGAAAGTTTTTTCAGATATGGGATTTGCGGTGATGACCGGTGGTGGCCCCGGCATCATGGAAGCTGCCAATAAAGGGGCATTTGAAAACAAAGGGCTATCCGTAGGATGCACTATACAGTTGCCTAAGGAGCAGACTTCCAATCCTTACATGAATAAATCGGTACATTTTGAACATTTTTTCATTCGTAAGGTATTGCTGCTGAAATATTCCTATGCATTTATTGTCCTTCCCGGAGGCTTTGGCACATTGGATGAATTATTTGAGACGCTCACGCTTATACAGACGAAAATCATCCAGAATTTCCCGGTTGTGGTAATGGGTACAGAATACTACAAATGTATCAGATCACAGATCGAAGTTATGGTCAGAGAAGGTACCATTGATGAAAATGATATGAAGCTCGTTTTATTTACGGATGATGTGAATGAAGCGGCAGATCATGTAAAAAGCTACATTAAACATAAATATCCAAGTAAGATCAAACCGTCCTGGATTTTGGGAGAAAACGGCAATCAGGCTTCCCGATAGCTAAAGTCAGGATTCAGACGCTCTCAGAATTGAAATTTTCAATATATTTACCTTTGAAAAATCAAGGTATGGAATATTTATTGCTCAAATTTCTGCACTTTTCAGGTTTGATTTTCTGGTTGGGAAGTCTTATGTATGTGGTGAGCCAGATCCGGCTTCTGGAAAAGGGAAACATATCATCGGTATCGTACCGGGAAACTGTATCTCAAAGTTTGCAGTATTACAAAAAAGTATATCAGGTATATTGCAGAATCAGATTAAAAAGAATGTCTGAATCTGCAGACAGCGTAAAATCAGTTTCAAACGCCGTATTCAGCGGGTACTTTTATTTGATCATCCTATTCATTTTATTGCTTGCTGTATTCAGGCCGGCCTCTATGGGCATAATGGGTTTGATTGTAGGAGCAGCTGCCATAGGAATGATTTATATCAGCTATCAGATGTTCTCCAAAAAAAGCAGACAGCATTAAAATCAGCGGGCTATGACCATGACAAAAAAGATAATTTACACTCTCGGGGCATTGTTATTACTGTTCCTTATCGCAGGCATACTTATGCCCAAAAGGCTGACAGTCCATCATGAGACCTGTACGGATATCCCTGCTCCCTACCTGCATAATATACTGAATGATCTGTCCATGTACCCTCACTGGAATGTCACCCGTCTCACCATGCTTGCTGACAGCCTGTACCCGATACATCCTCTGAAAGGTGAGCAGGCTGTCTGGGAATTCCCGATTGAAAATGATAATGCCGGCAGGGTCAGCATCGTCCAGTCATCTCGTGATAGTATTACATATCATACCGATTTGCATAAAAAGACAGAAAAATCTGTATTCAGGATTACTCAATCCGATACTCAAAACTGTCTAACTGCCGAAGTGGAATTTTACAAGGGCTTTCCGACCAATGTACTGGCATTTATTGCTGCCATCGGGCACCGGAAACAAGTGAAGAAGAGTCTGAATCAATTGCTTCATATTGCAGAAAAAAGGTACAGAGAAGGCATTTACAGAGGTCATCAGATCAATGAAACCTCATTGAATCAGACCTTTTACGTCATTCACCGAGCAGAGGTTAAAATGGAAAATTCCAGACAATACTACACCCAGAATATAAGTGCACTCTACCAATCTCTGCTGGATGCCGGTATAAATGCAGCGGGAATGCCCTGTGCGCTTTTTTTCAAATGGGATGAAAAAGCCCAAACCACGGATATGGCAGCTGCTTTGCCGGTACTCAGTGAAGTCTATCTAAAAGATACCGGAAATTATAAGATTTCACCCAGAAAGGCGCTGGTTATAGATTTTTACGGAGATATAAGCAATACTGCTTCTGCTCACTATGCCATGGATGATTATATGGCAGACAGAGGTTTGCTGAAAGATGTGCCGGTAATAGAAGAATATGTGACAGACCCTGCCAAGGAAGCAGATGTAAACAAATGGCTTACCAGAATTATTTATCTTCCTGCTGAATAAGAGCCGACGCAATCAGACCGATTATGCAATGGATTGACAGGATGAACTTTTTGGGGAGCAGGAAAATTCCGTTCCTTTTCATACTTGATTTTGAACTGCAAAAACCTGAAGTTTTACCCTTAAATAAGCTTCCTGATGGCTTATATTACAAAGTCCAGGAACGTAAAAACTATGTACTGCACTCCTATGATCAATGTCCTGATATCATTTTTGAAAGGTTCCCCACAGAATATCAAAAATTTCAGAAAGCGTTCGGGCAGGTAATGGCTGAAATCAATTATGGTAACAGCTTTTTACTTAACCTGACCTTTCCAACGCCCATTTCTACCAATCTGAGTTTGCAGGCGATTTTCAAATTGGCGAGGGCTAAGTACAAACTGCTCTATTATGATCAGTTTGTGGTATTTTCTCCGGAAATTTTTGTCCGTATTGAAGACGGATACATAAGTTCTTATCCGATGAAGGGTACGATAGATGCTTCAGTGCCGGATGCCGAAAATGTTATTTTAAATGACGAAAAAGAACTGGCTGAACATTATACCATAGTGGATCTGATAAGGAATGACTTAAGTATGGTAGCTGACCATGTACAGGTACCCAGATTCAGATACACAGATTTGATTCATACCCATCATAAATCGCTTTATCAGGTTAGTTCAGAGGTTAAGGGTAAACTGCCCGCTGATTATCCCTCTAAAATCGGCAATATCATGGCATCTTTATTGCCAGCAGGAAGTATCAGCGGTGCTCCCAAGGATAAAACTGTACAGATCATCCAAAGAATTGAAGGGCTGGAACGGGGTTACTATACCGGAGTATTTGGTATTTTTGATGGTGTAAATCTTGACAGCGGAGTGATGATCCGCTATATTGAGCAGACAGAGGCCGGGCTGAGATATCGCAGTGGCTGTGGCATTACCTCGATGAGCGACTGCCTGAAGGAATATAATGAAATGATAGATAAAATATATGTCCCTATTGATAGAAAGCATCAGGGTCTTCAACAGGAAAGTGTCTCACATCAGGTGGCACAATGAGCGGTGCAATGCAAGCAGAAAATCACTTTTCGGTTGCAGTGACCTGATAGACCTCCGGAAAATAATAAAAATACCGGATGACCTTCCTGACGGACTGTTCAAATGCAGGATAATATACAGCAGCAAGATTGAAGATATCCGCTTCGAGCCTTATACAGTAAGAAATATCCGCAAATTGAAAGCCGTAAATACTGACAACATAGAATATCCTTTCAAATTTCTGGAAAGGCCGGAGCTTGATGCATTGTATTCAATGAGAAATGAAGCGGATGAGATATTGATTATCAAAAACGGATTGCTTACTGATGCATACTATTATAATGTGCTCATACAAATAGACGGACAGTATTATACCCCTGCAAGACCACTGCTGAAGGGTACCCGCCTGCAAAGTTTGCGACAAAGCCTGTCCATTACTCCGGCTGACATCACAGTAGATATGTTGATGCGAAGTAATGCAATTACTCTCATCAATGCTATGACACCACCCGGAGCGATAATGGTGAAACCGGAAGACGTCATATTATAATATTTGAATGGCTCAAACTGCGCTTGAAACTAATTTTCATTATTTTTCAAATGATGAGCTGAATGCCTGACACTTGACTCAAAACTGTCAGTTTGCCATCGTGCCACCTTTTTCTTGGACTGCAAGGAGATACAATTGCCCATCATCTTTGATTTAAACCTAAAAACAGATGAACCGGATTGAAATCTTCATTAATGTCGCAGTAAAAGCATTTTTTATAAAAACATGGACTAAATTTGCACCCTTATTGTAAGAGCGAAATTTGTTGAAGTACATGATTTTCAGAATAATATCTATTGGCCTGCTTGCCACTCTGTTTACGTCCTGTTCGAATGATTTTGACCTGACTGAGCCACCCAGGGAAATACCGGTCGTGTATGGCCTTATTTCAGCAGCGGACACCACTCAGTATATCAGGGTTGAGAAAGCCTTCATAGATGAAAATATACCCGCCAATGTTCTGGCTATGGACCCTGCCAATCTTTATTTCGAAAATCTGGATGTAAAAATCAGACATAACAGAACAGGCACCGAATATAATCTGACAAAAGTAGATGGCAATACAGTGGGGCTTCAGAGAAGTCCAGGCGCTTTTGCACAGGCTCCCAATTTTGTGTATAAGCTGGCATCAAAAACCAATCCGCTTACAGCAAAAGACGAGTACACTCTGATCCTGAGAAAACCGGACGGAACAACGCTTTCGACAGCTACTACCCGTCTTCTGGCCAAATATGAAAACACTGATGTCACTACTCCGGGAGTCAATTCACTGATAGGCTTTACCTACAATGGAGATTTCAGAATCGTATGGGCAGCCGATGAAAATGCCGCTATACATGATATTCAACTCATCATGCACTACGTGGAAGAAAGGCCGGGAATGCCTGTGGAAAGAAAATCCATCACCTGGCACATGGCCAGAAACTATGACCGAAGCACATTCTCCATACGTGGACGCGAATTTTATGAATTTCTGGCACGCAACATGGATGCAAATCCCAATGTAGCCCGATATTTTGAACACTTTTCACTCTCGATTACCTCCGGAGGAAAAGAAATTAGAGATTATATATCTGTGGGTCAGGCAAACACCGGCATTACTTCGAGCGGTGAAATACCTACCTACAGCAACCTGTCCAATGGTGGACTGGGGGTATTTTCTTCCAAATCCCAGTTTTTACGGACCAACATCGGCGCTACGCCTCCTACTATCGACTCACTTAAAAACGGATTCATAACAAAAAGTCTGAATTTCCGGTAAACACCTGCCGAACTGTCAGTATTTCGAAACTTACCTGAACAAAATCTGTATATTTTGTCAGGTTTAAAACCTGTTTTTTAATAAAAATTCTCTTGGCATACAGATTGACAGTAAAGAATGTACAATCATTAGCAAACAAAAAAATAATTTAAAAAATGGGTAAAATAATCGGAATAGACTTAGGAACAACCAACTCTTGTGTGGCTGTGATGGAGGGTAACGAACCGGTGGTAATAGCCAATGAAGAAGGCAGGAGAACCACTCCTTCCATTGTAGCATTCCTCGATAACGGTGAAAGAAAAATCGGAGATCCTGCTAAAAGACAGGCGATAACCAATCCAAAAAGAACCATTTCATCCATCAAGAGATTTATGGGCAACCGCTTCAGCGAAGTAGGCAGTGAAGCAGCCAGAGTGGCATATAAAGTAGTAAAAGGAGACAATGATACCGTCCGTGTGGATATTGATGGCAGACTTTACACACCACAGGAAATTTCTGCGATGATCCTGCAAAAAATGAAGAAAACAGCCGAAGACTTTTTGGGTCAGGAAGTGACAGAGGCGGTAATCACTGTACCTGCATACTTTAATGACTCACAAAGACAGGCTACCAAAGAAGCAGGTGAAATTGCCGGTCTGAAGGTGCAGAGAATCATCAATGAGCCCACTGCAGCTGCACTTGCATACGGGCTTGACAAAAAGCACAAAGACAGCACCATAGCCGTATTTGACCTTGGTGGTGGTACATTCGATATATCCATTCTCGAACTGGGAGATGGCGTATTTGAAGTAAAATCCACTAATGGAGACACCCACCTGGGTGGAGATGATTTCGACCAGGTCATTATAGACTGGCTGGCAGAAGAATTCAAGAAGCAGGAAAATATTGACCTTAGGAAGGATCCAATGTCACTGCAAAGAATAAAAGATGCTGCCGAAAAAGCAAAAATTGAGCTTTCATCTGCCAGCGAGACTGAAATCAACCTTCCGTATGTCACCGCTGTGGATGGAGTACCCAAGCACCTGGTGATGAAGCTGTCCAGAGCTAAATTTGAGCAACTGGCTGACAGTCTGATCAAAAGGACACTCAAGCCCTGCGAAGAAGCATTGAAAGATGCCGGATTGAAAAAAAGCGATATTGACGAAGTAATCCTGGTAGGTGGTTCCACTAGGATACCGGCAATTCAGCAGGCAGTTGAGGAATTTTTCGGCAAAAAGCCCAACAAGAGTGTAAACCCGGATGAGGTAGTGGCGCTTGGAGCGGCTGTACAGGGTGGTGTATTGAGTGGTGATGTAAAAGATGTGTTGCTGCTTGATGTAACTCCGCTTTCTCTGGGTATAGAGACTATGGGTAATGTATTCGATGTGGTCATTGAGGCCAACTCTACCATCCCTACCAAGAAGACCAAAACATACTCCACAGCTGCGGACAATCAGCCAAGTGTAGAAATACATATCCTGCAGGGAGAGAGACCTATGGCCCGTGATAACAGAACTGTCGGAAGATTCATTCTTGACGGGATACCACCGGCACCAAGAGGTGTACCACAGATTGAGGTGACATTTGACATAGATGCCAATGGTATTCTGAAAGTTTCGGCAAAAGATCTGGGCACCGGTAAAGAGCAGAATATCCGTATCGAAGCTTCCACCGGATTGTCACAGGAAGAAATTGCCAAAATGAAAGCTGAAGCTGCTGCCAATGCAGAAGCTGACAAGCAGGCCAGAGAACGGGCAGAAAAGCTGAACGCAGCAGACAGCCTGATATTCCAGTCTGAAAAGCAGCTGAAGGAGATCGGTGATAAAATACCGGGAGATAAGAAATCCGCTATCGAATCTGCCCTCAGTGAACTGAGAGATGCACACAAGGTGCAGGATATGAGCAGAGTAGAGAGGGCTACGGAGTCTCTCAACAACGCATGGCAGGCAGCATCTCAGGATATCTACCAGGCTTCACAGCAGGCAGGAGGCGAAAGCACCCAGTCTCAGTCCGGCGGTTCAGGTTCTCAGACCGAGGATGTTACAGATGTAGAATTTGAGGAAGTGGGCGACAAGAAGTAAAAAAGTACTTTTGTATAAAATGGCAAAAAGGCTTCGGATGTAATATCCGGAGCCTTTTGTTTTTATTTTAACCGGCACCCAAAACAATGATGCATGGCAAATGTTAATGAATTGAATAGTACTTAAGGATTGATGTCCAAATCACCACTCGATATATGAAATCTCTATCTGTCTTATCATTCATTTTACTGCTTTACATGACCGGATGCAGTCAGCCAACAAAGGAAAATATACAGGTATCAAAGCCCGTCGAATACAAAGTAAATTTCAACAATATCGAAGATCCTATGAAGCTGACGGAGGAGGATTGGAAAAAAATTCTAACCAAAGAACAGTACAGTATTTTGAGGCAAAAAGGAACGGAAAGACCGCATACCGGGGCATTATTACACAATAAAGAAAAGGGCATCTATAAATGTGCCGGTTGTGGTAACGAATTGTTTACAGATGAAATGAAATTCGAGTCTCACTGCGGATGGCCCAGTTTTGATAAGGAAATCGCAGGCGGCAAGATAAAACAAAAGCCTGACTTGTCTTATGGGATGAGAAGGATAGAAATACTGTGTGCCAGATGTGATGGTCACCTCGGGCATATATTTGATGACGGACCTACTGAAACAGGTATGAGATATTGTGTCAATTCCCTCTCATTGGTTTTTGAACCTGCCAAAAAGGAATAAAATCTTCCGGACAGCTTTCAGATATCAATCAGTTCATAATCTTTTGTACTTTAGCTGCCTAATTCAGAGGGTATGCAATCCGCTACTTTGTCTTCCATCCTTGGGCAGCTATCAGATCTTATACGGAATATCTCCCGGGAAGATTATTGTCGTCCAATGCCTTCACTCTCCATGTCATCCATCGGTGAACATGTAAGGCATATACTCGATATGTTTATCTGCTTGGAAAGAGCTTATGCGGATGGCTACCTGAATTATGACCTCAGAGACAGGGATGAAAAGATACAATGTATTCCGGCATCAGCTGAGGAGATGACAAACACCATAATCCACCATCTCAACAAAGAGGATAAAGTATTGACTATAAAGAGCATGCACTTTACAGAAGGAACAGTGATTCAAAGCTCATACAGCAGGGAATTACTGTATTGTATAGAACACTGCATACACCACCAGGCATTGATCAGAGTAGCATTAAAGGAAATGGGATTAGAAAATCTGGTTTCCTCTTCATTTGGAGTTGCTCCATCCACCCTCGCATATCAGGCATATGTGCACCGTTAGTTTTGTACCTTCAGAGCAAGGCATCGTGATTACATCCAGCAGGGATGAACATTTCCTGAGACTTCCTGCCCTTCCTCCTGACTCTTATGTGGTCAATGATGTCAGGCTTACTTTTCCCAAAGATACGCAGGCCGGAGGCACCTGGTTTGTAATGAGGCAGGATACCGCTTCTGTGATGGTATTGCTGAACGGAGCTTTTGAAAAACATATTTACAATCCTCCGTATCGAAAAAGCCGTGGATTGATACTGCTGGATCTGATCACCAATTCCCACGATCCCAATATCTGGGATACTTTGGATCTGGACGATATCGAACCCTTCACCATCATTTACTGCGTTGACCAGTCGCTTGAGCAATGGGCATGGGATGGTAAGCAAAAGCACCGCATCCTTCTTCCCTCTGACATTCCGCATATCTGGTCGAGCAGTACCTTGTATGAAAAAAATATCAGGATAGAAAGAAAAATCTGGTTTGAGGAATATCTCACAAACGTAGAAATCACCCCTGAAAACCTGCTCAGATTCCATAAAGGCACAAAACTCGATGACAGGGAAAACGGACTCATTATTCGAAGAAGCAACGGCGTAAGAACGCAGAGCATCACGCAGGCGATTTTGAAAAACCACAGCTGTACAATGATGTACGAAAATCTGGCTGACTCTGCTGTGTACCATGAAAAAGCCTGATAAACTGAAGATATTTATCCATAAATTGCTGCACTGGGAATATTGGCCCATGTGGACTTTGTATGTACCGGTCGTGCCCTTGTGGGCATATCATGCCATATGTAACCGGGGTTTTTACACTTTTACCGCCACCAATCCGGGAATAAAAAATGGCGGTATGTATAATGTCGGAAAAATGAGCATTTATGAATTACTGCCCCCGGAAAGCTTTCCAAAAACCATTCTGATAAAAGATCAGATTTTTGAGCAGGTAACCGATCAGGTGGACAAAGCAGGGATTTCATTTCCGCTGATTGTAAAACCGGATATGGGTATGCGGGGTATTCTGGTCAAAAAAATTGAAAACACAGACCAACTGAAAAAGTATCATGAACAGCTTCATCTGGATTATCTGGTACAGGAATATATTGATTACCCCAATGAAACCGGAATTTTTTATGTCAGAATGCCCGGCGCTATCAACGGTAAAATCATCGGCATCACCACCAAACAATTTATGTGCATCACAGGCGATGGGCAATCTTCCATCCGGCAGCTGATGCTCGAAAATCCGAGATTTGCCATGCAAATTTCCAGACTCGAATCCGCAACAGACCTTGATCAGATTCCCTCTAAAGGAGCAAAAATATATCTTCAGCCTATCGGCAACCACAATCTCGGTACCTGCTTTACAGATGGGATGCACCACCATACTCCTGAGTTGGAACAAACGATCGACCATTTGTGTCGGAAACTTCCCGGCTTCTTTTATGGCAGATTGGATATACGGTTTAAATCCTGGCAAGAACTCGCCAAAGGTATTAACTTTTCCATTATCGAAGTCAACGGTTGTCTCAGTGAACCCACACAGATATATGACCCAAAGTACAGTTTTTGGAATGCTCTGAAAGAAATATACCGGCACCATCATATAATGTTCAGAATTGCCGCTGAAAATATCAAAACAGGTATTAAAAAAGGCAGATTTACAGATGACTTTGGTGAAATGGTGAAACATTTCAGATATGCAAATAAAATCAGTAAACTGGCAGGAAAACTCCACCTGCATTAATCATTAAACAGTTTTCAATACTGTTATTGCTTATTTGAGCCTGCTATATTTACGATAATGTAATCATCGGTTTTATTGATATAAGTGTGGAATTTGAGAGGTTTGAAATGACCACAAGGTGTCGGAAAAGCAGTACCGGGATCTCAGCGGATTTGAGAAGAAGCTTGGCAGTGGGTTTGGAAAGAAGGTATTGCAGTGGGTTTGGAAAGAAGGTATTGCAGTGGGTTTGGAAACATGGTATTGCAGTGGGTTTGGAAAGAAGGTATTACAGTGGGTTTAGAAAGAAGGTATTACAGTGGGTTTAGATAGCAGGATCGCAGTGGGTTTGGAAAGAAGGTATTGCAGTGGGTTTGGAAAGAAGGTATTACAGTGGGTTTAGATAGCAGGATCGCAGTGGGTTTGGAAAGAAGGTATTGCAGTGGGTTTAGGTAGAAGGATCGCAGCGGGACGCTGCGATCAACAATAACGTAGATATTGAGTATCGAAACAATGAATACAATCGGAAATGGCACCGGGAGATAAATGCAGGGTGGATCAGCATCCTGTAAAAAAACTATCCCTCCTACCCTCTCTTTTCGATTTCTTTCAGGCTTTCCATTTTATTGCGCAGGAGGAAGTCATCTATGGTTTCAAAGTGTTCGATCACCCTTTTGTCCTTGAATTCAAACACCTTTTCGGCCAGTCCCTGGAGAAAATCCCGGTCGTGAGAGACAAATATAAGCGTACCGTCAAATGCCAGCAGGGCCTCTTTGAGTACTTCCTTGGACTTAAGGTCGAGGTGATTGGTAGGCTCGTCCAGGATCAGGAGATTTACCGGTTCGAGCAGTAATCTGACCATGGCAAGTCGGGTTCGTTCCCCTCCGGACAACACACCCACTTTTTTATCAATATCATCTCCTGAAAACATAAAGCAGCCCAGAATCGTCTTGAGCTGTGTGCGGACTTCACCCTCCGCCACTTCATCTACCGTCTGGAAAACTGTCAGCTCCGGATCAAGCAGAGAGGCCTGATTTTGAGCAAAGTATCCTACCTTCACGTTATGACCCAATCCACACTTACCCTGATAGTCTATTTCTCCCATGATGGCTTTGATCATAGTGGATTTCCCTTCGCCGTTTCGTCCCACAAAGGCCACTTTCTGCCCTCTTTGTATCGCCATATTGGCATCATTGAAAACTACATGGTCGTCATATTTTTTTGACAGATGCTCCACAATCACCGGATAATCGCCCGATCTTGGTGCCGGAGGAAAGCGCAATTTTAGGGCGGAGGTATCTACTTCATCGATTTCGATAATTTCCATTTTTTCAAGCATGCGCTCCACGGAATTGACCTGGTTGGCTTTGGAGTAGGTACCTCTGAAACGCTCTATAAAAAGTTTGCTCTCGGCAATGGTCTTCTGTTGCTCTTTGTAGGCTCTCATCTGGGCAGCCCTGCGTTCTTCTCTCAGTTGCAGATAATGTGAATAGTTAGCCCTGTAATCATAGACCTTACCCATGGTAAGTTCGATGGTACGATTGGTTATATTGTCAATAAATGCCTTATCGTGAGATATGACCATTACGGCTTTCGCCTTATTGAGCAAAAAATTTTCTAGCCAGATGACCGATTCGATATCAATATGGTTGGTGGGTTCATCGAGCAGGATAAGGTCGGGCTTTCTCAATAAAATCTTGGCGAGTTCTATCCGCATTCTCCATCCACCGCTGAATTCACTCGTAGGTCTTGAAAAATCCTCTCTCCTGAATCCCAGCCCCAGGAGTGTTTTCTCTACTTCCGCATCATAATTTACATCTTCCAGTGCATAGTATTTTTCACCAAGTTCACTTACCTTCTCAATGAGCTCCATGTACTCCTGTGAATCGTAATCAGTCCGTGTCTCGAGTTGTTCATTGAGTTTCTGCATTTCATTTCTGAGGGCAAAAACATGGTCAAATGCCTTGGAAGCTTCTTCAAATACGGTACAATGATCTTCTGTGAGGAGGTGTTGAGGCAGATAGGCAATTACGCCATCTTTTGGGCATCGTACATGTCCGCGGGTGGGCTTTTGCACTCCGGCTATAATTTTCATCATCGTGGATTTGCCCGCACCATTTTTGCCCATCAAGGCTATTTTGTCATTTTCATTGATAAAAAAGGAAATATCACTGAAAAGGGTCTTCCCGCTGAATTCGACTGTCAACCCATCTACACCGATCATAGCATGTATTTTGATTAAAAGCCGCAAAAGTAACATTTTACCCTCAGCTAAACAGAAAGCAGTAATTCAAAATCAGTCTTTTTATAATCTTGGTTCTCTTTATTTTTGCATTTATTCCCTTTATTTCCAAATCATGATTTACCTCCTTTGTCCTGATAAATTCAGAGGTTCGCTGACTGCAGAACAAGTATGTCAATACCTGTCAGAGGGGATTTTGTCCGTAAATCCTGATGCCCAAATCCTGAACTGTCCGATGGCCGATGGTGGTGAAGGCTCACTGGAAATTCTTAAAAATTTTTTACCACTTGAGGTTGAAAGCATCGAGACCTCAGATCCTGTAGGCAGGCGAATAATGGTTTCGGTAGGTATCAACCAGCAAGTATGCTATATTGAGACAGCCAGGGTGATCGGACTTAATCTGCTGCAGCCTGAAGAAAGAAATCCTTTACATACGACCACAGAAGGATTAGGACAATTGATACTCAGATTGATAGATAAAGGTATTAAGGAATTCCACCTATTCTTAGGAGGTAGTGCTACCAATGATGCAGGTATCGGTATGGCTGCAGCCCTTGGATACAGATTTTTTGACCATGCAGGCAATGAGATCGAAGCTGATGCCCGACACCTCTCCAAAGTCGGTAAGGTGATACCTCCGGACCGGAAATCGGACCACCTGAAATTTAAAGTGTATGCGGATGTGAGTCATGTGATGTATGGACCTAAGGGAGCATCCCGTGGATTTGGACGGCAGAAAGGTGCTGATGCACAGCAGATAGCAATGCTGGATGCAGGGATTAAAAATTTTGCCACCATTCTGGCGAAAGACATGCACCGTGATGTAGCTCATATTCCGGGTAGTGGTGCCGCAGGAGCCCTGGCGGGGGGATGTATGGCTTTCCTCCATGCTGAAATTGCCTCAGGAGTGGATTTTTTATTCAAATCACAGAGCTTGAAGAGAAAGTCCGAAAAGCAGATATCATCATCACAGGGGAAGGCCAACTTGACGAGAGTAGCTTTAATGGCAAAGTAATCAGTAAAGTAGGAGAAATCTGCAACAATTACCGTAAGAAGTGGTACATCGTAACCGGGCAAAATGCTTTGGAAATAAACAGCTTAGCGAAAGAAAGTGACTTTGAAGTAATATCCATTTTACAATATGCAAAGGATGTCGGAAGATCTATGGAAAATGCCGGCCTGTATCTGAAAATAGCAGCTATGGAAATAGCACTTAAAGCAAGATAAACCCTATAGAACGCTAATGTACAATTCCGGAATTTTGTTTCTTATGCATCCTGTATCGCAATCCGGCTTTCCCCTGCAATCCGCCGGTATGTATCCACAACACCCGGCTTCCTGAAGGTATGACCCCATTTTTCATATGCTCCTTAAAGGCATACAATAACTTAGCATTATAGATATGGTCAATTTCGATACCGGTTTCTGACTCGAATTCTGTGATAAAGTCGAGCAACTCCTGATTCCATCTGGCATATCCTCCAAAAATGGTCTCGGGATAATACCTGAAACCTGAGGGTAATTGCTCAAGCCTGCTCAGTCGGTGGATTTCCTGAATCAGATAATCGGATTTGAGGGCACCATATACCCGGAGAGCAGTTGATGGCTTCAGACTCTGCAATATACCTGCCGCAGTACCACCTGTACCTCCGGCAACCAGCACATAATCGGGTTGAATATCACATTGACTGTAAAATTCATGCATGATCTCTGACGCTCCTAAGACACCATCTTCATTACTGCCACCCTCCGGCACAATCAGATAATCCGGATAATTGATCAAAATATTCTGTATTATGTCATCGGTGATACTTCTGTATTCAGTCCTGGAGACAAAGTACATTTTCATCCCGGCAGATTTATAGAAAGCCAACGTGGGATTGGCAGGATCAAAGCCATCTCCCCTTATGATTCCGACGCTTGCAATTCCTTCAAGTTTACAAACACCGGCCACTGCATATAGGTGATTGCTGAATGCACCACCAAAAGTGAGTATGCCTTTGTATTCTGAATTTTTTACCTTTTGAAGATTGTATTTGAGTTTGCGGTATTTATTGCCCGACACCCAATCATGAATGAGGTCGTCCCTCTTGACCCACATTTTTATACCACACTCAACCGTCAATGACCAGTGCACCGGTTGAACCGGACTCGGCAGATCAGGCGGCCATTTCATTCGGGTCATCGTCAATGATATTTTTGATCCGGATCATGACCGAGACACCTCTGCCTTTCTCAGTGTCTATGGAAATATTACCATGCAGATAAGTAATGCGGCTGATGATATTCTCCAGTCCCATGCCTTTATGTACCGTGTCAGGATCAAATCCCACCCCATCATCTTCATACTGAATCAATAGTTCATCTCCGTCAGCATTCAGCTGGATCAGTATTTCATCGGCCTTGGCATGCTTCAGTGAGTTGGTCAGCAGCTCCTGAATTATACGATATACGGAGAGTGCAATCATTTTATTCATCTTCTCGGGCATCCCGTAATACTGAAAGTCAATATCCGGATACTGGTCGCCTTCAAACCGGTTGATCAGATCCTTAATGGCAGAGACAAGGCCCAATTTTTTGAGAGAACCCGGCTGGAGGTTTCTGGCTATGGAGCGTACTTCCTCTACGGCTGTATCCAGGAGGTTGTGGGCATTTTCAAATTCCTTCATCTGCTCGGGATCCCTGATCAATATTTTTGCCTTCTCAAACTTCAGTTTTATCGTACTCAGCAATCCTCCGAGGCTGTCGTGCAGATCCTTGGCAATCCTTTCCCGCTCAATTTCCTGCCCTTCTATCACCGACTGCATGGAGCTGATTTTAATATTATCTTCAAGCTCCCGGATTTTTCTGGCGTTGATTTCTTCCCTTTGTGCCTGTATGATATTATTGGTGGCGATCCGCTGGTTGTAAAATCGGACAATGAAATAAACAGCTATAAGTACCAGAAATAATCCGGCCATCAAAAAATACATAATCCGCTTCTGGGATTTGTTTCTTTCCTCTGCATACTGTTTATCGATTTTCAGTACCTCAATGCTGGATTGCTTATCTTTTGTGCCGTACTTCAGGGCTATATTGGTATAGCTCTCAAATTTAAGGCGGTTGACGATACTGTCATTCAAGGCATTGTACCTTCGGCTGTACCTGTAAGCCTCCTGATAATCCTTCACATCTTCATGGCACAATGCCAATTCATTGTAAATATCCCTTCGGGTTTCTGAATATGGAATAGCCGCCAGAAATTGCTCGGCACTTTTGAGATATTTTATGGCTATATCGCATCTGCCTTGTTTACGGTTGATATTGCCGATATAAAACAATGCTCTGGATACTTCCGGTATCATTCCATAGGTGCTGAATGTTTTAAATACCTTGTAGGCTGTAGTGAGTGCACTGTCCTGTTGATTGATGCGGATATACGCTTCGATTTTGTCAAATAAGGCATCAGAAAGCAGCGAACTGTCCTGCAGATTATCACTCAATTCGAGCGTTTTATGCAGATACTTAAGGGATTTTTCAAATTCTCCCGAAGATTTGAAAAGTTTGCTGAAAATGTAATTGGTCCGCAGTAAGTTGACATTGTCATTTTTTCTCTGATAATAAGTCATGGACTTTTGCAGCAGATTCTGTGCCTCATCCAGCAGACCCGCTGTAATATAACCATCTGCTATGGCAAGGTAGGTTTTGTAGATATGGCTGGAATCTCCGGCAATCTTAAAGTACTGCAATGCCCGGTTGTAATACTCCAATCCCTTGTCATTATTAAACAATTTTTCTGACTCAAATTCTGCAAGCTTGTAATAGGCCTTGCCCAGGGTTTCCTGATCTTTATTCTCTCTTGCCAGTTCGAGAATCTTGTTCAGTTCATCATAGGTATAGGTACTGTCTATGTTAAACTGAGCCCATGCAGCATGGCACCAAAACAATAAAACACTGATTCTCAAAAAAGGCATAACTCCGGTAAATACAGACCAACAATATAATGACCTAAAAATACATTTTGGTATGCAGATCAGCAAATTTGATTGTGAAAAGTGCAGAAAAGCGTATGAAGTATTAAACTGCCAGCGAAGGAGAGTAAGCGGACCTTCATGTCTAACCAAAAAACATACAACTGTCATACTATACATACACTAATACAGGAATCCACAAAGCATTTATAGCATAAAACTCCAATCAATTTCTCTATCCATCCTGTTCTGACAGCATCCAACCTAATCTGGCAACTTCAAGCGGATGCACCCGAAGGTCTATTTATCCTTTTCTTTGTCTTTATCCTTTTCCTTTTTAAGATATACCCTATCTCCGGATTTGAGATTCTTTGACACTTCAGTATAAGGACCTGATATGACCTTATCCCCGGCTTTCAGTCCTTCAAGTACTGCAATAAATTCATTATCCTGAATACCGGTCTTGACTATGACCATTCTGGCGGTATCTGAATCCATGAGAAATGCAACCTCATCATATTGTTCGTCTTTGGCTTTGGCAGTATCCTTCTCTTTTTCCTTAGTGCGGATGGTAATACACTGAATCGGCACACTCACCACATTTTCGACCTTATCGGTATAAATATCCACTGAAGCAGACATACCTGGCCTCAAAGGATACTTCATGGATGCGGTTTTTATATTCTGGTAGGAATCTTCAAGCACCCTTATTTTGACCACAAAATTAGTAACCTGATCAGTATTCAAAGCTGCTCCCGCCGTAGATGAGATATTGGATGCAGAATTGGAAATCTGGGTCACAATCCCCTTGAATTTCTTGCCCAGATAAGCATCCACTTCTATATCGGCCGTGTCTCCCAGAGTCACCTTGAGAATATCATTTTCGGATACATTTACCTGAACTTCCATAGCATTGAGATTGGCAATACGCATCATCTCCGTACCTGTCATCTGTATGGTACCTACTACCCTTTCGCCTCTTTCTACGGAGAGTGATGATACGATGCCACTCGCCGGAGCCACGATAGTGGTTCTGCTCAGGCTGGTTTTCAATTCTTTGAGACTTGCCACTGAGCCCTTTATAGAGTATTCGGCAGCTTCGGCATTTTGCTGTGCAGACCGTATGCTGGCTTCTGCAGAGCGGAGATTGGCTTCCAAAGCTTTCAGTGCCGCTAATGACTGTTCGAGTTCCGCCTGAGAGATGACTCCTTCTTTACGGAGTTTCTCGTTTCTGGCATGGATATTCCTTTGATTTTCAAGATTGGCAAGTATCTGTTCTTTTTGTGCCTTATTGCTTTCTATCTGAGCCTTTGAGATGGCTAATTGTGCCCTTGTGCTGTTCAGGGCTGCCTCTCCTCTTTCCACTGCTGAGATGTAGGTATCCGGATCTATCTTGGCCAAAACCTGGCCGGCCACCACTGAATCTCCCTCCTGTACATACAATTCCACAATCTGACCGGACACATCCGAACTGATTTTTATTTCCTTTTCGGGAAAGATACGTCCGCTGGCAGATACAGTTTCTTTAATGGTGCGAAGTTCCGCCGTTTCGACCGTCACCGCTTTTCCTTTTGGTTTACTCTTGCCTTTCCAGATGGCCAGTCCCACTAATCCCGCCAATATCAGTCCCAGAATGATCCAGATCTTGTTGCTTTTCTTTTTATTTTGTGTCATAGAGATTTATTTAGTAAGGTTTAGTTCAATCTGATGGGTTTTCCCAGATAAAAATCCAGGACTTTGAGCCTGAAAAGATACTCATATTTGGCATTGGTTGCATTGATCTGAGCGGACTCTACCAGAGACTTGATGCGCAACAATTCGAATGCATTAACCGCACCTACATCCATCCTTTTTTTGGCATTTTCATACAGAGTGGTCTGGGCTGTAAGATTTTTATTGGCAGCCTGAAGACGTGCTTTGGCAGCTTTGGCATCCGCATGAGCCTGACCTACGGTAATTTTCAGATTTTCCACTATCTGACGATAATTGAGTTCTGCGGTAGAAGTGCCCAGTTTTGCCCGCTGTACAGAAGCCCGGGCCTGATTGTTGTTATAAATGGGAATATTCAATCCTACCCCAACCCCGTAAGATATATTGTCAGAGAGCTGATTCCAGTATGGATTGTCCGTAATAATCGGAAACTGCTGCTCTGTACCGATGGTGACAGGAGTGCCGTTTACTGTGACCGTTTGCTCTATCAGCCGGGTTTCGTATCCGTCAAATTTTATACCTCTGTTCGAATAATTGGTGTTCATGCTCACCCTACCTCCCAGTGTGGGATAGTAGGCAGAAGCCGAGATCTTTTCACCCAATGAAGCTATCTGAATCCTTCTTTCTGCTGCCTGTACAGAGGGTTGTGTCTTCATAGCCGACTTGAACAGTGTCTCAAAATCAATCAGGTCCGGATCGGTATCAACGGGTATATCGCCGGGATTTACAATCGTAAATGCTACATCCGGCTCTATCAGCAGTTGCTGTTTCAATCTCAAAATGGCAATATTGTAATTGTTTCTGGCCAAAACCAGATTCTGTTCATTGAGAGCCAGTTGGGACTCAAAATCAAACCTGTCATTTTCAGGCCTGTTACCGACTTCTATCAATTTATCCAGCTGCCTCAGCTGATCCCGGGTTTGCTCGAGCTGTATTTCACTGTTTTTTACATTTTCAGCCTCCAGAAGTGCAGAAAGATACAAAGTAGCAACGGTGAGCATCACATCCCGCTGTGTCTGCTCAATATCCAACTGTGCTGCCTGCTTGCTGATATTGGCCTGATGAATGGTATTATTTATCCTGTTGCCGTTGTATATGATAAAGTTTGACCCCAAGGAAATTCCATTATTGAAAAATGTTTCAGTAATAAACTCATTTCGTGTAGGGTCGATGGTACGACCGAAATTCCAGCCGATATTGTTGGAAAGATTTAGGGTAGGAAAACGGCTGTGTGCTGCGAGTGAAGCATCATTAGCCGCATTCTCCACACTGATCTGTCCGCTTTTGATCTGCAGATTTTTCTCCAGAGCATGCTGAATACATCTCTCCAATGTCCATACAGCCTGCGACTGACAGGTCAATGTATTAGTCAGAATAATCAGCAATGTCTGTACACATCCAAGGTAAATCCATTTCATGATTTCACTATTACAGTTATTGATGACACAATATTAAATAAATTCATGCCTGTACCGGAATAATTTCTATAAAGATTACCCCTCAATCGATAAATCGTCCACATTCCAAGGGCATGTCCAAAATTGACACAACAGCAACCATCCGGCAAGCACCTGACATGATCACCTGACATTATTCATTATGGTATTTTTCATTTCTTACAATTGTGAAAGCTCTGTACAGCTGTTCTGCAAAAATCAATCTGACCATCTGATGAGAAAATGTCATATCCGAGAGTGAGATCAACTTATCCGCCCTTGTCATCAGCGTTTCATGATGTCCGAACGCTCCACCTATGATAAAAATGACAGATTTTACAGACCGGTTTTGCAAAGACTGTACAAAGTCAGCAAATCCGGAAGAGTTGAATTTCGTGCCTTTTTCATCCAGCAGTATGACAAAGTCCTCAGGCTTTATTCTGTCCAGAAACTGCCTGCCTTCTTTCTTCATCAATTCATCTTTACGGGAGGTGAGCGTCACATCTTTAAACTCCACATACTCTAAATCGCAATAATGCCTGAGGCGTTTGAAATAGATTTCCATTCCGGTTTTCAGATAGCTTTCATTCGTTTTACCCACAGCCCACAAAGAAATCCGCATGGCTTAAATTCGTTTTGTTTAATGAATTCCGATATCTAAAATTGAAAAGTGAAGATTACACCACAGCAACTCTCTTTGATGTAAAATCATGAACTGCAAAAATCAATATTCACAGCGTTAAATACAAATATATTGATCATACAATCCTCAATATCCAATGTCATCCTATAAATTTGCGCACTGTCACTCCCTGTAAAATGTATATCGATTTTCACACACACAGGCAAAGACATCAGGATGAAAGAGATGTGATAGAAATCATATCCGTACATCCCGGACGTCACAGTGCAATAGGCTTGTACACTGCCGGCTATCATCCCTGGTGGGTGGATGGGAATATTGATAGTGAATCATTAGCTGTTTTAGAAAAAAATCTAATAGAAGATACTCATTGTCTGGGTGTGGGTGAATGTGGATTGGACAGCCTTAAAGGCCCGGATCCTGAAATCCAGGAAAAGGCCTTTATCCTGCAACTGCACTTAGCCAACAGTCTGGGTGCTCCTGTGATCATACATTGTGTCAGAGCGTTTGACCGTATCCTGAGATTGAGAAAGACCTATGGTAAAACAGATTGGGTAATCCATGGATTCAGAAGGAACAGAACACTGGCAGCACAACTGATAGATGCCGGTTTTTATTTATCCCTTTCACCCTTTGCAGGAATGCCGCAAACTTTTACCGATATGGTAAAGTACTGTCCGGATGACCGCATTTTTCTGGAGACAGACAGCGATCCGGATATGGATATTAAAGAAGTGTATTCGCTGGCAGCACAAATCAGAAATGTCAGTCATGAAACTTTAAAAGCCGATATTTTCAATAATTTTCAAGTATTTTTCAAATGGAAACAAGCATCCCTGCCTGGCTGGAAAGAACAGAACTGTTGATTGGACCAGAAGCTATTCAAAGGCTGTCCGGTTCCAATATTTTACTGGTGGGTCTCGGTGGTGTGGGCAGCTATGCCGGAGAGTTTCTGGTCAGAGCAGGCATTGGTCATATCACTATTATAGACGGTGATGTGGTAGATCCGACCAATAAAAACCGACAGCTACAGGCCTTGGATAGCACCAAAGGACAATCCAAAGCTGCTCTGCTCAAACAAAGATTTCTTGACATTAATCCCGATTTGCAGATCCGCACTTTTGAGCAATTTCTCAACCCCGGGGATATGGAACAGCTTCTGGCGGAACGCAACTTTGATTTTGTTCTGGATTGCATTGACAGTATTTCGCCAAAACTTAGTCTCATACGTCAAGCCAGAGCTGCAAGAATAAAAATAATCAGCTCTATGGGCGCCGGTGGCAAAACAGACCCCACTAAAATGAAGATAGCCGACATCTCCAAGACCAAAGAGTGCAAGTTTGCCCAGACTGTACGTAAAAGATTGAAAAAAGAAGGGATACGCACCGGAGTGATCGCTGTTTTTTCGGAAGAAATCCAACCCAAATCGGCATTACAGCTCACGGATGGTACAAAATACAAAAAGTCCTACTATGGGACCATCTCATATATGCCGGCACTTTTCGGATTGATGATGGCATCAGAGGTAATCAGACGATTGGCACAAATCAAAAAATGATTGTATCAAAGTTTTATAAACTCAAAAAAATTCTGAATTTTTCATTTTCCATCATCATTCAAAATCAATTCAGCATAAAATGCGACTACGTTGATGAAATCATTTTTATGTATCCGCTCGTTGGTGCCATGTACTCTTTTCAAATCTTCATCAGACAAACGGATAGGCATAAATCTGTATATACTGGATGTCAACCCAGTAAAATACCTTGAATCCGTAGCGCCTACTACCAGATAAGGTGCCACAAGTACTTCAGGAAACAGTTCTTTAATTGTGCGGTGCAATAATCTGAAACCCACCGAAGCCGTATCCGATACCATAGAAGGTTCTGTTCCGCTGTTGCCTACGATTTCAATGTTAATCTTATCATTATTGATGGCTTTTCTGACATGTGCAATGACCTCCTCCACACTGTTGCCCGGCAATATCCTGAAATTGATTTTTGCGATTGCATCGACAGGCAATACATTTTCTTTAATGCCGGCATCCAGAATGGTAGGGGCGATAGTGGTGCGAATCATGGCATTGCCCGAATTGGATTGAGCAAAAGAGGATTGGAGAATTCCACCCGTAATCCAGGTATTGGACATAGCCAGCCTTTTCATAAATGGCATTTCAGGAGCAATATAATCCAGCATGTAGCCCGTAGCACCTCCCAGACCTGCCTTAAAGGGTCTTTTCTGCAATCTGTCTATGGCTTCTGCCAGCATACCGATACTGGTCTGTGGTGGAGGCATGGAGGAATGTCCACCCTCTCCTGTAGCTGTAAGCTGAAGGGTGACATAGCCTTTTTCTGCCACTCCAACCAGCGCTACAGCTTTACTTAGACCAGCCATACCGTCTGTCTTAATAATCCCTCCTTCATCTACCACAAATTCCAGACTAATCTCTCGCTCCTGCAATTTCTTTGCAATGGAAGCAGCACCATACCTGCCCAGCACCTCTTCATCATGGCCAAAAGCGATGTAATAACTTCTGCGGGGCTTGTACCCTTTGGCGACAAGATATTCCAGGGCTTCCAGAATAGCTATGACCGTGGTTTTGTCATCCATAGCTCCCCTGCCATAAATAAAATCATCCTTAACATTACCGCTAAAAGGAGGATTTTCCCAGTATTGCTCGGTACCCTGTATGACCGGTACTACATCGTAATGCCCCATCAGCAGTGCTGGTTTTAAGCTGCTATCCGTTCCCTCCCATTTGTAGAGTAATGCGAACTCATTGATCATTTCAAGACTCAGATTTTTATGTACCTCAGGATAGGTATTTCTGACAAATTCAATGAATGCATAAAACTGGACACTATCTAACAATGCAGGGTCAGCATAGGAAACAGTCCTGAAAGTAAGGGCTTTGGCCAGATTGCGGTACACGGTATCATTGATGGCCGGTGTTTCAGAGTGGTGCGAATTAGTAAATTGTTTTGAGGTCTTTTTCAAAGTATTGATAATCAATACCAAAGAGAGCACAAATATCAGGCTCAAGAGGATTCTGAAAAAGATTTTCATACGGCAGATGATTAATTAATGCAAAAATAATACACTGAGAAGAGTGATGTGGCCAGAAAGCAGATTTGCTGGTTGGAAATTATTATTTTTGAACCCGGCTTTAAAATCAGGGTCTGAAAATCAACGCATTTTATTATATGAAAAATAATACATTGGAATGTTAAAACAGAACAATCATCTGTTAAATCCAATTCGGACTGAAATGGCTGCAAAATAAATGGCTGTACTCACTTTTTTTTCATTCACTTAGCTTTGTGCTTTGCCAACAATTCTTCACTGCAGTGCTTAGTTTACTGACATTTCAACTCTCATCACGAAGTTCTGATCCATAATTCGGGTTTTAGCAAATCTACCCTCTCATCTGAAAAATAAAAATGCGTGATAATCAAAATTGGGATATGTGTCGAAGAAATGAAAAAGCAGGATACACCGCCGATTTAATGTCAGAAATTAAACTTTTTTTAAGAAAACATGTCCTTAATTTGTCCTTGCTGTTAACATTTGTTAATTTAGCGAAGATTTTTACATTTCATACTTGAATGTTTCAGTTTTTCGGTCCCAAATCTTTCAAAAAGCACCTTCAATGAGAATAATACTCACCTGCCTTTTTGTGATAAGCTACATAATTAATTCTTGGGCACAATTAGGGGGATGTACAGGTCCGGGATTACCCTCCTGTCAATGTGGTACAGCCACTGTATTATGCGATATTCAGCAATTGAACGGTGTCACTTACCAGATGTCCACCTATCAGCATCCGGCTGATGGACCCACACCTATGTGTCCGGGAGTAACCAATACTTCCTCCCAGAATCCTACATGGTATGCATTCCCCGCATGGTGCAGCAATCTTACACTTCAGATTACCTACACCAACTGTTCGGGTTCAGGCACCTCGAGAGGACTTCAGGCTGCAGTCTATGCCAATTGCAATAACCTTCCCGGCTCTGTAGTACCCGGAGGTTGTGCTACTGACTGGAGTTGCGTGCCTCCACCCTGCTATGGATGTGGGGTGACCAACGGACAAAGAATCCTGAATATGACCGGCCTCACCGTAGGAGCCACCTACTACCTTTTGGTGGATGGCTGCGGAGGTTCTGCCTGTACTGTAAACATTCAGATCACATCACCGCCATGTCCGCAGACGATAGGTCTGATACCGGCAGACCCGGCGGGGCCTACCACGGTGTGTGTTGGCATACCCTACAATTATACAGGACAATTACCCACAGGAGCCACTTATTATTATTGGACAGTCAATAATAATCCCAATGGCACTTTATTGAACAGTAATCCTTTTACTTATACATTTCCTACACCGGGACAATACTCCATTTGTTTGGATGTGGGCAACGATTGTATTAACCCCGGCAGCCCTCCTGAGCCAAGGTGCATCACCGTAAATGCCTTTGCTCCCAATGCAGGGACATTGCAAGCCAACCCCAATCCCACCTGTCCCGGTGGTACTATCAATTACTCAGTCAGCGGGCATACGACAAGTTTTACCCAATATCTTGTGGTGACCAATTCAGCCGGTACTATAGTACAGGTAGATCAGGGCACCATGGGTTCTTTTACACATCCGCAGTGTGGAGTTTTCACCTTACACAGTTTTAATTTTCAACCCGGAGCCTTGCCTGCACCTGTGGTGGGAAATAATATTTCCTCTTATGCCTGCTCAAATCCCGCCAATTGCTGCGCTACCACTACCTTACAGCTCAATTTTCAGGACAACCAGCCGCCCATGTTTACCAACCCGCCACCCAATGTGACGGTAAATTGCTATCTTAATATCCCAGCGATGCAGGATCTGGCGTGGACGGATAATTGTTTTCCCGGTGGAACAGTGATGGGTACCCAAAGTGGAAACATCACCGATAACTGTCAGGGTGGAACCATCACCAGAACCTGGACGGTAACAGACGGGTGTGGTAATACAGCCACCCACACCCAAACCATCACTGTCCAGCCTGTTCCGGTAGCCACTTTTGACGGACCGCCGAATATGACAATCACCTGCGAACAAATTCCACCACCCGGTACACTCCCACCTTTGGCTTATACCAACGGGCTGACAGGAGACTGTGCGATCACGGGGTCTATAATTCCCAGCAGACAGGATAATATTACCAACTGTGCAGGAACCATCACCTACACATGGCAAACCACGGATATATGCGGCCGTACCATCAGTCATACCCAGGTGCTCACGGTACAACCTCCGGCTGAAGCTACTTTTGTAGATCCACCCGCCAGTATGAACGTAGCCTGCCAGGATATACCAGGACCGGGCGTATTACCTCCATTGAATTATACCAACGGCTCATCAGGCAATTGTCTTATCAGCGGCACGGTGATACCAACGAGAGTGGATAACATAAGTAATTGCAGTGGTACCATTACATATACATGGACATTTACGGATATCTGCGGCCGTACCACTACGCACCAGCAGATCCTGAATATTCAGCCCCCGGCAGTAGCCAATTTCAACAATCCTCCACCGAGTGCCACCATCAACTGTGTAGATATACCCGCACCGGGAGTATTGCCCCCACTGAGCTACGACAATGGAGTGGCAGGAAGCTGTAATATTTCAGGCACGATTGTGCCAACCCGACAGGACAATATTGTGAACTGTCAGGGGACCATCACCTATACCTGGCAGACCGTGGATTTCTGCAACCGGACCATATTCCATCAACAGATACTGACTGTCCTGCCTCCGCCCTTAGCTACATTTACCAATCCTCCTGCGAGTGCCACCATCAACTGTCCGGATATACCTCCACCCGGCACTTTGCCCCCATTGAGTTATACCAATGGCTCTTCTGGCAACTGTCTCATCAGCGGGTCAGTTGTGCCCACCCGCCAGGACAATATTGTCAACTGTCAGGGGACAATTACATACACATGGCAATTTACGGACCCATGTAACAGGCAGGTTACTCACACCCAGGTGTTGACGGTACTTCCTCCTCCGACTGCCACCATTCAGAATCCGCCGGCCAGCGCCACCATCAACTGTCCGGATATACCACCGGCAGGATTTTTACCTCCGTTGAATTATGACAATGGACTCACCGGAAGTTGTGGAATATCAGGAACTCTGGTGCCGACCAGAACGGACAATATCACCAACTGCCAGGGTACCATCACATTTGTATGGCAGACCACAGACCAGTGTAACCGCACCATTTCGCATACTCAGGTGCTCACTGTACAGCCACCACCGACAGCCACCATTCAGAATCCACCGGCTAATGCCACGATCAACTGTCCGGATATACCTCCACCCGGTACATTACCTCCATTGAATTATGACAATGGTCTGACCGGTAGCTGTGGTATATCAGGTACGCTTATTCCTACCCGGACAGATAATATCACCAATTGTCAGGGCACCATTACATATGTGTGGCAAACCACAGATCAATGTAACAGAACAATCTCTCACACTCAGGTACTGACTGTATTACCCCCACCGGTTGCCACCATTCAGAATCCGCCGGCCAGCGCCACCATCACCTGTGCGCAGATTCCACCTCCGGGAGAGTTACCTCCACTGAATTACTCCAATGGACAGACCGGCTCCTGCGGGATCAATGGAACCATTATTCCAACAAGGACTGACAACATCAGTAATTGCCAGGGGACAATCACCTTCCAATGGCAAACCACCGACCAATGCAACCGAAGTATTTCACACACTCAGGTTTTGACACTACAACCTCCTCCGGAGGCAAATTTTGTCAATCCGCCGCAAAGCCAGACTGTACCCTGTGATCAGGCTCCTGCACCGGGTGAATTACCACCATTGAATTATACCAATAATCAAACAGGAAGCTGTCTCATAAGTGGTACTGCCATTCCTACCCGGCAGGATAATATCGTGAACTGCGCAGGTACCATTACCTTTACCTGGACTGCCACCGATCCATGCGGCAGAACATTGACGCATATACAGATCATCACCGTGCAGCCACCACCTACCGCCACCTTCGTCAATCCACCAGTATATACCGCACCCATAAGCTGTGCAGAAGCTGAAAGTTTCCAGGCTCCGGATGTCAACTACAGCAACAACAACGCTGCATGCCCTATAAATGGCACCCTACCTCCGGTAGTCACAAAAAATTATAATTCCTGTGGCGGTACCATCCAGATATCCTGGACAGGAAACGATGCCTGTGGCCGACCACTCAGCTACAATCAGATTATTACAGTGCAAAAGGCGCCTCCTCCGGTATTTACAGGAAATTTACCTGCCGATATCACAGTGGGCTGTCAGGATATCAGTTCCTTCATTACACAACTTACCTACAGTAACTCGGGAGCAGGTTTATGTCAGATATCAGGATCACTGAATACTCAGGTAAATCAAAATATCAACGTGTGCGGAGGTACAGCTGTACTGACATGGAACTATTCGGATGCCTGCAATAATACGCTGACCCACACTCAGACCATTACAGTACAACCTGCGCCTCAGGCCAGCTTTGTGAATCCGCCCCCTGCCAGCATTACACTTAGTTGTGATCAGGTCCCGGCCGCACCTCCTTCCTTATCTTACACCAATGGGCTTACGGGACTATGTGCAATCAGTGGTGTAGCCAATGGTATTCAGACCGGATCCTACAACTCATGCGGCGGTACGATACAATATACCTGGCAGTTTACAGATGCATGCGGCAGATCCATTGTGCATAATCAGACTATAACAGTCTCACCGGCAGCCAATCCGGCATTTCTGCAATCTCCGCCTGATATCACATTACCCTGTGGGGTCACTTCATACAACCCTCCGGTGCTGAATTATTCCAACGGTCTTGGTGGCAATTGCGCTATAAATGGCAGTGCTACAGCTACATTTGTAAATTTTGGCACTTACAGGGTTTATACCTGGACTTACACTAACCCTTGCAATGGGTTTACAATTACAGAAGATCAGTTTGTATATTTGAGTCAGACCCCCAACATATCACTGAATCCCACCAGTACACTCATATGTCAGGGACAGAGTTATAATCTCAATCAGGTTATTGTGACTGATGCCAATGGAGGTCCTATCAACCTCACCTATCACAGCGGCACTCCGGCAGGACCTTCCAACATATTGCCTTCCAGTTTGGTGTCTCCGGCTGTGACCACCACCTATTATATCCTTGCTACCAACAACTTCGGATGTACAGACCAAAGGGCTTTCACTGTGAATGTTACCCCGAATGTCAATTCCGGAAATCCTGTGGATAAGTTGGTCTGTAATGATGGAAATCCTATCAATCTGTGGAGTTTCCTTTCGGGCAATTATGATACCAATGGATTCTGGACTGATGTAAATGGGCTGGGAGTCAATCTGAACAATCCGGCTTCCGTATTTTTCATTGGCTTCCCTCCCGGGCAATTATCCGTTTGATTATACCGTACCGCCTGCCAATCCGGTATGTCCTCCGGCAACTACCCGCATTATTGTACAGTTAATCAATCCGGGAACTTATGAGGTGACAAATGTGGAATGTAATGCCAGTTTTACAAGCTATACCATTTTCCTCACCATCAACAATCTGACAGTACAAAGTAATTTTGGTAATGTAGTAGTAACAGGACCAAACACCGTAGAAATCCGTAATATACCCATAAGCCAGACTGCAGTACTCACCCTGACAACCTCAGGCACAGACTGTGATCCTCTGGTATTTCCGGTATCACCTCCCAACTGCAGCTGCCCTGCCATATCCCCTCCAACCACAGGTACACCACCTAAAGTGTGTCAGGGACAGCCCAATCCTGTATTATCCGTCAATCCGGGAGCAGGATATACGGCAAACTGGTACTCGACACCAACAGGAGGTACTGTATTGCTGAATAATTCCAATACTTATACTCCTACAAGTGACAGCCCCGGGCATCTACAATTTCTGGGCTGACCGTGAAGATCTCGTCACCAATTGCAAAAGCAATACCCGTGTACTGGTAAATTTTGAAATCGTAGCTAATCCGGTGGTAACCAATGCTACTCTGACCTCCTGTGATGGCAATAATGATGGTTTTGCTACCTTCAACCTGAGTAATGCAAAAAGCCAGATTACCGGTAATCCCGGTCACGATGTAAAATACTACGCTACCCTTGCAAACGCTCAGAGCGAAACTGATACCCTGGCCCATAGCTTTACCAACACCACACCCAATACTCAGGTCATCTATGCCGTGGTGAAAAACAATAATGGATGTAAATCACAGGCTGAAGTGACTCTGAATGTGTTGCCCTCTCCGGCAATCAATCTTACTGTAAATCCGGAGACTTGCCTTGGCGACGGTGATGGAAGTATTACTGTACAGGTAAATAATGGATTCTCACCCTATGAGTACAGTCTGGATAACACCAACTGGTCTTCTAATGCCACCATCGCCAATCTGAACCCCGGCAATTTTACCGTATATGTGAGAAATGCCAATCAATGTGTAAACAGCCTGCCAGCCTCCATTGCCACCGGGCAAAGATTGGACATACAGGCATTTGTACAGAATTGCTCCAATAACGGTACCCCCAGCAATGCAGCTGATGATATTTATACCTTCAATTTCACCCTGCAGTCCACCATTGCGGTGATGAATGGGTTTACGGCATCAATAAACGGAAATAACATCGGTACCTATAATTACAATACACCCTCCAGCTTTACTTTGCCGGCAGATGGGAACAGCTACACCATAGTGTTCACAGATGCAGTCACAGGTTGCACTGTTTCCAGAACTACTACTCCGCTCACCTCCTGCTCTACGGATTGTCTGATAGAAGTGAACGGACTGAATGTGACTTGTAATGACAACGGTACCGAGTCTGAGGGTAATGATGATTTTTATACCATCAGCTTTTCCACCAACGTATTTAACGGAGGACCGAGCGGCACCTACAATATACTGGTAAACAATGTGATAATTGCTACTCATCCTTACGGAACGAGTGTCAGTTTTAACTTACCGGCAAATGGCACTACTCCGGTAGTAGTCATAAGGGATCAGGACAATCTGATCTGTCAGACCACCATACCGGTGCCCGCTCTGAACGCCTGTTCAAACAAGTGCAACATTTCTGCCACCGTGACCAATATTTTGTGCAATGATGCAGGCACCATCAATGACCCTGCAGATGATACATTCAGTTTTACAATCAGAGTCACAGGACAGAATACATCCGGTGGATGGAGAATACAAGGCCAGCCTCAGGTCAGAAATTACAACAGTAATATCAACCTTGGGCCTTTCCCCATTTCAGGTGGTAATTTATCCCTTGTCATAGTGGATAATGTAGATGTTGCCTGCACCGCCTCTGTAAATGTTACTGCACCTCCACCGTGTAGTGAACCCTGCGTCCTGAGATTGAATGATCTTGAAATTTCTGCATGCGACAATGGAGGTACGGGTAATACCACAGCAGATGACAGATTTTCCGTGAGCTTCAGGATCACCATCACAAGCGGCTCTGCAAGCGTGTACAGAATCTCAGACGGCACTAATCAGTGGGGACCATTCATTTATGGAAATACCGTATCCATACAAGGTCTTCCTGCAAATGGCTCCAACATTACTCTGTCGGTTCAGGACCAATCCAACCCGGGATGTAATTTCAGCTTTGTGGTATCACAAAATCCATGCTCGGTGTGTAACCAGACAGTAAGTGCAGGGCCTGACATAGAGCTAAGCTGTCTTGTAAATACCGCAAACCTCGTGGGTACCAGTTCGGAGCCGGGTGTGATTTATCAGTGGACAGGTCCGGGCAATTTTGTGAGAAACGGATTGACAGCTTCCACGGCGGTACCCGGCAGATATTATTTTACGGTGACCTTTGCCGATCAATGCGTAGCCAGAGACAGCATGGAGGTGACGATAGATGCCAATCTCCCCCTTGCCAATGCCGGGCCGGATAAAGATATCACTTGTCTGGTAAGTGAAGTCACACTTACTGGATCTACCAATATCGCTCCTGCCAACGCCACTTATGCATGGACCGACGCTCAGGGCAATCTGCTCGCCTCTACACTGAATCTAACGGTCAACACTCCGGGAACATATTTCTTCAGGGTGACCAATACTACTAATAACTGCGTATCCGGAAATGATGAGGCAGTGGTATTTGATCGCAGGAATAAGCCCATAGCGGTTATATACGCAGATCCCGGCAATCTGCTGGATTGCGTGGTATCCAGTATAGTGCTTTCCGGACAGCCCCAGGATAACGTATTTTTCAACTGGATAGTGGGTGAAATCAATTACACCAAAGTAGCTTCCATTGTGGTCACTCAGGAGGGATTGGTGACTATGATAGCCATAGACTCAATTACCGGATGCTCGGAAACCAACCAATTGCAGATCATAGACCTGCAGGATTACCCAATATTAATCGTGGATCCCGTAGCACCTATCACCTGTGATGATAACAGTACCACCATAAGTGCTGCAAACTCTCCGGGTGGTCCAAATCTTGTATTTACATGGCTGGACGGCAATAATAATGTAATTCAGGGAGCTACTTCCAATCAATTAACGGTAACCATTCCGGGCACTTATTATGTGATTCTTACCGATACTACCAATAAATGCCGGAATGTAGATACCATTGTGGTAGAAAGTCTGGGGGATTTCCCACAGTTTACATCCACTGGAGATGTTAATCTTTTCTGTGGAGCTAATCAGGCTACGCTGCAGATCAACATCCAAAACACCAATCCCAATACTTCCATCAACTGGTCCACACAAAACGGCTCCATTTTATCAGGGACAGGTACTGCTTCGGTCAATGTCCAGGGTTCCGGCATTTACAGAGTGGAAGTTACCTTTACAGATTCAGGATGCAGGACGACAAGGGATATACGGGTGAATGTCAATGACGCAAAACCTGAATCACTTATTGTCATAGCCAATGATGAAACCTGTGCCGGATCCAGAGATGCCAGCATATCTGTATTTGAAGTCACAGGAGGAACGCCACCATATACTTACCGCATCAACAATCAAAATCCTGTAAACAACCCGAATTTCACTTCCCTTTCACCGGGTACTTACAGTCTTCTCGTAACAGATGCAAATGGATGTACCATCAATCAAAATTTTACTCTTGCCAGAGGTAATGACATACAGATCGATCTGGACGGTTTTATTGAGATTAGAAGAGGGGATTCGCTGATTTTGGAGGCCAACGTAAATATACCTGCCTCAGAAATCAGCAGCATTAAATGGACACCGGCAGATAATCTGAGTTGTGACACCTGTCTGATCACTACCTTCACCGGCACCAGAGATGCAGAATATGAAGTCCTCATCACAGATAAGAACGGGTGCGAAAGCAGAGCCAGAGTCAGAATATCCGTCAAAGGGCTAATTATAATTACTGTACCTAATATACTGTCGCCACAATCCGGCAGTAACAACAAATTTGTGATCTCTGCCAATCAGGGTGTAGAGCGAATTGAAAAACTCAGGATTTTTGATCGATGGGGCAACCTTATATTCTTAAGAGATAATTTCCCACCCAATGACCCCAACTATGCCTGGGATGGTAAATTCAAAGGAAATGAAGTCACCCCCGGAGTTTATGTATATCTCATTGAATACAAAACAGTAGATGGAATAGAGATCCTCACCGGAGATGTAAGCGTCATCCGTTAAGGTCAGGATATTCATAAAGTTTTATAAAACGAAGTCTGCAAGTTGTTCAGGCTTCGTTTTTTTTTATAAAATCCCCAAAATCCAATATTCAGGATTTTTGACCATCTTTTTGATGATTGACCTGTGATTTCTTTGCTTATCAAGCCTGTTTTTCAATATTTGTAAAGGTGGATTATGAAAATTAACAATCATTGTACTGAAAGAAATTTTTACATTTGCGGCATTAACCACTAAAACTATGCGACTGTCAGTACTACTGTGCATAGGATTTATACTCTATGGGTGTAAATCCTCTGAAAATACTGTAAATGTATTTGGCATTTCAGATCTGAATTTTGCCAATCGCTCCTTGCTTGAAACCGTTATGACAGACGGTTTTTCACCACCGGTAGCATCCAGGGTGTATGCATATCCACACATTGCCCATTATGTTTCCTACAGTATATTCTATCCTGAAAAATTAAATGATATCACTGCTGCTATCCTACCGGATTTCGTTATGCCTGAGCCAAAGGAAATATCAGGCTGCAATGCCGAACTTACTTCCCTGCTGGCTTTTTGCTACACCGCAAAAATTCTGGTATTTTCAGAGTATAAGATGGAAGAACTGGCCGCACAATTGATTAAAAAAGCCAAAGAAAAAGGATTGTCCAAATCTGTCATTCAGAAATCGTCAGCCCTGGCACAAAAAATTACAGACCGGATCAATCAGAGAATCCGTACCGATCAATATAAAGAAACCCGTACCATGGAGAGGTGGACAAGTGTGAAAGAGCCCGGAAAATGGAAGGAAACCCCTCCTGACTACCTGAGTGGCCTCGAACCCCACTGGTCAAAAATCAAACCCTTAGTCATAGACAGTGCCTCCATTTACGAAGCAACACCCCTACCCTCATTCAGTACAAAGCCCGACTCTGACTTTCATAAAATGGCAAAGGAAGTCTATATACTAAGTCAAAGGCTGGACAGTACCCAAATTGAGACTGCATGGTTTTGGGATGACAACCCCAATACCTCAGATCATAAAGGGCATTCTATGGCCATAATCCATAAGATTTCGCCTCCGGGGCATTGGCTGAATATTATAGCTCAAATCAGTGAAAAAGAAAATCTTACGCCGGATGTACTCACCAGGCTTTACTGTTACTCCGCCATAGCAATGTTTGACGGTTTGATATCCTGCTGGTATGAAAAATATAAGACCAATCTTGTAAGACCCATCAGCTACATACAGGAGTATATTGATCCGGAGTGGAGACCTCTGATTCAGACCCCTCCTTTTCCGGAATATACCAGCGGACACAGCGTATTGTCAGCTGCCGCTGCGGAAGTATTGACACAGATTCTGGGGGATTCCCTGTCATTTACAGACTCTACCCAGACTATGTTTGACGGGCCGGTCCGCAGCTTTACCGGCTTTCATGAAGCGGCATGGGAAGTCAGTATGAGCAGATTTTATGGAGGCATCCATTTCCGTCCGGGTATTGAAGAAGGCAATAAACAAGGGAAATATATCGGCCAAATGGTCATGAAAAAATTATATAAGCAATAGTCTATGAAAATCCATTTTGTAATCCGGGCCCTGTTTGTGCTGTCAGCAATCATAAGTATTACAGCATGCAAAAAAAATGAAGAATTCAGAACCCGCTCCACTTTTTATACCTCCGGAAATAAAGAGAGCATACCTGAGGCTGAAAAAGATCTTTTCAATATATTGGATACTTCACTCACCCATGTAGCTTTTGTCAACCGACTTACAGAAACACTGGATCAAAATTACAGGTCTTACGCTTACATATACAATGGAAGCGGTGTGGCAGCAGGTGATATTAACAACGACGGATTGGTGGATCTATTTTTTGGTGGCAGTATGGTCTCCGGCAGATTGTATCTGAATCAGGGTAACTTCAAATTTAATGATATTACTGAATCCGCCGGTCTGTATTATGATAAAGGCTTCAGGACCGGGGTCAATATGGTGGATATCAACAATGACGGCTATCTGGATATCTACATATGTGCCGGAGGACGCTTTGCAGATGGTTACCGCAAAAATCTGCTTTATATCAACAATGGTAATCTGACCTTTACCGAAAAAGCGGCAGAATATGGCCTGGATGATGACAGCTACTCCACCCAGTCGTATTTTTTTGATATGGACAATGACGGGGACCTTGATCTCTATCTGCTCAATCACCCCTTTGATCCCCGCGAAAGCAACAATCTCAAGACAACCATGGATAAAAGCGGCAAACTGACAGTAAGCCTTTCTCCTGATCTCAGATATGTTACTGACAGACTATATCGCAATGATAACGGTAAATTTATGGATATCACAGAAAAAAGCGGCATACTCAACGAAGCCTTCGGATTGAGTGCCATCATTGCCGATTTCAACGATGACCTTCTGCCGGATATCTACGTATGCAATGATTATGTAAAACCCGATTATCTCTATATCAATAACGGGAATGGCACTTTTACAGACAGATTTGATGACTATTTCAGACATACCTCATTTTCCTCCATGGGATCGGATTATGCAGATATCAATAATGACGGATGTTTTGATCTGATGACATTAGACATGTTTCCTGAAGACAATTACCGGCAGAAAATGCATGGTACAGAGTACAACTATGATAAATTCCTTGCTACCAAAAAATTAGGATTTGCTACTCAATTCATAAAAAATACGCTGCAGCTCAACAATTGCGACGGGAGCTATTCAGACATTGCTATGATGGCCGATGTAGCACATACGGACTGGAGCTGGGCCACCCTCATGGCAGATTACAACAATAATGGTTGGAAAGATATTTATATCACCAACGGTTACAGGAGGAGCACCTCTGACAATGATTTCATAAGATATACCCAGGACTCTGTATTAAAACTGATGCGTACCGCCAATCCGGACATTAAGACATATCTGAATGCACTGCCTGTTCACAAGACCCAAAACTATCTGTACCGCAACTCAGGAAGTCTTCAGTTCGACAATGTATCTTCCTACTGGAATTCCGGACCGGCCGAATTTTCCAATGGCGCAGTATATGCAGATCTGAATAATGACGGGTATCTTGACCTTGTAGTCAACAACTTAGACACCCTTGCATTTATCATGAAAAATGAGGGATCCGCAAAAGTCCGTAATAATTTTATAAGATTTGAACTCAGCGGTGACCCAACCTGTCATCCTTACAACACTAAAGTTGAAATCACCACCAAAGATGGGAGAATACAAAGTCAGTATTACTATCCCAATCGGGGTTTTCTTTCGCACAATGAACCTGCAATCCATTTTGGTCTGGGCAAGTACTCTGAATCTGTGAGCGCTGAAATCACCTGGCCTGATGGCAACCTGCAGATACTTGAAAATCTTGCTCCCAATCAAACCCATACAATCAAATATCAGAAATCAGGCCAGAGGTATAAACCCATCCAAAATCCTCATTTATATTTCACCGACATTTCTGAACAGCTCGATGAAGGGATGACCCACACTGAAAATGAATATATTGATTTCAAGAGAGAACCCCTCTTACATCGCAAGTACTCAGAAAACGGACCGGCCCTGGCAACAGGCGATATCAATGGCGACGGACTGGATGATGTATTCATAGGTGGCGCTGCCGGATATGCAGGTAAAATTTTTATCAGAAATCCGAAAGGAAAATTTTCAGAAATAAAGGTGCCTGACCTGGAAAAAGACAAAGCTTCTGAGGATATAGCTGCCCTTTTCGTGGATGTCAACAATGATGGATTTAAGGATCTGATTGTGGTAAGCGGAGGCAATGAATACCCCGCAAATTCACTGGAATACATAGACAGGCTTTATATAAATAAAGGTAACCTGAGTTTTTCAAGAGATGAAGCCAACTTTCCTAAGGTGCCTGCAAGCGGTGGATGTATTGCGGCAGGAGATATCAATGGAGATGGATTTATGGATCTTTTCATCGGGGGCAGAGTGGTGCCGGGACAGTATCCTATTGTCCCTGTCAGCTATCTTTTGATCAATACAAAAGGAAAATTTGTCAATGCTACGGGAGAGCTATCTTTAGATCTTGTCAAAGTGGGTATGGTGACTGATGCTTCTTTTAGCGATCTGGATAAGGATGGCACCCCTGAACTCATATTGTGCGGTGAATGGATGCCGCTTACGGTTTTTAAAATGGAAAACGGTAAATATGTCAACCGCACCTCTTCATACATCCCTGCAAATACGCAAGGCTGGTGGGAAAGCATTCATATCAGTGATGTCAATAACGATGGATTTCCGGACATCATAGCCGGCAACTGTGGCTTAAACAGCCATTTTAAAGCTTCACATACTAAGCCCGTAACCCTCCACTACAAAGATTATGACGAGAATGGTACAATAGATCCCATACTCTGCCATTATATCGGTGATAAAAGTTATCCTGCTGTCATGAGAGATAAACTTCTGGATCATATGGTAGTACTCAAGAAAAAGTTCCTCCGATATTATCAGTATGCCAAGGCTACCATTGCGGATATATTTTCTCAAGACCAAAGAAAAGATGAAAAGATATTGCAGGCCAACATCCTGAGTTCTGTGATATTGCTGAACCAGAATGGTAGATCTTTCACCATCGCAGATTTGCCGGTAGAAGCACAGATTTCAATGGTACGATGCATCCAAAGTTTGGATATTAATCAGGATGGCAATATGGATCTTATACTTGGAGGAAATTTCGGAGGTACGGATATATTGTATGGCATATATGATGCATCAGTGGGTCTGGTTTTAACAGGGGATGGCAAGGGAAATTTCAAGGCAGTTCCTCCGGCGCTCTCAGGACTAAACATTTCAGGTTTTACCAACAAAATGGAAATCATCCAATCGGCCAACGGATACAGAGAACTGATGGTCAGTAAAAATGATGACAGATGTCAACTGTTTAAAATCCTGCCCAACAATGTAGAGAAGCCTATGTAGAAAAAACTCATATTCAGGGATTATGAATTATGCTGCGTTTCCATATCTGAGGATTGCTGTCTTATTTATAACCGGAATAATTACCGGAGAGATATATGACTTTCCTTTTCGGTTATTGTACGGAAGTATCTTCCTGCTGGTCCTGATTTACATGATTGCTGCTTTTGGGACTGACACAAAAAATCTGCGGAAATCTACAATACAGAATATCAGCCTCATTCTTCTTATCTATTTGACCGGAATTGCCTGTGTCACCCTTAAAAAGGAAACGCTCCACGATAAAATACCCGAGAAACTCCTTCATCAGGATATAAATTTTGAAGGTATCATCGAAGAACCACCGGTAATAAAAAACAGAATCCGCTGTATGATCAGTATCAGCCGGGCTTCGTGGCAGAATGAAAAATGGGCACCCGAAGGACTGAAGATAGTGGCATATTTCAGTCCGTCGGACTCCATGGCCTACCAATACAATGAAGGGGATTTTATAAGATTCACTACTAAACTTCGGCCGATACCCAAAGGAACAAATCCCTCCGCTTTTGATTTCAGTTCATACCTCAGATATCGCTCTGTCATCCTTCAGACCAATATACCCAGAGAAAATCACGAACTGATAAAATCCAATGCATTTTCCTTTTTCAGAGCTTTAGCGGCTGACCTAAGACATGAATGTCTGAGTATATTGCATCAATATATAAGATCCGAAAAAGAACTGGCAATTGCACAGGCAGTACTGCTCGGATACAGAAATCTGATCAGTGATGAATTGTATCAGGACTTTACAGACTCCGGAGCGGTGCATGTGCTGGCTGTATCCGGGCTGCATGTAGCTATCGTAATCTCATTTTTCATATTTCTTTTGGACAAAATCAAAAGCCGGAATATTGCGGTCAAATTATTCAAAATCATCACATTGACTCTTTTGGTCTGGCTTTATGTATGTATGACCGGTGCATCACCTGCTGTGGTACGTGCCGGCGTAATGGTCACCATATTTTTAATCGGAAAATATACCGGAGGCTCTACCAATATTTACAATATATTATCTGTATCTGCCATTTTAATGTTGCTTTTTGATCCTTTTCTTCTATTTCAGGCATCTTTTCAATTTTCATTTCTTGCACTTATCAGCATTGTTTTTTTCCAGCCTTATATCCAGAATATATGGGCTCCCGAAAATAAGCTCCTCCAATATGGCTGGAACCTGGTAAGTGTGGCTATCGCTGCACAGATACTGGTATTTCCCGTTACCATTTATTACTTCCACAAATTTCCGGTATATTTTATGCTTACCGGACTGGTGGCCATACCTTTGGTTTTGATTATCCTGTATGCTGGTTTATTGATGCTGGCAGTCGAATTTATCCTGCCCGGTATTAATGAATGGTTAGCACCCTTGTTGGGAGAATTACTTGAGATTTTTGTTAAAACCATCCGGTTCATCAAATCGCTTCCTTTCAGCAGTCTTCGCGATATTTGGATAGATGACATATCCATGATTCTGATGTATGGCGTAATTTTCACTTTGATGTATTTTGCCACTACCGCCCGAAAAAAGTTCATATGGGCAGGCATGGCAATAGTTTTAATTCTGGGTATCCGGTCAGGTATATTATCCATTCATCAACAGCATCAGAAAAAAATTTTCATCTACGATGTTTATGGAGGCACTTTGACGGATTATTTTGATGGAAATGAGTGCTATACTATCCTTTCGGGAAAGGTGGATCAAAAAGCAGTGAGCTTTGCAGCCCAAAACAACAGGATGAGACATGGTATCCGAAACGTGACAGATATCAGCCAAATTGCCTACTTTAAAAATGGGAGTATTGAAAAATTTGAAAATCTGGTAAGTTTCGCAAATTACCGCACCTTATATTTCAACGCTGATTACAACATTACTCCGACAGAGCAATTCCCCTTAGATCTGGTTATTCCTGTGGGTAATTGTGCAGATATTGTACGAAAAGAGATTCAGTTACCATCAGCCGGAAGGTATATGCTTGGTAGAAATATCCCGCCATGGGTCAAGGCGAACCTCAAAGACATGCTGCAAGGCCAGAAAATTCATGATATTGCAGAAAAGGGAGCACTCCAGATGGTTATGAAATCGGATTCAGACTAATCCCTGTGTTATTTCTGAATATGACATAACTACGATGTCTCAAAAATGGATGTGAAAAAAATTATCCCAAACCATAAAATACATTTTTACTTTTGTATCCAACAAATGAGACCCTGCATCTATTGAATACGAAGCATTCCCTCTCTGAAATCTACAGACATTACACAGACCGACATAGTTTTCCATTTGGAGAGTTGCCACAATTCAATGCATATCCGCTCATCGTAGTAATCCCTTCCTATAATGAGGAAAGTGTACTTGAAGTGATACATTCTCTCCAAAACTTAAAGGACAAGGATATCAGAACTCTCGTAATAATAGTATTCAACGCATCCCAAAATGATAATGATTTTGTCAGAGAAACCAATATTACGGCAGCAGAGGAGGCCCGACAATATACTGAAAACTGCAACTTTCCCGCCTTTCATATTCTCGAATACAACTACCTTCCTTCCAAAACTGCCGGCGTGGGCCTGGCCAGAAAAATAGGGATGGATTTTGCCATTCAGATTTTGTCACAGCATAATATGGATGGCATCATCTGCTGTCTGGACGCTGACAGCCTTGTGGATTGTAATTATACCTCTGCTATCTATGAAGGCTTTGCCAACAACCCACACTGGGATGCTGCTTCCATCTATTTTGAACACCCCACTTCGGGAGAAAAATTCAGCCCTGCCATCTATGAATCAATCATTCAATATGAGCTCCACCTCAGGTACTACATCAGGATACAAAAATGGATCGGGCTCCCCTTTGCGTACCAAACAGTCGGGAGCAGTATGGCAGTAAGAGCAAGTAGCTACTGCAAGTACGGCGGCATGAATACCCGTAAAGCAGGAGAAGATTTTTACTTCCTCCAAAAAATTATAAGTAAAGGTACCTGCGGAGAGATAATAAATACAAAGGTCATTCCTTCACCCCGTATATCCGGAAGAGTGCCATTCGGTACCGGCAGAGCAGTAGGAGACATGGTACAATCCGGTAAAAATCATTTTCTGACCTACCATCCTGAGGCCTTCATTGAAGTAAAAAACTGGATAGATCATATGGAGGAGTGGTATTCGAAGGATTGGGAATACAGTGATATGCCCGGGCATTTATCAAAATGGCTACGAATCGAAAATTTCAACGCTGCTCTTGAAGAAATCAAAAGGCATACATCCGGATACCCGAGTTTCAGAAAACGGATTTTTCAGTGGTTTGATGCATTCAGATTAATGAAATACCTGCATTGGTACAGAGATCATGTACAAAGCAATATTCCCGTAGAAGAAGCAGCAGGTTGGCTCTTAATCCGGCAAAATTATTCAATTCAAAACCCGGATGTAGATTTATTGCTTCAGATACTCCGTGATCTGGATAAAGAATCTGCATAAAAAAGAAAATACCTTCGCCGGAGGAGGAAGGTATTCAAATGGATTTATGGAAACTTATGAATTATCGGCTTAATGCTATAGCTACTGCAACGGTAAGGGAGTTGGGCGTCTCAACAAATCTTGATTTTCTGTTGCCATACCACACATGATCGCCTAAGGTTCTGAATACATTCTCGTATTTCAAATCAAAACTGAAGATACCGGTATCATATCCTATGCCACCACTGAAACCGAAGCTGATATCCCTTAGTTTTTCGTTATAATGCTCCAGCTGCGTGAGTTCAGTATTATGTCCTGCTAAAATGTGAATGGCCGGACCAACCCCAATTCTGAAACCGTTTCCGGTCAATCCTCCCATTACCTGCAGGTCTATATAGTGAAAACTTTCAGACATCACCTGATCCGGAATGAGCTCTGTAGAAAAAGACTTTACATCAAAATTCATCCCATAATTGGAATACAACAGGTCACCCTGTACAAAAAGATAGCCGAATTTCTTCTGTCCAAAAACTCCAATAGATTTGAGCATTTCGGCACTTTTGAATTTCACCTCATTCACCACGTAATCTGATTCGTTGCCTACCAGGGTAAGCTCAGGACTGGCCAACACCGCACCTGCGGCTATTTTGACACCATACCGGCTGGAGTAATTTTCATTCTTGCTCTTTCTTCCGTATTGTGCATCAGCATTTACAATCATAATGCTGATGAGTAACAGAACACCAAAGAAGTTTTTCATATTTCAATTTTTTATATACAACTCGAATTCCCGAACTCTTGTTGTGTCGTTAACAAATAAATGATAATTTTTTGCACACAATCAATAATCATTATACTGAAAAACAACTTTTAAACGCACTATCTCAAAATATTATTCCTTACCTACTTATGAATAATCAGGAACGGAGTAGTAAATTAAGGGTATTTCAGATAAGTACAGCAAAAATGTCTGTTAATTATCTAAAAAACAAGCATGTTGTGTTTTCAATCTATGAATAAACCTGAAAGCAGTGAATAAGTGCAGCTATGAAACGCAGTAGCTTTATAAGGTAATCTCAACTTATTTAAATCAAATAAGGTGCCATTTTGTTCAAAATACGACGTCAGAATTTAATTTACCCTGATTCGGGTAATTAACATATTAGCGGGATTCACCATCTGTTTGCAAGAGAAAAAACAGATTTGTTGCACACTTATTCCTGCCCGAAATAATGCAGGTAGTCCTGCTGACTTGCATATATGACTTCATAGGCTTTCTGTCTGTCAAATGTTTCGTCTATACTGCAGATAGCCGGAGAGCCCGGCATTTGTTTATAAGTGAGAAAGTAATGCCGCAGACGATTAAGAATTTTTTCAGGTACATCCGTGATATCCTTCCATTGACCATATACCATATCATCCTTCAATACTGCGATGATCTTGTCATCTGCCTCCTGATTGTCAGTTAGTCTGAATCCTCCTATGGGATAAGCCTGTACAATAATATCTCCATGCGTTATTTCTTTTTCAGTGAGTACCAGAATGTCTAAGGGATCATTATCACCGGATATACCTGTCCTGCCGGTATATTTCATATTCACAGCAGCCACCGCTTCCTTGCAGTAAGTACGGGGAATAAATCCATACAAAGCCGGAACAATATTGCTGAATTTCTGAGGTCTGTCCACTTTCAGGTAGCCGGAATGCTTGTCAATTTCATATTTTACAGTATCACTCGGTATAATTTCAATAAATGCGGTAATCAGCTCTGGAGCCGCAGCGCCGATTTCTATGCCATGCCATGGGTGCAGCTTATACTTGGAGGGTTCCATACTCTTTATTTTGTCTTGAATAAATTGACTAAACATGAAAAAGGGCAAAATTATTGCAGTTTTGCAAAACCACTGAGGAATGTGTGCACTGTACCACCTGAAACTTTTTTACTTAATATAAGCGGGAAAACTGTGATTATACTTTAATTTGCATTGCAATGACGATTTATGAAGATTTACACAAAAACCGGAGACAAGGGACAAACCTCACTGTACGGTGGCAAACGGCTTAGCAAGGATGATATCCGAATAGAAGCCTATGGCACAGTGGATGAACTCAACTCGTTCATAGGTTTGCTGAATGCATCATTTACCGAAGCCACTCAAAATTATATATTGACAGAGGTACAAAAGAGACTCTTTACCATTGGCTCCAATCTCGCTTCCGATCCTGATAAGAAATTACTGACACCTGATATTCGGGATGAGGACATCAGTGCACTTGAAAATGCTATGGATGCTATGGACCAATTGCTCGAACCCCTGAAATATTTCATACTGCCGGGAGGAGATATCTCCGTTGCATATGCCCATGTTTGCAGGACAGTATGCAGAAGGGCCGAAAGACGCATTATTACACTTGCCGGTCATTCGGAAGTTGAGCCATTGATCATTACCTATATCAACAGACTGTCCGATTATTTCTTTGTGCTGGCAAGATATATAGGGCATACCCGGCAGATTCAGGAAATTCCGTGGATACCCAGAAAATAAGCTGTCAGATGACACCTCATGAAAAATATATAAAGGACGCACTTTCGGGCTGGAAATTTACGCTGGGTATGCTGCTGAAATTACCGAGCATAGTGTTTTGGGGTGTAAGGATACAAAGTCTGGATGAAAATCATTGTAAAGTAACGATTCAGTACACCTGGCGCACACAAAATCCTTTCAGGTCCATATACTTTGCAGCGTTGGCAGGAGCTGGTGAATTGTCCACAGGGGCACTGTGCCGGTTGCATCTGGCAGGCAGGGACCCTATCTCAATGTTGGTCGTGGATTTCAAAGCCCGCTATTTCAAAAAAGCAGACTCCAGAATCACTTTCCATTGCAATCAGGGAGCGGAACTGAGACATCTATTGGATGGATTGAAAAATTCGGGGGATACAGCCACCATAGTCATGACCGCTACCGGAACCAATCCGTCCGGAATGGAAACATCAATAATTGAAGTGACCTGGTCCTTCAGGAAAAAGTAGCTGAAATCATTATTTGTAACGAAGGTTATGCAAGACAAGAGCCAAAATATATACTTTTGCACCCCGAAAAATATAATAACATGAGTAATACACCAGAACACGTACATTGTCTGATCATAGGCTCAGGGCCGGCAGGATACACAGCTGCCATCTATGCAGCAAGGGCAAATATGAAACCCGTACTATATACAGGTAAGGAACCGGGAGGACAGCTGACCATCACCAATGAGGTGGAGAATTACCCGGGTTATCCCGAAGGCGTCCTCGGCCCTCAGATGATGGAAGACTTTAAAAACCAAGCCCTCAGATTTGAAACCGACATCAGATACGAACTCATTTCAAAGGTGGATTTTTCATCATTTCCCCGAAAGGTATGGTCTGAAACTGGCCACGAAATACATGCAGACGCTGTGATTATAGCAACCGGTGCCAGTGCCAAATGGCTGGGCCTTGAGTCTGAACAAAAACTTATGAATAAGGGAGTGTCAGCCTGTGCTGTTTGTGATGGTTTCTTTTTCAGAGGACAGGAAGTAGCCGTAGTCGGTGCCGGGGATACCGCTGCTGAAGAAGCCACCTATCTGGCAAAGCTCTGTACCAAAGTCCATCTGCTCGTAAGAAGAGATCAGATGCGTGCCTCCAAAATCATGCAGGAAAGAGTTATGAATACTCCAAACATTCAGATTCACTGGAATACAGTGACGGAAGAAATTCTCGGAGAGGAGGGAGTCACAGGTGTACGTGTGAAAAATGTACAGACCGGTGCTGTAACAGAGATTCCGGTGACAGGATTTTTTGTGGCTATCGGCCATAAGCCCAATACTGAAATCTTTGAAGGCATTATCGATATGGATGATAACAAATACATAAAGACAGTGCCCGGCAGGACATACACCAACGTAGAGGGAGTATTTGCATGCGGTGATGCACAGGATAATTACTACCGGCAGGCAGTCACAGCCGCAGGCACAGGATGTATGGCAGCTTTGGATGCAGAGCGTTACCTCGCAGCCAAAGGTAAAATCTGATTACTATCCCTGAGATTTCATCTTACGGTCTCCAACCATGAATGGAACTGAAAGACTGGATCCCTAAGGAATGAATTTTGCAATTCAACGGATTCATTTTCCGCAATTGAATTCAAAAGGTTAATTTTGTGCAGTTATAAATCACACATATTACTCATAAGCTAAATTCATTCGTATGTCAACCAGAAAATTCAGGCCGGGTGTTCTTTTTGGGGAAGAAGTAACCGAGTTGCTCAATTATGCCAATGCTCATGATTTTGCACTACCCGCTGTCAATGTAATAGGCACCAACAGTGTTAACGCTGCCCTTGAAGCAGCCCGGGAAGTCAATTCTCCTGTCATCATACAGTTTTCTAACGGTGCTGCGGCATTTTTTGCCGGCAAAGGGCTTAGCAATGCGGATCAGAAAGCTGCCATTCTGGGTGGCATCTCAGGTGCTTTACATATCCATAATGTAGCGGAGGCTTATGGGGTTTCCGTGATTTTACACACCGACCATTGTGCCAAAAACCTCCTGCCATGGGTAGACGGACTGCTGGAAGCCAGCGAAAAACACTATGAGAAGTACGGACATCCACTGTACAGCAGCCATATGCTCGATCTCTCGGAAGAACCTATACATGAAAACATAGAAACCTGTGCGGCTTATCTCGAGCGGATGGACAAAATGGGCATGACCCTCGAAATAGAGCTTGGTGTGACCGGAGGAGAAGAAGACGGTGTAGATAATACCGGTGTGGACAGCTCCAGACTCTACACTCAGCCGGAAGAGGTGGCATATGCCTATGAGACGCTCTCAAAAGTCAGCCACAGATTTACCATTGCTGCGGCATTTGGCAATGTACATGGGGTTTACAAACCGGGTAATGTCACGCTTAAACCCATAATACTCAAAAACTCCCAGGATTATATCCAGTCAAAATTCAATACAGGCACTAACCCTGTAAATTTTGTTTTCCACGGTGGCTCGGGATCCTCAAGGGAAGAAATACGGGAGGCTATCAGATATGGTGCAGTAAAAATGAATATTGATACTGACCTGCAGTGGGCTTTCTGGGAAGGTGTAAAAAATTATTACGAATCTAAAAAAGCTTATCTGCAGGGTCAAATCGGAAATCCTGAAGGTGAAGACAAGCCCAACAAAAAACAATACGACCCCAGAGTATGGTTGCGCAGTGGTGAGACTCAGTTTATTCAGAGAATGAAAACAGCCTTTGAAGATCTGAACTGTCTCAACCGGAATATCTGACCTTAATTTGCTCCCGGTTTTTGTGACCGTTCTTCTTTCGTTCAATATAAATAATAGGCAAATAGTATGCGACAGATCACCAATCATATACTAATGATAAGGCCGGCCCATTTCGGATACAATGAAGAAACGGCTCAAAACAATGCATTTCAAACTAAAACAGAAGCCATTGATTTCAGCAAACTGGAAGCAACGGCACGGCAGGAATTTGACCAAATGGTGGATTTGCTGCAATCCAAAGGGATCAACGTAATAGTGATTGAAGACACTGACCAACCGGTCAAACCGGACGCCGTATTTCCCAACAACTGGATAAGTTTTCATGAAAACGGCAGCATCATTACCTATCCGATGTATGCAAAAAACCGCAGAATAGAGAGAAGGGAAGATATCATTGAAAAGGTCGGACAGCATTTTAATATCAAAAACAGGTACTCCTTTGAATTTTATGAAGATGAAGACCTCTTTCTGGAAGGTACAGGCAGCATGATACTTGACAGGCCCAATAAAATAGTGTATGCCTGCCTGAGTCCACGTACAGATGCTACGCTGATTGACAAATTCAATGTACTGATGGGCTACAGGAGTTGTATATTCAGATCAGTGGACAGATCAGGTAAGGATATCTATCACACCAATGTAATGATGGCACTGGGTGAAGATTTTGTGGTGATTTGTATGGAAAGTATCCCTGATGAAGACAGCAGAAAAGAGCTCAGAAGCTTGTTTGAGAATACCGGCAAGCAAATCATAGAAATCAATTATGCTCAGATGGAAGCCTTCGCAGGCAATATGCTGGAAGTACTTGGAAGCAATGATAAGCGATACCTGGTCATGTCCCGGACGGCGTATGATTCATTGACCAATGAGCAGATTCAAACCCTGTCTGCACTGACCAATATTCTGGCGGTCCCGATACCCAATATCGAAAAACACGGTGGTGGCAGTGTAAGATGTATGATGGCAGAGATATTTTTACCCGAAAAATAAAAACATCAGAAATCAGGCAGACTTAAACTGGCAAAATGTCCGTTCAGCTCGGCCTTACGTCTCAGGTCTTCAGCCTGTCTGACGATGGGAATCAGATATTCCAGATGACGTATCAGGTATTCCTGTCTGTCTGTTTCCTTTTCTGTTTTTAAAAATTCGAGCTCCTGCTCGACATTCAGTCCTACCTTATGTGCTATCTTGTAGGTTCGGAAATCTTTGTCAGACTCCAATATCACATTGGTAATATTCATGATTTCGTAGAGCTCACTGATCAGGGCTTTTAGCCTGACCGTCAGTACCATGTCAGAGATGTCATCCCATCCCTGTACTTTAATGGTACCTCCGGGATATAACTTTCCGGGTATCATACGGTCATATTCCAGCAATTCAAACCAACCCGTACCTCTGGTGACAATATCCATTTTTCCATCCAGATAGGTATTGACTAATGTATCCACCGTCATAATGGTACCATATCCGCTCAGGTTCCCGTCAATCACCGCAGGCAGGCCGAATGGTGTCCCTTGTTCAATACTCTCGCCTATCAGTTGTCTGTACCTTGGCTCGAAAATATGCAACTTGAGCTCCTCTCCCGGAAAAGCAACCAGGCTTAACGGAAAGAGAGGAAAATTTTCAATTATATCATACTGTTTCATCGGTAGCTACAAGTCTGCAAATCTCTATGATAGTATCCACTGCCCGCTGCATATCCTGTACAGATACCCACTCATGTTTGGAATGAATGGCCTGCTCACCGGCAAAAAGATTGGGACATGGCACACCCATATGAGATAAGGTAGCGCCATCGGTACCTCCTCTGATACTGCTGTGTTTGACCGGGATGTTTAGATTTTTCATAGCATCCAGTGCATACTGTACTACCTTGGGGTGTTTATCCAATACATCCTTCATATTCCTGTACTGCTTACGGGTTTTGATGGAATATGAAGAGCCCGGATATTGAAGGAGCACTGTCTGAGTAATCTGTTCTATCAGATCGGCATACTCTTTCAGCTTTTCGGTTTCAAAATCTCTGAGAATAAAATCCACGGTAGTTTTTTCAAGACCTCCGGTGATCTTATTGGGATGAAGGAATCCTTCCTTGCCTTCTGTCATTTCAGGACATAAGGTGAGTTTGGGTAATGCATCAATAATGGCTGCTGCAATTTTAATAGAGTTTTCCATTTTACCTTTGGCGTATCCGGGATGTGCGCTGACACCATGTATTTCTAATGACAAAGCATCCGCAGATAAATTTTCGCTCTCAAAACAGCCAAGATCACCTGAATCGAGCGTATAACCAAAATCAGCACCCAATAATCCGAGATCCACTTTGGCAGTACCCTTTCCAACCTCTTCGTCTGTGGTAAAGAGCAGAATCACTTCTCCATGCAATAAATCCGGATTATTTACAAACTGCCAGAATGCATCCATAATAATGGCCACCCCAGATTTATCATCACTGCCCAGCAAAGTGAGTCCGCTGGCTGTCACTATGTCGTTGCCCTTTTTATTGTGGAGCTCCGGATACTTTGACGGACTGATCACCTGAGACGGATCATCGGGCAGCACTATGTCCTGTCCCTGATAATTCCGGTGAACCAAAGGTTTTACATCCGTTCCGCTGCAGTCAGGAGCAGTATCCAGGTGTGCACAAAAAAATACCCTCGGCACCTTCTTCTCTGTATTGGATGGAATGCGGGCATATACATATCCTGCATCATTGGTATGTGCCCGGATACCCATTTCCTCCATTTCATTCAAGATAAGATGGGTCAGATCCTTTTGCTTCAATGACGAAGGAAAACTGTCTGACATGGGATCCGCCTGAGTATCAATACGGACATATCTCAAAAATCGATCTTCAACAGTATAATGCATCATTTCTGTTTTAAGGGTGAAAGTACTACAATTTTGATATTCGGAAAAACCCAAACAGATAATCCTGAACACAGGAAAAGTAATCCTTCAAGCCTGGTCATGAAAATAAATGCTGGGTTTTGCTACCTTTGCAACCCACATTATAATCATATGCGCATTTTATCACTTTATTTTTTCTTCATATTATCCTGCTATCTGACGGCTCAGGACAATATACCCTCGCCATCTGCATTTCTTAATAATTACGGCAGGCAGTATTCGCAGGAATATAAACTCAATCAATATTATGAACTGATAAGTCAGTCTTCCCCCAAATAAAAAGGATAGAATACGGCACCACCTGGGAAAACAGACCGCTCCAGCTTTTATTTATCTCTTCCCCGGAAAACATTCAAAATCTGGAAAATATCAGAATATCACATTTGAAAGATCTGGGAATGACCTCCGGAAAGAATACCGGAACAGACAGGAAAGTATTGGTATGGCTGAGTTTTGGTGTGCATGGTAATGAAGCAGGTGCCTCAGAGAGCGTACCTCAGATTATTTATCAATTACTGACAAACAAGGATAGAAACTACGATGAATGGCTAAAAAATATGGTAGTCATCATTGACCCCAACCTCAATCCGGATGGCAACAGCAGATATATACATTGGATCAATCAGGTATCCGGTACAAATACACATCCTGAAATATACGACAGAGAGCACTTCGAACCCTGGCCGAGAGGACGATACAATCATTATCTGTTTGACCTCAACCGTGACTGGGCCTGGCAAACCCAAAAGGAAACCAGACAGCGCATACTGGTGTATAATCAATGGCTGCCCCATATTCATGCCGATTTTCACGAAATGGGCCATGAAGCCAATTATTACTTTGCACCCGCAGCCGAACCCTACCATAAATACGTGTCGGACTTTCAGAAATCCTTTCAGACCGAAATCGGTAAAAATCATGCCCGATATTTTGATGCAAAAGGATTGTTATACTGGACAAGGGAGCGGTTTGACCTTTTTTATCCCAGTTATGGAGACACCTACCCTACCTTCAATGGAGCCATCGGAATGACTTTTGAACAGGCAGGTCACTCCATGTCGGGCAGAGCAATTTTACTATCTAATGGAGATACGCTAACACTTGCCCGAAAAATAGAAAACAACACCATAGTAGCCCTGTCAACTATCGAGATGGCCGTAAAAAATACAGATAGTCTGCATAAAAATCTGGTGGATTATTTTGCACAAAGCAAGACCAACCCTAAAGGTAAGTATAAAACCTACATCCTTAAAAACAGCAAATCCACCGCAGCATTATTGAATGTCCTCGAAAAATCGGGGATCGAATATGGATTTGCTGCGCAAAAAATCAGATTGAATGCATACTATTATCAAAGCAGGCAAAATCAGGCTGTAGATGTAGATAAGGATGATATTGTCATTCAGACCGCCCAGCCAAAATCTGTATTGCTGCAGGTACTCATGGAGGAAGTGCCCGAACTTGCGGATTCATTGACCTATGATATCACGGCATGGTCGCTGCCATTAGCTTATAATGTGGATTGTTATGCCACCACTGCCGCTGTGCAGATTAAAACCAACAGTACACCGGATGCCCGAAAAAAACATCCGGACGCAACCACAGCATATGCTTATCATCTGCCATGGGATGATGTCCAATCTGCCCACGTCCTGGCAGAGCTGACAAAGAAAGGATTCAGGGTCCGGATGGCAAAAAAACAAGTCAGAATTGACAGCCTCACAGTTCAGAGAGGAGATCTCATGATTACAAAAGGAGACAATCCCGGAATCAAGGAATTCGAAAAAGCTGTCATGACACTAGACCCTGAAAAAAAATATTTCCACCCGGTAAGTTCAGGATATTCGCTGAATGGAGGAGATATAGGCGGAGAAGCTTTTGAATTGCTGAAACAACCCAAAGTATTGCTTTTTTCCGGAGAAGGCACCGATGCCACTTCTGTGGGGGAAGTCTGGCATTATTTTGAGCAGATTTTACAGTACCCCCTGAGCATTATGGATCATCAGCATTTATCCAGAATAGACTTATACAAATACAACACCATAATACTGCCGGGTGGTTGGTATGGTCTTTCTCAGGAAGAGGTAAAGGAACTGGCCGATTGGGTCAAAAAAGGAGGAAGGCTCATCGCTTTGGAAGATGGCGTAAAAGTATTGGATGTAATGGAAGGATGGGGCTTGCAGGCTTTCGCTACCGACGAAGAAAAAAATGAATCCCAAAAACAATCAGAAGAAGAATCCCTCAGGGCAAGAACCTATGCTTACGAAAGTTTTGAGCGTCGCTTCCTGAGTTCAGGAACAGCCGGAGCTATAGTCAGAAACAAGGTGGATGAGACTCATCCATTAGGATTTGGTATGGGCAATTTCTATTACAGTCTCAAAACCAATGCCATGACCTACAGACTGCAGAAAGATTTTCAGAATGTGATTACAGTACCCGACAATTTTGAAAGTTACGGTTTTATAGGTCATGTATTAAAATCCCATTTGCCCCAATCGGTGACGCTGGCATCAAAAAAGCATGGCAAAGGAGATGTCATTTGTTTTGTGGACAATCCGCTCTTCCGGGGATTCTGGTACAAAGGTTTGCAGCTTTTTGCCAATGCTGTATTCTTCCCGTATTAATGTTTAATTATGTTTTGGTGGATGATTTTTTGTTTCATGAAATCTCTGAGCAATGAAAAGTTTTATACCCGTTACGCCGGAAAGTGACTTCAGCTTGATGAATATACCTTTTGGGTTATTTCGTGCCGGAGATTATTATGCGGTCTGTACCAGAGTAGGTGATACAGTCATAGACCTGAGTATCTGTCACAATATTGATGTGTTCAATGGCATTGAACTGCCCTCCGGCATTTTCAATGAAAAAACCCTTAATCCGTTTATTTCACTGGGAAAAGCTGTGACATCAGCTGTGAGGTCCAGATTGCAGGAGGCATTATCGGTGGGAGGATATCTGGATGCAGATATTTTTAAGTCTTCCGCACTAATGATACCGGCGGCAGAGGCAGAGATGGTTCTTCCTCTGAATATTGGCGATTATACGGATTTCTACTCCAGCAGAGAGCACGCAACCAACGTAGGGAAGATGTTCAGAGATCCGGCCAATGCTTTGCTTCCCAATTGGCTTCATCTACCCGTTGGATATCACGGAAGGGCTTCTTCCATCACCGTGTCAGGTACTCCTGTTGTCAGACCCTCCGGACAGACCATGCCCGAAGGAGCTACCACCCCGCACTTTGGCAAAACCAAACAACTGGATTTCGAACTGGAAATGGCATTTGTCATTGGGAAAGAAAACCCACTGGGCCGGCCTATACCTATAGAAGAGGCAGAGGATTATATTTTTGGCCTTATGCTTTTTAATGACTGGTCGGCAAGGGATATCCAAAAATGGGAATACGTACCCTTGGGCCCCTTCCTTGCTAAAAATTTTGCTTCCACAGTATCACCATGGATAGTAACGCTGGAAGCTCTGGAGCCCTTCAGAGTCAAAGGTCCGGAGCAAAAACCGGAGGTACTGCCCTACCTCAATATAGATGGCAAAAGAAATTATGACATCCATTTATCGGTAGAAATTTTATCAAATTCGGGCAGCAAAAAAACCGTTTGCCGTTCCAATTTCAGATACATGTACTGGAACATGTGTCAGCAACTGGCGCATCATACAGTAAATGGATGCAACGTCAGGATTGGTGACCTCATGGCATCCGGAACCATCAGCGGTGAGACAGAAGACTCATTCGGGTCCATGCTTGAACTTTGCTGGAAAGGTACCAAACCAATACAAATGCCGGATGGCACTCAAAGAACATTTATAGAAGATGGAGACACGGTCATAATGCGGGGCTGGAATGATACCGGTTACGGCAGGATTGGTTTTGGCGAATGCAGTGCCAATGTTCTTCCATAATATGTAAAGACCGATGGCAATAATGAATAACGAGTTTAAAGACAGCTACCAACTGAAGGGTTTGAGGCAGAAGTTAGTGAATGAACTCAGACAAAAAGGCATCACTGATGAAAGAATTCTGAATGCCTTCAGGGATATCCCCAGACATTTTTTTATAGACAAGGCTTTTGCTGAATGGGCATACAAAGATGTAGCATTTCCCATAGAAGCGGATCAAACCATATCACAGCCTTACACAGTGGCCATACAAACCAGCTTGCTGGACATCCACAAAGGAGACAGGGTGCTGGAGATTGGTACAGGCTCGGGTTTTCAGGCCTGCGTTCTGTCTTATATGAAAGCTAAGGTTTATACCATTGAGAGGCAGGCAAAGTTGTTCGAACATACTTCCAGATTACTGAAAGAGCTCGGATATGGGAATATTCGCACACTATATGGGGATGGATACGAAGGAGCCCCGAGATTTGCACCGTTCGATAAGATATTGGTCACCGCAGGTGCCACAGAAATACCACAAAAACTTTTGGATCAATTGAAACCCGGAGGGATTATGGTCATACCCGTAGGTACAGACGATATCCAGAAAATGCTCAAAATAATTAAAAAAGAAGACGGGACACTGGTAAAGGAGGTGCATGGCAATTTCAGATTTGTACCTTTCGTTCACGGATTGAAATAATACTTTTAACTCAAAGTGTAAGCTCTATGCTTCGTATAGATATCATCTCCGCCGTACCAGAACTACTGACAAGTTCATTTGGCATAGGTAAGCACAAACAGATTGACGATTATCAATACGGAGGAGGTGCAGGAATGGTCATGATGTGCGAACCATTGGATAATTGTATTTCCAGTTTGAAATCCGAAAGAGATTATGAAGCGGTAATCTACATGACCCCGGACGGCCTTACTTTCAATCAAAAGCTGGCAAACCGGTTCTCATTACTTCAAAATATTATGATCATCTGCGGTCACTATAAAGGGATAGATCAAAGAATCCGCGATATGCATGTCACCCATGAAATCTCTATAGGAGATTATGTACTGTCAGGTGGCGAACTTGCGGCAGCCGTGGTAGTGGACGCTGTGGGCAGACTTATTCCTGGGGTATTAAACGATGAGACCAGTGCCCTTACCGATTCATTTCAGGACAATCTGCTGGCGCCTCCTGTGTACACACGACCCGCCGTGTATAAAGGCATGGAAGTTCCGCAGGTTCTGCTTTCCGGCAATGAAGCCAAAATCGATGAGTGGAGGTATCAGCAATCTTTAGACAGGACAAAATCCCTGAGGCCGGATCTGTTGGAAGAATGATATTACTTTGAAGTAAAAATCCGGTGGTCTAATCGGACAGGTTCGACTTTTACAACCTTAACACCGGTAAAGTCCGAATGGGCAGTATGTATCACTACATTATACTCCTGTGGAACAATGACACTGGGTACCTTGATGGCAAGATGGTGATAATCCTGAAAATGCCGGTCAGCCGTTTTACGGCTTATTTCATAATCTGTGTAGCTGGTATCTGTCTGAGTAATCTTTAACTCCACATTTTGGATCAAAGCGTCTTCCAATTCGATTTCCATACATGCATATTCCTGCCTGATAGCTGCAAGTGCATCATAATGTACCAAAACCTCCAATAGGGCAAGAGACCTGTGTTCGCTGGTGTATAAGACGGGAGTACCCGGATAATTCCACCTCCCGCCATAAAGCCTGGCCCCTTCTCCCGACAAATCATGGATATACTTTTGCCTGGCAATCCTGAACAGCCTCATGAGTAGATGCCATGCTCTATCCTACCCAGAATATCATCTACCAGCTCAAATCCGAAGGAAGTATCCAGCAGATCAATCGGTCTGTCTCCTTCGAGCGCTTGTAGCTCAAACGTCAGCCAGCTATTGAAGGCATCCTGCGACCCGAAAACTTCGAGACCGTGTGCATTCAGTGCTCCCAATCGCATCACTTTGGAGGAGGCATCGGGATCCAGCAGCATATCTGGGGTATATCTCTGTAATGTCCGGAGTGATACATTCAGAATTTTGGCAAGCAAACTTATGTGAATATCCATCATCTTGCCCAGATACAGCAGGTAGCCAACCCTTACCCCGTTTCTGGCAATGGCAACTGCTTTGCGGGAATTAAGTAAAGGCCTGCGGGCACTTTGTCTGGTGTACACTGCTGCAGGGTCCTGAGCATAATCATCGGGTGGTATTACTGCATATTTTTTCATTATTATGTCATTTGCCACAAATTTAATGTCATTTTTTATATTTTTAAAATTTTCCCCAGTTTTTTCTCAATTAGTTGCAAAAATCTTTAAGTTTTTAGAAAATACTTTTCTATAAGTTGTTGTAAAGCATTGAAAGCAGTCCTAAAAAACCTGGTCAAAGAATAAACAACACGGGAAACAAACGTTCCTCCATTGATCATAAGAATTATATATACAATATTTTAATATATAAAAAACTATTTTCAAATATTTTGCATATTATTTATTTTTTACAAGTCATATGTTTGTTATAAAATGATTATAGTTAATGAAAAGAAGTATATTTGCGCTGTTTTTTCAAAAAATAACCATTAAAAAATGCAAGGAAAAGGTTTAATAAAGGTATTTCTCGTACTGATATCATTAGTATGTTTATTGCAGTTTTACTACTTTATTCCCACTAACAGGGTTGAAAAAGAGTCAGATGCATATGCCCTTACGGCCGTAGGTGGAGATGAAAGTAAAATTGGATCCTTAGAATATAAGATTGCCAGAGCAAGATTTCTGGACTCTATTTCTTCTGAAAAAATCTTCAGTATTCCACTCATCAAATCCTACACCTACTCAGAACTGAAAAAACAGCAGCTGGCTTTGGGATTAGATCTGAAAGGTGGTATGAGTACCGTGCTTGAAGTAGATCTGGAAGATTTCCTCAAAACACTGGCAGGCAGAAACAATAAAAATGCTGAATTCATCCAGGCCTTAAATAATGCCAAGGCAGCCAAAAAAACATCTCAGTCTGATTTTATCACACTTTTTGCTGATGAATACAGAAAAGTGGCAGGTCCAGATAAGCTGGGCAGAATATTCTCAAGAAGTGAAATACTCACTGATATCAATACGGAATCCAACGATGGTGTAGTAATACGGGCCCTCAGAGCTAAAGCTGACGAAACGGTTGGACTGACCTTCAAGATGCTCAAAGAAAGGATAGACAAGCTGGGTGTTGCACAACCTAATGTATCGCTGGATGCTGCAAGAGACCTTATTTTGGTTGAAATGCCCGGTATCGACAATCCCGAAAGAGCAAGACAATACCTGCAGGCTTCTGCTCAGCTTGAATTTTGGGATACATACAGAAATACGGATGCCGGAATAGCTCAGGCCTTTCAGGAAGCTGACAGAAGACTTTCGGGCAATGTTTCGGCAGTGGATTCACTCGGGAATGCACAGACTACCGAAATGGATACCATCTACACTCCTGCCATGGACGAATTCGGAAACCTGACCGGAGATTCCACCATGCAGATAGTGCCTAAGTCCTCCACCGGCCTGGACAATAAAGGAAGTCTGTTGAGTGCATTGATACTCAATCAGGGCACAATGCCTCCTTCCGTTATGGGTGTGGCCGAAAAGAATCAGAAAAACTACATTTCTGAATTGCTTGAAAGACCTGATATCAAAGCGTTATTTCCGAAAAATTCCAAATTCCTCTGGTCATACAAGCCAAGTCAGGATGAAAAAGGCAATTTTACCAATCAATATGAGCTTTACCTGATCAAGACTCTGGCTAACACTGACAAAGCGCCATTGGACGGAGAAGTAGTGACCAGTGCCGTACAGACCTTGGATCCGGTAACCGGTCAGGTAGAGGTTAATTTGCGCATGAATGCCAACGGAGCTAAAAAGTGGGCTGAAATGACCACCAAAGCTGCCAACGATGGAAATCGGGAAATCGCCATAGTACTGGATAATGAGGTTGTATCCGCACCCAGAGTTAACGGGCCGATTACCGGAGGTTCCTCATCCATTACAGGCAATTTTTCGGTAGATGAAGCCGTGGATTTTGCCAACATCCTCGAAGTAGGTAAACTGCCCGCCAAGACTAAAATCATCCAGGAGTCCAATGTTGGACCTTCTTTGGGTAAGCAAAATATCCAGAAAAGTATCAATTCCATTCTTCTGGGATTTGCCTTGGTAGTGATTTTTATGATATTGTATTATGCAGGCGGTGGTGTAGTGGCGGTGATTTCGCTTCTGCTCAATGTTTTCCTGATTTTTGGTACACTTTCAAGTTTTGGTACGGTGCTGACCTTATCAGGCATCGCAGGTATTGTGCTTACTATAGGTATGGCAGTGGATGCCAACGTGATTATTTATGAAAGGATCAAGGAAGAATTGAGAGCAGGCAAAAATCTGCCTACCGCCATTGCAGATGGATTTTACAATTCCTATTCCGCCATCATAGATGCCAATGTCACTACCATTCTTACTGCCATGGTATTGGCCTATTTCGGTTTGGGTCCGGTCAAAGGTTTCGCTGTTGTATTGATTATCGGGGTGCTCTGTTCTGTATTCACTGCCTTGCTGGTATCAAGACTTATCATAGACTGGTGGGTGGAGAAGAAAAAGCCACTCAGTTTCTGGACAGGTTTTTCAAAGAATGCGCTTTCTTCCATCAATATTGATTGGTTGGGCAAAAGAAAAGCAGCCTATGTTATCTCCGGTGCACTCATCCTTGCAGGTCTGGTCTCCATGTTTACAAGAGGCTTTGATCTTGGCGTAGATTATAAAGGAGGATTTTCCTACAATGTACAGTTTACCGGAAAGGAAAATATCACCTCTGATGCATTGAGAAATGCACTGACTTCCGTTTTCGGTGCAGCCCCTGTGGTAAAGCAGGTAGATGTGGATAATACCTACAATATTACTACCTCTTACCTTATCGATGACACCTCAGATGATGTGTATGAGAAAGTTTCAGGCAAACTGCATGAAGGTATCGTACAGCTTACCAAATCTGATGTTAAATTTGAAGATTTCATCAATACTGAATCTTCCAATGATGTCATACACGTGACAAGTTCCAACCAGGTTGGTCCTACCATTGCGGATGATTTAAAGAAGAGTTCTTTCTATGCAGGTATTTTTGCATTGATTGTGATTTTCCTCTACCTTTTGCTGAGATTTTCAAAGTGGCAGTATAGTTTCGGAGCTATTGTGGCGGTATTCCATGATGCATTCATAGTGCTGGGATTATTCTCTATCCTCAGAGGTTTGTTGCCTTTCTCACTTGAGCTGGATCAGGCATTTATTGCAGCCATTCTGACAGTGATAGGTTACTCCATCAATGATACCGTGATTGTTTTTGACAGAATCCGGGAGTTTATGGGCATACATACCACTGCTAAAAAAGAGGATGTGATCAATATGGCTATCAATACCACGCTTTCCAGAACATTGCTGACATCCGGCACCACCTTATTGGTGATTGTGATTCTCTTGATATTCGGAGGAGCCAGCATCAAAGGCTTTGCATTTGCTCTCTTTGTTGGTATCATAGTCGGTACTTATTCCTCTATTTTCATTGCAGCCCCTGTGGTAAATGATCTGGCTCATGACCTTAAGGTTGTGACGCGGGAGCACAAGCCCACACCTGAAAAATCATTCAGCAGAAGGTCTGCTAAGGTCTGATTATTATTTCATTGCATAATATATCTGAAAGGCGATAAAACATTTTTATCGCCTTTTCTTTTTTATTATCAACACATAGTCAAAATTGAACGATTTTTACCGGTGGGTGTAATTGCTTTATTGTAAAACCCGTTAAATCCTTTAGATTTTAATCTGATAGTATTGAACAGAGTACTGATTATTACGGTCTTGATTTCGCTGATTGCAGAATCCTGCTCCTTTACCCAAAAAGTGAAGGATGGGGAAACAGCCTATGCATACAGGCAATATTTTCAGGCCATTGAATTGCTGAGCAAAGAACTGGAACAAGGAAATGAGGACAGGTCGGGCAGGAAATCATACATGTTGTCCAAAAGTTATCTGATGACCTCCGATATCGACAATGCTTTGATATGGATGAAGAGAGCATTGGAAATAGGCTATAATCCATTGGCCTGGAAAGAACTGGGCACATTGTACAAAATGGCAGAGGATTACCCACAGGCAATAGTGGCTTTTGAGGAATACGGCAAAAAAACCGGTAATACCTCAGAAGCAGACAGAGAGATCAGAATCTGCCGTCAGGTGATGGAATGGAACAATGAGCCATCCGAATACTCCGTGGATAAGATTTTTGAAAATTCTTTTTCTGCTGATTATAGTCCGGCCATTTACGAAAAAGATTTCCTGATTTTTACTTCTGACCGTCAGATGGCCGGCAGCTCGGAAAAGTACCTGTGGACAGGTGAAAAATTTTCGGATTTATTCATAATGCTCATAAATGGGTCTGATGTCAGAAAATTTGACCTGGAAATTAATTCGGGTCATAATGAAGGAACTCCTTGTTTCAGTAAGGATTACAGTACCTTGTATTTCACCCGTTGTTACAGTTTTGGCACCGGCGATGCCAGATGTAAAATTATGCAATCCAGAAGAATAGACGGATTTTTTACCGAACCTCAACCACTTAACTTTGTAGAGGACAGATTCAATTACGGGCACCCCGCACTTTTTGAAAATGACAGCATCCTGATATTCAGTGCAGACATCAATGATCCCGGAGTCAGCTATGACCTCTTTTATTCGGAATTGGATGAAAACGGCTTATGGAGCGAACCCGAACCCCTTCCCAATTCTATCAATACGATAGGAAATGAGAAATTTCCCACCACACACGGAGATACTTTGTATTTTTCATCCGATTATCTGCCGGGGCTGGGAGGTCTGGATATTTTCAAAACCTATCTGAAAAAAGACAGAAGCTGGGCAAATCCGGAAAATCTCAGAAGACCTGTAAATTCAGGGGGAGATGATTTTGGACTTATTGTAGATGATTATGCCAGACTCACCGGAAACATGAAGCAAAAGGGCTATTTCAGCTCAGTGCGAAAAGGTACCGGAAAAGAAGACATTTTTATTTTCACCCGCAGACCTCTTCCGGTCAAAACCGATACAACCCTGATCGCCGGCAATACTCCTCAAAGCATAAAAAAATCGGTTTTTCTTGCCGGGAAGACACTGGAATCCTATTATCAGGTCGAAGATGATCCGTCCAGCATATTACTCGGCACAAGACAACTCCCCTCTGTAAATATCAGAATCAGGGAAAAAAATGGTAAAACAATTTTTCAGGGCACATCCGGTCTGAACGGCATTTTTGCAGCTGAAATAGAAGAAAACAACCATTACATCATCATTGCCAATAAAAATGGCTACCTCAACAGAGAGACAGAAATCTCATCTTACGGCATAGATTGGAAAACCGACCAGAATTCCCATACCATCAACACAGATATAGTCCTTCAAAAACTTTTCAAAAACAAGGAAATTACACTGCAAAACATTTATTATGACTATGATAAATGGGATATAACTCCGACTGCCGCTCCGATCCTGGACGAATTGGCGGATTTGCTTCGGGTAAATCCACAGATCCGCATACAATTATCGTCGCACACGGACTGTCGTGGCGAAAGAGCATACAATCAGATCCTCTCTCAAAAACGGGCACAATCAGCTGTGGATTATCTGATTTCCAAAGGAATTGATTATGAAAGACTTAGTGCCAAAGGTTACGGTGAAGATAAACTCCTGATAAACTGTGAATGCATGAAATGTACAGAAGAGGAACACCAACTCAACCGGAGAACTACATTTACCATTCTGGATTGAATCTCAGATTTTTATAAATTTCAGAATTTGATTCCGTTTATTCCCTTTGAATCTGATAAAATAAAGTCCGGAAGGCAATCCACTTATGTCCATAGAATTGTCTTTGATTTTTACTTCCTGTATCTGACCATCTGAAGTGTACAGCTGTAAGCCTTCCATATCTTCAGCATTGATAAGATACAATGTCTCACTTGCCGGATTCGGAAACAGTAGGACCGGATTTTTAACCTCATTTTCGCTTAAAGATGAGATATTTTGAATCTCAAACATGAGTGCTTCGACACATCCGGCATTATCTGTGACTGTAACGGAATATACACCGGCCGGCAAACCGGACAGACAATATTGATTGGGGGACAGGCCTGTACTCCAGGACACATTAACCGGAAAAAGTGCACCTGACAATGTCAGACAGATGCTGCCATTGTTCATTCCTCCCGTTGCATGCTGAATGTCCGGATACACATAAATATTTGATTCGCTGTAGATTTGAATGGGTTGGATTGTAAGCATACAATCCTCCCTGTCCCTTATAGTACCATAATAAACACCATTGGGTAAATCACGAATGAAGACCCTTCTGCATCACCTGACCAATTCACGGTAAAGGGAGGCATACCCCCTGATATCTCAATACGGATTTCACCGGTAGAATCCTCCTTGCAAACATTATTCTGTATATGGGTGACGCTGTATTCATACACAGGTTTTTCCGGGATGGTCAATGTCTGTGATTCTCCAAAACAACCTAATGCATCGGTTACTGTGAGTCGGTAGTTTCCCGCAGGCAGATCAAGAATCGTATCCCTGGTTGATGTCTTGATATATTGAGCTCCTGAACTCCAGTTATAATCATAGGGTGCTGTCCCGTTTTTCAGCTGAGCCTCTATTCTGGCGCCTTTCTCCAGATAACATTTATTGTCTTTGATCAGTGTCAACTCTGACAATACAGGTACATTTACAAAAGGTACTAAAATATTGGTGATACTACTTTTACATCCATTTCTGTCCACTACGGTCACGCCGTACAATCCTTTACTCAGATTTACAGCCCTGTTGGTTTGAGACTCAGTGCCTTTCCATGCATAGTTATATTCCAGTATCCCTCCCGAAACACCGACCTCAATAGAGCCATTTTTCCCAAGTGGACATACAGAAGGCACTACATCCTGTAACTCTGCCATTAATTTTTGCGGTTGGGTTACCCTCATACCGGTTTTCTCCAGTTCACAGCCGTTCCTGTCGCTGATCAGTAAGGAATAATTTCCGGCCGGGACATCAAAAATACTTTCCGTAAACAAAAAATTGTTCCAGAAAAAAGTATAAGGTGGTGTACCTCCGGAAGTTATCGTCTTTACAGCTCCGTTTCGCTCCCCGGAGCATCTTACCTGTTCTATACTGATGATTTCATTTTTCAGCTCAGGTGGTTGGACCAAAATCGTATTCACCACATTTCTGCAACCATCTGCATCTGTGACTGTACACGAATAGGGTCCCGCCGTAATCATCGAAATCATAAACCCCAACTGACCATTATTCCATTCCACCTGAAAAGGTGACTTTCCTCCCTGCACCTGAATAGATATACTTCCATCATTGGAGCCATGACATCGGGGAGTTTTCATCGAAGCCACTCCGGCAGTGAATGAAGGCAAGGCAAAAAGTGAAATCTGCTCACTTTCCCTGACACATCCGTTACTGTCTGTTAATGTAAGGGTATATACTCCTGCCTGAATATTCATCAGATCTTTTGTAACTGCGCCGTTGCTCCATTTGTAGTCAATCGGGCCTACACCACCCGAATGATTGATATGTATGGCACCATCCGATTTACCATCACAGCTTGGTCTGACCAGATTCAGTACACTTATATTTATTACGGTCTGTACAGGCACCTCAAAAAACTGCGTCCTGAATACACACCCTCCGAAATCCCTGATTTCCGCAAAGTAGAACCCATGACTTAACCCATCCACAAATACTCCTTCTTTTCCATTATTCCACCTTACAGAGTACGGAGGCGTTCCTCCGGCGATTACCAGATTGATGATTCCATCTTTCAATCCATTACAGCTTTCAGGCAGTATAGTGGCACTAACAGTGATAGGGTTAAAAAGTGGACTATCGTCTTCCATACCATTGCAATTTTCATCTACGGCATTGCAGGGAATTTCAATCGCTCCCGGATAAATAAGCGGATTGCTATCATCACAATCACCGGCAATCAATGAATATCCATCAGGTATATTGAGCGTGCATAAGTCTTTAAACTCCGTACCCGTACCATATCCGTCTCCATCCTGATCTCTGTAATACCTTACTAAACTGTTCCTTATCTTTGATTTGTAAAATTCAATCTGATCCAGTGCAATGTCTCCGAAATTGCCTGTACCTGACACTGCCCTGAATCTGAATTTACCGGTTTTACCACCCCATTCGCCCAGACTGAGCGTCTGCTGTATCCATCTGTTGCCCTGATCTCCCCGCTTTTCAAACAACAATTCCCATCGGTCATTTCCCTCCGTATTCACTTCGAGCGTCAGGGACTCTGTATTGACACCATACATGTGATAGTAAAAAGACATGTCGCATCCGGAGGGATTACCTAAAATATCCATGCAGTCAGATTCGAGTATCACCTCATTTTTTTCACCACACAAATCCGGATTGTTCTCTATATACACATATTTGCCTGTGCCTGAAATATCTCCATCCGGACCGGTATTTTCGGTGTCCGTTCTTCCTTTCCACACGATCCAGTCCTGTATCCCGTCATCGGCTACATTCTGCCACACTCCCCGGATATTGCAGGCAAAAGCACAGCCTTCCCTGCACTTCTCCAGATCATCAAAACCCTCCGAAACTGTGGCTGCCTCACAGGCTGTCTTGAAAATGACCGGACAACTGCCGGCTGATATCCCGGTTCCGCAAATGGCGTGTACCAATACCTGATATTCCGTATTGGGGGCAAGACCTGTAATGGTAAATTTATTATTCTGACAATTAATGAAATACTGAGTCATGGAATCCACCGGTTGTCCCGGAGCTCCTATGCTTATCCTGGCTGCATTGCAGAAACTGAATGAACTCCAGGTCAATTCCACACTGTTGAAGTCAATCTCCGCCACTGAAAAATTGGCAGGAGTTATGCATCTTTCTTCCGAAAAATTGATTTTCAGATACCTTATAATACCGATATCCTGTACTGCCCTGTCAAAGGTCCTAAGTCTCCAGACACCTTTTGCCGGACTGTTATCATCAAAAATGGTGAAACTCTCCTCCGGTTTGTAAATACCTGCAAAGGGTGGTCGGCCCTGCCGGATGGGAATACAGGCATCCCCATCAAAAATGGTATTACTTTTACAGGCCAAATCATTCACATCTCCAAAATTGTCTGTGATAGTGCCATAGTGATTGGTAAGAATCACCGATTTGCCGGCAGGTGATTCCAATACTATCTGCATATCGGCAGGCCAGGTATGTTCCATCAGCAATTCCACAGATTTTACAAAGACATCCACTCCCAATCTCCCCGGCTGATCCACATCAATCTGGAATATTTCTGTTCCGTTGTCCTTGACAGGAACAAATACCTTGCAGGCAGTAGGATTGGAAAAAACTGTGGTAAATAAAAAAGGACCGTTCCAGTCACTCACACTGCTGCTGCTGCATCTGGCACGGATATAAAGATCATAAGCTGAAGAGGGATTCAGCATTTCGATTCTGAAATTACGGGCTGGAATATTTACATAATCCGGTATTCCTGAAGGAGCCTTTCCCCGCTCTGTAATCTCAATTTCCCATCCCAGAGGATTGATATTCCCGTCAGACCACCTTACATCAATGGAGGTGGTAGTCTTATCCGGAAAACTCAGACCAAATGGCTTGGAGCAATTGGCATATCCATAGACACTCCAAATCCATAATCCCAAAATTGGCCAGACAAGCAAGAAAACCTTTCGATACATAAGTGGAATAAAATTCAAAAATAAGATAAAATTCCCGAAATCAACACGCCAATGCTCCTAAGTCCTCAATTTGCAGGCATTCAGAACCATGGGAGACCTTCATATGATGAACTATGTACCCTGTGAGGCTTGATGCTTTATCTCCATGATGTTAACGGACAACATAAGCTACCTGTAACCTACATCGACTACTCCATGTCGGTGATTGTATCCAGGGCATTACCGGATGTCAGAGATGGTCTCAAGCCGGTACACAGAAGGGTGCTTTTCGGAATGTCAGAACTGGGTCTCCCATACGGCAGGGCACACAAAAAATCTGCCAGGATCGTGGGAGAGGTTTTGGGTAAATATCATCCCCATGGGGATGGTTCTGTGTATGATGCCATGGTCAGAATGGCACAGGACTGGTCGCTCAGGTATCCGCTGGTGGATGGACAGGGTAATTTTGGCTCTATGGATGGAGACAGTCCGGCTGCCATGCGATACACCGAAGCAAGACTTGCCCGGATAAGTGATGAAATGCTGGCTGACATCAATAAGGAAACGGTGGATTTCAAGCTCAACTTTGACGATTCCATCGAAGAACCCACCGTCCTTCCGGCGAAAATACCCAACCTGCTCATCAACGGTGCTTCAGGTATTGCCGTGGGTATGGCTACCAATATGCTGCCGCACAACCTCTCCGAAGTCGTAGATGGTATCAAGGCTGCGGTCGACAATCCGGATATTACCATCGCTGAGTTGATGGAACACATCAAGGCCCCGGACTTTCCTACCGGTGGTACCATTTATGGCTATGCCGGAGTGAAGGAAGCTTTTGAGACCGGAAGAGGAAGAATAGTGGTAAGAGGTAAGGCAAGCATTGAGACCGGACCCAACGGTAAAGAATCCATTATAATTACTGAAATACCCTATCAGGTCAATAAGGCAGGGCTGGTGGCCAAGATGGCCGAGCTGGTCAATGAAGATAAAATTGATGGCATATCTGATATCCGGGATGAGTCCGACAGGAGAGGTCTCAGAATCGTCGTGGAAGTGAAGAAGGATGCCATGGCCAATGTGATCCTCAGCAAACTGTATAAATATACACCGCTACAATCTTCCTATGGTGTAAACAATGTAGCATTGGTCAATGGAAGACCACGCACCCTAAATCTGAAAGGTCTGATAGATGAGTTTATCAAATTCAGACTCGAAGTCATTGTCAGACGTACCCAATATGACCTGCGCAAGGCAGAGGAGCGGGCCCACATACTCGAAGGATTGCTTAAGGCGCTGGATAATATTGATGAAGTAATCCGTATCATCAGACAATCCAAGACGGTAGAGGAGGCAAAAGACGGTTTGATTGCTGCCTTTGAATTCAGTGAAATTCAGGCCAAAGCTATCCTCGATATGAGACTGCAAAGGCTTGTAAGCCTCGAAATCGAAAAGGTTAAGGAAGAATATGAAGAGCTGTTGAAAAAAATTGCATACTATAAAGAAGTTCTGGCCAGTGAGGCACTGCAGAGAGGCATAATCAAGGAGGAACTGGATGAAATCAAAGAAAAATACGGAGACCCCAGAAAAACAGATATATCTCATGCAGATGACGAAATCAGCGTAGAAGACCTCATTCCCAATGAAGAAATGGTAATCACCATCTCACATCTTGGTTATATTAAGAGGACCAAAACTGCCGAATTCAGGGCTCAGAGCCGGGGAGGAAGAGGCTCCAGAGGATCGAAAACCAGAGATGAAGACTTCATAGAGCATATGTTTATTGCACACAATCACAATTACCTGCTTCTCTTTACAGAACAGGGCAGGTGCTACTGGTTGCGTGCCTTTGAGATCCCCGAAGCATCCAAGACCTCTCAGGGACGGGTCATACAGAATATCCTGGCCATACCGCCCGATGATAAGGTGAGAGCCTACATAAAAATAGAAAATCTCAATGACGAAGATTTCATTAACAACCACTACATTGTATTCTGCACCAAGCAAGGCATGATCAAAAAGACCATTGTCGAAGCTTTCTCCAGACCGAGAGCCAATGGTATCAATGCCATTACCATCAATGAAGGAGATCAGCTGATCGAAGCCAAGCTGACTACAGGTAAAAACGAAATCATCATGGCCAACCGGAAAGGAAGAGCCATTCGATTCAATGAGGAAAAAGTACGTCCTATGGGCAGGACGGCAGCAGGGGTCAAAGCCATGACTTTGGATGAAAATGACGAAGTCATAGGTATGATCTCAGCCAATCCTGAAAGGACAGATTATTCGGTGCTGGTCGTCTCAGAAAAAGGTAACGGCAAACGTTCTTCTTTGGACGATTACCGAATCACCAACAGAGGAGGAAAGGGTGTGAAAACCATGAATATCACCGAAAAAACCGGCGACCTGATAGCCATCAAATTTGTATCTGAATTTGACGACCTGATGATTACTACAGCCGAGGGTATTGTAATACGTACTCCGGTATCGGACATGAGATTGATGGGAAGGGCCACTCAGGGGGTAAAGGTCATCAGGATACAGGAAAATGAATCCATCGCAGACGTAACTGTGATCAGAAGAGAGGAACAAAGTGAGGAGGAAGAATAATTTACCAAAAAATTAACCCTGATTGAAAGGATTTAACATTTTCTAAAGTATTTTTCGGAGGTAAATTCGTCTAAAGGATATGTTTTTGATAGAAAAGAAATCTTTACTTTTGTTCACTGAAAAATTTAAAACACTTAAAATGAAACGATTTTTTTGGATAGCTTTCGCAATGTGTCTGGCTGTGTTTTCGGCTAATGCACAGGATGGAAAAAAATTACTGAAAAATGCAGCCAAAAATATGGGCAAATATTATCTGGATCCTGTCGGGCAATCGGCCGTAGCAGATGAAGCCATGAGTCTGATTGGCCAGGCATTTGATATGGACGCAACCAAAATGGATCCTGAAGCCTGGAATATGAAAGGTCAGGTACTGAATGAAATTGCCAGAGCAGAAATTACCAGAAAGGTACAGGATAACAGCTACAAGATTCCGCATCCCGATGCATCAAGAAATGCTCAGGCCGCCTTCCTCAAAGCCATGGAACTGGCAACCAAAAAAGGACATACCAAGGATGCACTTGCCGGTCTTAAGGACAATGAGGAGCTGCTCAATAACCTGGCGATTACTTTCTTTCAGGACAATGACTATCCCTCAGCATTTGAGAATTTTGCAGCCACACTGGTATCCTACGATGTACTCTCCAAAAACAAGGAAAAAAGCAGGCTTGACGATCCCGCTGTGAGAAACGATCAGGTTTTTTACACCGGTGTATGCGCCTATTTCAGTGAAGATAAAGAAAAATGTCTGCCCTATTTCCAGCAGCTATATAAGGAAGGCAATGCACAACCACTTGTGTATGAGGCTCTCTTTACCCTTACAGTAGAAAAAAATGAAGCTGAAGGTATGAAATATCTCGAGGCAGGAAGGAAAGCACATCCCGATGACAATGGTCTCCTCTTTGCTGAAATCAATTATTACCTGAGAGGAGGAAGACTGGATGACCTGGTAGGTAAATTGAAAATGGCCATCGAAAAAGAGCCTGAAAACGTTTCAGTTTACAACACGTTGGGTAATGTTTATGACCAGCTGAATCAAAAAGAAAGAGCTGCCAAAAATATTGCTAAAGCAGATGAATACTTTAATCTTGCATACAGCTATTTTGAGCAGGCCTTAGGCAAAGACCCCAAAAACTTTGATGCAGTGTACAGTCAGGGTGCATTGTATTACAACAAAGCAGCCGGTATGTCGGCAGATCTGAATGAGGTAGCCAACGATTACTCCTCAGCAGGTACCAAAAAATACAATGCCATCAAAGCAGAAATGGACGGATATTTCGAAAAAGCCCTGCCCTACTTTCTGAAAGCAGAACAACTCAATCCCAAGGACATGAATACCCTGATTGCATGCAAAGAGATCTATGCCAGAAAAGGAGATTTTGCCAAATCAGATGAATACAAGCTGAAAATGGAAAATCTTAAAAAATAATTTTTAATCCATAATTTAAACAAAGGGGATTTTCAATCAGGAAATCCCCTTTATTTTTTATCTTTTCGGATGTTTTTAATAATTCCATCTGTTCGATGTGGATAAATATCTTTAATGCTCTTCTAATACTGCTGACAGCAGGCATCCTTAATGGCCAGCCATACATTCCCGGCGAAAAGTATCAGGGATACAGATCTTTTACTGAATATCATTGCGGTACACTGCCAATCATACTTTCAGCACCACACGGTGGATATGACAGACCCACAGATATTCCGGACCGCAATTGTGAAGTATGTCCCCATGTAAATGATGCCTTTACCCGGGAATTGAGTCTGGAAATCTACCGTGCTCTAAATCAGCTTACCGGTTGTTTTCCGCATTTAATCATCAACAATCTCCATCGTTCAAAATTTGACGCCAACCGCAATCTTTGGGAGGCAACTCTCGGCAACACAGAAGCTATTCAGGCATGGAATGATTTTCATGATTTCATACATTACTCCAAGACAGAAGTGCAGAAAAATTATGGCAAAGGACTTTATCTGGATATCCACGGTCATGGACATTCCATGCAGAGAATTGAGCTGGGTTATTTACTGTATGATGACGAACTGAGATTGCCTGACAGTATGCTGAATACCCCGAAATTTATAGGATACAGCAGTATCCGTAGTCTGGTTCAGTATAATAAAAACGGACTTACTCATGCAGAATTATTGAGAGGCGTACAAAGTTTCGGTCAATTATGTGAAAATGAAGCTTACCCATCTGTTCCATCATTCTATGACCCATTTCCGAAAATATCAGAACCTTACTTCAGTGGCGGTTATAATGTATCCCAACATGGTTCACAAAAGCAGGGAAATATAGATGGTATCCAGATTGAAGTAAACCAGAACGTAAGATTTGATGCAGAAAAGCGAAGACAATTTGCTCAAAAACTCGCAGGAATAATCATACAATACTTAGACCTTCATTATTTCGATTCTCCTGAAAGTTATGCATGTGTGAGTAATGTGAAGACTACTTACAATATAAAGACATATATCACCCCAAATCCGGCTACTGATATTTTAAATCTGCATTTTTCAGACCTGAGTTTTCCTTGCACAATATATATCACAGATACTTTGAAAAAACTGAAATTTTACGGGCAGCTTCACCACAACACAGTAGATGTTTCTCATCTATTACCGGGTATGTATTTTATTACATTGGAAGACAGAAGTAGTAAGACCACTTTTAAATTTTTCAAAATATGAGCTTCCTCATGCCTTTTGATAAATAAGAACCAATCTCCCCGTCAGTGAATTAAAAATACTTGAAATTATGCCCCTTTTCGATTTTTTTTAACGTCTCCAGAATCAAAAGGATGACATCCTCAATATCTGATTTGTGGGCCATTTCGACTGTGGTATGCATATAGCGTAGGGGTAAGGATATCAGCACAGAAGGCACCCCTCCGTTGCTGTATGCAAAAGCATCAGTATCTGTTCCTGTGGTGCGGCTGGATGCCGATCTCTGGAAGTGTATCTTGTTTTTCTCAGCTGTCTGCATGACCAACTGCAGCAGTTTGTTGTGCACGGCAGGGGCATAAGTCAGGCAGGGACCTTTACCACATTTGGTATCACCCTGCACTTTTGAGTTGACCAAAGGAGTACTGGTATCATGGCATACATCAGTGACGATGGCTACATCCGGTTTTATGGAATGTGCAATCATTTCTGCCCCTCTCAGTCCTACCTCTTCCTGTACGGCGTTCACTATGTATAATGAGTAAGGCAACTTTATTTTTTTCTCCTTGATGATCCTTGCCACTTCGGCTATACAAAACCCTCCGATTCGGTTGTCCAAAGCCCTGCCGGCATAATAAGTATCGTTCAGCTTGATGAGTTCATCCTGAAAGGTGATCACACAACCTACGTGAATCCCCATTTTTTCGACCTCTTCCTTATCCTTGGCCCCCACATCAATAAAAATATTCTCCATGGTAGGCGCCATATTTTCATCCTTACCTTTACGGGTGTGAATAGCAGGCCAACCAAACACTCCCGGCACTTTGCCCTTGGAAGTATGTATATGGACTCTCATGGAGGGTGCAATAATGTGATCTGATCCTCCATTGCGAATGACCTGAATAAAACCATTGTCAGCTATATAATTGACATACCAGGATATTTCATCAGCATGAGCTTCAATCACCACCTTGTATCCCGTATCAGGATTGATTACTCCATACACTGTGCCGTAATTGTCGGTGTGATATTCATCTATGTAAGGTTTAATATAATCGAGCCATATCTTCTGACCTTCGGCTTCATATCCTGTGGGCGAGGCATTGTTGAGATATTTGAATAAAAAAGATTCAGATTTTTTATTGATAATTTTCATTATTCCAAGGAGGTTTTTGTTGGGATGAATGAATAAAGTCAGGCCAAAAGTAAAAAAAATTCATTCCGGGGCAAATGCTCCCAATTCATAATTAATTTCCTGCCGAAAAATTGTCCTGAAACCAGGTCTCCGGATTTTGATTCCATGCATTGAGTATCTCCATTTCATCAGGATTGATATATCCCGTTTCACCGGCAATACCGATTAATTCACCGTAGTGGGTGAGTGTATGGTATGGACAATGATGACTGGCAAAGTTTTGTTTAGCTTTATCAAAACCGTAATCAAAAATCGCCAGAACCCCGGCAACAATGCAACCACTATCCCTGAGTACCTGAACAGCTTCAAGGGAGCTTCCTCCCGTGGAAATAAGGTCTTCTATCACCAGGACATTTTTTCCCACAGGAATTTCTCCTTCGATGAGGTTTTGTCTGCCATGGGATTTGGGACTGGATCTCACGTATGAAAACGGCAGACCGGTTCTGTCAGCCAATATGGCACCGTGGGCAATACCCGCAGTAGCTACTGCTGAAACAGCTTCTATCCTGCCGAAATTAAGCAGACTATCCCTTAATGCAGCCTGGATTTCATTTCGCACCTCCGGATAAGAAAGGGTAATACGATTGTCACAGTATATGGGAGACTTAATGCCTGATGCCCATGTGAAAGGATTTTGCGGACTTAATTTTATTGCTTTAATTTGCAGCAGGCTAAGCGCAATATTATATTTTTGTATCATATATCAGTCGAATGAACCTCAAACCACAAATATATAAAATTTACATCAATGAAGTGGAAGTCATACTCAAGCCCTCAGAGGATGTAACACTCGAAGATACCGGTGGAGCAGGAAATGTGGTGGTAAAATATACCGGCAATAAAAAGCATTTGCTGGACTACATCCATGTACTGGAAAAATCCATTAAGTCTGAAAAATTTGTGATTCATTATGAGGACTTTCCCAAGCTGAAAGCAGATTTCAAATCTCATTTTACTGAAATTGAAGCAGCAGGCGGACTCGTGAGAAATGAAAAAAACGAGTATCTCTTTATCTTTCGTCGGGGCTCCTGGGACCTGCCTAAAGGCAAAATAGAACCGGGAGAAACCAAAAAAAATGCCACCATGCGTGAAATCCAGGAAGAAACCGGACTTAAAAAAATGATAGTCCTCTCCAAAATCATGGTGACAAGGCATACCTATCGGAGTAACGTGGGTAAAAGAATTATAAAAAAATCGCATTGGTTTCTGGTGGATTCCCAACATTCTCGATGTCCTGCATACCCAATATCAGCCGGATGAGAATAACAAATTACAGATCAAAATAAAGTAAATGAAGAGAAAATCTTCTGATCGCAAAAGTCATCCTGATGAAAATGCGGGTACTTCCTCTTCCTTGATTAGAGGAATCAGAAGATTTTTGAATTATCTGCCGGAGATTACTGTCGGCTTCATCAGCATTAGTGTATTTTTCATTCTACTTTTCAGATTTACACCTCCTCCGGCCACCTATCTGATGATTAAAAGATGGATCCAATCCGAAAAATCCGGACTGGCATATGATTGGGTACCAATTTCAGAAATGCATGTATCCTCCCTGTTTGCGCAATGGCCGCCGAAGACCAGAATTTACCCTTTCATTACGGTCTGGATCTGGATGCGATTTCTTCTGCGCTGGAACACAACAAAAAAGGTCGGAAAGTACGGGGGGCATCCACTATATCCCAACAGGTAGCAAAAAATCTGTTTTTGTGGCCGGAAAGAAATTATCTGAGGAAAGCACTGGAATTATATTTTACACTGGGAATTGAGACCTTCTGGAAAAAGGAACGGATAGCAGAAATGTATCTCAACATTGCTGAAATGGGTGATCTGATTTTTGGAGTACAAGCTGCCGCCAAAACTTACTATGGAAAAAATGCCTCTGAACTGAAGCCTCAGGAATCCGCAAACATCATTGCTGTCTTGCCTAATCCACTCAAATACAGCGTAAAAAATCCATCCACTTATGTATCCGGCAGAAGGGATAAAATCGTACGTCTGTACAACACCCTGGATGGTCCATATTATATCCGCGAATTGTATGTAAGGTCTGATTCATCCATGTATGATTTCACTAAATATAAAGATGAATAGTGGTGACAATGCACGAATAATCTTAAACTCATTTGATAAGCTTATTTAAAGTTATGGTTGGATAGAGTCCTTTATTACATATCATTCCATAAAAATCTAGTCAAAAAACAAAGTTGATTGTAGGATGCTCTGATTTTATCTTCTAAATTTGTGGCTTCAAAATACAATGACAACCATATGATAGAACATTTGAAATCACTTAAAGCTGCTGACTATCAAACACTTAAAGATGCTGTGCCTTTAATCACCATTCTGATTGCCGGAGCCGATGGCAAGATAGAAGTAGGGCAACTTGAGTGGGCTCAAAAAATTACTAAAATCAGAAGCTACAAAATGGAAGAAGAGCTTGCAGACTTTTATAAGGAAGTAGGAATAGATTTTCAGGATAAACTGGACGACATACTTCGTACTTATCCGATGGATGTGAAAGAAAGAACGCAGCTATTGTCAGAAAAACTGAAAGAAGTAAATCCTGTGCTCGCTAAACTCGAACCCGAAATTGCCTCCAAAGTATATAAAAGTTTTACCAGCTTTGCCAGACACGTAGCTCAGGCTTCAGGGGGTTTTCTGGGCTTTTTCTCTATCAATGAACATGAAGCCAAACTTATTGGTCTGCCCATGATCACACCGGTTGTGTACAGTAATGAAGAAGAAGAAGAATAACCAAAGCGACTATTTCAAAAGATAATGTCGTCGAAGCACATATTCTTGTTATAAATTTTTTTGGGGACTTTTCACTTGCAATATGTAGATAAGGCAGTACATTTAGGTTGAAATTATACCGGAATGAAACGAGCCAGACTTACGCTGATTTGCCTTTTGGGATGTATTACCTGATATTCGGCCAAAACCGCGAAAAAATTTTAAGGATTGTTGATGAAAAAAACCTGCAAGCACTTATTGGGGCCAATGTTCAGTGGGGTGAAAGAGTGTATGTCACTGATATGGAAGGTGAGGTAAAACTGGACCCAACCGTACAGACTGGTGATTTGATAGTATCCTACATCGGATATGAAACCCTGACGCTGAGAGTCAAAAACCTCTCTGAACTGAGCCCGACGCTCTATCTCCGAGAAACTCAGACTACCCTTGATCTGGTCACAGTGACGGGGACCAGATTTGAGACAAGAATTAATGAGGCCATAGTGTCGGTGGATATCATAAGACCCGAATTATTGAGAAGCAATAATGTAGCTTCCTCTGACGTGATACTCAACAAAGTGCCCGGAGTACAGATGCTTGATGGCCAGGCTAATATCCGTGGAGGTTCAGGCTACAGCTATGGGGCAGGATCCAGGGTGATGGTACTGGTGGATGATATACCGATATTGCAGGCAGATGCAGGATTTCCGAACTGGGGAGATGTGCCCATCGAAAATCTCTCACAGATTGAAATACTCAAAGGTGCTTCCTCCACACTTTATGGTTCATCAGCTTTGAACGGAATCATCAATTTCCGCAGTGCCTATGCCACCGCAGATCCCGAGACCAGAATATCCTATGCCATGACACACTATCTTGCCCCGAGAGACCCTGAAAAACAATGGTGGAACGATCCTGAACGCCGGGGAGATGCCGGTACTTTCAGATACGAGAGCAATCTCAGTTTTGTGCATAAGCGCAAATGGGAAAAGCTCGATGCCATTGTGAGTGGATTTTACAATCAACTCCGGGGTTTTAACCAAAATACAGACAATGACAGGGGCAGACTGAACGTAAACCTGCGTTACAGAGCCACAGACAGACTTTCTGTAGGGCTCAATGTATTGGGCAACAAAGGATCTTCCAGCAGCTTTTTCCTGTGGCGAAATCCAGGATCCGGAGCCATGCAGCCCTTTCCGGGTACTGTCTCAGACCGGACACATGAGCGCATATACATTGACCCAAGTATCACTTACTTCGACAGCAAAAACAACAGGCACAAACTGCTGTGGCGTATCAATACCATCAAAAATGACAACAATACCAATCAATCCAATGCATCCATCAGCAATTATACAGAATACCAGTTTCAACGCAACTTTGAAGCACAGCAACTGGTGTTTTCGGCCGGTGGTGTAGGATACTGGAATAAAACGGATTCTGAGATACTGGGCGATACCACTTTTTATGCCAAATCCTATGCTGCCTATGTGCAGGCGGATAAAAAATTTGGGGACAAATGGACATTATCTGCCGGCTTGAGATACGAATACGTATTGCAGGAAAGTCCCGAAAATTTTATGGGTATTATTATACCAAATGGTATAAAATCGGATGACAGGCTTATTTCAAGGTTGGGGTTGAACTACAAACTGGCAGAATATACCAACCTGCGGGCTTCGTGGGGGCAAGGCTACCGCTTCCCTACCCTCACTGAACGTTTTGTAACCACCACATTTGGCAGTTTTTCTATTTTTTCAAACCCCAATCTCGAACCAGAGACCGGATGGTCTGCCGAGGTGGGTGCCAAGCAGGGATTTAAACTAGGTGAATTCAAAGGATTTCTGGATATATCCGGATTTGTATCCGAATATCAGGACATGATAGAATTTACCTTTATATTCGAACCCGGCAGATTTGGCTTCCAGCCTCAGAATATCGGGAATACCCGCATTTCCGGTGCAGAATTTGGCATTTTTGGTGAGCTTAAAATAGGTACTGTTCCCATCAATATTTTCGGTGGATACACCTACATCAATCCGGTGTACAAAGATTTCGATACGAATCCTTCTATCAGAAACAGCGTATCCAGTACTGAAAACGTACTGAAATATCGTACAAGACATCAATTTAAGATTGATGCCGAGGCTAAATACAAAAAACTCAGATGGGGCATTTCCGTACAATCCACCAGCCACATGATCAATATAGATCGGGCATTTGAGTCAGTACCACCGATCAATATAGATATATTCGGCATAGGTGACTACAGACGACTGAATAATAAAGGCTTCACCTTATTGGACACCAGAATTATATACACGGTGGGAAAAGCAGATATTGCTCTGCTCATGAACAATATTTTGAATGCTGAATACACCCTCCGTCCAGCATTGATAGAGGCTCCGAGAAATGTAGGGTTCAGGATAGATTTCAATTTTTAATGCATCGACCACATGAAAATCGGACTTATCACAGATCTGCATATATCCGCAACGGAAGATCTGCCATTAGGTATCCCTGTTAAAGAGAATTTTTGTAAAGTGCTGAAAGCTTGCCTGGATTTTCATCCGGATATGATTGTGCTGAATGGAGATCTCTGTCACAAAACCGGAGAAAGAAGTGTGTATGAATGGATTAAGGCTGAGATGGACAAAACTTCTATTCCTTACTTTGGCATACCCGGCAACCATGATGATGCACGCTTGATGCATGAAGTCTTTGGATGGCCTTTGGAGCTTGGTGAGATGTATTATACTTTTGAAAAAGATGGTGTCAGGTGTATATTTATGGATAGTTCAAAAGGAAAAATTTCTGACCGGCAATTGTCATGGCTCCGTGAAGAACTCAATAAGTCATCTATGACGGCATCCTGCATATTCATACACCACCCACCTGTGATATGCAATTCCAGACATATGGAGCCTGCCTATGCTTTGGAAAATATGGATGATGTACAGGAACTGTTCCGGCAGTTTACGGACAGGAAATTTCTCATATTCAGTGGTCATTACCATATGGAAACATCCGTAAGTACCGGTAATATGACCGTATTTGTCACTCCTTCCACTTTCTTTCAGATTGACCCGGATACTGTGGTCTTGAAAAAACTGCATGATCAAATCGGATTCAGGATAATAAATCCAGACTCCTCTCAAAAATGTATCACCTCAGTGCACTACATAACGTAGCACGTCAGGACTGCTTTCTGACATTGGCATAAAATTTGACTTCCATCTATTGAATCTCAGGTTCAGGGGCATGCCTTACATTTCCCCCAAATGTAACTGCCCGTTCCTTCTGACTACCCATGAACGGAGAAGCTGAATGAGATTCGTTTTCCCATGAACGAGTGTGTCCGGGGAATTTCCCTTAAAATTACTTATCAAAGTGATTTTTCGGCCCGGACACTACTTTTTTACAAAAAATTTGGATAAGTTTTTTTTTTTTGCTTTGCCCAAGCAAAAGTAAGCTACCTTATTGATGTGGAAAATTTTTAAGACTGTGTAAAATCTAAAACTATAAAATATTTTTTCACTCTCTAAATACAGGCATTATGGAATTACTTTTAGTATTGCTCAGAGCATTGGGTATAGTGGTGGATGAAATAGATGGGATTTAAATGTTCAAGGGTGTGGAATAACCTCACCCTTATTTTCTATATCAGTTCTTCGATTTTTTCGAGTAACCAAGGTTTGACAACTACATTTTTGGTATTGGCTATCTCCTCTTTGAGTTTTATAAGTTTATCAGTATCTTTAGAATTTGTAAGGATTAACTTTCTTGCAAATTTTATAAGGTTGATATAGCTCTGTTTTCTGTCCTTCGTTAGTGACTTTTCCCTGTCAATATACATTCTGAAAGCCATTAACAATGACTCTAATGCATCGTATTCATCCAGTTCATAGTAAGTAGAAATCAATAATGTCCTTGAGCCAAGATTATACCATACATCCTCATAATTGACTTTACTGAGATGCTCAATGACCTTCCTGTAATTTTTCCGGTAAAAGTCCAATCTGGCCATGCTAAAATACACGGCATTGTCCCGATGTTTGTCATCAACATACTTGGCGTAGCTTTGAATGAAATATTCAGCCCATGAATACTCTCCCACCCTGAGTGCAAAAAACACAATATTTCTGAAATCCGGAGGTGAAAGATGGTTGTTAATAATCAGCACTTCATTTAATAGCGCAGATTTATATATTTCAAAAGTTTCATTCTGAAAGCTTTGATTGCCTTTATTTACTTTTTCAATACAATAACTGATAGCAGTATAATAAATTTCTCTTATTTCTTCCTCGGGAAATAAATGGATATATTGGTCTATTAATTTTTTAAGCTCAAAATAATGTTGGGTATTTTCGGATTCTTCGAAAGTATCATAAATCTTTTTATATATTGCAACAGGTGGTACATATTTAAAATCACTTTTTTCAGCATTATGCACTACAAAATCCATGTAATCCACCCCTTGTTCAATCTTATACATCTTTTTCCAGCTCAGCAAGGTACAGTAATATTTCAGTTTTTCCGCCACATAAAAATAGTCCAGATTTCTCGAAATTTCGTTGATGTTCAGTTCCTGCTCGAGTTCGCTTTTGCTCGTCTTTTTTTCATTCTCACTGGTGAGATTGAAGAGATTGCGTTCGATTAGGTACTTATGGATATAAAAATCCGCAGACTGATTGAGCTCGGTTCTGTGCAATCTTTTCACATCACTCAATAACCCGCTGTACAGGCTATCCATATTTTTTTCTTGCTGCTTCAAGCTTCATGCTCAACTGCAAAGCGGGCTTCCGGGCAAACTCTGCATGTGCCATAAAGGACTCAAGCAATACCAGCAGATCCGATAACAATTTCCTCATTTTCTGGTCATCATAAGGCTGATGCGGCCTGACAACACTCCATATGTCCTCATTTGATATGGCATGGATATCTGCACCCGTCCTGAATTTTTGTTCTATATATCCAAAAGTATGGGTCAGATCCTCATTGACATTAAAGAACGGGGACTGCAGAAATTTCCGGAATGCCGCCAGTTCATGCACATCCAGACATTCCAAAGCTTTAAAAAGTTTCCTTTCTTTCATACTTCCGCAGATTCACAACAAACATAAGAAAAGATGATTTATTGACTGCAACAAATAAAACAATAATCTCAGTCCGGTGGTGGATACCTGCCTGCAAACTGAGATTCAAATGATAAGCCCTGATTTACAAGTGTGCCAAATGCTCCGGAAATTCGTCGTACCATTCCTGCTTATGATGGACTCATCAATTCGTTGAATCAATAAATAAATGGTCAGATTCAGAGAAATATGTAAAAAGTTATCAAAATGTAGAGAGATTGTAGTCAATGACTAATATATTATACAATATGTAATATATATTACATATCACATCTTTTTGACATACATAAGGCATTGGCATATACCTCCGGCAATGGATTGGAAATCAGTAAATAATGTATATTAACAAAAAATATCAGATTTTTTTTCATAAGTTCTTGGATATGCGCTCAGGTTTTTTTTACTTTGCATATTGATTGCGTTTAGTATCCTTTACTTACATACTGATCTATGAAAACATATAAGATTTATGGGGCATTGATCGGTTTGTTGATGGTCTTTATGAATAAAGGCTGGTCACAATCCGAAAATGCTTTTCGTAATTTCCGTATTCTTATTAACAGTACGATTACTGATACTGTATCCAGTTACTTCCCCCCTACCTACATCCCGCAAAATTGCACCGTCACTCAGCCGGTGTCATTAGGTGGAGGAAAATATCAGCTTACCATCTCTCCCAATGTGGGTTTTACAGGTATAGCAACCGTATTGTTGCAGTACACTGAATTCAAGCCCCCGTTCAGTATTCAGCCGAGGTTTCAGCAATATGCGATAGAGGTAGTTCCTTCCATCGTGAAGGCGAATTATGATTACCTCACTTTTTCTGACAATGATCCGATTATCATTACCCCATTGTCCAACGATACAGGTACGGATGGCACCGTGATGCTTACAGGCATAGCGCAGGTTCAGGCCGGAACTGCCATACTTTCCAATGATACCATCTTCTACACTCCGTCTGAGAATGTAAACCAGGACTACATTGTCTATGCGGTATCCGACACCACAGGAGCTACCGATCAAGGAATTATTTATCTTACCAGACAGCTTGCCCTAACTCAGGACACCACCCTCTTAGTTTATGCGGTATCCAACCGGCAAACCCAAAATATCATCCTGCCGGCCGTAGGTTTCAGCCTTACGGGTCAAGGACCCGCTAAAGGTATATTGACTCAAACAGCAGGCCATGTATTTACTTACAAACCACTGCAAAATTCCTCAGGCACAGATAATTTTACATTAACCAATCCTGAAAATAAAGTAGTTGCTGTACAAATAAAGATAGTCCCTATCACAGTCAACACCAGCAGTGTGGTGGATGATGTGATTTACACCGCTGTAAACACTCCCGTGAGTTTCAATGTGTTGATTAACGATCTGAGCAACAATTTCCCTATTTCTGCTTTTTCACCGGGGCTTCAGCATAATGGAAACGGAAATTTCACTTATAATCCGCCTTCAGGATTTACAGGACAAAAGAATTTCAGTTACACTGTTAATTATGGTACATATACCGCAACCGGGAAAATTACCATCAACATTGGAAATTTTGCCCCACAATACAGTTCCTATCAATTCAGTGTACTCAAAAATCAGGAGCTTGTATTGGAGTATGATGTCCCTGTAGCAGGGTATCAATTTGAATTACTGAGTGCGCCGCAGTTTGGTGAAGTGGAAATTTTCAACCAATCCGGCAGCATCCAATCCGGCTGTAATACATTGCAGTCCAAAGCTGTGATTATTTACACTCCTTACAGTAATTACTTTGGATCGGATGAGTTGGATATCCGATATTGCATCAATGGTGCTCAATGCAAGATTTATAAAATTTATCTCCAGGTACTCAATCAGGTAGCCGCTGACAGTTGTGTATGCAGTGGAAATGACTGTGTGTGGGCAGGGGATACCAACGGAGATGGAAGGGTGTCTGTTACAGACCTTTTGCCTTTGGGCAGATATATGGGAGCCTCAGGGCCGGGCAGATCACCTTCCGGGCTCACAAGCAATGGTGATTTTGCATCCAACTGGCCGGCAAAACAAGTCAATGGTAAAAATCTGAAATTTGCGGATGCTGACGGAGATGGTCTGATCAGTGCAGATGACTTAAATGCTGTAAAGGATCATTATGGGGCAGTGCGCCAGCTGGTACCTTCTGAAGTATTGGGTATCAAGGATTATCCCTTTAATATCATCCCTTCAAGCACTGAGGTGGACTCCGGTGACCTTCTGACACTTTATGTACAGATAGGCAGTAACAATACTCCTGTGAGAGATATATACGGTCTGGCATTCGGATTGAATCTGAATCCGATGTTTTACGATTCAAGTTCACTGGAGGGATATTTTTATGAAAACTCCTGGTTTGCCAATCCATCCCCGACATTGCAGTTGATCAAGCAGCCTGTACACGGGGCCATACATGCAGGTTTTACCCGTACCGGCAACACACCGGGCAGTGGCAACGGTATCATCGGGCAGTTTTCAATAGTTGTAGATGAGGCTGATGGGTTTAAAACTGATGAAGACTTTATTGAGTTCCGGATAGAGACAGATGGCATAATCATCGAGGATATATCCGGTGAGCAGTTCATGTTGGAAGACAGCTATGTGGATATCAGATACAGACTCAAAAAATCAGAGCCTGTACCCACAGAAGATAAACTGCTCGTATATCCCAATCCGGCTCAGCAGAATCTGAGTCTGCATTTCAATGGCCGTAACATCATCCATTCTGTGACGATGACAGACGTATTAGGCAATAATATCTTTTCAGAACAGGTAATATCAGATAATCATGCCGATCTCAATGTAGGGCATCTGTATTCGGGTATCTATATCCTCAAAGTCAGAACCTCTGAGGGAATCATCACTAAAAAAGTTCAGATTATCCAAAAGTAATCCAAGGCAAATACTAAACGCAACATAAGTAAAAAAGCCGCTTCAAAAGAGAAGCGGCTTTTTTTTATGTGACCTCGCCAAGAATCGAACTTGGATCAAGAGTTTAGGAAACTCCTATTCTATCCGTTGAACTACGAGGTCATTCAAGGCAGGGCAAAAATACCAAAAGTTTTATAACATATATCTCCGGCTCATCTAAAATAGATGAATTATATCAGCCGGGACATAATTAAAATGTAAGGTTAGATTAGCATTTTCCTGATAATTGGTATTAATTTTGTTTCACATCTCAGCGTACCGAAAATTTTGAGAATATTTAAGTATCTGTTTCATACTATGCTTATTGTTCTTAATTAATAATCCCCTTTATAAAATGACCGGTAAAATATATCTCAGTTTACGCACACTGTTGATCAGCTTACTTCTTGTTCTTTACACTTGTGCACTGCTTGCACAGAATTTCAAACCTTTTCTGGATGCCTCCCACCGATTCAGTTCGGAAAAAGAATCCTTTTTGCTGCAAAGCAATCATGTAAGTACGGTGAGCAATGTAGAACATTCCTATCTGATACAGACCTACGACAGCATTCCGGTATTTAATGCTGTGATGAGCATACACTTACTGCCCAATGGGGAATTGCTGGCACTGCATGATCAGTTTATCAAAGATCTCAACAGTTTCATTTATACCCCTGCACAAATACTCAGTGCGGACAGTATCTTAACCCTGATTTTGAGAGAGGCCGGTATGCATACGGATACCAAACCAATTCTGAAGGAAGCCGGAATGGACAAACTACAGACCTACCAGTTTTACAAAACAGATGCCCTAACGGATGATATATCCATCAAATTGATTTATTATCCGGCAGAAAACGGAGAAATAAGGTTGTCCAGAGAATGCTACATACACAAGGCCGAGGGTGCAGAATGGTGGCATGTTATAGCAGATGCAGAATCCGGAATGATACACTACAAGCACAACCTTTATATCAGCTGTAATTTTGGTGATAAGGCACATAAGGATTGCAGATTTCATAATCATAAAATGAATGAAAGGTCATCCGCTTCATTCAAACCTGCATTCACCAATTCAGGGAGCTATAATGTATTTCCGCTGGGAATAGAAAGCCCTAATCATGGAAATAGAATGATTGTGGTAAATCCGGCTGACCCGGTAGCTTCGCCCTATGGATGGCATGACACCAACGGACAGCCCGGACATGAATTTACCACCACTAAAGGCAATAATGTGGAAGCACGGGAAGATCTGGACGGAAACAATAATACCTTAGGTGCTATGGCGGATGGTGGACCCAATCTCAATTTTGATTTTCCCCTCAATCTTTCCATGCCACCAGTTCAAAACCAGAATGCTTCGATCACCAATCTTTTTTACTGGAACAACATCATGCATGATATATGGTACCGTTACGGCTTTACTGAAGCTGCCGGCAACTTCCAGCAAAATAATTATGGCAATGGCGGCTCAGGCAATGATTTCGTACGGGCAGACGCCATGGATGGCAGTGGCACCAACAATGCCAACTTTGCAACCCCGGTAGATGGCAGTAATCCCAGGATGCAGATGTTCATATGGAATGCTTCCAGTACTTCTCAGTTTACAGTCAATACACCACAAGCCGCTGCCGGGAATTACGCTACTGCTGTGGCAGGATTTGGTCCCAGCTCCTTTAATATTTCAGGTCAGGTAATATTGGCCAATGACGGTTCATCCAATCCAACCCTTGCCTGCAATCCGCTGACGAATTCAGCAGCCATTTCCGGAAAAATTGCCATGATTGACAGGGGAAGCTGTGAATTTGGAGCGAAATGCCTTAATGCTCAAAACGCCGGAGCCATAGCTGTAATCATTTGTAATAATGTGAGTGGTGATCCTTTTTCAATGGCTCCGGGTGCCGTAGGGAATCAGGTAAATATCCCCTGTGTTATGATCAGTCAGGCAGATTGCAATCTCATACGTGTGCACATCCCCAATCTGACCGTAACAATTACAGCTACCGGTAATCTGCAATTAGACAGTGACTTTGATAGCGGAGTGATAGCCCATGAATATGGCCACGGTATATCCATAAGGCTTACGGGAGGTGCCGCCAACTCTTCCTGTCTGAATAATCAGGAGCAGATGGGCGAAGGCTGGAGTGATTGGTTTGGGCTCATGCTGACCATCAAACCTGAGCATACACATTCAACTCCAAGAGGTATTGGTACTTTTCTCATCAATCAACCCGTCAATGGAGTAGGAATAAGAAAATATCCATATACTACGGATATGGATGTAAATCCTATGACCTATGATACCATCAAAACATTAGCAGCACCGCATGGTGTGGGCTCCGTGTGGTGCACGATGTTGTGGGACATGACCTGGAATTTGATCAAAGAGTATGGATACGACCCGGACCTTTACACAGGTAACGGAGGAAATAATATTGCCATGAAATTAGTGACAGAAGCCTTAAAGTTACAACCCTGTTCTCCCGGATTTGTGAGTGGAAGGAATGCAATACTGCAGGCTGATGTAGCGATATATGGCGGCAAAAACCAATGTCTGATCTGGGAGGCTTTTGCAAAGAGAGGACTTGGATTCAGTGCCCAGCAGGGTGCTACCAATAATAAGAATGATGGTACACAGGCTTTTGACATGCCCGCCTCCTGCTGCAGATATGTGATGAATACCTCTGATAATGGCACCAATTCTCTGAGATCTGCCATCAATTGTGCGACACCGGGAGATACCATACTCATATCTCCCAATCTCTATGGCTCTACCATAAACCTTACTTCCAATACATTAAACATTAATAAAAATATTAATGTAATAGTCAATCCCGACAAAGAACTTACCGTGGCCGCCAATGGCAATTTTCCTGTTTTCACCATTCAGAATAACAATAATGTGATATTGGACAATCTGACACTCATTGCAGGCAACGGTCCCAATAATAACGGACGGGCAGTCATGAACTCCGGTAATCTTACACTCAAAAACATAACCATCATAGATAATAACCTGCAAAATGGTGGTAGTTCTGTAATGAATGAAGGCAGTCTGCAGGTGCAGGGACTTACACATATAAAATAGTCCGTACTACCCAAAAACCAAAGCAGAAGTGATATCAGAGAAATAACATTACCGGTAGTACATATCCCATTACTACTGTGGCATTTTTGAGCATGTAAAACCTTATTTCAGCACTGTTGTTACTGATTACGAAAGGCTGTAACACACCGCCTGCATAACTTTTACTAAATTTGTGCCGCAAAGATTCACATATTTTGATAGACCTTAAAAGACAAGTGCGTACACACCTGCCATCCAAATGGGGGGATTTTGATCTCATCGCATATGCGGCCTCCGATGCAGAAAACCAGGCTCATCTTGCCTTTGTGCACAGAGATATCGATACCTCCAAACCGGTTACTGTACGCATTCATTCAGAGTGCCTCACCGGTGATCTTTTCGGTTCGACCCGATGCGATTGCGGAGAACAATTTGAAGAAGCCCTCAGAATTATCAATCAGGACAAAGGAGTGTTGATATACCTCAGACAGGAAGGCCGGGGTATAGGATTGATACCAAAACTCAAGGCCTACAACCTACAGGATCAGGGACTCAACACGGTGGATGCCAATGTACATCTTGGCTTCGAACCCGACCAGCGGGATTATGATATTGCTATTTTCATACTCAAGGATCTGGGCATATCTTCCATCAATCTGCTGACCAATAATCCCGAAAAACTTATGGCCATTGATATGTCTGAAATCACATTGAACAGCAGAATTCCACTCATCATCAGGCCCAAGGCTGAGAATGAAGCCTACATGGATACCAAGAAAAAAGTGATGGGTCACCTTATTTAACCGGACATATGGATTTGTCAGCTTTTCTGGACTATTGTATGACCAAAAAGGGAGTTGAAGAGAGCTTTCCTTTTGATGAGACCACACTGGTGCTGAAAGTTGTGGGAAAAATGTTTGCGGCCTCCGACATCAATGAAGTGCCCTTGTCCGTCAATCTGAAATGCGATCCTGAATGGGCAGAGCAGCTCCGCGAACAATATGAAGACATAAGGCCCGGATTCCACATGAATAAAAAACACTGGAATACTGTACTTTTTGAAGCTTCGCTGGATGAAAAATTACTGTTTTCGCTTATAGATCATTCCTATGACCTTGTGGTAAAAGGACTGCCCAAAAAGCAGAGGGAATGGCTCGAAAGTCTCTGATGCCTATGAAATATTATGATTACCTTATCGTAGGGCAGGGTATCTGCGGAAGCATTCTGGCACTGATGCTGAGAGAACGCAACAAATCCTTGTTGGTTATAGATCAGGGACATCCTGTTACCTCATCCCGCATTGCAGCGGGTATAGTAAACCCCGTGACCGGAAAAAATTTTGTAAAAACCTGGATGGCTGACGTGATAATTCCCTTTGCCCATCAGTACTATCAGGCTTTACAGATGAATTGGTCCGCACCTCTCATTGCCGAAAAACTGATCTACAGAGGATTGGATAATATTGAAGCAGAAAATAAGTGGATATCAAGGACCGGAGACCCTGACTATCAGGATTACTGCACAGAATTTTCTTCCTTTGAGGAATTCAGACCATACATCTTACCGGCAAGCAGTTATGGTGTAGTCCGGGGTGGTTTTCAGGTTAATCTGCCATTACTATTAGACAGAACCCGGGAAATACTCCAAAGTCAGGGATCTCTGCAAATCGGGTCATTTGACCATAAGGAGCTCAGGTTTACCGGTTCATTTTTTGAATATAAAGAGTTAATGGCCGGCAAAATCATATTCTGCGAGGGTTTTCGCGGGAAAATAATCCGTTTTTTCCCGATCTGCCTTTTCCCTTCCAAAGGAGAGGTTTTATTCATCAAGATACCTGATGCAGATTTCAGGAATCTTATTAAACACGACCAGTTTATAGCTCATCTGTATGATGACATCTATTGGGTGGGTCGTGGCTATGAATGGAGGGCTGAGAATGAACAACCCTCTGAGTCTGCCAAAGAAAAAATTCTTGCCAACCTGCAAAGCATGCTCAAAGTACCTTTTGAGATTACAGACCATAAAGCCGCTATAAGGCCGGCCACAAAAAACCGAAGACCCATTATTTTGCAGCATAAGGAATTTCCGGGAATGTATTTTTTTAACGGGATGGGTACCAAAGGTACTTCATTGGCACCTTATTTTGCTGACAGATTAGTACAAAATCTTGAAGGAAACGCTGTCCTTTGAAAATTCAGCAAGTTTCAGCCGGTACAGTTATATTTATTGATAACCTATTTGGTAACCTTTTAATTATCATTATATTTATGTTACAATTCAACCATAACCCCGGAGGGGTGCAATATTTGTAACCACAGAGGTAATCCATGTATAACATGACAAAATAACTTATATTTTGACTGGACACGCTTTTTGTCATAATATGCAAACTTATATAGCACCAGCACTAAATCGCAGCCTGCCAAGCCTGTAGCGTAACTTGCCACGCAGTAGGCTTGGGACAAAATCAATGATAGTCCTATTACTATTATAGCAGGATAGTTACAATTTAGCAATATCGGAAGGTTTATTCCATAAATATTTTCCTGTCATTGATAGTCAACTAAAATTTGATTATTCTGAAAATAATTCCAATATGTTTGAACAAAATGAAACTCCTGCATTTATTAAAATGTCTGAACATCAAATAAATACACATTAAAATTCAATCAATATAAAAATTACCCAAAATAAGGTATTGCAGATCTGAAAAAAAAAAAAACAATCTTTGGCCCGACAATGAGATTATATCGGACTATGCTCTCGTCTGAAAATTTATTTCCAAAATCTAATAAATGATTTCCTGACGAGACTGATTATTTTAAAATTTACAAGTATTTTTACCATGAAAAATTTACGTTTACTTTCGTTTTCAATGTTGGTGCTGTTTTTATTTTCTACGCAGGGATGTCATAAAGATGTGATTTCAGAACAGGATACCCATCCTGCTACATCTGATCTGGTGGCGAATTTTGTCAGCGATTCTTACTTTGCGCAAGCTAATAAACACTACAAGCCATCAGGTGCAAGTACTGTTAAATCCAGATCCAGAGAGGCTCAAGTAGATGCTGTCAAAGGATTTTTCATATCAATACTTCATAGTACTCCATCTGGTCAATACCATCGGATATCCTGTATGGAGGAAGCCATTACATCAGAAAATAACGGGGATGAATTATTGATTCTGCCATTTTCCAAATTAGATACCAACAGAATTGATGCTGTCATGCTAGTGCACAGAGTTGAAGGCTCAGATTCTATGTATTTTAAAATGATTCGGAGGGATGCTTTGCATACATTGCCAGGATTATCATCATTAACTTTGGATGAAAGCGAGAAATATTCAGAATTATCCGTGAGTTTGCCACTACAATGGTATTATACTTCGGTATGCCATTTTACAAGTAGATTGTGATTTAGCCAATAATACCTTTCATAATCCACTTAATGAAAGCAATCTGGAAACAAGAGGGGAGAGATGTTATTGGGTAGAATACATACAGGAAACCCAATACTGGACGCTTGGGGTAAATTTCGTTCGATACGATTATTCAAGATATTCATACAGAGCAGAATTAATCTGTAATCAAATCATGGATCCGGGAGCATTTGCAGGAAGTGGAGGCCCTATTGGAGGTAACAATCCCGGAGGTAATCCCGGGAGCGGTAATAATAACAATGAAAACAATTCAGGCCCCACTTTGGCAGATTGCAGACAGTCGAATCCGGAGGTATTGAAACGAATTATTGAGTTGAGCAGCCAGAAACTGGTGAGCCCTTGCCATAATGGCAGAAGTGTAAATCTTAATTGGAATTTTATAGAAAACGAATTATGTAAAAACAATAAATATTCCCAGCAGGGATTGGAAGATGCGATAAACCAAGCATTGGGTGGAATGGCAGTTGTGGATTTGAATAAATTGGATAATTTAAGCGAAATTTTCACTGCTTTAGGAATTACTAGTCAAAGTGATAAATTAAAACTAATTTCAGGCAGTTTATGTGGTGAAGACCAATGGAGTATGCCTCCAATTGACTGGGAAACTTCAAGCTGTGATCAAATTTTTTCTCAACTTTTAAAAGCTATACGAGGTCAGCATCTATACGTTAATTGTTTTGGCGGTTCTGCGAAATTCGACCTGAGTCGTTATTTTACAAATATGGGAACTTCTAAAACTTGCGGTCAGTCAACTTTTGTCACATCTGGAGGAATAACAATTAAGGGAAGCTTTGATTTGGATTTTACACTCAGCGCAAACCCTTCAAATTCAAGGTATTTAGCTAATGGATATTTGCAAAATCAAGGAGTGACTTATGGAAGTGGCCAACCGTTGGAGTCCTACATTATGTTTGGTCCAAACTCTAATGCACCATTAATTATGTTTGGCATAACAGAAAGCACTGATGCGGAATTTATAAAATTTATTAATCCTCCCTGTCCACCTAAATAGTCGCATATGTTTAAATTTATTTTTTATTTACCTATTATTACTTTTTTTACATTTTCATGCCAAAAGAAAGTTGTACAATATAATAAAAGTACTGCAATCTATAAAAATTATAAATTTTATAATAATTTAAAATTTGATTCAGTATTTTTTTCTCTATTTATTGATTCTGAAGGAACTGATCCAAAATCAAAGTACATAGATGAAAATATTGTAAGAATCAAATCAAACATGGATAAAGATATAATTTCTCATTTTTTATATTCTTTAACGATTTATAATGCAATATACAGAAAATTTAAATCAGACTCAATAATCCTAAAACGTGAGCATTTTTTCAAGAATACATCTTTTAAAAGCAGGTATATTTCAAAAAATAATGATGAAACAATTGTCCTTGAAAATTTTGATAAACAGCTTTTTTATGATTTTGCCGGACAACTTTCAATTAATTATATAAATGACAAAGTTGAGATTTTTATTCCGGTAACAGAATGTAAATTAACCTGCTCCACAAATTTTTTCCATAAAGAATTATATGATATGAAACTCGGAAATTTAATAAAGAAGCCCTAGGTACATGATAATAACTTGAAAATTAGATTAAATTTCTGTAGACATCTTAAAAAAATTAAGTCTAATAATCTTCCCATAACTTATTCATAATACCCGATATAATTATGCGGTGTAATGGCTTTTAATTCATTTTTCAGCTCTTCTTTGATCTCAAGGCTATCTATAAATTGGTGGATATCATGACGGGTAATTTCGGCTTTCCCTCTTGTAAGTGCTTTCAATGCTTCGTAGGGTTCAGGATAGTTTTCCCTTCTGAGGATGTTCTGTATAGCTTCCGCCACCACAGCCCAATTGGCCTCCAGATCTGCATACAATCTGATTTCATTGAGCAACAGCTTGGATAGTCCTTTCTGAATAGAGGTATAAGCGATGAGACTGTGTGCAAATGGTACCCCCACATTCCTTAATACTGTGCTGTCTGTCAGGTCCCGCTGTAGTCTGGATACAGGTAATTTTTCAGCCAGATGGTAAAATATGGCATTCGCCAATCCGATATTTCCTTCAGCATTCTCAAAATCAATGGGATTTACTTTGTGTGGCATAGCTGACGAACCGACTTCTCCGGCTACTACTTTTTGCTTGAAGTAATCCATGGATATGTAGGTCCAGATATCTCTGCACAAATCCATCAAGATGGTATTCATTCTGCTCAGGCTGTGAAAAAGGGCTGCAAGGTCATCATAATGTGCTATCTGAGTTGTATATTTTGAGCGGACCAAGCCCAGCTTTGCCACAAAGGCATCCCCAAACTTTTTCCAGTTAATACCTGGATAGGCCACCTTATGCGCATTAAAATTACCGGTAGCTCCCCCGAATTTAGCCTTGAGGACGATGGTTTCAGATGTACCATTTCGGACTCCAGTCTCTCATGAAAGACACTGAATTCCTTGCCCAGTGTGGTAGGAGATGCCGGCTGTCCATGAGTTCTTGCCAACATCGGAATACCTTTGTATTGTCCGGCCATTTGCTCTATCTGCTGAATCAATACCATCAATTCAGGAATCAGGACCTTGTACAATCCATCACGTATCATCATGGGAGTGGCGGTATTATTGATATCCTGAGAAGTCAGACCAAAATGCACAAACTCCTTGAAGTGAGATATTCCCTGGAAAACCATTTTTTCCTTGATAAAATACTCGACAGCCTTTACATCGTGATTGGTGGTACGTTCTATATCCTTTATATGCTGGGCATCTTTGAGATCAAATGTTTCATGTATCTGCATGAGCCGTTCTTTGTCCTCCTCAGTCATGGAAGCTAATTGAGGCAGTGGTATTTCGCTTAGTGCAATGAGATATTGTATCTCCACATAGACTCTGTATTTTATCAAGGCATATTCCGAAAAATAGTCAGACAAAGCTTTTGTTTTACCATGATACCGTCCATCTATGGGTGATATTGCTGTCAACATATTAGGGTGATTTGTCAATTTTCTGAAACTTTAATGGATTGCAGTCTGGCTTCTTCTTTCCTTCTGATGTAATAGTAGGTTTCTATCTGTGCTCTGACAGCAATGTCATTTGTATCTTTTTTGTAATGATTTTTTTGTTCGAGATCCAGAATCCTGGCCTTGACATTGTCGTGAAGCTGTATCTGCATACAGGTACTGATGGTTTTGGCAATTTCAGGATCCAGAATCGGAAATAAAGTCTCTACCCGGTAATGCAGATTTCTTACCATCCAGTCAGCTGAGGAGGTACACTTCTTCATTTCCATTATTGTGAAAAATAAATACTCTGGCGTGCTCCAGAAATCTGTCCACGATCGAAATTGCCTCAATATTTTCACTCAGACCCGGGTAGGAGGCGACAATGGAACAGGACCCCCGGATAATCATTTTTATTTTCACACCATGCCGGCTTGCCTCATACAAGAGATCAATCATTTCCTGATCCTGGATGCTGTTCATTTTTAGTACCATCTCGGCCTTTTTACCTGCTTTGGCATGTTTAATTTCCCTATGGATAAGTTCCATAAACTTTTCCTTCAGATTGAACAACCCTACCCCCAGCAACTCGAAGGGTACCACAGGTCTTTGACGGGTTTCCAGAAAGGTAAATATCCTTGCCACTTCGGCCGTCATGGTTTTATGGGTGGTAAAAATGCCGAAATCAGAGTATATCTTGGCGGTATCCTCATGAAAATTACCGGTACTCAGATATGCGTACAGATTGGGTTTTCCTCCTTCCAGCCTGCGGATCAAAGCTATTTTGGAGTGCACCTTGAATCCCGGCATACTGTAATGCACATTGACCCCGGCTTTTTCGAGCTCTTCACCCCATCTGAGATTGGCCTCTTCATCAAATCTCGCTTTCACTTCGATAAAGGCACTGACCTGTTTTCCATTTTTTACAGCGTCCTTGATGGCCATCATTATTTTTGACGTTTTGGCTACACGGTACTGTACTATTTTAATGTGGGTTACATCCGGGTCTTTGGCCGCATCTTCAAAAAACTTAATCACAGAATTGTAGCTGTGATAGGGTACATGTATCATGTAGTCCTTTTCCTTGATCTTCTCAAATATACTTTCACTTTCCTCCAGATCCTGAATCCGTATGGCAGGCAAAGGCTGATCCTTGAGATGTGTGAGATTATAATCGGGAAACTTGAAAAAATCCGCATTATTGTGATATCTGCCTTCCGGCAATAAGTCAAACTTATCCAGATCAAAAACATACATCAGATAATCCAGCAGATGCTTGGGCATAGACCGGTCATACACCATCCGTGATGCCTCCCCGATACTTCTTTTATTGAGTGATTTCTTAATTTTACTGATCAGGTCTCCCGAATATTCGTCATCAATATAAAGCTCCGCATCTCTCGTAAGTTTGATAGAGTAGGAATCCTGAATATCATAACCGGGAAATATCAATCTGATACTGTGTCGTACTGCATCGTCCAGCATGGTGATTTGTTTTATATTGGGGTCCTTGGACGGCAGCTCCAGAAATCTCGACAGATGGTCGGAAGGAATCTTGACGATGGCATACTCTGAAATAGGCTTGGGTATATCCTTGCTGGTAAGGTGCAAGGCGAGATACAAAGCACCGTTGTTGAGAAAAGGTTTGATTTTTTTACCCACCAGAATGACAGGCTGTACGAAGGGCAACATGTACTCATTGAAGTAGGTGTCCACAAATTCTACCTGTTCTTTGGTGTAATTTTTTCTGGTAATCAGCTGAATCCCGTTTTTTTTCAGCTCCGGCACTATGCTCTTCTCAAAAATCTGACTGAACTCCAGCTGGTGCTGATTGGCTATGTCCAGTATTTGTCTGATCACATCCTCAGGCTCAAAGTCCAGATTCTTTCTTGTATCCTTATCTGCCTTGGCCAGACTGCGATGATTAGCCACCCGAACTCTGAAAAACTCATCGAGATTGGATGAATAGATAGCCAGAAACTTCAACCGCTCAAACAATGGCACCAATGGATCCTTGGCTTCCTGCAGCACCCGATGATTGAACGAAAGCCAGCTTATATCTCTGTGTATATATCTCTGCATATCTTAAAAGTCGATTGTATGAATAAATCAATAATCAGGCCCAGGCAATGGTTGCAAAATTGGGGCAATTTTATTAATAAGCACAATTTTCAGGTTATGAAATAAAAAACTTAATTTTGAAGCAATTTGAGCCCGATAGCAATTTTACACTAAAAACTGAACTAAATAATGGCCAGCTTCAGAGTCAGACCAAGATTTGAAATTGAGACAGACCAGCCTATCCCCGAGATTATCGAGCGAGTAAAGATATCGCTGAAAAACCCCGATGCTCCCTGCAGAGGCATAGCCATGCAGGATCACATCACGCTCAGGATGCCTGATAAAGAACGACATTTCTGGTCTCCCCAACTGAGTATTCTGATGCTCGAACACGAAAATCAACCCAGTAAAATCCGCTTGATAGGCACTTATGGCCCGATGCCCAATGTTTGGACCATGTTTGCCTTGAGCTATCTGGCTATAGGCGTGCTTTTTACGTTTATCTCAATCGTAGGTTTCTCGCAGAAAATGCTGGGCATGGACAGTAATATTTTATGGCTGCTTCCGGCTTTGGCGATTGTGGCACTGATTCTGTACCTTTTAAGCCAGTTCGGTCAAAAGTTAGGGGCTGAACAGATGTTTACCCTGCACCATTTTTTTGAGGAAAGTATCGGGCAAAAAATTCATATCGGAGTAATTTGAACTCATCAGATAAGTATTGAAAGATATCGGATAAATCTGATTGTAATACAACAGAACAAACCCGGAAAAAAATCAATGCAATCATTGAATGAAGCTGTAATAGACAGCAAATTCGGAAAACACAGAAAACTGAATAACCAAAATAATATAATTTCATGAATCCCGACGAAATCATCAATTTACTGAATTCAAACTACTATAATCTGAATCAATTTTTTGATCATAAACCCGCAGATTTCTTTACTTTTCGGCCTTCTGTGGATAAATGGACTGCAGGGCAGCACGTCGTACATCTGGTGCAAAGCGAAGAGGCCTTGCTCAAGGCCTTAGCCATGCCCATGTTTTTGCTCAAATGGAAATTTGGTAAAAGCAACCGACCCTCCAGGACCTTTGAGGAGGTAGTGCACAGATACAACGAAAAACTCCGTAGCGCAGGAAATGTGGTATCACCCTTTTCGAAAAATATGCCGGAGGTAAATTCACAGAATCTGAAAAGCTGGCTGGACAAACTCAAATCTCTCAATGATAAGCTCAATCAGAAAACCAAAGCACTTCACGAAAAAGAGCTGGATACTGTCATCCTGCCTCATCCCCTGATGGGAAAACTTATCCTGCGGGAGATGCTGATGTGGAATGCATACCATACCGCCCACCATCTGCATATCCTTAAAGAAAAATATGCGGGGCAGTAATAAAACGCACTAACGCCTTCAATCCTCGTCCCAACTCTGGCGGGCAGGTACATTCATCAACTTTCCGAAGAATATGGCATTCATCATCATTCGGTCAGTGGAATACAGCGTGCCCCTGAAATTCGGATTATCCGCAAAAAGTATGGCTCTGCCCTTGCCTATCTGGCTGATAACAGCTCCTGCCGATTTGGGCATATAGTGATTGAGATTATTGGGAGAAATGTACCCGTCAATATGCGGATTGGATGCATACCTGTACACTGTCGAAAAGCTGTTTTCTGAGGGTGCCAGCCAGATATTGTTATTTTTATACACAGGTATCTGATTGCTTCTGTATCCGAATGCCAGGGGGTGTGTCCTGTCAATCTCCGCTCTGAATAGGGCACCGCCCAGACTTTCTCTGCCTAAAATTTCATCCGCTTTTTCGAAGGCAAATTTTTCTGTGATAGAGTCCTTTTTGGGTGGTTCCACCAGTTTCTCATTCACCACCTTCTTCTTTACCAGAAATTCTGTGCCTCTGCCGATGGCAATAATCGTATTGCCTTTGCCTGCCCAGTTTTTTAGAGTCGCTATTTTGGTGGAATCCATGGTAGTGTAGCTACCCGATACCATTACCAGAGTATTGTATCTGTCCCACTCAATCGACGACAATTGTGACAACCACACCTTAGTCACAGGAAGTACAGTGCGGTGATCCATCATATGCCATACTTCACCTGCTTCGGTAGCACTGACACCATCTCCTATAAGCATAAGTACCCTGGGTAGCTCAAGTGCCTGCATATGTCTGCTGCCGGGATCAATACCCTCCAGACTATACCCTCCTGACAGTGAATAAACCGGAACATTGTAACGCTCTGCCGCTTCTTTTATCCATTTATGCAGAATCGTGGCCTCAGCCTCCTGTTTGGATACAGGGATAAGTATAGCTCCATAATTGAAACTCTGAGCCTTTCCATCGGCCATGATGGTGAATGGCCGGAATGCCACCATACATCTCACCGATTTTTGCTGAAGGTAAGACAATGCCCCCGGGCTGTTGCAATCATCCCAATCTATGACATAGGCATATTGTGAAAGTGCAGGACTCTGTCTTTTCACCAGCTCATTGACTGATTTTATTTCATCGCCGAGGTCCGGTTTTTTAGTGACCGGCTTATAATTGATTCCATAAAAATTGGCCACTGACCATGCAGACGCATCGTAAAAAACACTGTCTCTGTATTCTTTATAGGTCTCGAAAAAAGTCTGTACCATCCGGTATTGAGGCTGAGCAGCCGGTACAATAAATCCGTTTCCGGCCTTATTCCTGTACACCTTTATTTTATGTAAAAACAACTTATCCATAAAGGCATACAGCTTACCCAGGTCATAGGATTCGTCAAATATATATCCGTGTACCCCCGACGAGGCAGCGTTTTTCAGAGCAGAAACAAAAAATTCATACTGGTATTTGCGGAGTACTTTCCGATGATTCAATGCTGCTTCGAGGGTAGCCATCGAAGACACAAACTGATTACGTATTGTAAATGCAATTGTTATATCGCCCATCGATGTTTCCTGCAGATGTCCGCGGGAACTTGCCTGCTCAAACAATAAAGCCAATCCACCCTGCAAATCACCGTATGATGACCCGTATCCGGGATAGGTACCATCGAAAACCTCCTTGGTAAAATATAATGAACCGATACTGTCGAGGTATTTTACAAAATAGGATGCAAACAGGTCAGTCAGCTCACCATAATTCTCCTTGGGCATAATCGGATTTTTAGACCCATTGGTTTTCATGGGCTCGAAGAAAAAAGTGCTGTTGGTGCCCATTTCATGAAAATCTCCTATGACATTGGGATACCACTGATGATACCAGGATAGCTTGGCCCTGCTTTCAGGTTGGATTCCGAGCAACCAGTCTCTGTTGAGATCAAACCAGTAGTGATTTCCCCTGCCCCGGGGCCAGCTTTCATTGTGTTCGGCATCGTACTTATCCGCTACCAGATTTTTTGCTCTGTACTGATTGGCCCACTGACTATGTCTTTCTCTCCCGTCGGGGTTGAGTACAGGGTCAATAAAAATGACATTGTGCTGTAATATATTTTTTATCAGCGGACTCTCAGAAGCTACAAGCACATAAGCCGTGAGCAGAGCAGCTTCACTGGTCGAGGGCTCATTGCCATGTACACTATATCCCATATTGATGATCAAGGGTATATCATAGGCATTATCCGAAAATTTATCACCAAAAGCAGCACCGGTATGTTTCTTTTGTATTTCGTTCAAATCATTGAGATTAGCCTTAGATGAGACACAGAGCAAACTTAATAACCTGCCTTCATGTGTACGGCCATATTCCATAAATTTAGCCTTATCGGACACCTCTGCCAAATACCTGAAGTATCGCAGGATCTCATCATGACGGGTGTGTCTATCGCCAATAGCATGCCCAAGAAATGATGCCGGAGACATTACCTTCCTGTCAAAAGGAGCATATCTGGCAGTAAAATAATCCTGTCCGGATACCACGACAGAAAAAAGAAACAAAAATGGGGTGATCCACTTCATAATACGATAAGTTGTGATTCTATGAAACTGAATATTGTCTCCCGGGTTTAACGGACAGCACTGAATGTAAGGCGCATCCCGCCCCCCTGCACAAACTTTCCCTCCGCATTATACACTTCGCTGCCATTCACAAATGTCCTCAAAACCCTTCCCTTACATTTCACTCCGGTCAGAGGTGACCATCCACACTTGTAGTAAATGTTTTCGGGGCCGATGGTCCACTCTTCATCAGGGTCAATCAATACAAGGTCTGCATATTTTCCTTCATCCAGATAGCCTCGCTCCAGCAGTTGGAAGCATTCTGCGGGAGCATGACACATTTTTTCTACCACCTTCTCCATACTGATTTTGCCACTATGTACCGCATTGAGCATAATATAAAGGCTATGCTGTACCAAAGGGAGACCGGAAGGCGCATGGATGTAAGGCTCTGATTTTTCTGCATAGGTATGCGGTGCATGGTCGGTAGCTATGATATCCAGTCTGTCATCCAGCAAAGCATCCCACAGTGCTTCCCGATGCATTTTGTCCTTGATGGCAGGATTGCATTTGATCAGATTGCCTAATGTTTCATAATCATCCGCACAAAAATGCAGGTGATGCACACACACCTCGGAGGTAATTCTTTGTTCTGACAAGGGTATGGTATTGTCAAATAATACCAGTTCGTCACGGGTAGTGAGGTGCAGTATATGCAGCCGGGTATTGTACTTTTTAGCAAGACCCGCCGCATAGGAGGAAGAAAGGAAACAGGCATCTTCATTTCTAATGAGGGGGTGAAATTTCGCATCAAGCCTGTCTCCGTAATCAGCCATAAAATGCTCTGTATTCTGCCTGATAGTGGTCTCATCTTCACAGTGTGTGGCAATGAGCGAGGGAGTGTTGGCAAAAATCCGCTCCAGTACATCAGGGTTGTCCACAAGCATATTTCCAGTACTTGAGCCCATAAAAATTTTGATACCACACACATTCTCAAGGTCTGTTTTCATGACTTCGTCATAGTTTTCATTGGAGACCCCCATGAAGAAGGAGTAATTGCAATATGCATTTTTGGAAGCAATGTCATATTTGTGCTGCAACAATTCCTGGGTCAGTGCCGGTGGCTTGGTATTGGGCATCTCCATGAAGGAAGTAGTGCCTCCTGCTATGGCTGCTCTTGATTCAGAAGCGATATCCGCTTTGTGGGTGAGACCGGGCTCCCTGAAATGCACCTGATCATCGATGATACCCGGAATCAACCACTTACCGGTGCCATCTATCTCCTGATGTGCATGGCGCACTTGCAGTTCAGTACCTACCTTATGGATTCTCTGACCACGGATATGAATATCAGACACAAAGGATTTGCCTCTGTTGAAAATATTGACGTTTTTGATTAGGATGTCCATCTTTCATTGGATTTTGAAATCTCAAATATATAGATTTTTCATACTTTTGCCCAATCATACAAAAACAGGCAGGTGTCTGACATCAACACATTAAAAATCGGGGTTTTAGGGGGTGGTCAGTTGGGAAAAATGCTATACCAGGCAGGCAGCAGGCTGAGCATGAATATTTCTTGTCTTGAATCTTCAGCAGATGTTCCCGCAGCGGTAGTTTGTCCAAAAATGGTAAACGGAAGCATTACTGAGTATGAGGATGTCATATCATTCGGTGCCGACAAGGACATTGTCACCATCGAAATTGAAAATGTCAATATTGATGCCCTTTATTATCTCGAAGAAAAAGGCGTACAAGTATATCCCCAACCTTCCATACTGGAAATTATCAAAGATAAGGGTCGCCAAAAAGAATATTACCTTAAGCACGGATTCCCTACCTCCCCTTTTGGACTTTACAGAGATGCGGATGACATAGAGCGGGCCATAGTAGATGGCAATCTCCGGTACCCTTTCGTCCAGAAAGCAAGAATCGAGGGATATGACGGCAGAGGAGTGGTAATTGTAAGGTCTGAAAGCGACCTTGACCTGCTTTTAGATACCGCATCAGTGGTGGAATCCATGGTACAAATAGATCGCGAAATCTCAGTGATTGCAGCAAGAAATACCCAGGGTGAACTTAAAACATATCCTGTTGTGGAGATGGAATTTCACCCTACTGCCAATCTGGTGGAAAATCTGTTCTGGCCTTCAGCGCTGGATAATGAAACTCAGGATATCGCAGTAAACATAGCAGGAGCTCTGGCAGAAAAGATGGGAATAGTAGGTCTGCTGGCCGTGGAAATGTTTGTGGATACACAAGGCAATGTTCTGATCAATGAAGTGGCTCCAAGACCTCACAACAGTGGTCATCATACCATTGAGTCCTGCGTGACCTCTCAATATGAACAACATTTGAGAGCTATCACGGGGTTACCGTTGGGAGACACCTCCATATTGATGCCGGCGGCGATGGTCAATCTGCTGGGTGAACCTCATCACAGTGGTCCTGCGAGATATCATGGTCTGGCAGAGGTAATGAAACTTGCAGGAGTGTACCCGCATTTTTATGGCAAAAAAGAAACCAGACCCTTCAGAAAAATGGGACATGTAACCATCACAGGAAGTACTTTGTCAGAAGTGAGAGATAAATCCAAAATGGTAAGAAACACCTTAAAAGTGATATCATGAGTAATCCGGAAGTCAGTATCATCATGGGCTCAGATTCAGATCTTCAGATTATGCAGGCAGCCGCTTATATGCTGGAACATTTCGGCATCAGTTATGAATTGTCGATTGTATCTGCTCACCGTACCCCCGAAAGAATGGTCGAATTTGCTAAAAATGCGGCTGACAGAGGTATCAAGGTTATCATTGCCGGAGCCGGTGGCGCAGCACATCTGCCCGGTATGGTGGCATCCATCACTCCTTTGCCTGTCATCGGGGTACCTGTATTATCATCAAATTCCATCGATGGATGGGATTCTGTATTATCTATACTTCAGATGCCCGGAGGTGTGCCGGTAGCAACTGTTGCACTAAATGGTGCGAAAAATGCCGGAATTCTGGCAGCTTCAATTCTGGGAGCTTCCGATCCAGCCATCAGAAACAAAATAGCAGATTACAAATCAACTCTGCAGAAGGAAGTGGACGAAAAAATCAAAAAATAGCATACAATAAAATCTTTCAGTAATTATGTCTAAAGAAAGAAGCCTCTTAATGAACACATTCATGTATAAGTGTCCGAGATGTCAGGAAGGGGATATTTATACCAAACCTTTCAAAATCACTGACCCTGTGAGCATGCCGCATCATTGTGATGTTTGTGGTCAGTTATTCCTGCCGGAGCCGGGTTTTTATTATGGAGCTATGTTTTTGTCATACATTGTGACAGGATTTTTCTTTCTGGGAGTGGTGGCCTTTTCCATTATTGTGCTCAAACTCAGCGTGAACGCGGCTATGGGAGTAGTGATACTCGTAGCGGCTTCGACTTACATTTTTTTCCTGAGGTTCGCAAGAGCACTATGGCTCAATCTCATGGTGAGATATGACAAAAATGCCAAAGAAAACTTTAAGAACAGCACCTTTCAGTAGTAGTGTTGCATAACACATTTGAATGGTGTACGTTGCTTATAAGACATCATTGAATACGACACATTTAATCAAGGCAATTCACCTACTGATACGCGTGCACAAGAGCAGGATTTCCTGTATATACTTTGCTTTGAATAAGTGGCACCCGTTTTCCGGTCAAAAATCAATACAGAAAACGGGTACCAATCCTTGAATTTTTCAAATAAAATTAATGTACATGTCCGTGGTCAAGCTCCGATGGTGTAGCTTCACGTACTGTAATGATTTCACCGGTAAAGTGAAGAGTTCTGCCGGCCATCGGATGGTTGAAATCTACTACGATAGACTCCAGTTTTGGCTCCAGCACCACGCCATGATATGCCCTGCCCTGCTGATCCATCATCTGAAGCGGACTGCCTACCTGCAATCTGTCCCTGTCCACCTGGCCATTTTCATCTTCAAAACTCGAAATCGGAATTTCAATGACTGCTTCCTCCTCATATGCTCCATAGGCATCCTCAGGATTCAGGGTAAAACTGAACGTATCTCCACCTGAAAGCGACTCCAGGTTTTCCTCAAAGGACGGAATCATCATTCCTATTCCATAAATAAACTGTAAAGGGTCTGAAGTATAGGTTTCTTCAATCAACTGGCCTTCAGGGCCTTCTTCTGTAAGGCGGTAATGTAAAGACACCACCTTGTTTTTTGAAATCTGCATGTAATTTAAGTGTAAAAATTATAAAATGCAAAGATACGGCTAAATGCCCCCATTCACTTGTCCGGAGAAATATTTAACAGAAATTTGGTAAATGAACTCTACAGTACCGGCAAATATCAAACAGTCCAATGTGAATACTGTATGACGCAAGTGCAAGTAATAAATCAGGTTTTGAAATAATAACCTATGTAAAACTCAAAACCGGGCCCGAGTCTGGACAAGCCGTTACTTATACCATAATTGGCTGATACCCCGAGTCGAAGGGCCGTATCCCTGCCATTAAAATTATCCAGTATAACCCCGCCATTTACACTCATAGTGCCTGAAGAGGCATATCCTGCACCTGCCCAAAAAGTATTGCGCATCTCATATCTCAGAGAATAGAGTATGTCTATGATGTCGGGAGCCACAAAATTGGCTGAAACGGAGGGTTGGATAAATGAATCGTAACTGTAAATCCTGCCGCCTGCGAGTACCTGAAAATGCCCTACCCTTTCTCTGTTTGCATTGAAAATTTCTATATTTCCCGACAGCGCCTGATTGAGCGAAAATCCGGCAAAAAAACTGTTATCCTTGTAAGCCCTTGTACTCGAGGTATAAAATAATCCCGCACCGATCGAAGGAAAAAAGGAAGAATTCACGGCATTACCCAGCAAGGGATCATTCACATCGTTAAAAGACTCATTCAATGGATTGAAACTGTATTGCTGCATGGAGCCCGAAAGTCCCAGGGACAAACGGTCATGCCTGCCCAATACTTCATTGAGCTGAAAACTGTAATTCAACTGTACGCCAAACTTCCGTACCGGTCCTGTCTGATCAATAAAGATCAGTCCTCCCGCACTCATATTATAGTCCTTAAACGGATACTGACCTCCTGCAAAACCGGTAACCGGAGCCCCGTTGAATCCCAGCCACTGCATCCTGAAAAAGCCATCAAAGACAGCCACATTATCAGCAGCAGTGGCCGCCGGATTCAATGCATAAAAAGTCTCCGTAAGATGGCTGGTATTGGGAATCTGCTGTGCATCCATACGCAAGCTCCCTGCAAGTGACTGCATCCCGGTGATGGCAATGATATAGAGTGTGTTTTTCATGATTTGCTTTGTTTTTATTCCCAGACAATAGTAAGTGAATTTTTGAAAGTCTGCCCTTCGAATGTCAATATATAATAGTAGGTGTCTGCCGGAAGTCTGTCTCCGTTTCTGGTACCATCAAACAGATTTTTTGTACGTGTCTGATACCCTTTGGCTTCATAGACAATATTCCCCCATCTGTTATAAATAATCAGCCTGTTATCCGGGAAGAGTTCCAATCCGTTGAAATAAAGCTCATCATTGAATCCGTCACCATTGGGTGTAATAATACTCACCGGCTTAAATCTGGAGAAGGGATCCTCGATGATGCAAACCTTTACGCTTTCTATGTAGCTGCATCCGTTGGTATCTGTGATGGTTACTGTAAAAACCGTTTCCTCCAGAGGTTTTACCAAGGGGGTGGCAACATTGGACGGTCCCTCGATCAGATCCTTGTTATCCCATTCGTATCTTATACCCCCTGTGGCCCTCAATCTTATGGCTCTTCCTGCAATAGTACAGGTGTCTTTGCCGGCACTCACATCGGTGGGTTCGAACACTTTGATTTCTATCTGCCGGCTTACGGTATTCGCAGGACAATCATCAGATATCTGTACAGTATAAACAGAAGTAACCGTAGGAGTCACAGAAGTAGCAGACTGGACAGGGTCGCTGATCGTACCTGCCGGACCGGTCCATAAATAATACTTCCCTCCTCCTGCAGTGAGTCGTACCGGCTGACCATTGCATACCCCGGGTTTATCGGCTGATATCGTAGCATTGATCACCGGCAGTAAAACCAGATTGATATTATCACTTGCCGTACAGCCAAAATTGTTGGTCACAATGACAGATACGGTTCTGCTCTGCTGCTGGGCAGGGCTGCCGGCATTAATGCTGAGTGTCTGACCGGTACTTCCATCCGACCAAAGGATCGTTTCATGCATGCCGGCATTCAGGGTTAGTATAGTACCCGGACATAAACTGGTATCTCTGCCAAGATTTACCTGTGGGGAAGGCCTTTCTGTGACCACTGTAGAAACCGCACTTTCACAGCCCTGTGCATTTCTTGCCACTACCCTGTAGCTGCCTCCCTGATTGACCATCAGCTCAGCCTGATTCTGAGTGCCTATCAACACATTGTTCAAAAACCAGCTGAACGAAGTCCCATTGGATACAGGTGAGAGTGTCAATAACTGCCCCTGACACAAATTGAATGACGCAGGCAGGCTCAATTCAGGCAGCGGAGTCACAGTAAGTACAAAATCATCGGTAGCTTCACAATTAAACTGATTTCGTACCAATACTCTGTAAGTTCCTGATTGTTTTGCGGTCACATTCCTACCGGAACCGAAAGGAGCACCGTTAAATGTCCAGACATACTGATTCAGATTAGCCCCGGCATCCAGCACCACCGAATCACCAGCACATATTGTACGATTTGGACCCAGATCTACAGTAGGCAGCGGATTTACGGTTACCTGCACGGATTTTCTTACTTCACAAACCGGCATACCTCCTGATACCACTGCCTCATAAATACCGGCTGTATTTACTACGAGACTTGAAGAGGTCTGCCCCTGTATGAGTACCCCGTTTCTGAACCAACGGATAGTGCTTGCATTGGTGACAGCCTGCAGTGTAATCTGCTCTCCCTGGCAAATCGATCTGTCCTGCCCCAGATCAAGATTGGGGCCGGGTACAAAAGTGACAGAGACAGCGTCACTGCCCTGACAACCAAATGCCGTGGTGACTGTCACCGCATAATTACCACCTTGTGTGACCACCAGCACCGGATCAGTAAATGGAATGATATTTCCATTCAGGGACCATCGGTACGTAACATCAGGGGTCGTGGCATCAAGGACAACTTCTGAACCGATACATGCTACCACATCATTGGGCAGATTTACAGTGGGGACAGGTCTGAAATTCACCTCCACTGACCTTGATGTCCTGCATCCTCCGGGATTCACAGCTTCTATCGTGTACGTACCTGATTGTGTCACAGTCAAAACATTTCCCGATTCGCTGGGGATCTCAATGTTGTTTCTCAGCCATCTTAAGGAAGAAAAACCCTCTACATTGGCAGTGATCTGATAGGGCTGACCTTCACATCTGTTGACCGGCGGGCCTAAATTCTGAATGACCGGACTTTCAAAAAATCTGACCAGAATCTCATCCTGAGTATTGCAGATACCAGCTACAGAAACAATTACACTATAGGTACCGCTTTGCTCCACCTTGAGCGTATCTGCAAAGGCTCCCTGTATCAGGCTGCCATTCAGGAACCATTGGAAAGATGCATTCTGTACATTTGCCTTTAGGACTACATCCTCTCCCTGACAAACATTCTTGTCGGGCCCCAGGTCTATAACCGGCGTCGTGGCAAAAGTCACATCGGTAGAGTCGGCTTTAATACATCCCAGCGTATTGGTAGCCTGTAATTTATATCTTCCACTCTCCCTTATGGTAATAAATTTATTGGTCTCACCCGGTATTACCACATTATCTTTAAACCACAGCAGCGTTACGGGAAGTGAAGAGGTCAGTGTGGCATCCAGCAGGTAATTGTCTGTATCACACAGGACTATATTTTTAGGTACAAATACAAAAGGAGCCGGCTCAGAAGTAATAACAATCTCGTCAGTACGTGTGCAACCGGTATTATTGGTGGCATTAACCCGATAGGTACCCGGCAACGTCGCATTGATCATTCTTGTATTCTGATTCAGGGGTGCATTGTTCAGAAACCATTCAAAACTTTCACCTCCGGGCCCAGCATCCAATACTACCACAGCCCCCGGACAGAGGGGTTTGTCCGGACCCAGATCCAGTACAAAAGGACAGCAATTAGCCGGAGCAGTAAAAGCATTATTCAGATTGAGACTGCATCCAAAATTATCTGAAAAAAATACGGAAAGATTGACAGGTCGGCCATCTGCAGGGAGATCTGTGAGAATGATGGTCTGTGGTGAGGAAGTAATGGGAAACAATTTGTTGTTGACGGCAATCTGACCGGTGGCAGGTGGCTGTTCATAGGTGAGAATAATCTCCTGGGTGTAGGTATTGTTTATAGGATTGCAGGCGGATTGCTGTCCTGTCTGAATGGATATGATTTTGCATACAGACCTGATTTCAAACACCCTGAAGTTGGAACTCAGCAGGACACAATTATTCTGAAGCACTTCCTGTATATTTTTTTCTACAAAACTCTGGGCATTGATATTACTGAGATGCGCTATGGAATAAACATTGAAAATACCTCCGGGAAGATTTCTGAAATCAGGATTGGAGTTTACCAAAACCACCTGGCCAGTTGCCTGCTGAATGGCAATATAAGATGTCGTATATTCATTGCCCACAGTCGTATTTATCCTGAATATTTTACCCGGTCCTGAAATTTGAGTGATGACTGAAGCATTTGGTAAGGGACGGAAGGTCGCCATTACAAGCACATATTCGGTACATGCCGTAAGATTGGCGCTGAACTGGCTCAAGAGACTGTAATTATTGCCTAAAAAAGCAGCATTGGAGGCGATAAAAGAGGCACAGGCATTGGAAGCATTGAAATTTGCATTGTAAATCGTAGCAAAGGTCAAGATGTCCAGATCACAGAAAAAAGTGTAATTGCCAGAAATCTCAGGCCTTATTCTTACTGTGACATAATTAAAATTGACAGATGCCTGCACACAGTTTGTCCTGTCCGCATTCCCACGAAGCAATCCGGGCAGCCGGTGAAGAAGCCATTACCGTAACATTGACGGATGATGTCTCAGTACCGAAAAACTTTGACATATCTGTCATATTGAGTGTAGGATCACCCTGATCTTTCATAACCTTGGTAACGGGACATACCAGACTGGGAGAAGTCATACAGGATGAATTGATCCTGAAGGTCGACTGGGATACTGCAAAAAAGCCAAAACAATCGTAATCCATGCACTCTACCATAAGTAATGCATTCTGAATATTGGGCAGCGTAGCAGGCAGATTGATATTTACAGTGCCGGTGCTGTATGGTACATTTTCAGCCAGCACGATATTGTAATTTTTGCCTCCGTCCACAGATAGTTTTATCCGCACATTATTACAAAGAGCTGCCGATCCATTGGTATTCCAGGTTATAAGCTCGGTACTTCCCGCATTAAACACCGTACCCAGAGTGGGGCGGGTGACTTCGAGCGGTCCTGAGTTGAGCACATTGAGCTCTATCTGATCATTGCTTTGGGCGCCGCCTTGTGCATTATTATCTCTTATGGTTACGTTCATCTTTATCTTCCTTGCCACATTGGAAGGAATATCAAAGGGATCGAATGTACCGTGTGCCAAAACAGACAGATTGGGGAAATATCTCACCGGACTCTCCGTGGGAGGATAACTTCTGAAAATCGGGGCAATGGAGCTGTTGGCGGCCTGTACGCCTACAAAACCCTGTGTGGGGGTACCTTGTCCGTCCTCATCTATCTGCTCCCAGCAATAAGTGATCCGGTCATTGTCAGCATCTGATCCTGAAGCCTTGAGGAAAAACGGTGTACTTTTGGGAAGGTTATATACAGCTGTACAGGGATTGGCTGTCACTGTCGGCAGATTATTCGTAACGTTTACCGGATTGCCACAGGAGCCCCCATTGCCGTTATAGACAAAATTGAACATCTGCTCTATACTCTTGGTATGAAAATAATTGTCGGCTTCACCTGAGGAAGGCAGGTTTTGACCATTACCGCAAATACCCTGATATGCCATAATCGTCGTGCCGCTACCGATTTCGTAGGCATTGTTGGATGCAATGGCATCCGTACAGCTCAAACCCGTTCCATTAAATGTATGATTTGCTCCAAACTGATGTCCGAATTCATGCGTAGCCAGATTAATCCAGCCGTTGGACATATTTTCATATGCTCCGCTCCATCCTCTGGCTTTGACAATAGGATTACCGGGTTGAGAAAAATTATTGCATACAGATGCCAAAGCTGCCACACCGCCATTGCTCCACCCATCACCGTCCGCATGAGTATGAAATACATGTCCGATGTCGTAATTGCTTTGATTAAACAAAGTCTGAATAGCATTGGCAGCCTGAGTAGTTCTGTCCTGAGCACCGGGCTGTTCGTCCGGTACAAATGGGTCGGTGGCCGGATTATTGAACAGATGAATATTGGCCCCCAACTGAAGACGGATATTCATTTCATTGCTGAAAATGGCACTGATAGCATTCACCGTATTTATTACCACAGTACGTACGGCAACATCATTGTTGCCATTAGCCCTGTAAAACTCTCCGGTGGTCACTATGGCTACCCGGTAGGTATATCTGCGTTGCCCGACACTGAATCCCATTCTCTCACCGGAAGGGAAAAACCGGTTTGTTCCTCTGAAATCTGCATCCATGCTGTGGTCGTGGCCGCAAATCAAAGTGGGTCTTGGGATATCAGGCTGAATACCATAATCAATGTGATATAATGATGAGTTATCAAAGCTTTGAGGATAAAAGCTTATCATTTCTTTTCCATAGAGTATAATACCCATGATACCGGCAGGTGATACCGTCAGAGATCCTCTGAGCCTGCTGCCATTGAACGCAATCAGATCGTATGTGAGAAATTCAGGATATTTATTTTTAAACTCCTGGTCCAGTACTTCATTTTCCACCATGAGGAAATCCGTCAGCTCACCAAATAAAGGAATACTGAATATCTCAGGATTACTCCCCCTGGACTTATAGCTTAACGAAGCCGGATCAAATTGCCAGAGTTCACGTTTCAGAACAGGCTCATTCACCGGATTTTTAGTAACAGGCAATACATTCTGACCATTGACCTCAAAAGCAAATAATGGGATAAGAAATAAAATACAGGTTAGGGAAATATGCTTCATAAAGAGAAAATCTGATTTCAATCGCTAAAATAGGAAATGTGGTATAATAAGAAAGTTTCCTGTGGACAAATTGTGAAAATATCTTATATAAATATTAACAGACAAAACGAAACAAGGTAAAAGTCGTATCGTTATGTTTGCGCAGTTGTTTAATTTAAAAAGTGTATTCCAGATGAAAAGAATAAAAATCCTTCTGAGCATTGCAGCTATCTTGTCTGTGTTTACAGTACAGGCGCAGTTCAAAGATGTGCTGAATAAAGCCAAACAAACAGTGACCAAAGATGACAGCGGAGAGACAGGCCTGGGTTTGAAAGAAGCATTGAATGTAGGGGTAGAAGCCGCAGTGAAGCAATTGTCCGCCAAAAACGGCTATCTGGAGAGTCCATATAAAATTCTGATTCCAGAAGATGCCAGAACAGTCATCGACAGGGTGAAGAAAATACCCGGATTTCAGGATGTGGAGACCAAACTCATTAATCAAATGAATGAGGCCGCTGAAATCGCCGCTGAAAAAGCCACACCTATTTTTGTAAATGCCATCAAGCAGATGACTTTCAGGGATGCAGTCAAAATCCTCAACGGGCCCAATGACGCAGCTACCCAATACCTCCAAAGTACTTCGCGAACTGCCTTATATGATGCTTTTATGCCTGTCATACAATCAAGCCTTGATCAGGTGAATGCCCGTGCATACTGGAAAACCGTGGTAGATGCCTATAACTCCATCCCCTTGGTAAAAAAAATGAATCCTGCCCTGGATGATCATGTCAACAATAAAGCACTCGATGGATTATTCGGCCTCATTGCGGTGAAAGAAAACGGGATCAGGACGGATGTGAGCCAGAGAACCAGTCCTTTGCTGCAGAAGGTTTTTGGAGGCAAAGGATAGATGCCGGAGAAATATTATCCTGATTATTCATCTCTTGACCTACTGCATTAATAAGACAGAGATTTACGGTCAGCATCGAGTTGGATGGCTGATGGGGATTGAGTGTAAGGAAGTGAACAGCGTTAAAATTATTCGAAGAGGATTCCTGATTACGGAAATTATTTCAGCTTTTGCTCAAAAGCCTCCTTTAACAATACGGGATCCAAAGCCTTTCCCGATGACATGAGTTTGGCCTGACCCATAAAAAATCCGATAAGCCCTTTTTTCCCGGAAAGATATTCCTTCACTTTTGCAGGATTTGCATCAATGACTGCATCTGCAATCCGGTAAATTATTTCACTGTCATCTGATATAATCAGTCCGAGATTGGAGGCCATTTGCTCCGGATCAGCTTCCGGAGTCTCAATCCATAAGGGAAATAAGGTCTGAAATGCAGCAGATTTGGATACTTTACCACTATTGGCAAATAGTACAAAACGGATGATGTCCTCCTCTGACTTTAATGAGACAGAATCGAGGTTGTGAATTCTGGAGTAAGGCAAAATTTTCAGGATAAATAATTCTGCTATCTCTTTCCTCATATGACTGAGTGTGCAAAGGTGCAGATAGTAATCCAGCCACTTTTTGTTATCAACCAAAACGCCTGCATCTGAGGAATTAAGTTCATACTCACGGGTCAACATAAGGTAGGCATCCAGAGGAAGTTGAACGAGTTTCTGCCGGGTATGATTCAGATATTCATCAGTCAAGACGATAGGAGGAAGATCCGGTTCCGGAAAGTAGCGGTAATCATTCTCTGATTCCTTTTTCCGCATAGGCAATGTCACACCCTGCACGGTATCATACAACATGGTGGTTTTGCTTATTTTTCCTCCACTCATGATTATTCTGACCTGTCTTTCTGCTTCATACTCCACAGCTGCTTTGGCAAATTTTCTGGAATTCAGATTCTTGATTTCACACCTCTCGCCCAATGCCTTTGAACCTTCAGGTCTTACAGATACATTGCAATCACATCTGAATGAGCCTTCCTCCATGTTTGCATCCGAAATATCCAGATACTGTACCACCCGCTGAAGTTCAGCCAGAAAAGAAGCCACCTCCGCACCGGAGCTGAAATCCGGCTCTGTAACAATTTCAAGCAATGGCACCCCTGCTCTGTTGAAGTCAAGTAGTGTAAATTCTTCATCCTGATCATGAATGGATTTGCCCGCATCTTCTTCCATGTGGATATGGTGCAACCGTATAGTACGAACCTCATTATCATGAAGAAACCGCACGATGCCTCCCTTACAAAAAGGAGCTTTATCCTGGGTAATCTGATAGCCTTTGGGAAGATCGGGATAGAAATAATTTTTTCGGTCGAAGTAATTGTATTTATTAATCTCACAATCAAATGCAAGCCCTAATAATACCGCTTTCTGAAGGTGGGCAGCATTCATAACCGGGAGAGTGCCCGGATATGCCAGAGAAACAGGACTTATATTCGTGTTAGCCACAGCTCCAAAAGTATTGGCATCGCCACAAAATGCCTTTGAAGCGGTATTCAGTTGAATGTGTACTTCCAGACCAATGGTTGTCAGAAATTTCATAACATAGCAAATATCGGCAAAGGTAGCATCATTATACAAATTAGCATTCATGCCATTCCATCATACTTGTGAGAGCCTTAACACCCTTACAAACTCAAACATGATGCAACATAAAAAAATGTTATGTAAATCATATCTAAAATTAATGTTTCTATATGAATAAATGAATGCAATTTTGCGCTCAAATTCAAAAAACATGAGAATCACAGTAGCCAAAGGAGACGGCATCGGCCCTGAAATCATGGATGCCACGCTGAATATTATCAAGGCAGCAGGTGCTGACCTTCAGATTGATGAAATAGAGGTGGGTGAAAAAGTTTATCTTGCAGGTAATACTGCCGGAATTTCGCCTGAATCATGGGATATCATCCGAAAAAACAAGATATTTCTCAAAGCTCCGATCACTACTCCGCAGGGAGGAGGATATAAGAGTCTGAATGTAACTACCCGTAAGTTTCTGGGACTTTATGCAAACATCAGGCCTTGCAGGAGCTACCATCCCTATGTGAGCACCAAACATCCCAAAATGGACATCATCATTGTAAGGGAGAATGAGGAAGACCTGTATGCAGGCATAGAGCATCAGCAGACGGATGAAGTGGTACAGTGTCTCAAGCTTATCAGCCGTCCGGGATGTGAAAAAATCGTACGATATGCTTTTGAATTTGCCAGACAGCAAAACAGAAAAAAAGTCACTTGCTTCACTAAAGATAACATCATGAAGCAGACTGATGGTCTCTTCCATCAAGTGTTTAATGAGATTGCTGCTGAGTATCCCGAAATCGAAAATGAACATTGGATCATAGATATAGGTGCAGCTAAAATGGCCGACACACCGGAAGCCTTTGACGTGATCGTTATGCCTAATCTCTACGGTGATGTGCTGTCAGATGTAGCGGCTCAGATAGCAGGATCTGTAGGACTCGCAGGCTCTGCCAACATCGGTGAGGAATGTGCCATGTTTGAAGCCATACATGGATCCGCACCCAGAAGGGCAGGACAAAATATGGCCAACCCGTCAGGTCTGCTCCAGGGAGCCATCATGATGCTCAATCATATCGGACAGTCAGATGTAGCAGCTAAAGTGCAGAATGCATGGCTATGCACCATGGAGCAGGGCATCCATACCTATGATGTATATAAAGAAGGCGTAAGCACACAAAAAGTGGGAACCAGGGAATTTGCAGAAGCGGTCATTGCCAATCTCGGCAAAACACCGGTGCACTTAGAGCCTGTACAGTATTCCACAGAGTATAGTCTCAATCTGCCTTCTTATAAGCGTAAAGCCCCAGCAAAAAAAGAGCTTGAAGGGGTTGACCTTTTTGTACACTGGCCCGGACTGGATGCCAATGAGCTCGCAGCCAGACTTAAAAGTGTAGAGACGCAGGATGCGCATCTCAAGATGATTACCAACAGAGGTATCAAGGTATGGCCCGACGGTTTCAAGGAAACTTTCTGCACAGACCACTGGAGATGCAGATTTATCGGTAATGGAGGAAAATCTTTCAGCAAAAACACAATCATTGAACTGTTGTCCAAAGCAGAAGCAGCATCAATTGATGTGGTGAAGACTGAAAATCTTTACAATTTTGACGGTAAGCAGGCTTACTCTTTAGGTCAGGGACAATAAAATCTCATAATATGCAATTCGAATTAATTAATGGTACCTTCGATTCAAAGGATGCTTTGGACATACTGACACAAATGGTGCATATAAAAATCAGGCATCATGAAAATAAAATCACTAATGACAGCTCTGCGGAGGATATCAAGTTTCGGGACTCAAAAATAAGTAAGTTGCAGAACGAGTTGGACAGAGTGCGTAAAGAAATCAACGCTTCCGGAGGAAGAGTATCACTGCAGGCAAGCGTGAATATCGCTGATTAAGTTTTTTGATTAAATATGGCTGCCTTCGGGACTCGCTATGAGGAAAATAATATTTTCAGTGGCAGAATCTTATTGATAGCCACCAAACATGGGAAAGAGTCTGTTATTACCCCGATTCTGGAAACCGGAATCGGGGTAATTTGTAAAGTTCCGGAAGGTATTGATACCGATGTATTGGGTACCTTCTCAGGTGAAGTTGAGCGACGTGATGATGCATTGGTCACCGCACAAAAAAAATGTGATTTAGCGTACAAGTCATTTTCATGCGATCTTATCTTAGCAAGCGAAGGCTCATTTATACCTCACCCATACATTCCATTTATCACCGTAAATGAAGAAATACTCCTCTTAAAAGACTACAAAAACAAACTCGAAATCAATGCAAAATCATTAAGTACTGAAACCAACTATTTCGAGCAGGATCTGCAATCGTCTGCCGAACTGGTGAGTTTTGCGGAAAAAGTTAATTTCCCATCTCATGGCATTATATTGAGTGAAAGGAGAGACAGGCCGGAAAGCATTTTCAAAGGTTTACATACGGAGGATGCGCTTATCCGGGCATATGATTTTTTAAAACACAAATATGGCAAGGTGTATGCACAGACAGACATGCGTGCATTTCATAATCCATCGAGGATGAAGGTGATAGAAAAAACGGCCCACAGGCTGGTGGCCAGAGCTTCAAGCGTCTGTCCTGTATGTGGTACCCCGGGATTTGCAGAAACAGAGGTTATTTCCGGATTGCCATGCAGCCAATGCAATTTTCCTACAAATTCGGTACTCGCCCACATATTGAGTTGCCTGAAATGCAATCATACGGAGAGAATATTATACCCCAACGGAAAGGAATACGAAGACGCCATGTATTGTGATTACTGCAATCCCTGAAAAGCTTGGTTCATCAGACTATAGATTATTGATACCAATATGAAGAAAAAAATGTGGATGTCAAAAATGCATATACTAAAGTGTGACTTTTACACCACCCTGAAAACTCATGGTGTGAATTTTGTCTTTATTAGGCCCGACCCCTATATCATCACTGAATAAGTGACGATTGTACAATGCCTGAGTAAATATCTTAACAGGGCCAAAAACCTGTCTCTCTAATCCTACACCAAAGACTCCGGTGATAAAATAATTCTCCTTAATACCTCCGCCTTCAAAAATGCCAAGGTTAAATCTTTTTTCATCTATGAGCCTGAGATCCTGATCATTGGAGCGAAGTCCTCTCCTACCCTGTCTGATATTGGTAGTGATGTCAAAATCAGATTCTGCAATGAGATTGAATCCGGCACCACAGACCAGATAACTGCTCCATCCGGGACTATTGAGGAAATGGTATTTAAGATGAAATGGTACATTGATGATTTTGAATGCAATTTTGTCCAGACTGGTCTCAAAATACAGATCTGCTACCTGATTGTGCTCTTCCTTGATAATTTTAGGAAAATACTGGAGGTCAGTGTAGCGTACTCCGGTCTCCAGCGTAAGATCTCCCTTTCTGAAAGAAAGCAAAACTCCGGCAGACTGGTTGAAGGCCTCTTTGGAATAAGATGCCACTGAATACACCTTATCAAAAGGAGTATTGATCAGATTTACGTCGCTGGAATAAAAAGCAGAAACCGATTTACGAATTCCTTCTGCCTTTTTTACCGGGACAAAAGCCAGGTCAGCTCCTGTTGTCTTTTGCTCGTCTGAACGGTAGGCAATAAAGGCATCAACATTCTCTGATTTATAGGTCGGGCTGAATGCCGTAATATTATGGTAGGTTGATGTGCCGTATTCATCTGCCATCACTTCTCCGATCAGGCTTAGATAAGATTCTTGACCGGATACAGGTTTATCTAAAATTTGTTTATTTTCAAATACAACAGGGATTACTGACACATCATCTTGTATTGCATAACTCATGTTCACATTGACAAGGTCAGTATAATCAGAATCATTGGAAGTTTTCAGTATATTCAATGATTCCCAGGGTTTAATATTTGCCTTCACAGCTTTTGTATGCTTGTCAAAGTTGATTTTCTCATTACCGGCAATTTGCTTTTTGTTATCTTTCTGAATCTGTCCCGTAGCATATTCATTATATTCCGGTGATTTAGGCAGATATGGGAGATAATCAAGGCTGATGGTGATAGAGGAAAGCACAATGAGTAATTGAGCAAAAGCGGCCGCCCACAATTCTCTTTTTCTTTCATCTATGATTTGCAGTGCTTGCTTCAATTTCATCCAATGCAAGGAGGGCGAACCGGTTTGAATTTTCTTTACCTCCTCTCTGACTTTGTCATCAAACTCCATATCATGATACAGGTCAGTCAGATCATTTTCAGCCTGAAGTGAAGATAGAAAAGCCGACCAATCAGCCGTTGAGTTATCGGGATTGTAATTTTTAAGCTTTTTCTGTATAATTCTGTCAAACGCTCTTTGATCCATCATATCTTCTGACCTGATGCAAGGAGTACCTGTTTCAACTTTGCCCTTGCCTTTACCAAATTAGCCCTGGATGTACTTTCGGTTATCCCCAGAATATCGGCTATTTCCTTATGGGAATACCCTTCTATGACATACAGATTAAAAACAGAACGATAAGAAACAGTCAATTGCTGCAAAGCCTTGAGAATTTCTTCGGCAGATAGCCTGCTTATGGCATCGGCATCGTTGGTACTGAGGTTATATGCGGTATTGAGATCTTCGGTTTTTCTTCGCAATTCTTTCCTGTAGTAGTCTATTGCGGTATTGATCATAATCTTACGCATCCAGGCCGAGAGTGAAGTACCGGCATTGTATGATGCAAGATTTTTGAATACTTTGATGAATCCCTCATGCAAAATATCCAGAGCGTCGTCCTCATTATTGGCAAATCTCAGGCACACCCCCATCATGGTAGAATAATGATATTCATACAGCTTCTTCTGAGCCCATCTTTCATTATTGACACAGGCCTGAATAAAATCATCCTCAGAAGCAGGTAAATGCAGGGTATAATCCATGCCATAAAATTAAACTATAATTTTATTGGCAGGTCACTCACAGTGTTAAAAAAATACAAAATTGTATTTTCTGAACATATAATTATACCTAAGCTGCGGGAATTTCAATATAAGAAACCGGATTTTTTCTGAAATACCAATATTCGGTCTCCATAATCAAACTCTGTCCAGAGATCACTGAGTGAAAACAAACTGAATGATATTTGCCCCCATTTTGAGTGCTTTCTGCCTGACCTCTTCCGGGTCGTTGTGTACTTCCGGATCTTCCCATCCGTCTCCCAGGTCAGTTTCGTAGGAATAGAAACAAATCAGCCTTCCCTCCCAGAACAAACCAAATCCCTGCGGTGGCTTATCATCATGTTTATGTATTTTGGGCAATCCATTCTCAAACCTGAATTTCTGATGATATATGGGATGCTGAAAAGGCAGTTCGACAAAGTTTAATTCAGGAAATACCTTTTTCATAGCCACTCTCACATAAGGGTCCATGCCATAATTGTCATCAATGTGCAAAAAGCCACCTGATATGAGATATTTTCTCAGATTTTCAGCTTCTGCATTGGAAAATACCACATTGCCGTGACCGGTCATGTGCACGAATGCGTAGTTGAATAGCTCTGCACTCCCAACATCGACAACCCCATAATTGGGATCAATGTTGGTACCCAACTGTCTGTTGCAAAAGGTGGCAAGATTGATCAGTGATGTAGGATTGGCATACCAGTCACCTCCACCACCATATTTCAATACTGCGATTTTTACGCTGGGTTCACGTAAATGCTCTGCCCTGGATTGTAATCCAAAAACTGTAAACAGTATCAACACAAACCATTTCATATAATCGTACATATTACAAAAAGAACATTTGAAGAAAGCTGAATGTTGCAAACCATTTTAATCCGGCACCACAAAAGTATAAGGATACTCTCCGGGATAATTCATATAAAATCCATCAATAATAACCGATTTTCCTCTAAGGGCTGCCAGCAAATTCACCAGACTTCTGGGGTCATCCACGATCGTGTTGTTTGCGGATTTGATGATATAGCCGGGCTCCATTCTGCTTTGTCCGGCCGGACTATTCTTCCGGACACTTATGACATATACACCTTTACCTGATACTATTTTCTGCTCATATTCATCCAATGCCCTGACTTCTATTCCGATATCCTGCAAAATTTTGTCTTTGTAAGCAGCCACAAAACCCGTGGTGTTAAGCTGGTTGCGAAGCACAGCCTTAGCGGTATTCAGTTTTTTATTTCGGTAATAAATTAGTTGTATTTCGTCTCCGGGTCTGTATCTGGCGATCTGCTCCATAAATTCAGGTACTGTGTTTACTTTGACATTCTGAATGCTGATGATGATGTCACCATTCCTGATACCTGCATCATGTGCCCCACCTTTGGCGGTCACAGAAGCTACAAATATGCCTGCCACCTCCGGAAGACCCGCTGCTTCTGCGAGTTTCTGATCCACATTGCCGATTTCAATGCCCAGCCATCCCCGTTGCACTACACCATACTCGATAAGGTCGAGCAGTACTTTGCGGGCAATATTGGAAGGGATTGCAAATGAATAGCCTTCATAATTTCCGGTCTGGCTCATAATTGCCGTATTGATACCCACTACCAATCCTTTGGTATTGATGAGTGCGCCTCCTGAGGAACCCGGATTGACCACTGCATCTGTCTGGATAAATGATTCGATGCCCTGACGCTCAAGGATATTTATATTCCGGGCCTTAGCACTGACAATTCCGGCAGTCACTGTAGATTGGAGGGTAAATGGATTGCCGATAGCCATCACCCACTCTCCTACTCTCAACGAATCCGAGTTGCCAAACTGGAGATGTGGCAGATTTTCGGCTTCAATTTTCAGTAAGGCAAGATCTGTGCTTTCATCACCTGCGACGACCCTGGCGTTGTAAGTCTTTTGGTTATTCAGGGTAATCCGTACATCTGAGGCATCCTTTACGACATGAAAATTGGTAGCTATGTAGCCATCGGAGGTAAATATTACACCGGAGCCAGTGGCAAATCCGGTTTGTCCGGCAAATCTTTCTGATGACCTTACAGCAACCACTGCCTCTCTGGCTCTTTCGGCTGCATCTGAAAAATCAGTAGGTGCACTTACGGATATGGATTTATTCAGCTTTTCAGACAGAGCCAATTCATAATCCCTTACCAGTTTAGTCCTGGCTGTTTGCATCCCATCCCATTGTTGGCCGTAAAAGTAATAGTGATACATCGCCACAGTACCTGCAGCCGTCAGCACAGAGACCAAAAAATATGGAAAAAATTTTGATACTAATTTCACAATTGCAAGGTTATATATATTAAATTAAATAACCATATATTCACAAAATTAATGCAATCCGGCTAATAAACAATCTTAGCCGCTAAAATAGTGCAGCTTTTGATGTTAATATATGTTTAAACCCACCCCGATTCATGTGCCGGGGCGAAAAACCATTCTTATTATTTAAAGTTAATACCCATCCTGAGGCCCATCACAAAAGTATTTTTAGTAGCGGAATTGAACAATTTGTATAAAATAAGCATTACAGGAAAAAACAATAGTATATGTATCCATTAGAATTAGTAAAACCCTTAGCCAAGGACCTCACAGATTTTGGGTTCAAGGGACTTAATACAGCCGCTGAAGTGGAAGAAGCTATGGAAAATGCAAAAGGCACTTTTTTGCTGGTGGTAAATTCGGTTTGCGGCTGCGCAGCCGCCAATGCAAGACCCGGTGCCAAACTTTCCCTGACAGGTAATAAAAAACCGGACTATCTTTTCACAGTATTTGCAGGTGTGGACAGAGAAGCTACAGAAAAGGCCCGGGAGTATCTGTTGCCTTATCCGCCCTCGTCTCCGGCGATTGCATTGTTTAAAGACGGTCAGCTCGTACATATGCTGGAAAGAAGGCACATCGAAGGCAATACTGCGCATGCTATAGCTCAAAATCTGGCAGAAGCCTACGAAAGATTCTGTTGATAATAAGGTAGATTGAGATGCCTGCAGTTTTATACTGTCGGTTTGCAGGTGTATAAAACATAAAAAGCAAAGGGGAGCATTCTGTTGAATAGCTCCCCTTTATCATTCATTTACCAACCAAAACTAATTTTTTTAATAATCCAGTTTGACAAATCCGGACAGTACATCTCCGTCTTTGGTACGCAGCAACACATGATACCGGCCCGTAGGAAGTTCCGATACTTCAAGCCTCATCTCAGGCTCTTTTTGATTCCTCAGGGACCTGACGATTCTTCCGCTTTGATCAAAAATCAGGAGATCTGCCGGATGTCCGGTATTATTTTGAATATTAATATACCAGAATGCCGGATTAGGATAGATGATAGCATTAATTTCCGATTTATTGATTAGAGCTGTCTCCTGATTTGTGATGGATTCCACTTTATTTTGGGTCCGACTGTACACAATGTTAAACCCTGACAGAGTCTCACCCTCTAAAAGTTTGAACAGTCGGGTTGTACCCAATCCGAACTGATTGGTGATATTGCTGATATTTACTTCTCTTGTGGGATCAAACAATACAAACTCAGTGTCGGGAAATGTCGGCACCAAACAATAATACTCACCTGAATCAAGTCCGGAGATATCAAACTTTCCTTCATGATCAGTCTTTGCTGATTTGATGAATATTCTGGACTTATTGAAAATCAATACAGGTACATCCTGAAGTAAAATATCTTCTTGCTCAAAAGCATTATTTTGATTCACATCCATCCATAATACACCCTTTACTCCCGCAAAGGATTTGAAATACATACCCCCATTAATATAAACCAGATTGGGTCTATCTTCAAAAATCAACATTTCAGAAGTTCCGTCTTCGTATAAATTATTCGCCAGAGTGTCGGAACTGTATTTATTGTGAAACTCTGTAAACACATGAGAGGGTTTAGGAGCAACTTTGACAAAATAGATACCTGTATCCTGTGTTGCAACACAGTACATGCCTGCATGATTGGTTATTCCCTTTGAAAACACATTATAATTTTCATCAATTAACTCGACATAAACAGAATCCAACAGTAACTCATCCTGATCACGCATACCATTTCTGTTGATATCATCCCAAATGCGTCCCATTACTATATTATCCTCAGAAATGTACATGCCTGCATCCACCGCAAGAAATGTAGCTCCATGTGCCAGCGATATGAGCGGTGTAGTACCAGTTTCGTCCACATCACTGTCGATATTGCTGTTATCCCCTTGATTTTGTGATGTAAATCTGAAGCCTGGCTTTAATTCGAACTGTATGTAATATAGTCTTTGCCTTAAATCTGTAAACCCATATTTTCCATCCTCATTTGTAACAGTACTTGAAATCAAAAGACCGTTTGAAGCATACAAATCCACTTTTATTCCGGGTATTCCGGGTTCACCAACATCCTGAATACCATTTTTATTCAGATCATTCCACACAAAATCACCCAAAGTGGCAGGTAAATAAGCGGCTGCATCTAAATTTAGTTTGTTTTCTCCCGGCAATACCGTAAACAAATCAGTAGTACCTCTACCGAAAGCATTGGTGATATCAGAGTCAAAATCTACATCTCCAACATTTGATTCTGAAAGAAGGTAATTCTCAGGTATCTGAAAACTAAGATAATACTCACCGGGTCGTATTCCGTTAAATCTGTAATTTCCGGTACTACTGCCTGCATTCATGGGAAGGCTTAATGTAGAGGCTACCAATGTACCATCAGCGTTGTACAACATCACAGGTATATCCTGAATACCAGGCTCATTTACATTTCTTAGCCCATTACCATTGAGATCAAGCCATACAAAACGGCCAACGGACGCAGTCTTTACATACCCGGCATCAATGTCGTTATAAATTCCTGGCATACTCAAGTCGAATGGACCTGCTACACCATCAAAATCTGCTTTACTGTTAAGGTCACTCCCATTCTGCTGAGAAAGTGTAATCAGATAGCCATCTTTTTTACCAAACCTTACACTATATGTGCCTACTGGTACATTATCAAAAATGTAATATCCGTTTTCATCCGAAAAAGTATTTCTGACAGGTAAATTTTCAAAGTTCAATAAGACAATCTCCACATTACTTAATCCAGGTTCACTATCATCCTGCAAACCATTATAATTGAGATCATCCCACACAAAGTCACCAATGGACATTTTTTGTGCGTAGCCAAAATCTACATTTGCGATATTCTGACCGGGGAAAAGCGTAAGTATTGATGTAGTGCCCGGCCCAAATGCATTGGTGATATCACTATCCAGATCATTGCTTCCGCCATTTTTTAATACAAATAGTAAATCAGGTAATTGGGGAACAGATAAATAGTAATTATCAAAACTGAGATTATTGAAAATATAAGCTCCATTTGCATCTGAATTTGTGTTGGAAATTAAAATTCCATTTTCAGTATAAAGACTGATTTCAACTCCTGTTAAAACAGTCTCGCTGCTGTCTCTGACCAGATTATTATTAGCATCAAGCCAAACCAGACCTGAAATGCTACCTCCTATCAATTGACCCACTTTATAACCCGCATCTATATCCAGTCTATTTTGTCCTACAGGTACTGTAAATATATCTGTAGTACCCTCTCCCAAATTACCGGTTACTTTTGAATTTAGTCCCTCAAAAGAACTAACCACTTCTGTAAAGAGGAGGTTTTGGGGCAACTCAAACTGAAGGTAATATTCACCATATAATAACGAATCAAATAAATAAAAACCCGATCGACCGTTATTTGGATTTATAATACTTACAGTTGAATCTATCAATACAGACTGAGAATTGAACAATTTTATCTTGATATTATTCAAACCATTCTCATTTTGGTCCTGAATACCGTTTTCATTAGAATCAAGCCAAACAATTTCTCCTATTCTGGATTGATTTACAAAGCGTGCACTGATATCATCTGAAGAAGTTCCTGATTTTACTTCAAAAATATCTGTTGTACCGGTGATTAGATCAATGACATCAGAATCCCGTTCAGGATCATTGCCTACGGCAGGAATGGTAAAATTATATCCTTTTAATTTCTCAAAAGTAACCGTATAAAATCCCGGTTGCAGCCCGGAGAAAAAGTAAGATCCATTATTGTCTGTTGTGACCGTATCTCTGAATTCTGAATTTACATCTGCCAATATCACGGTTAATCCTTCTACCGGCATTTCATTACTGTCACGGATTCCGTCATTATTGGCATCCAGCCAGACAAAACCACCCCGACCTGTAGTTTTTGGCAATAAACCCAAATCTAAATCCGTCATAAAATCATTGGACTTCACTGTAAAAGTTAATGTACGAACTACTCCGTTGATTTCTATGAAATCTGAATTCCGGTCTTCAGGTAAGACAAATGCTTCCGTAACCTCCCCAGCGTTGATATCTTCCGCCTCGATATAATATTGGCCGGGTTCTACAGAGTTAAAATAATAATAACCGGCATCATCTGTAGTACTGTAAGCCAGAGGTTCATCATTCTCAGCCTTTTTTAATACCATAATAATATCTGCTACCCCCGGCTCATCATCATCCTGCAGGCCATTGCGGTTGAGGTCAAGCCAGACTCTGTCTCCAAGGATGGCATAGCTGAATAATCCGGCATCTATGTCCAATCTGTGCTCTCCTTCATTGAGTGTAATCGCCGGAGTAGTAAGTGTCGTGGGATCAAAATCAGAATTCCTCTCCTGATCAGATAAATTCAGTTTAGTAAGCACATACCATACCGGTAGCTCAATCTTCAATTCATACACCCCTGATTCCAGATCTGCAAAGAGATATTGTCCGTTTTGGTCTGTGAGTGTTTCAGCAGTTACCTGGACTCCCTGTCCGGTGGTGCCGGTCAGGGTAATCAGAATATTGGTCAGTCCTCTTTCACCCGGATCCTGTAGTCCGTTGCCATTTACATCCTCCCACACAAAATCCCCGATACTTCCTTTTTCGGGTATAATATCCCTGTAAAATCCGGCATCCAGGTTTTCAATCGATTGCCCGCTTTGCAGTGTTGCTCCCACAATTCCGAATTCATCTATATCACTATCCAAAGTCACATCATTACCTGCATTCCGGAGAGTGGCTGAAAAATTTTCCGGAATATCAAAAACCAGAATGTAATCCCCCGGATACAAATCTTCAAAGTGATATCTGCCTTCTTCATCCGTTACCACAAAATCATTTACTGCACCTGCACATGTAAAACCGGCAAGTGTTACCGGAACATTTTTCAATAATGGCTCCTGAATACCCCTGATACCATCCCGATTGACATCTTCCCATGCCACTCCACTGATACTACCTTTTCTGAATAATGGCACCTCAATTGCATTGGCAATTTGCCCGCTGGTAATCTGGAGGTTAAATACTGTAGAAGAGGCAGTTTCAAAACCTGCCGGTACAATCACTTCAACCTGATATTCTCCGGGAAACAGCCCACCAAAATCAAAATTTCCGTTTTCATCTGTGGTGATGACTTCCAAAATACTTACTGATTGATTGGTGGTGCCACTAATTTTTACTTCAACCTCAGACACTCCCGGTTCAAATGTTGTCCGGACACCGTCGCAATTAAAATCTTCCCATACCACACCCATGATGGCAGCCATCCTTACAGCGCCTCCGTCAATATCAGATCTCACCGTATTACTTGTAAGCTCAAAACTTACAGTACCATTATCCGGATCAAAATCACTGTCCAAATCCGTATCGTTACCTGCATTCGGTGCTACCCACAGGTATCCCAAAGGCAATGCAGCCGTCAAAGTATAATTTCCCGGCTTTAACTGATGAAACAAATATTTTCCATTTTCATCTGTCGAAGTATTTTGTAACACTATACTTCCATCCCCTGCAGTGCCTGTAAGAGTGAGAGCCACACCGGAGATACCGGGCTCCCCTGCTTCAAATACACCGTTGCCATTCAGGTCTTCCCATATCAGATCACCTGCACTGCTCCACCTATAGACTCCAATGTCTATATTTTTATTCATTTCACCGCTCATCAGCGTGAAAGGCTCCACAAATGCAATATATGCATCCCGAACCTCCTGAAATACAGCATCATTGTCCACAGTATCATTGGTACCTGCACGGTAGGGTCCTGTCCGGAAGCCGGCAGGTAAATTTACTTTTATGGTGTAGGTGCCGGGCAGTAACTTATCAAAGTTATACTTTCCTGAAGCATCAGTTACCGTAATCCTGGAAATCTGTGAACCATCTCCGGCAGTACCTTCGAGCAATACTTCGAGACCCGCAATACCCGGCTCACCTGCGTCCTGAATCCCGTTACCGTTCAGATCCTCCCACACATAATCTCCTACACAGGCATATCTGAAAAATCCTGCATCCTCCTGACTGTAAGTACCAGGAGCAGTATAGGACTTTAAGACTGTCTTTCCATCCTGACCGATGACACTAACCAGACCTGCAGGCTGGAGTCTTTTGTGGGTGGGCAGATAATCATCGGTCGGCCGAAAATAGAGTCGGTAATCATTGGCAGGCAACTGATTAAAACTGTATCTGCCCTCTGTGTTTGTAAAGGTCGATTGCAAAGTTACTCCCGTACCGGACAAAAGCTGTACCTCGACCCCAGCTATTCCTGTTTCAGCTTCATCCTGCAAGCCATTATAATTTTTATCTTCCCACACAAAATCTCCTATTGTAATCAATGGTGTGTATCCCAGATCAAAACCGTTGAGTTGCTGATCCTGAACCAACTGTATCAAATCTGAAGTACCTGAACCATTGCTGTTGGTAAACTCACTTCCGGTATTACCCGGAGTGGATGATTTTAAAATTAGATTCGAATTATTCAACACAGATGCTTTGATGTAACATAATCCGGGTTCGAGGTTTTCAAATCTGAACTTACCGGATAGATCAGTGGTACACTTCTGAACCATCACCTGATTGGTATCATACAACAGCAACTCAAGTCCCGCAAGTCTGCCATCCGGAGCATCCTTGATTTTATTGGCATTATGGTCTGTCCATACTTCTCCCTCTATAGAGGCAGTGTTGCATGGTGTGTACAAGAAAGGCCTGCAGCATTTTTCTACCAGCTGTCCTGAAGCATTATAAATATCGGCACATATTTCGTAAAGCCCGTAAGTAGCACCATCAATATTAAGATCTATGGTGTAATTGTTTTGGGTAGATACGATGTCAAAACCCACGGGTACATGCCATACATAATGACTGTATTCCCTGAACTTATCCACGTAAAAAGTGAGGCATCGGCCATCACAAAAGCTGTAAGGTGGCGTGTAGTGTATGAGAATCTCCACATGGTCAAGCTGTACCGAGACAGCTTGGGCAAACATATTGCGAAGCTGGATTTCGACTCCGAAGTCCGGATGATTGACTTCTTCAGCTGTCCAGGTTGTGCCCCAGACATCTTTGGGACCACCATAGCACCATTTACCGTCCGATCCATCGGCTTTGGCCATCCATGGTTTCTGGAGCCATGCAGCATTCGCTTTGTTTCCACCTTTACGTACTCCGCCCGGTCCTGTAAGGGCTATCAAATTTTCATCAAGGCTTAAGGCATTATCGGATTTGCCATATACATTGAGGGTAATACCATGTATTGCAGAGCCCGGAGGAATATTATTTCTGAAGTTACGGATTCTGAGTACTCTGGAAAATTTGTTTCCATCCAGCTGCACAGAAGCATACTGCCGATCATTGAGAAAAACATGGGCAGGATTGCGCCAGGATGCAAACTGCATGAATACTACTTCTCTGGAAAAAGCAGGTGTAGAGAGAGCTGTTTTTGCTTTGGGTTCGACTCCGACACCTACAGAGCAAGCACCCGGGCTCTGGGCACTTAAATGACTGTGAACGAATAACATACACAGCAACCAAAGACTACCCAAAGGGTAGTAGTTTCCCTTTTTGAGATTCATTTTCTATTATTTTTGACCCTAAGTTTACAATAATGAGGTATATATACCTCACTATATGAGAGCCAAAAATACATAAGCTATTTCAATATATATAATTTTATGATATATTTATTTGTTAAAATTTGAATATTTTACAAATTGAACTAAAGTATCATCTATAACCTATCAGATAATCTGCTCCATCGGTGGATAATACAGCAATTTTAGTGGTTAATTTATGCCTTTGGGTACAAATTCACAAAAAACTGCTTCTGTAATCATACAAGTACTACCTTTGGTTTTCGGTTAGGCAGGTTGACACCTTGTAATTGTGAGGGATAAATGGCTTTGCAAATGTATGTTCAAAACAGATTTTGACCGGACGGAATTGAAGTGGTATGAATCAGCTTTATAACAGGATAAAAATATATGATGTCAGGACTGATTGATTTCAATAATGTGTATTCGGAAGATTCGCTGAGTCTGGTATTGTTTACTACCCTTATGACCATTCTTTTGTCTTCGGTATTGGTATTCACTTATGATAAGACCACACCGCTGCTTGGGAGAACCCAGAATTTCATCCAGTCACTGATGTTGATGTCTGTGGTGACGGCAACTATCATGCAGTCCATCGGAGACAGTCTGGCTTTGAGTTTCGGTATATTCGGCGCTTTGGCGATAATAAGGTTCCGGTCCATGATATCAGATCCGAGAGATATCGCCTTTATTTTTGCCACCATGGCCGTGGGTATAGCCTGTGGAGTACACAGTTTTCAAAATGCCGTGGTAGGTACGCTGGCTTTTTCGGTACTCATCTTCTTTTTAAAACTCACACCTTTTAATACAGTAAAACAGGTCAAAGGAAACCTCAGACTTGATGTGGGAGACCAACCCGGCAATCTGTCAAAGGTAGAGGATATCATCCGGCAAAACTCACTGAGCAGCCGATTGATCCGGTACAGACTGACCCCCAATCCCGATGGTACGGAATCAACGGAATATGAGTTTGCCTTCATATTGAGAAGTATCAAAAACGGATCAGAAATGCAGACTTCGCTCCACAATGTGGAAGGTGTCAAAATCATACGGCTGATGTTTGAGGACAATTATTCCATGCTCAACTGATAAATTTTCTTTTTACATATGCATCTAAAAGTAAATTTATTGTATTGGTTTCTGATACCCTTGGTTTTGGCAGGTTTGTGGTGGCTTTTCAGGGATATGAGTAATCATAAATATGAATTTTTAGGATTTGCTGAAAATCAGGAAGCAGAAATCAATTCGGATCAGGATCTGGTAATACAGGAAATCAGGGTACGCACCGGAGATATGGTAAAAAAAGGCGATACACTGGTGATAGGCAAAAGATATTTCTGGGATGAGGAAATCAATCAGGCAGATCTCAAACTTCAGGAGCTGAGGCTGAAAGGCATCCAGCAAAAATCAGAGATCAAGCGAAACATCGCTGAACTTGAACAGGAAATGAATCAAAAACTTGCTTCACTGCGCTCCAGGATTAATATAGCAGAATCAGAAGCTTCATTTTATCAATCATTAGTCCAGGGAACAGATCCCGGATTTCAAAAAAACACTGATAAAAATAATTACATACTGGAAAACCTGGTAAATGAATACAATGCAGTGAAAGACGCCTACCTTCAGATGATTAACACTCAAAAGCTCAGACTCTCAGAAAAAAGTCCGGACGAAGCAGTCTCTGAACAGGTAAATCAACGAAAAGCTTCCTATGCCATGCACAAAAGTGAACTGGCAATACTTGCACCCCAAAACGGCATTGTAGGCACAATACAGGTAAGAGAGGGCGAACATGTGAAGGCATTCACCGACATCCTGTCGCTTTATGATGCTGCACCACCTACCGTAACGGGGTATATCAATGAAAAATTTACCGCCAATGTAAATGTCGGAGATTCAGTGATATTGAATTCCCTTTATCATCCGCAAAAAACGGTAAAAGGAATTATTCTGAACAAAGGACACCGAATGATCGAAATCCCGGAAAAATTCAGAAGAATACCGGAAGTCAAGACTTATGGGGTGGAAATTTTCGTAAAAATAGACCAGACCAACCACTTCCTCCAAAGGGAGGTTGTAATTATAAAAACTATGCATAAATAGGCAGATATGGAACCCGCAATGAGAGTCAGCCTTCTATCTGTTTTTATCATTCTGCAAATGCTGGTGGATATTTACGCACAACCCACAAAAGATATCACTTCGGTGATCCTGCAAAGAGCAATCTCCGGAGAAGTGCAGCAGATTATATCTGATTTTAAGTTCAACTCAGGCCCGGTGAAAGCGGGATTACCTTTATTGGAAAGAATTGAATTCAGGACAGAAACAGAGAGAATGAGCTTCGGACGACAGGAGTTTTTGGTGAGAACTACATTCAACACTCCCGAGATGCAGAAGGCCGCAGAAGAAAGATTGCAGAGCCAACGCAACCTGAGAATTCTGGAGCTTGAAGAAATACAAAGACAAACCCTGCTCAGCCGCTACAAAGAATTGATAAAGCATTTGGTCTCATACAGCACCTGCAATCACTCAGACAGATACAGGTGATCCAGCAGGACTATCTCAGACAACTTGAAAAAATTCTGTCCACAGGGATTGCCGGCGACCCAATAGACTATCTCAAAATCAAACGGAGTATTTTGGAGACAAATGTCAAATCTGAAAGCACTGCCAATGAATTCGAAAAGATTTCCTTCGTCAAAGACAGTACAATTTTCGAAAGTGAAAATCCTTTTCAACACATGATTACTGTGGAAAAAATCAAAGAATTGCTGCAAAATTTCCATTGGATTGCTGCCAATCATCACAGTATGGAACAAAAACTTGCTCAGATTGATGTTCTACAAAAAAACATAGCCTACGAAAATGCCAGGTCTGCAAGGATCATTGATTTCACCCAGGCCCGATACACCGTAAGGGAAGATCTGCTGTTCGAAAATCGTTTTTCGCTGAGTCTGGGCTTGCAGTTCCCCTGGAGGGGTACGGGCAAATCGGAGATCAATGAGCTTAGGGCGAGAGTAGCAGAGAGGAATACAGAAGCCGAGCTGATTAGATTACAATTGGAAGAAAAATCTGAGCAAGCCAAGGAAAAAGTACTTCATCAAATCTATCTTTATGAAAAACTGGCTACATTGAGCAGAGACGACCAACTGGCTGCCATTGAGTCCAACATCAGTAAATTTGTGCAATTGACACCCGGACAACAATACCGACTTAGAATGGAAAAAGCAGAACTATTGAAGAGTCTGGCGGAGATAGAAATTGAAATCCTCGAAAGCTATCTGGATTTTTTAGATACCACAGGTCTTATCTATCAAAGACCCTACCGCAATTATCTGCACTTATTGACGCCTTTCCTGGAATAAAAGTATAGGGGGTTCATTATATTTACCACGAAAAACGATTAACTGACCCTCAAAAAACAATCTGATGGATTTTTCACAATTGGTACTGCTGTGCCACATCATTTCAGGTGCGTCGGCACTATTGACCGGCACAATCAACATAGTGAGAAAAAAAGGAGGCAGATTGCATTCACAGGTGGGTATGATATTTTTTTGGTCCATGATTCTCACATCGGTATTTGCCATAATGCTGGCAACGCTCAGACCCAACCCTTTTCTTTTACTGATTGGCATTTTCAGTCTTTACCTCACTGTCTCAGGTCAACGGATGATCCGGTATCAAGAGTACCAAAGTAAGCTCTCCCAAAAAATACTACACGGAGTATCTGCATTGGCAGCCACAGGATTAATCATTTACAGCATCTATTTATTGATGAATCTCAAGAGCTTTGGGCTTGTACCATTAACCTTCGGGTTGATAATGCTGACATTGATCAGGCAGGAAATTCTTCTGAAAAATATCTCTTTTGCAAAAAGAGTAAAACTGCATATCGGAAGGATTACCGGAGCCTACATTGCTGCTTTGACTGCTTTTCTGGTAGTCAACAATACTTTTTTGCCCGGCTGGCTTGCATGGATGCTTCCGACAGCCATTATCGTTCCGCTCATCTTAAGATGGAGCAAATTATATGAAGACAAAAAAGCAGATACACAAACTTAATTTACAATACTCCACATTATGTAGTTTTATATATTTGAGGCAAATTCCATGATGAAATGAGTATACTGGATGCTTTTCTGATTGAAAACAGAAGTTTTGTAAATTATGAAACCGAGCATTTTATATGCTTTGCGGGAAGTCTGGCCTTAATAGCATACTATTTGTATCAGGGAAGAAACAAGTGGGACGAAAACCGACAGCGAAAATATGTCACAATTATCTGCCTTGCCGGTGCATTCACCCAGTTGTTTAAAGTCGGGTACCGCTTGTATGATGGAAGTTTTAATCCCGGTGAGGATATGCCCTTACACCTTTGCAATATGATGGTACTGGTGATGCCCCTGATTATGTGGACCAAAAGCAAAATCTGGTGGGGAATCACATTTTTCTGGATTATGGCAGGCTGTGCGCAGTCTATTTTACTCCGACATTGACTGAATCTTTACCTCATTATGAGGCTGTACGATACTGGCTGGTGCATGCAGTAATTATTCTGGGTGCTTTATATGGTCTGATTGTGTATCGATTTGATCTGACCTTTATGGATGCGCTGAGATCAGCTATTGGTCTCAATTTGCTCGCAGCCCTTATTTTCCCGGTCAATATTTGGCTGAATGCCAACTATATGTACCTCAACGGAAAGCCGCCGGGACAGACTTTTTATGACTTGTTAGGCCCCTGGCCGGATTACATTCTGGTACTGGAATTTGTCGTAATTGTGTTTTTTGGAGGAATATTGTATTTAGTGAGAAAACTCAGGGCCCGGCCTGTGATTGTAAAATAAATCATTTTGTAAAAGAACAACAAAGTCGTTTAATCCTACTCCCCCCACATCAGAGTGCATTTTTTTTTATTTTGTCACTCACCCCGAAAGCATTCTTTTATTCCAGGAGAACAATCCATTATCTGGTCACACGGAATATTTTATCCCGTTTCCTCAAAAGACAAAATTTTATGTTTTTAGGACATTTAACATAGGCTTAACAATTTCCTTAAAGATTTGAAAAAAAATAAATGAGTAGTTAACTTTGTCAGATAAAAGACAGGAAAATCTTTCCATTCTTGCTTTAACCCGAACATGCGGCTCCCACCGTACGAATAGCAATACATACTCTTATAGTATGAAATTTTTAATTATTTAACCTAAGTCTAATTTTCAGGTAGATGAAAAATTTTTTATTCAATTCCGCATTGGTATTTGGAATTTTGATGAATGTCAGCTTTAAAACAACCACCAATGCCAAGTTTGAATCCGGGGTAAATAGTAATAGCTATTTATTTCACAATCCAATTGCAAAACTTAAAACCTACCCCTTCCTTGATATCATTTCTCTTGGGAGCACGACGGTAAAGCAGAGCAATATGCCACAATTTGGTCCGTGTCCGGATAACGCAGCCAATCCTCATCCCGAACATGTAAGATGGCCGGCCGGCGCAGTTCAGAATCTGGGCACCTTTTCATGTGGAAATGGACCAACGGTGACCGTGGAAGTGCTGAAAACCGGGGTAACCGGACCTGCGGGTAACCCAGCCAGTGTATCCTGTATAGTCTGGCTCGGACTGAACAGCTGGGGATGTGCCCCTCCACAGGTTATCACCATGAGCCCCAACGGATTCAATGGAAGTTACAGTATTTTTACAGCTACACTGAACAATCTTCCTCCGGGCACTCATAGCCTCACCTGTGCATGTACTACCAACCCTGCATTTATTCCCTTTGATGATCCTACAGGCACTGACTATGCTTACGGAAACTGGGTTGGTGACTATCATCCGGTGGATTGTCCTGCTCTGGCATCTCCGTTCACAGATCATAATGTGACCATTACACCTACTGCACCCAACGATGTGTGTACAGGCACTCCAGTCAACCTTTCAACAGGGCCAAACAGTGTGAACAACAATTGTTCTGCAGATGGTCTGGTATGGTTTACATATACAGTTATGAATGGTAATATCGTAAGTTTAACTGCCAACGCAGGTACCGTTATGAATCCCATCATTAATCAGATCAGGGTTGGCTCATGTACCGGAACTACTGTCACAAGCCCAGTGAATTGTCTTGCTCCGGGAACGATACTCTACATCGAAGCAGGAAAAGTACAGGGTGCCTGTCCGGAATTGGGCACATTCACTATAAATGTATCTGATTTGAGCGGACCACCCAATGATGTTTGTTCCGGAGCCACTGCATCCAACAACTTTGGAGGCAACAACGTGCTGGATTGTGGCGAAACAGGTAATTTCAACGGAAACACCTCAGCCTGTCCGGACGCTCAGGCTACCTGTTTTGGAGCAAGTACCAATGGGGTTTGGTATTCCTTCACAGCAGGTGCAGCACTCTCGACATTCAGTGTCACAGCGAGTGGAGGTGGCACCTATGAACTTTTTACGGGAACCTGTGCATCCCTGACATCATTAGGATGTAATGTCACTAATCTTACAGCCAATCCTGCATTGACCTATTATCTGCTGGTAGGGCCCAACGGCTCCGTGACTGTTACTGCTGCAAGTGCACCGGCCAACGATGTGTGTGCATCAGCCACGACAGTAACCACAGGCACCAACAACGGATTGACCAATATCTGTGCCTCACAGGATCTCACCCCTTGTCCCGGCAATGCCAATCAGGCATCTGTCTGGTTTGTATATAACCTTACGGCTGATCAGGATATAGTCACTATTACGTCAAGTCTTGCCAATTCAGTGGTTCGGGTTTACAATGCCTGCGGAGGTACGCTGGTGACCGATACTGATGGTGTGGATTGTAATGCTACTGCCACTATCACATGCCGGCCTACCGGCAATCACTACATATTTGTATCTTCACCCACTGCGAATGCCGGAAACTTTTCACTGACTATTACGGCTTCATCCAATGGTGTGACCAATGACGAGTGTGCAGATGCCACCAATATAACGGCTCCTGCAGATTGTGCCTATCACCCTGTAAATACTACCACTACAAATGCTTGTCCCGAAACATTCAGTCTGTCCTGTAATGGTGGTAATAACAATGCTGATCCTACCGTATGGTTGCGATTTACAGTACCTACCGGTGTGAATAGTATAAATATCAGAAACATTACTCCTGCCGGTGCATACCTTAGTATTTTTCCGGCCTGCGGTACCGGAACTGCCATAGCTGGTGGGAACTGTCTAAGCGGTGCAGGACCAACTCCCAATATCGCTGTTACTGCCGGTACCACCTATTACATTGCGGCTGCACGTGCAGGCTCTTCAGGAACCATAGATTTTGAATTAAAGTACAATATATTCATTGCCAATGACAATCCCTGTGTACCCGGTACTTTTACGGCAGTGGCACTGTCTGACAATGTCCCTTCATCTCCACAAAACAATGTATGTGCCACCCCTGATGATCAGATGTGCGGTGATCCCGGTATCACCAATACACTTTGGTACTCTATCACGGTAGCTGCACCCAATGAAAATTTATTGGTCAGTTTTTCGAATACCTCGGGTGGATTTCTGGCACCTGCTGTGGCCATCTATAATAATACCACCAATCAGCCATGTTCGGGTAATCCTCTTCAGATAGAGTGCGCCGCACCTTTCATGTTTGAATGTCTGCCTCCGGGCAACTATCTCATCCAGATCGGGACTACTGCTGCCAATGCCGGTACATTTACCATCACCGCAGATGTACAGGACAACGGGGTCAGTAATGAGACCTGTTCAGAAGGTACTGTGATACCTTCATCCCCCACATGTCAGTTTATCACAGCACCCACCACTACCACTGTCAATGCCTGTCCGGAAGGATTTACCGTACCGGGTTGTGCACTGAATTATTCCACTGCACCGATAGTGTGGTATTCATTCACCACGCCTGCGGGAACTACAAGTATCGAAATAGAAAACATAACTCCCAATGCATTCCTGACCGTATTTCAGTCGTGTCCGAATCCTACAGCTCCGGTTTTGACGGGTGCAAGCTGTCTTTCAGGTAACGGGACCAATGGAACCCCGATAACTGCCAATGCCAATACCACTTATTATGTGGCCATCGGTATAAACGGACCGGCAGGAGATGTGACCTTCAATATCAAATATAATGTACCTCCGGCCAATGACGTATGTACAAGCCCGGTTGCAGTAAACGCCGGAGCCAATGCCAACCTTACCAATGTCTGTGCCACACAGGATGCCACCCCTTGTACTGCTCCTGCCAATCAGGCGTCAGTGTGGTATTCATATACCATACCCGCAGGCGTGAAGACATTGACCATTACTTCATCACTGCCCAACAGTGTGGTAAATGTGTATCAGCCGGGCAGCAACTGCAACAGTTTGACATTGCTGACTCCTGCTGCTAACTGTGATAACGAAGTGGAACTGGATTGCCCTGCACCCCAAAACATTCTGATATTCGTCAGTTCACCTGCTGCAAGTGCCGGCACATTTACCCTGACATTGAATCAGCAGAATACCACGGCTGCCAATGATCTCTGTTCCAATGCCACACTGATCAACACAGGAGCTCCCTGTGTATTTGTCCCTGTGACAACCACTACCACGGTAGGTGCCTGTCCTGAGGGATTTACAGTATCCGGATGTGCCCTCAATTACAGCACTGCACCCATTGTATGGTATCAATTCACCACACCGGCCAATACACAGAGTATTGAAATCCAAAGCATTGCAAACAACGCCTTCCTGACAATATTTACTGCATGTCCTTCGCCCACAGCACCTATTCTGCCCGGTGGAGGTTGTCTCTCAGGAAACGGTACGAATGGAACACCTATTCCGGTGACGCCTAACACCACCTATTACATAGCCATAGGTATCAATGGTACTCCCGGAAACGTAGCTTTCAGCATTAAATTCAATATTCCTCCGGTGAATGATGTCTGTACAGCACCAATTACAGTCAATCAGGGCAACAATGCAAACCTTACCAACTTTTGTGCTACTCAGGATGCTACGCCCTGCCCTGCCCCGGCCAATCAGGCTTCTGTCTGGTATTCATACACTATACCTCCTGCAGTAAGGACACTGACCATCACATCCACATTGAATGGAGGCATAGTAAATGTATTCCAGAACACTACCAACTGCAACAGTCTCACTTTACTGACCGCAGCAGCCAACTGCGATAATGAAGTGGTACTTGACTGTCCGGACCCACAGGTGATTCTCATCATGGTGAGTTCATCGACTGCCAATGCCGGTACTTTCGCCTTGAATATCAATCAGGAAAATGTGACGGCAGCCAATGACCTGTGTACCAACCCACAAACCATTGCACAGACGCCTACCTGCGAATTTTTTCCTGTTACAGGTACCACCACCGTGGGGGCCTGTCCGGAGAAATTTACCGTGACCGGTTGTGCTTTGAATTACAGCACTAGCCCTGTGGTATGGTATTCATTTACTCCTCCTACCGGTACCATCAGCATTGAAGTAAATAATATAACTGCCAATGCATTCCTGACTATATTCCAGTCCTGCCCGTCACCGACTGCCCCGATTTTACCGGGAGGGGGCTGTTTATCAGGTAATGGCACGAATGGAAACCCGATCCCTGTGACCGCGGGAAATACCTATTATATTGCCATAGGAATCAACGGACCGGCAGGTAATGTTGGCTTCAATATCAAATACAATCTCGAGTTACCTAATGACAACCCATGCTCCACCAGTTTGCCATTTACTGCAACAGTGTTGAACAATGGTACACCTGCCACAGGTCAGAATAATACCTGTGCTACTGCTGATGACAATATGTGTAGCAATACCAACATTAATAAAACGATGTGGTATGCATTCACCATCAGTGCACCAAACAATAAGATTACCATCAATATCACAGGAACAGGAGCCGACCCGATAGCCAATCCGGCAATTTCAATATTTGACAATATCGGAGCTGGCACACCCAATGTACCTTGTACCAACAATCCGATCAATTCAGATTGCGACGGCAATTCCACTGCTGAGTTTAACTGTCTGGCTCCGGGAACCTACCTGATCCAGATCGGATCTACCAATGCCAATGCGGGTGAATTCAGTATCACAGCTACCGCCGGAGTAAATAATGGACCGCCCAATGACTTATGTACAGGAGCGACACCCATTAACATTGGCCCTAATGATCTTTGTGTCAACCTTCCTCAAACTGGCAGCAACATCAATGCATGTCCTGAAAATCTGCCATCCGGAAGTATTGTAGGCAACTGTAACTTCAATATAGAGGAAACCTCCTGGTATGTATTCACAGCTCCGGGTGCAGCCGGACAGATGCCTACCATGGATTTTATTTTCACTGCATACAGTGGTACCGGTACGCCATTTATGAATCTGTTCAATTTTGGTACAGATTGTACCACGCTTACTCTGGTGGGCACCCAATGCTATCAGGGTCTGAATACTGCTTTCAACAATATTGGTCCATTGACACCCGGACAACAATATCTCATTGCGGTGTCATCCTCGGGAGATACAGGAGGTAATTTTAATTTCAATGTTAAATTCAATTTAGGTCCTGCCAATGACAATCCATGTGCACCAGCAGTAACCACCACCTTTAATCTGGGTAATGGAGGACAGATGGAAGGTACTACCAATTGTGCCGGCGCAGATCCCTTCTTCCCTACATGTCCACAGGCAAATCAGCAGAACGTGGTATTTTTCACCTACACTGTAGGGCCTAATGACAGAGGGGTTAATATTTTGATAAGAACAGTGCCGGGTCAGTCACAACCAATACCTGCCGGATCACCGGTAGTAGTGGGTATCCTGCCCAATGCCTGTACAGGAAACACCTTTGAAGAAGCAGCCTGTATTACCATAGATGGCAACCATGACTTCCTTTGTCTCGAGCCGGGTCAATATTACATACAGGTCTCTACATCCAGTGCGGATCAGGGCGATTTCAATATCGTGGCAACTCCTTTGACCTACACTACATCATGTCAGAATACACTCAACAATGACGATTGCGATCAGGCATTGGACATTACATCCCAATTTGCGACTGTGGATTGCCTCCCAAGACTGATTCAGGGTTGTAATCAGCAGGCATGTCCTGAAAACTTCACTTATGGTGCATCCTGTCCTTTCAATACCATGCCTGTGGTATGGTACAAAGTGACTACAGGACCTGATGTGGTAGCTATGGATATTACCGGGGTGTCCAGTACACCTGCAGGTGCATTCCTCGCTGTTTTTGAAAACATCACCAATTGCAACGCCACACCAACTGCTGTAAGTAACTGTATTACCAATCAGCAAATGGGAATCGGGGTGAGCCCCAACACGACCTATTACATTGCGGTGGGTATCAATTCAGCGACGATGGCCGGGGGTAACTTCCAGTTTAACCTTACGATGATCGCACCGCCCATCAATGATGATCCGGTGACGAGTTCGCCAAGGCCTCCTTACGATCTTTCAGGCGGTGGTAGCCATGCAGGAACCACCTGCTGTGCCTTCGGAGCCAATGATAATAATATGGATCTGCCCAACGTACAGTGCGGAAACATTACACAGGATAATGCAGTATGGTACAGATATACCTTTGGCAGTGAAGAAGCCATTGAAATTTCTGTGACCGCGGGTACCATATCAGGCAATACGACTGTGGAAGTGGTAAGAGGTACTGCTGCAGGAGCGGGTAATCAATTATACAATAACACTACATTCCGCTGTGGTGCCTTACCTGCCACCATACGACTTAGTTGTTTTGAGCCGGGAGAAATTATTTACATCAAAGTAGCGTCAGCTGACAGGCCCGGCTTCAGAAACTGCGGTACATTCAATATATCGGTGAATCCTATTATGCGATGTCCGATGGCAGATAACTGTAGTCAAATCGGAGCTGACCAGACACTTGTAACTGCACCTACAGACGTTACTTGCGGTAATTTTATTGTCCGGTCAATTGCAGGATGTCTTGAGCTTGCTTGTCCGGAGACTTCACCCACCGATTGTGGAATCGGAAATACTCCTACGGTTTGGTTCCAAATACAAACTGATGAGAATGCAGTTCAATTAGTAACTTCTATTACTCCGGCAGGTAGCTGGACTCCACAATGGGCTGTATATTATGGTGATGATTGTAATAATCTTACATTATTACCTGGTGGAGATACAACCCCGCCAAGTATGGGTGTACCTTGTGGAATGCCACCTAACCATGCCATGGGTATTCCTTACGGTCCAGATGGAGTGACACCGATTACTACTTTCTATGTAGCTGTAACAACCAGTGATCCTATTGATAATCCAAACTTCACACTTTTCGCATTTACCAAAGCAGGCTGTGTTTCGTGTATAGGAAATCAGGACTGCTCACTTCCGGGTAACTCTACTCTTTTGGTGACTGAAAGATCCAGCGGAAGGCCATTGAATGACCCTTTATTCTGTACCGGAGAGGAAGTGAGAGTATGCTTTACTTTCTTCTACGATGCAAGTGCCACCGGTGTGGACTGGTTTCATGGATTGATTCCTGATTTTGGTCCGGGATGGGATATGAGAGACTTTAACCCGGATGATGTGACCGTATCTCCAGGGGGAGTGGAGTGGAATGATGAAAATGATGGGGATTGTGCGCCAAGAATCAATGAGTTTATGCCTCTTTTATGTACCTATACAGGTCCTGACGGAAGATTACGGATCTGTAATATCCAATGCGGAGATTGTCCATGTACCGGAAATCAACCACTCACTCCAAACTCTCCTTTGCCCAGTGGATGGTTTTGGAGCAGGAATGGAGGTGCCGGATGTCTCAATAACTGCTCACCTGCTACCCGATATGGTATCGGGTCAGTAACAGTTACGGTAAATATTTGTATGAACCTCAAAGTAAAGGAATTCCCAACCAAGGAGGAATGTGAGATGAACAAGAGCTTACGGTTGAGGTTTGTTACAACTTCTGATGGTGTATCCGGGTGTTGGCAGGATCCTATTGCGGAATGTAAACTCGATATTGCGGTCGTTGGTCCTAACTGGCAGATAGACTGTAATACGCCTCCCGCTGTCAATGCCACTCCAAACCCACAGGAGCTGTGCTATACAGGGACCACCAATATCACATTGACTCAGGCTGACGGTCTGAATAATGGTACCATCGTAGTTACGGCTATACCCAATCCGAATATCAGCGGTGCGGCCAATGCTACATTCTTCAACGGTTTCGGTGTATTACAGCAAACATTGACCAACCTGACTTCGTCAGTCCAGATTCAAAGGTATGAAGCTTACACAGTTGTGCCTGGATTATTATGTCCGGGACCAAAAACCATCTTTGAAGTGATCATGTATCCCAACTTGCTGGTCAACTTCCCGCCCACTTACATCTGTGACGGAGGCACAGCGACCCTTACCCCCAATGTGGTGGGAGGTACGGGCAATTACATTGGTACTTCCTCTCCTTTTGTACCCGCATATCAGTGGAGCAACGGAGCTACAACACAAACCATATCGGTCAGTCCGCCGGTATCAACAACATACTGTGTGACTGTTACAGACGATCTGGGTTGTTCCGGTACTGCCTGTGTATTCGTAGAGGTCAAACTGCCGGTAACATTCGATATAGACCCGACCCCATTGATTTTCTGTAAAGATGGACAGGACAACAATACCACTGTCAGTGTCACCAATGTATTCTCCAATTTCTCCAATTACAGTGTGAGCTGGAATTCTACGCCGTCGGGTCTGGATATCGTAAATGTGGGTCAAAGTGTATTTATCCGGGATGAAACTTCCAATCCATTCCTCGGTCCATACAACCTGTGCGCTACTGTCACGGATGCCTTCGGATGCTTTGCTACCAATTGTGAGACTGTGGAGATTCTGGAAGGCCCGAATGCAGTGCTTCAGGTAGTAGGAAATATACCATGTGGTGCCACTACCGTCAATCTGAGTATCAATACTGTATTGCTCCCGGGACAAAATGCCATTTTCAGACTATTGGACTGTGATGAAAATCAGTTGTTTGATCAATTCACCAATCCGTACATTGCTTATAATCAGTTTGAAGTATTCAACGGTGTACCTTTGGGAGGTGGTTGTTTCAAACTGGCCACCGAACTCGTAGATGGTGCAGGGCAGACTTTGGGTTGTACAAATATCACCACATTGAATATTCCTATACCGCAGGGTACTCCGGCTACACTCACCCCAAATACAGCAATCTGTACTGGGGAAAGTACCAATATTGCTGTTACCAACGCATCAGCATATACCAGTTTCAATTGGAGTCCTCCGCAAGGTAATGTAAGCAGTTTCACCGTGTCGCCTACTTCCACTACGCAATATACCGTCACGGCCACTCAATCCAATGGTTGTACCAGTGTACGTTCTGTAACCATTACTGTCAATCCGCTGCCCACACCGGGAATCACCGGTTCTACCACTTTCTGCCCAGGTGACAATACCACCCTCACTGCAAGCGGTGGCGCCACTTACGCATGGAGTGGGCCGGCAGGTTTTACAGCTAATACTGCCTCAACCGGTGCCATCAGTGAAAGCGGCACTTACACTGTAACGGTGACTAATGCACAAGGATGTACAGCTACTGCGTCACAAAGTATCATGGAAAGTGATCAGCTTACCGTAATAGTCCCTGATTTAGTACTTTGTGACAATAACCCGGATACTTTGGATGCCGGCGATGGTTTTACTTCATACGAATGGAGAGATCCGATGGATAACGTTATCGCTACTACCCAAAAAGTTGAAGTAAGTCAGCCGGGCACCTACAGTCTTATGGTGATGGAAGGTAACTGTTCAGGATCTACCACAGTAGAAGTAAGCAATACAAATACTCCGGTTCTCAACCTGCCTGATACCATTCAGGTGTGCAGATTAGCCAACGGTACCGGGCAATTCCCGACATTCATCAACTTTGAAGCCCTTACCGGAGGCATCACAGGAACGTGGTTTAATACTGATCTCGCACCTGTAGATGTGAGTGACTGGTCTAATGTAAGCTTTACGACCGTGCCTCAAAGGGATACTTTCAATTTTACCTTTGTGACCAATACTGCCATGGCACCGTGTATGGATGTGTCAGGCGTAGTTACCGTGGTGGCAAGAAACTGTGCATGTCCGGCGCCAAATATCACTTTCCCCAATCTGTGTAACAGCCGTACCAACCCATTACTGCTCAATAATAACTGGGTAGGTACGCCTCCACCGGGTATATGGTCAGTAGTGGGAGGTCCAACACCTTATCCTACAATCACGAACAATAATGAATTGAGTGTATTGGGCGTACAGGAAGGTACCTACCGACTGAGATATACTTATGAGCCGCCGGTAGGAGGAGCCTGTGCGACTTTTATCGAAAGGGATCTTCTGGTTTTTGCTGCACCAACCATCACAGTACAAAATGCAGTACTCTGCAACAAGACCACAGGAACTGATCCGACCACACTTAACCTCAACAGTCTGATAACTTCTCTGTCTGAACCATCCCAAGGTACATGGGCGCAACTTTCAGGTGCTGTACCTGCAGGAACGCTGCCAAATATCAATGTACTGAACATGACACCGCAGATTCTGGTATTTGAATATACCACCACTGCGGTAGCACCATGTACACCGGTGAAAGCACAGGTAGAGGTCAGAGTCAGGGATTGTGATTGTATTGATGTTATTATCCTTCCCGATACATTGTGCAATGGATCCATGACATTGCTGGATTTACAGCAGCCTGGCAGATTCACCACTAATCCTCCGGGTGCAACGGGTACATGGTCTATAGCTCCGCCCAACAGCATCGTCAACGGTCAGTTCTTCAATCCGTTTGGCGTAGTGGCGGGTGCTTACACAGCTACCTTTACACTCAGTGGCACACAAGGACCTGGATGTCAGACCACATTCAATAAGTCTTTGGTCATCAGAAACCAGCCTGTGGCGACTGTCAGGACAGATACTACTGCATGTTCTGTGGCTACCGGCAACGGCCCCACAAGTATTAATCTCTTTACACTGCTGAATGCAGGATATTCGACAGGAGGCACCTGGAGTCAGGTATCACCGGCTACTCCGGCACTGACCATACCTGCCAATGCAGTGGTGGATTTTGCTGGCCAGACAATAGGTACCCAATTTGTATTCAGATACTCCATTGGAGCACAGGCCCCATGCAACCCTGTTCAGGCCGATGTGAGAGTGACGGTAAGGGATTGTAACTGTCCTGATGCGTCCATAGGCGTACCACCGGATTTATGTAATGACAGCGGCATACTTAATCTGAATACCCTGCTTGGTCCTACCACAGCACCGGGAGACTGGTCTGTAACAGGTCCTGGAGGAAATGTACCGCTCACTGGAGGATCTATCCTGAGTGCCGGAGGCTTACAGGCAGGTAATTATACCATCACCTATACACTCAATCCTGTACCCGGAGGCAGCTGTACAAAATTCAGTACCCGCACATTGAATATCCGCAATCTCGTAACTGCCGTTGTAAATCCTGATACCGTAGTATGTAACACTACATCAGCCAATGGTACTCCGTTCCTCAACCTGAATCTTTTAGTGAAGAATGGAGCATTCGGAGTCTGGAAAGACCAGAATGGAAACGATATCCTTTCTCCGGGCAATGTGGACTTCTCCATGCATCCGGTAGGAACGGTGCTTGTCTATACCTTTAATGTCTCCAATACACCTCCTTGTATGAATCAAAGCTATCCGGTAAACATTACCGTAATAGATTGTGCATGCGAGCAGATTGTATTAGGCAGTATACCACCGACCTGTACCTCAGCCGGTACGCTGGATCTGAAACCATTCAGTGATCCCAAACCGGGTACCTGGAGCGCAACCAATCCAGCCCTGGTAATCACCAATGGAGTACTTAACCTCACAGGGGTGCCGGCAGGTATGTACGAACTCAGATATACGCTTACGAATCCGCAACCCGGATGTCCTGCTTCCCGAACCTTGATGATCACACTGTTCAATCCGAGAAATGCAGGTACGCCAACCACAGCCCAGTTCTGTGCTGATGCCTCCGAAGTAGTGGTACTCGCCAATCTTCTGGCAGGTGAGGACACCGGTGGTACATGGACGTCCACCTCCGGTAATGTGGGACCTGAATTTAATGCAGCAGCAGGTACATTCAATATTACAGGCAAGGCTCCGGGTACTTACACATTCAGATATGCCTTCAGCAATCAGGCTCCTTGTCCTGATGTGAATTCAACTGTTACGGTGGTAATCAATCCATTGCCTATTGCAGACGTAGGAGCCAACCCCCGCAATATCAATTGTACAGTCCAATCCACAGTACTTGGTGGCAACAATACTTCTTCAGGGCCTACGATTACTTACCAATGGTCTTTGGGTGGTAATGTTGTGGGTACGACCCGTGAATTCACGGCAAATCAGGGAGGATTATACACACTGAGGGTACTGAATACAGAGACCGGATGCTCGGATACCAAGACAGTACAGGTGATTCAGGCCGACGACCTGCCTGTCTTCGATATCAGAGTGGACTCTATCAAGTGCTTCGGACAGAGAGCCACCATCACAGTATTGAATATCAGAGGTGGAGTAGCTCCATATCAGATTTCATTCAATAATGGTACAAATTACGGAAGCGCTACTGTGGCGGGCAATCTCGCTCCGGGCACCTACAAAGTACTGGTTAGAGATGCCAATGGATGTGTCAATGATCAGATGCCGGCTGTCGTAATTACTGAACCACCGTTGCTGACTGTTGAACTGGGTAATGATATTACACTTACGCTGGGTGAAGACACTACCATTGTAGCCAATATTCCGGGTAATCCGGCGAATATCAGTACCATCCGCTGGAAGAGAGACGGCAATGATGTGGCAGACTGGAATGATCTGACCAGTGTAAATGTTAAGCCCGAGCAGAATACGGAGATCTCTGTTACTGTAACTGACAGAAATGGTTGTGTCGCTACGGATAATATCAGAATTTTCATCAGAAGTCTGAACCCCGAGTGTATCCCCAATATCTTTACACCCAATACAAGACCTGACGGAAATAATGATTATTTCAGCATCAACTGTAAAGATGTAGATGAAGTGACCAAGTACAGAATCTATGACAGATGGGGCAATCTGATCTTCATTTCAGATAACATCAAAAATACAGGTACTACCATAGATCAGACACGTTTCTGGGATGGTAAATTCAAAGGTAACTTTGTGGTACCGGGAGTGTATGTCTATTACATCGAGCTGAAATTCAAGAACGGTGATGTCGAAAAACGGGCAGGAGATGTAACTGTTTTAAGATAATCACATAAATGAAGTCTATTTACGAAAAAGCGGATGTGCCTCCTGGAACATCCGCTTTTTTGTTCATATCAGACTCCCGAAAATCTTCCTGCCGGCTGATCGGAGCTATAATGCTTTATCAAAAGGCGGTTTTTTGTACCTTTGCCTCTTCAATTCAATAGAATGTCAGGTATAGTAGCGATTGTCGGAAGGCCGAATGTAGGAAAATCCACTCTTTTCAACCGATTGATCGGCGAGAGAAAAGCCATCATTGATGATGTGAGCGGTGTGACCCGCGACAGAATATATGGCTCAAGTGACTGGAATGGCCGAAATTTTACCGTGGTGGATACAGGTGGTTTTGTAAAGTCCTCTGTGGACATTTTTGAAGCAGAAATACGTAAGCAGGTGCAGATTGCCATTGACGAAGCATCTGTCATAATTTTTCTAACAGATGTCACTACCGGTATCACAGATCTGGATGAAGATATGGCCAATATGCTGCGAAAATCGCCTAAAAGAGTCATACTTGCGGTAAACAAAGTGGACAATGCTGAGAGGCAGATGCAGGCCAATGAATTCTGGAGTCTGGGATTTGAGAATGTGGTATTCATTTCATCAATCAGTGGTGGAGGTACCGGCGAACTGCTTGATATGGTGGTGAAATTATTGCCTGAGGAAGCGACAGCCACAGATGAAAATCAAAAGTCGCTACCCAAATTTGCGATTGTAGGTCAGCCTAATGTTGGGAAATCTTCACTCACCAATGTACTGATCGGAGAAGAAAGAAATATAGTGACCGACATACCCGGTACTACCAGGGATGCCATTTATATCCATTATAATAAATTTGGGAAAGAGTTTTTTCTTATAGATACAGCCGGTATAAGAAAGAAAAACAAAGTACATGAAGATCTGGAATTTTATTCAGTCATCAGAGCCATCAAAGCCATCGAAGAAGCAGATGTTTGTATCCTTATGCTGGATGCCACGGTAGGAATAGAAGCACAGGACATGGCCATCATCAGTCTGATACAGAAAAGAAAAAAAGGTCTGGTAATACTGGTAAACAAATGGGACCTGATGGAAAAAGAAACCAACACGGCAAGAGATTATGAAAAACAGATCAAATCCAAACTGGCCCCTTTTACAGATGTACCTGTACTTTTCACCTCCGTACATGAGAAACAACGGATATTCAAAGCCATAGATACTGCCTTCGAAGTACACCAAAACCGCTGTCAGAAGATCAAGACCTCGGAGCTCAATGACCTGATGCTCGATATCATAGAAAAAAATCCGCCCCCATCCTATCGGGGTAAATTTATCAAAATCAAATATGTAACGCAGCTGCCATTATATTATCCTGCTTTTGTGTTTTATTGCAACTACCCTGATCAGGTAAAACAACCCTACAGAAATTTTATCGAAAACCAACTACGTCAGCATTACAATCTTACAGGGGTGCCCATCAGCATATATTTCAGAGAAAAATAATCGTTATGGGCTGGCATAAAACTAATTTTGATGGAGTGTGGATTTTTGAACCCAAAATCCATGCAGATGAAAGGGGATATTTTTTCGAATCCTTCAATGCTTCCGGATTGCCTGATGAATATAAAAATATTCAATTTGTGCAGGATAATGAAGCCAAATCTGCATTTGGTGTATTGAGAGGACTGCATTATCAACTTCCCCCGTACAGCCAGCTCAAACTGGTAAGGGTGGTAACCGGAGAAGTGCTCGATGTGATAGTAGATATCCGACCCGGCTCTAAAACCTATGGTAAACACCTGTCCGTAATACTTAACGACATTCAGAAAAAACAGCTTCTTGTGCCTCACGGATTTGCACATGGGTATGTGGTTTTATCAGAGGAAGCGATATTTGCCTATAAATGTGACAACTATTACCATCCGTCATCAGATGCAGGCATATATTATAACGATCCGGTTCTAAGTATCCACTGGATACTTGATGATCACCTGATCCGTGTCTCTGAAAAGGACCGGCTGCAACCGGCTTTTGGCAATCACAAAATCTATCAATGACCGCAGACAAATACCGGATATTACTTACAGGAAGTAAGGGACAGGTTGGAAAAGCCATTCTGAACATTTTAAGTTCCAATCCACTTTTCGATTGCTTTCATTTTGACAGATCGCAAATGGATATCAGCAGGGAGGATCAGATAAAAAATATCATAAAGGACATAAAACCCCACTATTTCATCAACACAGCTGCCTATACCGCAGTTGATGCAGCAGAGTCAGACGCTGAAAACTGCATGGTCATCAATGGTCATGCCTGCGGTTGGATAGCTGAAGCTTTGAAAAAACAAAACGGCCGGCTGATTCATTTCTCTTCTGATTATGTATATCACAGCTACACAGGATTTCCATTGAAAGAGTCAGACGTTACCCGGCCTGCCGGAGTCTATGCAAAATCCAAACTACTGGGTGAAAATCTGATCAGGGAAGCAGGAATACCGGCGATGATACTCCGGACATCCTGGGTTTGCAGCCCGGATGGTAAAAATTTCCTGAACACCATACTCCGGCTGAGTGAGCAGAGACCTACACTTCAGATCGTGAACGATCAGTATGGTGCTCCTGCATTTGCTTCTGACATAGCCCATGAAACCCACCGGATTCTGGAAGCACATGCCAAAGGCCTGATTTCAGATCACGAGTTCAACGATACATACAATTTTACATCACATGGCTGTATTACCTGGTATGATTTTGCCGTGAAAATCTGTCAGCTTGCAGGAAGGACCGTGGAAATTACTCCTATTCCGAGTAAAAGCTATCCTACTCCGGCAAAGAGACCGTACTGGAGTGTCATGTCCCTGAATAAAATCAAAACAAAACTCAATGCCAGGCCACCCCATTGGCTTGAGGCACTCAAGGCCTGCCTACGGGAAAAATCCCTGTAAAAATCCGGAGACGTCCCGTCCTACTGCTGAACAATTCCTGTACAATAATTGTAATGAATTCGGTATCCGGCACTTTGTACTTTGGATATTTTTTATTAATTTGCACTACAAATAGACAATTCTTCAGTGTGAGGTTTTATTCCATCATAATTATCTTCTGTATTGGACCTGTATGGATGTGGGCTACACACAACCGTGCCGGGGAGATTACATACAGGCAGATCAGTCCGCTCAGCATAGAGATGACGATTACTACCTATACCAAAGCCAGCAGTGTGGCAGCAGACAGAGACAGCCTTGAAGTATTCTGGGGTGACGGAGCCAAAGAATTTGTCAAAAGAAACAACAACCTCACCCGTTTTGAGGCCAATGATGTCAAAGTCAATTTTTATATTGCGACACATACCTATCCTGGAGTGGCCACCTATACCATTTCCTTTCTTGACCCCAACAGAATTGGCGGCATCCTCAATGTCAACTATCCCAACTCCATAGATATTCCCTTTTTCCTCAGCACCACCTTTACCCTGCTGGATCAGCAATTTCAGGGTTTTAACAACTCGGCAGTCCTTCTCCAGCCACCTTTGGATATCGGGTGTGTGGGAAGGCTTTTTATCCACAATCCCAATGCCTATGATGCTGATGGCGACAGCCTCGCATTCGAACTGGCAGTGCCGCTGGAAGATGTCAATAAGCCGGTACCTGCCTATCGCTATCCTAATGAGATAGTAGCCGGGCCGGACAATACCCTGACTATCAATCCCAGAACAGGGGAAATAAGATGGCAGTCTCCTAAACTACAGGGAGAATACAACATTGCCATCAGTATCAAGGAATACAGAAACGGAAGATTGATCAACACCATACTGCGGGATATGCAGATATTGATCCGGGCCTGTGAAAATACTCCTCCATTGATTGAAAGTATTGATGAAATATGTGTGGTTGCCGGAACCCGGCTGGAGATACCGGTCAGAGTGTCCGATCCGGACCTTGGCCAGAGAGTCAGATTATTTGCTACCGGCGGCCCTTTTACCATCAATGATCCGGCAATGATAGAGGGACCCGCATTTTTTACCACCGTACCTTTTGATGCAAAATTAGTATGGCAAACCACCTGTAATCATATTTCCAATCAATACTATCAGGTGGTATTACGGGCAGTGGACAATTTTTACCCGGATTCTACCGGACTTGCTTTTCTGAAAAGTATTAGGATAAAAGTAGTGGGTCCGGCTCCCGAAAATCTGAAATCCAAATCAGAAAACGGCGTCATCAGACTGGAATGGGATGCCCCTTATGCATGCGAACAGACGGCCAATCAATATTTCAGAGGATTTTCAGTATGGAGAAAGATTGCCAGTCATTCCATGGACTATGATACATGCAATCCGGGGCTCACCGGATCTCCCTATCAGAAGATTGTATTCAGAACCACCCAGACTGAAAACGGAAAATATGTTTATACAGATACGAATGTCGAAAAAGGCAATACCTACTGCTACAGGGTACAGGCCGAGTTTGCAAGGCTCACACTCACGGGCAATCCTTTCAATCTGGTAGAAAGCCTGCACTCCAATGAAACCTGCATTCAACTGTCCAGAGATTTGCCATTGATTACCAAAGTATCAGTGACGGTGACTGACAGAAACAACGGAAATATTCAAATTAGGTGGACCAAACCCCTCGCAGGAGATCTGGATACGCTTCAAAACCCGGGACCCTATCGCTATGAAATTGAAAGAGCATCAGGCAATAGCCCCTTCGCACCAGTCCCAATGGCAATAATCCAGAGTCCATTTCTAGCAAGTCCGGTTGATACCAATTTCTTTGATAATTCCATCAACACCCTTGAAAATCAGTATCGCTACCGCATCCGGTTTTTTGCAAATAATCAATTTTATGGACTTTCGCCGACAGCATCCTCTGTATTTCTTGAACCAGAGCCCTCAGACCAGAAAGTGACCCTCAGATGGAATGCCGAGGTGCCGTGGTCAAACTACAATTATAAAATATTCAGACAGGGAGAAGGAAATGTATTTCAACTGATCCATCAGACTCAGGCTACAGAATATACCGATATTAATCTGGAAAACGGAACTGAATACTGCTACAGGGTAGAGTCTGAAGGCAGTTATGCCATAGAAGGCATTGAGAATCCCTTATTTAATTTTTCACAGATTCGCTGTACAAAGCCGCTGGACAATGTTCCACCCTGTCCTCCGATAGTGAGTGTGAGCAACGTCTGTGATGAGCTTAAAAGCAATCCGGATATCAGCGGACTATTCAATACTATTATATGGAATGATCCCAGGGCTTTATGTCCGTCTCTTGCTGCCGACCTGGCTTCATTTAATATTTATTATTCAGAATTCAGCAATACCGGATTTATCAGAATTGCGTCAGTAAACCGAAATGAGGCCCGGAGATATTTCCATTTTCCTCCTACCGGGCTTTCAGGATGTTATTACATCACCTCAGTGGATGAGTCAGGCAATGAAAGTGCGCCCGGCAACACTGTGTGTGTGGATAATTGTCCATTTTATGAACTCCCCAATACCTTTACTCCCAATGATGATGGGAAAAATGATGTGTTCCGGCCAAGAATCAACCTGTTTATTGCATCGGTAGATTTTAAGGTATATAACCAATGGGGAAATCTGGTATTTGAAACTACCGACCCTGAGATCAACTGGAATGGAACAACCCGCAATGGCAATAAACTGCCTGATGGAACCTACTTTTACACTTGTAAGGTTTTCGAAAAAAGGGTCGCAGGCATCCTCGAAATACCTGAATTATTATCCGGATTTATTCATATTATCAGAAATTGAAGCGGAATTTCTGATTGGCAATGCATTTAAATAAAATCAGATTTTATAACTGCATAAAGAGCTGTAATCTGACATGATGCACCGGTAAACTCTCAGGCAAATATTGATAATGTGTTCAAAACAATGTACCTTGGATTTTAATGGATTTTAATGTTAAATAGCCATTGTTTGTAATAGGAAAGCTTCGTAGTAATGCATCGCTACGGCACAATTTGGATTGCAAAAGTTGAATCAGTTTACTCATAAACCCTTATTATTAACAGCCGGATTTTATTCAAATTCAGAGAAACCATTGAATCACTTTCAAAACTTTTTCCAGATTAAAGAATTACATTGTAAAATCCATTATACAAATGTTCAGCGGGATAGTAGAAAATTTAGGAACAGTCAGATCTCTCAGAAAAGAAGGAAGCAATGTGCATATGGATATCTCCTGCGATTTCCTCCATGAGATTTACATTGATCAAAGCATCGCACACAATGGAGTCTGCCTGACCGTAGTAGGTATCGGACCTGATCATTATACCGTCACTGCCGTGCTGGAAACACTGGAAAGATCAAATCTGGGCCAGTTGCAGCCGGGTGACAGCATCAATCTCGAAAGGTCTGTCAGGACTGATATGCGTATGGATGGTCATTTTGTGCAGGGGCATGTAGACACTACGGCAATATGTACTGGAGTCAGGGAAGCAGATGGCAGCTGGTATTTCGATTTTGAAATAGACAGGCAACATAAAAACTATTTGGTGGATAAAGGATCCATATGTATCAACGGGGTAAGTCTTACAGTAATTCATCCGACTGAAAATCACTTCAGCGTGGCGATTATTCCATATACCTATGCACACACAAATTTTAAATTCCTGAAACAGGGAGATGTGGAATATCGAATTTGATATACTGGGAAAATACATTCTGAAATACCTGGAAAACCTGAATATTGCGAGCCGATAAAACTGTTTTAAGTATTCTTAATAAGTCAAATCCTTTAAAATCCTGTTTGTACAGTCTTGCAATAATGCTTACTTTTGCGTCCAAAATTCAAAAAAGGATGAAACATTTTAAAAATTATCTGATAGTAATGATTGGGATTACGCTGCTGTTTTCATGTAAAAATGACAAAAGCGGCGAAACACTTGAAGACAATCAAACATCTAAATCAAAAAATGAGACCTCCGCTCTGAAAGGTACGCCAGCCACGGATATTTCTGATGTTTTTCAGTTCAGAAAAGATCAGTTTGTACCTGAGCATAACAATGCCTATCATCTGCGCAGCAAGGCTGCCTTCACCATATATATTGATGGAACAGAGGACCCCTCTACTATTAATTTTGATGAATTTGATGTGATTGCACTTTTTCACGAAAGAACAGACAGAGAAATTCACTTCAAAGTGGAATCTTTTGATAACAGTGGGTCAGATACTAAAATTGAAGTGTCTACCATTGATACCGGAAATAAATTGTCTGAACCCTACAGGCCTTCATTCCTTATAAAAATACCCAAATCTGAAGTAAAGGGCAGACCTGTGGTAAGATTGAATGGCGTAATAGCTCCGGTGACTACGGCTGAATAATTCCCATGAAACTCAATCTGGACATAAAAGTACCCAGCAGGCAGGAATGGATAGATGCTGTCATGGCAGACTTTGATGCATTCCTGAGAGACCATGCAGATTGTGAGCGTAAAGCCTCTGCCATGGCGATGAGCTTTGTGGCCAAATATCCCGACAGAGTAGAAATCATACCGGAATTGATAGAGACCGGAATCGAAGAACTGGAGCATTTCCAGCAGGTGTATCAGTTGATGGAAAAAAGAGGTATTCAGCTAACGCACTCCATCGGCGAAGATCCTTATGTAAGGGCCTTGCTCAAACTCTGTCATTCAGGCAGAGAAGAGCGGTTTCTGGACAGGTTGCTTATTGCTTCTGCGGTTGAAACAAGGGAGCCGAGCGGTTCAGGCTGGTATCTGAGGCTCAAAAGGATCCGGAGCTGCATCGTTTCTACAAAATTCTCTGGGCAAGTGAAGCAAACATGGCCATATTTTTGTAAAAATGGCACTGAACTATTTCCCGAGGATATCGTGACTCCAGATTGGATTGGTGGATGGATAGAGAAGGAGAGATTCTGAATAATCTGGAGATAAGACCGGCTCTGCATTGAAGCCATTTTGCATCATAAAATCAAAAATTCGTCCCTCATATTACTTTATAAGATAAACGCAGAAACAATACATTATAATAAATCGAAGCAACAGACCTCAGCACAGCCCAACAACTTCATATTTTATACGTTACAGAAAAATAGAAAATCTTATCTATGTCCGCACTCAAAATTAGTCTGTTGATATTTGCATTATCGGGTTGTGGCAACAAGCCCGCAGTTACTACCACAACACAAAGTCCTGATCAGAATGTCATTGTAGCCAAAGATATTTCAGGTCTCGAGGTGGCTTATTTTGCTTCAGGATGTTTTTGGTGTGTTGAGGCCATTTTTGAATCTCTGATCGGAGTGGAGGAAGTGATTTCGGGTTACTGTGGGGGAAGTGCAGAAGATGCCAACTATGAAATGGTGAGTTCAGGCAGGACAAAACATGCTGAAACCGTAGCAGTGTATTACAATCCTGTACTGATAAAATATGAAACGCTGCTGAAGGTATTTTTTGACTCCCACGACCCTACCACCCTCAACAGACAAGGACCGGATGCGGGATATCAGTATCGGTCAGCCATCTTTTATCAAAACGAAGATGAAAAAAATAAAGCCAGAGCCTATATTGATCAACTCACAGCCGAAAAGGTTTTTAAATCAGCCATCACCACAACGCTTGAACCTTTGAGGCCTTTTATCCTAGAACAATACCATCAGGATTATGAGCGCAATAACCCACACAATCCTATGTAAGAATGTTTCGATTCCGAGACTGAAAAAATTTCAGTCCAAACATCCCGAATTACTGAAACAGGAACGCTGAAATAAATAGCCGGAGATGTTGGACCATGTGACTAAGCTGAGCGGGATATCCCGTAAACCTGAAAGGCTGATCATAGGTCTCATGTCCGGAACTTCTCTGGATGGATTGGATATCGCTCTATGCCTGTGCCGGGGCAGTCACCTCGATACTCAGGTTTCATTGCTAAAGTTTGAAACCATTCCCTACCCCGTTTCCATCCGGAATGAAATCCGGAATGTCTTTGCACAAAAGAAGGTGGATTTGCAATATTTATGTGCATTACATCCTAAAATCGGACTTCTTCATGCAGGATATGTCAACAGCTGCCTGAAAAAATGGAACTTAAAGTCTGAAGATATTGACCTTATAGCCAGTCATGGTCAAACGGTAATGCATGCACCTGCCCGGTTGCACCGGCTGACAGGAATGCCCGACAGTACCCTCCAGATTGGAGATGGTGACCATATTGCAAGCCATACCGGAATCATTACAGTGAGTGATTTCAGACAAAAACACATTGCCCATGGCGGGGAGGGAGCCCCATTAGCCATTTATGGAGATTATCTTTTGTTTGGCTCAAAGGAAGAAAGCCGCATTCTTCTAAACATAGGAGGAATTGCCAATTTCAGTTATTTACCCGCTGCATGTGAGTGGGAGGATTGTATCGTGACTGATACCGGCCCCGGCAATACACTGATAGATGCCTGGGTCAGGATGCACTTCAATCAACATTACGATAAGGGTGGTGAGATTGCCAGACGAGGCAAGACCCATACCCGGCTTTTATCTTTATTGATGGAACATCCATTTTTCCATCACCCAATTCCAAAAAGCACCGGTCCTGAAGATTTCAGTACAGAGTACCTGTTCGATGCAATTCATAAAACAGTAGGTGAAAACATTGCAAAAGAAGATGTATTGGCAACCCTGACACTACTGACTGCTCAAACCATTGCAGATACTATCCTTCTTGCCGATCTGGAAAAAAAAGCCATAATATACCTCAGCGGCGGAGGTATGCACAATGAATTTCTTGTAGAGCTGCTCAAAGAGCTATTGCCGGAACATCTCATAGCCACCACTGAAGTTTTGGGCATACCGGGAGATGCAAAAGAAGCTGTACTCTTCGCAGTACTGGCAAATGAATGTGTAGCCGGCACCTCAAATCCAAGTGCTTCCCACAACAGATTCACACCCTTCGTCAGCATGGGCAAAATCAGTTTTCCGGATTAGTTTGTCTAACTGAAAAGAACAGATTAAACCTGATTTAAATATTATAACTTTGTGATGAGGGTTGAAAAAGCAATATAATAATCCTCCCTCCATAAGATTTACGGAAATCTACTAAGCTAATTAAGTGTAGTTGACCACAGCCACTATATTGCAGCCATTGCAGGCTGTAAGAGATTTTCAATTGTATAATCCCCGTTAATCAACCTATCAACTTTTGTATATCACATTTTCATTGAACTATTTTCAGATGTGTTTCATTTAATTATATGTGGCTAATTATTTTTTTTGAAAGTCATTAATAAATGCAAACTAATGTAGTAAGTGAAACCAGAGACAAAACCCGGACTTAAAGAAAACTGGCAACAATTCACTCTATTGGTAATCATCAATGGATTTGTGGGGGGAATGATCGGACTTGAGCGGACCATTTTCCCCCAGTTTGCTCATTTGGAATTCGGTATTGGCTCGAAGACAGCCATTTTATCTTTCATCATGGCTTTTGGTATTACCAAAGCAATAGCCAACTATTACACCGGAAGACTTGCAAATCGTTATGGCAGAAAGAATCTGCTGTTGGCCGGTTGGGTTTTGGCTGTACCCATACCTTTTTTGCTGATTTATGCGCCTTCATGGAACTGGGTAATTCTGGCAAACATACTCCTGGGTATAAGTCAGGGACTGACATGGAGCAGTACTGTGGTCATGAAAATTGACCTGGTGGGTGAAAAAAACCGGGGATTGGCCATGGGTCTCAACGAATTTGCCGGGTACTTTGCAGTGGGTCTTGTCGCTTTTCTCACAGGGTACATAGCCAACAGGTTTGGCATAACTCCCTATCCGTTTTATCTCGGGATATTCATGTCATTCGCAGGACTTATACTTACTCTGCTGATGGTAAAAGACACCAGGGAATTCGTGCATCAGGAAAATACTACAACCTCTACCGATGTATTGAAAAATGTTTTCATAGAAACAACTTTCAAAAATAAGACTTTGAGTGCTGTAACTCAGGCAGGTCTTATCAACAATCTTAATGATGGAATGATATGGGGCTTACTTCCTATTCTCCTGATTTCATTGAATTACAATCAGGCACAGACCGGTCTGATTGCCGCTGTATATCCCACTGTCTGGGGAATAGGACAGTTATTTACAGGTAAAATGTCGGATCATTACTCCAAAAAATCCATGTTGTTCTGGGGTATGTTCCTCCAGGGGCTGGCCATTGTCTGTATTCCATTTATTCACGAATATTATTTGTTGGTGAGCCTCGCAGCCATACTTGGAGCAGGTACTGCCCTGGTATATCCTACATTTTTGACCACCATTGCTGATGCCACCAGTCCTGTACAGCGTGCCGAAAGCATCGGAACTTTCCGGCTTTGGAGAGATCTGGGATATGCCATCGGAGCCATGATTTCGGGTATCACAGCAGATTTTCTGGGAATTGAATACGCCATCCTCCTGATTGGCTTACTTACCATAATGTCCTCTCTTATTATAAAATTCAGAATGCCCGATAAAATCAAAAAGAAAGAAGATTGTATTAAAGCAGAAACAGTAAAAAAAGCACTTCAAGCGAGCTCAGATATACAAATCATAGATGTAAGAAGTAAAGAAGAATTTGAACAGTCCCATATACCCGGAGCCATCCATATATCATTAAATGAACTGAAGGATCAATGGCAAAGATTGAATAAAATTGTTCGCTGATCACAGTATGTAACCGTGGTGGAGGCAGATCTGCCAAAGGTGCCGAAATTTTGAGATCTTTGGGTTTCAATGCCAACTGGTTATGCGGAGGGACTGAAAAATGGCTATCTTTGTGAATTGTCAGATATGATCCCTGTAAAACTTAGAGCATATTAAAAAAGTAATATGAGGCATTTGATTTTTTTATTTACTTTAGCTTTTACGATATCTTCCTGTTCGGATTCAGGCAATCAGCAGACTTCAGTCCGGATTGTCAAAGAATCTGACATCTGCCGAAAAACTATTACCATCAAGGGAATGGTATGTGTAGGATGTGAGGTGACCGTAGAAAACAAGCTGATGAGTATGGACGGCATAGTAAATGTGAAAGCATCCCATAAGCTGGACCAGGTCACAGTAGAATTTGACTCTACCCAAACAGATTTGACACAAATAAAAAATCAGATCAAAGAAGCAGGTTTCAAAATACTCCTTGACTGAAATCATGAATATCTCAGCAAATTTTGGTGAAAGAATTGAAGGATACGATTATCCCGTAATCAATGAAAGGGAAGCCCGGGCAAGTGCCGGTATCATGTTTTTGTTGGGAATGTTCAGCCTTTTTACTGTTTATCTGCAGAGGACTTTGTTTTGGGCTGAATTGTTTTCCATCACTTTTGTCATCGAATTTATTGTTAGAACTCTGCTTAACCCGGGGCTTGCTCCCTATATGCTTCTTGGCAAACTCATAGTCAGCCAACAGACTCCGGAATGGGTGGAAGCCAGACCCAAGCATTTTGCATGGTCATTGGGTCTTCTTTTGGGAATAATCATGACTTTTTACATAGTTTTTGACATTATTTCTTTGATTCGGCTGGCAATATGCTGGATATGTCTGTTTCTGATGTTTGTGGAATCTGCATTTGGAATATGCCTGGGATGCCATTTATATCAGGTCTTCCGTACCAAACCCCTGAACTGTCCGGGCGGTATATGTGATACCTTGCCTAAACGAGGATTTAATCCTCAAAACTGGATGGTGCTCGCTGTCTTTGTATTGGTTTTTGCGGGTACATATGTATATATCAAGCATCAAAGGTATCAGTCAAAACCCCAAATTATAATAATCAAAGACCAATAACTATCAGGATTTATGACTATGCGTTTATATCCTGCATCAGTAAATGAATGATTATTCCTCTTTCGCCGTTTAATATCAACAGAAACTGTGTATTTTCATCCTGTAAAGTGCACAAATCATAAATTAGCTTCAAAGCAAAGGTGTGTATCAATGAAAATACTGATAGTTGAAGATGATATCAGAGTGGCAGAACTGCTCAAGCGGGGACTGGAAGAGCAGGGATTTCAGACTGACAATGCTTTCGATGGATTATTCGGCAAGAGACTGGCTTTGCAGAATGATTACGACTTAGTCATCACAGATATTGTATTACCTAAAAAAGATGGCCTTGAGCTGTGCAAGGAAATCAGGGAAGCAAAACCCGATCTTCCCCTGATCATGCTTACTGCATTGGGTACTACAGATGATAAGGTGGAGGGCTTTGATTCCGGGGCAGATGATTATCTTGTCAAACCATTCGAAATGAGAGAATTGCTCGTACGCATCCGGGCTCTTTTAAAAAGACAGCAGAAAGTAAAGCTCACGGGCAACATTCTCAGATACTCCGATCTGGAAATAAACCTTCAGACCAAAATTGTAAAAAGAAATAATGAAGAAATTCATTTAACCCCTAAAGAATTCAATCTCCTGCACTATATGATGGAAAATCCTGAAAGGGTATTATCCAGAGTGGAAATTGCCGAAAAAGTCTGGGATACACACTTCGATACCGGCACCAATTTTATAGACGTGTACATCAATTACCTGAGAAAAAAAGTAGAAAAAAATTTTGACAAAAAGCTGATACATACCAAATCCGGGATGGGATTTATATTAAGTGACAAACTTTGAGAGCCATAATTTTCATCCTCAGAATGTAACCCCAAAAAACAGTATAATTATTTAAGCATAGTGTAAAATACAGTGGGAAACTTTGGGAAATGTATTGGATCCAAAATGTACTACCTCTAAAAAATCATTCCTCTCTCTTATTTAGCAGAATTGCAGACATCCCGGAGACCAGATCTATACAGACATGAATTATCATGACGATATACAATGATCCTGAGTACACAAAGATCACACCAAAAGAATGGCTATGCTGATAATTTTCAACACTGCCTTTAATCCCTGATAATAGTGGCTCAGACCGAAAGTTACCGCCGGTATAAGGATGGACAGGTAGATTACCCATTGAGTAGATTGCAGAATAGTGAATAAATAATTAATCAGAAAACCTCTGAATATAATTTCCTCACATATTCCGGCAGCAAAGGCAAGAAAGATATAATGCCTGAACTCTCCCCAATTGAGTGGAATCACATATTCCAAACTTTTTATTTTTTCTTCCGTTTCTGACTTATTAATTACAGAGAGCAGCAAATCCACAATATAGAATAGTATCAGGGTCGCAGCTGCAATCTGTACCCAGGTATTAAAGTCCGCAAGTCTGAAACCCAGATAGGTCCATTCCCGGTCAGCTGCGTTCCATGCAGTGAGCACAAGCATGGCACCAATAATAAGCACCAGTCCGTTTTGATAGTACAAATGCTTTTTGGGAGGTAGATCCAGATCAGGCCGGAGCTCGTCAGCCTCCGGATTAGCAGGGGGACGGGCCATCAGAGACAGCAACGGAATTACTACCGCTGTCAGAAAAAACAGCATGTGATCATACCAATGTAACTCCAATACTTCCATAGGGGTGCAAAAATAGAGTTTTTAAGCTCTGTGTGAACTGCTTTGCGAAAGTTTGTAAAAAGCATACATCTTGTGTGCATCCTCATACCCTGCGTATCCACAAACAAAATGATACCCTGAAAGCAGACCTTATTTCAGTCCGACTCCTGAACTCTTAGGAATATTTCAGTGTTGCTGTAACAAACATTTTACAATGATATACAGATTGTACATTATAATCGGTTTTTCATTACAGATAGCCTGTGCTCAGCAGAAAGACCTGAGTATCGAGACCCCTGCAAAAATCAATTACACGACCGAGGTAGTGGCAGAAGGCATTGACATTCCCTGGGGTATGGAGTTTTTACCTGACGGGAGTATGCTGGTTACAGAAATATCAGGAAAGATCTACCATGTGGTCAATGGTCAGAAATCTGAACTCAGGAATGTCCCCAGGGTTTATCATCGCGGTCAGGGCGGAATGCACGATATCAGATTACATCCTGATTATCTTCAAAACGGATGGATATATTTCTGTTATGCATCTCCGGAAGGGGAAGGCACAGGAGGCAATACTGCTCTGATGAGGGCCAGACTTAAAGACGGCACTTTGGTTGACAATCAACTATTATACAAAGCTTCTCCAAACAGTACCAAACCTTACCATTTTGGCTCCAGAATCGAATTTGACAATGATGGATTTGTGTATCTGACCATAGGAGACCGGGGCGACCACTTTGTCAATCCGCAGGATTTGAGCAAGGATGGCGGCAAGGTGTACAGGCTCCGGGATGACGGCAGTATTCCCGACGACAATCCATTTGTACACTTACCGGATGCAAAACATGCTACCTGGACTTATGGCCACCGCAATCCGCAAGGCATGACAAAGCATCCGCTCACCGGTGAAATCTGGACCCACGAACACGGACCTCAGGGAGGTGATGAAATCAATATCCTGGAGAAAGGAAAAAATTACGGCTGGCCTGTTATATCCTATGGTATCAACTACGATGGCACTATACTCACGGATAAAACCTCCATGCCGGGTATGGAACAGCCGTTGTACTACTGGATTCCTTCCATTGCGCCTTCAGGTATGACATTTGTATCTTCAGACCTTTATCCTGAATGGAAAGGGGATTTACTGGTGGGGTCCCTTCGCTTCCAATACCTCGAACGACTGATCATCAAGAATAATAAGGTGGTAAAAAGGGAAAAACTGCTGGAAAACACAGGCAGGATGAGGAACGTCCGTCAGGGCCCTGACGGATATATCTATGTGGGAGTGGAAGGCAAAGGAATTCTAAAAATAATACCCGGAAAATGAAAATTACCATTTTGATTTCAACTTTAATTTCAATCTGTCTTCTTCCTCTTATTCCACCCGTACAGACTCCTGAGCTCACGGCAAGTATTGCAAGAGGCAGGGAGATATATGCTGACTTTTGTCTGCAATGTCATTTGGCGAATGGCGAAGGTACTAAAGGTACTGTGCCTCCGCTTGCCGGGTCGGACTATCTGAAAAAATACAGAATAGAAAGTATCCGGTCTGTCAAGTATGGTCAATCGGGAAAAATCAAGGTAAATGGGATTGAATATAACGGGACCATGCCCAATCCCAATCTCTCCGATGAGGAAGTGGCGGATGTTATGAATTACATTCTTCACAGTTGGGGAAATACCGGCTACAGAGCGGTGACTGTATCCGAAGTTAAAGCCATCCAAAAAGAAAAATAAGTGAAAATCTACTTTACCTCAGAGGGAGGTTTTATTTGACCTCGGGAGTCTCAATTTCAATTTCAGAGATCTCTTTTCCGGTAAAAAATCCCAAAGTCTGATATACGACTACTGCTGATAATAAAACCAGATAGTAGGTGAAAAATCTCCATAATGACACAATGAGATTGACGACATCAGACGGGATACTCTTTCCGAAAATCAAAAGAAAGGAAGCCTCTGCCCCACCTGAAGCACCCGGCGTGGGGATAAACAGCATTGTAATCCATATAATCCATTGTCTGGCATACACCTGCAGTACATCCGGAGTGATATTCAATGCATAAAGTATGACGACCAGCACACTGAATTTCGCAAACCACTGTACATATAAAATGGTTATGCCCAAAAACATACGCCATTTGCCTGCATTCAATACCATCATGAAACACTCCCTCATTTCGTCGTAGCCCTGTCTGGTCTTTACCAATAGTTTGAGATAAGAATTTTTCAATCTGGTGGGGACCAATGCCGAAAAACTAAACTTTTCAGGCAACAGTTTCGCTTTCACTACAATAATGTAACTGATAATAAAAACGAATATCCAGAAAAACCAATTTGAATTATCCTGTACAAAACCTGTGATCTTACCAAATAGATTATCCATGATACCGGATGAAAACCATAAAGCAAAAATAAATCCCGAAGTGTAAAAAATAATATCCTCGATCACACCCCAGGTGAGCAGAAATCCTACCCTCCCGGTACTGAAGCCTTTTTTCACAAGTAAGGCAGCTTTGAAGGGTGCACCACCCACAGCTGTAGGACTGAGTGCAGAGGCAACATCGGCTGTAATCACAATCCGGAGTGCTTCCGAATAGCTGATACGCTCCCCCAAAAACCTGGACCACATCGTCACACGGAAAGCATAGCCCAACCAGGGTATCGACATCAATGCGATGATTGCCAGAAAATACCATGGAGAGATTTTTGCCAGCTTGGCAGCTATATCCTTTTCTGTGGTATAAATTACAAAAAGAATATGTGCTACTATTCCCAGGCCTACAAAAAGCATAAGCCTGTTGATGATTTTGTGTATATCTATCTTCTTCTTCAATCCTCAGATGCTGAAAACAGTGCACAAGATAAACAGTAATAGCCACCCTTAGAAAAATTTTCAAAATATCATCGCCAACAATGAAATTACTGATTGCCATAAGACCACTTTAGTATTTGGCTCTAAAAAAAGCCATTTGTATTGCCTCCATTATTCCCATCTTTCTTGCTTTTTCTTACATTTGAGCTAAATTCAGGAAAGCATGTATTTTTCAACTGCCTCTAAAGGCAAAAATGATATAGGCCTCTACCTTATAGGTATCGTTATTGTCTTTCTTTTTTATGTGATCGGCCAATTGCCACTTACTATTGTGCAAATGTATAAGGTTGGACAGGATAGCTCCATTGGCCTCGATGAGGTACAAAAATTCTCCGAAACCATGGATTTCAGCATTTTTGGCATTCATAAAAATATGGGTCTGATTCTGTTGATTCTTATTTTCTTTTTCGCAATGGCAGGCCTGTTATTGGTTTTAAAAATGCATAAGAAAAGACTCATAGATCTGATTGCTCCGGATGCAAAAGTGGATTTTAACAGGATACTCTATGGTTTTACTTTCTGGTTTTTACTTACTCTGCTTGCAGAATTTGTACTTTATCTTGTTGACCCGGACAATTATACTTTCCGATGGTCAGGTGGCAGCTTTGTAGCATTGGTGATTATCAGTCTGGTGATGTTGCCGGTGCAGACCAGTTTTGAAGAGCTTTTTTTCAGAGGCTACATAATGCAGGGAGTAGCTTTTCATACCAAAAATGCGATCATAGCCCTGTTTGTTTCATCCATATTTTTTGGCCTCATACATGGCATGAATCCTGAGGTAGGAAAATTCGGATTTATTACCATGATGCTGTACTACATCAGCGCAGGGTTATTCCTGGGTTTGGTGACCATAATCGATGGCAGACTGGAACTGGCCTTAGGCATTCATGCCGCCACCAACATTTATGGAGCTACGATTGCAACATATTAAGGGAGTGTATTGCAGACTGACAGCCTCCTGATCAATAAAGTCGTGAATCCCTATGTCATGCTGCTTATTTTTGTCCTTGCCGCCGCTATATTCTATTATTTTGCAGCTAAAAAATATCATTGGCCAGGGCTGCAAACATTGAAAACGCCTGTGAATTTGGCACCGGGGAATGAAACAAGTACTGCTGCCTGACCGTTAATACTTCTGCTTTAATTTTTTTAAATACTGATGATGAATAGATTAAAATTTGTCTTGTTGAATCTTTTTGTGCTGAACATAGTCACGCAAATGTATAGCCAGCCCGACAGATGGCAGCAGATGGTAAATTACAAAATGGAAATAGACTTTGACTACCGAAAAAATCAGTTCGAAGGAAAACAAATCCTGAAATATACCAACAATTCACCGGATACTCTCGATAGAGTTTTTTATCACCTGTATTTCAATGCCTTCCAGCCCGGCAGTGTCATGGACGTGAGATCACGTACGATTGCAGATCCTGACAGACGGGTGGGACACCGCATATCTTTACTCAAAAAAGCGGAGCAGGGCTATCAGGAAATAAAATCTCTCAAAATGAATGGCAAGAACGTGGACTATAAAACCGTAGGCACCATTCTGGAAGTAAATCTCCGGGAGCCCATCATGCCAAAATCCACAGTGACCTTCGAAATGGAATTTCATGCACAGGTACCACTGCAAATCAGAAGGACCGGGAGATTCAATACTGAAGGGATAGAATACTCTATGGCTCAATGGTATCCTAAGATGTGCAACTATGACTATCAGGGATGGCACGCAAACCCTTATGTCGGCAGAGAATTTTATGGCATCTGGGGAGATTTTGATGTCAAAATTACCATTGATTCTCAATACATGGTAGCTGCTACCGGCATTCTGCAAAATAAGGATAAAATCGGTAAAGGATACAGCAGCAAGCCTGTAAAGCTCACATCAAAGAAAATCACATGGCATTTCAAGGCCGAAAAAGTCCATGATTTTGTGTGGGCAGCAGATCCGGACTATGTACACACTACGCATCTTGCCCAGGATGGCACCTTACTCAGATTTTTTTATCAACCGGGTGAAAAAACCACCGAAAACTGGGAGAAACTACCGGCAATCATGGATGAATGTCTGCAATTTCTCAACCGTACCTATGGCAAATACCCCTACCCTGAATACGCCTTTATACAGGGAGGTGACGGAGGTATGGAGTATCCTATGGCTACGTTGATCACCGGCGAAAGACCCTTGGTAAGTCTTGTAGGAGTCAGTGTCCATGAGCTGATACACAGTTGGTATCAGGGAGTTTTGGCCTCCAACGAGGCGCTTTATCACTGGATGGATGAAGGATTTACCTCCTTCGCTCAGGAAGAGGCCATGAACTATCTCCGTATGAAAAAACTGATACCCGGTACAGCAGTGGACAACCCTCAGCTCCAGAGTGTGAAAGGATATATCAATTTTGCATTAAGTGGCAAGGAAGAACCCCTGATTATTCATGCCGATCATTTCATTACCAATACTGCCTATGGTATGGCATCCTATACCAAGGGACAGGTTTTTCTGGAGCAGTTGAGATACATCATAGGCAAAGATGCATTTGACAAAACGATGCTTCGATATTACAATGACTGGAAATTCAGGCACCCTAATGCCAACGATTTTATCAGGGTGGCAGAAAAAGTATCGGGGCTTGAACTTGACTGGTTTAAGGAATATTTTGTACATACTACCCACACCATTGACTATTCGGTAGAAGAAATGTACGGAAAAACGATCGTGCTGAAGCGAAACGGAATCATGCCCATGCCTCTCGATATCGTTGTGACTGACAATGATGGTAAAGAATACAGATATAACGTACCACTCGATCTCATGCGGGGGGCCAAGAAAGGGGATCGATTTTTTAATAATTTCAGCGTCAGGGAACCCTGGCCTTGGACACACCCCGAATACAGACTGGAAGTGGATATCGATGCAAAAAATATAAAATTAGTGGAAATTGATCCTTCGCAGAGACTGGCTGATGTAAACAGAGCTGACAATCATTACCCAAGAGTAGAACTGCCGGGTGATGCTGAGAAGTAATATTCAGATGCCAGAGATTATTCGACAGAAGATTAATATCCGCTTTTATTAACAAGATACAGGATCCGGAAGTCATTGTTTCCAAACAATCCGTTAATAAGTGCTTCAAAAAATCATATGCAAATTTTAAATTATATATTTGCATCTGTAAATGAATTATATCTTTCTGCATGAAACCGGTCATAGTCAAATATATCCTTAGATTTGCCCTTTTATTTCTATTCCTTTTTCTCAGGGACTGGATTGTCAAAGAAAAACAGCATTTCGCCAATACCTACCACATTTTTGAGAGCATCATTGAGTTTTTACTGTTTTTTACTGTGGTAAATATTGTGACTGCCATACTTATCATGATTTACCGGCTTCGTAAAAATCTTCCGTATAAGTTTACAGACAATGTAATCACGGGGATCAATAATCTCTACTACCTGATTGTGACTTTTGGCGTGATCATGATGTTTCTGGGCTTCTGGAAGATTGATTTCGGCAGACTGCTGACCTCACTGAGTATTGTGGCAGCGGCTTTGGCAATTATTTCCAAGGACTATGTAGCCAGTATTATCAGTGGGATCATCATTACATTCAGCAATGATATCAGCATCGATGACTATGTCAAAATCGGGGCCGTCAAGGGAAAAATCCTTGACATCAACCTCACAAAGGTCATCATGCTCACAGATGACGAGGACGTACTTTTCATACCGAATGAAAAAGTTTATACTTCTGAAATTATCAATTACACCAAGCGTGAAATCAAGAAAGTAAGTATCGAATTTGAGCTCGATATAAAACATGCAGCCTCAGTAGAAGAAGTAGAAAGAGAAATCATCACGGCTTTAGCAGATTATCATCCATATATTGAGCCCAACAGCTATCACCTGAAGATTATTGAAATTCATAAGGACTATATCGTATATAAGTTTCAATACAAACTCAAAGAAGCCAATGTGGATATCGAAAAACAAATCAGAAAGAAAACAGTGAGAGAACTTGCAAATTCTGTAAAAAGCAAACAGGCAGGAAAGTGATTTTTTTTATATTTGGCACGATATTTTCTTTGTATATATAAAGAATATTTATCATATTTGTGAAACAATTTATTAAAACACTATTTTATTAACTGAACTTGTTTCGTTCGAAGCGTTTTTTTGCGAATTATGAAAAATAATAAAGTAAAAAAGACTTCCGGCGGCTCCAGGAGTGATGAGATGGAAGTCATAAAACCCAAAAAGAAGGGGTTTAAAGAGGAGAGTAAATTGAACGTACGCTCCCACAAATTTTGGGAAGATGTGTACGATGACGAAGGAGAAGAGATTGAGAAATACCTGAGATGAACCAAATCAGACCCGAAAACACCCCGGAAAACCCTGATTTTTAATGATTTGCAAAACATTAACAGGTTTTAGGGTAACAATTGTGGGTTTGGTACGTATATATAGTAAATTATTATCCATGAACAATATTTTGAAAGCAATCAAAGCTTTCTTCATTGGTGTTTTTACCAAAACGAAGAAAGTGATCATCTTCCCTCAGGAAGAAGAACAAGACATGATAGGCGTTTGAACACTTATAAGTTGTTCTTTTTTGTACGCTGATTCCCCCCAACTTTCAGGCAAACAAAAAAGAATGCACGAACGGCTCACGGCCCGCATTCTTTTTTGCTTTAGTCTGACTTCTGAAAATTTATCCTTTTTCCCTCTTATCTCTACTGTATTTCAGGGTCTTCGCAGTTGTCCTTTACACTTTTAAAAATCGTGGTTTTGTTTCTGACCACAATGACCCAATTTATGGTTATTACACAGTTTTCTTTTATCCAATCCCAAAAATTTAATACTGTAATCTACACCTGAATGGAATGATCCAATAATTCAGATTCCGACTTGATGGTCTGATGCATTGAGTTCAATGACTGGAGGGTTTTTTCTTCATATTCCAGCATCCGGTCAAATTCTGCAAAGTTGCTGTCTATGCGTTTACGGATTCTGGAGGTATATTCTGTAAGTTTGGTTTTTACATCCTGAGAGATCATATTACGGCCTTTGGCGGTTTCCTCTTCAAACTTTCTGAGGATTTTACCTTTGTTCAGTCCAAGTGTCACACCTGCAAAAAGTACGCCTACAGCCGTCAATACTCCTCCCGTAATGTCAAAGACAGCTCCCTGAACAGCTGCAGCCAGTATGACACCCACTATTGCAATACCACTGCCGGCAGCAAGATTGGGGGTGATACGTGAGGAGTCTTCCATCAGATTTTTGTCATAAAAGCTCTCCGAATTGCTCATAAAGTCCTGAAAACTTTCCTGAAGTTCTCTCAATATCTGTATTCTTTTCTCCGCAATATCCGCAAAAATCTCATCACTGTTCTGCAGGATGGTTTCTGAATGCTTGATCCGGTTATCTACCATTTTGCCCATCAGCTGAATGGCGTCTGCCACATCGGTAATACCATGCTGCAGCTTATCTTTCAAGGATTTATGCAGACGGAGCTCAAAATCGGAGGCTTCCTTGACGAGCCATTCCTTAATGCCCGATTCCTTGCCGAATATACTGCCTACAGACCTTCGGAGCACATTGAAAAATCCAAGACCTGTCTCAAGGTCTTTCGTTTTTTCTTGTACAATCGAATTGTAAGCCAGCAGCAGGTTATCCACCATCTGATCAATCTGCACCCCTGTTTTAGCTTCCTGATGATCCATGATATCTCTTATATCAGCACGGAATCTCTTATCCGACTCAAACTGCCTTTGCCGTACAGATATGCTTTCGGCCAGTTTCTGATTGATGGTCATGACTGTGTTTACCGTGTTTTTCAGTTTCAGATAGGCAGCTTTGCCTCCTGTGATGTTTTGATGGATATAATCCCTGAGTGGATAAAAGCCACTGGATTCAAATTCCCCTTCAAGTTCTGCTTTAGCAGAGGTAGCAAATATTCTGGGTTGCTCAATCCCCTTCTTTTTTGCATAATCCTGCACTCCCTGTGTGTTCACTCTCAGATCTTCATCGCTCAATAAATCTTTTTGCTGTAGGACAAAAATGATCTTCCGCTTCCATTCATCATGAATAAAATCAAAAAAATCCCAGGATGACTGCCTGTACGGGTTTTTGGCCTCAAACACAAAAACTATCAAATCTGCATAGGGTATAAATTTCTCAGTAATCTCCTGATGGTGAGATATTATCGTATTGGTGCCGGGGGTATCGACGATGGCGATATCTTTCAAAATTTCTACCGGTTGATACAATTTTTTCAGATATGGATTCAGAATCACTTCCTGTTCCTGCTCTCCATACAAAATCTGTTGGATAGTATCTGTCATCGGGGCCGGAGCCACTTTGCAGATTTCTTTACCGGTACCCAGCAATGCATTGATAAAGGAGCTTTTTCCCGCTTTCACTTCTCCTACAATCACAAATGTAAAAGGTGACTCAGAGTGAAATGCCAATTCAGATGTGGTTTGAATCAGTTTCTCATGCCCTATCATCTGAGTGAGCTGCTGAAGCAAGGTGAGCAGCCGCATCAGTGATTTGCGTTGTTCTGCCAGCTTTGTATCCACGAGTGCCTGCATATTCAAGGGGTATTAAAGAATTTTTTAATCTTGTTCAAATATAGTACTGATTCGGGACCACAGCAAAAAATAAGATCAATAATACTCAGATCATGGATATATCCGAATCTGTCCTGCCAAACCTGTGGATAAAAATCCAATCCGGTATTTGTAGCAGGTATTATCATCCCGGTCTTTTTGGGGGGTAATTTATCCGCACTATCCCCGTCTGTTATGGAAGAAGCATTGATAAAACTCTGATTGGATTTAAGGCATTGGATTATAAAAACGAGCATCTTAAGGTTTAAATCATGGAGATATTGTGAACCCGAGAGCAGGATTTGAGCCCAATCCTCAAAATAGTATTCAAAATATGCACTCTTACCATATGCCGAACGTACCGCCTGTACATGCTTACGTGCCCAGGGCTCATCATAGGCAATGCATACATCTTTCAGTATTCTACCCGGATGCCCGGCACCCTTAATCGGAATGCTGAGCATTTGAACACCGTTGGGTCCTGAGATGAAATAGCGGTTATGCAGTCTTTTTCTTTGATAAAAATCCAGATCATCCACTACCAAATTCCCGGCATGTAGCCATTCAGCCCATAAAGATAAGGGTGGACAAAAAAAGGATGGAATGACGCAATACTTCATCCTGTAAAAATATTCATTTTAAGAATCTGGACTAAAAATACCAATTCGTCAGAAGACAAACTTGTACTTCTTTCTAACAGTATTAAAATAAAATAGAGGATTGTTCAATTTTACTTGCAATTATTCAGCTGGATTATTTTTGCTTGCGGCTCTTTCCGAATATATTGGTATTTTTTCTTCCTTCCATTACAGGCCTGGGACGTGGAGCTTCATCCAGAATCTCAGTGTAAAGTTTATCCACATATTCCCAGATACCATTTTTCAGGATATACCCGCTGTATGATCCATCAGGTACGAGCACTGTGCTTTCGCCTTTCAGTCTGCTCATTCTGGGCACCAGATGATCCATTACAATCATTTCCATACCCGGATTGTAATTGAGCGTCACTGTGGCATCTGCACTGTATTTGACCAAAAGTCTATTGAGTTTTGTTACTTTGCCACCCGGTTCATTTTTGTAAAATACTTCCTTACCAAACACCGGCTCACCTGATTTGGTAAAAAACAACACATCTGCTATCTTGATATTTTCCATCGGATTCCAGCGATTGATACCAAAAAGCAGGTAATACTTCTCCCCATTAGCATCAGTCACATCCATAATATTGTAATACATGGCACCCGGCCAGTTACGGCTGTCAAACTCTTCGACATCTGCATCCAGCTCGTCTGTTGTTTTAAATCCATCCTTCAACTCAAATAATTTTCCCTCCTTCGTCTGGAGAATTCCATAGTATCTGTTTTCCTCATTATTGACAGGCACATACCAACTGAAAATTCTGAAGTTTTTATCTTCTGAATATTTTCTGGAGATCCATCTTAATCCTGCATAGTCATCATCAAAAGATTGATTTTGTTGCAATAGCTGCATTAAAAGGGGATAAAACTGTAACGCAGCCCTCTGTCGGTGAGCGATATCTTCAGCATTCATCATTACGTCAGCATAAAACTGTACCTCACCGATTAACTCATTATTTTTGACCTGTGCGGAAAGAAAGAAGTAAAAATTGAAGATAACAATCAGCGTAAAATACAGTCTTCTCCCACTCATATTCTGTTTAATATTTGTCATACACAATTATAACGATGCAGGAATAAAAAAATTCTCAAAGAAAAGTTAACATTATTACTTTCATCGGAATTTACAGTAGAAATGTCCTGTAATACATTTCGAAATCCGGTTTACTCCAGCTCACAGGCATGAATAAAATTGTCATAGTCCGGCTTGTCTGCCACAGATTTATGGATGAATTGTTCGATGATTTTTCCTTCCTTCAGTAAAAATATACCCGGCATCTGAAACCCGTCTCCCACTAAAGAGGTATTGGGCAGAATCTGCTTGGTGACAGCTACTTCAAAACCTCGAATCCACGTCTTCAAACCAAACAATTGACTGAAAGATCCTTTCGTAAGTCCAAACATTGCATAATAGCGGCATTCAGGGTCAGAGATATGCTCTATACCCGGCAGTTTAAACTTTTTGAAATAACTCTCTGCCGTTTCATAATCAGACATGTGTACCAATACGATGTTGATACCTTTGGATTCTATGGATTTTCGCTTTTTACTTATATCCACCAAAGATTCCCGGCAGAACATACATCCGAAATGCCTCAGAAAAGCGAGAAGAACAGGTCCCCGGTGCGAAAGTTCCAGCAAATTATTTCCTTTATTTGTCTGAATCAGAGCCAGATTCTGATCGGATATCATAAAGATGTTTTTTTACCAACGGATACTAAAACCCAAGACCTGTTCATTTGTTTATGCCTTCCTTACATTTTGTCAAATACATCCATGACTTCTTTCACTGCAGCAGCAGAGTCATGCAGAAGTTTCAATTCGTCTGTATTGAGGTTAAGTTCGAGAATCTGCTCAATTCCGTTTTTACCCAGTTTTACCGGCACACCGACAAATATATCATTCAGGCCGTATTGACCTGTGAGGTGTGCACATACCGGAAATATTCTGTTTTCATCCTTCACGATGGCTTCTACCATCTGGGCGGCTGCAGCTCCTGGTGCATACCAGGCAGATGTACCCATGAGTTTCACAAGTTCACCACCCCCGGTTTTGGTTCTCTCTACGATTGCATTCAGCTTATCGTCTGCTACAAGTTCGGTCACCGGAATCCCGCTTACGGTGGTATATCTGGGCAGTGGCACCATAGTATCGCCGTGTCCGCCCATCAGCAATGCCTGAATATCCTTGGGAGAAACATTCAATTCGGTAGCCAGAAAAGCACGATATCTGGCAGTATCCAGAATTCCTGCCATTCCAAACACCCTGCTACTGTCTAAACCGGATGCCTTGTAGGCAGCATAGGTCATTACGTCCAAAGGATTGGACACTACAATGATGATTGGATTTTTGGAGTACTCCAATACGGATTTTACTACTGACGTTACAATATTGGCATTGGTAGAAATCAAATCATCCCTGCTCATACCGGGTTTTCTGGGGATACCGGCTGTGATCACCACAATGTCAGAACCCGCAGTATCCTTATAGTCATTGGTACCAATAAGACTGGTGCTGTAATTATCTATGGGAGCCTGCTGCCAGGTATCCAGTGCCTTACCCTTGGCAAGGTCTCCGACAATATCCACCAATACGATCTCTTTAACGATATCTTTATGTGCCAATACATTGGCTACGGTGGCACCCACGTTACCGGCGCCTATTACGGTTACTTTACTCATATGATTATGGTTTTTTATTTACGAGTGATTTGAAAAATGAAATACAAAGGTAAGGAATAAATGAAGTTGCTTATCAAAATATTATTGCCTGTACCATTAAAATTATTCATTTTTCGATATAATTTTCTTTTATGAACGGTTTCGGACGACTTTTGTTTTAACTGTAATATCTGTTTTGCAGCATCTGAAGCCTCACGGTCGGTCATACTTTCACAGAAAAAACTGACGGTACTTCATATTTTTGAAAACTTTAAGAAATACACAGCCTGTAATTTTGTAACTTCGCAAAAATTTTTTCAATGTCAAGGTTATTAATATTATTGTTATCATTCAGCTTTTCAACATGGATGTCTGCACAACATTTCATACCCAGAGGGGTATGTGGTGTCAATCACGAAAGTCAACAACTGGCTGAAAAATTATATGGTGCCGCAGAAGAAAGAATCTCTGCTACGGGAGACAGAAATAATGTGGTGTATGTTCCTGTCAAATTTCACCTCACTGCCAATAATGAAGGAAAAGGGAGAGTGGAACTTCGGGATGTGTTGAACCAGCTTTGCATTCTCAATACAGATTTTGCAGCATCCAATATGGTATTTTATCTGAGCGGAGATTTTGAGTATCATGATATCACCAATATGTACGAAAATCCCGGCACAAGTAATGCCCTCCTCGTATCGAAGAAAAATCCAAAAGCCCTCAATATTTTTGTTACTGAAAATGCAGATCCCGGGAGTGCGGCACTTGGCACTGTTTTGGGATATTACAGTCCACAGGGAGATTATGTAGTGGTCAGGAAACTCGAATTAGTCAACAGAACCAACACCCTGAGTCATGAAGTTGGGCACTTTTTCAATCTGAGACATACTTTCTACGGGTGGGAAGGGGCACCATATGACAAAAATATACATGGAGAAACCGTAACCTTCACCACTGTACCCAATGGGATTCCGGGAGTGCAGGTTGAGCTCATGAACAAGTCCAACTGCAATAATGCAGCAGATATGATCTGTGATACACCACCTGACTATAATTTCGGTATCTCCACCAATAGCTGCAGCTTTAATCTCACAGTATTTGACAGAAATAACGACAGGGTAATACCTATGGTCAACAATCAGATGAGTTATTTCTCCAAATGCGATACTTTCAGATTTACAGACGGACAGACCACCAGAATGCGCAATAACTTCAACGCTTCGACAAGAAGCCAACTCAGGTCGAATTATGTACCATCCAAAGATACCATCACCGCTCAGGTGGTCATAAGAAGTCCCGCTACGGGAGCCAATCTTCCTGTCTATGATGGAATTGAACTGGATTGGGAGGATGTACCCGGAGCCACCCGATATCTGGTGGAAATCAGAGGAGCAGGCCAATATTATGGCTACGTCACCTATGAATCACGTTTTTATGCCACAGAGTTGAGAAGAAATCAATTGTACAGCTGGAGTGTGAGACCATTTAATGAAGTATATGCATGTGCTCCTGCAAGAAATGCCACATTCCGCACCGGCAATGGTACAGTAAGTACCACAGAAATTGAACTCGTAAAAAATGTCAAGATATTTCCCAACCCTGTCACATCGCAAGATTTTATCAATGTTGAATTCAATGTAAATAGTGGTGAATTACCCATAACGGTAGAATTGCGCACCATAGATGGCAGGTTTTTATATTCTGATACCTCAATATATCGCTCTGGTCAGAGTTTGCATACCATTGGATTAAAAGATGTACTCAATCCGGGAATCCATCTGTTGAGAATTATCACCGAAAAGGGAACCATTACAAAAACATTTACAATCAATTGATTATACAACCCGGAGCATTATCTTTTATCAAAACAGGTAGATAATGTTGGTATTGTATGGGGTGAGGCTTATTTTTGCGTCCATTCTGTTAAAACTTTTAGATATATGAACTTACACGAATATCAGGGTAAAGAACTATTGGCATCCTACGGTGTAGCCATACAAAGAGGACGACTTGCTCAGACTGTAGAAGAGGCAGTAGAGGCGTACGAAGCATTAAAAGCTGAAACCGGAACCCAATATTGTGTAGTCAAAGCCCAGATTCATGCAGGAGGACGTGGAAAAGGCGGAGGTGTGAAACTGGCAAAAAACATGGATGATCTGAAACATCATGCCGGCAATATATTGGGAATGATGCTCCGTACTCCTCAAACCCCGGGTGGTATGGATGGACCGGGCAAACTTGTGAGAAAAGTATTGATTGCCGAAGATTCTTATGCACCTGATTTTGATGCCTGCAAGGAATATTATGTATCTATTCTCACAGACAGAGAGAAAAAAAGAAATGTCATCATATACTCTACAGAGAAGGTGGAATGAATATCGAAGAAGTTGCGGAAGCTACTCCGCATCTTGTACATAAGAACACATAGACCCTCACTTAGGCCTGCTGGATTTTCAGAAAAGAAAAATTGCATTCAATCTGGGGCTAACAAGTACGGCGTTTAAAAATTTTGTAGCCTTTATTGGTAATCTGTACAAAGCTTATATAGGTTCTGATGCCAGCTTATTTGAAATCAACCCTTGTCTGAAAACAGGAGATGACCGTATCATAGCAGTGGATTGCAAGGTTACTCTGGATGACAATGGACTGTTCAGACATCCTGAGCTGGAAGCCATGCGTGATACTGATGAAGAAGATCCGACAGAGGTGGAAGCCAAGAGCTACGGCCTCAATTATGTGAAGCTTGACGGCAATGTTGGCTGTATGGTAAACGGAGCCGGTCTTGCCATGGCTACCATGGATATCATCAAGCTATCGGGAGGTTCACCTGCCAATTTCCTGGATGTGGGAGGTACTGCAGATGCTGCTCGGGTGGAGCAGGCATTCAGAATAATACTCCGTGACCCGAATGTCAAAGCCATACTTATCAATATCTTCGGGGGCATCGTACGATGTGACCGGGTGGCACAGGGAGTGGTGGATGCCTACAAAAATATGGGAAATATCAGTGTACCAATCATCGTGAGACTTCAGGGTACCAATGCAGACCTGGCCAAAAAACTTATCGATGAAAGCGGCCTCCGGGTAAAATCAGCCATCCTCCTTCAGGAAGCTGCAGACCTGGTCAAAGAAGCCATTAAGTAAATATTCGGATTACCACTGTCTGAACTGACAGGTTATTCAACATTCTATTGTGCAATCTTACAGTCTATACGAGCTCAACGAATATATTCGACGGGTCATTGCCTTAAATTTTCCGGAGCCGCTATGGATTAACTGCGAAATTGCGCAGGTCAAGGAAAGCCGGGGTAATGTGTATTTAGATCTGGTAGATCAGGATGAAAATACCGGAGAAATCAAAGCTGCTGTCAGCGCCAATATATGGTACAAATCCTACTTGTTTCTAAAAAACAAGCTGGGTGAATTGCTTCCATCCCTGCTTGCTCAGGGAGTGCATGTCAAAGTGAAGGTCACCGTAGAATTTCATGAAAGATATGGACTGAAACTCAATATTGAAGATATTGATCCATCCTACACCATAGGCCAGCTGGAGATGGCACGTCAAAAAATCGTCCAGAAACTGACAGAGGAAGGCATCATCCATATGAACAAAATGAGGACTTTCCCCACAGTGATTCAGCGGATTGCGGTGATATCTGCTGAAAATGCGGCCGGTTATCAGGACTTTGTACAGCAACTCACCAAAAACCGCTATGGTTATTCATTCAGCCTCCACTTATTTAAGGCAGCTCTGCAAGGTCAGAATACGGAAAGAGAAGTGTGTGCAGCACTGGATGAAATCAAATCGATGGCAGAGCAGTTTGATTGCATCGCTATCATCAGGGGAGGAGGATCCAAACTCGACCTGGGAGGCTTCGACAGCTACAACATCGGCAGTAAAATCGCTCAGAGCCCACTGCCGGTAATCACAGGAATAGGCCACGATGTGGACCAGACCATTGCAGACATTGTAGCCAACACGCCTCTCAAGACGCCCACTGCAGTAGCAGAACATATTATCAATCACAATCTGGATTTCGAACGAAAACTGATGGAAGAACTGCACTGGATTACCCAACTCGCAGGCAGACAGATCAGACATCATGATCATGCCCTGAAACAATTTATCCAGCTCCTGAAGGTGTTGCCCACTGAAAAAATTAAATACCAAAGACAATCCCTGGACAATATATTATCACAATGTCGTCTGAGTATCGGTTTTATCATTGCCGCTCAAAAAGAGAAATTGAATAATTTTGACCGACAAATCCGACAACTGCATCCTGATAGCATTCTCAAGCGAGGTTTTGCTATGGTCAGGTCTGACAATCACATTATACAAAATACCATTGAAGCAGATAAACATCAGGACTTTGAAATTGTATTTCATGACGGAAATCTGAAAGTAACAAAAAAAACCTAATATGAGCCAGCCAATGAATTATGATATTGCCTTTGCGGAACTCCACCAGATACTGCAGCAACTGCAAAATGAAGAAACAGGTCTGGAACAATTGAGCAGTCAACTCATGCGTGCCGGCGAATTAGTCAAATTCTGCCGTGAAAGACTGAGAAATATCGAGAACGAACTGGAAAAACTCAATCAATTGGATAGCGATGAAACCGTCTGATTATTCAAGATATTTCATCAGATTATCCTACAATGGATCAAACTACAACGGCTGGCAAAATCAATCTCCGGGTAAAGGCATAAGCATACAATCCAAAATAGAAGAAGCTTTATCCATACTTTGTCGCAAATCTACCGAACTCACGGGATGTGGCAGAACGGATGCCGGTGTGCACGCCAGGGATTATTTTGCCCACTTTGACGGGCCTCAATCCATTGACAGGTCTGAGTGGATTATGAAACTCAATAAGATGCTGCCAAAGGACATAGCTATCCATGATATCATGACCGTAAACCCTGAAGCGCATGCCCGTTTTGACGCCATCTCAAGGTCCTACGAATATCATCTGCACACCCAGAAATCTCCCTTCCTGCCCTATTCCTTTTATTATACATATGGACCGCTTGATCAAGAAATACTGAATAGTGCCGCAGCTTTACTTATGGAATACAATGATTTTGCCACCTTCTGCAAAACACATACGGACGTAAAGACCACACTCTGCCGCATCACTGAATCGCGTTGGGAAAAAACAGACCAGCACAGATGGGTATATCATATCACTGCAGACCGGTTTCTGAGAGGTATGGTAAGGCTGATTGTAGGGATGTGTCTGAATGTATCAAGAGGAAAAATTTCCATAGAACAGGTCAGAAAATCACTCAAAGAAGGCACCCGTACAGGTCAGGACTGGAGTGTACCGGCCGAAGGGTTGTTTCTGTGTAGAATTGCATATCCATATTTAGATAAGATTTAAGCTTTTATTTTAAAACAGGAAATTGCGAACAGGAATTGCTTGATATAAGTGGATAAAACTCTAATTTTGTTTCATGCCTGAAAAAATCCACAACATCCACGACAAATTTGTCAGAGAATCATTTGTTGATCCTGAAAGAGCCAAAGCTTTTTTTGAGAGATTCCTGCCCGAGTCTGTCGTCAAATCAATTGACTTGCAAACTATCACGCCACTGAAGGAATCCTACATCCAGAAAGATTTACAGGAAATTTTTGCTGACCTTGTATTTGAAGTCACCCTCAAAGATGTTGTGGGATGTAAGGCAGACATAGTACTCCTTTTTGAGCACAAATCAACTCCGGATAAAAATGTGCTGATTCAGGTTGGTCACTACATGTTTTCACATTGGTACAGATGTATGAGGAAGGGTCAAAATCTAAAAGCGATAATACCAATAATTTATTATCAGGGACAGCAAAAATGGTTTGCTCCTGATTTATCCTCGCTATTCTCCTGTTTATCAGCAGATATAATGCGGTTTATCCCATCTATTGAGCATATATTTATATCAATTCAATCTATACCCGATGAAAGTATCAGGGAAATAAGACATGGACTGATGGCATCTGCTATAATGGCCCAGAAAAATGGAGTGAACCCTATGAAGTTCGCACAAGACTTAATCAGGATTTTTGAGCTTTTCCCTGAAAATGTAAAAGACAGGAACTTTATGGAATTGATTTTTGTTTATGTTGCGTATGTTTCGGATGTAAGCAATGATGAGTTTTTGAAAGCCATTGATTTTGTACCACCAAAGATAAAATCAGATTTGATGACGACATATTCAAGAATTAAGGAAGAAGGAAAAATCGAAGGAAAAATCGAAGGGAAAATCGAAGGGAAAATCGAAGGGAAAATCGAAGGGAAAATCGAAGGTAAAATCGAAGGTAAAACCGAAGTTATTCTAAATGGCTTTGAAAGTGGTCTGGATATCAAGTTATTAGCCAATATCACCAATATGCCTGAACATCAAGTGATAGCTATCCTTAAGAAACATAAGAAAATAAACTGACTTTATTTTACCCATTATTCCTTGAAATCCTATTTAGAGTAACCTATATGTTTCTTCTGTTTCAGATGTAGGCAAGGATGAGTTTTTTAAACAATCGAGTTCATACCACCAAACACAAAATCAGATTTGATGACGACATATTCAAGAATTAAGGAGGAAGGGAAAATCGAAGGAAAAATCGAAGGGAAAATCGAAGGGAAAATCGAAGGTAAAATCGAAGGTAAAATCGAAGGGAAAACCGAAGTTATTCTGAACGGCTTTGAAAGTGGTCTGGATATCAAGTTATTAGCCAATATCACCAATATGCCTGAACATCAAGTTGTAACTATCCTGAAGGAACATAAAAAAGTCGATTAACACCCCAATCTACCATTATTAATATTACTGACTTTGCTTTTTAAAGCATAAATAGTCAATAATTTACGTCCTGCACACATTTCCACCTGACACAAATGGATAAAATAATTGCAGAGCTCAATATCTTTGATATTTTCACCGGATCTGACCGATCTATTCTCTAATCTGAATTTTCTACTCCCCTTCCTTATACCGATATCAGATCAGTTTTGTCTATCAGAAGTTCTGTCATGATTTACTGGTTTGCCCAATTAAGTGTAGGTTTGGGATAAATCAGAATAAAAGTTTCATCCGACACAGATTCATTTTATCATTTATTTTTGCTCAGCAAAAGACGTTGATTAACTCTTATCCTTTCCATCAATTGTTAACTTTAAATAAAAAGTACATCTCACCCAACCATATTCCCATTTACTCACGTCTTATAAGATTATAATTTATTTCATTTGACCATTAAAATCAAGTTTCCATGCGTTTGCTGTTAATATCAATTCAAATCTCCACGATTCTGCTGCTCCTCACATCCTTTTTATCCTGCAAAAAGGATGAATGCAGGGAAAATCCCAAAACTGATTGCTTTTGTACTGAACAGTACGATCCGGTATGCGGATGCAATAATAAAACCTATGGCAATGCCTGTCATGCCAATTGTGCCGGAATCACTGATTTTGTAAAAGGGGAATGCAAGTAATCTGATCTCCCCGGAGAAAACACTCAGCACAAAAATTCTGAAATCATAAAATAATTCACCAGTATGAAAAAATTAATCTTTTTTATTGTCTTTCTCACAGGGATAATGATATCCTGCACCAAAGATGAGTGTACCCAAAAGTCCACCTACAAGATATTTACACCAATCTGGGCATCCGTATGACCGGTATTTTTTCAGGCTATTGAGTCTAAAACATTCCAACAACTTCTGACAAAGTCAGTGATATTTTCGATTCCACAAAAAGTAAAGAAGGGCGGTTACAGAAACGGAAATCATGCCGGCTGTCAATCCCCCAATAATGTTACCGTAAATAAAAAATCCGGTTCCGAACAATAACGCATACACTAATGTGCAACCGAGAAACATCATCAGTATTTCTGTGGCCAGACTGCTGCCTGAATGTACATCAGGAGCAATTTCTCCCGACCTGATTCCGGCTTCAACGATGGGCTTCCATCCCAGCCTGTGCGGACGTATCAGATTGAAAAATTTAATCAAAGTGGATTGATCAGTACTTTCGGTCAACAATGTAGCAGTTATCCATGAAGTCGTTGTTATCCCAACACCGATGACCAATTTTTCATGACTTGCCAAGACATCTTTCACTAAGAACTCCATAAATAACGCAACGGCGAATGAAACCACCATTGCCACTATTTCACTGATGGCATTAATCCTCCACCAAAACCATCGGAGAATAAACAACAGTCCCGTACCCGCACCAATCTGCAACAGGATATTGAATGCCTGTAATGCATTGGTAAGGTATAAGGCTATGATAGCCGATAATACCATTAATATCAAAGTGGATAACCTTCCTACCAATACCATATCAGCTTGCGTGGCTTCGGGCTTTAAGAATCTTTGATAAAAGTCATTGACCACATAAGATGATCCCCAATTGAGATGGGTACTCAATGTGGACATCAATGCAGCGATCAATGCAGCAATCACCAGTCCCAACAAACCTGACGGTAAATAGGACAACATGGCCGAAAAAGCAATATCATCCCTGATAAATTCCGGATTCATTGCAGGAAACCGGGTAGATATAGACTGCAGATCCGGAAATACAACCAATGAAGCCAAGGCAATTAAAATCCACGGCCAGGGCCTGAGGGCATAATGTGCTATATTAAAAAACAGCGTAGCCCAGACTGCATGTTTTTCGCTTCTGGCAGACAGCATTCTTTGAGCGATATAGCCTCCACCACCCGGCTCCGATCCGGGATACCATACACTCCACCATTGTACAGCCAGGGGTATGAACAACAAAGGAATCCATTGTTTTGAATCATTAAAATCAGGTAAGAATCCGGTCTTCCCCTGTACTGCAGGGTGCTCCAGGAGGGTACTCAGTCCTCCTACCTCAGGTAAGCCGACTATGTAAACGCAAGCCCACACCATCCCAATCATAGCCAGAGAAAACTGAAAAAAATCTGTCAAAATCACACCTCTGAAGCCTCCCAGAGATGAGTACAAAACTGTCACAACAGATACCAGTACCACTGTTTGCATAGCCGTAAAACCCAGTAAAATTCCAGCTATTTTAATGCCTGCCAACATCACAGTGGCCATGATAACCACATTAAAAAACACCCCCAGATATAAAGCCCTGAATGCTCTCAGAAATCTGGCTGGCTTTCCGCTGTATCTGAGTTCGTAGAATTCGAGATCCGTAGTTATGCCGGACCTCCGCCAAAGCCTTGCATATACAAATACCGTGAGCATACCTGTAAGCAGAAATGCCCACCATGCCCAGTTGCCGGCTACTCCGTTGTTTCTTACAATGTCTGTCACCAGATTGGGTGTATCGGCAGAAAATGTAGTTGCCACCATTGACACTCCAAGCAGCCACCAGGGCATATTCCTTCCTCCCAGAAAATATTCTGCATTGCTGCTCCCGGATTTTTTGTAAATCGAAAGACCAATCGCTAAGGTCACAGCAAAAAATCCCGCAACAATCACCCAATCCAAAGTACTCAAATGCATTGCTCTGTTATTTGCGCTAAAGATAGAAGATTTTTCTCTGAGCCGGAAATCAGGAGCCTTACTCATGACTTTTGAAATTCAATTTCACTTGCATGTTTTACATGGATATTCAGAAATTAATAGGATAACTTTATCATTTTCTTAAACATATCAAGTCCCGGTGGCCCCTAATTTTATTTCAAAAAATCATTATGGTAAAATTTGTACAACTGCTTTTAGCATTCACCGCAGCATTCTCAGTCATGGGACAATCCGGTAAGACCTACCTCGTTAACGACAAAAATTTTTATGATCTTCAGGTGCCCTTCATTGAAGTACAGATTTGCAACAAATTTTTATCCCGAAAAGTCATTATGTTTATAGATTATGGTCAGGAAAACAGAGGCAGAAAGACCTGTATACTGAAAGAATCTGATGGTAGTGATGCAGAATTCAACAGCAATGTGGACGTATTAAATTTTCTCACCTACTCTGGATATGAGCTGATACATACCCAGTATTTTCAGGATAGTTCAGGGAGCAGATCAGGCAATCTGACACTACTTTTGAAAAATTTGTCTTTTCAACCTGCTGCTCCGCCTGATTAAATTGCAGCATAAAAAGATAGTTTTTCAAGTTCATCAAATTTTGGGTGATTCATAATACTTTGGCAGTAATTTCGTTCTTGATTTATCATCCAAACATGATTGTATCCCCATGATTCCAGATAATAGTTCAATTGTTTTAAAAAAACTCACATACCTGTTTGTGGCTGTTTTGTCTTTGTTGCTTATACCCTTTGCAGCCATGAAATTTACAGATGAAGTTCAGTGGACAGGTTCAGACTTTCTGGTAGCCGGATTGATGCTGTTTAGTGCCGGTGTGGTTCATCTGTTTGGTATCCTGCGTATTAAGATTGCAAAATACAGATGGTTTGCGAGTTTGATATTGATAGTGGTTTTTCTGCTGATTTGGGCCGAACTTGCAGTAGGATTATTTGGCTGATTTAATTTAATAATCACCTCACCCATACTTCCGTCAAAACCTTGAGCTAATGAGTGTTGAGCAGCTGATAAAAGGCAGTCTGAAGGAATCTGGTCAATTCAGCAAGCCTGTGCTCCGGTTTGTAGAGCAAAATGCAGAGGGAGGAAAAGCTGTGGTTTTTGAAGGTGATGAGCGATATTTTTTGAAATTTTATACCAATGATCTCGGGATATCCATGCTGGATGCCGAGTTGAAAGGCCTTTATGCTTTGAAGGTCACAGAAACCATAAAAATTCCCGGGATAAAATTTCACAGATGGCAGGATAATCTTGCAATGCTGCTGACAGAATATATTGAAACCGGTCCGGGTGATCCTGAAGCTGAATATATGGCAGGACTTTCGCTTGCCGGGCTTCATTCGCGGACTTATGATATGTTTGGCTGGCATGAAGACAACTATATCGGCCCTTTGCCACAGTCCAATGATCGAAATCCTGTCTGGGCGGATTTCTATTACAAAAACAGACTTCATCCCCAGTTACAACTTGCTGAAAAAAAGGGTTTGCTGAAAAAAACGGAAATTCCGGAAACAAATAATTGGTCAGATTACCTCAGCCTCTGTCTGAGCGATGTCAGACCCGTACTCCTGCATGGTGACCTGTGGGGAGGAAATATCCTTTACTCACGACAAAAAGAAGCATTTTTCATAGATCCATCAGTTTATTACGGAGACGGACTTGTGGACATTGCCATGAGTAAGCTTTTCGGCGGATTCGGACCTTCATTTTATCAGGCTTATCACAGTGTCATACCGCCGGCAGATTTCTATAATATCAAGATCGAATTATACCAACTGTACTATGAACTGGTACATTTGAATCTTTTTGGATTATCCTATAAACCCGGAGTCTTGCGTACTCTGGGACTTATCAGGCAGTTCAGTGCATAAAATTTATTCCCTAAAGGGATAAACATTCCTGATGTTCGTCACATTTATAAGGGAAAATGTATTTTTACGCTTCAAAAAGATATAGCCATGGCAGAAGTATTGGAAAAAAAAGTATCATCATCAAAGAAAGCCAAAAGCAAATATGACAAAAATATGTACCTCCGGTGGTTTGAAGTGATGTACCGGGTAAGAAGATTTGAAGAGAAGACTCTCTTTGCATATTCACAACAAAAAATAAGGGGTTTCTGCCATGTATATATTGGCCAGGAAGCTATCGCCGCAGGTCTTGCCACAGGGATTAGACCTGAAGACAAACTGGTGACAGCATACCGGCAGCATGGAGTAGCCCTGGCAAGAGGAATGGACTCCAATTCCTGCATGGCAGAATTGTATGGTAAGGCTACCGGCTGTGTTAAGGGAAAAGGCGGGAGTATGCATTTTTTCTCTGCCGCACACAATTATTTCGGTGGAAACGGTATCGTAGGTGCTCAGATTCCGATAGGTACAGGCATCGCTTTTGCAGAAAAATACAGGGGTACCGATTTACTTTGTGTGACTATGTTTGGAGATGGTGCTGCAAGGCAGGGAGCGCTGTACGAATCCTTTAATATGGCGATGACATGGAAGCTGCCGGTGCTTTACATCTGTGAAAACAACAAATATGCCATGGGTACCTCCGTAGAGCGTACCTCCAATGTGCATGACCTGTATAAAATTGGTCTGGCATTTGATATGCCAAGTGAGCCTGTAGATGGTATGGATCCTGAAGCAGTACATGAAGCCCTGCTCAGAGCAGCCGAACACATCAGAGCCGGTAAAGGTCCTTATTACCTTGAAATAAAAACTTACAGATACCGTGGTCACTCTGTATCAGATCCGGCAAAATACCGTACCAAAGAAGAGCTTGAAGCCTACAAGGAAAAAGATCCGGTTTTTATGATTCAGGACAAAATGTTGTCTCAGGGTATCGCCACACAGGCTGAAATTCAGCAAATCATAGATGCCATAGACCTTGAAATAGATCAGGCCATGGATTTTGCAGAAAAATCTGATTATCCGCTGCCCTCAGAGCTGTATGAAGACAATTATGTCCAGCCGGACTATCCGTTTATCACTGATTAAATTGACAGTTCAACAGTTGCAGGTTTCATAACTCCTATTGACTTAAACTGAAGTTTCAAAAAAGCCGGTCAGATCATATCTTACCGGCTTTTGTCATTCATCTAACGGAGAAAATATTTCCAATATAAAAATCATGAATATATAAATCGTGTCAAAAACATTGAAAGTATTACAGAATTACTATTTTTGCGCAAATTTTTAAAGAAGGCTTTAAATATGGCACAAAGAAAAGGAAAGACGAATACGGAAGCAGATGTGGTAGTAGAAGCACAGGAGATCAGTGGAAATGCCACACAGAGTTGGTTTTCGAAAATCACCTCTGAAGAATTTCTGGAAGAAAATCAAAAAACTATAAGCTATGTAACCGGAGCAATTGCCCTTATCGCACTGCTCTACTTCGGATATAAGTATTTGTATATAGCACCCAGGGAAAAAAGTGCGGTAGCTGCGATTTATAAAGCAGAGACGCAATTTGCTCAGGATTCCTTTGCATTGGCATTGGAGAATCCGGGTGGTGGTTTTGAAGGTTTTCTGGATATCATCAACAACTACAGCGGTACAAAGACTGCCAACCTGGCCAAATACTATGCCGGAATATGTTACCTCAATCTCGGCAAATATCAGGAAGCTGTAGATTATCTGGAGGATTACAGCGCCAAAGATGAAGTGACATCCATCACTAAAGCCGGTGCATTGGGTGATGCCTATGCTGAATTGGGCAATAATGACAAAGCACTCAGCCATTACAAAAAAGCGGTGTCAGGTAAAGCAAATGATGTCCTTACACCTTACTACCTGAACAAGCTAGCCATGTGGCACTATGCACAGGGACAGGAAAAAGAAGCATTGGAGTACTTCCAGAAAATCAAAAAAGATTTTCCTGAATCTCAGGAAAGCCGTGAAGCAGAAAAATACATCGAAAGATTCCAATAACCCAATTGATTACTTAAACCTAAAAGGCAGAATTTGAGTTTAAATTCTGCCTTTTTCATTTATATGATACCCTATGTCCAGTAAAGATAAAAATTTATCCTCCAGAGATGCTGTCTCCGTACAAGCACCAGAAAAAATAAAAATTGCATTAGTCACTTCGGAATGGAATCAGGAAATCACATTTGCCATGGAGGAAGCCTGCAGGCAAACTCTGACAGATCACGGTATAACCCCTGAAAATATCATAACTGAAAGAGTGCCGGGTGCATTTGAGCTGGTACTCGGTGCAAAATGGATACTGTCCAAAGAAAATCCCGCAGCAGTAGTGTGCATCGGATGTGTCATCAAAGGAGAAACCAAACATGACGAATACATCAGCATTTCCGTAGCACATGGCATCATGTCACTGGGGCTTGCCTCCGGAAAACCTGTCATCTTCGGCGTACTGACACCCAACGATATGCAGCAGGCAAAGGACAGAGCCGGTGGTAAGCACGGCAACAAAGGGGTGGAAGCAGCCATGACGGCACTGAAGATGATTGCTTTGGAACAACAGCTAAAAAAAGAAAAAAAACACATTGGTTTCAGTTAATCAAAAAGAATCAGCAGTAGTATGAAGTTACATATATTGAATACAGGAAAGTTCAAACTGGATGGTGGTGCGATGTTTGGAGTGGTGCCTAAACGGATGTGGCAAAAACTCCACCCTGCCGATGAAGAAAACCTTTGTACCTGGTCACTTCGCTGTCTGCTGATAGAGGAGGGCAACCGTAAAATACTCATAGATACCGGCGTAGGTAAGAAGCAGGACGAAAAATTCAGAAAACATTTTTATCCACATGATGATCAGAGCTTTGATACATTACTCTCACCCTTGGGATTGGGTGTAGAGGATATCACGGATGTACTGATTACTCATTTTCACTTTGATCATGTGGGAGGAGCTGTAAGTATGGATAGCTCCGGCAGGCTTTATCCCACATTCCCCAATGCAGTGTACTGGAGTAACGAAGCGCATTATGAATGGGCATATCATCCCAATGCCAGAGAATCGGCATCATTTCTGAAAGAAAACTTTGTCCCGCTCAGAGAACAGGGCGTACTGAAATTCATTGATATAGAGCAGGGAGTACGATTCAATGATTTTATCACGCTAAGATTTGTTTATGGACATACGCATGCCATGATGGTCCCGTTTATTGAGCTGCCTTCCGGAAATACCTTGATTTATGCAGCTGATCTTTTACCCTCAAGACACCACATTCCGATGCCTTATATCATGTCCTACGATGTAAGACCGCTGGAGACTCTGAAGGAAAAAGCAGAATTGTACGAAATGATGACAGACAGGCACTACCTGTTTTTCGAACATGATTATGATGTAGCCTGCGGCAGTCTTGCCAAATCCGATGGCGGAAGATTCGCATTTGGTCAGGTAATGTCTGTGGAAGATCTGATGTAGAGCATTTTACCTCAGGCCACTTACCCGCATCATGGTGTCTTCCACATGATGTACCAATTGGGTGAAATGAGGGTCTCTTTTGGTTTCCCATGTTCTGTGCAAGGGCAGGTCTACTTTGATATGCTCCACAAAACAGGAAGGGGCATATTTCATAATATAAATATCATCCCCCAGATATACTGCCTCTGAGATATCATGCGTCACAAATATTACCGTCGAATGAAATCTGTCCCAAAGCTGAAGCAGTAATTCCTGCATCTGGATACGTGTCTTGATATCCAAAGCTCCGAAAGGTTCATCCATCAGCAGGATTTCAGGATTGGCAATAAGGCTTCGGGCTATAGCCACCCTCTGAAGTTGTCCGCCAGACAAGGTGGGATACATGGCATATTTGTGTTCATGCCCTTCCAGACCGGTGATTTTGATCATTTCCATAGCTCTTTCATCCCTCTCCTTTTTGGGCACTCCCTGATAGGAAAGTGCCAGACCTACATTTTCCAGTACTGTCATCCACGGCAGGGAAGAATATTGCTGAAACACCATGCTTATTCTGGACCTCTCATCGAGTGGTTTTCCATGTATAAAAACCTGACCTTCAGTGGGTTTCTGGAGACCGGCAATGTATCGAAGAATGGTGGATTTGCCGCTGCCTGACATCCCCAGTATCACGACAAACTGACCCTGCCCCGGCTTGTCTTCTATCAGAAAGTCCAGATTCTTAATAATCCAGTTTTGGCCGCCATCGTAGGATTGTCCGATATTCCGGAGCTCTATGATATTGTCCAGACCGGCACTGTCGCTGAAAGTTAATCCTGTCATTTGGCAACGAATTTACGATAGAGCTGATACAATTGATATCCTAAAATGGATAGGAACAATACATCAATAGTCCACAGGGTTTCTCCAAAGAGATAGGACAGGAGTTTTATATTACCCAAAATACCGAAATATTCGTCTGCAGATAATATGACATACACACCCAAAAATATCCAGGTAAGAATGGAAAGACTAAACCCTGCTATGACGTCAGTCAAAGTAGTCTCTTTTGAGATATTTTTGCTTTCATAAGTTGTCTTGAGCTGATACTTGTGGGGAAAAAATTTCCGGTCCAGATACTTAAATATCATGTCCTGAAAAATTCCGATCAGCATTATGATAATAAGGCAGGCTATGGTCTTGTCCACCCGGCTCATCCTCTGCCCTGTGCGATATATCAGAGAGCCTATCCCACCCTGGTCTGCACTGGTCTCAGCTACAATGATATAAGTCCAGGATATGGCAGTCAGTATCCTGATATCATCCGAGAGCCTCGACATAACGGAGGGAAGATAGACCGTACGAATAGTCTGCCAATATCCTGCACCGAGCGTATAGACAGTCTTGAGATACACATCATCCACCTCGTCAATGCGCTGCACCACTATCGGAAGGAGATAGATAAATATACCAAATGCCAGAAAATTAATCTTTGCCTCAGCGTATATACCATACCAGATGATAAACATGATGGTCAGTGCAGTAAGTGGCAGAAAACGGACTGCATCCACCATCCGCTGAAAAGCACCCCGAAACATAGGCACCAATCCTATCAGAAATCCCACAGGGATGGCATACAACACCGCTTTGATATATCCTCCGAGATTCAGCCCTACAGACCTGGCGATGTTTTTGATCAGTTCATTCTCTACATATAAATCCCTGAAAGCCCCTAATACCCTGAGTGGATGTGGAAATGCCGTCCTGCTGATCAATGGATTTTCACCGGAAGTAACCAAAACCCAGACTATCAATGTAAATATTAAGCCTGCCACAGAGAGCCACAGACTCTGTCGTTTGTTGAGCTCACCTCTGAGTGCAAAAAGCCATTGCCACTTCATAATAGATAGATGGGTAGGTAAAGCGTAATAAATACAGGATTAACCACCAATCAGCTGAAACTCTGTTCTTCGGTTTTTTGCCCTGCAATCTTCTGTAGCATTGGATTCGCAGCCGGGTACCGGTTTGTCAGGACCATTACCCACTATTACAAATCTGTTGGGATCCATACCATATTGTGTGCGGAGATATTCGGCCACAGATTTGGCTCTTTTTTCGGATAGCACCTTATTGCTTGCAGCTGATCCCACATTGTCTGTATTACCTTCAATACGCACTTTAGTGTTTGCGAAAGTACGTGCCACATCTGCAAACTGCAGGTCAATGATGGTTTTTGCATTTTCATCCAGTTCAAATCTGCCGGTAGCAAAAGTGATACTGACAGGTTTGGAGGCGATGGCAGGTGCTGATTTTTCAGCAGCGGTCACGGGATTGAAGGTTTTGGATTTTTCGGCTGCATATGCCGGGCCACTGAGGACATTTTCGGCTGACTGAATAGCTCCCAGATAAATTACGGACCTCCAGGCAGGAGCAATTTTTTCAGCATCTCCTGTTTCTACAAACTTGGCAGCCATCTTTTCATACAGATTCTGACCTTTTTGTCCCTTATAATCCGGATTGAGACCAAAGAAATTGACATTGTCGCCGTGATTGGTCCAATATACCACAGACATCATACCCATCGCATCATCCGGACTCACTCCGTTGAGCTCTGCCATGTATCGGGCAGCCTTCTGCATATTGGAAGCGTTATCCCTCAGTTCTGCCAGACCTTTCATCCAGCCTTCATAAAACTTGTGGATCATCTCTCGTTTAGTATCAATGGTTTTCTGGCTGGCAAACATGATATCTGCAATGATATGCGACTGCTCCTTAGTGGTCACCAGGATTTTGGATCCCGGCACGTCGGCTGTGGCCAGTTCATCATCCGGACTCCATACCACAGCTGCATCTACATCTGCACTCCTGAAAAGTTTGGCGGCTTCAAGATTATCGGTGGTTTTGACTACCGTAACATCGCTGTACTTAAGCCCTGCTGCCTCAAGTGTGGAAGTAAGCAAAGTCTGTGCCGGCGAAGGTACGGCTACTGCGATGCGCTTACCTTTCAGGTCATTAACGGTATTAATTCCTCTTTTGACAATCACAGCATCTCCTCCCCGTGACCAGTCCACCTGCATAAAAGCCCTGGGCTTGAACTCATTGATATCATCGGGAGCCGTGTACAGAGGGAAAGCATCCGCGGTCTGTACCATGACATCATACTCTCCCGCAGTCCAGGCACCTAAAGCCTTAAGCAGGTCATTTTCCAGAATAAATTCTACTTTAAAACCATAATCCTTATAAAAACGGCTGTTTTCATTGGCTTTGGCACCTTCGTTGAAATAGAGGCCCGGACCATATCCTCCCCATGTGACCAACTGAACTCTGAGCGTATTTTCGTCTCTTTTTTTAGATCCTCCGAATATCCCTCCTTTAGACTCTGAGCCACCTTCGGATTGGGCCTTTTCAGCCTGACTTTTTATGTCTTTACCCAACTGCGTATTATTCAATACATATCTTCCGCCAAAGTACAAACCGGATACTATTCCGAGTGTGATGAGCAATTTTGCAAATGGAGTAAGTCTGGTTGCCATGATTATTCTGTTTTAGTTGCGTTATTCAAATAAATTGTCATATTGGTTTACTCTTCCGGCTTTTTCGGGTTGTTTTACAGGAGCATTAAGATCCAGTATATCATTATCATCGTTGGCCTTGTGCAGGAGTGTTTCTTTTTCTCCACCCAGTAGGAGAGATACACTTTCTTTTTCCCACTGCTCGAGCATTTTCAATCCTTCTTCCTCAAATACACCATTTTGGAGATCTATAGATTGCATAAAATTGCGGGATAATTCCATGAATCTTTCCATTTCGCCGACTTTATTACTCACATCATCAGCTATGGCCTCCAAAGCCGCATCAAACATAGCTTTTTTGTCAGGATCTCCTTTGATTACACTCATAGCAGACCTCATGGCAGAAGTACTGGCCAGAATGGCTTTACGCTCCTGCTCCTTGACCATTACCTGATCCTGAATATCTTCGACAAGAATCTCTGAATTCTCATACATCTTTACGAGCACTCTGTACAGCACTTCCATTTTGCGGTACAGGTCCTCGAGCTTCATATTGGATTCCTTCAATCTGCCGGCTTTTCTGCTTTTGAGCAATACCTGTGCCTGCTTGTTGACAGAAGCTGCCTGACTTGCCTGAGTGAGATTGGAATCGATTTCCTTCTTGTTGTTCAGAATCATTTCCTTAAGCTTATGCATCTGACCTCTGAGCTGTGCTATCTGTCTGTTCATCTGCACCAGATTGGTCTTCAGGCTTGACACATAGGATTTCAGTATTCCGATAGGATCAATTTCTACAAACAAACCTGTAATCCACCGCATCAGACTCTTGTACATATAACCTGCCAAGGTACGGGTCTTACCATCCAGTGCCATATATATGACAGTACCCAGTACGAGGATCATGACTATCTGGCCGAGCATAGTATTCAGAAATGCCAGTACTGCGGCAATACTTGTGGCAAGAAGATATCCACCTCCGAATATAATCAGGGCCAACACAATTGCGCCTGTCACACCTTCCGGTCTCTTCCAAAACGACTTAGGCTTGATTTCTGACATTCAATGGATTTTTCTGACGTTCAAAGATAAACTAAAATTGCTGCTTGAATACAATAAATACTTTTCGACTTTCCAATCACTCCAGATAGTTTTGAATTTTGCTCCTGTCTTCGGTTATCTGATCGAGTACAGAGTGTAATGCAATCATAAACTGCTCATTGGTGCTGTCTATCTTTTGTACAGCCTCTGAGATTTCTGCTTTGATCTGGGACAGTTGTTGCTGCCCGGCTTCGATTTCTGCTTTAAGCTTTTCAATCATAGCCTGCTTATCTGCCATAGATTTTTCAATAGTTTTAAGATCCATCTCACGTCCTTTGACCTGTTTTTCCTTTTGGTTGATAAGTGCATCTTTAAATTTTTTCTCTTCGGATTTCAGTATACTGATATAAAAATCTGTGCTTTGCAACAATTTCTCTTTGGTAAGACCCAGTGTTTTGGCCATTACAAAAGCGGATTTGAACCGTGTGGCCTCATCCATATCCATTTTCTGGAGGGATTGCAGGGAGGTTTTGTATTCAAGATAATCAAACCCTTCCTTATTGGCAGCCTCAATGGCTTTGAGCAAAACATCAACAAACTTCGGGTCAGGTTTACCCGGGGTTTCAGTCAGGACATAGTCTTTCAATGCGACTTCCTCCCTACCCGATGAAGATGTGTCAACATCTGTCTCTGAGGTAGGGGAATTGCCTGTGTTCGATGTACTTTGAGCCGGCGACTCTTCTTCTATGATGAATAAGGATTTCAGTTTTTTCAGCATAAACACACAGTATTATGGTGTAAAAATGCAGAAAAAATTTTGAATGTTCCCAAAAGAAGTGTTTAATCGATTAATGTAGGCCGTCAATGGACAAATACTGTAAAATCACTTGCCATCCAATGCCTGCTTATACACTGTCAGACAGCGTTCACGGGCCAGTTTATGATCCACTATGGGCTTGGGATATGCGGCTGTACCCAGTTCCGGAATCCATTTTTTAATATATTGAAGTTGATGATCAAATTTTTCGGTCTGAGCATCCGGATTAAAAATTCGGAAGTAAGGAGCCGCATCGGTTCCACAGCCGGCAGCCCACTGCCAGCCTCCATTGTTGCTGGCGAGATCAAAATCCAGCAAATGTCTGGCAAACCAGGCCTCTCCCCACCTCCAGTCTATCAGCAGATGCTTGGTAAGAAAACTGGCCGTAATCATCCGCACCCTGTTGTGCATGTACCCTGTATTTACCAACTCCCGCATACCTGCATCCACTATGGGATAGCCGGTCTTGCCTTCACACCATTTTTCAAAGTCCTTTTCATCGTTTCTCCATTGTATTCTGTCATATTCGGGTCTGAAGGCAGACTTCTCCACATAAGGGAAGTTGCTGAGTATCTGGGCATAGAAGTCTCTCCATATCAGTTCAGACAGATAAGTTTCATTCAGACTGAAGGCCTTTCTTGCCTTATCCCTGATAGAAATCGTACCGAATCTGAAGTGAATACCCAGTCTGCTCGTTCCGTGTAATGCGGGAAAATTTCTGGTTTCGTGGTAATTTCGGATTATAGACCTCTCTACATCCTTTGGAGGAGCGATGATATCAGATCTTTCAAATCCCATGGACTCAAGTGCAGGAACAGGTTGAGGTTTATCGGTCTTAAAAAAGTGGGCAATGTATTTTTCCACAGGATATGGTTTGAGATAAAATGAATCCTCCACCTTCTGCACACCTTCCTGTATTTTCTGCAACCACTTTCTTTTATACGGTGTAAATACAGTATAGGGCATACCATCGTCTTTGCAGACTTCTCTTTTTTCAAATATCACATGATCCTTAAAGCTGTGAAAAGCCACCCCTGCAGCTGCTGCTATCCGATGTATCCGTTCGTCTCTGGATATGGCATAGGACTCATAATCATGGTTGCAGTAGATGGCTGACGGTGCATACTTTTCAATCAGTGCAGGCCAGATTTCTTCCGGAGTACCATAAAATACCCGGAGATCGCTTCCCATTTTCTGGAGGCTGGTCTGCAGTCCTGTCAACGTGTCATGGATAAAGGTCACTCTGGCATCCCGGGGATTTTGGAGTTTGTCAAGTATGTTTTTGTCAAATATAAATACCGGAACCACCGGATTACCACTCCTGAGCGCATGATACAAAGCTGCATTATCATGCAGTCTCAAATCTCTTCTGAACCAGAAAAAATGAATACCCATTTACTTACATGTTAGTTGCCTTCTGATAACAACGAATCAGGTCTGTGGTTTTTTAACCCAAATTATACCTGGAAAATCCCCGCCTGGGGACGGGCAGGTATTACGGCCTGAATTGGCAGCTAAATAATTTGCTAGACTAACTCTCACTATTTCACCAAGATGGGCTAATAAGTTTCATTCACGAAAGTACTTAATTTATGGCCATTTCAAACTTCATCACGAAGTTATGATGCACCATCCGGGGGTTAGAATATGATTTTAAGGTCACCTGGTTAAAAGAGAAACATGACCTACCAGATATTCACTTCGGGGTCGAGCACTATACCGAATTTATCTTTTACCACTCTTTGTATCTCCTGTGAAAGTTGCAGTATTTCCTGACCGGTACCACCGCCATAGTTAACCAGAACCAGCGCCTGATGCTTGTGCACACCAACATTTTGTCGCCTGACCCCTTTATAGCCTGCTTTTTCAATCAGCCATCCTGCTGCCACTTTGTATCTGCCATCAGGCTGTGGATATGCCACCAGATCCGGATATATACTGCTCAGTTTTTCATACAAATCTCTTTCCACCACAGGATTTTTAAAAAAACTGCCCGCATTGCCTGTTTCGCGGGGATCCGGCAGTTTAGATTGCCGGATGTGTATCACTGCTCTGCTCACATCATGAATGGTAGGTGATCCGATATGCCACTGCTCCAGTACCTGACTTATGGCACCATAAGTCAGGTGGAGATTATGATTACGTTTACTAAGCCTGTAGCTCACATGTGTAATAAAATACTGGTCCTTCAGACTATACTTGAATATACTTTCCCGGTAACCGAAACCGCATTCTTCTTTATCAAAAATCTTTTTATTCCGGTTTCGATATGTACTGCCTCAAGGCTCACAAAACAACTGTCCTGCTCGACCCCATAAGCTCCGATATTCTGCATGGGAGCCGCACCTACACTGCCCGGTATGAGAGAGAGATTTTCAAGCCCTCCAAGATTATGTGACAAAGTCCACATGACTAACTGATGCCACACCTCCCCTGCCCCAACCTTTACAATCAGTTGTTCATCGTTTTCTTCAGTAATTTCCAATCCTTTGATTTCATTACGCAGAATATGATATGGCAAATCCTGAGTGATGAGAATATTGCTGCCTCCCCCCAGTATCCGGAATGGATAGATATCCTCTTTCAGCATGCTCAGAAGATGATTGGTGGACCAGACCGAACGTACGGACAAGGCACGGGCATCTATCCCGAAAGTATTATAATTGATTAATGATTGTGCAACCATCTATCTTAATCTGACCAAAGATATTAAAGTTCGCTCTCAGGCGATGTAATTTTTCTCAACATTGGCATATTGAAGTCATATTGTATGCCAAAATGACCCGCATGGGATTTGTCATCAGGATTGTAACCCAATCTCAAAAATCCCTGAATGGCAAAACCTGAAATACCGAATCCATAGCCCGCCTGAATGACATAGGTACTGAAATATGACCGACTCACACCTCTTGCAGCATATTTATCAGTGACGCCAAACAACTCCGTGCGGGAATACTGTATGCCTCCTCCAATGGAAAATCCGAGTTTTCCCTCTCTGTCAAAGGAAGACAAGCCTTTAAAGTTGATTTTGGCCAGAATGGGAAAAGAGACCATACCCAGACCTTTGTAATCTCCGACTGAAAAACCCAAAGGTGCAATTACCGCCTGTGATTCTACGGAAAACGAAGCTTTATGACCCCCAAACCATAATTTGGGTCCAGCCCCTATATTGAGCAAAACACTGCCTGCTGAAGGGGACGCAATGCCATCAGCCGGATTTTTCAGGCGTTGGTACAAATCATTGGTAACGGTAAATCCATACCCCACCTGTGTATTACCAAGCAGGGGCAATCCGATCATCAGGCACACTATCAAGAGTTGTTTCATATCAGGTCATTATATAGTTGTCAAAATATCAAAATAAGTCAAAAATCCGGAAAGTATATGGCCAAAATACATTGGGTCACTCAAAAAAGATGATGAAATACAAAGTATTTAGTCAAAACAGACAATATGTGCTTTAATTTTAAGGCAAAATGCTGGATTTCTTTCATTTTTTCAACAATCGATAATATTAACTGCAGTGGCCAGACCACCTTCAGACGTCTCCTTGTATTTGCGGTGCATGTCTTTGGCGGTCTCCCACATGGTCGAAATCACATTGTCCAAGGGTACCTTCACATCTGCCGGATCTCTGTCCACTGCAATCTCTGCGGCATTAATAGCCTTGATGGCTCCCATGGAATTCCTTTCGATACAGGGTACCTGTACCAGACCACCTATCGGGTCACAGGTCATTCCGAGATGATGCTCCATAGCTATTTCTGCTGCTATGATACACTGCTCCGGGCTTGCCCCGAGAAGCTCGGCAAGACCGGCAGCTGCCATGGATGAGGGGATACCCCTATTTCAGCCTGACAGCCGCCCATTGCAGCAGATATGGTAGAGCCTTTTTTGAAAATGCTGCCTATTTCTCCACATACGCACAGATAGCGTATGATCTCCTGCTCCCCGGCATGCTTGTTCACAAATGCGAGATAGTACATGAGCACAGCCGGTATCACTCCTGCACTGCCGTTGGTAGGTGCTGTGACTATCCTGCCAAATGCTGCATTGACTTCATTGACAGCTATTGCAAAACTGCTGACCCATTTGAAAATATCCTGAAACTGAACATTTTGATTCCTGATACACTGCAGCCACTCCTCCTTGCTGTTATAGTGCATCTCACCGATCAACTTTTTCACAACAGGAGCGGCTCTTCTTTTGACCCTCAGCGCACCCGGCAGATATCCCTCTGTATGACAACCGAGATACATGGATTCAAACATAGTATCCCATATCCTGAGTAACTCTGCTTTGATCTCCTGCTCTGACCGGTCAATTCTTTCGTTGGCCAGCACAATTTCAGAAATGGGTAGTTGTTCAGTATTGCAATAGTTTAATAATTCATCGGATTTCTGTATGGGAAAAGGATGAACCCGTGTATGCTCACCGGCCGAAGGGTCGTCTCCTTCTCTGAGTATAAAGCCACCCCCGAGACTGTAATAGACCTCTGAATACAACTGTCCGTCGGACGTTTCAGCCTTCAAAATCATACCGTTGGCATGATAGGGCAAAAATTCTTTTTCAAAAACAATATCTATTGAAGGATCAAAAATGCAATCCTTGCCATCCGGAAGACAAATCCTGCAAGTGCTTCTTATCTGCTCCAGGATGACAGGTATGGCAGCAGTATCCACCTTATCCGGCTCATATCCGGCCAGACCCATAATCACCGCAAGATCTGTAGCATGACCTTTACCTGTCAGCGAGAGAGAACCATACAGATGTACCATGAGCTTAATCTGCTGATCATTTTTGACGCTGTCCGGTATCCTGTGAATAAAGTCCAGAGCTGCTTTCCAAGGTCCCAGTGTATGCGAACTGGACGGACCCACTCCAATTTTAAAAACATCAAAAACACTTATATACTCCATGCAGCGATGACTTTTATTAAGGACTGCAATATTAATACAAGTATTGGTCTGGAGGGATATCTAAAGGGCAAAGACATACAATTTCTGCAAAATCAACCTTCGAAATTGAATGAAATGGTGAAAATCTGAGAAACCACATTTTCCAGCACCCTGGCTTCATTTCTGTTTTTTTCGTAAATAAGAATATTGCCCAGACCTCTCGAAAATTTAAGTTCCGGAGAAAAGATAAAATAAGGATAAAACATCTGCATACCGATGCCCACCTCATACTGGAAGTCATGCGGTGCAATCTTGATCAATGCCCTTCTGGACTTGGAGTTGGTCTGCACATCATAGCTGTATTTCAATCCCGCTACCACAAACATACGCTTGTCTTTGTACGGAGCAGACTTAAACCGGATATGAAAGGGCATTTCGAAAAATACGGATTCGATATTGCGGGTGATCACGGTGTTGCTTTCTACCTGTGTAAATTCAAAACCTCTCTGTGCAAAAGAAAATCCGGGTAGAAATCTGAAATCAAAATAATCACCCAGTTTGAGATTGGTAATCATATGCATGTTCAATCCAAACTCACTTTTACCTTCCGTGACCCGGATACTGTCATTGTTGATAAAGAAACCGGATTGCCCCAGCTTATAGCCTGAGCGGTTAAATCCTACATTTATTCCGAAATAATAAGGTTTTTTCTGAAAATCCCGAAAATTATAATTGTCTTTGGCACCAATCTGGCTCCTGGCATCGTGTGTAAGCCAAAGCAGCCCTAAGAGGACAAATATTATTTTATAGCCGTGTAGATGGTGCATATCCCGCCTGTTAATGCTTTGTATGTGGCATTTTTGTAGCCACATCGTTCAAGAATGTCTGCAAAGTTACGGTAATCCGGAAAAGCCTGTACCGATTCATACAAATATCTGTAAGCTTTCCTGTCTTTGGATTTTAACCTTCCAATAACGGGTAAAACGAATTTAAAGTATAAATGAAACAATTGTTTGACAGGAAAGGCAACAGGCTTTGAAAATTCAAGGATCATCACCATGCCGCCCGGTCTGGTGACCCTGTACATTTCTTTAAGCCCTTTTTCGAGGTTTTCAAAATTTCTCACTCCAAATGCTGCCATGACCGCATCAAAGTTGTTGTCATCATATCGCATAGCTTCTGAATCACCGGTTTCGAGCGAAATAACGTTCCCAAGTCCTGCTTTCTCCACTTTATTTCTACCTATATCCAGCATTTTTACGGAAATATCCATTGCGGTGATATGATCGGGCTTCAGCTTTCTGGCCGCTTCTATGGCAAGGTCCGAGGTACCGGTAGCGACGTCAAGTATGGTTTTAGGAGCAGCATTTTTCAACATATCAATGGCCTTCTTCCGCCACCATACATCAATACCGGCTGACAAAACCCTGTTCAACAGATCGTAGTACGGGGCAATTCTGTCAAACATCCGGGTGACCTGGCCTTTTTTGCTTTCTTCCGTACTATCGTATGGGGTGACTTTGGTGATATCCTGCATGAATGTTGGATTATTCGTAAAGGAATGAAATTACATGGGGAATTGTTTTCTAAAAAGGTATTAAAGATAAAGTGTAAGCATTCCGAATTATCAGCTAATCACATATACCATGCATTAATTCAGACTACAATCGAAACATCTATACCAAAACAGACCATCAGAAATTGAGTGATGAATGTCAGTATGATACATAACAGCATGCCGTATTTAAAAAGACAATGCCCGGGTATAACCTACTTTCCGGGATGAAACAGCAGTGGGCCGGTTTTACTTCTTCAGACTCTTGATTTTGCTTTCCAGTTTCAGTTCGTCACCGGGACTATATCCATTATGAGAATAAACGATCTCACCTTTTTCATTAAGGAGAAAAGTCTGTGGAATCGTCTGAAAATTTAAAGCCTGCTGCAATTCCTGTTTGGTATCTGCCAGTACGGTGAATTCCCAGCCCTTGGATTTGATGGTGGCAGGCACCTTAGTGAGACCCCGTGCATCATCTATAGTGATGGCCAAGAGCTCAATATCATATTTTTGCTTCCATTCAGGATACAGCTCATTGATTGCATCGAGCTCTCTTTTGCAAGGTGTACACCAGGTCGCCCAAAAGCTGACAACCGTAATTTTACCTTTTCCGGTGTAATCTTTGGTATTCACCGTCTTACCATCGATGGTTTTGATATTGACGGATGGAAAAGGGTTGGAGGTGGCAGAAAAAGAGCTCAAAGCTAAAATCAGAGAAAAAATCAGATACATAATAATTAAAATTTTAGGTCAAAAATACAAAAACAGGACAAAAAGTTACACGTCCTGTTTCGGTTAACTAAAGTTTAACCCGGATTTGGATCACCGGGCATAATATTTGTATAATCTATAATATGTGTGAATGCTTCTATCAGACAGTTACATGGTAAAGCAAAATGTTAAATACTTGTCAAAATGTAAAAATTCTAATGATGGAATCTAAAGATTGGCAAGAATATTGTATTTTTGCCGTGTAACGCTTATCCCTGAATTTGAGTAGAACACACCCGGTGGTTTAAATTTTCAAATTCAATTCAATAAGATGTTTGTAAGAATAGCTTTAAGGACAATTGGTCTCCTGATTTTTTTGATATTAGCGAATCAAATTTGGAGTCAGACTAAATATCATGTATCTCTCAAAGACCAATTTGCTGATTATCAGATCATAAGCGTGAATAGCAAGGAAATCCTTGAACAAATTAATAGTCAGCGAAGTAATGAAAAAATCAGTTTCAGATTTTTATCCTGGCAATTATTGCTGGAGGATTCCGGTATTTTGACTGAGAGGTATGGAGCTGTGGGATTTGATGGAAAACGAAAAGTGGAGTTACCAGCAATAAATACCAAAGCTTTAAGCGGATATACTGAACAAGGGGGACGTGTTAGTATTACCATAGGTGAGAATTTTGTACAAGGTTTTGTCCGGGCCGGAATGTTTACCTATTACTTCGAACCCTTGTATCATTTTGATAAGTCCGCTGAAAAAGATCTTATAGTTTTTTATAATACAAAGGATATTAAACCCGGAAAAGAAAAAAAATGCGGGGCAACAGAAGCACATGTTACCCAAAATCAGTCAACCAGACCGGTTGCCACAGGAGAACGTTTGCCTGGGCAATGTTTTCGGGTAGAGTATGCCATTGCCTCGGATTTCTCAATGCACAGTTTTTATGGTAGTGCCACTGCAGTTCAAAATCACAACATCGCTGTCACCAATGATATGCAGACTAATTATGACGACGAGTTTGCTGATGGGATTCAGTTTGAAATTGTACAGCAGTTTATAGTTACTACCTCTGGAGGGGATCCGGCAGTATGGACAAACACCACCAATCCCTCTACCCTATTGACTAATTTTTCCAATTGGGGTCCTACTGGTTTTACGGCAGTACATGATTTGGGCAGCCTTTGGACAAGACGTACTTTTGACGGTACGACCGTGGGAATAGCTTGGGTAGGATCTGTATGTACTTCTTCAAGGTACAACACTTTGATGGATTTTACATCCAATGCCAGTCAGAAGAGGGTACTTCTGGCACACGAAACAGGGCATAATTTCAGTGCCAATCATGATTCATCCAACAGTGGATTTATAATGGCACCATCAGTCAATAACAGTACCACCTGGTCTGCGGCATCTATCACAGCCATACAGAATCATTATTTGTCCCGCACATGTCTGGATCAATGTGTCTTTGGTCCCCCCCAGATATCCTTTGTTACAGGTTCAAGCAGTGTATTGGAAGAGGCAACATCAGGAAGTTTTGGAAGTTGTGCTGAAACTTTCAAAACCATACTTATCCCTGTTGCAAAAAACCGATCTACCACAGAATCCATCAGTGTTAATGTCAGTATAGTCTCAGGTACTACTGCCACCAATAATCGTGATTTCAGCCTTCTCAGCAATTCACTGACCTTTCCAGCCGGACCTGCAGGTACACAGAATATTCAGGTACGTATCGTAAATGACGCAATTTTTGAATCCACCGAAAATATCGTTTTACAGCTATCAATTGCCGGTGGCAATGCGGTAACGGTACTTTCAACACCCATACCCTCAGTATCATTGACATAGATGAAGTCTCTCTGAATTGTTGCAGTCCGGGAGATTTAATCACTTATGGCAATAACAATGGCAGTACTAATCTCATATTCTGGGGTGAGTGGGATGATGCAAGAACCAGAGTTTTATACCTCCCTTCCCAACTCACCGCAGCCAATATCACAGCAGGCTTCATCACTTCTTTAAGATTTTATGTCCAATCCAAAGGATCCACTCAGCCTTATCAAAACTTCAGGGTTGGTATGGCCAATGTCTCTGAAACCACACTATTAAACATGCCTTGGGTCAATACTGAAACGGTATTTACAGGCAGCGTCACTACCGTGCAGGGAGTATGGAATGAAATCACATTTGAAAAACCTTTCTTTTGGGATGGCACCTCATCATTATACTTTGAATTCTGTTTCAATAACAGCTCATACACTCTGAATGACCTGTTACGTTTCACTAATCCGGTAGGTGGTGGTACAGGCAGGTATGTTGAGGCTCTGATTCAGGATGGCTCCAATGGATGTATTTTGACTTCCGCTGATGCCAATTTTGTCAACTACAGTAATTTCAGCATACAACCACACTTTCAGTTCAGACAACTCAATGCTGCAAAAATTGAAACTGCTGTCACAGCCACATCCAATAAATCCAGTCTCAAAAGCGGCGAAACGGCTAATTTTTATTCAAGCAATGGTCGGGTATATGCCAGCGTGAGAAATATCGGAGCTACTGACATCAATTGCATAGAAGCAGCCATAGAGACAGCAGGCAGCAGTACTCCTGCATTACCTTTTGGCGGAGGTAATTACTCCGCTAAAACCATAAAAATTGATGCAAGCTACAACGCCGTTTATGAAGTCACCCTGTATTATACCCAGGCTGAACTCAGTGCATTTGGCACTAATGCCAACAGGCTCAATATCATCAAGACACAAAGCACGCTGGCGACAGCTACCTTAGCCAACAGTGTGATATACAGACCGGATAGTATTATTTCCGGTTTCGGGCCTGACAATGCTTATGGATACAGAGGTACATTCAGTGGTTTTTCGAGATTTGCTGTTACCAACAGAAATGTTGAGGTCGGGTCCTCCATTTCCGGTGGTGATCTGGTAATCAACGAAAGCGGCAGAGGCTTTATCCTGAAAAATAAATCAGGTCAGAATTTCCTCACTACGGTGACTAATGCCGGTACTCTCTCCACCCAAAGTGCCACCGCACTGAATGGTACTTCTCTCAACAAATCGGATCTGAATATCAACACCACCGCCCGAAATCTTATACTGAGGTCACCCAATGGTACCTACAGACGACTGAATGTGAGCGATACCGGTGTACTGAGCATCGCCGATACCACCTTGCCTGCTGTAAGTGCAAGATTGAACAGTGGCAATCTGGTACTACAGGAAAACGGCGGGGCCATACTTATGAAAAGCCCGAATGGTAATTGCTGGAGGATATTCGTCAATGAAACAGGACAGCTGAGTAGTGTGCTGACTTTGTGTCCATAAGTATCTACTTAGCGTTAGCGTTAGTGTCAGTCTCTATATGATAAATGAGATTTTATCCTGGAAAGATAATTGACTCGTGATTTATACAATTGGTCAGATAATTTTTTTCAATGCGGCAGATTAATTCTGCTCAAACTGCAGCTCAAGTTAAGATTTCAGATAGATTTGAATATATTTTTTATGATATTTTCAATGAAAAAACATCGGGCACCAGCATGCTTTTGAACTCTCCGTTTTCAATCAGATGGGTAATTTCCAGATCATTTTCCAGGCAGTAATCCTGCACCTCCAGAAATACAAAAGACAATGCACTGATTAAGCTGACTGCAATTATCAAAGTTTTCGGACTGAATCTGCTTTTCATAAGACCTGATTTACGAATGTATAGACAAAGATAGACTGAAAGGGTTGCACAGTCACAAATAAAAACGTTAGTTTTTTCTTAAAAGTTGCTTTTGTGATAACAATTCATGATTTTTATTATTCACTGATTAAGATTTCCCCCTGATTAATATAAATCCCCACCTTTGAAAGGCTGCGGGACTTCTATCCAGACTGTATAAGGACACATATTAAATTCGATCTGGCATCATAAATATTTATAATGTCAATCATTAAAAATATAAATGATATTTTATGAACCTATGTACAGGGTATTAGTTAATCCTCTAAATAAAATCGCCATGAAAAAGCATTATTTATTTCCCGTTTTAATCATTCCATTTCTCTTCTCCAGCTGTGCCATTGTCAGGCCCGGAGAGGTGGGTGTCAAGCAAAAATTAGGTAAGCTGGAAAACAAGGTCAGAACACAGGTGCCGTAGTGTATAATCCTTTCATCACCAGAGTGGTCAAAACATCTATACAGACCAACAATCTTGAACTGACAATCTCCTTACCCAGTAAAGAGGGATTGAGCATCAATTCACAGATTTCCATCCTGTATAAACTGGAGAAAAGTAAGGTCATCAACATCATCAACACCTACGGGCTGGATTACGAACCCATCATCGCCAATGTATTCAGGTCGGCTTCTGCTGATGTGTGCGCTCAATACCTGGCTAAGGATATGCACTCAGGCATGAGGGCCGAGATAGAGACTATGATTCAGAAAAAATGGCCAATGTACTGGACCCTCAGGGCATCACCGTAGAGGCTGTATTGATGAAGAGCATCCAGCTGCCTCCCGGACTGGCAAAACGATAGAACAAAAGCTGCAGGCAGAACAGGATGCCATGAGGATGGAATTTGTACTGCAACAGACCAGAGCAGATGCCGAAAGACGTATTATTGAGGCCACAGGTATCAGGGATGCGCAAAAATCATGTCTGAGGGACTCACTGACCAGATTATCAAAATCAGGAGTATCGAGGCATTCAATGAACTGTCCAGATCTCCTAATACCAAAATCATAATCACTGATGGTAAAACGCCTATGCTTATAAGCGGGCAGGAATATCAGTAAAAAAGTACTGCTAAAATTGAGTGTACACATTCATGTGAAATTCATACGGTTTTTAAGTTAATACGATTTTGTTTTGTTTGACAAGCCCCGACATATTAAAAGTAATAGTCATAATCCTGACATCCTGTATCATCATCACACCTCTATCCTGTTCTTTCAAATATAAGGATTATGTTTGGTCGGGGCTTTTTTTATATTTTTTAATAATTCAAAAAACAGATTGTATTAAAAAAAATTTGCATCACAGGTAGTATGCATTGATACACAAATCTGCACTCTCTTCTTGAAGAAATGCCTGAAAACCATCCACATCTATAGTTGTAATCTGATAATAGATAAAAAAGCCCTCATTTCATAGTTACCAATTATTGAATCTGCTACTGAAACCCACCATTCAGTATTCTGAACAGGCAAGTTGAAATGTATTGCTATTTTTGCCTGACAAAGCAAAAGATTTATGCAACTCATAGACCTTATCAGTGACACTGTGACCAAACCCACTCCAGAAATGCTAAAGGCGATGATGACAGCCGAAGTGGGAGATGACGTCTTTGGAGAAGATCCTACAGTCAACAGGCTGGAAACCATGGTAGCCGAAATGTTTGGTAAGGAAGCTGCAATATTCTGTCCATCAGGCACCATGACCAATCAGATCGCAATTAAGGTTAATACTCAACCATTGGATGAGTTGATTTGTGATGTGGATTCGCATGTATATCAATCAGAGACCGGAGGCTATGCATTCCACAGCGGAGTGGCTGTAAATCTGATACAAGGTAAAAACGGAAAAATCACAGTACAGCAAATCGAATCAGCCATCAAACCGGGATTTGACTGGCAGCCCACAAGCCGGCTGGTAGTATTGGAAAATTCCTGCAATAAAGGCGGTGGCAGTTATTACACTTTAGATGAAATTATACCAATCAGTAAACTATGTAAAGAAAGAAGATTAAGGCTTCATCTGGATGGAGCCAGACTATTTAATGTGCTCGTTGAAACAAATGAAAGCACGCAGGATTATGGTAAATATTTTGATACCATATCTATTTGTATATCCAAAGGACTGGGTGCGCCGGCAGGTTCATTACTGATTGGCTCCAAAGAAGACATCCGTATGGCAAGAAGATACCGCAAGGTGATGGGAGGCGGTATGCGACAGGCAGGATATCTGGCCGCAGCCTGCATCTACGCACTGCAAAACCACGTACAGCGTCTCAAAACAGATAATGATCGTGCCAGGGCCATCGGACAGGTGCTGAATAATCTTCCTTATGTTAAAAATCTGAAACCCGTCTATACCAACATCGTCATATTCGAGCTTACAGACAATATCACCACGGACCAATATCTTAACAAATTAAGTGAAAAAGGAATAAGGGCCTCTGCCTTCGGACATCAGACCATCAGATTAGTGACCCACTATGATATTTCTGAGGAGATGATGGAATATGTTATGCAAACTTTACCTGTTCTGCATACATAGTAAAGCCCGGATTAAAATTACCGTGTACACTATCCATATAATTTTTTAAGATCATCTTCCCGTTGGATTTTAATATCTGTGAATATCTTTGAAAACAACCACAACATCGGGACATAACCAATAAGATCAGATTTTTTGTATAATGCTTTTTGTCTTATTGATCATTACTTTCAGGGTTGAAAAGGTCGTACTTGCCACATTTCATTACCTATACGAAATATATCTATTAAAATTTATCGTCCATACACAAGCGTTTTGGTCAGTAAAAAATAAAACTATGAAAATCTTATGTAATACAATATCCAAAGCAAGATTTATTAACCAAATTTTGCAGGTTTAATCAGGATAATTTGTTAAATTTCAAGAAATCCAGACAAATGGCTTGACAATGTAATTGAAATGATTTATATTTGTAAATGATTGATGAAAAAATTTATTTTCTAACCAAATATACAAATAATTTTAATTCAAGAATATCATATTGAATATTTGACACAAGTCTTATGTTATCTTTGAAAAATAATTCTTAAGCTGTATTTTCATTGGGCTTAGCAGATATTTTATAAATTCCACCATTTATCTAACTTAATTAAATTTTTTAACGATGAAAACACAAATTTTATTCTGCAAAAATTGGGGGTATTAATTATTTTGTTTTGTATTATGATAATGAATACTGAAATATCATTTACTCAGTGTGATATTCTTACTTCCGGATTACAGTCATTTAATTGCGACAATGGCAACACTCCGGGTGACCCCGAAGATGATAGCTATACCGTGACGGTGAATGGCTTTAATAATGCAAACGATAATTTCTGGCAGCAGCAATTCGGTCCTTTTTCCGTAGCTGATCCGCCTCCGGTAGTAGTGCTGGAAGATCCGCTGGTGCCGGGATGTACACTGAATGTCCAGATACTACACCCACCATTGAGCTGTATCTGCCAGGAGTTTGATGTATGTTTTTCATTGACTTCTGATGACGCATGTACGGCGGAGTACATAATTTCCATCACAGGCAATCTCGAAAATTATTATATGAGCCAGCTGGCATTTACATTTGCGGTGCACAACGGGGAGATTATTGGTTTGGGGTTTGATAATACAGAGTTTAATCCATTTGCATTAAACGGTGTCACATTAAATTCTTCCGGCGCAAGCGGTGGACTGCATATACCGGGGGATGCATCAAGAATGGATGCATTTAAGTTAATCATCAGTACAGAGCCGGGTAGCTGTGCCATGCCCTACTACAGCTTTGCAGGTATGCTGCTCAACGGACTTTTTTGTCAGGCCAATGCGATATGCAGTGAAGCTGAAGAATTCTGCCCGGGCATCGGGGTTTCCGGCAGAGTGACCATGTTTGATGCTTCATTGTCAAATTGTATCAGCCCCAATCTCGGAGTAGCCAACGCCAATGTATCTATCAGTTCATCCGGTGAAGAATCCTGTGTGACTTATACGGGATCGGATGGCGCTTATGATTGTATCTTTTGTGAGGAAGGCCCATACACAATTTGCGTTAATTCCACATGCCCCGAGCCTTGTGGTCTTGAAAATATTGATCTGGTGATTTTGCGGGAATATTTATTGGGTAAACGCCTGTTTACCAAAGAATTTGCTTTTATCACAGATCTGAATGGTGATGGCTTCCCTTCTACACTTGATATATTGCTGATGCAAAGGGCTATTCTCGGTTTGAGTACCGATAATTTCAATTGGTGCCGTTATGTACCATTACATGATTTTGCCACAGCTCCCGGCAGGGATTTGAATGGAAATTTTCCTGATTATTCAGATATAGATCATTGTATAACTCTGGAATCCGAAGGCCAATATGCTGATTTTATCAGGTTCAATATCGGAGATATCAATGGCAGCTGTATGGATTGCGATCATGATGATGTATATGACTGCACTCCGCTTTACATCACAGATAAAGCGTCTGAAAGCACCCTGCAGATGTCACTGGCTGATACTATTTTTGCGTTGACATTAAAGCTGCGGGTGGACTCTTCTGCAATAGCTTTTGTACACAGTCCTCTGCCCGGTTATTTGTACTCCATCCGTGGCAATACACTGGATTTTATCTGGACAGATACGTCCACTGCCAATGATGGCTATATTCTTAGCACAATGGAAGAAATCATATCCATCGAGTACAGATATCCCGGCCAGTATGAAGTCACACAGGATACTGCCGATGTGCATTTTGTGCTTACCGCTGACGAGGGTATAAGACGTATATGTCAGGATACGCCGGAAGAATACAGAGTCATCGCTGATCCGACAGAAAAGTCTCACCTTACACTCAGCCCAATGCAGCGGGTCCTGATACAGGGAGATGAGGCCATGGATATTTTCATCCGGGATATGGCAGGCAGAATAATCCATATATTTACGGATATACCCGCCGGCGCTGACTTATACGACAAGATGCATGCAATGCAGGGAGGTGTGTATATCATCCGGATAAAAAACAGACTTAATGACCTCTCGGTCAAAATGGTAATACCCCGGTAATTCAGGAATATGAGCAAGTACTTCACATACATACTGCTCATGCTGTTTTCCTGTGCATTTTCCGGCAGCATGTATGCACAGGAAAGTTTTGTCTGGGTAGGTAAAACATATAGTCGCCAAATTGGTAACACTCCTCACTACTATGATATGTACAGATTCAATCTTTTTACCGGAGCGCATGAGCATTGGTTCAGACTGGACTCCACCAGATTTCTGCATCCGGCTATGACCGGACGAAATATGCAGATCAGAGGTTTTACCTTTACTCCCGACAGAACTAAAATCCTCTTTCTCGAATCCGAAGGAGACCTGTACCTGTATCACATTGCTGAGGATTCGATGGAGTACCTCATGGACCTTTATCCCAGACACTTTCCATTTGGGCAGAGTGAAGGGTGGAATTACTATTCGGTAATCTTTATACAGGGAATTAACGATTCTCTGTATTATGTCGGAGGCTCGGTATGCGGCTTATTCAATCTCAAACAAAGGACTTTTGATCTGACCTATGAATTGCCGCACTTAGATTCCGCATTTACTGTAAATAGTAGAAGAATACACCAGATAAGTATTACCAAATATAAAAATGAATATATTTACAATTCATCTGGTAATGAACTTGCAAGATTGAATATGTACGATCCTGCAAAAAACGAAATAATCTTGAAAAATAATCTTTGGCCTGATTTATTTCTGTTTGCAGCCAATTTATTTACCCATCAGTACGATTGCGACAGTACCGTGCTTTATGTCATACCCAATATGAGATATACCTCAAGAGGAAGGACCGTTTATTCACTTAATGTACACACAGGAGAAGTAAGACTGTCACACAATATTCCACCCTTTGGTGCGGATGAACACTTTATTTTTGATATCAAACATTTTCCTCCAAAAGACTGGAAGGACTGCCAGCGTGTCATCAATCTTGACAAAGATGACAGCACCGCAGAGGGTATGGACTATCATTCTCCCGAGTGGTGTACCCATCAAAATATACCGATCAGTGACTTGGATGTGCAGGTAAGTAATGAATATCCTGTGGACAGTATCAGCATAAGCATACAGAATCCACAGAGCGGGGATACAATCATCTTTCCGGACGGGGATTTTGAGGTAGTCTTTCGCAAGTCAGATTATAGTTTTGTAGTCAGAAATACAGGCACCACCCTCATATCAGATTTTGAACACGCCGTAAAACTTGGTAGATTCTACCGAATGAATTCAGACAAAGGTGGATTAATCACGCTTTCTTTCACTGTCTGGTACAAGGGTGTGGCAGGTGAACCCGCTTTTGCAGTACTACGTATTGCAGATCCTTTGCCGGATGCAGGGCCTGATACGAGTGTAGAGATTTGTAAAACTGACAGCACCCTGGCACTCAGCTCATTACTACCCGCATCACAATCCGGCAGTGGCAGATTTTATACCGAACAGGGTACTGAAATTCAAAGTATTAATCTGTCTGTAGTAGAGAACCATCTGTATTACCGGATCGAATCAAACAATCATTGCAAAGACACAGCATTAATATTTATCCAGGTCAATGATCTGCCTGAGATTGATCCAGCGGTTGATACTACCTTATGCTTTGGTCAGACACTTGATCATACATTGAGCACCACTGCTCACATCATAACATGGGATGATGGCATTTCCGGACAAACACGAAGGTTTACTGATGCAGGTATTTATCATTATACGCTCACTGATACCAACTATTGCAGTTCTACCAGTTTTATACACCTGCATTACTTTGCACCACCTGTCATTGAAAATCAATTGTATCGGCTCTGTGCAGGTGACAGTATCAATATAGATGGTTTTTGGGTGTACAGAGACAGTATTTTTACCAATACCTTCATGGCAGCACATGGTTGTGACAGTCTTATTCTGAATGTAATTACTGAATTTATTCAGCCTCTTCCGCTCACATTGGAAGGAGATCATTTTTTCTGTACAGATAATGTCACTGAAATAACCGTAGTTTCAAACCATATTGATTTGAAAATCAATGGCATCTCCACAGACAAAAACATTGTAATAAAAGAACCCGGGCATTATATTTTGTCAGGAATAGATGCCAGCAATTGTCAAGATAGCGTTTCTTTAGAAATTTCAGAATACCGCTTCCTGAAGTTTATATTTCACAAATACAAAAAGGACCTTTTCAGGCAGGTATAAAAATACCGGTCTCCTATTCAGACGATGTAACTGAATATCATTGGTCACCTCAAGAATTATTGAGTTGCTATGATTGTCCTTATCCGGTCATAATGCAAAAATATAGTGGAACTTACTCAGTAGAAGTATCAAACGATTTTGGATGCATTAACAGAGCTGAAGTGACCATTGATTTTGATGATTTTAAATTTGTTTTGCCCAATGTAATAATGATCTCCTCTGCCAACGAAGAAAATGGGAGATTTTATCTGAAGGGAAACGGGTTTGTTGAATATAGTTTAGAAATTTTTGACAGGTGGGGCAACATATTATACCATAAGAAAGGTATCCTCTCCAATGACCCGGCCTCCGCATGGGTGCCATCTGAATGCTGTACCCCCGGTGTTTATATTTATAAAATTACTTACAGTGAAGATGGCGTCATCAAAATAATATATGGAGATATTACGGTACTTTAACCCGGGATTACGCAATGGAAAACTCATCAATGTATTTTGATTTTAATCTGACAGGAATTCAGGACTGGGTGTGCTGCGGGCTATATCGGCATGCTCTTTAACAGAGTTTCGATATTATCTGTTTCTCCATGCAGGTTATTATATTTCCATTTCGATTATTATAAAAATATTCTGACAAACAATCAGAATCTGGGTTGAACCCAAAATATCCATTAGAAAATTTATTACGGCGCTAAATTGCTTCAAAACAAGGCGTTACACTACATTTTCCTCCTTCACCATAGCGATGCTATGTCTCAGCCGGTAAAATGGCTTATTTTATTGCACTTTAACCCCCTCATGACAAAGTACTAATGAATAATTTGGGTTGAACCACGGAAGAATAACTCATCGTTAATTTTATGCTTTCTGCTTTTATATCGATTGATATCCTTACCTTTGCGCCGTTTTTCAAGCCAAGACTTATACATGGAGCGTAATCATATAATCGGTTTTATACTCATTTTTGCCACTCTGCTCGCCTGGATGATATACACCAAGCCATCTGATGCGGAGATACAGCAGGCCAGAATTAAGCGGGATTCTATCGAAGCCGCCAACCAATCAAAAGCCATTCTGTCAACCCCAAAACCTCAGAACAGTGAGGTCGCAGAGACACAGGGGGAAGCACAGGCAGTGCAAGATTCCGCTGTGCAGAGCGAACTGATAGACAGATTGGGCATATTTGCCCCTGCAGGCTCCGGCGTATCCGGAAGCTTAGTGCTTGAAAATGAAAAGGTAAAAATAGAGATATCTGCAAAAGGCGGATACATAAGCTCAGTATTGCTCAAAGAACATGTAAAAACAGTCAGAGGAACCGATGGTAAAGATAGCAAAATACCCGTTGTCCTCATGAACAATCCTGAAGACCGCTTCGAATACCTGCTACCTGTCAGGACAAAATACAGCAAGACTGTGAGCAGCAGAGATCTGTATTTTGAAGGCAGTCCACAGGGCAATACATTGATATTGAGGGCAAGAGCGTCCAATGGTGGTTTCTTCGAGCAGAAGTATGTACTCAGAGACAATGATTATACACTGGATTACAGTTGTAGCCCTCAATGGACTTTCGGGAGCTCTGGATACAGGCACAGGAAGTATGGAACTAAGCTGGCTCAATCACCTGTCGAAGTACGAAAAAAGTGAACGGTTTGAGCAAAACTATTCTACAATATACTATAAAAAAAGCGAAAAAGACCCGGATTACTGCAAGTGTGTATCTGATGACACCCGGGATCTGAATGATGCCAGGCTCGACTGGATATCACATTCCAATCAGTTTTTCAATGCTTCCCTGATTACCCGTGACGCCCCTTTTGACGGCGGCGTACTGGAAACCCGAATGACTGACGTAGCCAGGACAGACGTACTGAAAATTTTATTTTCGAGGGTGCAGATACCATTATCCGAGGTGACTACCGGTGGCTTTGAAATGGCTTTTTACACAGGACCCAACGAATTTAACAGACTGCGTGCATTCGGCACCGGCCTGGAAGAAATCATACCATTTGGCAGCAGTATATTCGGCACTATCAACCGATGGATGATCCGTCCTTTCTTTGAATTTTTGTCCAGGTTTATCTCCAGCAAAGGGATTGTGATCATAGTGCTTATTTTCCTGATCAAGATGATGCTGTACCCCCTGATGTACAAAATGCTGTATTCGCAGGCAAAAATGGGTGCCCTCAAACCCGAGCTCACTGCATTGAAGGAAAAGTATAAGGACGATATGCAGAAGCAGCAGCTCGAAACCATGAAAATGTACCGTGAATACGGGGTAAGTCCCTTGGGCGGTTGTCTTCCCATGTTGCTGCAGATGCCTATCTGGTATGCCCTGTTCCGGTTTTTTCCGGCATCCATTACCTTCAGACAGGAACCCTTCCTCTGGGCAACAGACCTGTCCACCTACGACGTACTTTTTTACCTGCCTTTTGAGATACCATTCTTTGGTGCTCATGTGAGTTTATTCACATTGTTGTGGACTGTATCTACGCTGGTGTACACCTATTACAATATGCAGAACATAGACCTGTCGGCCAATCCTGCCATGAAGTATGTACAATACATCATGCCGGTGATGTTTCTGGCATTTTTCAATAATTATGCCTCCGGACTTACGGTTTACATGTTTTTCAGCAATCTGATCAATATTCTTCAGACGGTCATTACCAAAAATTATATTTTTGATGAATCCAAAATCAGAGCTCAATTGTTGAAAGAAAAGGAAAAACCAAAAAAGAAAAGTGGATTTCAGGCAAGGCTTGAAGAAGCTATGCGGCAACAACAGGCTATTCAGGAACAAAAAAGACAGAAAAAATAAATATATTGGCGTACTTTGACTGGATTGCTCGGCCCGAGTGGGCAGAGGCCATATTATACATCCTGATGATATCAGGCTTAAATCAATGTCATGGATACCGTAGGTATTATAGGAGCAGGAAGTTTTGGGATTACCATTTCAAAAATCGTTTCCAGAAACGTGAATGTGCTGCTGTACACCCGTAACCCGGAAGTAAAGCAACAGATCAACGAGAATCATTTCCATCTCAACACCAAACTCCGGAGCAATATCGTAGCCACCGACAGGATAGATGATCTGACCTCACAATGCCAACTGTTATTTGCCGTGGTACCTTCCTCCAGTTTCAGACAAATGATGAGGGATTTCTGCCCCTATCTCAGGCCATATCATATCATGATCCATGCTACCAAAGGGCTGGATGTCTCCAAAATCACGGATGAGGATTTTCAGTCGTCCAACTTCACCAAGGCAGATGTCAACACAATGACAGAAGTAATCAGACAGGAGAGCAATGTGGTGAGAGTCGGATGTATGTCCGGACCCAATCTGGCCCGCGAAATCCTTAGTGGACAGCCTGCCGCTACCGTCATAGCTTCAGAATATGACGAAGTGATACGCCTGGGGCAGCAGGTACTGAGCAGCAAGAAGTTTTTTGCTTTCGGCTCTCACGACCTGAAAGCTGCCGAGATAGCCGGTGCCTTCAAAAATATCATTGCTGTTGCTTCCGGAATCCTTGCAGGTATGGGCATGGGCAAGAATATGCAATCCCTGCTCATCACCCGCGGACTCAGAGAAATGATATATTTCGGTACAGCCCTTGGGACAAGTGGCAGTGCCTATCTCGGCACAGCAGGTATAGGAGACCTGATTGCCACCTGCACCAGCGAAGACAGCCGCAACTACACTTTTGGTAAAAGATTAGCCAAAGGTGAATCCTTCGATTACATCATGCAGACTTCATCCGAAGTAGTGGAAGGTGTGCGCACCCTTAAAATCATCAATCAGCTGGCCCGGAATGAAAAACTCAATCTGCCGATAGTACAGGTATTGTACAAAGTGGTTTATGAAAACTACAATAAAGAAAGAGCACTGGAATTTCTGATGAATGACAATTATGCTCTGGATGTTGATTTTCTATAATATTGGAGCATAGAAAGAAGAAATTAAACCGGATCACAATTCTACCAAGTTTAATTTATCTGAGCCTGCTTTAGTTCTGAAACCTGAACTCAAGTAACAAATCCTAATCCGGTTAAAGAACTTTCAGGCATTATTAATCAGGATAGCTTTACTCTAATCAAAATGCCTTAGGTACAAATTCCTGATTATTCACAATAGATGCTGACCTGCCTGTCGCCCTGATTACATACAGCTGCTCCTTCTCTGCCAGTGCTGCGCTGCCGGATTGATCCCGCAGATAGGCTACGGCTCCGTATATATTGTAGTCTCTGTACTCCTGCATCCACTCCTTGGCCTTTTTTAGCTTTTGGATAAAATGTTTTACATCCTCTACTCTCAGGGTAGTCTTGACCTCTACAATCACAATCTCCCGGCCGTTGTGGGCTATGATATCAAACTCAAAATTCTCTCCTTTATGACTGCCCTTTCTCCGCATGCTCGTCTCATGTACATCAATGCCCCGCTCCCTCAACAGACGTATCAGGTCTCCCTCTACCAGACTTTCTATCAGCTTACCCCATTGACCTTCGAAAAGCTCAAATGCCTTGTTGATTCGTCTGTCCGTTTCCTTGAATTTTGCATCCGTTTCCTTAAACTTTGCATCTGTTTCCCTGAACTTTGCATCCGTTTCTTTCTGGGCAACCACCAATCCCTTGAGCAATTCCTTGATTTCCTCTATTTCAGTAGGCATATCTTTCAGATTTCAATATTAAACAATGCCGCAATTCCCAAAGTTTCATTATTTCCAGATTGCTTGAATTATTTCATAAATATAAAAATTTCATAGCAGACAGGCTATGAAAGCCCCGGATTATTCCGTTTTTCAAGGGAATTATCATCTGTACTTCCTCATATTATAAATCTCAGGATACAAGTTTTAAGTGTTTCAATGTTGTCAGGATAACTTTACTCTAATCAAAATGCCTTAGGTACAAATTCCTGATTATTCACTATTGATGCTGACCTGCCTGTCGCCCTGATTACAAACAGCCGCTCCTTCTCTGCCAGTGCTGCACTGCCGGATTGATCCCGCAGATAGGCTACGGCTCCGTATATATTGTAGTCTCTGTACTCCTGCATCCACTCCTTGGCCTTTTTTAGCTTTAGGATAAAATGTTTTACATCCTCCACCATAAGTGTAGTCTTGACCTCTACAATTACAATCTCCCGGCCGTTGTGGGCTATGATATCAAACTCAAAATTCTCTCCTTTATGACTGCCCTTTCTCCGCATGCTCGTCTCGTGTACATCAATACCCCGCTCCCTCAACAGACGTATCAGGTCTCCCTCTACCAGACTTTCTATCAGCTTACCCCATTGACCTTCGAAGAGCTCAAATGCCTTGTTGATCCGTCTGTCTGTTTCCTTGAATTTTGCATCCGTTTCCTTAAACTTTGCATCTGTTTCTTTCTGGGCAACCACCAATCCCTTGAGCAATTCCTTGATTTCCTGTATTTCTGTAGGCATATCTTTTAGATTTCAATATTAAACAATCCCGCAAATCCCAAAGTTTCATTTCTGAAAAAACACTACAGATTTGTAAAGATACAATGTATCCCGCATACAGTATAGCGAAGACCCATATGATTGAATCAGGAAAAAAAGAAAAGGATTAAGAAAGTGTAATTTGAGGGTACCCGGAGCCGGAATCGAACCGGCACGGCCGCAATGGGCACAGGATTTTAAGTCCTGCGTGTCTACCAGTTCCACCACCCGGGCGCTAATGAGACTTAAAATGAGCGGAAGACGGGACTCGAACCCGCGACCCCGACCTTGGCAAGGTCGTGCTCTACCAACTGAGCTACTTTCGCTTTAAGTGACTACATAAAGAACTTTTTTCTAAAAGCGTGGCAAAGATAGTGGCTTTTATAGCACTTGTCAAAATTTTTCAATCTGATTTTTTTCAAAATATACAACTCACAATTCTCCACCCAACACTTTGAACAGAGTACCGGCCTCGATTGTGCTATTCAGCTCCATCCCATTCAACACTGCTATCTCGTTGAATCGTGACTGGGGCATTCCCTCATCCACCAGATGCTGTTGTAAAGTAGCCGTTTTGGCAGCTTCCTTTATTTTTTATAGTAGTAGGCTTCCTGTTGAGCTTGGCGGCATCTGTCAGGGCTCTGAAGCTTCTCATAGTGGTCTGAAAGTTGGTAAAATAAGTATTGAAGTCCGCCTGGGTACTTAATCCATGAAACTTATAAATCAGATTATTATACTGTATGAGATAGGTAAGTACCCGCAGAGGGGCTGACTGCTGACCTCCCTGCTGATTTTGCTGCACCAGATCACTCAATAATGCTATGGCGGGCAATCCGTTCACCTGAATACTGGAGGATTCTATCACCTGTAAACCGTTGTCTTTGATTACCTTATCCCTTGCTTCCTGCAGTGTTTTGACATTTTCAAGCCCAAGCACCATGAGTGCCTTACCATTGTCGGGTGCCATCTGTACCTGGGAGGGAGTATTCAATGTCTTCCATGCCTGCGGTATGGAAAACTGAAATTTCAGTTCAGGATGGTAAAACATACCATTCTCTACGAAACCCTGTCTCGGATCCTCTCCATGAACAATGCCGTCAATCATCCGCAGATAGCTGTCCCGGTTTACTTTGAGCTGTGAAGGATCCATGTTTTGCTGTGCCTGAGTGGCCAGTTCCCCTACCCTTCTGTTACGGTCTCCCGGATCAGGATGGGTGGAAAGAAAGGTAGGCAGAGCTCCGTCCCCGCCGCTCAGTCGCTTGAGCGTATTGAAGAAACCTGCCATGTATTGTGCATTATACCCAATTTTTGTAGAGTATTCCACCCCAGCTTATCGGATTCGGACTCATTGTCTCTGCTGTATTTGAGGAAAAGCAATCCTATGCCGGTCTGTGCCACATCGGCAAATTTTCTGAACTCCTCGGATACTACCATCCCACCGATCAGCAATACCTGAGCTATCATCTGCTGACTGTACTGGCGTGCCGAATGTCTGGCTGTAATATGTCCGATTTCATGACCCAGCACTCCGGCAAACTCCGCTTCATTATTGAAGTGCGCCATAATCCCTCTCGTAAAATATACATATCCTCCGGGCACGGCAAAGGCATTGACTATGGGCGAATCCAGAATTTTAAATTCATAATTCAGATTGGGACGATGGGATACCGCCGCCATCTTTTTACCTCTGTCTGTAATGAATGCCTGCAGCTCCGGATTTTCATACAATCCATACTGTGCTACTATGGATGGATCATATTCCATACCCAGGGCTCTTTCCTGAGATTCAGACATAAGCATAAATTCTTTCTTACCTGTCACAGGATTTCTCGCACATGATACCAGCATGGCTGTCAGTGCAATGATTGAAAACATTCTGATATGCATACCTTTTTCAATTTTGAAAAGTAAAAATAAGGACATTGAGTGAAAGCACCAATGCTCTCCCTTCATTTTGACTCATACCTGCCATTAAAGTTACAGATAAGAATGTTATATTCCTATTAATACCCTATTGCATTAAACCGTTGGAATACAGAAAATATAGGAATGTACCCTACACTGAAACTACGCATTTCAGCGTAAATCCGGAATTTAATTGTCCTCCTGAGAGGAAAAAATTGAAAATGAAAGCCCATTTTACCGAAAAAAAATATATGTTTGTACTTCACAAATTTTATAAAATCATGAAGTACTTTAATTTTTCAGCCGTGCTGATTTGTCTGTTTTTATTGACCGATTGTAAAGATAAAGCCCAAATCGATCCTGTCCTGCAGGAAGCTTTTGATATACAGCATGATGCTATACACATCGGCGAAGAGGTGGAATCTATGATTAAAGAGGCGATGGCCGGTGATACTACCACAGAAGGTAAAGAGAAATATGAAATCCTGATGGAAGCTTTTAATGACTGGAAAAAAAATATGGTGGAAGTACCCGGTGTACCCCATGACCATTCAGGACATAATCATGACCACAGTCACAGCGGCAGTCAGGCACCAACGCATCTTTCACCCGAGGAAATCAAACAGGTGCAGACTGAGTGGAAAAATGCAATACTTGCCATAAAAGAATCCCTGAACCAGTAACAAGATCAGCTCTTCTCAGCTTTTACCCTCAAAGGCAATGGATCTTCCCTATTCATTGCCTTTGTTTTCATTCATTGGGACAATCAATTCTATATCAAAAGAAAAAATACCGGATTTTTTGAAATAAATCTGAAAAGTGCTACCTTTCAAACCGCAATTAATTCAAATGCAATAATATTTTGAATAATCGTTGCAAGGTGTCATAAAACAAAATAATTTATCAATAACAGCCACGTTCTAAAATAAAATCTTGATGTCAATAAACAGAAGGGACTGGGTAAAAAGGTCAGCAGCGGGGGCAGGCTTGCTCGCATTGTCTGAAGTCTCAAAAAAACTGACGTCTCTGCGACCGGTAGTGTCTGTACCTCAAGGTTCACCTTTCAGTTATAAACATTCAGCAAGCAGGTGGTGCTATAATAAGATACCTTTGGGAGCTCTAATTCTGGCCTGCAAGGCTATCGGTGTGGCTTCTATAGAGCTTCTGGATTATGATGAATACAAAGTCGTCATAGAAAACGGACTCGACTGTGCCATGGCCAACGGAAGTCCCCTGCATATCACCAAGGGATTTAACGATCCAAAAAATCATGACAAATTGCTCAAAGACTATGAGCAGCTTATACCCAGAGCTGCTGATTATGGAATCAGGCAAATCATTTGTTTTTCAGGAAACAGAAATAAAATCTCTGACAAAAAGGGTCTGGAAAACTGTGCCAGAGGTCTGGATAAGGTAGCCAGACTTGCCGGCAAATACAATATGCTTCTGGTCATGGAATTGCTCAACAGCAAGGTCGATCACAAGGACTATCAGTGTGATCACACTGAATGGGGCGTAGCTTTGGTGGATAAGCTCGGTTCACCTCACTTCAAACTGTTGTATGATATATATCACATGCAGATTATGGAAGGTGATGTGATAGCCACCATCCGCAAATACAAGGATTATATCAGTCACTATCATACCGGAGGAGTGCCCGGCCGGAATGAAATTGACGATACTCAGGAACTGAACTACAAGGCCATCATAAAGGCAATCGCAGCAACGGGATATACCGGATATATCGGACAGGAATTTATACCTACCAGACCGGATCCTATAGAATCTCTGCAGGATGCTGTTCGCATCTGTACGGTGAGATCAGATGGATTGTAATGTAATTAACAAACCAAAAAAATCGGAAAATATGTATTTTAATTCTGAAGGCGCAAATGAAGTAAGCTATGATGCCATAGTCATAGGGTCCGGTATCAGTGGTGGATGGGCAGCCAAAGAACTGACCGAAAAAGGGCTGAAAACCCTTGTACTCGAGCGGGGAAGGATGGTTAAGCATGGAGATTACCCGACTGCCAACTTAGATGACTGGGAATTGCCCAACCGCAACAGGATGACCCTTGAGGAGCTAAAGGATTATCCCGTGCAGTCCCGAACCGGTTATACCATCAATCCCGCACAGATACACTGGTGGCCTAAGGATACTGAGCACCCTTACACAGAGATCAAACCTTTTGACTGGATCAGAGCTTACCATGTAGGTGGCAGGTCATTGTTGTGGGGCAGGCAGTCCTACCGACTCAGTCCTATGGATTTTGAGGCCAACCTTAAGGACGGAATAGCCGTTGACTGGCCGGTGAGATATGAAGATATTGCTCCATGGTATGATTATGTGGAAAAATTTATCGGAGTCAGCGGTCAGAAAGAAGGATTGGCGCAGTTGCCTGATGGCCAGTTTCTGCCTCCAATGGAACTTAACTGCCTGGAAAAGTCAGTAAAAGCCAAAATGGAAGCCGCATTCCCGGGGAGAAAACTGACCATAGGCAGAACAGCTCACATCACCTCAGAGGGTGGACACAATGGTCGGGGCACCTGTATGTCAAGAAACCGCTGTATGCGTGGATGTCCCTATGGTGCATATTTCAGCAGCAACGCCTCTACCCTGCCGGCTGCTGAAGCTACCGGCAATCTAACGATACGGCCGTTTTCTATCGTCACGGAGATAATTTTTGACAACAATACCCAAAAAGCCACCGGAGTACGCATACTGGATGCAGAGACCAAAGAAAGTAAGGAGTATTTTGCCAAAGTGATATTCATGTGTGCATCCACTCTGGGCACCACACAGATTTTACTCAACTCTACATCTGACCGATTCCCTGACGGATTGGGTAACGACAGCGGAGAACTGGGACACAATCTGATGGATCACCACTTCAGGCTCGGTGCCAGTGGAAGGTCAGAAGAATTCAGAGACCAGTATTTCAAAGGCAGAAGACCCAATGGTATTTACATCCCGAGATTTCAGAATCTCGATGCCAAAACCAAACGTCCGAATTATATCCGTGGCTTTGGATATCAGGGAGGAGCCGGCAGAGAGGGCTGGGGCAGATACATTGCAGAAGCCAATTATGGCAAAGCACTCAAGGATGCAATATCTACACCGGGGGACTGGACTATGGGACTGATGGGATTTGGCGAATGTCTGCCATACCATGAAAACAAAGTCACACTGAACAGAGATAAAAAAGATATTTTCGGTCTACCCACTCTCAATCTTGATGCAGAGTGGAAGACCAATGAATACGAAATGCGTAAGGATATGATGTCTGATGCTGCAGAAATGCTGGAAGCAGCAGGCCTCAAGGATGTAAAGACCTACGACCATGGCTGCAATCCGGGACTTGGCATCCACGAAATGGGCACCGCCCGAATGGGTAGAGACCCTAAAACCTCCGTACTCAATAAATGGAATCAGATGCATGCTGTAAAAAATGTGTTTGTGACAGACGGCTCATTCATGACATCTGCCGGCTGTCAGAATCCTTCGCTGACATATATGGCATTCACCGCAAGAGCTGCCAACTATGCCGTTGAAGAATTGAAAAAAGGAAATCTTTAATCCCGCTAAAATCAAGATCATGGACAGAAGAGAAGTTTTAAAGACCACTACCCTGCTGCTTGGCTACACCCTTACAGCAGGTACCACAGCAGCTATCCTGAATGGATGCAAGGCAGACCGGTCCACAGACTGGCAGCCTGCCGCATTATCCAATGATGAAATAGAATTGCTGTCAGAAATATGTGAAACCATCTTACCCGCTACAGATACACCAGGGGCCAAGGATGCCATGTGTGAAAGATATATTGACAATGTGATGGCGGTATTAGTCTCTGAAGAGGATCGCAAAGAATTCAAAGAAAAACTGAAATCTTTTAATGAAGTAGCCAAAGCCAAGTACACCAAATCCTTTGTGGCCCTCAACAATAATGAGAGGGAACAGGTACTCGAAATTATGGCTAAGGAAGCCGCCGATATGGATGATACCAAAACAGAAGGAAATAAAAAACCGCATATTTTCAGAGCTGTTAAAGAGCTCACTATAGCAGGATATTGTACCAGCGAGGTAGGCGCCAAGGGCTTACTCAAATATGACCCGATTCCCGGCCCATATAAAGGCTGTATCAATTACAGTGAAGTGGGAGGTGTGTGGGCGTTATAAGTATGTCTTCGCAACTTATCAAAAGCCGGCATAAAAGTTACATGCCGGCTTTTTTATTTTTTTCAGCTATCTGTAAAATTCATATTTACAAACCATAATGTTTCCTGAGTATTGACAATTCTGAAGTTGCTGCTTTTTATCATCCTATGCAATGAATAATCACCTGCAGCAACAGTGTTTTCCAATACAGGAATACAGCTTGTCTCGTATATGGCACACAACGGCTGTAAATAGCCATTAACCTCATCATAAAACACGGTGCCGAAATATGAGCTGTCACGGTAGAGAAGCAATATATCCAGGGTCTTTTTTTCAACCCGGTAAAGATCACATGATAGTACAAGCAGAGGCGACCGGAGCTGTTTCAGACAAGTCAGGATGCCTCCCATCGGACCGATATCTCTGTACTCATCCGGTACAACTGTCATGGCTTCCGGCACTGGATACAGGGATACCTGTTCCTGTCTGAGCGACAAGATTACATCATCAGTGACCCTCTGCAATAGCTTGTAAAGAAACATATACTGAGGCATATCATGAATCATCATCAGTCCTTTTTCTACGCCTCCCATTCTGGTGCCGTATCCTCCGGCCAGAATTACTCCTTTAAGTCCTTTGATCGCATTACAAGACAATTCTCTCCGGACATGAATAAATATTAAATCTGTCCTTTTTTAAAAAACCAATAAGTGTCATACCCTGTGCCTGTGCCAGCTCTATCGCCAGACTGCTGGGAGCACCCACAGCTACAAGCACCGGAATACCTGCCATGCTTGCTTTCTGAACCAGTTCAAAACTTGCCCGTCCACTGACCATGACCACCCCGGCCATCGGAAATGCATGGTCACCCATGTAGGCACCAATCAGTTTGTCCATCGCATTATGCCTTCCTACATCTTCACGGATTAACATTAACTCCATTCCGGTATTAAAAAATCCGGTCGCATGAATTCCGCCTGTGAGGCCGAACAGCTTTTGTCCTTTAGAGAGTTTTTCATTCATTAGCAAAATATCATCAGCCTTTATCCGGATATCAGATGACCAAGGAGCCAGACATTTTCTGTCTGAACACTCTCTATGGAAGCCTTGCCACATACACCGCATGAGGAGGTAGTATAAAAGTTACGTTGCAGTCTTTCTTCATCAAACCGGACTTTTTCATTCAATCTGACTTCAAGGATATTCTCACCGGTACAAACGACAGACTGCACATCCTCTTTTGTCTGTATGATACCTTCTGTAAACAAAAAACCCATAGCGAGGTCTGTGTCATTGCCCGGAGTACGCATGGTGACAGCGATGGATTTAAGATGTTGCTGGCCCTGCTTAGAATATTTCATACGGATTTCCAGCGGACTCTCCACCGCAACCCTATCCTCCGCTATCTCAAACAGTCCGTCCCGGTATCTTGTAATATCCAGACTTTCAGCACCCTGCGCTGTCATGATTTCAGCAGTTTGCATTGGGATTGGGAAAAAGATCAGACTCGTCTTCGTGCAGCCTTTCAGTCAGGCATTGAAAATCTTTTTCGATAAGCAGATATAATCCACCGGGCACCCCGTTTTCTATCCTGTGCTCAAAGCCGACGCGATCCGTATGACAAAAATTATCCAGCACTTCTTCAGGCACATATACCCGGATGTCTCCCCCTGTAAATTCTGTATGCCAGTCCTTGGCCCGATTGATGCCGTAGCCAAGTTGTGCTCCACCAGGGAATACACAAAAAGCATGCACGCTCCCGGCCTCCGCCAGTTGCCGGACTTCGCCCATGGAAAGCCGTATGCGTATAGTACTGTCTTTGATACGAAGCTTCATAGAAGAAATTTATTGTCAAAGATAGGAAGGAGTTGCGAACTGTGAACAATTATAATCCTCCTCCGGCGAAAACATTCGAATACTCAGACACATTTAACTGAAGTCTTGGCGTTAAAAAATGAAGAACTATTCAAATACAAGAAAAAAACTTGACAACTGAAAACTGACAACTGTTAACTGATAACTGAAAAACTGATATAAATTTCCCCTAACTGTAACAAAAGTCACGAATCGGAGTATTTAAGGCTCTTAATTTTGTGTCATAATTAATTTCCTAACACAAAAATTCTGACCAAATGAAAGTTGAACAAATTTATACCGGATGTATCGCACATGCCGCCTATTACTTAGAAAGTAATGGAGAGGCAGCAGGATTTGACCCACTAAGGGAAGTAGGTCCATACATTGAAAGAGCAAAAAAAGACGGAGCTCAAATCAAGTATGTGTTTGAAACGCATTTTCATGCAGACTTTGTGAGCGGACACCTTGACCTGGCAAAGAAGACCGGCGCTAAGATTGTATATGGTCCTACGGCAAAGCCCGGTTTTGAGGCAATCGTAGCAGAGGACAATCAGGAATTCAAAGTAGGTGCTTACACTGTAAAAGTAATACATACTCCGGGTCATACCATGGAAAGTACCTGCTATTTGCTCATTGACGAAAATGGCAAGGAGCATGGTATCATCACAGGTGACACCCTGTTTATCGGTGATGTGGGCAGACCCGACCTTGCACAGCACGTTATATCTGATCTTACAGAAGAAAAACTGGCTGGTTATCTCTATGATTCTCTGAGGAATAAAATTATGCCATTGAGTGATGACCTGATTGTTTATCCTAATCACGGTGCCGGTTCTGCCTGTGGTAAAATGATGAGCAAAGAAACAACCGATACTCTGGGCAATCAAAAGAGAACCAACTATGCGCTGAGACCGGATATGACCAAGGAAGAATTCAAAAAAGAGTTACTGACGGGGCTTACTACACCTCCGGGATATTTCCCCAAAAATGTGCTTATGAATATTCAGGGATATGAAAGTCTCGATACTATTATGGACAGGGCTAAAACCCCCTATGATGCAAGAGCATTTGAAGTAGTAGCCAATGAGCACAGACCCTTGATACTGGATACCAGAAAAGCCGGTGATTTTGCCAAAGGTTTTATTCCCAATAGTATCAATATAGGCCTGGATGGAAACTTTGCCATGTGGGTAGGTGAAATGATAACCGATATTAAGCAGGAGATTCTTTTGGTAACAGATCCCGGAAGAGAAGAAGAAAGCATCATCCGATTATCCAGAGTGGGGTATGATAATGTAATAGGCTATCTTGAAGGAGGATTTGAAAGCTGGAAAAAAGCCGGTAAGGAATATGAAACCGTAGAGAGAATATCAGCAGCAGAATTTGCCGAAAAGATAAAGGCCAACAAGGATATTCCGGTTTTTGATGTACGTAAAAAGAGTGAATTTGACTCTCACCATGTAGTAGGTGCTATCAACATACCTCTGAACCAGATCAACAATCACCTTGCAGAGTTTCCTAAAAACAAGCCGTTCATTCTGCATTGTGCCGGTGGATACCGAAGTATGCTGGCAGCCTCAATCCTGAAGCAAAGAGGATGGGATAATTTTGTGGATGTGGATGGTGGTTTTGTAGAAATTCTGAAAACCAATGTGCCGGTGACTGAATATGTATGCCCTACAACATTGCTGTGATAAATTAAGAATAAGGTAGATTTAAAGGTTGATTTATGAATGGGCGGGGGTGTCAGTAGTGATACCCCTTGCTTTTTTATCCGGAAAATATTCTATCTTTAAAGCGTGATTTCAAAATAAGAATAATTACTCCGTCATTAATTCCTAAAATTTTCATAAGGCCGTAGTTCTGTAACTTATGTAACGGATTCTCAATCAGCCTTCTCTTAATTTTGCATCATAATTTTTAAAACAATTTAATTAAAACATCTAATATGCACGTAGAACAAATCTATACCGGATGTCTGGCGCAAGGCGCATACTACATCACGAGCAATGGCGAAGCAGCCATTATTGATCCATTGAGAGAGACACAGCCTTATATTCAGAGGCTTGAAAAAGACGGGGTAAAACTCAAATATATTTTCGAAACCCACTTCCATGCGGATTTCGTTTCAGGTCATCTGGATCTGAGCAAAAAAACCGGTGCTCCTATCGTGTACGGACCCAATGCCAATCCTGAATTTGAAGCAGTGATTGCTAAGGATAATCAGGAATTTAAGATTGGAAATATTACCCTCAGGGTATTGCACACTCCCGGACACACCATGGAAAGCAGCTGCTATCTGCTTATAGATGAAAACGGTAAGGAAACTGCATTATTCAGCGGAGACACTTTATTTTTGGGTGATGTGGGAAGACCTGACCTCGCTCAGAAAGCAGCCAATATGACACAGGAAGACCTGGCTGGTTTGCTGTATGACAGTCTGATGAACAAAATCATGCCATTGCCCGATGATGTTATCGTATATCCTGCACATGGTGCCGGAAGCGCCTGTGGCAAAAATATGATGAAAGAAACTGTGGATACATTGGGCAACCAAAAGAAAATGAACTACGCCCTGAATCAGCCTAATAAAGAGGCATTTATACAGGCAGTGACCGATGGTCTTACGCCGCCTCCGGGGTATTTCGGTATGAATGTAGCCATGAATAAAAAAGGATACCAAAGCTTTGACAAAGTATTGAATCAGGGTATGACAGCCATCAAGCCGGCCGAATTTGAGACAGTGGCTGAAAGTACCGGAGCACTCATACTTGATACCCGCAATCACAGTGACTTCGCTCTGGGATTTGTACCTCAATCCATCAATATCGGTCTGAACGGCGATTTTGCTCCCTGGGTAGGTGCCATGATTGTAGATGTAAATCAGCCTATCCTACTGGTTACCGAGCCGGGACGAGAAGAAGAAACAGTCACTAGACTCAGCAGAGTAGGATTTGACAATATCCTCGGATTTCTGGATGGCGGATTTGATGCGTGGAAAGAGGCAGGATATGAAACGGATACAGTAAGACGTATAACTCCAGCAGAGTTTGAGGTACAATTCAAAAAAGGTGAAAGCATCGTAATAGATGTAAGAAAGGAAAGTGAGTATGCAGCTGAACATGTCGAAGACGCCTACAATAAGCCTTTGGCCTATATCAATGACTGGATCAAAGACATCAATCCGGCTGAACACTTCTTCATGCACTGTGCCGGTGGATACCGAAGTATGATAGCTGCCAGTATTCTGCAGGCGAGAGGGTTCAGGAACTTTACAGAAATTGAAGGCGGATTCAGTGCTATCAGCAAGACCACCAATGTACCTAAGACTGACTATGTATGTCAGAGCAAGATGATGAAAATTTAATTACTAAGCAAAATTTCAAAAATATGGAAACAGTCAATATAATACCAAGAATCGGAGATATGGCTCCGGATTTTGAAGCACTGACTACCACAGGCCCGCTCAAATTTTCAGAATACAATAAAGGAAGCTGGGTAGTGATGTTTTCTCATCCGGCTGATTTCACGCCGGTTTGTACCACTGAAATGTGTGGATTTGCTGAAGAAAAAGATTTCTGGGCAAAACACAATACGAAGTTACTCGGCTTAAGCATTGACAGCATTCATGCCCATATCGCATGGGTGAATGCAGTACATGAAAAGACCAATATTTTATTTGAATTTCCGATTATAGCGGATCTGGATATGAAAATATCCAAGTTGTATGGCATGCTTCAGCCGGGTGAAAGCGAAACAGCCGCTGTAAGGGCAGTATTCATCATAGATCCTACAGGTAAGGTAAGATTGGTGATGTACTATCCTCTGAATGTAGGAAGGAATATGGAGGAGATCAAGCGGGCCCTCGTTGCCCTTCAGACTTCCGACGCCGAGAAAGTAGCTATGCCGCTCAACTGGAAGCCGGGTGAAAAGGTAATCGTACCACCACCTAAGACATTAGCAGCATTGGCAGAAAGAAAAGCCAGCAATCTGGAAATGGTGGACTGGTATCTGGCTAAAAAAGCAATTTAATTCAAAATTTTTCAAAAAGTAATTTTCTAAATTCAATCAATATGTTCGATTTTTTCAGCACCCTCTTTGGCGGTGGTGCAGATTTAAGTACCGTGATTACCAAAGATGCTTTTCTGGTGGATGTACGTACTCCCGGTGAGTTCGCATCAGGACACATTAAAGGATCTGTCAATATTCCTTTGGACAGAATAGAAAGCAATATCCAGAAATTCAAAGGAAAAGACAATATCATAGTTTTTTGCAGGAGCGGTAACAGAAGCGGTCAGGCAAAAGCTATACTGGAAGCATATGGTATAAAAAATGTCACCAATGGTGGCTCCATAGATAATGTGAGTCAATACGTAAAATAATTTGAGATTGAACGGAAAGTCATTACCCCTGAAAAGGAGTAGTGACTTTCTGAATTTTTAAAACAACAATTTATCAACTTTTAAATAATCAAATCATGAATTCATTTCTTACAGAACCCTGGCCCTGGTACGTAGCCGGTCCGCTTATCGGACTCACAGTACCCGCACTATTATTATTAGGTAACAAATCTTTCGGTATTTCCTCTTCTATGAGGCATATCTGTGCTGCCTGTGTGCCGGCTAAAATCCCGTTTTTCACCTATGACTGGAAAAAAGAAATCTGGAATCTCGTCTTTGTTCTGGGTATCCTGATTGGCGGAGTCATAGCGGTAACATTACTGGCTAATCCCAATGAAATAATGGTCGCACCGGCATTGAAAGCAGAACTGGCCAATTATGGCATTAATAACTACAGTGCTTTGGTACCCGTAGATGTGGTAAGCTGGGATGCCTTATTTACTACCAGAGGATTGATTATGCTTGTAGTGGGAGGATTCTTTGTAGGATTCGGTACCCGTTATGCCGGAGGATGCACCAGTGGACACGCCATCATGGGATTGTCTTCACTGCAATGGCCCTCACTGGTAGCCACCTGCTGCTTTATGCTTGGAGGCATTCTCACTGCCAATTTTATTTTACCATTCATTCTATCCCTTTAAATCAAAAAAATCATGAATACCACAGATCAAACCACCCAATTATACAATAATACAGGCACGGATCAGGATATAAATGTCACCGAAGAACAAATCCATGATCTGGAAGTAAGAGAGCTGGACAGTATATGTGTCAACGAAAGTCAGCTTGAACACAAATGGTACCACAACATCAAATATCTTCTGGTAGGTATAGCCTTCGGAATTGTATTTGTAAAAGCTGAGATCATAAGCTGGTTCAGAATACAGGAAATGTTCAGATTTCAGTCCTTTCATATGTATGGAGTGATAGGCAGTGCGGTACTTGTAGGAGTGATATCCGTATGGCTTATCAGAAGATTCAATATCCGTACCATGTATGGCGAACAGGTAATCATACACCCCAAGGTATTCAATAAAGGACAGGTTTTCGGAGGGTTGTTGTTCGGTTTTGGCTGGGCTATCACAGGGGCATGTCCGGGTCCACTGTTTGCTTTGATCGGTTCAGGAGCAACAGTGATTGTGGTCACTTTGCTGAGTGCGATTGCCGGCACATGGGTATATGGTTATTTCAGAGAGAAGCTACCCCATTGATTTTTGTATTTAATCATTAAAACCACTATTTATTGCAATATGGAAAACAAATCAGCTTCCTCCACATCAGAAGAGAGGAAATTGACAGCGAGTGATGATTTTGCAGGTATTTTTTTAGGCTTGATAGTTGCCCTGTTCCTGGCTTTTGGGCTGCTGATATATGCTGCATACCATGCGTACACCAATACAGACGGAATTTCATTTTTTGCAGCCAAAACTCCTGCGGCAGAGGAGAATGATAAAGGTAGTAAACTTCCTGAAGACAAAGAAAAACCTAAGGTAAAGGAAGATTTCTGGATTGCTCCAGATGCCGGGCAATTGCCGGATGGCGAGGAAAAGGATCTGATTCTGTATGGCAAGGACCTGATTGTACATACGGCAAAATATCTCGGCCCCCAGGGCTCAGTGGCCAAAATCACCAATGGGATGAATTGTCAGAATTGTCACCTGGATGCCGGCACTAAGGTTTTTGGTAATAACTATGGGTCTGTGGCCTCTACGTATCCCAAATTCAGGGCGAGGAGTGGTAGTATCGAAGATATCTATAAGCGGGTCAATGACTGTGTGGAGCGAAGTCTCAACGGTAGTAAGTCCCTTGACACCCTCTCCCGCGAAATGCAGGCAATCAAGGCCTATATAGAGTTTTTGGGTAAGGATCTGCAAAAAGACGAAAAGGCAAAAGGATCAGGTCTGAAGGATATAGCTTATCTGGACAGACCCGCAGACCCGGCAAAAGGAGAAAAGATATATCTTGAGAAGTGTCAGGTATGCCATCAGAAAAATGGGGAAGGTCTGAAAGCAGCAGACGGTATTGAATACACCTACCCGCCACTGTGGGGCAAACATGCCTATAATGATGCAGCCGGACTGTACCGCATCAGCAATTTTGCCAAATATGTTAAATATAACATGCCATTGGGAGCAAGTCACTCCAACCCACAGCTGACTGATGAAGAGGCATGGGACGTGGCTGCGTTCGTCAACAGCCAGCCAAGACCACACAAAAATGTACCAAAAGACTGGCCGGATATATCCAAAAAACCCATCGATCATCCTTTCGGACCTTTTGCCGACGGTTTTGATGAGAAACAGCATAAATACGGACCGTACAAACCTATCATTGCAGCCCGGGAATCAAAAAGTCAAAAATAAATCAACCTAACCATGTCCATTCATAAAAAAAACCGTAGAGATTTCTTAGTAAAGGCAGGTATCATTGGTGCCGGAGTGAGCCTCAATCCACTTTCCATTCCGGCTTCAGATGAACCTGTAAAGTCAGATGATATAAAAACGGCCAAAAAAGAAGAAAAGATTCCTTCTGAATTTACACTCAACATACTGCAGACTACGGATGTGCATTGTCAGGTGCATCCGCATGATGAATTATTCTGGGAAAATGACCGGATCGTATTCCGCAAAACAGGTGGGTATGCACATCTGGCTACATATCTGAAAAAGGAACGTAAGAAAAATGACCACACCTTTGTCATAGATACCGGGGATATGTTTCAGGGCAGCGAACTTTCAGTAAAGACGACAGGTAAAGCCATGCAGCCCATATTGAATGCCCTGGGATATGATCTGTACCTGCCGGGCAACTGGGAGGTGATCTATTACAAGGAGGCCATGCAGACGTTACTGGGGCATTTGTATGCACCCAAGGTATGTGCCAATATGTTCCACGATTTGGGAGATGGTAAAAAAGGGGAACATATATTTCCTCCTTATCATATCTGGGAAGTAAATGGGGTGAAAATCGGATTTCTGGGATACACCGATCCGCTGGTACCGCTCCGACAATCTCCCAATTACAGCAAAGGCATCATTTATACCAAACCTGAAGAAAACCTTGCACACTATGTGCATGTGCTGAGACATCAGGAAAACTGTGCCTTTGTCATAATCGTTGCACATCTCGGACTTTCGCAACAGATTTACCTGGCTAATCTTCCTGAATGTGAAGGTGTGGATTATATCCTGGGAGGAGAGATACCCATGAGAGAGTCCGCAAACCCATCGTTTGCAAATATGCCAAAGTCGTGGAGCCCGGTGCATTCGGTTCGTTTGTAGGTAAGCTTCAGCTGAAGGTAAAAGATGGTAAAGTGGTCAAAGACAGCTATGAACTGGTAGAAATAGATGCTAAAAAAATACAAGGCCGATAAAAAAATGGCCGGCATCATCAGGGATAATGAACAAGCGTTTGAAAAAGATATTTACAGAATCGTAGGATACAGCACCATTCCGCTCTACCGCTACTTTGTAGTAGAAAACCCCATAGATACCCTGATACTGGATGCCATCAGCTGGCAGGTACCTGATGTAGATATAGTCCTCTCCAATGGATTCCGGTTTTGTCCACCGAATGCTACCCGTGATGCTACGGGTAATATTCCTATCACCAACGGATATATCTACGATATGCTTCCGGTGGATAGCAGAGTTCGCACCGGAAAAGTGACCGGCACCCAGATTATGAACTGGCTTGAAAAGGAATTGAACAATGTGTTTGCAAAAAATGCATCAGAGAGATTTGGAGGCTGGGTAATCAAGTTCAAAGGTATGGAGGTAAGTTTTAATGCATTCGGAGAAAACGGAAAAAGAGTTAAAGAAGTAAAAGTAGGTGGAAAACCTCTCGAAGCTGAAAAAATTTACGCTATATGCGCCTGCGAAAGAGATGGTGACCCCGATGATATGCTGTGCAGGATCAGAAATGTAAAAGATACCAAAAATACACCGTACACGCTGCATCAGGTGATGCGCAATTATCTTGCCGCCAACTCACCTGTCACCCCGGAGCCTCCGCATGCAGCCAAAATCCTAGATGCTTCTCCGCAACTGCTCACACAGGTTACAGGAGTTGATTATCAGTTTCATTAATTTTAAAATATCAGGTCATGAAAAATCCATTTATCCTCATGTTGCTTTTATTACTGTCTGTTTCTGCTAATGCTCAGACAACTAAAAAACCTTTGAAAAAGGCTAAAAAACCCCATCAAATTGTTTTTCAGCTGAGTAATGCAGATCCTGAAGTCCACAAAGGGCTTATGAAACAATTTGGACACATACTCGAAGCCGCTCCGGATACAAAGATTGAAGTGGTGTGTCATGGTCCGGGCCTGGATATGCTTGTAAAGGATAAGACCACCGTAAATGACAAAATTGGAGAATTCAAATCACGGGGTGTCAAATTCTTTGCCTGCGAAAACACCATGAAACAGAAAAACATAGACAAAGCAGCCATAATACCTGAGGCAGATTATGTGACGGCCGGTATCATATACATCGTAGAGCGGCAGGAGCAAGGCTGGAGTTATATTAAATCCGGATTTTAACCGGAAATAGCATATTTGACTGAACATCGAAAGGCATTTATCCGGAAGATTCTCAGATACTTGCCTGATGCAGGTCTGATTGGAGATACAGACCCCCAAGGTTTTTTAATACCAGTCCCAATTCCGGGTATTAATTTCGGAGATAACTCACAGATCCCGTTTTAACATGTTAAGTAGTTGTAAATCCTGGGTCTGGAAATTTTAATTAAAAAAATTAAGAATAATTTTTCACCGCTCTAAGGCTTTTATCCTTTATTTTGCTGAGATGAAATCGCAATCCATAAAGATAAAGGCATGAGTAATTATCACATCAAGCACCTGGAAGAATATTTTCAGGTGTACCGGAAATCCGTCACAAATCCTGAATTATTCTGGGAAGAAATAGCAGAAGAACGCTTCTTATGGAGAAAAAAATGGGATCGGGTATTATCATGGGATTTTGAAAAACCGGACATAAGGTGGTATGAGGGTGCAAAGCTGAATATCACAGAAAATTGTATAGACCGGCATCTGCTGCCGATCGGTGATAAGACTGCGTTGATCTGGGAGCCTAATGATCCGTCTGAAGCAGCACAATACCTAAGCTACCGTGAACTTGCCCGGAGAGTCAACAAAATGGCCAATATTCTGAAAAAGCTGGGTATCCGGAAAGGTGACCGGGTGTGCATATACCTGCCGATGATCCCGGAGCTGGCCATAGCTGTGCTGGCCTGTGCGAGAATCGGAGCAATACATTCTGTGGTATTTGCCGGATTTTCCTCTGTTGCATTGGCTACCCGTATTCAGGACAGCAGTTGTAAAATGCTCATCACCTCCGATGGCAGTTACCGTGGCAATAAGACCATAGACCTCAAGGGTATTGCCGATGAAGCACTCAAAAGTTGTCCGAGTATAGAAAATGTTTTATTGGTCAAAAGAATAGGTTCTGAAGTGCAATTACAATCTGGAAGAGACCACTGGCTGACTGAATTCTGGGAGGAAGCAGCGGAAGAATGTACGCCTGAATTGATGGAAGCCGAAGACCCACTGTTTATCCTTTACACCTCCGGATCCACCGGCAAGCCTAAAGGTATGGTACATACCACAGCAGGATATATGGTTTATACAGCCTACACATTCAGGAATGTATTTCAGTATAAGGATGAAGATATACACTGGTGTACGGCTGATATAGGATGGATCACGGGGCACAGCTATATAGTGTATGGCCCGCTGCTCAACGGAGCTACCACCGTGATGTTTGAAGGGGTACCCAATTATCCGGATTTTGGCAGGTTTTGGGAGATCGTGGACAAGCACAGAGTGACCCAGTTTTATACCGCACCCACTGCCATCCGCTCTCTGGCTAAAGAAAGTCTGGACTATGTGAATAAATACTCGCTGAGCTCCCTGAAAATACTGGGTACCGTAGGAGAGCCCATCAATGAGGAAGCCTGGCATTGGTATAATGATAATATCGGCAAGGGACGCTGCCCTATCGTAGACACATGGTGGCAGACTGAAACAGGTGGCATATTGATATCTCCCATACCGTGGTCCACACCCAATATCCCTACCTATGCTACCCTGCCCCTTCCGGGAGTACAACCCGCTCTGCTCGACGATGAAGGTCATGAACTGAAGGGTAATAATGTACAGGGCAAGCTTTGCCTGAAGTATCCCTGGCCGGGTATTGCCCGCACTATCTGGGGAGATCACCAGAGATTTAAGGATACTTATTTCTCCACCTTCAAAAACATGTATTTCACCGGTGACGGTGCTTTGCGCAATGATGTGGGATATTATAGAATCACGGGCAGAGTGGATGATGTCATCATAGTATCAGGCCATAATCTGGGCACGGCACCCATTGAAGATGCCATCAATGAACACCCAGCAGTCGCAGAGTCTGCCATTGTGGGATTTCCTCATGATATCAAAGGGAATGCCCTGTACGGATTTGTCACCCTGAAGGAAAGCGGTGAAAGCCGTGACCACAATAATCTTAAAAAAGAAATCAATCAGACCATAGCAGAAAAAATCGGCAGCATAGCAAAATTAGATAAAATACTGTTTGCCTCCGGATTGCCCAAGACAAGAAGTGGAAAGATCATGCGGAGAATTTTGCGGAAGATTGCAACCGGAGACTATGCAGATCTGGGAGACATCAGTACCTTGCTCAATCCTGAAGTAGTGGAAGAAATCATTGAAAAAAGTAAGGAAGTGTAAGGCTTTTCAATGTCTGACTGCCATCGCAGATTTTAATAGGTCGTGGTCATATTTTCATCCACGACAATGATAAAATCCGCTTTCCTGAGATTTTCCTTTTCCAGCTTTTTCAGGTCTTTCTGGGATACCGTACTGATGGTAAGATACTTCAGATCCGGCCTTTCTCTTTTGAGATACCAAAGTATGCCCTCATAATTATCGGAGTGGTAGGCACCATTGTAGTGAATAAATAAATGGCCGGGTAAGTAGTATTTCAGAATATTGTGTGCCATGGTAGCATCCTTGATCGCCTGTGCTTTGGGAAAGTTTTCCGATGCATGGTCTCCCATCATGGTGAGCATATTCTTATAACCCGGCAGTTCGGGGTCATAAGCAATGGGCAAGGGTGCGATCCATTGCTTCTCTGAATCGGGAAGTGTTTCGAGTGATTCCAATCCCTCACGAAATACTTTGCTGGCATATTTCCTGGGAATATTGGCAGCTACGAAAGTCAGATTATTGGCTTTTGCAATTTCCACGAGTGGTTTGTAATCCGTTTTATAATTATTCCATAGCCTGGCCAGAGTATCCAATCCTTTCTGGTCAATTTCTCCTGACAGATACTTGTTGAGAGCATCCTGATTGTCTGTCTCAAACATTTCAGCACCCAGGATCAGTTTTCGTTTTGGCACCATACCGGACGTCAGTTCATATTGTAACCAATGCGCTATCGGATTATTGTGAAATTCGCCAAATAGAATCACGTCTGCTTTTTCGGCTGCTTTAAGTATTTTACCAAACTCTGTTTTTTTTCCTTTGGCAGTAAAAATCTGATAAGCCGGAAGATGTTGGGCTTTAGAAATTACAATTGAGAATAGAATCATGTAAATTGATAAAAGCCAATGTTTTTCCATTTCAGGTATTTTATATTAAAAAATGACAAAAGTAGGATAATGAGTGAAAAATATCACTATTTCCTTTATTTCATTCTAAGATATAAAATACGCTTTGATGACTGGTTTTCCTTACCCAACAACTTTTGATTTTGAATGACAGCAAAATCCGGAAGGGTGCATACATTTGCATCCTGCAATTTTACCGGAGCGATATACAAAATCACATTCAGAGCAGGTATTGAAAATAGTATTAGCTCCTCCACAAGAACCATCACAAGTATGCGTTTCCTGATCATTAGGGCCTAATTCCGCAGCTAATGGTCCGGAAATCAAAACACTTTCCGCAACATTTATTTGACTTCCGCCACCGTCAGTTTTAGTATAATAAAGGTAAACATAATATTCACTTAAACTTAAATCATATTTTACCAAATTCACTCCTCGCAATTTGGATTTGAGAAAAGTTCCGATAGCTTCAACATCTGACTCAATGATAAATCCTTCAGAGTCTTGTCATTGCTGAATAAAACCAAGTACAACAGCCCCATCCATCGAATAGATGGTAGATTTTTCATTTCTGTTTTGTAATACAGTCGAAGATTTATCATTATCCATTAATAAACAATTCGATACTAACACTATCAGTAGAAGGAAGAAAATGAATTGAGGAATGGATTTAAAAGTTTTCATTATTGTTTTTTTGTAAAAATACACCTTTTATCATATCAAAAAAAAAACAAATTAACATTTTATTAACACTCTATTGTATTTTAAGTTAGCAAAGGATGAGCCGGTTTTGGTCAATTATTCTGTCCCCGGAAGTGTTTTCAACTGAATAAATAGTAAAGTCTGAATTACATCGATGAATTCAACAGCTTTATGAGGACGGTATAGATTTTCAAAGCATAATTAAGATTTATTTCATATTCTTTCTGCCAATTACAGAGCAGATGGGACATTTTGCAGGATCATGGCCTCTGGCAGGACAGTACTCCCTGCCGAAAAATATAATTTGCAAATGCAGTTTGTTCCATGTATGTTTAGGGAAAACAGACTTAAGGTCATGCTCCGTTTTGGCCACATTTTTACCGGTACTCAGACACCAGCGATAGGCCAGCCGGTGTATATGGGTATCTACCGGAAAAGCCGGCACCCCGAAAGCCTGTGCCATCACCACTGATGCCGTTTTATGCCCTACGCCGGGCAGCGCTTCGAGATGAGAAATTTTATCCGGGACCTTACCGTCATATTGTTCGATCAGAATTTCTGACAGACGATGTATCGCCTTGGATTTTGCGGGACCCAATCCACATGGACGTATGATATTTTCTATTTCTTCAACGGTCAGTTTTACCATGTCAAAAGGATTGTCGGCTCTGGCAAAAAGCAGAGGAGTGATCTGATTGACCCTGACATCCGTGCACTGCGCAGACAGCAATACGGCTACCAGGAGTGTGTATGCATCTTTATGATCCAAGGGTACCGGAGTCTCGGGATATAGTCTGTCGAGGGTGTCCTGCACAAATTTTGCTCTGTCTTTTCTGCTCATGATAGTCATATCTTCGGATTGGTGACATAATAAATGATGTCATCCTCAATTTGTTGTGTTTTGTACAGTTTTCCTTCCAGATTGGGAGCGGGGATGCCTTCGCCCAGCAATTTTGGGGTATTTATGATTCTTGCTTCATTCCACAGATTGTTTCGGATGAAGTATTTCAGAATTTCTGCACCACCTTCTACCAGCAGTATATAAATGCCGTTTTCAAATAAGCTTTCAAGCAGTGTGTTTTCAGGATTTTTGAGATTATTTATTTTGATAAATCTGATACTCCCTTCATGACCATCTTTGATTTCATTCAATATCCAGGTGGGGGCCTCCTGATTCCGTATATGAAAATCTCCTTTCAAAGATAATTGACTGTCCATAAGGATTCTTACTGGATTTTCTCCGGGATAATGACGGGTGGTCAATGAGGGATTGTCCGTGAGCACGGTATTTTTTCCAACCAGAATACCATGTACTTCACTTCTCCATTTGTGTGATACAAGGGATGTCCGCTGATTACTGAGCCAGACTTGCCTGCCTGCCTGTCCGATGTAATTATCTTTGGATTTAGCCCACTTCAATATGATATAGGGTTTTTTATTCAGGTTACTCACAAAAGGGGCAATCAATTGCTGTGCCTGATTTTCCAGAACCGGACCTGTTACTTTGATTCCGTGTTCCAGCAGGATGGAAATGCCCCTGCCTGCCACCAAAGGATTGGGATCTTTACAGCCGATTACTACTTTTTTGATACCTTCCTGCACAATGCGCAGGCTGCAGGGAGGTGTTTTGCCAAAGTGCGAACAAGGTTCGAGACTGACATATAAGGTGGACAAGGGAATAAGGTGTTTGTCTTCAGGTGCTACGCTTTGCAGGGCTTCAATCTCAGCATGATCTTTACCGAAGGCTGTATGATATCCCTCACCGATGATTCTCGAGTCATATACCAATACAGCACCGACATTTGGGTTGGGGTAGGTAGCTTTTCCTGCCATCCCGGCCAAATCAAAACATCGGTGCATAAAAACTTCGTGAGGGTACATCGGCAGTCAAACTTTCGTGGGGGTGAGTTTCTCCAGCTTTTGCAGCAGGTAATCAACCTCCTCCACGGAATTCATATGGGAGAAAGAAAACCGGATCGTTTTTCTTCTGGGATCGTGACCGATGGCCTGCAATACATGGGAATCCTCCTCCACCCCTGAACTGCACGCACTTCCTGATGATGCGGAAATACCGGAAATATCCAGATTCATCACCAGGAGATCCGCTTTGGGTGTATCCGGAAAGGATACGCTAAGGATATGATTGAGATAATGCCGATCCTGATTGCCGTTGAAGCGGATATCCTCAAAATGCCGTTCCAGTCCATCTTTCAATTGTTGTCTCAAAGTATGGATGTGCCTTTGTTTTACATCCATATCTCTTACTGCAATTTCGAGTGCGGTAGCAAGGCCGGCTATCCCTGTGATGTTTTCGGTACCGGCCCGCATATTGCGTTCCTGAGCACCTCCGTGTATAAAAGGAGGCAGGATATTTTCCTGATGGATATACACAAAACCGACGCCTTTGGGTCCGTGAAATTTATGGGCAGAAGCACTCAGGAAGCTCACTTTGGTTTTTGCACATCCCAGGGTAATTTCCCGATAGTCTGTACTGCATCGCAATGCAGCATACAGGCATATTTCTGACATATATCACTCACCTGTTGGATATCACAAAGGGTGCCGATCTCATTGTTGCCATGCATCAGGCTCACCAGGGTATGTGCCGCATTTTCCTTAAGTAGCTTTTCCAGTTGGTCCAGATCCGGATTGCCCTGAGCATCCACTTTCAGGTAAATGATTTCAGTATTATGATACTTTTCCAGATAATCCAAAGTATGCAATACACAATGATGTTCTGTAGGGCTGCTGATGATTCTTTGGATACCCAGATGCCACACTGCATTTTTAAGTACCATGTTATTGGCTTCGGTAGCGGAGGAGGTGAAGAATATTTCTCCGATGGAGGCATTGAGTATTTTTGCTACTTTCTTCCGGGCTTCTTCAATCACAGATTTGGCGATACGTCCGTGGTAGTGTATGGATGAAGGATTTCCATATACCGAGCGGGATAATTCGGTGATCTGCTCAGTAACTTCCGCTAAAACAGGGGTTGTGGATGCATTGTCGAGGTATATGTGCATGTATTGGAGGTGCAAATTTGCAGTAAAAATAAGGATTTAGAGATTGAAAATCAGCACAAAGATGACTTTTGATGACGCAATTTTGATATGTTTATTCAATCCTTTTATTACTGTCAAAAATCAAGTGATAAAGAAATCAGCTTTTGTCGCTATCATAACATTCATATATTTTTATTCTATAATTGGTTGCCATTTTGAAACTATTGTATTACTTTAGTGGTTATTCTGTATATTTTATTCTATTTTTTAATTCAAAAAAAACTTATTATTATGAAGACAAAATTAAATTTTAAACTTTCAGGGGGGGTAGAATAATATTTTTACTCTACTTTGTTTGTTGGTATCACATCAATCTAAATGCGCAAACACATTGGTGTGGTAGTACTGAACCCAATCAAGGTCATAATGCCGTGCAATCCGGCAACAACGATTGCGATTTTCCGCCAGATAACAACGTATATATAATTCCTGTATATTTTCATAACTTTTCAAATTCAAATTTCTTAGAACAACAATACAGGTTGTTGATTGAATTGGCCAATTATCATTTGAATACAAATAAAAATCAGATGCAGTTTCCACAAAGGACAATTTTTGTTTTAGCGAGAAAAGATGCAGATGGGTCATGTTTCAGAGGTTTTAAGGATTATAGCCCCCAAACATCTGTTAGCACTGCAGCATTTTCATCATTTATCAATAATCAATTCCCAAATGGACAGTATGATATTTATGAGAACAGATACTTGAATATTTTTATTTTTGAGCATATACCTGATGCGCTGGGTTTCAGCAGTTTTCCCAATGCACAATGGCCGCATCAGGGAATTGGGATTAGAGCTGAACTGATAAACTCACTTTCAGGAGGTAAAATTTTAGCTCATGAATTTGGACACTTTTGTAATCTATTTCATACTCATGCTGATTTTCTATCCGATTCCTGTAATCCGGATAATTGTGGAGGTGATTTCATACAGACTACACCACTCAGACCTTATTTATTAAGCATATCACCAGAAGGTTGTACACCGGTTGCAGGGTGCAATGATCCAGCCGGACAATTTGACAAGAGAAATATTATGACAGTGTTTTGTCCGGAATATTTTGAACAAGAGCAAATAGATAGACTCAGTTTTATGCTGAACGAACACCATTCAAACTTGTTCAGCTTAACAAATTTAAATTTAACTCTGGACTTAGATCAAAATTCTTTAATTGGTGATGTTACTCTTTCAAATACAAATTTGAATAATCAGAATTTTGTAGTGCAGGAAAATGCAAGAATTTACATAAGCGGTGTCGTGAATATGAATAACTGTCAATTTTCGATGAACTGGGATGCGCAAGTAATCCTTTTGCCGGGTGCTATCCTTACGCTCAACCAAACAAGTTTCAACTCAGAGTGTACCCGTGGAATATGGAAAGGGATTTATCTTAATCCAAATGCTGTAATCAATGCCAATAACAACTGTACCTTTGCCGGAGCATCTACTGCGATCAGAGCAGACTATGGCTCACGTGTCATAATACAAAACAGCAGCTTCAGAGATAATAATATCAGTGTAAGTCTGGGTAATAAAACGGGTAGCGGGTATATATTTAACTATTTTATCAATAACAGATTTGAAGGAAGATTTTATCAGAATGGAAACAGAGGTCCTGACCCGGCAGTATATCCAAGACCACAGATAGGCATAGAAGCTTATCAGTGCGGAGGGCTCTTTGTATATCAGGACAACATCTTCGATGGATTGGTGACAGCTGTTATATCAGAGAATAACCTTAGTTATCTGGTGGATAATACGGTGACGGATTGTTTTAATGGAATACTGATCCATAACCTTCCTGTACCATCCAGAATTGCTGTACTGGCTCAGAATGTAGTGAATACAAGAGATGTGGGATGTAGGGTGAATTATGCTCAGATCGTATTTGAAAAAAATGAAATTTACAGTAATCTAGCGGTAGATATGCTTGCGCCCAAACCTTTTCCACAGAATGAGTTAAGCGCATTCAATCAAAATGTAATATGTGGAGGAAATCAAAAATCCATTCAGATGCGACTGGCTACTGACTTGCAGATCAACAGAAATGAATGTTTTTCCGGAGCTGAAAATTATCTGAGTATGAGCGTAAACCTCAATCTGACCGATAATGTATGGTTGGGTAACGATCTCAGGATGAGTAATGTACATAGAAGTACTTTGAACACAAATGTTGCTCTGAATTATAACTTGTCTGGATCAAGAAATAATTTATTGATACGGAATGTGTTTAACGGTTTGGCTGATATTTCATCTTCATCTGCAAATACTTATTTATGCAATTATTTTGACGAAACCGAAATAAGAAATAATTGTATCGGTTCTGACTTTACAGCTAATGATTTTTATCAGAAATTTAATCTTGCCAATCAGAATACCCTGATCTCCCAGCAAATTAATAAAGGAAACAAATTCATCAACCTCACAGCAAACTATCTGGCGAATGAACAGAACCTTGATCAAAACCGATTTATAGTCAAAAATGCACCACCGTACTATCCGGATGTAATCAATGGGCCGAATACTTGGTTTTTACGCACAGGTGCTTCTACTCAACCGGGCTGCGAGCAGACCTTTCAGATCCCGGTGTGGATATCCGAAAACAATGCCAAATGTCTGGATTCACTATTTGGTGGAACAAAGTATGTACACTTTTCAGCAAGGCAAAAGTGGATACTGCTGTTTAACCTGTACAGGATATACTCCAGATATGGAAAAAGCATTCCATTGGCACTGCCACCCTGTGCCCTAAAAATTCTGGAAGAATATGAAAAGAGAGACATCGGCAGATTAGCTGGACTGGAGGAGAAAAAGGATTCACTCAGATCTTTGAGTACTGAGGGGCCCGCTACCACAGCGATACAGAATAGTGCATCTCAGATAATAGGTCTGGCACTCAGTCAGGAAGATCCTCAACTCATCCTGCCCCTGTGGGAACAGCTGCACGATATGCTTCCTGACCAGGTGAGTGAACAACATCAGCATCAGGTAGCTTATGTGCTGCTGGAGCAGGAGATCAGAAGTGATGCGTTGGCATTGGAAGCCGACACCGAAGAACTGCCTGCTACTTATCTTGCCCGCCTGATTCCGGCAGAGCTGGCTCTCCATGCATACGATACGACCTACTTTACTCCTGCAGTGCTGAGTTTTTTGACAGAGGTCGCACTTACCTGTCCTGAAGATGCGGGAGAAGCGAGATATATCGCTGCAGATATATATGAAGCAATGACCGGAGTGAATCTTTTACAATCTACAGGCAATTGTTATTCGCCGGCACCTGAGATCAGAAGCAGACTTCAGATAAGTGATATGAAAATATATCCTAATCCCGCATCTGAGATATTGAATATCAGCCTACCGGCATCAGGTACAGTCCGTATGTACCAGATATCCGGTACTCCTGCCGGTGTATATACGCTGAAGAGCGGTGAGCACAGCATCGATATATCAGGGATTCAATTGGGTATCTATATTATAGAATTTATGTCTGAGGGTGGAGTACAACAAATAAAGAAATTTATCAGGATATGAAATGCGGTGCCTGCTCCATTATATGGCTGATACTTATGGCAGGGTATGTCAGTGCACAGCACAATTATGACAATATCTGGATACTGGGGTATGATTATATCAATGATACGTTGGGTGGCGGATTTATAAATGCTGCCGAAGGGATGATATTAGACTTCAGCAAAAAAAGTCCGCCGGAGCCGGTACTGCATCCTGTGCCGTATGAAATGTTGTCCATCAATGTGATTAGCCACCCGCAGACCGGGGCACTTCAGTATTATACCAATGGTTGCAGCATCATCAATGCAGACCATGTCGTGATGGATAACGGCGATAAAATTAATGACAGTGAAGTACACAGAGAATATTGTACACAGGGTACACACAGTTTTCATTCTGATTTTAATGCAATGGTATCACTACCTGCTCCCGGTAAAGAGAATATTTATTATTTACTGCATCGGAGCAGAAATTTTCAGACACCTGTACATACAGATTTGCTGTTCACCGTTATTGATATGAATCAAAATGGGGGGAAAGGAAGAGTTATATCCAAAAACAACTTCCTGAAAAAAGGGAAAGAACTTGCTTTGGGATATCAGACGGCCTGTAAACACAGTAATGGCACTGACTGGTGGGTGGTAGCCTGGGAGCGATATGAACCTGTATATCATGTACTGTTGGTGGATAAGGAAGGCGTCAGGTTTCATCACACTGGAATTACAGGAACACAAGGGCCACGTTCAGCCGGTCAAGCCACCTTCAGTCCTGACGGACGGTACCACGTATGGTATGACCTGAACAGCGGAGTACATGTCTATGACTTTCACCGCAGTACGGGTATGCTGAGCAATCCCAGAAGTATGGTAATCAATGAGCCGTATCAGTATGGCAGGGGTGGGGTATCCTTTTCTCCCAGTGGTCGTTTTGCCTATCTGTCAGCCCGAGAAAGACTGTATCAGCTGGATATGTATGCTGACAGTCTTGAGGAGGGACTGGAATTGATTGATACGATTGATCATGTTACACAGTTTGGGATAAGACTTGATTTTACTGCGAGTATGTTAGGGCCGGATTGTAAAATTTACATTACCACCGGATTTTCATGGGAAACTTTACATATCATACATAATCCTGACGAAAAGGGCAAGGCATGCGGATTGGAAAAACGGGGTCTGACCCTTCCATTTCCCAACAGCAACAGTGCTATACCTAATATGGTACACTACCGTATGGATGAACCGGAGGTATGCAGTAAGGGTACGGTATCAGTATTTCCGCATACTTGGTACAGGCAGGAGCTGTTGATATACCCCAATCCGGCATCGGATATACTGCATATCACGGCGCATGATGCGGGGACGGTGCGTATCTATCACACAAGTGGCAGTCTGTATGGAGTATTTGACATAGAATCAGGAAGCAACAAGATAGACATCGCAGGATTACCCGACGGTTTGTGTATTCTGGAGTTTCGGTCATCAGACGGGAGGAGGGAGGTACATAAATTTATCAGGATATGAGAGTTTGATATTCGAAGAACATTACCTCCAAAATAACATATTTTATTTTTCAGACATCATTTCATTTCCAGCCGGAAATTATTAGTTCAAAATTTCTGGCTGGATTTTTCTCATTCTATATTTTAATTTCCTCATAGTAGTTTTTCAAAACCAATCCTTCACAAGCGATGATTCAAATCCCGGCTCATTCTTATGCCTGAACTCATTGCTGCACGGGTCATAGATATAATCTTCTTTCCACTTTTCAAAATTTTGAGCCACGGCCTTGATGGCATCCATGATATACCGGACCTCTGCATCTGTCATCGTAGGATGTATGGACATGCGTATCCACCCCGGCTTGTTGGTAAGGATGCCGTGGGAGATTTCGTCTGTCAGTTTTTTGGACAATTCATAGGATACTTCCAGCAGGTAGTGGCCATAGGTGCCCGCACAGGAACAACCTCCCCGCACCTGTACACCGTATCGGTCATTCAGTAGCTTGACCGCCAGATTGAAGTGGCATCCTTCTATATAAAATGAAATCACTCCCAGTCTGTCCCGCAGGTGGTTGGCAAGAATACGGATATTGGGTATTGCGTCCATTCTCTGCCAGATTATAGCCAGCAGTTCATGTTCTCTCTGCAGTATTTTCTCTACACCCATGGCTTCTTTGAGTTGCATACACATGGCTACACGGATGGTCTGAAGGAAAGCCGGCGTGCCACCGTCTTCTCTGGCTTCAATTTCGTCATGATACTTATGTTCTCCCCAGGGATTGGTCCAGTCCACGGTACCTCCGCCGGGATTATCCGGCACACGGTTGGAGTAGAGTTTCTGATTGAAAATAAGGATGCCGGAGCTGCCCGGACCTCCCAAAAATTTGTGGGGTGAAAAATATATTGCATCCAGATACTCTTCGGGATTTTCCGGATGCATATCTATATCTATGTATGGAGCAGAGCAGGCAAAATCCACAAAACAATAGCCGCCGTACCTGTGTATCATACCTGCCATTTTATGATAAGGTGTAAATACTCCGGTGACATTGGAGCAGGATGTAATGGCAGCTATCAGCAGTTTTCTGTGCTTATATTGCTCCAGGAGCTTTGCAAAATGGTCCAGATCCACCAATCCATCTTTATTTGCCTGAATGATGATGACTTCTGCCGTGGTTTCCAGCCAGGATGTCTGGTTGGAATGATGTTCCATATGGGTGATGAAAACTACAGGTCTGTCTTCCGGGGCAATTTTAATTTTGTCCTGAAATTTTTCATGAATTTTCAGTCCGATGATTCTCTGAAGTTTATTGACCACTCCGGTCATACCTGAATTGCTGGAAATCAAAATGTCTCCTTTCTTCGCATTGACATGTTTTTTGATAATTTCTTTGGCTTTGTGGTAAGCCATAGTCATAGAAGACCCTGTAACATTGGTTTCAGTATGTGTGTTGGCTACAAAAGGATAGATTTCATTCAGTAGCTTTTCTTCTATTGGACGATACATGCGGCCGCTTGCCGTCCAGTCAGCATATACAATCTTTTTTTACCATATGGAGAGTCAAACTCCTGGTTAATACCGATGATATTTTGGCGAAATTTTGCAAAATACTGCTCTAAAGTACGTATGGCAGGTGCATGTATCATAGATGAGATTTAACCTTTTGAATCAATTCTTCTGCTGATTTTTGTTCGCTGGCTTCGGCATAAATCCTGGCAATGGGCTCGGTATTGGAAGCACGAACGTGAACCCATCCTTCCGGAAAATCAATTTTCAGACCATCTTCTTTGTTTAGTTTTTCGCCTGAAAAAGCATATTCCAGTTTTTCGAAAACGGGTTTTAATAACACTTTATCTTCCACTTCAATCTTGTCTTTGATGATGGTGTATTGAGGATAAGATTTTCTCAATTCGGTCATGCTGAGTTTTCTCTCAGCCAATAATGAAAGAAATAGCGCTATTCCTGCCAAAGCATCCCTGCCGTAATGAATATCAGGTACAATGACACCGCCGTTGCCTTCTCCTCCGATTACTGCCTGACATTCTTTCATTTTCTGTACCACATTCACTTCACCTACGGCAGCTGCAAAGTATTGTCCTCCATGTGCATGCGTCACATCTGCCAATGCACGGGATGAGGAGAGATTGGATACTGTATTTCCCTTCTCTTTACTCAGAATATAATCCGCCACCGCGACAAGGGTATATTCTTCTCCAAACATACTGCCATCTTCACACACCAAGGCAAGCCTGTCCACATCAGGATCCACACTGATGCCTAAGTGCGCTTTTTCAGTGACTACCCTCCGGGACAGCTCTTCAAGATGCTGCGGCAGGGGTTCGGGATTGTGGGCGAAATGACCAAAATTGCCTTCATTTATCAAAATATATTCTACACCCAAAGCATCCAGCAAAACGGGTATTGCCAATGCCCCGGTAGAATTGATACAGTCCACCACCACCCTGAAACCTGACTGCCTGATGAGGTCCGGTTTAACATGGCGGTATTCCAGTATTTTGCGGATATGGTACTCAAATTGACCTTCAATGGTGCTTTTGTTTCCCAAATCATGTACACCCGAAAAAGTAAATGCTCTGTGGAGTATGATATCCTTGAGTAATTGTCCGTCTTCAGGAGAAATAAATTCTCCTTTTTCATTAAGAAATTTGAGGGCATTCCACTCAACAGGGTTGTGACTGGCTGTAAAAATAATACCACCTCCGGCACCCAGATAAGGTACCATGACTTCTACCGTCGGGGTAGTCGAATATCCGAGGTCCACTACCTCGTATCCCATAGCAATCAGGGTCTGGATGCCCAGATTGCTCACCATATCACCACTGATACGGCCGTCCCTTCCCACTACAATCTTTCTAATGCTCTGCCGTCGGTTCAAAAGTTCTGCAAATCCTGCTGCGCAGGCAACGACATCCATGGGAGTGAGATTGTCGCCGGGTGTGCCCCCGATGGTACCCCTTGCCCCTGATACTGTGATTAGTAGTGCCACTTATAAATTTTTTTAGTGTGCAAATATAACAAGAAATCCACTTTGGGCATTCCTGTATGATTTGATATACTTTATTTACGGGTGGTGCTCCAAAATGTATCCATTTTCTGAAGAGCTTATGAATATTTCTTTTACTTTCGTTCCTGATATTCACCTCAAATAATCAGTTATATGATGTACAGATTTCTGATTTTCAGCACCGGCATTTTCTTCTTATGTATGCTGCCGCTTAATGCTCAAAAAAGCCATATACTCAGTACTGCAAAAAGTTCTGAGGGCTTTTCGGCCTCCAGGCTTGCCCGTATAGACAGTATGATTATGCCCTTGGTCAGGTCGGAGGAAATCCCCGGCGCTGTGGTGTTTATCATGCGTCATGGCAAGGTAGTGATGCACAAGGCATACGGATACCGGGATCATGAAAGCAAGTCACCACTGAGGAAGGATGATATTTTTCGCATTGCCTCACAGACCAAGGCCATCACCAGTCTGGCAGCCATGATGCTATGGGAAGAAGGCAGATTTCAACTGGATGAGCCCATCTCCAATTTCATACCGGAATTCAAAAATCCCCGGGTACTTGTAAAACTGAACAATGCAGATACCAGCTACACCACAGAGCCTGCCGGGAGAGAGATAACATTCCGGCATTTGCTGACGCACACTTCCGGACTGGATTATCCTGCCATCGGCAGTGCAGATTTCAAAGCGATCTATGCCAAGGCAGGGGTTCCGAGCGGTATTGGAAATGATGCTGACAAGCTGGAGGATAAAATGAAAATACTCGCCACTTTACCGCTAAAACATAAACCCGGAGAAAAATACACTTACGGGCTGAATACAGATGTTTTGGGATATCTGGTAGAAGTGATTTCAGGACAGTCTTTGAGTGATTTTTTCCGTACCCGAATTTTTGAGCCGTTGGGCATGAAAGATACCTGGTTTTATCTGCCGGCTTCTGCGCATGACAGGTTGGTACCTTTGTATGACGGCAGTCAGGGCAAGGCAGAGAAATTGTCGGGCAATGCCTATGACAAGGTAGATCCGGATTATCCCAAACTTAAGGGCACCTATTATTCCGGCGGAGCGGGATTGTCTCTACTATAGAGGAGGATTATGCGAGATTTCTCCAGTTGTTTTTAAATAAAGGGAAATATAACGGCAAACGAATTATCAGCCGCAAGACAGTGGAGCTGATGCTGACACCGCAGACGCCGCATTTGAATTCCACACCCCTGGGACTGGGGTTCGGGCTGGAAACCCCTGCCAACGATTATATGTCTGTATTGTCTGAAGGGTCGTTTTCGTGGGGTGGAGCATTCAATACCCACTACTGGGCAGACCCCAAAGAAAATCTGGTAGGCTTGATATTTACCAATATTTATCAGACTAAGCACTGGAGCATTGGGGAAAAGTTCAAGGTGTTGACCTATCAGGCGATAGATGATTGAAGAAATGAAAAATACCTGTTGAGGATCTTAAACCGATCAGTACGGGCTTCGTACCCTGAATATAATTAATCTGCCAGGAGAATTGAAACTACTCGCCTTTATCCTCCTGCTTCTGTCACTTCCTGTCCGGATTCAGCCTCAGATATCCGGTTTTCTGAATTTTCTGTCTTGGTTTTCTGTCTTGAGTGATGCTCGGAGGTGAAAAAATGTCTGTGAAATAACAGGATGCTGGCTACGCCGATGGTGATGGCAGAATCTGCTACATTGAATACCGGACGGAAAAATTCGAACCTCTGACCGCCGAAAAAAGGTATCCACTCGGGCAGTACTGTATCAATCAGGGGAAAATACAGCATATCCACCACTTTGCCGGTGAGAAAACTTCCGTAGCCTCCACCCTCCGGAAAGGCAGTGGCCAAACCACCATGAAAGTAGGATTCTGAAAATATCATTCCATAAAAGCACTGTCAATGATATTGCCCAATGCGCCGGCAATAATCATCGAAAAGCTGATGAGCAGTCCTTTAGGCTCATTGTTTTTGAGCATACTGTGCAGCAGATAAAACAAAAATCCCACCATCAGGATACGGAAAATACTCAGTATGTATTTGCCGGTGAGTCCTCCGAAAGACAGGCCGAAAGCCATTCCTTCATTCTCTACAAAATGGATCTTGGCCCAGCTCAGCCCCAGGATATCAAATCCGTCACCATAGGGTATGTGCGTCTTGACGTATATTTTGGATATCTGGTCAATGAGGATGATGATGACGATAACGAGGGTGACAAGGGTTCTTTTTTTCAAAATCAAATATTTAAGTGCCGCAAAAATACTATTTAACCCGGATTATGCATCAGAACTTCGTGATCAGGGTTGAAATGGCAATTAAATAAGTACTTCCGCAAATGTGTCTTAGCAGATCACTAAGGTCAATGAGTGAAAGTGATCCGCCTTGGCAGAGACCTTTGTTAAAGTCATTTCAGGCCGCCATACCTGCTCGTCCGCAGGCGGGGATTTTCTGGTGCATTATTTGGGCTTATTGATTAAGATGCAATAAACATTCAGGGGGTTGTAAGAGTTTGGTTATAGTGGATTTTTATTACAAAAGAAAGGTTTGCGCTTATCATATCTCATAATACCTTAATTTTACCACATTATTCCGCTATTTCAATGCACAATTATATGGTTCGTTTTTCAAGCATTATTTTTAATCTGATTGTAATTCTCTCTACCCTTTCTCTTTCAGCCTCTGATCCGATACTCCGTAAAATTGACCCGCAAATCCTAAGATCGGTTGAAGAAGGAGCCCAAATGGTGGAATACATCATTTACCACAGGGATCAGGCTAAGTTGCCGGATATGAAAAATCTGACGAAAAAAGAAAAAGGCAGATTGGTATTTAATATACTTAAAGAACATGCTGAACGGACTCAACAATCTATGATTCAAATACTCCGCAGTCACCAGGCGACTTACCGCAGTTATTTTGTCGCCAATGCTATCTGGGTAAAATCCGATACGGAAACCATGATGAAAATTGCAGCCATGCCGGAAGCAGCTTCAATCCTGTACAATCCGTGGGTAAAAATGCAGATGCCGGAAGAAAACCGCTTGGAATTGAAACCACGAAGTCCGGATCCGGAATGGGGAATTAAAAAAATACAGGCGGACGTGGTGTGGCAGATGGGCTTTACGGGGCAGGGTATCACTATAGCCGGTCAGGATACAGGATATGAATGGGATCTCAACCCTCTGAAATCCAAATACCGGGGATGGGATGGTGAGGAGGCTGATCACAATTATCAATGGCATGATGCGATATTTGAAGCCAATCCCAGATCTCCTGAAAATAATCCCAACCCCTGCGGACTTGCGCTGAAAGCCCCATGTGATGACAATAATCACGGTACGCATACGATGGGTACGATGGTGGGCAGTGATGAAGAAAATCTGATAGGTGTGGCACCGGATGCCCGATGGATGGCATGCAGGAATATGGACAGAGGCTGGGGTAAGCCCAGTACTTACATGGAATGTTTTGAGTTTTTCCTTGCACCCCATGACCTTGAGGGCAGCAATCCCGATCCGGATAAAGCCCCGCATGTGATCAATAACTCATGGGGTTGTCCCGAGGACGAAGGCTGCAATCCGTCCAACTGGGCATTGATGGAGCAACTGGTAATAAACCTTAAATCCGCCGGCATCATGGTGGTGGTATCCGCAGGTAACAGCGGTAACAGAGGCTGCGGCTCCATTGATAATCCGGCAGCTATGTTTGAACCCTCATTTACCGTTGGCAACACCCGACAGGATGATGCCATCTCCGGCTTCAGCAGCAGAGGGCCTGTGGTGGTGGACAGCAGCTACAGAATGAAACCCGATGTGGTAGCACCGGGGTCCGGGGTGAGATCTGTAATCCGTGGAGGATTTTTTGCGTCCTACAGCGGCACCAGTATGGCAGGTCCTCACGTGGCTGGAGTGGTGGCCCTGATGCTTTCTGCCAATCCTGGTCTTGAAGGCAGGGTTGAGGATATCGAAGATATTCTGAGAAAGACGGCGGTACCTTTCACCGGCAATCTGGACTGTTTTGATTTTCCGGGGGCTGACGTGCCGAATACTACCTTCGGCTGGGGAAGAATAGATGCGCTGGAAGCTGTCAAAATGGCTCTGGAATTTACCTCTTCCACCAATGATGCAAAAGCAGAGACTCAGATTTTATGTTTTCCCAATCCCGGAACCGGCATCTTTCACTTCACATCTTCCAATCCGGAAGTCCGATTTAGCGAAATCCGGATATTTGATTATCAGTCTCGACAGGTATTTGTGGCAAAGGAGGATATTCCCGTAGTACAAAGGAGCCTGGATCTCAGCCTCTTGCCTTCAGGTATGTATTTTTTCAAAATGTCAGGAAGCAAATTCAGTTGTTCAGGCAAGCTGATTAAACTTTGACGGGAGTTAGTTTGTCCATTGCTGTATATTTTTTTACCCATCGGTTTATATCATTTTATTTCATATCATTACCTGTTCATTAATATGCGCTACCTCGTTGTTTTTGTCTTGTCTCTGGTAGTAAATCTTTCATTACCGGCCCAATTTGATCTTAAGAACTTCGAATCCATGAAATTCCGCAATATTGGCCCTGCCGGTATGAGTGGTCGTATCCCGGCGATAGATGTGGATTTATCCAATCCTGACAGAATTTTTGCAGGCTCAGCATCAGGCGGGTTGTGGTTGAGTGAAACCGGAGGAACAAGCTGGAAGCCCATTTTTGATGACCAGCCCACCCAGGCTATCGGTGCAGTAAAAGTCAATCAAAAAAATCCTTCAGAGATATGGGTAGGCACCGGAGAAGGTAATCCCAGAAATTCATTGAATACAGGAAATGGCATCTATAAAAGTCTGGACGGCGGTAAAAGCTGGAAGAGAATGGGTCTGGAAAAGACCAGGACCATCCACAGAATCATCATCCACAGGGATAACCCGGACATCGTCTTTGTAGCTGCATTGGGCAGCCCCTGGGGTCCTAATGAAGACAGAGGAGTGTTTAAAACCACAGATGGTGGCAAGACCTGGCGCAAGGTACTGTATGTCAACGATCTGACAGGTGCGGCAGATATGATTACCGATCCCACCAATCCCAATAAACTGATTGCGGCCATGTGGGAACATAAGAGAGAACCCTGGTTTTTCAATTCCGGTGGCAAAGGCTCCGGTTTGCATATCAGTTATGATGCCGGTGAAACATGGACCCGCATCACTTCAGAAGATGGATTGCCCAAAGGTGACCTCGGCAGAATCGGTGTAGCCATAGCTCCGAGCCGGCCCAATATCCTGTATGCTCTGGTGGAAGCTAAGGAAAATGGTTTGTACAAAAGCACGGACGGCGGACGCAAATGGTCACTGGTTTCCACCAAAAATATCGGGGACAGACCCTTTTATTATTCAGAATTATATGTGGATCCCTTGAATGAAAACCGGATTTACAATATATATACCTATGTTTCACTGAGTGAAGATGGTGGTAAGACGTTCAGGCAGATAGCCGATTATGGCAATGCCGTACACCCTGATCATCATGCTTTCTGGATACATCCCACCAATCCAAATTATATCATAGATGGTAATGACGGGGGCTTGAATATTTCACGGGATAGGGGCGAAAGCTGGAGCTTTGCGGGCAATATACCTGTGGGACAATTTTACCATGTCAATATAGATAATGACTTCCCATACAATGTCTATGGAGGTATGCAGGACAATGGTTCCTGGGTAGGTCCGTCAGCAGTACTGAAGCAAGGCGGCATACGTAATTATGACTTTCAGGAATTGTATTTTGGAGATGGATTTGATGTGGTACCTTATCCAAAGGACAGCCGTTATGGCTATGCTATGTCTCAGGGTGGAAATTTAGGCTTCTATGACAGGGTCACCGGCAAAACCCGATTTATCAAACCCAATCATCCGGATCCCAAGGTAGAGCTGAGATTCAACTGGAATGCTGCCATAGCGCAGGATCCTTTCAAAGATTGCGGTGTATATTACGGGAGCCAGTTTGTGCATTACTCTGAAGATTGCGGGGTATCCTGGAAAATCATATCTCCTGATCTGACTACCAATGATCCCGAAAAACAGAAAGCCGATAAAAGTGGTGGACTGACCATGGATGCCACCAATGCTGAAAATCATACCACGATTCTGGCTATCGCTCCCAGTCCTTTGAATAAAAATGTAATCTGGGTGGGTACCGATGATGGCAATCTGCAATTGACCACTGATGGAGGTAAAAACTGGACCAATCTCAATAAGAATCTCAAAGGATTGCCATTGGGCAGCTGGATACCACAGATTGAAGTGTCTGCCAAAAACGAGGGCGAAGCCTTTGTGGTTGCCAATAATTACAGAAGAAACGATTATGCGGCCTATGCTTATCATACCACCGATTATGGTAAGACCTGGAGGAGAATTGCCGATGACAGCAAAATCAACTCTTTTGTACTGAGCATAGTACAGGATCCTGTGGAGCCCAATCTGCTCTTTTTAGGCACAGATGCAGGGCTGTATGTATCCTTTGATAAGGGAAACAGCTGGAAACACTGGAATAAAGGTTTTCCTCAGGTACAGGTGAATGATATGAAGATACATCCCAAAGAGCACGATCTGGTATTGGGTACTTTCGGACGGGCATTCTGGATACTCGATGATATCAGACCCTTGAGAGCCATAGCTCAAAACGGAGAGGCCATTCTGAACTCCGATTTTAAGGTCTTTGAATCACCGGATGCCGTACAGGTCAGTATGAGATCCTATGACGGAATAAGATTCAATGCACAAAATGAGTTTATAGGTGATAATAAGTTTTTCTCCCAGATATCAGCCAATGTATGGAAAAAACCTGCTCCAAAGAAGGAAGACGATAAGGCAGAAAAATCGGAGAAAAAACCCAAAGTGAAAGTCAGCGTGTATGATATGGATGGCAATATGGTGCGAAACTTTTCCAGAAATATAGAAGACGGCCTGAACAAAATCAGATGGGGACTGGAAACCAACGGGGTGAGATATCCTTCAAGAAGAGAAGCAAAGGAAGATGATGATCCTCCGGGCGGACCTGCCGTACTTCCCGGAAAGTATAAGATGGTCTTTGAACTGGATAAATTCAGGGACTCAATTATGGTAAACGTACTTCAGGACCCAAGGTCTGCGGTATCCGCCCAGGACAGACAGAAAATAAGAGAAATGCAGCTGCAACTCAACAGCCTGGCAGAGACGGCTACCCGTTCCTTCGATAAGTTGCAGGATGCCAAAAAGAGCATGGAGATTGTAGAGAAATTGCTGGCCAATCAACCGGATAGTATTAAAAAGGAAATCAAAGGATTGCATAAAAATCTGAACACCGCCATAGATAGCCTGTCGGAATTGTTTATGGCCTCTGAAAATCAGAAAGGCATACAACGCAATCCCGATGAGTTGAACAGTATATTGAGAGGGGCCGGCCAGTATATCAGCTCATCATGGGAAGCACCCGGACAGAATGCTCAGTTTGCCTTTGAAAAAGCAAGATTAAAAACGGAAGAAGTCAATAATGCAGTCAATGCATTTTTTGCCAAAGATTGGGCAGAATACAGGAGTAAAGTGGAAGCCCTGACCCTGAAAGTATTTAAGGATGAATAACATTTTGTCTTCGCTATAATTGAACAGGATGGTAAAGGCCGGAATCTCAGGATACTCCGGCCTTTTTTCTTTTGATGCATACCATTTATTATTGGTTTGTTAGTCCAGTTTTTTTAGGTTTGTACTTTTATCGACACAACGCTATAACATATGAAAACCATCAAAGGACCCGGAATATTCTTAGCCCAGTTTATGGGTGATGTACATCCTTACAACAGTCTGGACAGTATCTGTGCCTGGGCGGCATCTCTCGGATACAAAGGCATTCAGATACCCACCTGGGAAAAAAGGCTTATAGATCTCGATCTGGCTGCAGAGAGCAAAACCTATTGTGACGAGCTCAAAGGTAAAATCCAGAGTTATGGCCTGGAAATCACAGAGCTGAGTACGCATCTGCAGGGGCAACTGGTAGCTGTGCATCCTGCCTATGACCTGATGTTTGACGCCTTTGCGCCTGACCATCTGAAAGGCAAACCCAAAGATAGGACACAATGGGCAATCCAACAGGTGAAGAACGGCGGCTCTGCCAGCCGAAATCTGGGATTGAAAGCCCATCCTACTTTTTCCGGTGCACTCCTCTGGCATACTATGAACCCCTGGCCGCAACGACCGCCCGGACTGGTAGAGATGGGCTTCCGGGAGCTTGCAGATCGCTGGCTGCCTATACTTGATCATTTTGAGGAATGCGGCGTAGATGTTGCCTTTGAAGTACACCCCGGCGAAGACCTGCATGATGGAGTGAGTTATGAAATGTTTCTGGATAAGGTCAATCATCATCCCCGTGCCTGTCTGCTCTATGATCCGAGCCACTTCATCTTACAGCAATTGGACTATCTGCAATACATTGACTTTTATCATGAGCGCATCCGTGCCTTTCATGTGAAGGATGCCGAATTCAATCCTACGGGCAAGTGCGGTGTCTATGGTGGCTATCAGGACTGGAAAGACCGGGCAGGCAGATTCAGATCTCCGGGTGATGGACAGGTGGACTTCGGTGCCGTATTCAGCAAGCTGTCTCAATACGGATATGATGGCTGGGCAGTGATGGAGTGGGAGTGCTGCATCAAGTCGCAGGAGCAGGGAGCCCGTGAAGGTGCGCCTTTCATACAGGGACACATCATCGAGGTGACCCAAAGGGCCTTTGATGATTTTGCCGGAGCAGAGGTGGATGAGGTCTTGCTGAAGAGAATATTGGGATTGGATTAATGGTTAATCATTTATGGATGATAATGTAAGGTTTTGGGTATTTGATATTGAATGGCAGTTGGGTTTGGTTTTTCTTTTACTTCTGCATTTTATTCCTTTTTTAAGGAATAATTACTTGTATGCCATAATTAAGGAATAATAAAAAATATTCCATATTAATGGAATGATGTATATTTGTGAAAAAATCATCAATATGATGAATGTGGCAGTTATTACCGGAGATATAGTTCACTCAGGAGAAACAAGCCCTGAGTTGTGGTTGGGGGAATTAAAAAGTGTACTAAACCGGTATGGAGTATATCCTGTAAACTGGGAAATTTATCGTGGTGATGAGTTTCAATTGGAGCTCCCGGATGTGGAAAATGCATTTCTGGTGGCGGTTCATATTAAATCTGCAATTAAAAAATACAAAGGTCTTGATGTCAGAGTGAGTATTGGAATAGGCGAGAAATCTTATAAAGCTGAACGAATCACTGAATCCAATGGCTCTGCGTATGTAAGATCTGGCAGAGGACTGGGAAGCTTGAAGCAAAATAAAGTTACCATAAATATTGATAGTGGAAATGAGAAAATTGATCATATACTAAACCTGATGTTCAAGCTTGCAGGCAAGGGATTTATGGATAATTGGACTCCTGCTTCATCTGAGGCCGTAAAAATGATGATTGAAAACCCGGATAAAAATATCAGCGAGATTGCACAAATTTTGAAAATTGAACAATCCGCTGTAAGTAAACGATTGCAACGGGCAGGTTATGAAATGATTATGGATTTAAACCAATTTTTTAAAACTGCGATAAAATCCCATTGATGCCGCAGGACTTATTTATACCTTTATTGACAGCACACTTGATTGGTGATTTCATCCTCCAGCCGGATGCATGGGTTTTGCATAAAGAAATAAATAAATTCAGAAGTAAATACCTTTATATTCATGTATTGATTCATGGGGTCCTTGCAGCTTTATTTATCCGGAATTATGAATATTGGATGGTTCCTTTGTTGTTAATTCCAGTACATTATTTGATAGATTTGACGAAGCTGATGTTCCAGAAAGAAAAACTTAAAACTACGTGGTTTTTCATAGATCAGGCATTACATGTCGTTTCGATCTGGTTGCTTGCAGCAATTTTGGAGAGGGGCAAATTTATCCTGCATTATTTGGTTAGTTTGGAGAAATGATCTGGATTTATCTGGCAGGAATTATTTTTCTTACACTTCCGGCTTCAGTAATGATTTCAAAAGTGATAAGCCCCTGGGCACAACAGATTGGTGACAGGAGTGATGATTCACTGGAAAATGCAGGAAAATATATCGGGATTTTGGAAAGAATCTTTGTTTTCATTTTTATAGTAGCAGGAAGATGGGAAGCAGTGGGTTTTTTACTTACAGCAAAATCAGTATTTCGGTTTGGTGATCTCAGAGAATCAAAAGATCGTAAACTTACAGAATATATTTTATTAGGCACTTTAATAAGTTTTGGCGTAGCGATGATTACTGCTCTTGTAGTTACACTTTGCGTTATTAATTCAAAAATATGAGATTATTTTTATTGATAATTATTTGTGCATTCGCTATTAATACCTTCTCTCAAGTGGAGATATCAGGGAATGTAAGAGATAAAAATTCCGGAAATTCACTTTATCCGGCTACCGTCTATCTTACACAAAATGGCAAAATCAAAGCCGGCAATGTAACGGATAATCAAGGTTTTTTCCGATTGGATAGAATTAACGCCGGAGACTATATATTACAGGTGGATTTTCCGGGCTATCATTCCATAAAGTTGCCTGTTGAAGCAGGAAATACGGATATGGCAGATTTACTGTTCCTGATGGAGGTCAATGAATATTTTTATTTAGGTACTCCCATTGAAATCACCGAAAATCCCTACAAATCCGGCGATCTCACCATGACACAGCAGCAGTACAAGGTGATGCCGGCATCCTTTCAGGATCCATCCAGAGTATTGCTGCGCTATCCGGGATTCAGTACAGACAATGATGGTGCCAATGGCATCGTATTCAGAGGGATGCCTCCGGAATATACCCGATGGCAGCTATATGGCGTGGATATTGTCAACCCCAACCATCTGAGCAATGCCGGTACAGCTTCCGATGAGGCCACAGCCAATGCAGGCGGAGTGAATGCTCTGAGTGGATCCATTCTGGATTACTACCATTTTGAAGCCAATCCTGCCGATATTTCCTATGCCAATGTATTATCAGGGGTATCGGATATGAAGATGGCACCACGCATCCGATCTTTTGTGGATATCAATTTTATCGGTCTGGAATCCGGGTTGAATTTTAACAATAAAAACAAAGATTCCCGCTTTTTCAAAAATGTATATGCTGCATACCGCTATAGTTTTACCGGATTGCTCAGTAATCTGGGCGTAGATTTTGGCAATGAAAAAATCGGATATCAGGACCTTGCTCTCAATGCGGAAATCTATCAGGACAATCACAGAAGTATCCGGGTATTCGGCGTGCTTGGTAAAAGCAGTAATGTGTTTAAAGCTGTCACGGATATCAGTGAGGTGAGCCGGTTTAAGGATTTTCAGAATATCAGATTTACCAATAATCTGGCTATCGGCGGGTTTCAGCATATGTATCAGAAAGGTGAGCTGTCTATAATCAATACTATCGCTGTATCTGCCAGAAAATCAGTGAGAGATGAGGCAACTGATGAAAAGTATGATGCTTTACTGTCGTTTTTACCCTTTACATTTTATTCAGAAAGAAAAGAAAACCTGATTTCCACCCACAATGCTGTCAGCCTTTCAGATGAAAAAAGCAGCTGGACCATCGGATTGAGGACTAATTACAGCTTTAATTCAATTTTTGAAGAAGATGTGGTCTCATTATCTCTTCCAACAAACAAATATTCATATTTTAATGATCATGATAACGTGATGCTGTATCCGTATCTGAGTTATATGCAGACGATCAGTGATAAATTCAAAATCGATGCAGGAATTGCCACCACTTACAACATTGGTCCGAACACATTCAACAGTGTCATTGCTTTGCGGGATATTCCCGAGCCTTACCTGAATTTGAGTTATACTACCGGAAAAGCTTCAGGCCTGGAACTTAAATACAGAAGGTCAAGAGCAAGAGATCATATTGAAAATTATTTGTTTGAATATCAAAGGGGATTATATGATGTGCGGGGTCATAATGTCCAGTTGAAATATTTTTGGAATCAATGGAATTTTCAATTTCTTACCCAGGTATTTTACCATTATTTCACCGGCTTTGATAATCTCAGTTACACGTTTTTTCCACCGGAGGTGGTACATCTTCACGATTTTAATGGAGAATTGGGAGGTTTTTATACAAGAAAATTGAGATTGTATCCGCTTTTCAATTATTCTGCCAATGCCAGGAGTTATGGATTTGAAACTTATATAATGAAAAAAATTCAGTGGACGGATCAATCCTTATCCGGTGCGGGAAATGCCACTATTTTCAGAAGTGCCTATCAGCTGGATGGTGGCGGATCATATTTTGATTCCAGATACAATTTCGGGCAAATCTTTAATGCAATGCTGACCTATGAGAAAAGAAAGCGTAAAGAAGACAAAATAAGGAATTTTATGCTTTCTGCGGCATGGCACTTCAGAGGAGGACAAAGGCAGCCGGCACTCTTACCTGCAGATGAAGTTCTGAAATGGAACCGATACCCGGACAATATCTTTGATGTGGAATCCCCTTTGACCGGGAGATTGCAGTCCTATCAAAGACTCGATTTGAGAATAGTCTATTTTCGTCAAAGAGAAGGAAGTCACTTTACGCACCGGTGGTCTTTGGACATTCAGAATGTGTTGAACAGGTTGAATGACGGATTCAATTATTTTGATATGTATCTGTACAGCTATCAGATGCAACCCCAGTTAGGTCTTGTGCCGGTGCTGAGTTACAGGCTGGAGTGGTGAGTTATTGATTTTGCTTGTTTTTCCATACCCATAATAAGCTGATTCAAAATAATCCTGAAATAAAGGACATATCACTTCCCTAAAAACTCTCTGATCAGTTGATTGCACGCATCGGCTTTTTCAAACATCACAAAATGCCCGGCTTTGGGTATCATTTCTAGCCGGCAGTCAGGCATTCTTTCTGCTCCTTTTCTGGCAAATTTTTCCGTTTTGCCACCATTGAGATACCGGTTGGGTATCAGATTGTCATTGGCACCGAATATGCACAGGGTTTTATTTTTGATCATTGGCAGAAATTCAAAGACAGGTTCGTCCACCATGCCCTTTACACTTTGAGTGATGTTGAAGCAGTAGTCAGTAAACTCTTTTGCGCTGCGGATAGCAATGCGGTCATCTACCATAAATTGTGCATCATCAGGCATATCATAAAAATTGTAGGCATAATTGAGTCGGATCTGTTCTACGGTGGTCAGCCGTACGCCATCCACCGTCATGACATCTCTGAACCACTGCCGCTGCCCCTTATTGAAGGTCTCAAAGCCCGCAGGTGCAATAAGAATCAGTTTATCCACCAGTTCCGGATACTTCAGGGCTGTGACCATGGCTATCTGCCCTCCCATGGAGTGCCCGGCTATATGCACTTTGGAGATAGCTGTTTTTTCACAGAATAATTTTACACATTCAGCGTAAAAACTCATACTGCCTGCATAATTGCCTTTGGATGACCGACCATAACCGGGGAGATCAATGGCTATGCATCTGTAATCATGCTGAAGCTCTGAAATATTTTTTTTCCATGCCGGGATGTAACTGGCCAATCCATGGATAAATAATATGACCTCATCCCCTTTGCCCGTATCTGTAGGCTATGGTAATATCGTCTTTTACCGTTATTTTTTTACCGGCATACCATATTCCAGCATATCCATGCTTTCCAGGCGGGGCAGACCGGATTGGGAGTGAGCCATCATTATACCTATGGAGAGAAAAAGTGTAAATAAGTATTTCATTATAAGGGTATTTTCAGGATCAGAAAATCAACCATTTCAGACAGATGAAACCCAGCCAGGGATTGACAGGGCGTACGGCCACATTGCCGTTGGTGATGCGGCTGTCATAAAAATCACCCAGGCCCATATAGGCACCATGCGCTTCTACAGTAAGGAATGCACCGAAGTCATATCCCAATTTTGCATTGGCTTCCCACCCTACAAAATTGCCGCCACCATTGGGTGCTACGGGAGCCATTCCGAATGCTCCGCCTATCTTTGAGTGGAATTTATGGGGTATAATGTCTTTTGCAATATTCAGGGTGCCGCCGGCTATCCCATATCCCATATTGGAGATATCATTTACGGCAGCTACAAATCGGTTGACCACATTGCCATGCGGGAAAAGAAGGTACCCTCCATGGCCAATAAAGATAGAGGCAGGGCTGCCCCAGGTATTTCCTGTCATCACACCGGTAAATTTACCATCTGCCAGACTGTTTTCATCTCCTGAAGTGAAAATGAAATCTCCTGTGATCGCATCTCCTGTGGTTTGTCCGTAGCGATATCCCATTCTAAGATTGGCTGCAAGGCCTCCGATGGTAGCTGTGGTGGTATAATTGCCTTCTCCGGTTCGTCTTTGACGTACAGAGCCGAGATTGTAATTGAGAAATCCGCTGAGCAAAAACCTGTCCAGCATAAAATCTTCATTTCTGCTGAAAAAGGTCCCGAGCCAATACACATCTCCGTGATAGGGATTGGAACTCAAAGGAAATCGGTATGTGCCATTGTAGGTAGTGAGCGGACTGGCAAATCCCTGTCCCAGGATGCTGACTCCCCCTTTGCCACTGGATCGGTCACGTACATAATAGGCAGATGCCCCAATATTCCATTTGGGGGCTATGTTGACTTGCCCTGTCAGTTCAAAAAGGGTCACATCATCATTGAGCTCCACATTGTTTTCATACAATTTATAAAACCCGCCTTTCAGTTTGGTGCGGTCGGTTTCTCTCCTGATTTTTATTCCTACGCCGTCAGTGCCCCAGAATGCAAGTCTGTATCCAGTGGTAGTCATCTTGTCAAATATGGTTCGGTAGGGATCATGAGGTGTGTCAAACATTCGCATCAGCCCGATATTCACAGTCCAGTGCCTGTGCGGGATAAATTCGACTTCCAGATTCTGGGTCTGAATATTGACCTGGTCTGCTGCGATGGCAGATCCGAAATTACCACCTGCTCCATACGCCACATCACCCCAGGTCCAGTCAATTTCAAAAGATGCCCTGAGGGTGGCTTTGCCATCAAATATTCTGGGGGAATAGATGAAGAATGGCAATGCACGCTGCTCTGCATAAAATGAAATGATAGAGTCAGAAGTTGTGGTAGTATTGGTGCCGAAAAGCCGGCCTACAATCTGCCCTTTGAGAAAATCATTTTCAGGGAAATAATTCTGTACTACATTCTGCTGGTAGAAATACACAAAGGCCTGAAGCTCTTTATTGGCTTTGGCCGGAACTACCTTGTCAAAGCCTTTGAATCCTTCGGTCGGATTTTCCTGAGCAAAAAGACCTGACATTCCGCAGGTACAAAGTATGCAGAATAGAATGTATATGCGTTGCATCTTCGGATGGAGTGTTAAAGGATTGAAGAATAAGAAAAAAATCAGGCAGTACCCTGAGCTACTGCCTGATGTATGTTGTGTATCAATTGATTCTCACATAATTCTGCACATTGAGTACCCCGAAAGCTCCTCCGGAAGTGCTTCCGAAGCCTGCTGAGGCAGAAGGTGGTGTGACACCCTGAATAGGAGGATTGATCTGGGCTACCTCATACTTCATGGTCTTGCCATCCGCAGCTACTTCAAAAATTCCGGCAGCAGTCAGCACAGTAGGCGAAGTCTGATTGACTGTAATGTCCCAAATGGTGCTGGTACTGGCTTTGGTCTGAATGAAAGTACCTGTAAGGGTAATCTTGGCACCATCTTTCCATTGCTCTACGACATAAGTACTGTTGGTTTTAAACTCTGCGATAATGGAATCCGCAAAATTGGCTAAGATCGGCGCTACGGGAAATGATTTCCATTTACCATGAATGCCTTCACGGCATGCCTGACAAGGACCGCCACAATCTATTCCGGTTTCTCCCTGATTCTGGATTCCATCACTGCAGGTAGCAGCGGGATCTTCTTTTTTACATGATGCAACCACAAGCATGGCTGCTACCGCAAACATTGCAAATAATCTGAATGACTTCATTTTTGAATAAATTTAAAGTTAAAAAAAATAATTAGCTGTCCGATACACTTTGTTCGTGCATTTTTCTGAGTTGCTTTTTGTCTATTTTGCCTGCATCATTTTTTGGTAATGACTCCAGAAATACAAAGTAGGTGGGAACCTTAAACTTTGCAAGTTGCTGTCTGCAATAAGTTTTCAGCTCCTCCTCCGTGTAAGGAGGCACACCACTCTCCATCACCAGGAATGCTTTACCGGTTTCACCCCACTTCTCATCTTTTACGCCGATTACGGTGCATTCCTTGACTCCTTTGAGTTTGATCAATACTTTTTCTATCTCCGCAGGATAAACGTTTTCACCACCTGAAATGTACATATTCTTGATTCTGTCCACTACAAAAAGATATTGCTCTTCATCCTGCCGCACCATATCTCCTGTTTTGAACCATTCGCCGTCTGACGAAAAAGCCTGTCCGGTCATTTCCGGATTGTTCCAGTAACCGGGGGTAACCATAGGGCCTTTCAGCCATAATTCGCCGGGTTCGTTGACCTGACATTCACTCCCGTCCTCATGTGCAATCCTGATCTGAACATAAAAATTGGGCCTGCCGATGGAGCCGATCTTTCTTACGGCATCATCCTGGTGTAAGGATGTGAGATTAGGTCCGACCTCTGTCATTCCATAGCCTTGTCTGATGGCTATTCCTTTATGGTGATACTTTTCGATAAGCGGTATAGGCATAGGCTCGCCGCCCACTATAATATAATGCAAACCTGAAAAATCGGCCCCGTCAAATCCCTCCTGCTGTGCTATCATCTGCAACATGGTAGGTACTCCCATAAAAATCGTGGCTCTTTCTTTCTCCCGGAGTCCCAGTACTACAGCGGCATCAAATTTTCTGCAGATACAAGTGTATGCACCGTGATGGAGAAAGGGTGTCAAAAGAACATTCCACCCACCGGTGTGAAAGGGAGGCATCACATTTACGGTTCGGCTTTCGGTATTGAGCAGCAGCGAAATGGAAGTGTTGATACTGTTCCAGAACAGCATCTTATGGGTATATTTTACGCCTTTGGGTTGTCCTGTGGTACCGGCCGTATAAAGTATGAATACGGGATCATCCTCCTCCGATATACAGGATGTATAAGAAGTAATATCAGGAGGAATTGAGGAATTCAGATCTTCAAAGCTGAGATTTTGTTTCCGGCCTTCGTACTGCCCGGTGAGGTGGGCATATTTGTCTTCAATAATCAGTAAAGCCGGAGTACAGTCCCGGAGTATATGGCTTATTTCGGGGGCCGCCAACCTGTAGTTGAGAGGTACAAGAATAATACCGGTCTTTTGGGCAGCACAGAACATGGCGACATATTCGAGGCAAAAATCAGCCAGTATTGCTACCCGGTCTCCTCGCTGAAGGCCAAGGTCTGTCGTCCAGTGGGAAGCGATCAAAGCTGACCACCTGTGCAATGCAGAATATGTGATACTCCTGCCGGTATCATGCTCCTTAAGTGCTGTTTTTTCAGGACTGTAAAGTGCCCATTTTGCTACCCAATCTTGTTGCCAGACTTTCATGCTTTACTGAAGATTACATTTTGAATAATGCGATGCCGAAAGCCAGTCCACCACCCGAACCAATAAACATGACATACTCTCCGCTTTTCACTTTTTGGGCTTTCATCCACTGGTCAAATGCCATCGGGATGCAGGCAGAACCTGTATAGCCATAGTAATGCATGATGGTAGCTGCTTTGCTGAAATCCAGCTTGAGCTTATCCATCGTTTCACGAATCGAATTTATGTTGATTTGCGTAAAGAAGAAATGATGTACCTCATCGGGTATGATTCCTTCTTTATGACAAGGTCAACAATCAGTTCGGACCATACGGCGGGGTTGATTTCCTTAGGTATTTTTTTGACAAACTGTAGTTGATGCTCGTGATTTTTTATACGGGTTTCATTGATACAATGATGTGTACCTCCTGCATAAATACCCATGTAATCATAGTATTCTCCTTTGGTGATGAGCTTGCTCTGTCTGTAGCCGGTGTCTTTTTCAGCTGTAGCGCTGAGTAGTACAGCACCGGCCCCGTCTGCAAACAGGGTCACCGTCTTTTTATCCTGCAGATTGAGGTATTTGCTCATGGCATAGGCACCTACCACCAGTACATTTTCATATCTTTCGTCGGCCTGAATAAACTTGCTGCCCGTGTCGAGTGCGGTGACAAATCCGGCACATGCAGTATTGATATCAAATGTACCCGCATTTTTGAGTCCCATTCTGTACTGCACCACGGAGGCTGTCGATGGTGATATGTATTCCGGTGTATCTGTAGCTACAATCAGTAGATCAATATCTTCCGGTGAAAGACCGGCTTTTTTAAGAACATCCCTACAGGCATGCTCCACAAGATCTGCCGTGCTCTCATTCTCTTCACACCATCTCCGCTCAAAAATCTGCACATTTTCTCTCAACCAGCTGTCCACATCTTCTCCCAGCAATTCATTAAACCAGGCATTGGGTATTATCCTTGCAGGGGCATAGGACCCGGAAGCGGTTATTTTTGCATTTCTACTCATCAGATGGTTTGTGATTTATAAGATTGTACATTTTTATTATAAAAAAAATACAGAATGCCTGCTACGACAAGTGCACTCAGAATAGCTATGGTAGCGGCTACAGCAGGATTTTTTACTGCGCCGGTGGTGTAGGATGTCAGACTACCATAATACACACTGAAATGCACTGCTACTGCCGTAATGCTGGCTGATATGGCGGCCTGCTTAGGGGCATCTTTCAGGAAGATACCCATCAATACAGGGATAAAAGCCGCTGAAAAAAATGCGTACACACCGTTTTGAGCCAGAATACCTACACTCAGGTTTGGATGCAGCAATTGATCGTAACTTATGAGAATGGAAACCAATGCCAGTCCGGCAATGACCCATCGGTTTACATACTTTTTATGTTTTTCGTCCATTCCTGATTTACCCGCTACAGGTAGGAGCAGATCATTGGTAATGGTTGTGGATACAGATTGTACCAGTCCTTCCAGTGTAGATAATCCGGCAGCAAGAAGTCCGACTATCACTATCAATCCTACCCCCACCGAAAACTTATGGATCACATAGGCTGACAGAATACCGTCCATTTTCATGGGTACGCCTTCAAGCATCAGATCCGGAAATTCCAACCTTGCATATAATCCGGCAAACATGACAAAAAAGAACAGAATTTCAGTAACGATGGCCACCGTCAGGTATTTGTTGATATCCTGTGCTGACCGCAGCATGAGGGACCGGGTGATGATATGAGGCTGGCACACTATGGCAATACCGATTACAAAATTGCAGAATATGACCTCAAAGGCATCTCTGAATAAGGGACTTTTTGCATTGAACGGTTTGGTAAGGTTTGGATCTATGGCATTGAGTGCCGAAATGAATTCGCCGGGTCCGTTTTTGAGATATTCATATCCTGAGGCCAGTAGTATTACAGCCACTATGATCATCATCAATGCCTGAATCATATTGGTGTAGATCATGGCATTGGCTCCACCAAACATAGTATATCCAAACACAAAAACTACCAGTTCACCAGGACGGCACCTCCCGCCTTTGAGTGCCCTGCCAGCACCTTGGTCAGACCTACAAGCAGATCAGCACGATAAAAGTAACCAGCAGACAGCACAATACGGCCATGATTCTGGCATATTTCGGACTTTTAAACCGTATGCCCACCCACTGGGCAAGGGTGAGCAGCCTTGAGCAGCCGCTGCATTTTTGAAAACTTTTACTTGAGAACTATCAGAGAAATGTATAATCCAGCAGGCGGACGTTACTGCCATGTAACACCCACCCGAACATTGCTACAAGGCCGGACACGATGGAACGGCATTTGGGCTTGGGGCATTCTATATAACGCCACACAAGCAAATTCCTGCCCAGGGCACACTTCCAGCTCTGTTCATCCACTTCTAATATAGCATCTGAATATAATTTGAATAATATACATTATTTCTTATTTCATTGTCATCAATCTAAAAAAAGATATTGCTGACGCTTATCACCGCAAAATTGAACAACGGATTAATGATATGAAGTACGTAGTTAATTTTCATAATTATTGCAAAATCAATTGGTTATTGTATTTATATAACAATGGCGAATTATTTTATTATTTTTTGATTTTTAGAACAGTACTATCCATTATCAAAGAAATTATTGACCTATTTTTGTTTTAAAATTTTGTATCATCGTCAAAAATTATTTTTGCGAATTATAATCTCAGGATAAGGTCCTTATGACATACAGGAGCATCCGTAATTGGGAAGGCAACGACAGAGCTTTTTTGCCACAGTGGTGCCAAAGTCGCAGTGTGGGATGTCAATGAATCCAGGGGTAAGGATTTGGTGAAGGCACTCTCAGATCAGGGTCACAGTGTGATTTTTATGAAAGTGGATACTTCCTCAGATACACAGGTCAGACAGGCGGTTCAGGATACTTTGGTTCATTTCGGACGGATAGATATCCTGGTCATATTTTAAGAAACACCCTGCATCTTGACCTCTGAAAATGACAGACGGAACAGTGGGATGAAGTGATTGATATCAACTAAGGGAGTTTTTATTGCACACGTGCTGTGGCCCTCATATGATACAGCAGGGTCTAGGCAGGATTATCAATGTACCTTCTGTGGTGGTACTTTCAGTGGTAATTTCTGGTCAGACCAATCATGTGGCTACCAAAGCAGGGTGATTGGTAAGGACCAAAAACATGGGCCTGGGAACCGGGACGCAAAAGGCATCAATGTCAATGTGGCACCTGGATTTAATCCCCACAGAATGAAGAAGGCTATGCCGAGTGGTGGTTTTGGGCCAAATGGCTGAGAAAGTACCCTCAACCAATTAAAATACCGGAAGACATTGCCCATATTTATGCGTTTTGTCATCAGATGGTGTTCAGGTATATTAATGGAGCCACCATTTGTGTGGATGAAGGCGAATTACTAGAAGGCTTGTAATTTCTTGTAATGAAAGTTAAACTCCATCTGTTTTCGGATTTTGCAGCACGAATATTTCCACATGAGTGTTTATACCTGGAGCAGACCTGCAGATTTGAAGATGAGGAGAAGTTGAAAATTTTTCAAATCCTCTGCAACAATGCAAGGACAAGTGAAAA
>JADJWN010000002.1 GCA_016716335.1 Saprospiraceae bacterium | reverse complement strand
CCTGTCACGGTATAAGTCTGACCATTTCCTGCCAACACCCATGTGGTTGCCAGAGTATTGGCTCCGGTATTCTGAAGAGAGATCACATTTTGATTGACCTCATATCCAAATCCTGTTTCGGGGATGTGATTGATAGTGATAAACTGATTTTGTACCACTGTTGTCTGTCCTGCAGGATTACTTACCGTGAGAGATACACTATACACACCTTTTTGTGCGTAAGTTACAGAAGGATTCTGGAACATTGGATGTAGCAGGGTTGCCACCCTCAAAAAGTCCAGCTCCACGTCATCACACTCGGATTATTTTCACTGTTAAACTGGATGACATCGCCCACGCAGGCCTGCTGCTGAGATGCTGTAATATTGGTTGTAGGTATAGCAAATACTTCTATTTCCTCAATATCAGATGTCACCCCACAGTCATTACTGCTGCTTAGCGTAATTTCATAGGTACCTTCCGCTGCAAAACTATGCGTTACCGTTGTCCCGGTCGCTGTCTGTCCGTCACCGAAATTCCATTGAGGAATACCTCCGTTCTGTACCTGAGCGGTGAATGTGACTTGCAGTGCATTTGCATCGTAACTGAAATTAACCTGAGGTACTGTATTAACTATGATAAAATTTTCCAGTGTAAGTGTATCAGAGCCATCCGGTCCGGATACAATGTGTTGTACATCATACACTCCGGCCTGAAGATACAACACTTCCGGGTCAGGCAGATTGGATGAGGATGGCATGCCACCTTCAAAGTACCACTGGTGGGTCACTGTACCACTGCCATTGGTGCTCTGAAACTGTATGGATTGACCGACACATGCAGGGTTATTTCCTGTAAGTACAAATGCAGCAGTAGGCCCAATGGCAATGACGACAGATTGTACCGTAGAAATAATACCGCAACCATTACTTGCTACCAGTTCTACCTGATAGGTGCCACTTTGAGTGTAATTGTGTACAGGGTTTGTCATGCTGCTGCCTGTCCCATCCCCGAAATTCCAGCTGAATTCATTAGAAAACTGCGAATTATTCGTAAAAGTCACCGTACCTCCATCCACACTGTAGGTAAATGAGGGTACAGGCAAAGGGTTCACCGTGATATACCCCACCACTGTTTTGGTATTGTTGCCGGCTGCATTATATACGGTCAATGACACCGTGTATGTACCGGGGGTATTATATTGTACCACCGGATTGGAAGCCTGTGACGTTGCGGGTATGCCACCCTGAAAACTCCACAGGAAGTACTGTGAATTATTGGAAGAAGTATTGATAAATGAAACGGAATTTCCCTGACATACCGCAGTCACATCAGATGAAAAATTAGCCGTAGGATATGTGAGTACTACCACTTCCACGCTGTAAGTGCTTGTACCGCAGGCATTGCTTACAGTCAGTGTGACGATATATGTACCGTCATTTTGATAGGTATGAGAAGGAAATGGCACTCCGCTGGTACCACCGTCTCCAAAGTTCCAGTTGTAAGATGTTGCACCGCTTCCGGAAAAGTTGAATAATACCGTACGGTTGGAAAGATTGGTCACATAGGTAAAAAGTGCTACCGGAGGAGCGATGACTGTAATGACTGAATTGACCGTCTTGGTATTGGAGCCTCCGGGGCCTGTGACTGTCAGTGACGCATTGTATGTGCCTGGATTGTTATAAGTCACCAATGGATTGGCAGCTGTTGAGGTAGCCGGCGTACCTCCCGGAAATGACCATGAGCGGGATGTAGCTCCTGTGGATGTATCTGTATATTGCACCTGACCGGGCTGGCAGCTGCTTAAAACTGTAAAAGTAAAATTTGCCGTAGGAGGATTTACCGGAACGCAGGTACCCAGACAACTGGCAGATAGATAGCCGCTCTGAATAGCTGTAATGGAAGCTGCCGACCATGTAGTGGAGGTGTTGACAGAGGGTGCCATAATGGTGTTACTTCCGGTAGCATCATGATTTGCACCGAAATTATGTCCTACCTCATGCGCCATCAGTACTCTTTTAAAACTGGCATTGGAAGTAAAATCCTCCAGGAGATTATATCTGTTGTTTGTACACAATGAATTCAGCCATGCCAAACCTATTACACTGCCATCCAGGTCTCTTCGGGTCCAGAGAGATGCCAGATTGTGATTTTGGGTAAGGTTGCTGAGTGCCCAGTTTCTGAAGGAATTGAGCAGTGTATTGGGATTGGTGCTTGCTGTCCAGGGATCACAGGTGCTGCAGGTCGATACCCACTGCTGCACCATCTGAAACTGAATTTCATCCGCAAACTCATTATCATAATTGGTCTGTACGTTGTTCAGTACACCGAGATTATGATTCTGTACACCGACGGTTCCACCATATTGCTGAAACATTGAGAAGTCTGATGCCGTCGAATAGAGTATCAGGTAGCAGCCTCCCGGCAATCTTTCACCGGTATTTTTGATTCTTTGGGATTCGGCAGCTCCTTTTTCGATCATTTCTTCAAACCCGCATTTCATGTCGGGTACCTCCCGGATATCATTGGAGGAATACACCACATACATATCATAGGGAGCATTGGATACAAAATGATACAAAGGCTCAATATTGTAATAGACCATTCCGGTCTTCACAAATCCATAGATAAAATTTTCATTGAAAGTGAGACTTACCTTGCTGTCAGCCATATTGGCCAATCTACCAGTGACCGGCATTGCATTAAAACCTCTTGTTTCAGTTATACCCTCCTGACCGGCTATGGTAGCGATATAGCTGTCGCTGATTATACCGGATGGTCTCACCTCCAGTTTCCACAGCATATCATCTGCCAGTTGCAGTTCCAGTATCTGATTGCGGTCTGAGGATTTTACCTTTTGGAGCAACGCTGAAGAATTAATGCTGTACACATCATAACTTTTAAATTTCGCATCCAGCTCCTCATAACGATGCACCTGCTGTGCAGATACAGAAAATAAAACAGTAAAAAATGCCAAAAAAAAGGCTTGAAGAGACCTTTGACTCTTTCTCATAAAATTTTGAAAAAAATAGGTTGAAAAAACTTTAGCAAATTCTGATCCATCAATTTTCAGGAAAAACACCACAAGATAAGACTTATTCACAATTCTTAAATATATCTTCCCTTACAGAAGAAAATTTTAATCGTATTGTACTCATGAAGACAAAAAAAAGGGGCCTGCTTTTCAGCTACCCCTTTTCAGAAACAAAAAATCTTTTTCTTACTTTATTTTTTTGGACCACTCTTTGATGGACTCCTCATTCATTTTAATGTAGTCGGCATTACCTGCTTCCTTAGACATATCCAGAGATTTGTTAGCAGTGGCTACCGCACCTTTGTAATCGCCCATGTCTGCCTGAATCAGCGATTTCTGTCTGTACACCCAGAATCTCTCATTGCCCATCTCTATGGATTTATTCATCCACTCGAGTGCCTGCTGCAGATCCTTTTTAGCAGTCCTGTAGTACACCGCAGCATTGTAGTAATCACCAGCTGTGGGCCCAGCCATGATCTGCTTGATGTTGGCGGTTACTTTCTTATCAGTGGGCACTTCGATTTTTACCGGTACATTGGTATTCTCCCACATGATTTCGAGATGGCAGTAATCATTGGTGATATGGCCGATATTGATGGTAAAGGTCTCAATCTTATTGGCCAATGTCTGCGGCGTCACCATTACTTTGGCGGCAACTTTGGCATCATCCCATTTTTCAGGCACACCCCAGTTTTCGGTATCTGTGTAGAAATAAACCTCCCAGTTTGCAGTACCCGGCTTGGTGAAGATTGAATATGTACCTTTTTTCACTTCCGTGCCTCCGATCATTACATCATCACTGAATGTAATCATCGTATTTTTATTGGCTGCTGTCCTCCACAGCGTATTGTAAGGTACCAGATCTCCGAAAATTTTTCTACCTGAAGCACTGGGTCTTGAATATTCTACGCTGATGGTAGTCAGGCCCACTGTCTGCTCCACTTTACCCAGAGGACTTGCAGCAGGGGTTTTGAGCTGGGCATGCATTTCTACCGATACAAATGCAAGAATAAAGGCTGAAATCTGAATCAGAATGTTTTTCATTTGCTTAGACTTTAAGTATTTTAAAAATATTTGTTACGACAAATGTAGAGAATAAAATTTGCCTGCTTTTGTTCATACAATACCTTAACAAAATTTTAATGGGTTGTGAACAGTTGAAATTCGTTTAGCAAAAATTAATACTTCAGCACTATCTGTAAAAAATCCATTTTTGATACAAGAATCTGATAATCAATCATTGTTCGGAACAGTGCCAATGACTTTTTTTTCCCTCTCACGTTTTACGATTTCTTCTCTCTGTTTTATCAATTCCTTGAGCAGCGAATCCGTTTCCAGATTTTTTCCATTGACATGTCTGTGAAATGTGATGAGCATAAAACGTACCATATCATCCTGATTGTACAACCCTTTTTCGCGGAGATAATGGGAAAACCTGGACCCCTCTGCAAAATTCCAGTTGTATTCCATCCATCTGCCCAATCCGAATCGCAGTTTTTTTGCCACTGTATTTTCATCTGTTTTTTTGAGTTTGTTCCTGCCTTCTTCATCCGTGAGTTTCATAAGCTGTGCAAGGGCGTCGTCAAGGTCTCTCGGTATATATACCCCATAGAGTTTGGACTTTTTGATATTGGCCTGATAGGCAGAATCCGAAGGCATAGGGAGTTTCTTTTCCTCCTGTGCAGAGAGACTTAAAACCAGAAAAAATAAAGCCGGAAGTATCAAGTATTTATTCATGAACAATGCTTAATTTTAGGCAATAAACGACAAGTAATCAGATTGTTATACAGCTCTATGTCATTTTAACAAAAAAATCAGTCTTGCGATGGAAAAAATCTCTGCCTTCGGGATAATATTCATTTTGTGCATTTTAGTGTTGTTTCATTTTGCCGTTGTCCTGAAATTCATTCCATACAAAAATATCTGGGGTGGCAGACTCCGAAGTGACAGAGAAATGTACCTTTTCGAAGCCATTTCAATATTGGTCACAGTTTTGATGCTAATTTTCATGCTGCAGATTGTGGGTACGATACCCTCGTTTATACCGGACACAGGCAGAAATGTATTCCTGTGGGGAATGGTAATATTATTCTTTCTCAGTACTGTGGGAAATCTGAATTCAAAAAACCGGATGGAAAAACAGATTTTTGCCCCATTATCTGCACTATTGCTTGTATTGAGTACCTTATTAGCGTTCCATTATCTCAATCATGAATAGAATTATACTGTATTATTCTAAAACGGGAAACAGCAGGTTTATGGCTGAAAAGCTTGCTAAAGCAATTCATTGCAATACCAGTGAAATACACCCTGTCGTAAATAGTATCCCAATCCTGTTCTTATTATCTCTGCTAAGGTGCAGCATACCGGTAAGACTTTCTGACAATGCATTACTGGAAAATTATGATGAAATCATACTGATCGGACCGATTTGGGGTGGGCAACTGATAGCACCACTCCGGACAGCTATCCGTAAATGTAAAAAGAGCGGAAAAAAGTTTCACTTTGCCCTGACCTGCGAAAGCAGCGAAAGTGACAAAGACGGACCCTACGGGTACAATCATGTGTTTGGAATTTTAGATAGTGTGGCTTCAGATGCTGTGCTGGAAAAGGCTGCTTTCTCTACCACATTGGTGAAAAATTATTCTCCTGAAGGCAGGACCATTCAGAGTGAAAAAATCAGGATTACAGAAGAAAATTACAGCGAAGCGCTAAAGGAGAAACTGATGGATTTTGCCGGTCGCATCGCAAAATCGGATTAAAGTCTGCTATCCTTTGCATTCCGGGTTATTCCGGCATTTATCCATGATTATATTCCCACTCTTTCTTCAGATAATCTGCCGTGTAGCTTTTCGTATCCATCTGCAGCAATGCTTCCGGAGTCCCTGAAAACAGGATCTGACCGCCTGCTTTACCTCCTTCCGGCCCAATATCCACAATATGGTCTGCTACCTTGATGACATCCATATTATGCTCTATGATTACCACTGTATTTCCTTTGTCCACCAGCTTATTGATAACTCCGATCAATTGCCGGATGTCATCAAAGTGTAATCCGGTGGTAGGTTCGTCGAGTATGTATATGGTCTTGCCGGTATCCTTTTTGGACAATTCCTCAGAAAGTTTGACCCTCTGGGCTTCACCCCCTGACAATGTGGTAGCCTGTTGCCCCAGCGTAATATAACCCAGTCCCACGCTGAGGAGCGTTTTGAGTTTACGGTGGATGGATGGGATATGCTCAAAAAAACCGGTAGCTTCTTCTACCGTCATATCCAGCACATCAGATATGGACTTACCTTTATATAATATTTCCAATGTTTCCCGGTTGTATCGCTTACCCATACATTTTTCACAGTCCACCAGTACATCAGGCAGAAAGTTCATTTCTATCACTTTTTTACCGCCGCCCTCACATACTTCACATCTTCCTCCGGCCACATTAAAAGAAAATCTGCCGGGCTGATAACCCCGGATTTTGGCTTCCGGTACTTCCGAAAACAGCTTTCTGATATCTGTAAACACCCCGATATAAGTAACGGGATTGGAGCGGGGTGTACGGCCAATCGGCGACTGGTCAATTTCGATAACTTTATCTAAGTGTTCCAGTCCCGAAATACTTTTATAGGGTAAGGGTTTTTGTATGCTTTTATAAAAATGCTGTCTGAGTATCGGATACAATGTTTCATTGATCAACGAAGATTTGCCACTGCCGGAGACTCCGGTGACGCATATCAGGGTACCCAATGGCAATTTGAGATCCACATTTTTGAGATTATGCCCTGATGCACCTTTGAGCTCCAGAAAAAGTCCATTGCCTTTGCGTCTTTGAGCCGGCCATTCGATCATCAGACTATTATTCAGGTAGGATGCGGTAGTACAGCCACTGCGAATAAATTCCTGAGGCGGTCCCTGTGCCACTACTTTTCCTCCATGCGTACCCGCACCTGGTCCCAGATCTATAATGTAATCTGAAGCAAGCATAATGTCTTTGTCATGCTCTACCACAAGGACACTGTTGCCTATGGTGGTGAGATTTTTTAAGGCCTGAATCAGCCGGTGATTGTCTCTTTGATGTAATCCGATACTGGGCTCATCCATGATGTAGGTAATACCTGTGAGCTGACTTCCTATCTGGGTGGCAAGCCTGGTACGCTGCGACTCCCCGCCTGAAAGAGTACGGGTAGGTCTGTTGAGTGACAGATAACCCAGACCCACTTCCAGTAAGAAACCCAGACGCAATCTGATTTCCTTGAGGATTTCGAAGGCTATGGCATTTTGCTTTTGATCCAGATGTCCCGGCAAGACCACAATCCATTCGTACAGCTCATCTATATTCATTTCAGCAAGCTCTCCGATATGCTTGCTTCCCAGCTTGAAGTGAAGGGACTCTTTTTTCAATCTGTATCCTGAGCAGGCAGGACAGGTCACTATGCTCAGAAAATCTTCTGCCCACGAACGTATTTTTTCTGAGGTCGTCTCCCTGTACCACCGCTCCAGCATACCTGTGAGGCCGTCTCTTGCCAGGTCAAAACTCAGTTCATGCGGTGCATACCCCAATTTAAAGTCAAAGCTCTCGTCTCCGCCATAAAGTATAGTGTGCAGTGCCTTTTCAGGTATTTTACCTACCGGATCATAGAATGAAAACTTGTATCTTCTGGCTATCTCTCTAAGTTGTCTGAAAGTACTGTTTTCTCTCACAGCACCCAATGGGACGATTCCTTCTTCCTGAATGGATTTATTGTAATCGGGTATGATTTTTTGAAGATCTGCTTTATTAAGCTCTCCCAATCCATTACACTCGGGACAGGCACCATAGGGAGAATTGAAGGAAAAGTTATTGGGAGAAGGTTCATCATAGGAAAGTCCGGTAGCCGGATCCATCAGGGATTTGGAAAAGGTCCTGATCTCTCCGCTGTCGAGGCGCTGAATCATCATTACATCATTGCCCATACGCAATGCCATCTGCAATGAAGCAATGATCCGGTCTTTTCTTTCCTCATCTACCTTAAGACGGTCAATTACTATTTCTATATCGTGAATTTTAAACCTGTCCACCTGCAGACCCTGTACAAGATCCAGGACTTCTCCATCCACCCGCACCTTACTAAAGCCTTTTTTTCTTGTCTGTTCAAATAGTTCACGATAGTGTCCTTTTCTGGCTTTGATGACCGGTGCCAGTATCATGATTTTTTCACCGTTGAAATGACTGAAGATATGCTGAATGATCTGTTCTTCTGTGTACTTCACCATTCTTTCTCCCGTCACATAACTGTACGCCTCCCCTATTCTGGCATACAACAATCTCAAAAAGTCATAAATTTCGGTGGTAGTACCCACCGTGGACCTCGGATTCCATGCAGTGGTCTTTTGCTCAATGGAAATGACCGGACTCAGCCCGTCAATTTTTTCTACCTCGGGCCTGTCCATTGAACCTAAAAACTGCCGGGCATACACCGAAAAGGTCTCCATGTATCTTCTCTGTCCCTCTGCATAAATAGTATCAAAGGCCAAGGATGATTTGCCGCTGCCACTCAATCCTGTGATTACCACCAGTTTATCCCTGGGAATTTTGATGTCAATATTTCTGAGATTATTCTCTTTTGCTCCGGTGACTTCGATATACTCCTCATACAACGGTGCACTTTGTACTTCCATGGATGAACTATTGCTCATAAGTTTTTGCTTGCTCAATAATAAAAGCTTCAATGATTGATTGTAAACCCGGGGCCGCTTTTTCCACATTTTTCACCACAGATTCAATGCTAGTATGACTAAGCTTTGCTTTGGGAAAACATACATTGGAAATTACAGAAAATGCAAGCACCCTGATACCGCAGTGCCTTGCCACAATGACCTCCGGAATGGTGGACATTCCTACCATATCGGCCCCCAGACGATAAGCCATCCTGTATTCTGCCGCAGTCTCCAGACTCGGCCCCTGCAATCCCAGATAAACTCCCTGCCTTAAAGCTATTCCTTGCTGCTGTGCTATCTGCAATACCCTGACAATCATTTCCGGGTCATAGGCATCCATCATATCCGGAAACCGCACTCCCTGACTATCCAGATTAGGACCCCGGAGCGGATGGTCAGGCATCAGATTGATGTGGTCTTCGATGACTACCAGATCAGCTTCATCAAAGTGGGGATTTACAGCTCCTGCTGCATTGGTGATAATCAGGGTATCAACTCCAAGATCTCTCAGTACCCTGACCGGATAACTCACAGAGGTACTGCTGTACCCTTCATAATAGTGATATCTTCCTGAAAGAAGCCATACGCTCACTCCTTTCAACTTACCCCACAACAAATCACCTTTGTGACCCTCTGAAGTAATACCGGGAAAATGTGGTATGTTCCTGTAGGGAATCCGGATTTTTTGTTCCAGAATGTCTTCAAGATTGCCCAGTCCCGTACCAGCAATCACTGCGATATTTGCTTGCTCAGAGCACACTGACCTTATGAAAGCAGCTGAATCGCGGATACTTTCCGATGTAATTTCAGAATGTGGCCATTGGTGCATATCAGTCCACCATCATTTTTTCACGGTTGAGTTCCTGTTGGCGTATGTTGGCAGGAAGCTCACGGAACTCATACTGCTGGTTACGGAGCTGTGGAATAAATCCGGCTTCCCTGATGGCTCTCTGAATACCATCAGAGGTAAATCTGAATGCTGCACCGGCCGCAGAAACCACATTTTCTTCTATCATTATACTTCCGAAATCATTGGCACCGGCATGCAGGCTAAGCTGTCCTACTTTCTTACCCACAGTGAGCCATGATGCCTGGATGTTGATAATGTTGGGCAGCATGATTCGGCTCATAGCGATCATGCGTATGTATTCGTCTCCCGTACATTGATTGCGTGCACGCTTCAGCTTCCTGAGTATAGTGTCTTCGTCCATAAAGGGCCATGGAATAAATGCCAGAAAACCCTTGGCATGGGGAGGTTTTTCACTCTGTACCTGCCGGAGTGCCACAAAATGCTCCATTCGTTCCATATTGGTCTCTATGTGGCCAAACATCATGGTAGCGGAAGTTGTGATATCCAACTGGTGGGCTGCCCTCATCACATCCAGCCACTCCTCTCCTCCGCATTTCCCCTTGGAGATGAGTCGTCTTACCCTGTCATTGAGTATTTCCGCTCCTGCCCCAGGCAAAGAATCCAGTCCGGCTTCCTTCAGTGCCTTGAGTACTTCGGTATGTGTGCTTTTTTCGAGCTTGGTAATATGGGCAATTTCAGGAGGGCCCAGGGCATGCAGCTTGAGATTGGGATACAGGGATTTGAGCTCTCTGAATAAATTGCAGTAGAAATCCAGTCCCAGATCAGGGTGATGTCCGCCTTGCAGGAGCAACTGTTCACCACCAAGCTCAAACATCTCCTCTATCTTTTGCTTGTATTCGTCTATAGTAGTGATATAGGACTCTTCATGCCCCGGCCGACGATAAAAATTGCAGAATTTGCAGTTGGCTATACAGACATTGGTGGTATTGCTGTTACGGTCAATAATCCATGTCACAACATTGCCGGGTACATGGTGCTGCCTTAATGCATTGCCCACGTACATGAGCTCAGCGGTTGCCGCATTTTCAAAGAGAAACAATCCCTCCTCAGCAGTCAGGAATTCGAGCCTCAGTGCTTTCTGCAACAAATCCCGGGTATTATAGGACATTGGTACTTTTTATTTTATAGTATTGAAAACAGTTCAATTTTACTTTTCCACTAACAAATGTAAACCGTTCTTGTTTCAGATTCCCTATGTCTTAAGTTTTAGGGTCTCAAAGGAGTGAAAAATACTGACCTGAAAAGCTAAATGTGTACATAATCCACCCATTATGAAAATAAAAAAGCAGAGGGAAAAGATTTACACCTCTGCTTATTTTTAAGTCGGGATGACTGGACTCGAACCAGCGACCACACGCCCCCCAGACGTGTACGCTACCAACTGCGCCACATCCCGTATTACGAAAAGTGGGGCAAAATTAGTAAGTTTTTGTCAATAGTTAATTACCTGCGTCTAAATAATTAACAGATGATCCTTAAAATCCCTGTTTCATTGATTTTCCTCCTGGTCTCTGTATTCCTCCAACAAGTCCGGACGGTCTGAAACCCATCTCCTCAGTGCAGTGTCAAAATGCACATTTTCATCCGGAAACTCTATGTACTCCACCCCTTTGGAATTGGCAGTATAATAAGGGGACAAATCCTTCCCTCTGACCATCAGGTCGTACAGCAATGCTGATTTTTCTTTGAGTTCAGGCACCAGCATTCTCCAGGTTCTGAATATTTCTTCATAATACCCGATATTACCTTCTTTGTCATAAATCAATTTGCCGCCTATGGCGACTTTTTTTTCATACATACTCGGTGCGATACGTGTAACGAGAAAATACACGGTGTCCCCCAGCCTGGTATAGTATTCAAGATCATGACGTTGGGCCAGTTTGCGATAATAATCATCATAAATGGTATCAAACTTGCTTTCATGGTCCGCTTTGGGCGGAATTTTTCCCATAAACCGGATAATGCTGTATTTGAAATCTTCTATCTGCTCCGCAGTAAGGGTTTCAGAAGCCGGAGGGTAGGATTTAGCCTCTTCATGCTGAGACTGCTTACAATACATCAATGTCATTGAAATGATCAGAAAGATGGTTGATTTTAATGGAAGGTTCATGTTATTATATTACGAAATTTATTAATATATATTTTTGTCATCAGACTATATGGCGTCAGTTTAATAAAGCTTACAGTTGCTTTTAAACCCGAATTATAAAATAGAAAATCCCCGCCTGCGGACGGGCAGATATTACGGCCCGAAATGAAAGCAAAATAAATCTCCGCCAAGGCGGATCACTTTCACTTATTGCCTTAGCAGACCTCTAAAGCTCATCCACGAAAGTGCTTATTATAAAGCCATTTCAACCCTCCTCACCTAATCCATAATTCGGCTTAAAGTGGTAAAAATAGAAAAGGTGACCGATTACTCAGCCACCTTCAAAAAAAAATTCTAAATGAGATATTCTTAATATTTCTTCAAAATCGGGTTGAATTCAGCCCATCCGTCTGTCCAGTCAGTCGCAGAACCGAATGCACCTCTGTAAGCTACATTCTGGAAAAATCCCTGTCTGTTGGCTTCACTGAACTTAGGACTTGCAAAGCTTGCACCCGTAGCTAATGAACCTGCAGCAAGCAATTTGAAGTCAGGATTGGAAGGATATGCTTCAGGCAACTTTGTACCATAAAACAAATCAGCCTTTATACCCAATCCTTCAAATACTGTTGCGGCAGCAGCCTGAGCAATCGTAGTGTTGGTCGCTTCCCATACAGCTTTTACATCGTCCACAGTTACACCTGTACCAGCCTGATAAGTGTTGGCACCGGATTGTAATACATTATTGACCAATACTCCTCTGCCGGCTGCATAGTTCTGACCAACTGATGGCTGATTGAATCTTACACCTCTCGGAAATCCTGCAAATACAGAATTAGCCACAGAAATAGATACTCTTCTTCTAAGGTCCATTGCATGCTGATAATTAGCATTTACTGAAGAAGTAGCAGTAGTCAAAGGACCTAACACTGTAAGGTTGGACAAAGTAGCTGTAGTATAAGGCTGTACATCGTTATCATTAGGACCGTTGTCTGCCTCAATACCATTGGAACCGGACTGGTCAGCGAATGAAGGATATCTTACCACCAATCCAAACTGAACATTACCGGCATAACCGAAGTCCATATCAAAATCATCATCCCACATACCGAGAGATATCAGATACTTACCATTCACTGTACCACCAAACCACTCAAATCCATCATCACCACCATAAGATACCTGGCAGTATTCCATCACTGTACCTCTTCCAACACCACCCAGAGTAATGGAGTTGGTTTCGTTGTTGGGAGTAAGCTCGATACCTGCGAATTCTACTCTTACATACTTCAGTGTACCTGAACTTTCGCCATCATTGGCAGTACTGTTGGTTGTTCCGAAATTTACTTCAGGTGTAATACCTTCAATAGCAGGGTTATTCTGGTTCACATTAGCTCTTCCGAGGATTACCAATCCTCCCCAGTCACCTCTGTCTCTGATTCCCTCAGCAAGTGCAGATGTAAATACGATTGGCTTATCAGCAGTACCCTCAGCGATGATTCTTCCTCCTCTGTTGATTACCAGAGTACCTTTAGTGGCTTTGTCTCCAAAAATCACTGTACCCGGCTCAATAGTCAAAGTCTGACCATCATTTACGAATACCTGACCTTTCAAAAGGTATTTCTGGTTTGCACTCAGCGTTCTGGTAGTAAGTGCTCCTGTCAATTCTACTAAAGTAGTGTTGTTGTTGTTGTTATCATCATCTTTATCTTTACTGCAGGATGAAAATGAAAATCCAACTACAACCATCATTAAAAAATAAAACAAATTTTTCATAAGAATTTTGTTTGGTTAAATGAATATTGAATGATTAAAATAAATTGTACGTTGCTGAAAGTGAAAATAAAGTACCTCTCCTGAAAGAAAATATGACATTATCCCTCTCATTGATGGTGGCATTTCTGTCTGAATCTTCATGGAATCTGAATCTTGCATTCAATAAATCCTGAATACCGAATTTATAGGTTACTCTGTTACCCACCTGCTTGCTTATTGTAAGATCCACACTGTTTCGTGGCAATTCATAGATAGTAGGGAAAAGGTCATCTCCTACTGAAAATATTCTTTCACCGAAAATATTGTAGATCAGACTGATATTCAGATTGCTTTGATCAGCATAATAAAGGGCTGCATTCACAATATAAGGAGACTGCCCCTGCAATGCTCTTTCTCTCTCCTGTGCCACGGCGGATGAACCCAGATCTACTTCAGAAAAAATCAATGAGGCATTCATGTTGACAGAAAAATTATCTATAAATGCACTGTTGGTAACTCCTTTGAATGATTTTCTGAACTCCACCTCAAGACCGTAAGCCTTGGCAAAATCCGCATTGATGTAGGTAAAGGTAGGCTGCTCGGTGGTGATAATGGTTCTGTTTTCGATAGGATTGGTAAAATACTTATAGAATGCTCCGATACTGAAAATTTCGCCGTTTCTCGGATACAGCTCAAATCTCAGGTCTGCATTGTCTATGGTAGCTGTTACCAATCTGGGATTCCCAACCCGACCTGCTTCCAGCTTATAATCATAGAACAGGAATGGTGCCAGTTCCCTGAATTCAGGTCTGTTTACAGTCCTGGAGTAAGCTGCTCTAAGGATAGTATTGGAATTGATATTGTAAGCCAGATTACCGAAAGGCATGAATGAGGTCACCGGATTATTGACTTTGATGGGCTCAAAGTCATTACGGCTGTTCATTTGCTGTGTATTGTTTTCTACCCTGACTCCACCTATAAAGTTGAAATTTCCAAAAGGTATTTCTCCACTGAGATATCCTGCAAGGAGGAGGTTGCTGGCCGTGTAGGAGTCAATCGGCCTGGTACCTTCTTCGATTACAAATCCGTTGGAAGTACGGATATTGTCTTTGCTGAAAATTTTATCCAAAGGCTGTCTGCTCAACTCCTCTCCAATGGTAGGATTGAAAAATCCGGGATACAAGTAAGAAACATATCTGGAAGTAAAATCTCTGTCTCTGTAATCCACATAATATCCTGTCTTCAGGACAGGCGATTTTTTCTCATCTTCTGTCAGCCTGTAAGTGAAATCTGCCCCGTGATTGGTAGAGAATTCCTTCAGATTACCCCAATATCTTCCGGTTTCGAAAAGATTGGAGCTGGGAGGCAACTGCATGATAAAATTTGAACCTTCGGGAGCATTCTTGGGTCTGAAAGTCCTGAATCTTCTCAGATCCGGCTCACTCTCATTGAGGTAACTGCCGCCGAAAACCCATCTGACACTGTACAGTGGAGAAAGAGTGTGCTCACCTTCCAGTTGTCCGGTATATATAGACCTGCTCCTGTAGCCCAGCAGGTAATTTTTGAGATTATCATTGGGTCTCTGGATAAAGTCCTCCCCGTTTCTCAGGATAGTCTCATTCTCTCCGATCTGATTGAAGAGATTCTTGAATTTAATACGGTTGTTCTTATTGATTTTCAGATTCCAGTTGGATAAGATACTGATCCTGTTATCTCTTTGATAGGTATCATCCAGATATCTGAATCTCTGAAGAATAGGTTGTGTCTGATCCACCCATTCGAAGTATCTGTAGAAATCTCTCTGAAAGTACTGATAGGAATTACTGTAAGAAATGCTGTTGATTACAGAGAGTTTTTTGCCTCCTCCGAAGTCAATATTTCTGCCCATACTGAAACCGAGGGAATAATCTGGGGTAGCCATACCCTGAATAGGCTGAAAATTGTTCTGAAGCGAATGAGCCGCAGTTTGTCTGATTTCTGCATTACGGGCCGAATTCTGCAGTGTCCTCGTGGATGGGAATGAAGACGGCAATGTTCTGAATCCATTGTCAAACCCCAGAAAATCGGTGGATGAACCCTTACTCTGAAAATAATCATTGAATGTTGTCCCCTGACGGAATCCAACCCCAAGGCTTAGTTTTGTAAAGTTATCATCTACATTATCTACTGTAAATAACTTAATGACTCCACCCGCAAAATCTCCGGGAAGGTCAGCAGATCCGGATTTATAGATCAGCATCCTGTCCAATGAGCTGCTGGAGATAAGGTCAAAGGAAAATGTCCTTTTATCCACTTCTGTACTTGGAGCCACCACGTTGTTGATCATCACATTGTTGTATCTCTCACTCAATCCTCTGATCATGACAAATCTGTTGTCCACAATAGTCACCCCCGGAATACGCTGCATCACCTGAGCAGCATTGGAATCCTGCGACTTGAGTATCTGCTGGCTTGAAATCGCACTCACGACCTGCTTGGCCTGCTTCACTTCCAGGAGCACCGCTGCATCTGTATTGGTCTTTTTGACATCGGTAATCATGACTTCTGCCAAAACCAGACTTTCCGTTTTCAACACAGCGTTGAGCGAAAATTTCTTACCGGCTTCCACAACTACGTTTTCGATTCTTAAAGTTTCGTACCCGAGGCTTGAAATGGTAATGGTGTAGGTGCCGGGTGCAAGTCTGAGTACAAACATTCCGTCAATGTCTGTTGTAGTTCCTTCTGACGTACCATCAACCAGCACGTAGGCACCGATCAATGTCTCTTTAGTATCGCCATCCAGAATGATACCTTCTATCACACCCGGCTGGGAGAAGGCCTGCATTTTGATGGCAATTGTTAACAATAAAAATAATAACCTGAATCTCATATTTAGAATTTTTCGCAAATGTCCGAAGCCAATGTTAAGCCAATGTTAAGCCAAAATTAATTCTGAAATGAGAGGGTCAGAAGCAGAAATATGCGGACAAAACAGACTGAAAGTGCATGCTCATAAAATATTATTTGCATGCCAAAATTTATATAGGTAATTTTTAATATGTTAAAAAAAGTAAACGAGGACTTTACAGGCTAAAATCAAGAAAATAGACATCATCATCGTTGCGGCGGATATCCAGTATCTGAAAAGCCCCGGAATCAGGGATAATCTCCTTAAGATCAAACATGGTGCAGGATGTTGGCAATGCACTGAATACGAGGGTGAATGTAAAAAAACTGTCCTCGGGTACTTCTGTCCAGTATGGCATACAGGAAATCTTCTCAAACCATACCAGCTCACTCCGATGGCTTGAGTCCTTATCAAAGAGATATGTGGTAGGCCAGATACGTATGAAGACCGGACCACTGGGTGGCGCCTTGTACAGACCATGAATGATTACCTGTCCTTCAGGCTTGTAACTTTCGAGGAGCTCCTCAACCACTTCGGGAGCCACCACAGATTCAGGATATGTGATTACCCTTGGATTCATTTTGGTGTGGAAATTGGACTTTGAACCAAATTTATGTATTCTGATTTTAATTTCCAACTTTGCAGCATGGATATCTTAAATTTTTTTATCGAACCCTACAAATCATACAGCCAACTTCAGATAATACTTGAAATATTGGCAGCAGGCAGCGGCATTTTAAGTGTTTGGCTGATTGGTAAGAGGCGTATTACGGGATATCCCACAGGCATTGTCAGCACGGTTACCTACGTTTGGTTACTCTGGCAATGGAACCTTCTGGGTGATATGATGATTAATATTTATTACACGTGTATGAGTCTTTACGGATGGATCAACTGGTATCGATACCAACAAGCGGATACCACCGTATCTGTAATCAAAATGACCGGCAAAGATTACGGTCCGGCACTGCTGGTTTTTATGATCAGTTTTGTTTTTACGCTGGCTGTGTACAGCTATCGACCTGAGCTGGATCAGTTGCTCAGTCATGATACGTTGCAGAGCAGTACGAATGATTCTTTTCTGTGGTATTATTACGTGGATGCCATTACTACATCAGTATTCCTGATAGCCATGTGGCTGATGGCAAAACGAAAGATAGAAAACTGGCATTTCTGGATTGCAGGTAACATCATATCCATACCTCTTTACCTTTGGAAAGGTTATGCCATTACTTCACTGCAATATCTGATTTTTCTGATTCTGGCATTGGCAGGATTGAAAAAATGGAGAAATGCCATGGTACTTCAGTCATCCTGACCCCTCCATTCCGATTGTCTGCTATTTAGCCTATTCCATCGTTGATTAACGCATATCCATAGAATTGATTTCAGCGAGTAACCATATTTTGTTTGCTTTACAGGCAAAGAGTAATGCGTCTGCGCTATGATCTTTTTGAGAATCATTTAAAAGGGTAAAAAAATTTTAAAAAACTTTAGAAACTTTAAAACAATTGAAAGTTTCCTGCGTTTTACCGGTCATAAATTATCCCCACAACCTCATGAAGGATGTAATCTGGCAGACAGCACTGGACCTTTTTATGAAATATGGTGTCAAAAGTGTAAGTATGGATGACTTATGCCGAACTCTGGGTATTTCCAAAAAACCATATACACCTTTATCAATAATAAAGAGGAGCTGGTAGTCAAAGTCATACAGAAGCATCTCAATCAGAATGAAAAAGAGATTTCGGAGATTATATCACATTCGGCAGATGCCTTGGATGAAATGGTCTCCATCACACGTCATGTATTGGTATTCCTAAGAAAGATACAACCATCCCTGATATTTGATCTTAAGAAATATCATCCACAGGTATGGAAACTGATTGAAACCCAGCATTTCAGCTTTATAGAGAATGTGATATACAATAATATACAGAGAGAATCCGGGAGGGCCTGTACAGATCCGACATCGATGCCAAAATTATTGCCAGACTATATGTGACCAAATCTACCAACATAGTAAATGAAGATTATTTTCCACTCACCGAGTTTGACCGGCAAAAGCTGGTCATACAGATGCTGCTGTATCATCTGTACGGATTGGTATCTGATACGGGAAGGGAAAAAATGAAAAACATCCAATTTTGACAGAACACTTTTCAAAATCAGCCAGTATGCTTAAAAAATCGTTATTCGTATTGTTTCTGACAGCTTTTGGCGGGCTCCATGCACAGCAGACATTCAGTCTTGAACAGGCCATAGACTATGCCTTAAAAAACAACCTGGAGCTCAAAACCAAGGATGTTGCAGAAAGAGATGCTGTATCTCAGATCAGGGAATTTAAAGCTATCGGTCTTCCGAAGCTGAATTCCTTCATCAATTATCAGTACTTTTTTGCGGTGCCGGCTCAGCCGCTCCAGGATTTTATCTCACCCACCATCTACAATGTACTCTTTGATGAAAACGTCATACCAAGAAGGGAGCTCGGACCTCCGGCATCCTTCAAATTTACATTGTTCCAGCCTCATCAATTAGTCGCCGGTGCAGAATTATCCTCCATGGTCTTTGACGGCTCATATTTATACGGTGTCAAAGCAGCCAAACTGTATAAGGAGCTCGTCGCTGCCGAAAAAGCAGTAACCGAAAGAGATATCAGACAAAAAATCACTCAGGCTTATCTGGGTGTTCTTATCGCTCAGGAAAATCTCTCCATTCTTGAAAAAAATAAATCCAATGTGGCAGCATCCCTCAAAGAAGTGCGGGCCATGTATCAGAATGGTTTTGCCGAGCAATTGGACGTAGATCGTCTGACGCTTTCTGCCGACAATATTGATATCGAAATCAAGAGAATGAAACAACTGACGGAAGTTAGCAAAAATGCTCTGAAATTTCAGATGAATTTTCCACTGCTCCAGCCTATCAGCCTTTCTGACAACCTGACTGATCTGACGAATATTCCATTGGAAACCTCCTTGATCAATGAATCCGAATATGTAGGTCAGAGACCCGAGATGCAGGTGATATCCAAGGGTCTTGAACTGAATAATATTGATTTGAGCAGAATCAAGGCAGGGTACCTGCCAACTGTCAGGGCATTTGTCAATGGTCAGGCATCCTTGTTCCGTCGCAATCTTTTCAGCAATCAGGAGACAGGTTTTATTCCGCAATCGGCAGTGGGTCTCGCCATCAATGTACCTATTTATGATGGTGGTGATAAAAGTGCCAAAATCCAGCGAACCCGTCTGAATATCGAAAAGGCCAATCTTGAAAAGGAAACTTTTGAAAAAGCCACTTTGATGGAAATCCGCAACAGTTCATCAGCCCTGGCGAATGCCAGAGAGGTGGTCACTGCAAGACAAAATGCCCTGAAAATTTCACAGGGTATTTACGAAAAAACGCTGATAAAATTCAGAGAAGGGGTTGGTTCCAGCGTGGAGGTTATACAGGCTGAAGCAAGTCTGTATCAGGCTCAAAGCGTGTATATCAATGCCGTCTATGATCTGCTTACTGCCTATACCGATTTTCAAAAAGCCATTGGAAAAATTTAATTCAACCTTATAAACATTTGACCATCATATGAAAACACTTGTGTACATATTTTCAGGCCTGCTGCTCATCGCATCCTGCAACCAACCCTCCATTGTCAATCAGGATAGCCCTGAGGCCAAAAAACAATTACTCGAAGAAAAAAAAGCTCAGCTTGCGGCTCTCGAAAAAGAAATAGAAAGTCGTACTGCTGAGGTAAACGCCCTTTTCCCCAATGAAAACAAAGTCGTAGTCAGTGTCACTTATGATACAGTGAAAGCGGATGTATTCAACCGGTACATAGATCTTCAGGCTGTAGTCGAACCCAATGATATCGTCAATGCATCCAGCGAACTCGGGGGCCGGATAGTAAGACTGGCTGTAAAAGAAGGCCAAAATGTAAAGAAAGGCCAGCTCATCGCTACCATGGATGCAGAAAGCCTGGAAAAACAAAAGGAAGAAGTACTCAAAGCATTGGATCTCGCCAATGATGTCTATGAGCGGCAGAAAAGATTGTGGGAACAGAATATCGGCTCTGAAGTCCAGTATCTCCAGGCTAAAAATACAAAGGAAAGAACCGAAAAAAGCCTGCAGACACTCGAAACACAGCTGAAGAAAAGGAATGTGTATGCTCCCATAAATGGTATTGTGGATATGCTGCTGATGAAAGAAGGGGAGATGACCGCTCCCGGTACACCGGTGGTACGATTGCTGAATGTATCTAAAGTCAAGGTGGTGGCCGATGTACCGGAGAGTTACCTGGGCAAAATCAAAACCGGAGATCCGATTTCACTCAGCTTTCCGGCACTCGGAAAGGAGATGAAGCAAAGGGTCAGCCAATTGGGCCGCACCATAGATCCGGCCAACCGTACCTTCAAGATGGAGGTATGGATAGATAATCCGGACGGCAGTCTGAAGCCCAATCTGCTCTCTATCGTCAAGGTCAACGACCTGACCATCAAAGATGCAGTCTCTATCTCTGTGGATCTGGTACAGCAGGAAGTCAATGGGAGGAAATATGTCTATGTCATACAGGAGTCAGGCGATGTGCTGACCGCCGCCAAGAAATATATAGAAACCGGTGAAAGTGCAGACGGCAAAGTGGTCGTAACCTCAGGACTCAATAAGGGCGACAAAATCATCGTAAAAGGTGCCCGCACTGTATCTGACGGAACAATACTCAAAATAGAGTCATAATCCGGCGTTACATTCAAACATTCTCCATCGATCAACCATTCAGAAAATGAAGATAAAGGAAAAATTAAAAGAATTCGGCTTAAGTTCTCTGGCCGTAGATAACTCTACCAGCGTATTCATCATCGGATTTATGTTATTGCTGTTTGGAATACAGTCTTACAATTCCATGCCCAAAGAGCAATTTCCGGAAGCCTCACTTCCCACTGTTTTCATCAATACTCCCTATTTCGGAAACTCGGCAGTGGAAATAGAAAATCTGGTCACAAGACCTTTGGAAAAGCAGATCGAAAGTATCACAGGTATCAAAAATGTCAATTCTACCTCCATCCAGGACTATTCCGTCATCATAGCGGAGTTTGAGGCCGACCTCGAAATGGAAAATGTGGTCAGAAAAGTTAAGGATGCCGTGGACAAAGCCAAACCTGACCTGCCAAAGGATCTCACCGATGAACCCAATGTACAGGAGATCAATCTCTCAGAGATACCTGTCGTGACGGTCAATATGTCGGGTAATTACTCTGTGGATGAGCTGAAACTCTATGCTGAGATGCTCAAAGACAGGATAGAGAATATCCGGCAGATCTCCAAGGTCGATATAAAAGGCGCATTGGACAGAGAGATCAGGATAGATGTGGACCTGCTCAAAATGCAGTCTCTTAAAATCTCCTACAATGATATAGAAAATGCTGTCTCGGCAGAAAACCTCACCATGTCTGGCGGAGAATTGATTAAAAATGATTTTAAGAGAGCCGTACGTATCATAGGTCAGTTTACCAACGTGGAGGAAATTGAAAATATGATAGTCAAATCTGAAAATCAGAGACCTGTTTTCCTTAAGGATATAGCTACGGTGACTTATGAATATAAAGACCGGACTAGTTATGCCAGATCAGATTCTTTGCCGGTTATATCACTGGATGTGATAAAGAGAAGGGGACAAAACCTTCTTGCAGCCATTGATAATCTCGATCAGGTACTGGCGGATGCAAAAAAGGACATTCCTTCTGACATCAGGATTACAAAGTTCAACGACCAGTCTGTCAACACCAGAAATGAACTGAGCAATCTCGAAAACAGTATCATCTCAGGGGTCATCCTCGTCACCTTGGTGTTATTATTCTTTTTGGGATTGAGGAATGCTTCCTTTGTAGGATTGTCCATTCCCCTGTCTATGCTGATGGGAATATTGATACTCAATATCATGGGCATCACGCTGAATATTGTGGTACTTTTTGCTTTAATACTGGCTTTGGGTATGTTGGTGGATAATGCAATCGTAGCGGTAGAAAACATGTACCGGTATGTGCAGAACGGTTTTTCACCCGTTACAGCCGCAAAGTACGGCGTGGGTGAGATAGCCATTCCCATCATTGCCTCCACTGCCACCACCCTGGCAGCCTTTATTCCTCTGGGATTCTGGCCAGGCATCATGGGTGAATTCATGAAATATTTCCCCATCACCCTCATCATCGTACTTACATCCTCCCTGTTTGTGGCATTGGTCATCAATCCTGTGGTGGCATCCAGATTTATGAAGCTGGACACTGCTGCACCGGATGAGAATACTTTGGCCAGACGGCGCAAAAATATATTGAAAGGAGTGGGTATTATGCTACTGCTTAGTGTAGCAGCCCATTTCGCCGGCAGTGAGGCTTTCAGAAATCTGATGTGGATTGTCTCTGCCATTACCTTATTCAATTTTTTTGTACTCCGGCCTGTTGCTTTCAGATTTCAGAATGTTTTTCTGCCCAGACTTGAAAACGCATACCGCAACTTTGTTACCTTATCGCTCAGCAAAAAATGGCCGGGGTTTATATTTGCCGGAACTTTCGGATTATTGATTTTTTCCATTATCCTGCTGGGTATCCGCAAGCCTAAAGTGGAGTTTTTTCCCGATGCAGATCCGGTTTATATCAATGCATTTATCGAACTTCCGCTGGGTACGGATATTGAGGCGACCAACAGATTGGTCAGAGATATCGAAAGCAGAATTCAGCGTATTATCTCAGATAAAAGGCAGATCGTCGAAGCCGTCCTCACTCAGATCGGAGAGAATACAGCCGACCCCAATACTCCGCCTGAACCCGGAGTCACTCCACACAAAGCGAGGATTACGGTTTCATTTGTACCTGCCAAAGATCGGGATGGAATATCCACAACTGAAATTCTCGAAAGTCTGAGAAGCGAAGTCAAAGATTATCCGGGTGTGGAGATTGTCTTCGATAAAAATGCCAACGGTCCCCCGGCAGGTAAGCCTGTGAATCTGGAAATCAGAGGGGACAATATTGATACCCTGCTCGTACTGGGAGAAAAAGTCAAACAGTATATGAATTCCCTGAATATTCCGGGCATTGAAGAACTGAAATCGGATGTTCAGCTGGGCAAACCTGAGCTGCTGGTACACATAGACCGTGAAGCAGCGAGACGATATGAACTGTCCACCTACAGTATTTCAATGGCACTCAGGACTTCTATTTTCGGCAAGGAAGTATCCAAATACAAGGAAGGTGAAGAAGAATATCCCATCGTAGTACGGGCGGATGAGCAGTACCGAAACAGTATTGAAAATCTGATGAATCAAAAAATCACCTTCAGAAATCCCGCCAACGGACGGATTGCCCAGGTACCTGTCTCTGCAGTGGCCAAGACAGAATATTCCACTACATACAACTCAATAAAACGTAAAAATGGCGAAAGGGTACTGACCATATATTCCAACGTGTTGACGGGATACAATGAAAATGATATTGTAGCCAGATTGAAAGAAGGGATGTCAAGATATGAAATGCCCGCCGGCTTCACCTATGAATTCACAGGTCAGCAGCAACAACAGGCAGAGGACATGGGATTCCTCACTACTGCATTTCTGGTAGCTACTTTCCTGATTTTTATCATTCTGGTGTCGCAGTTCAATTCTTTCAGCAAGCCCTTCATCATTATACTTTCTGTACTTTTCAGTACCATCGGGGTATTTTTGGGCTACTCCATTACGGGTTCTACGATTTCCGTGATTTTCTCAGGAGTAGGAATCATTTCGCTGGCCGGAGTAGTGGTCAATAATGCTATTGTGCTTATTGATTACACCCAATTGCTGATTCGCCGCAAAATGGAAGAAGCAGGTTATATACACGAAAATCAACTCAGTTTTGATGAAGTGAAGGAAACCATTATTCAGGCCGGTGCTACCCGTCTCAGACCGGTATTGCTTACTGCTATTACCACGGTGCTCGGATTAATCCCGCTGGCCATAGGTTTTAACATAAATTTCTTTAGTTTTGTATCGAGGCTTGATCCTGAGTTTTTTGTGGGAGGAGACAACACAGCAATCTGGGGACCTATGGCATGGACTGTGATTTACGGGTTGGTGTTTGCCACCTTCCTCACACTGGTGGTGGTGCCTGTGATGTTCTGGTTGGTATATTACCTTAAAACCATTCTGAGCAGGAGTATTATTAAAAAAGTTAGCTTGTAATATCAGTATGAATAAAATCGCAGATTTACGAAAAGAGTACATGTTGCACACTCTTGACGAAAAAGATGTGCATAAAGATCCCTTTGATCAGTTCAGGCTTTGGTTTGATGAAGCTGTCAGAGCTGATGTTCCTGAACCCAATGCTTTCACGCTATCTACGGCTGACAGTAGAGGTATTCCATCTGCGAGGGTTGTATTGCTCAAAGGTATTGAGCAGGGAGGATTCAGTTTTTACACCAATTATGACAGTGCAAAAGCCGGCGAATTGGCGACTAATCCCTATGTAAGCATGACCTTTCTATGGCTGAACTGGAACGCCAGGTAAGAATCAGCAGGGGTGGCTACGAGATTGTCGCGAGAAGACTCAGAGCAGTATTTTCAGTCAAGGCCCAGAGAAAGCAGAATCGGAGCCTGGGCTTCCAGACAAAGCAGCGTCATTCCCGGCAAAATTTCTGGAAAACAAAATGCAGGCACTGATGACAGAGTTTGAGGGTCAGGAGCACATCCCTCTACCAGACAGCTGGGGTGGCTATCTCATCACTCCCAATAGTTTTGAATTCTGGCAGGGCAGAGCCAACAGACTTCATGACAGAATCCGGTACAGGCTGGGAGATACAGAATGGATTATCGAAAGATTGTCTCCCTGATTTTTCTATTTTTGAATTTGTCTTGCCCGGCAGTGACTTTTGAATTGCAGACTTCATGATTATTGATATAATGAAAATGAAAACTGTTGCGAAAAGTAATTTTGTGCTCCTGTTTTTTATGATGAAAACAGGATTGTCTCATTTATGGGCTTTTCAGGAAATCAACAGTCAGGGGCCGGGTACACCTCATCAGGTGATAGTCATTCATATCACACAGCTTACCCAGGACAATTACAATGATTCGTTGGCAGCTCAGGCCTTCTTACCTATTTACAATCTCGAAAAAAGAAAAGAATTTGCCCGGGAGTTGAAACATTTTTATGATGCCAAAGGGCTCGAGATTGATTTTGCCGCCATTCCAAGAGACAGTAATTACACAGACAGCCTTACATTAAAACAGGAATTCAGACTTTTCCCAAAGAAATATCCGGAGATATATCTCAAAAAATACGGAGATGCCTGGTACTACTCAGAAGAAACCAGTCTAAGGATACACAGTCTGTACCGAGAGGTGTTTCCGGAGTGGGCGGATGAAATCCTGCATTCTCTGCCGTCCTCATCTTCCGAAAAATATCTCGGTATCGCATTGTGGCAGTATATCGCGATGGCGATTATTGTGGTATTGATTTTCTTACTACACCTGATTTTGTCCTGGCTTGTGGATAAAGTACTGGAAAAATCAGTCTGGGAAAAGATTCATATCGGCCGTCAGCATCACAAAACACTGTATAAACTGGCCAAATACGTGAGTCTCATCATGTTGATGGCACTGATACAAAGGCTGATTCCTCTGTTATTGCTCAATCTGAATGTGTCTGCATTCCTGCACAAAACGGCAGATATAATCCAGACCATTTTCATTGTACTGGCTTCCTTGCAGGTGGTGAGCATCATCAAAATATATCTGCTTCTGGCAGCAGAAAAAACGGAGACCAAAATGGACGACCAGCTGATACCACTGCTCATGAAGTCGCTCAAAATTATCATAGGTCTGGTAGCGCTGATGCATATGTTGTCCTTGCTGGGTGTAAATGTGACAGCACTGATTGCCGGGGCATCTATCGGTGGTCTGGCTATTGCACTGGCGGCACAGGACACTTTTAAAAACCTGCTGGGCTCAGTGATGATTTTTCTGGACAAGCCCTTTCAGATCGGTGATTTTATCACTACTCCGGATACAGAGGGTACCATTGAAAAGGTGGGATTCCGTACAACGAGAATACGAAAAATTGACACCTCCGTCATCGCAGTACCCAATGGAAATCTCGCCAATGCTACTATTACCAATCTCGGAATCCGGAAATTCAGAATTATGGAACTGAACCTCAGTATACTATATTCTACACCCAGTGCGCAGATTCATGACTTTCTCGAAGAACTGCGTAAAATCCCACCTGCCAATCCAAGCATCCAGCCGGATACATGGATGATTTACCTGCGCAATCTGGCAGCCTCCTCCAAAGACATTTATTTCAGGGTGTATATCGAAGCGGCTGATTTCAAGACTGAGTTAAGTATCAGAGAGCACATTATTTTTAATATTCTGCAGGCTGCTGAGACAGCAGGAGTCAGCTTTGCATATCCAAGTACCTCTCTTTACATAGAAAAAACAGAAGTCACCCGACACTGGGCAGAAAAGTAAAAGTGCGGGCACACTGCAACGTGTCGATGATTACTTAAAAAAACTGAAGATTGTCGTGCCGTAATTCCTTTTCTCAATGAAATGCTCATGCTGACTGAAATCATGGTCAGGATTATGCTCCAGTACAAACAGGCCACCGGCTTTAAGAGTATTATTATTGAATATCTCGTCAGGTATTGACCTTAGATTGGGCAAAGGATAAGGAGGTCCGGCAAATATAAAATCGTACTTTCTGGTATTGAATCTCAAAAACTTAAAGACGTCCGATTGTACTATCTGCAATTTGTCGGTGATTCCGAGTTCTTCGGCAGTTTTACGTACAAACCGCACACAACCCGGAAACTTATCCACATAGGTCGCATCGGTACAACCCCGTGAAATGAATTCATAACAATGATTGCCGGTGCCACCAAACAGATCCAGCATCACTGTGCTTTCAAAGTCAATCCGGTTCTGCAAAATATTATAGAGACCTTCCTTGGCAAAATCTGTGGTAGGTCTGGTGGGCCAGTTATCGGCAGGAGGCGTAAATCTTCTGCCTTTGAATATTCCGCTTATGATTCGCATAATGCTGTGGCACCAATATCAAAATAATAATGGACAGGTATGGTCAGCTCACTTACCACAGGCAGGCAAGGGTATGCGGTTGCCACAGATATATATGCCACGTATCCACGGATTAATTTGAGCAGGCCGGAGTTTGTATCAATCAATCCTGAGATACGAAGCTCCGCTTCATGAGGATCTAAAGCCAAATACCGGTACACCGACAATATATAATAAAGTACATCCTCATGGGTACTGAAGCCGAAGCTGTTGTAAAATCTGAAGCCTTCCTGGTTGCTGTAAAAAATATGCAATCTGCCGTTGTCAAAATCCGCATGCACAGCTCCGGATCCTGATGGATAATGATAATTGGCCAACACCATCGAATAATGGTGGAGTGCATAATTCTTCAAGAGTCCATCAAGCAACTGAATCTGGGTATCATTCAGTCCGAAGTAGGTAAAAACCTCTTCACCCGTAAATTTCTCTCTGAAAACCTGCTTGCCTTCAAACAAGGGAAAAAAATTGATAAGCTTGTCATCTACCTTATGGGTGTGCAAGACAGGAGGTTGTTTGCTGGCTACGGTAATTCGGTCCGGGCTATACTCTTCTATCAGTCCTCTGATTTTTTCTTTTAAAGACTCTATTGCGGGTATTCCGTCAGTTTGAATAAAATCAACCGACTGTATCTGCCCTGTGTCGTTGATAAATCCAAAAGAAAAGCTGTCTGCCGCGACAACGACAGACAGCTTTTCAATTTTTTCATTTATAACAGGTCCGGAAAAACTTATTTCCGCCACTTTTACCAGTTTCCGTTTGTATTCGGGGCATTCATATCGCCAAACTTCAGAGGCTTGTCGGGATCGTAGAATGCATCGTATTTTTTAAATCTCGGATTGGCATATTCTCCCATGAAATCTTTGAATCTCGTACCAACCTGCACCACCTGAACCAATGTGCCCTGATATCTCAAAGTATCAGCAGCAATATCAAAAGTCTTACCTTCACCATAAGGTACGTATCTGAGAGAATCTACATTCACCGGACCTCCCAGTAGACTGTACAAAGAGTCGAGCGCCGGTCTGTAACTTACCGATCGGATAAATTTATCCTGATTGGTGGGATCAGTGGGGTCTGCCTCGAGTTTTACATTTTCTACCTGACCATTCTTAAGCACATAGGAAAGCGTATCAAAATTACCTGCATATTTACCGGTAATTGTCCTGTATAAATCCTGTGCCACCTGAAGTTTTTTCAACACATCTACCACTGCATCTCTTCTCTTTTCCTTTTCAGCCTTGAAAGCAATGGGCTCTCTGATGGAAGAATATAGCCAATAAGCAAATACTAAGGAAAGTAACACTAATACTACGTTGATGACCGCTCTCATAGATTGATTTTTAAGTTTGGTTTTAAATGCATGTAAAATACCTCACACGCTGATTAAGATGCACAAAATAAAGCATTTGACGTATGAGGAACAAAATTTTTTAACAAAATATTTTACAGGCTGCATATTCCGGAGTATATGATTATATGCCGGTATCATAAGTCACCTGTTTAAACCATACATACCTGCTCCGAATAGAAGGGGAAGCCGGAGAATGCATATCTTTGCAATAAAAAAATTTGGCTGACAAAAATATCACCATCCTTGCCATAGAGTCATCCTGCGACGATACCGGCGCTGCTGTCATCAGAGATGGTGTTGTACTCAGTAATGTTACAGCCACCCAACACGTACATGAAATGTATGGCGGTGTGGTACCCGAGCTGGCTTCCCGACAGCATCAGGCACATATTGTACCGGTCGTGGATGCAGCACTCAAACAAGCCGGAGTGTCCGTACACGACCTTTCTGCCGTTGCTTTTACCAAAGGGCCCGGTCTCCTGGGCAGTCTGATCGTGGGAGTATCCTTTGCCAAATCCATGGCACTGGCACTGAATCTGCCTCTCATTGATGTACACCATATGCACGCCCACGTGATGGCTCATTTTGCGGAGCGTCCATACCCTGACTTTCCTTTTTTGTGTCTTACCATTTCAGGTGGACATACCCAGATTATACGGGTAAACTCACCCTTAAACCTCGAAATACTCGGGGAGACTATGGATGATGCCGCCGGTGAAGCCTTTGATAAAACGGGAAAAATGCTTGGACTACCCTACCCTGCAGGACCGGTCATTGACAAACTTGCTCAATCCGGCAAACCGGTTTTCAAATTTCCGGAGCCTCAGACTGAAGGTTTACACTTTTCATTCAGTGGATTAAAAACCTCGATCTTATATTTCCTACAGAAAGAAATGGCAGCAGATCCGGAATTCATTCAAAAGCATACCAACGACATCTGCGCATCCGTACAATATACCATAGTCAGTATCCTTCTGAATAAAGTAAAACAAGCTGTAGTTACCACAGGAATCAAGCAGGTAGCCATAGCCGGCGGAGTGTCTGCCAACAGCGAGGTACGCAGAAGATTTTCAGAAAGTGCTTCAGAACTTGGGTGGAAATTATTTATACCTGCATTCGAATATTGTACAGACAATGCTGCCATGATCGGAATTACTGCATATTACAAATATCTTGAGGGAAGGTTTACAGATCAGACAGCTGCACCTGAAGCAAGGATGGATATAGGCTGAAATTCTGAGAGTTTGATACTCAAGTAATCCACAATCGTCAGTACCAATCGATTAAAAACAAAAAAGGATATTCCCACATGGAAATACCCTTCTGTAAAAATTATGAAAAATACTGTTATTTCGTACGTTCTCTCTTCTTGGCCGAGTAGTTCACCTTGACTTGTCCTGCCTTTCTCAAAGCAGTCTTTACATCCCCTACAATCCCCATGGTCACATCTGAGTCCACCTTAAGGGAAGATATGATACTGGGTCTTTGTGCTTCCGGCACTGTCACTTTGTGCTTTTCAAGAAACAATGGAATATCATCGGTCGTGGCAAATTTGTCCCCCAATTGAATTCTTGGCTTGGTACCGAATTCCTTTTCATATTTCTTGGTAGGACGACCAATGTAGATGAAATTCACCAGTGTTTTCTTTTCGAGCTTGGTAAGCTCGGATGCTGAAGGGGTATTGATAGAAACTTTAAGCTCTGTATCTCTCATTTTGGTAACAACCATAAAGAAAAACAAGAGCATAAATACGATATCCGGTAGTGAAGCCGTGCTGATTGCAGGTTTCGACTTACCGACTTTTTTATTAAACTTATGCATACATTCCTGATTTATAAATAGTTATTACCTGAATTATTTCTCCTCTCCGAATGCCGTAGCTTCAGCCTCGGATATTACCAGCGGTATGGCAGAGGTAATCTGCTCTCTCTGATCTTTGTTCAGATCTTCAAAATTTTTTCCGAACTTCTTCTGTGATGCTTCATCCCACAATTCGTTGTAGGCTGCCTTCAGCTCATTATATACCTCCAGATAAGTTTTATAGCTGGTACCCCTGTCGTTCTTGATGGAAATCAGGGCCTCAGTCGGACTTTCGGACATGTTTTCCAATTTATTGGGGTTCATAATAAATATCTTGGTATTCTCCTTAAGCTTGTTGATGGGCATTGGCTCACCTCTGACCAGCAGTTGATTGCTGGAATTCACCAAAACGGAATATACATTCCTTGAATTCAGCTTCAACGGTGGTGGCGGTTCATCAGACCAGGGTGGTAGCTTGACCAGTACCCCTTTGTCTTCTGCTATGGTCGTGGTAACCAGGAAGAATATCAACAGCAGGAAGGCAATATCTGCCATAGACCCCGCATTGATTTCGTTATTCATCCTGTCTTTACTGCTCTTTTTAGCCATCTTGACCGGTTTTATGCATTATTTAAAGAAGCCTCTGACCTCTGATACCACAATAGACAGAGCAGATATAGCCAACAAAATACCACAGGTATAAATGCCCGCAGATATGAGCTTGCTTGATCCTTCTGTAATACCGAAATTTGCATTGAGGGTATCCCACTTACCTCCTGTCTCAAACTTTGACATTGAGTACAGTATGATAAACAATACCACCAAACCTACGATACCAAAAATAAACTTCTTTCCGGTTTTGAAATTTCTGATCATATCCCATACTACTCCGACCGTCATCATGAGCAATGCTACAACACAAAGGAAAAAAGTAGCATACAAACCGAAGTTGAAGAAATTGATTTTAGTCATATCCTGCTGCAGCAGGTCTGTACCGGAATCAAAACCGGCAGACTTCAGGCCTGTAAGAATAGTGACCATGAATATAACAATGATCAACACCCCCAAACCCATGGCTGCAGTAATGCCATTTTTTACTAAAAAATTATACATAACTTTTTTGTTTTAGAGTGTGTACTATTACTTAAAAACCTTGTTTCTGGCCATAATGTCCACAAGACCGATAGAAGCATCTTCCATCTTATTGATGATGCCGTCAATCTTTGATACTGCGTAATTGTAAAAAATCTGAAGAATAATCGCAACCACCAGACCGAATACTGTCGTCAAAAGTGCCACTTTGATACCACCCGCCACAATCGCAGGGGAGATGTCACCAGCAGCCTCGATCTTGTCAAACGCACCGATCATACCGATTACAGTACCCATGAACCCCAGCATCGGAGCAAGTGCGATAAACAAAGAGATCCATACCAAACCCTTCTCGAGCAATCCCATCTGTACAGAACCATAAGATACTATGCTTTTTCAACTGCCTCCGGACCTCCGGCATGATTTCTCAGACCTTCGTACAATACACTTGCAGCAGGGCCAGGTGTTGCTTTTGCTACGTCTTTTGCACCCTCAATATCTCCGGCTGCCAGCCTTTCTTCAATTTTGCCCAACAATACGTCTGTATTGGCAGAAGCAATGTTCAATGTGATAATTCTTTCGATACTGAATGCCAATCCCAAGATCAGACATACCAGTACGATACTCATGAATCTCCAGTCTCCTTCGATGAATTTCTCCTTTAATAACTGAAATCCCTGAGGGCCGGCGGCTTCCTGTGCAGCAGCATCAATTGCAAACATCAGTGAAGTCATGATGAATACTCCTGTGGATACTAAAAGTTTTCGCATGATTTGTCAATTTACAGTTTTAGTTAATAAATTAGTGATTTGAATGGTTAAAATTAAAAACAATTGTTAATACACAAAAAAATATTTTAGCGGAGAGTGAGGGATTCGAACCCTCGATACCCTTTTGGGGTATACACACTTTCCAGGCGTGCCTCTTCAACCACTCGAGCAACTCTCCAATGCTGCAAAAGTTGAAAATTTCGTTTGAATATCAAAATAAATATGCATTATTCTTACTTTTTTAATCTCGGCAGGTACATTCCTCCCGTCAATTCACAGTTTCATCATACAATGTAAACCCTCTGTTAAGCTGTACTATAATACTACTCTCGTACGATGACGACGATTAGTTTACTGCAAACCACCCCGAAAACAAACGCATTGCATTGCTTGAGGTAATATCTTCCACTTCGGTCACTGAACGACCGGTAATCTCTGACAATTTATCCGCTATATAACGAAGATATGAGGGCTCGTTGGGTTTACCCCGATGAGGCACCGGTGCCAGATAGGGTGAATCTGTCTCCAGCACAGCAAAATCCAGTCCTGCGCCGGCAATAACTTTATCCAGACCGGCATTCTTATAGGTAACCACACCTCCGATACCTATATAAAAACCAAGATCTGAGATCTGCAGTGCCTGCTCCAACGTCCCGGTAAAACAATGGAATACTCCTTTGAGATTGCCATCCTGCCACTTGCCAACGGTCTGTATGGTAATATCCAATGCCTCTCTTGAGTGTATCACTATCGGAATACCCAGTTCTCTGCCTAATGCTATCTGCCTTTCAAATGTTTTCATTTGTGCTTCCGCAAAGCTCTTATCCCAATACAAATCTATACCAATCTCCCCGACAGCGGCAAAACTCCGCTTTGCAAACCAGCTTTCTACATTGCTCAGTTCTTTTTCATAATCCTCCTTCACACTGCAGGGATGCAGGCCCATCATGGCATGACAGTTGGGATACCGGGATTCTGTACGGAGCATATTTTCCACAGAGCTGCTGTCAATGTTGGGCATAAAAATGTGACGTACTCCTTCCTTCTCAGCCCGTGCCAGAATATCAGCGTCAGATCCTTCAAAATCATTTAGATAAATATGCGCATGTGTGTCAATTAACATTACTTTTGGCTTTTCAATATTTCAAGTGGCAAAGAAACAAAAATATTACGTGGTCTGGGTGGGTAAATCTCCGGGTATATATACTGACTGGAATACCTGTCTTGAGCAGGTGAAAGGCTTTCCGGACGCAATGTACAAAGCCTTTGAATCTATGGCTGAAGCCGAACTGGCCTACAAAATGAATCCGGAAAAGCTCATGAATAAAATATCCGGCAATAAAAATTCCAACTCAAACACCATGAGGCCAAAGCCTGCTGTAATCGAAGACAGTATTGCAGTGGATGCAGCCTGCAGCGGCAATCCCGGATGGATGGAATACAGAGGCGTGCATACCCTCAGTGGCAGAGAACTTTTCAGACAGGGACCTTTCAAAAACGGGACCAACAATATCGGTGAGTTTCTGGCTATTGTGCATGCCCTCGCACTATTTGAAAAGAAAGGAAACCGGCATACCACCATTTATACTGACTCTCAGACCGCAATATCATGGGTAATGCACAAGAAGGCCAGGACCAAGCATACCGCCGATCACGATAATAAAGACTTATTTGACTTGATAGAAAGGGCTGAAAGATGGCTACAGACCCATACCCACCGAAATCCCATCGTGAAATGGGACACCAAGGCCCTGGGAGAAATACCGGCAGACTTCGGCCGAAAGTGAAATACAGATTCAGCTCTCAGGCTTACTCCTTGTAAAACTTCAGTCTATACTCAGCATTGACCTTGCCGGCTTTGATATCATTCAGCTTACGCTGGATCAGTTTTTTCTTAAGGGGCTTCAGTCTTTCAACAAATAATTTGCCCTCTATATGATCATACTCGTGCTGTATCACTCTGGCATTGATACCGTCAAATTCCCGGGTGTATTCCTGAAAATTTTCATCCAGATAACGGATCCGGAGCTTTTTCTGCCGCTCCACATCCCCTCTGATATTGGGGATACTCAGACATCCCTCTTCATACGGCCACCATTCATCCCACTCCGCTTCAATCTGCGCATTGATAAAGACCTGCTTAATACCTTCCTCTTTTTTATCCTCCTCCATAATCTGCATGGTATCCACGATAAACAAGCGGATGCCCAGCCCGATTTGGGGAGCTGCCAGTCCAACGCCACTTGCCTTATACATGGTTTCCCACATATTTTGTATCAACTCCGGCAACCCTTCATAGTCTTTGGTGATGTCAGCTGCTCTTTTTTTCAGTACCGGCTGGCCATATGCATAAATGGGTAATATCATGTCTCGCTCAAATAAAGTTAAGATATCTTTGTAAAATAATCACCGCACTCACCTGATCAATCAGAGCCTTATCCCTGCGTTTTTCCTTTTTAATTCCATATTGTAAGATACGTTCCCTGGCTTCGACCGAAGTGAATTGCTCGTCTGCAAACTCAATTATCAAATGGTTGAATTTTTTTTTCAGATCGGCTGCAAACTTCTCTATAACAGGTTTTAAAGCCGTAAAGTTTCCATCTCTGTGTACCGGCATGCCTATCACCACTTTGTCCACCACTTCAGACAGCAAATACTTTTCCAGATAAGGCATCAACTGTGCCGTATCTACTGTATCCAGGCCATTTACAATAATCCTCAGAGGATCGGTGACTGCAAGGCCGGATCTTTTCAATCCATAGTCTATTCCCAATATTCTGCCCAAAATGTGCGATTTATACATAATAAAAAAGTCTTATGCTTTTTGGAACATAAGACTTTTCAGACATTGATCATTTGTAATATTACTCCTGTACAAGCTCGAAATCTACCTTGGTTTTTACATCCTTATGCAGATGCACTTCTGCACTGTAAGTACCAAGTTCCTTCACATCCTCTGCCAGCACAATCTTTTTTCTTTCAATATCCAGATTGAGCTGCTCCTTCAATGCATTGGCAATCTGTACATTGGTGACACTACCGAAGATCTTTCCACTGGTACCTGCTTTTACGCCGATTTTGAGGGTTTGACCTTCGAGCTGAGCTGCTATTGCTTTGTATTCGTCCAATCTCGCTGCCTCGGCTGCTTCTTCTTCAGCTAAGATAGCCTCCAGCTTTTTGCGGTTGGCTGCATTGGCATTTACCGCAAGTCCCTGAGGTATGAGATAATTTCGGCCATAACCGGGCTTTACCTTTACCACATCATGTCGGTATCCCAGCTTATCTATATCTTTTAAAAGGATTATTTCCATTGTTTTCGATTTAAAAAATTATTTCAATAAATCTGTTACGTAAGGCAGGATAGCCAGATGTCTTGCTCTTTTGACGGCTACTGCTACCAGCTTCTGATACTTGAGCGAATTGCCGGTGATCCTTCTCGGAAGGAGCTTACCCTGCTCATTTACAAACTGGAGCAAAAACTCCTGGTCTTTGTAATCAATATGCTTGATTCCGTACTTTCTGAAACGGCAGTACTTCTTCCTTTTCTGTCCGATGGTCGGATTACTTAAAAATTTTATATCGTCTCTTGATGCCATGATTATTTACTTGTGTGGTTAATAATATTATTCTTCCTCATTTGCAGCTACTGCCGGGATAAATTCAGGAGCCGGAGCGGGTGCAGCCATTTCTCTGGATGGTTGCTCCTTCACTGCCACTTCCTCGTCAGAGGCTTTCTTCTTATCCTTCTTCTTGTAGCTGTGGATTTTGCCTGCTCTGCGGTCTGCATTGTACTGTACTCCGTATTTGTCCAATTTTACAGACAAAAATCTCATGATTCTTTCATCCCTTCTGAGAGCAAGCTCCAGTTTGGGAATGATGGCACCTGTCGGAGTAGAAAACTCCACACAATAATACACACCTGATGTTCTTTTGTTGATGGGATAAGCCAGTTGTCTGAGTCCCATTTCATTTACATGTACGATGGTGCATCCCTCATCCTGAAGGAGTGACTCGTACGTTTTTGCTGTCGATTTAATTTCATCACCTGACAGAACGGGATCGATGATGAAATTTACTTCATACTGATTCATTTTTGAAGTATTTGATTAAAAATTTAGGTGAAAAAATATTTTGGGCTGCAAAGGTAATATTATTACAGACAACTGACAAACTTATTTGCAAAATTTTATTTTGACTAATTATCCACCATGCTGATATGAAGACGGCTTGCTGAGGTCTGACAAAACCCTTCTTCAGATCAGCGTACCACTGCCACAGGCATATTGACATCATAGTCTCCCTGCAATACAGGATTCTGTTTGCCCGCGGTATATCCCTGTACATTCGCTGCTATATACCGGTAGAGCTCACCCAGTTCAACGATTCCGTTTTTGTTGAGGTCACCCTCTCCCTTGAGTCCTCTGATCAGAAAATGCGAAAACACCCCCTGTCTCATTCCTCCGTATTCCAGCGACACTTCATCCTGAGCAGAGGATACCAGAATGGCTGTACCTCCGGATGCTGCAGAGAGTGTCTCATAATACTTCTGAATATTGGCAGATGCCGCTGATCTCGCTCCATAAGCAAGGCTGCCTGAATGACAGGCATCGGCTATGATAAGCTTGTGTTTTGCCTTACTTTTCTTAATGGCCTTCCACACTTCTTCATAGGGAGTGAGGGGACCTGTACCGTCAAAATCATAAGGCACAAAGGCTCCGTCCAGTCCATGCCCGGACAAATAGACAATCAATGCATCTTCCTGTCCCGGATTTTTGATGAGAATGTCCAGATTTTTAAGAATGCCGGAAGAGGTGGCAGCATCATCAATCAGGAGCCTTATCCTGTCGTCACTTACCGCACCGCCTTCAGGGCTCTTCAAAAAGGCATAAAAGCGATAGGCGTCATCATCCGTATATTTCAGGGAAGGCAATGCTTTGTAAAAGGATACCCCGACTATCATGGCATGTATCAAAGGTGTCATATTCTCAGATTTTGGGACGGCCTCTCTGACCACTTTGGATTGTCTTTCAGAAATTTGACTATTATTGGAAGCAGAATAATATGCCGGGATTCCGGTAGTTTTATCAGCCACCTGATGACCTGCAGGAAGCCTGGCCACGCTCACCGGTTTTCCTGATTTCCAGTATCCCTGGATGAACGAACCATCGGGTAGCTTTGCTTTGCCCTTACCTTCAGGCAAGCCATGCATAAATGAACCATAATAGATCCCGCCATCCTGCATTACCATATAGCCGGTTTCATCATGACACCGGAATGAATTACAGTTTTTGGCTTTTGAAGTTGGAGCATCAGACTGGGTGCGGATTTCCTGTCTATTATCAGCCAGGACATTCTCAGGCCCTACATATTCATCATCCTTAAAAATCACCCTAACGGTTTCCCCTGAGCTTTTCTTTATATCAAAAACCCCCTGCTTCCATCCCTTGACCCATATACCACTGTACACAGTACCATCAGCCAATGTCATATCAGCTTTGCCATCAGGTTTGCCGGCTTTAAAATTACCATGAAAAACCCACCCATCCCGGGCATGATATGTACCTGTACCATGCATGGCATTGTCTGCCCAATGTCCTGAATAGCTGTCACCATTGGCATATTCCATCACTCCATATCCTGATATAAGGTCATTGGAAAAATCACCTTTATATATACTGCCCTCCTTATACCGGAGGATGCCGTATCCCTGTTTTTTTCCTTTTACAAAATTGCCGGAGTACTGACTGCCATCCGGATAATTGAGCTGACCATTCCCATGCGGGAGACCCCGGAAAAAACTACCGGAATACTTCAACCCGTTTTTATACACATAGGTACCATTACCATTCGTACAATTGCCATTGAGACAACCTGCCATCAACAGCCCGGTATTAAAAATGCAGATTACAGTGACCAGAATACCTAACCCAATTTTCATTATGAAGCATTTAAAATCTTATAAATTGTAGATTTGGGCTGATACCTTTTTGGAATTTGATGACTTCCTAAGAACTCTGAAATTCTTTATTTATTTTTGCAAAAATTCCTTTTATGCGAAAATTAACATATCTGATGCTTATTTTGGGACTATGGTGGATAGGTTGTAAGCCGAAAGACAGCACAGCAGCACAGGATAAAGACGGAACCGAAATTCACTTTGGCGATTTGATATCCGAGGAAGGTGCCGAGAGTTATGAAAGTTTTCTCGCCAAAATGGCGGGCCCTGACTCACTGAAGATAAAAGTAATCGGTAAAGTAGCAGAGGTATGTCAGGCCAAAGGTTGCTGGATGAATCTTGGCTCAATGACAAACGATAGTGCAGAGACCGCTTTTGTTCAGTTTAAAGACTACGCCTTTTTTGTACCTACAGATCTGACCGGTAAAACGGTAGTGGTGGAAGGCATAGCTTACCGCGAAGAAACCAGCGTGGAAGAACTGCGCCACTATGCAGAAGACGAAGGCAAGACTCCGGAAGAGATAGAGCAGATTACCGAACCCGTAGTAGAATTGAAGATTATGGCATCCGGAGTGAAGATTCTCCAATAATTGATATGAACTTTGTAAAAGCCTGACATATGTTTAATCGCTGTTTTCCCGGTTTTTTCATTTTCTTAATGATCGTAAGTGTCCTGAATGAAAATACGGCACAGGTCAATCCGGACTCTAAAGACATTTTATTTTATCAGATCATGAATGCCCGGGGTACAGGGGAGTCGGATTTATATATTGGTTCCCAATATCTTTATGACGAGTGGTATCCGGCAGAATTGGTATTGAAAAACGGGAACAAAGTTTTTTTAAGTAATGTAAAACTTAATCTTTATTCCTCCAGGGTGGAAGTTTTTATGCTAGGGGAAGAAAAGGAATTATTGCCCGACTTTCTGGATGAGGTACATCTCAATATTGGTGACACCAAAAAAAGCTTTTTAAGCAACAGGGCTACAGACTTTAAGGAACTGAACGATCCCGGTTTTTATGAATTCGTGTCAGTAGGTCCTGTAAAAATTATTGCCCGTCACTCCACATATATACAAAAGCCGGACCCACAGGCTAAAATTCTCGGATTGGAGACTAAGCACAGAATAGTAAAAAGACAAAGCAATTTTATTTTATATGACAACAAATTGACAGAAATCAAGTCAATTAAAGATATCAAAAAAAATTTTAGAAATGAGGAGGATAAAATTGATAAAATTGCAAAGGAGATCAAGTTCGACACCAGGGATTTTAATAAGATTGCACAAATTATTGAAAAAATCTCTGTTCCCGATTATTGAAATCCTTCTGGCAGCAAACCTCTTTCATAATAAAAAAAATCTATTATTGAAGACATAAGGGGAAGTTTGCCACCTTAAAAGAGCAAAAGATTGATTTTAAGGCTATTTTTGCATTCCCGGGTACAAATACACCGGATATTAGGGAAAGATGTCTTAGTTTTTACAAAAAGAAAAACAAATCAAACATTATAAATGCAAATACTATTTTTGAGAGATTCTATTAAGCAAACTTTGCTGTTATGCACACTGACCATTTTTTCGGTTCAATTTCTAAATGCACAGCAAAACGAAATTATTATAAACGAATTATTTGAATCAAGGACTGCATCAGAAGTAATCAGGTCTCTGGAGTTTAAGTATAATATAAAAATTTACTTCAAGGAAGAAGACCTTTCCGATGAAGCCAAAAATTACAGATTTGTCAAGGAATCGATCGAAACTGTATTAAGCAAACTTAACAGTAATCTTAATCTCCGGTGGATTCAATATCGGGGCAGTTACTTTCTGATAGGAGAAAATCCGGATTTACAAAAAGATCAACTTGCAGCAGAAATCCAGCGGGCACAACTAATGGCAAACAATACTGCAAAAGTCGTTAAACTTGAAGGTAAACCAACGGGCAGCAATGCCATTCTGCTCAATCTCAAAGTAAAGGACAAAGATAATAAAGAGGAAATCATAGGTGCTGCATTGTCCGTGAACGGGAAATTGAAAACTGCAACAGATGCTGAAGGTATGGCAGTATTAACATTGAACAGAGGTGTCAATAAGATAGATATAGCTTCGATCGGATATAGCCCTACAACAATTTTTATTGAGGCTACGGGACAGGTCCAATACGAAGTACTTGTGGAAAGAGAATCTCAGGTACTGGACGAAGTGCTCATAAGTGGAATTGCCGGAGGCGAGGCGGTACGTGAAACTCAGGGAGGACTTAACAGAGTAGATATTAAGGCACTGGAAAGGATCCCCACATTTCTGGGAGAAAGGGATGTGGTAAAGGCAGTACTCCTCAATCCGGGAGTGTCATCTATCGGAGAAGGTGCCTCGGGATTTAATGTAAGAGGAGGCAATGTTGATCAAAATCTAGTGATGCAGGACGATGCGATCCTTTTCAATTCCTCTCATGCCTTAGGTTTTTTCAGTACATTCAATGCTGATATGATTAAAAGCGCTACGTTGCACAAAGGCGCAATTCATAGTCAATATGGTGGCAGGCTTTCATCTGTGCTGGATGTACAGACCAAAGAAGGTGCAGACAAACTCAGGTTCAAGGCCAATGTAAATGTCCTTTCAGCAACAGGTACCATAGAGGGACCATTGATGGACAATGTTTCCTTTATATTTTCAGGTCGTTCCACCTACTCAGATATAATTTTCAGATTGTTTCCACAACCGGAGGTCAAAAACAGTAATGCCGGCTTTTATGACCTGAATGGCAAATTCAATATAAAACTTGGCAAATCCCTATGGGCAATCTCCGGCTACTATTCAAATGACAACTTTGTATATAACAACAGTTTTGGCTTTGATTATTCTACCAAAATCTTACAAAGCAGTTTAAGAACCATTATCAGCGATAAGATAAGTAACAAACTTTCTGTGGTGTGGTCAGAATATAACAGCAATCAGAATGAGTTCAGTGGTCTGATGGCATCGATTTTTCAAACCAGGATATCCTATCTCAAAGGGCATAACAAACTTACGCTGAAATTAGGGAATATCACTTCAGATCTGGGGTAAGTACCATTTTATATGATGTATTGCCTGGAGCTTTCAGCCCTGCCACTCCTCAATCTTTAAGAGTACCTGTCAGTCTTGACCTGGAAAAAGGTCGGGAATCAGCATTATATATATCTTCGGAAATACCGTTGACCAAATGGCTGGAATTTATACTCGGCTACCGATTAAATCACTTTGAATCCTTGGGACCGAGAAGAATATACAAATACAGGGATGATATCATATCGGAAGAAAATCTGGAGGGGTTTAAGATACAGGAAGGAACCATTCGAACTTATATCCAGCCGGAGCCCAGACTTTCCATGAAGTTGTCTTTAGGCAATTCAGCTGCTATTAAGGCAGGATATGGGAGATCAAGTCAATTTCTGAATCAGATTTTTAATACGGATGTACCTTCACCTACCAGTCAATGGCAGATGGTCAACCATGTATTCCGACCAGGAGTCTCAGACAATTATTCAGCCGGACTATTTCTGGGTTCAGTAGGTCAACCCTTTGAGTTCTCAGTGGAAGCCTATCAGAGAAAGCTCAATAATATCATAGATTACAGAGACTATGCCGAATTGTTTGTCAACCCACATATCGAAACCGAGCTACTGCAGGGACAAGGTGAATCCAAAGGCATTGAAGTAAGTCTGAAAAAACACAAAGGGGTAATCAATGGCTTTGTTTCCTATACCTATTCACAGACGATTTATACAATTGAAGGCATCAATAATGGCCGACCTTATTTTGCCAACTATGACCAACCACACAACATTTCAGTCATCCTGAACTACCAGCCCATTGAAAGACATACCTTCATAGCCAACTTTACATTCAGGTCTGGACGTCCCACCACTGCACCTGTATCGAGTTATGTCAACTTAGATGGAGTATACGTGCCCATCTATTCCGAAAGAAATGCACTCAGGATACCGGATACGCACAGACTTGACCTCTCATTCAATTTCGGTAGAACACATAACAAGGCTGCACGATTAAAGAGCAGCTGGACGTTCACCATTTATAATGTATATGCAAGAAGGAATCCATTCTCTGTATTTTACACCAGATCTACCAGAGACGTGCCGACTCCTCAGGCCAACAGACTTGCCATCGTAGGCACCATGTTTCCTGCTTTAAGTTTTAACCTTGAATTTGAATAACATATGCAAAGAGCCACAATTTATCTAATCATTATAATTTTCTCCGTACGGTGTGTGGATCCTATCAACCTACTCTCACCCGAGACCGCAAAATCCTATCTGATCATTGATGGATTATTATCTATAACAGGTACAACCGCCAAGGTGACAGTAAATACGTACCGAAGTTCATTCAATACTGAACGATCGAGTCCAACTCTGGTAGATCAAGTAGAGCTTATAGACAACCAGGGCAAAAAATTGGCTTTACAAAGAATCACGGTGGGAGTCTATGAAGCCACTGAAACACCGGAATTCAGATTTGAACTTAATAAAAACTATAAAATAAGTGTCAGATTTGGGGGTGATTTGTTTGAATCTGAATGGATGCCGTTACTACCGGTGCCTAAAATAAATTCTATAAATCAGATCTACACTCCAGAGACTACCGATACTCCTCCGAATGTGGAGATTCTGATTACCACAGAGTTTAATGACAGCCATACCACCCAAATACTCAGATGGAATGTCATCAGGGCCTACCAGATCACTGAGCAAATCGAAGGAGGCAGTCCGGGAAAAACCTGCTATGTCACAGTAAGAGATGACTTACTCGGAAATACCACATTAGATGGGAGAGTGCTGCCCAAAAACGAAAAATTCCGTATATCTGCCACTTCCAGAAGGATAAATGCAGACTTTGCAGAGGACAGTTATTATAGTATAGTGCTGGAATCCATAGACCTTAATACTTTTAAATATTTTAAGGCAAGGCAAAATCTGGTGTCCAGAGAAGGCAATCTTTTTGAAACACCACCCGGTCAATTATTCTCAAACATTCGTTGCGTAAATGACAGCACTAAAAATGTTTTGGGCTATTTCTATGCAACCCAGCAGGATACTGCAAGAATTTACATATCACCGGAATCTGTTGGGACACCCGTAAAACTATGTCCCAGACCTCCTGTAGAGACCACACCCTGCCCGGCAGAACAGTGTTGCAACTGTCTGGTATTACGAGGCTCAACTACCCGAAAACCTCATTATTGGAGATAAACTCAACAAATCATGTCAAGATTGCTAATTACCATAACCGCAATGCTGAATTTCATGCTTTCAGCATCTGGCTTTAAAGTACTGCATGCTCAAGAATCCGGTAAATATATCCATGTATTACTTGACAGGAATATCGGTTGTACCGGAGAAATTGTCAATGGCTATCTGTTATTTGAAGGATTAAACGTCACAAACAAGGTCATCAGAGTATCCATGTATGATTATCCCGGTGGAAAACAGGTTTTTGAATTTTTTGTAAAAGCTCAAAATAATGCCGCAGATTTTTATATCCCAATTACCGCTGATTTAAAATCAGGTTCATACGTACTGCAATTTAGTATTTGCGCAGTACTTAATAATGAAAGGAGGATTTACCACTTGGCACATGCGGTCCTGAATATCATAAATTCAGAAAAACCGGATCTGGATAATACGGCATATTATAAAAAATGTGTCGAAAGTAATACTCACTTAAATCTTGTCAATAACTTTGACAAAAACAATTTCAAGAACGCTTTGACAAAAGATAGTAAAGGCGAATTTACTTTGAAAGGTGTAGAATATGATAAAATAAAATTTGTTTACATAGGCGAAAGTGCACCTAAAGACCTGAATACGAATTCTACACCAATAACTACAAACGAAACTGAAGTAAACAAATGGTCAGAGCAGATATTCTATGAGGTAAAACTTAACAGGAAAAACCAATCCAATCAAATAAACTTTGTTGGTTTATATTCGGCGATGGCTGAAAAAATGTTCATTGCCATGACAGATATTTCGGGTAAAGCAATTTTTTTAATTGATGATTTTCAATCTTCACACGGTTTTGATTTGATAGGTCATCCTGAACAAAAAGTGGAACTAGCTCCAATCACATTAAGCTCAGAAGATATAAAGGATTTCAAAATTTGTCCATTTAGCAATAGCACAATCTTACAGTCTGAGTTATCTGACTTTAAAAAAAGAAATCTGATTAACAGATATTTTAATGTTTCATATTTTTCACTGATTAATCCTGCATTAATGGCTAAATATGAGGGAATAAAGCCTCAGCACAGCTATAAAATAAGTAATTACAAAAAATTCCCAAATTTAGCTAGTTTTTGCAAGGAAAATTCCATTCCTCTGAAATTCAATACTTACGCGGGTACAATGGAAGCCATTCTGACTCCACCACCCAGGTATGGCAAAAAATTTGATGCGGAATGGCCCAATCCACTATTCATCGTTGATGGGACTTTTGAAGCAGACTATCAGAAGTTAGCAGCAATGAAAATTGATGATTTGGTGCAGTTTGACATATATTTCGACCTTACAGAAAATCCGAAAATGGCTGAATATATTTGGAAGGCAAGGGGTAGTGAAAATCACAACCAAAACAGGGATAAAACCACTTTCCCGGTAAATCTTCATGGTTTTTTACCTGAAAGAACCAAGACTGATGTTTTATTAAAGGATTTTAATGAAAACAATAAACCCCTTGTTATGCCAACCTTGTTGTGGACTACGGACGAAAATGCTCTTTCAGGAGCAGCAAAATTGCTTGAAAAAGCAGGTGCATTAAAAAATAAAAATATGATTGTATTCTTTAATCAAGGCAACAAGACTCATTTGATATCTTCACAATTATAATCAAACTGAAATCAACCCGCTGAATAATACGCAAATAAATCTCTGGTAAATAAAATCAATCGTGAATAGCGCAATTGTATTGTTTGATTTGACATTATCTGTAGTTATTTGACTTGGGTTGCAAGTTTGCCCCCAATTTGATTGATACATTCCTATCCTAGTATTTTATCAATTTTATTTGTTAATCCATCAGAGATTAAAATAAATGCAAATCAGGTCGCAATACTCACGGTCACTCATTTGACTTTATTACTTACATAGGACTCATTCCTTAATGTACTAATTTTATTGCCGTTGCTAACCCACTACATGAAATTCTGATGTATTGATAACGTTATTTACATTTGAAAGAATATTTTTAAAATTACAGATTATCTCACAAAAAAAAGGGAGGTTTCATAGAAGAAACCTCCCTTTTTTTAGATAAATAATAATTATCAGAAATAAAGAGACAATCAAAATTTACTTGGTGAGCGGCGGCCAATTTTTGCCATCTGTTCGTGTGATGACAGCTTTTCCTGCTTCAGGTGGATAAGAGGATTCAATATCCAATTCAAGAACCGCACCATTTACTCTCACATCACGAATGAAGAAGTTATCTCCCCATGGTGAACTTGTAGAAGAATTGAATGATGTTTTGCCGCAGGCTTCAACTAATCTGAGCCCGTTAGCACCACCCGGTGGAGCAGTTGTAGGGCCATAACAAGCACGATAAAAACCGAAGGAATAATCATCCACAAAAGCACCACCTTCACCAACAGTCGTCTGGATGATATAAGTACCCGTTGTGGCGCCAGCTATAAACTTGACTTTTCCTTCAAATTTTTCTGCACACCATCCGGTGGTGCTTAAATTATATTCACCTGCAAGTTCTGATGGACATACCACCGGCAATCTGTAGAAGAATGGTGAATTGTAGAATGCTCCGGAAAGAATATCGGAAGAAGAGTTGTCATTACTGAATCTTCTGCCATCATTAGTGTATAGTACCAATCTGAATTCAAAGAAGTCACCACCTGTGATGTCAGCCTTTGTCATACCCATAGCTGCAAGTGCTTCCGGGATAGTAACGATAATTTCCTTTGCAGGAAAATTTCTGTTTGGAGCATTAGGGAAATTTCTTTCAGGATATGGACCAAATTCACTACCGGGGATAGTTCTGACTTTTACTTCATTGGTGGTGGATTGTCCTCTCCTTCTTTTTACCAATACATCCACTTCCTTGGCCAGACCTTTACCGTCATTTTCACCTACCACCTCAACTACTACGTGAAACTTGGCATTATCCATATTAAAGAAATTGACATTGGCAGCCTTGTTGGCAATAGTACGGAGGTAAACTCCGGTATCAAAATTGCTGTAAGGTATGGCAGGCTCCACGAAGTCTGTACAGGCAGCCATCCACAGCATTATGAATGTTCCTAAAATTAACTTTAACTTATTCATATTTTATCTTTTTATCGTTTGAATTAGAAAATAAAGTTATCAGGATTATTATCCCAAAACACTTTTACTACTTCGTTTAATCCTTTCTGAGGAGCTCTGTTATTTCTCTCCACGTGATTTGAAGGATAAAGGAATGTACGTGGGAACTTACCGAAGTTAGGATCCAATCCGGGTTGCATACCGTTTGGCTGACCAGTACGTCTGTACAGATTGTAAGCCTCCAATCCTGATCCATAACATGCAATCCAGTATTCCAGTGCAATAATACGCATTTTGGCAGCATCATTGGCAGCAGCATCATACTGAGATGCCACATAAGCAAGGTATGCATCTCTTCTGGTATTAAATGCTGCCATATCCATGAACGCATTGATTCTGTTTGCCTCATCGGTAGTAACAGACCAGGATCGCACAAAATTCATGTGTTTGGTAATAGCTGAATTTAGATAATCCTTGGGATTACCCGTAGTACCTAATGTTAAAGCTGCTTCCGCAAGCATAAAGTCCACAAAGGCTGCAAGCATGATGGGCTCTATACCGGCACCTCCGGCTCCGAGATTGGTCGCAGAGGTACCTCTTGGGGTGTTATCATCGAATGTACCACCTGCAGGGTAAACTCCATACAGTGTTCTCAACAGGTTGTCAGGTGGGATTCCTTGAGGGTCTAAGTGATCTCTACCCCAGAATCCTCTCGTATTTGGATAACAGAAAACCATTCCAACAGGATAATGCTGTGGAGGAAACTCATCCACACATCTCATTTGCGCCTGATTACCGGGTGCAGACGCCTGTCTGAAGAAGTAGAAGTGTCTTCTTACATCTTCGAAACCCTTAGCATCTGTAAGGTGCCACATGAAATAATTGGACTGATAATCACCACCGCCATTGGGGTGCTGAGCTACATATCTCGGATGTCTGGTAGCCGGATCGACTACATTTTTACCATATCTGAAAATAAAATCATCACCTGCACGGAGCAGCGTGTTACCTGCTATAAGTGCGTTGATAGCTGCAGTACTACCTGCTTTGTCTATCAATCTTCTGTTGAGGTGATACTTCAATTGCAGAGTATTGGCAAGTCTTACCCACTTGTTATAATCTCTGTTGTAGAAAAAGTCAGGTGGTGTACCTAAAAAGTTGGCATCTGTGAGGTCTGCCTTAGCTGATTCCAACAAATCAAATGCTGCTTTGTAAACATCAGAGTCTTTGTCTCTTCCAGGATTGAATTCATTGGGATCAAAGGCCTGAGAGTATGGTATATCACCAAAATTGTCCACCAAGGCCATCAGTATATAGGCTTCCAGTACTTTAACAATACCCAGGTGTCTTTTGAAATTGGCAGGAGCTGCCTGCTTTACAGCCTGAATATCTCTCAAAGTACCTGAATACACGCTCCATGATCCGTTCAGACCAATGGCAGGATAAGCTACCTGATAGGTGTCTCCACTTTGATGATAAATTCGTGTAACTCTGCATCCTCTGTCAGAAATTCCATTGAAGAAATCCGCAAAAGTTACCTGAATTCTATTGAGCAGTAAGTTGACATCAGTGCTAGCCAACGTTACATCATTGGGGCTGTCCAACAAATCAAATTCACAGGAACTGATAGTGAATACACCCAACACTATTAAAAATTTATATAATATCTGCTTCATTTCTAAAAGTTTGAAGGTTAATTAAAAGGTGAGATTCAAAGTACCACCAAATCTTCTTGCACTTGGCCCTGTCAGATAATCAAATCCTAAGGTATTACCAACACCTGTACTCAACACATCGGTGTCGAAGTTAACAAATTTGGGGAAATTTAAAGCCCTGAACCACAGATTTGACCCTGTAAGAGTAAGTGAGGCACGCTTGAATGGTGACTTGCTTATCAATGATGCCGGAAGTGTGTATGACAGGTTGATCTCCTTAATCTGAGGGTACTTCCATCAAAAGTAATTGCCTCATCTGTAAAGAAGTAATTGTCAAAGAAATAGTTGGCAGCAGTAACCTGAATGTCATTAGGCGTACCATCCTGCTTTACTCCCGGGAGGATCAAAGACAATTCTCTGTCCAACTGATCTGTATCCCTTGACAAGCCTCTTGCCAAAACCCCTTTTACTGTATTACTAACAATTACTCCTTTGTGTCTGTACTCGATCATCGCACCAAGACTTACACCTTTGTAACTGATCACATTTAAGAGTGAGGAAGTAAATGCAGGGTTGGGGTCACCCAGATCAACATTACCGGCAGTAGGCAGATATCTACCGGTGGATTGTACAATTTTATTTCCTTTATCATCTTTCTCAATACCGATACCTCTGATGATACCATAAGGTTTGTCCACGATGGCATAATTACCCAAATCTGTAAATCCACCTATCAATACATTATCCAGACCTGCTGCCAGTTCTGTAATGATAGATCTGTACAATCCAAAGTTTACCGTAGCATCCCACTGGAATCCGGATCTTGTAGCAACAGGAGTAACGGTCATATTCAAATCAATACCTCTCGTACGCATACCTCCAAGATTGATGGCTGTAATGGTATATCCTGTAGATGGATCAAGTGGAGCATTGGTGATTAGGTCGCTTGTCGTTCTCTGATATAAGGACAAATCAAACTTAAATTTATTACTGAACATATTACCTTCAAGTCCCAATTCAAGTTCTTTCTGTAATTCAGGCTTCAGGTTGGGATTACCTAATCTGTCAGCAATCGTCTGTGAAGCGGAAGTGGTAGTCCCGGATATCCATTCTCTGGAGTTTTGAGATAGAATATTTCTTGTGTTGTAAGGAGAAGGGAATCCCGCTGATGTACCATATCCGAATCTTACTTTCAGATAGTTCAGTGTCTTGGAATCTATACCGAATGCAGTAGTGGGAATAAATGACACACTGGCGCCGGGATACAATATTCTTGCATTATCTTTTTCAACCGTAGATGTCCAGTCATTTCTTGCCAGAAGGTTGACAAACAAATAGTCTGCGTAATCAAAAGTGAAACTACCGTACAATCCGGCCCTGGCTTCTTCAGTGATAAAGTTGATCCTGCTGTTACTGAAAGGATCTCTTGCTGAAGTAGATACGAAGTTGGCATGATTAAACAATCCGAAAGCCAACTGCTCAGTACTTGCCAATCCAAACTGTTTGTAATTATCCTTACGGTAGTTACCTCCTACCACTGCACTGAAGATTAATTTTTCAGCAAGGTCTTTACGATAGTTTATGTTCACATCATGGTTCCATATAGTGTTCTGGATGGAGGTACTTCTGTACACACCACTCTGTGTCACCTGGCTGGTACCTGCACCTGCCCCTTTGTTCAATTTTACTTCCTGCTCTTCGGTGTAGGTATCCAATCCAACTCTGTACAATACACTGAAGTTATCATTGATTGTGTAGGTCAACGTGTTTGAAGTAAAGAATCTGTCCACCTTACTGGTATTGGACATATATTTTGCCATCCATCTTGGGTTAACAATATCATTACCTCCTCTGTAATACACAGAACTTCTGTCCACAGGGTTTTCAAATGGCAATCCTCCCAAATCCACATTTCTGGGCGTGTAGAGTACGTTGGCAAAAATTGATGGAACTCCAGCATTGGAGTTACTACCAAAACCTGCATTCAAAGGCGGAGTTACCATATCTGTGTTGGCAAAGTTAAGTGCAGATCTCAAAGCAAGTTTGGAAGTGATAGAAGCTGAATAACCTAAACCTAGATTGATCTTTTTAAGTGTATTGCCGGGAGTAAACCCTTCTTCGTCCATATATCCGAAGGATGCACTGTAAGCAGATCTGTCAGTAGATCCCCCTATCTGTAATGAGGTAGTATATACATTACCTGTTCTGAAAAAAGATTCTCCAATATTTGGATATGCCTTATTGTCTATAAGTACCACATTATCCAATGCCGCCTGCGGTGAAGGACCCCAGGGTTTGGTAGGATCAATGGCAAACTGAGGGAATGCATTTCTGATAGCAGGTACTGAAGAAACTCCAATCGGATGAGGCACCTTGGGGAGATCCTTAAAATTGGCACCCCAGGTACTAAAAAACCATGAAGGCGGTGTAAGCTGCTGGAATCCTCCCCCGTAGTTATTCTGATATACCGGTAGAGATGCAATATTGTTTTGGAAATAAGACTGTGAGAAATTTATTTCTGCATTTTTCTGACTGGTCGCACCTGATTTGGTAGTAATCAGAATCACCCCGTTTCTACCATGATCACCATACAGAACTGTCGCAGAAAGACCTTTCAAAACTGAAACAGACTCAATATTATTAGGATCGAGGTCCAGCATACGGGAAGGAGTGGTCACACCACCTAGAGCAAAACTGTTTTGCTGGTTGGTGCCGGAATTGAAAGGCACCCCATCCACTACAAATAATGGCTGATTACTACCTGTAACTGAGGAGTAACCCCGGATGATGATGTTGGTACCTGTACCGGACACTCCACCTGTAGAGGTGATGTTCACCCCGGGTACTTTACCTTGCAGGATACGGCTGATGTCTCCTTCGGGTCGGTTTACTATCAACTCCTTGTTGATGGTGGATACTGCGTAACCCAGCGCTCTCTTTTCCTTTTTGATAGCCAGACTGGTTACAACCACTTCTTCAAGCAGTTTACCTTCAGACATGGTCACATTGATTGTGGATGCACCACCAATGGACATTTCCTTGGTTTCATAACCTGTGTAACTGAATACGAGAGTGGCTCCATTGGCCGGCACATTGAGCTGATACATACCGTCTATATCGGTAATGGTACCTACACCCGGTGCCTCTTTGACTGTCACGTTGGCACCGATTACAGGCTCGCCGGCCGAATCCGTCACCTTACCGGAAACAGTCCTCTGCGCAAAAGTCATGCTTACACCGCAGAAGAGCATAAGCACGGAAAGTAAGAGTTGTTTCATACTAAAATTGTTTTGTTAGTAAATAAATGATACAAAATAATAGTCAGAACAAAAAATGAACAGACAAATATAATGTGTTCGATTCCGAATATAAAAATATTCGTAACATTTATTTAACTTTTTATTAACCCCGAATGCTGCCTTGCGGACAAATCTATTTGATATATTTTTTTTAATAATATGTTAATAAATGATATGTAAAAAATTGGATTAAAATAAAAAACGGCCGGTAACGCTTGTTACCGACCGCTTTTTAAAATATATGAATCAAAGCCGAAATGCTTCTCTTCAATTATGTCAATGGCTCAAAAATCAATAGCCCGGATTCTGTACAATTGCCTTATTTACGATGAGCTCCCCTGCAGGAATAGGCCACAGATAAGCAGGTGAATTTGGAGCTATGGCAGATACATTAACTTTTCCGGGCAACGGTCTCTGCAGTCTTTGCAGATCAACTCCCAAATGTCCCTCTCCAAGGAATTCTATTTCCCTTTCTTTAATAATTGCCTCAATCAGTTCAGCAGCACTATTGAAGGTTGTGTATGCTGTACCTTTGGAACGAGTCCTTACTGCATTCAACAGAGCAATAGCCTGTGCATCCACACCATTGACTCTGGCTCTCGCTTCTGCAAGATTAAGTAAAACTTCAGAATACCTTAAAACCGGAACATAGTCCAAGTGCTGAGGGCCGGTAGGGAATTTATTCCAGTATCTCTTATTGTTGGTTGAATTCAGGAAAATAAACTTTCTCCTGTCATCTCCGGGTTCCCAGTTTACTGAATCCGCTATGATACCGGCAGGATTCAAAGAATAATCTCCGATACCTCTGGGACCAGGATTATAATAAGATCCTAATCCATTCTGTGTACCTGGAAGGTTTAATTCAGTAAAAGGAATGCTAAATATTCTTTCTACATGAGTGTAAGGAGTTTTGAACACATCCTCGACACTGGGTGAAAGTGTGTGCGCCACACCTGATGGATTGGTAAATGGGGCATTGGTTGATACAATTTTATTAGCCTCTGTGATTACATCTGCATATCTTCCCATCGATTGATAAACTCTGGTTTTCAATGCTATGGCTGTGCTTCTTACCGCTCTAGTTGAATTTAACGCTGCACTAGCTCTACTGGCTGGAAGACTGGTCTCAGCAAAATTCAGATCCTGCAGAATCTGGGCATATACTTCTCCGGTAGTGGATCTGGGAAGATCATTATTGCCGGCGGCCACATTAGCAGTAAGCTGTAGAGGAAGTCCCAACTTAGAGCCATTTCCGTCATTGAATGGGAAAGCATAAAGTTGTGCCAGGCTGTAATATGCCAATCCTCTTAAGAATCTCGCTTCTCCTCTGTAAGCATTCAATTGAGCTTCTGTGGCACCTGCAGCCGTAAGTTTAGCAGTATTGGCATCCAAACCCGCAAGGAATACATTGATTCTGTTGATAGCGAGATAAGCAGTATTCCAGAGATTAGTCACATCATTCTGATTGGATGGCTGAACCGTATGATTCCAAACAGAAAAACCGGTGACGTTATTGGCTGTCTCATTCAGGAAATTATTGGCTCTGATGTCATGATATACAAAATATCTTCCACCCAAAAAGTTTCCATTTCCAACTGTGGCATATAATCCATTTACCTGTTGTTCAACTCTGTCCAGATTGTCGAAAACAGTGAGATCCGAAAAACTCGTAACAGGTACTGTTTCCAACAGATCCTCATTGCATGAACTCACCAGAAAAATGGCAAAGAGTATGGTAAAAAATTTATTTAATGTTCTCATATTTTTTTATTTTCTATTTTAAAGAATGAATTTAGAATCCTACCTGAAGACCAAAAGTGTAAGTTCTACCCTGACCTACGGAGTTTCTGTCCACACCCGGAGCAATATTGGTATTACCGTTTGATGATATTTCAGGGTCTGCTCCTGTATAGTCAGTAATCACAAAAGCATTCTGGATCTGACCATATAATCTGAGGTTGGATATACTGATCTTATTGGTTAAAGATTTAGGTAAGGTATAACCCAAAACCACATTTCTGAGTCTGATAAAGTCTCCTTTTTCAACGTTTTCAGAAATCGGAAGTGCAGAACCATTGGAAACGTTATCTCCAAACACCACTCTGGGAATGGATCCATTAGTATTCTCAGGTGTCCATCTGTCCAATACATCGGTATGATTGTTCCACTGTCTCATATCTCTGAGACCTGCTTTCGTACCGTTGTAAATGTAATTTCCTCCGGAGAACTGGAAGAATACATTCAAATCCAGAGATTTGAATCTGAAATTATTGTTCAATCCACCGAAATAAGTAGGAAGAGTAGGACCAAATATCACCCCACTGTTGGCAATGGTAACTGCAGTCGTTGGTGAGCCGTCAGATACCAGAGTCCATCTGGAAGCCGCAGGAGCAGCGTGGTTATATTGCACTTGTGTGTATGTCTCCACTCCGTCTTTGATATCTCTTCTTAAGAAGATTCTTCTTCCGTTTTCAGGATTGACTCCTGCAGTCTGAACCACATACAGTGAACCAATAGATTGACCCACTCTTGTAATATTGGAACTCTCCAATCCGGAATTGAAACCCTGAATGTCAGCACCTGTAGGACCTAAGTTAAGCACCTCGTTTTTCTGAGTGGTAAAATTCAGACTCACAGAGTAATCAAAGTCAGTGGTTCTGACTGCATTGTAAGTCAGAGTGAGCTCTATACCGCTATTCACCATAGCACCTACGTTAGCGTTCACACTGTTGCCCGGAATACCCTTGGAAGGCGCCTGAGGCACAGCCAGAATCAAACCATCCACATCATTTTTGTAGTAAGCAAATTCTCCCTGAATTTTATCTTCAAACAAACCTACTGTAAAACCAACATCCAGTTTTTTTGAAGTTTCCCAGGTTAACTCGGGGTTACCGGCCTGAGAAAATAAAAGTGTAGGTGATGGCCCATACAAGCCGGATCCGTACAGAGATAAAGCTGCAAAGTCACCCACAGCACTGTTACCCACCAGACCATAGCTTGCTCTGAGTTTGAAATAGTTGACTGTAGAACCCAGAGCATTCTTCCAGAATTCTTCTTCACTAAGCGTATATCCTAAAGATCCTCCGTAGAAATTACCAAATTTCCTTCCTGTCGCAAAAGCAGAGTATCCGTCTCTTCTGAAATTGAATGAAGCAAATAATCTGTTGTTAAAACCATAGTTAAGTCTGGAAAATACAGAAGTCAGGAAATTTTCTGTCTGGAAATTTGCAGATGGAGTAATTGTTGTAAAATTACCCTGATAGGTGGTGAAGAAAGGATCAGAAAGTACCGTTCTTTGAGCTCCCCATCTGTCCTGATTGGTTTTTTGCTGCTCTGTACCCACCAAAATACCAATGTTGTGCATTTCACCTAATGTAGTCAGATAATTGAGGGTGTTCTGCCAGTTCCATCTGTTTAATTTATCATAGTTATTGGCAGCCAATCCACCATTACCAAAACCGTCTCCATGTCTTCTATCCCAGAAAGTAATATTTTCAATATTCAACCGGTCAATTCCGTAAGTTGTTCTGAAATTCAAACCTTTAACAATTTCTACATCGCCATACACACTTCCGATAAAATGGTTGTTTTCAGAAGAATGCTTGTTGAAATCCAGGATGAAATTAGGGTTATAGAAAGCAACGGGTTGAGTATTACCCATAGCTCCAATAGTATTTGCTGAGTTGATATTGTAATCAAAACCGGGATCTTTAGTCTGTGAACCCTTACCTTCAGCATTCACGAAAGGAGCCAGGATTGGTTGTAATACCAAAGGCAATCTACCCAATCCGGCAATACTGAATGCCTGACCTGCCAGAGAACCTGAGTTTGGTCCTGAATTGATGGAGTTTGTGTAATTGATGTTGGTTCCCACCTTGATAGCTTTGGTCAATTTGTGATCCAGATTCAATCTGGCGTTGGTTCTGCCAAAATCATTACCTCTGAGGAAACCCTGCTGCTCTGTATATCCAACAGAAAGATAGTAAGTTGTGCTTTCAGATCCGCCGTTGAAATTAAGACTGTGATTGTGTGAAAATCCTGTCTGATTGACATGATCATACCACCTTGTATCTATAATGTTGCCGTTTACATCAAAAGCAGGTGTATATCTGCCGGTAGAGTTGGCATTAGCCAGAGCTTCATTTTTGATCAGGAGGTACTGCTCTGCATTGAGGAGGTTGAACAATCTGAATGGAGTTGTGTAACCAATCCATCCATCATAGTTTACTTTAGTAGAGCCTTTTTTACCTCTCTTGGTAGTAACGAGAATAACTCCGGCAGCAGCTCTTGACCCGTAAATGGCACTTGCTGAAGCATCTTTAAGAATCTCGAAACTCTCAATATCTGCTGGGTTAATGTTACCCAGCGGGTTATTGGCCGCAGAGTTTGTAGAGAGGTTGTCGGTAAAAGTAGGTACACCATCAATCACAATCAAAGGTTGTGAGTTCAGGTTGATGGAGTTGGTACCTCTTACCCTGATAACCGGTGGATTATTCAATACTCCATTGGGCGTAGTGATCTGTACACCTGCAGCTCTACCCTGAAGCGCCTGATCAAAACTCTGTACCGGAGCCAGAGCAATCTCAGATCCCTTGATAGAGGCGATAGAACCTGTCAGATCCGCTTTTCTTTGAACACCGTATCCTACCACCACTACCTCATCCAGAAGTTTTCCTTCAGATAAAGAAACGTTAATCACAGAGGAGGTGCCGATAGCCATCTCCTTTGAGTTGTAGCCTGCATAGCTGAAAACCAGTGTTTTCACATTCTCAGGGACATTCAATCTGTAATTGCCGTCCACATATGTGATGGTACCGATACCGGAAGCTTCCTTGGCTACCACGTTGGCACCAATCAAAGCCTGTCCGGCCTCATCTGTCACCGTTCCGGTGACCACCCTTTGACCGTATGCCGCACCTGTGAGGATGAACATACCCAATACGAAGGATAAAAATTGTCTCATATTCTGATTTGTTTGGTTAAGAAAAAATTTACAATCTGCAAAAGTATAGATTAGACATATTAAATGTATAACGTTTAATTAACTTTGAGTTAACATCATTCGCTGCCTGCTATATCAAAAAAAATAATATATATTATTTCAATATACATATTTTGTTGAATAATAAGTTTCAATATTAATTTTTACCTAAAACCAACAGTTAAACTTCATTGACAAATTCATAAACTTTTATGAAAAAATTAACAAATCATGTCGATAACCTTAGTTTTATACTCCAAAAATCAAAAAATTCGCATCTTTGTAACATTCAATAAAAGTGAATCATGTAAATCAAATCAGCCATGAATACAACATCAATCAAAATCGGGTTTTTGTTTTTCATCCTATCGGGGTTTCTTTATCTGCAGAATGCCAATAGTCAGACTTATTTCGGAGGCGGATTTGCCATCAATACCGGAGAAGTCAACAGTGCATTTGGTCCACAGGCTAAGATTGCTCTGGGATTTGCGGACAAACTCGAGCTTAATGGAATGTTTACCTATTATCTGAAGAAAGGCACCTACTACGCCATTGATTTTGACCTGCATTATAAACTTTTCAATATTGCGGACAAGGTTTTGATTCAACCCTTTGCGGGTCTCAATTTCACAAGAACCAATAATACTGACAGCTCTCTGAATCTGGGTGCTTCCCTGAGATTTCCCACCGAAAAGCTGACCTATTACATTGAGCCCAGGCTGATATTTGACCATTCACAGTTTGTACTTTCTTTTGGCATACTTATCTGATGATTACCTATGAGATATTTTATCTGTATCCTGATGCTCAACCTCATGTGCCACACGCCTGCCATAAATCAAAATATTGACATCCAGGGGCATCGGGGATGCAGAGGTCTGATACCCGAAAATACGGTAGAAGGATTCCTTCAGGCCATTGACCTGGGAGTCACTACGCTCGAGATGGATCTTGTCATTTCCGGTGACCAAAGGGTAATCGTCAGTCATGAGCCGTTTTTTCATCATCGTATCAGTACCGGTCCCGGCGGACTTGAGATTACAGAGCAAACAGAAAAAGATCACAACATTTACAAACTCACAGTACCTGAAATCATACGGTATGATGTCGGGATCAAAGCCCATCCGGGATTTCCGCACCAGCGGAAAATGCCCTGCATCAAACCTACGCTTGATGATGTAATAGATATCTGCGAATTGTATATCAGAGACAGGAAGAAGCCTCCTGTGTATTACAATATGGAAATCAAGAGACATCCTGACTATGACGGCATCTTTCATCCTGATGCAACAACCTTTGCCCGATTGGTTTATGAAGTGGTGAAAAGTAAAAATCTGATTTCCAAAACCACCATCCAGTCTTTTTGATATCCGGTCACTGCAGGAAATAAGAAAACTGGATGATACCCTCAGTATTGCGCTGCTCGTGGAAGGAAGGGAGGATTATCGCAAAAAACTGGACAGCCTGCGCTTCAAACCTCAGATACTGAGTCCTTATTATCTGCTGGTCGATAATAATATGGTAGAATTCTGCCGCCAAAACCAACTGAAACTCATACCTTGGACCGTCAACGATACCCAGGCTATGCGTATGCTGATAGAGAAAGGGGTAGATGGAATCATCACGGATTATCCCGATAAATTGATCGAAGTGATAAAGGAAAAATCAAAAATGACACTATGCCCGTACTGAAGGCTTCGGATTATAATCCTCCACTACTCTGGAAAATCCGCATATAAACACCATTTATCCCTATTTTTTCAGAAAAAAACATCCGGTCAAATATACAAGAATCCGGCTTGAAACGCAGGATCATGACTTTGTGGATATTGATACGGTAATAAATGGAAATCAAAAACTCGCCATACTGCTGCATGGACTTGAAGGCTCTGCGCAATCGCAATATATACTGGGTACTGCCTATCATCTGATCCATGAAGGCTGGGATATTGCAGCTTTCAATTTCCGCTCCTGCAGTGGTGAAATCAACCGTGGACCAGTACTTTACCATAGTGGATTTACTCAGGATTTAAACATGACGCTGCAATATTTTTCTAAGGATTATCAAAACATAGCTGCCGTAGGATTCAGTCTGGGTGGTAACGTATTGATGAAATATCTGGGGGATGGAATATACACGATACCTTCTGCCTTAAAAGTAGCGGCAGGAGTATCAGTGCCCTGTGATCTTGCGGCAGGAAGCAAAAAAATCGCCCGACCGGAAAATTACCTGTATCAGAAAAATTTTTTGCTCAGCCTTCTGAAAAAGATGAAGAAAAAACACGAGCAGTTTCCAGATCTGATCGCTATTAAAGAGGCTAAGCGGGTAAAAACACTCATTGATTTTGACCATGCATTTACGGCACCTATTCATGGTTTTGCAGATGCGTGGGATTATTATGATAAAGCTAACAGCCTCCAGTTTTTATCCCATATAAAAACCCCTTCATTGATGATCAATGCATTGGATGACAGTTTTTTACCCAAAACTTCCTATCCCTATGAAATAGCCCAATCCAATCCCTGTTTACATCTGCTCACCCCCAAATATGGCGGTCATGTAGGATTTACGACCAAAGGTAGTATGGTCTATTGGAATGAACAGAAGATAGGCTCGTTTTTGAACACTCATCTGAAGTGAAAATAAACCCAAAGAAGGATTGACCGTTATTTTAGGTAATAATCCAAAAATGATACCTGTATCGATACATTATAAGCACATGATTCAAGTAAAGTTGACCGGTATTTATCATTCATAATTTCTATGAATTATCTGACAAGTAATATTGCACATACAAAACTCCGGTTTTTTTGGCTGTACCTTTTGGTTTTTTCTCGCACATGCAGGCTTTACCCAGATCACAGGAAAAGTCTTGGATGAAAAAGGAAATCCTCTGGCATTTGCCACCATTTATATTGAAGGCACAACTAAAGGAGTGGTGGCTAATGAGCAGGGAGTATATGAAATAGAACCCGCACAAACCGGTACATTGACCTTAGTATGCCAGTATTTGGGATACAGTAAAATGCAAAGCAGAATTCATTATAAAGGTGTAAAAATAGTCCATAACTTTGAAATGACTCCGGACCTAAACCTCATCGGAGAGGTAATCATTGCCGCAGACAGAGAAGACCCAGCCTACAGCATCATACGTAATGCGATAAGAAAAAGGAATTACTACAAAAATCTGGTAAAAAGCTATGAAACAGACCTGTATATCAAGGGCAATATCAAGGTACTGAAAGCTCCTGACCAGCTGCTGGGAAGCAAAGTAGGAAATATGGACGGAGTGCTCGACAGCACCGGACAGGGAATACTATACTTGTCAGAATCCAGATCTAAATTTTACTTCATGGCACCGGACAAAAAAAAAAGAAGTGATGTATGCCTCTGTCAGCTCGGGTAATGAAAATATCTTCAGACCCAATCAGTTTTCGCTGGCAGGTTTTGACTTCTATAATAATTATGTCAATTTTGGCAGGAGCCTCATTTCACCCATTGCGGATAATGCCCTTGATTTTTACGACTACAGGCTTGAGCAGGCAAGTGTGGATGCTGACGGGAGACTTGTCAACAAAATCCTGATCAAACCCAAATCCCGGAGTAAACCCTTGGTAAACGGCTACATATATATCACGGATGGCTTGTGGAATATACACAGCCTCGATGTATATTTTACGGGTGATGCACTTAAAAATACTTTTCCGGATACGCTGCGCATTCAGCAAATATTTGTTCCTGTACAGGCACCGGATGTCTGGAGACTCATCACCCAGCATCTCAGCTTCAGTGCCGGATTGCTGGGCTTCCGTATGGGGGGAAATTTTTCTTACATTTTTTCTGATTATATAGTCAATCACGATGTAAGCCATATGTTCAGAGATCCGGAGAGATTCAGAGTGGATGAAAATGCACTTAGAACTGACTCACTGTTCTGGCAGGCAAAAAGACCGATTCCGCTGACTGAGGAAGAAATAGAGGACTACAGGAAAAAAGATTCGCTTAAAGTGGTATGGAAATCCAAAAGCTTCCTGGATTCCATGGACAGAGCAGACAACAAGCTGAAATGGGCGGATCTGTTGACAGGTTACACCTGGAATAACAGTTACCGAAACATAAGTTTTGCTTATCCAAGTCCAATGTCCACGGTGCGGTTTAATGCCGTGGAAGGCTGGAAACTCAATATTGACACACGGTTTCAGTGGTCTGACAGTACCTACCGGAGAGTGGTCATCAATCCAGTGGTAGAATATGGTTTTGCAGATAAAATCATCAAACCGAGGCTATCTGTCAATTACAGATACAACAATATCATGCTGGGAAATGTTGGTTTGCAAATCGGCAGGCAATACATACAATTCGACAGAAACTCCCCGATCACAGAAAGAAATACCACATGGAACAGCCTTTTTTATAAAATCAACCGCATCAGAATATACAGGCAGGAAAAAGTAGAAGCCACGTGGCAACATGAAATAATTAACGGCCTGCTGGTTAATCTGAACAGTGCCTATGTGGTAAGAAATCCATTGCAGGTCAATACGCATTATTCCATTTTTGACAGAGAGCGATTATTTGACGAAAATATACCGAGAAGAGACCTTGATCCCAAAGTGTATGCTCAAAACAGCTATTTCATACACAGCATGAGACTCAGATGGAGACCCGGACAGCAATACAGCAGCTATCCGGGATACAGATTCAGAAGGAATGGTGCATGGCCTGAGATCACCCTGCATTATGAAAAAGGTCTAAGCCGGACCGCCGGATTTAATGACTTTGACAAAATTCAGCTGATTGTCAAAGACAATTATGTCAATGCCAATCTCTGGGGTTACTTTCAGTACAATCTTGAATACGGAGTGTTCCCCGGTCAAAGACCTGATTATTTTGCCGATTTTTTTCATCCATCTGCCAACGAACTGCTGTTCCCGATTGATCCGGGATTTACGGTGTTCAATCTGATGCCTTATTATTCATACAGCACCGACCGGTACTATTTGTCAGGGCATTTCAGACATCATTTCAATGGATATATTTTTGACAGAATCCCACTGATCAATAAAACCCGATTTAAGGAAAATGCAGGTCTCGCAATACTTTACCAACCTGCGCTGGGGTTATACACAGAGCTCACCATCGGATTGGAAAACTTCAGAATTGGTCCTGTCCCACTGTTTACGATTGATTACACCCTGGCATTTGACAGAGGCGGATTCAGGGATCATGGCATTGTATTTAAGCTGAGCAGCGTCCTGAACAATTAATCATCCTCAATTAATATATGAGCTGAATCACAAACAGCTTTAAAATTTCAGGGCTTGGGATGGGTGATTTTATGGTAAAACCGGAGTGTATGGGTGATTACTCCTCGGCTTCGGTATCTAATCTGGCGATATACATCATTACGATTCCACCGAAGAGCAATAAGATTTGAATTATGATAGTAAAAACACCTTTGCCATATATAAAAGATAAAGGAGTCCACTCGAGGCCTACCAGACTCAGTATAAGAGAAAGGATACCTGCCAAAAAGGCGAAAAAACCGCCAACCATCCAAATTTTTTTATTCATAACTTTCAGATAAAAATCAGGAAACATCATACAGAAGTAAGGAACAAAGCTGAAAGCAAGTGGTTCAGCGTGGATTTACCCGGGAATGAATGAACAAAAGGAGATATTGAATGATTATAAAAATGTAAAAGTACAGACATTGCCGCAGGTCAAAATCATAGAGTGTCCACGGGATGCCATGCAGGGTTTGCATGATTTTATCCCGACAGAGGTCAAAGCCGCTTATATCAACCAGTTGCTAAGGGTTGGGTTCGACACCATTGATTTCGGCAGTTTTGTTTCTCCCAAAGCCATACCACAAATGCGGGACACGGCAGAGGTACTCAACATGCTGGAATTATCGCACAGCAATACCAAGCTGCTGGCTATTGTGGCCAATAGCAGGGTGCGACCGATGCGGTTCAGTTTGATGAAATCAGCTATATCGGCTATCCTTTTTCAATATCTGAGACCTTCCAGCTGCGCAATACCAATGCCACCATCGAAGAATCCTTGGGCCGGGTGGAAGAGATCCAGGCCATCTGCGAAAAGTACGGAAAAAAACTGGTGATATACATTTCCATGGGTTTTGGCAATCCTTACGGAGACCGATGGAGTGTGGAGATATGTCAGCAGTGGGTGGACAGACTGGCGGATATGGGTATAAGGATTATGGCACTTTCTGATACTATCGGCGTGGCGACTCCACGGAAATCTTCCCTGCCTGTTTAAGCATTTGATACCACCCTACCCCGATGTGGAGTTTGGTGCTCACCTGCATACGCAGCCGCATAACTGGAGAGAGAAAATAGAAGCTGCCTGGGAGAGCGGATGCCGGAGATTTGACTCAGCCATCAAGGGATATGGAGGTTGCCCTATGGCCAAAGATGACCTTACAGGTAATATGCCTACGGAACATTTACTGCACTATTTTAGTGAAAAAGCAATCGAAACAGGGCTGAACAAGGAGGCATTTGAGACAGCTATGGGTTTGGCAATGCATGTTTTTCCAGCCTGAATATCCGGGCATTACGATAAAGTCAGGGTATTCCGGCAACCATCAGCTTTCTGGGAGAATTTTATTCCCGTCTGACCCTATTATTCATAACAAGGCATGTAGCCCTCCATTCCCTATATCACCCGGATGCATTAGGGTCGCTCAAATGTATTGTACAAATGAAATTTAAAAAGCCCCGATACATGTTCCGGTACCGGGGCTTCTGAATATTTTTATGTCTATAACCTTGAGAGACTGTTATTTCTTAAGGTATATCATCTTCTTGACGGCTTTGTTGCCATTGCTTTCCAGTTCATAGAACAATACTCCTGCGGTAGTCAGCTCTTCGGCATCGATTACCCACTGGCTGTAACCTTTAGGGAATGTATTGCTCAAGGTTTTCACTACCTTACCGGTCACATCAAAGACAGTGAGTTTTGCCGGTGCACTTTCGGGCAGTACAAAACCAATAACGGTCTGATCTGTGAATGGGTTTGGATTATTCTGCATCAATTCGAAGGCCAGGGTCTGCTGACCAGCTCTGAACTCAAGATCCAGCTTCATCTCCTCCAGTGTGTTTGTGTAAGCTTCAGGTTTGGTTATGTCTGAAGAGAAGCTGAGTGTACGTGAAATTGTATTATTCGTTGTTGCCCGGAAAACAAGGGTAAATAATGGCTGTGATGCCTCTACTGTCACCCCATCAAACTGATTCCAGCTCAGAGCCAGTCTGCCTTCGGAAGCCAGCTGTGTATTGAGGTTTTCAGGTCGGATATTGAGAGCTTCAGCTTTTACATCCATCAGTTCGAGTGCCTTATTGTCAAAATTCAAGGTAAACTGTGTTCCTACGATATCCCTGAAGTTTTCTGCTTTAAATGCTACTTCGACTACATCACCCGCTCTGTAAGACTGCTCGGCAGCTACAAACCTGAGAGCTTTTCTGTTTCTGCTTTCGAGGTCGTCAGGTCTGGCATTGAGTACCACAGAATTGTTGACGTCCCCGATCTTTACAGCTACAAAGTCATTGTGCATCACAGACTGATTGAAGTTTTGTACTCCGATCTTTTCGAGGAACGGCCATGGATTGTGGATGTCTGCAAAAGTTTGTGCCTTATTTACAAATCTCCAGGAAGTATTGTTGGCAAACTTATCGCTGATACCCAGTACCAGTTTTCTGATTTCCACGATATCACCGGCTGTCACCTTCTGGTCATTGTTGGCATCTGCAGCCATAACCTTGTAGGCAGACCCCAGTTTTTGAGTACCCAGTATATGTCTTTGTATAAGCACCAGGTCAAGGGTAGATACCCCGTTTCTGTGGTCTTTGTTGTTTTGTGCAGCGATGGAGTAGTCCTGATTTTCAGGCATACCGGCGAAGTCAAATCTTCCTTCAGCACCTGTCATCATGGAGTTGGTCTCATTGCTGCCCATATTGGTAAGAGACACCATGACCTCTTTTACCATTTCATTGGATTCCGTACCCACAGTACCGGCTATTCTTGATCCGGTACATGCACCATTGGACTGGATATTGATGGAGACAGTGCAGAAGTCAAAGTTTCCGGCTGCATCCCATACGTACATGGTGACAGTATTCAGACCCAGATTGGCACAGGTATAGGTTCTGGATGTCTCATTGATATTGCTTGAGAATGAAAATCTCAGGGTACCGGGGCAGTTGTCAAATGATCCGAGATCAAAATCACTCGCCCAGATGGTCACATTGCCGGATGACGGCATGATGACGGTAGTCACTTCGCTCAGACAGTAAGGAGTAGGCTTCTTTCTGTCTCTTACCACAAACTGGTAGGATGCAGTAGATTGGTTGCCACACTGGTCTTCCACTGTCCATGTGATACGGTGTGTACCCACAGGATAGTTGCCTGAAGCGTTGTTGGTAGTACCATTGATGAACGGACCAACGCCATCATCATTAGGATCTATTCTGTATGTCCACTTCAGCAGGTTGGCAGGCGTACAGTCAGTAGCTGAATTGGTCAATTCCACAAATCCGGTACAGTTGTCTCCGAAAGCATCCGTTGGTGCTTTGGATGTGGTCTGAATTACAGGTTTTTGTGTTTCATTGACTTTGATGATCTGTGTATATTGCCATTGGTTGATACCGTTGGTAGGTACTGTAGGCCACTGGAATGTAGAGGGGTCATTGTCCACTCTGAACTTACACCAGTCAATCACCGTCCATTTTCTTAGTATCTTATAGCACACTCCTTCCACAAAGGGGAATACCTGATCTTCGTAGGTATAAGCCACAAGGCTGCACGAAGTGGAATTAAGTGTTGGCACCCCGGTCTTGGACGGATCTGTATCTACCGCCAGACATCCTTCGAGATCTCTGTGAGGAACGGATACCCAGGATGGACCGTTATAAGGATTGGGGTTTACTACCGTTATGGTCTGGCTACAGCTTGCAGTAAGTCCCTGTCTGTCAGTGACTGTAAACGTTCTGGTAAAAATACCCACACCACAACTGTTTAATGTACCGGTGGTTCTTCTTGACAATACAGCTCCCGGGCAGTTATCGGTGAAGGTAGCATTACCCGTGACAGTAATAGACGTATCCTGACCGCAATTGATGGTAATATTGGCCGGACAGCTGATGACTGGTCTTACCTTGTCCTGTGCATTGGCTATCACCATGCATGTATTTTTATTGCCGAAAGCATCCGTAACTTCAAGCTCTACCATAACCTCTCTGCCTATGTCTTCGCAGCACAACTGAATGAATGGTCCCCAGGGATTGGAGGATTCGCTCGCAGCGCCATTGGAACCACAACCTGCCGTCCTTCTTCGTACTCTGAAGGTCACCGGTGTACAGTTGTCATGGCTGCCATCATCAAAGGTCTCTGCAAATACATGGGCAAATCCATTGGCATTTAAGGTCACCACCGTAAACTGGTCACATACCGCAACCGGAGGTGTCCTGTCCACTACCTGAATTTCGGTGAATGCTTCTGTAGTATTGCCACAAGGATCAGAAAGTACATATCTTACCCATGTACATCCCAAAGGTAATCCCCTGATGATCCATCGCTGCTTGCCCCCTAAAGTGATTTGTGTAGAGGTAGTCTGTCCGCTCTGGAATACATAGAGACCATTAGTTGGTGGATTGCCAAATGCATCTGCCAGCAGGAAGGACACAGTGTAAGTCACCTGGTCAGCACTGCAATCAAAGATGTTGATTGGCTCTAATGCCAACCACTCACCCCTGCAGGAGTAGGGGTCTGCTTCGATAACGGACGATACAGATACATTAGGACCACAGGCAGGTACGTTGGTGGTAATATCTGTAGGAATAGTGGCAACCGGACCTTTGGTATCCATAACCTTAATGATCTGGAACCTCTGGGCTATCTGTCCTGTACACCAATCCAGCACTGTCCATTGTCTCAGTACTTTGAAACTCTTGGGACATATATCTACTCTTGTATCCGTGAAGGTTACATTGACTTTACAGAGCGAATTATTTCCTGTAAAGGAATGATAAATAGTGTCGATTCTAAAATTGACAGTACCGCTGTTGTTGTCACACTGAGATCTCCAGGCACCTGTAGCGATATCATTACCCACCAGGTTATTCATCGTACAACCTACCGGAGTACCGGGTACATTGGGGGTACCTACCCTATATCCCAGGATAAAATGTGTGATATTGAGGGGATCTTCAATGTATGGACCACCGGTTTCAGCAGGGTCCGGATAACCGTTGTTGTTGGTATCCCAGTTATTGAGCGGTGCCGCATTACCATTGGGCAATGTGCGGAAAGGTCCCCAGGCCCAGGTACCATCACACTCAAGATGTGGTCTGTGTCCCGGAGTACTGTCATAATTCTTTGGAAATTTCACATCCGCCAAAGTAATTCTTGAATAGTAAATTACTCTTTCGCAGATTTGAGAAAGATTGCCGGAGGCATCTCTTGCCTGATAGCGTATTCTGCGTACAGCTCTGAAGAGGTCAGAACATGGCAATTCGGTAGTGACATCACTCAATTGATTAATGGTCACGGTTCCTCCGCAGTTGTCCGAAGCTGGAGGGTTACTGAAAGTCATGTTGCTGTAACAGCTGATAGTAATAGGTGCCGGACAGTCTATGATAGGCGGCAACTTATCTTCTATCTTGATGGAACCCCAGCAATGATTGAAGTTGACACCATTCACTACGAGCCACACCCTGACCTGGAGTGTCTGACCGATATTGGCCGAGGTCACTCTCGGACTGGTAGAAATAGGCTGATTGTTTGGCCCCATAACCTGTACGGCATAAGTACAGTTGGCAGGTAGCCCCTGTCCTTCCAGCATCATATCAGGGGTGATTTCGACATCACAGTCTTCATCCAGAGATACCTGTACCAGATTGTTACAGGCCAAAGGACAAGGAGGTGATTGAGCCGATAATCCGTCACCCAAATTGCCATCAGGGCAGGTATAAAACCGATTTTCAGCAATCTGCGCAAATCAGCTTTGAGTTCGGAAGTAAATTTCTCCAATTTCATGAGATAATTAGATTTAGTTATAAACAATAAAAATGATTCCAAAATCATTCCGATTCATGAAAGGGAGATACAGTCGCAAATGTCGGAACAAGGGGATATTCCGGATTTATAAGTGGATTATTGAAAAGATTTCAAAAACTATACCAATTTGTGGTCCATCGCAAATTTTATCAGATTCACCGTATTCCTCACACTCAGTTTCTTCATGATATTCTTCCGATGTACCGAGACTGTCTGGTCACTGATGTACAGCTCTCTGGCAATCTCCTTGTTATTTTTTGCCTGCACAATCAGGCCTAAAATTTCCTTTTCTCTTTTAGTCAGCTTTTGCCTCAATAAAAATCTGTCTTCATGAGACCGCTGCATTTTTACTACGGGGTTATTGTGAGAAGACCGGGAAGATTCAGGTGTAATCCGCACTCCATCACCCACATAGGTTTTACCTTCCAGTACTTCGTCGATACATTCCATCAGCTCAAGGGAAGAATTGGACTTCAATATATATCCATCTATACCTTTGAGGAATGCATCTTTCACTAATTTGGGTTCGCCATAGGCACTCAATACTATGATCTTGGCGGAGGGCTGTGATTTTTTTAGTTCAGATATCAGTTTCAGTCCCTCACCCTCCCCTATGGCTATCTCCATAATGATAAGATCCACAGGAAAGGTCATCATTTGTATAAGTTCTTCCTTATTGTAAGCGACGCCGGCAATCTTTATTGCCGGGTATTTTTTGTTCTTCAGGATATGTTGCAAACCCTCAGAAAACATTTTTTGATAATCAGCTAATACAGCTCGTGCAGCCATACTGTGTTATTTTTTGGTTTGATTAAACAATAAAATTCGTTGTACACAATAATCCTCAGGTGTAGAGTGCAAAATGAGTGCCAAAAACATCCGGAAAGCATATATAGCCCTGACCAAAGCACAACCCTTCAATCATCTGAAACAGCAGAATTTTATTCATCATATTTTTAATTAAATATTTACACATTACATTTAATCATAATGTGTTTTATAAATTTTTTTGAATTTTATGCTTGATTGTATGAAGAGATAATAAATCATTCCATAGCATGCGTTTTTCAGGAATTGATTTATACCTGGAAAAATTGTTTCCATTCAAATAAAAAAAGGTGGATTTACACTATGGTAAAACCACCCTTTACATTATAAGTCGTCGGCTATCCTGTTATGGAAAACCTGCCTGATTTTAGTGTTTAATCCATTTTTTCACCACCTGCTGGTTGCCTTCTGCAATCTTCACAAAGTACAATCCTTCCAACCAACCGGAGGCATCAAGAGTTATGTTCTTATCCCTGAAGGATTGATTGAGGAGTATCCTTCCATTTACGTCTGATATCTGCAGCGTGAATGTACCCTGACTGTCATGCAGTGAGGTAACATTGAGCAGTCCTGTGGAAGGATTAGGGTATAGCTGCCAGAGCTGATCGAGATATTGGGTATCGGAGACGGATGACACTTCGCTTTCGCCGACTTCAATATTGAAAGTATGGATACCTGTCCATCCTGCTTCATTATTTACCACGATGAATGTAAATCTGTCAGTTTCGCTTCCGGCACCGGTATGTAGGTAACTCAACAGTCCGCTATTGATATCTGCCTGGGTAAATCCTGCTCCGGCTCTCAAAACTTCATTATTCAAAAGCAACACCCCTTTTCCGACTGTGGAGACCAGGATGTATCTCAGTCCGGCAGATGCCGTGCCATCCATTCTTGCCTCAAGCTTGTCGGATGCAATTTTAGTGGAGGATTTTGCCGGTACCGTGAGCAAATCATTCTTTATCATTTGCGGATTGACCACATTAATTTTGGAGCAGAATTCAAGATTGAATTCAAGGAGTCTGCCTCCGTTACCGGGAACACGGTCTTCTATACGTATTTTCCAGGGGCCTTTAACAGATTCGCCTTTAAATGCAGCCAATGGATTTTCGGGGCGGAAAATTCTGCCTCCGTTGAGAGGACAGCCAAGAGGAATCGGACTTGAATCATCCAATGTAAGATTAAAACCTTTGCTGCTGCCACATCTCTGCGTCCATAAATTGACTTCTGTTCCGGACGGAGATGTCAGAAAAGCGGCCAGATCTCCCACCCATTGGTGATCACCTCTGAGCTTTTTACAATTACGGAATTGATGACACCTTCCTCAAAAACATTGAGTGTAGCTTCGATTGTCGGTCTTCCTGATGCAGAAATATTGATCGAGAGAGGTCCGGAATCTGCACCGAAACAATCAAATGCCTCTGTAGAGAAAACCTGCACATCCGACCACTCTCCATCCCTGCAGCTGTTGTATGCTTTTACCCTCCAGTAATACAACCGGGTTTTTTCCAGAAAGGTGGTGGACTGATAAGTGGTTTCGGTCTGGTCAGAAGCAATTACGATATTTTCAGGTTTAAAATCCGGACTGGTAGCTACCTGAAGTATGTATCCCCTGGCATCTGTTCTACCATCCCAGGTATATAGCTGTGTGAATCCTACATCTCTGGACTCACCGGCAGGTAATAAGGTATGTATATAATCCAGATCTGTTCCCGTTACATTGAGAGCAATCACTCTGTCAAGGGTATCAACGCCATCTACCACAGATCTGACACTTATGTAATATTCTGCCGTACCTTTCACCCCGGATAAATCTACATCCATACGAACATTTTGTCCCGGCTTCACTGTTTCAGGAGTAAATGTGGCCACCGCTCCTTCGGGTAATCCATCCAGCACTTCAAAACGGATATCTTCATTCAAACCACCGAAACCCACGGTCTTAAAGCTGTAACTTACATTATCCGGGAGGCAGGAACTCTGTACTCCATTATCCACATCCATAAAGAAAGCAGGCTGTGTGGGGGCCTGAATTCTGGAGTTGACTCTCGACAAGGTAAAAAAGATATTATCAGCAGCTTTCACCACTATTCTCACCCGTGTAGATACCACGTTGGGCACTATGATAGTTTCCTCTCCGTCATTGGGTGTTTCCTTGGCTACGAGTATGAGCTTGGATTGACCATTTCGGAGCTCTCCGTCAATGGAAAAGTAAATATTTACCTTCCGGCAATTGATCGGTGCTGCATCGGTATTGGCCACATCCCATCTTACGGTTACTTTTTCTCCGATAGTAAAGTTTTCAGCTTCCAGCGGATAAATCATCTGGAAGGGACCGGCATCACCCGATACTTTAAATTTCAGCTCCTCCCAAGATACCGCTCCACCATTGGGATTATTATCTCTCACCACAAATCTGAAAGTCATATTCCGGGTATATTCAGGTAATATTTCACTGTTTGATCTGGTGTTGAGCAGCAGGCTGTTGGCATTGGGAAAGAATCTGGTGGGATTGGCAGTAGGCCGGATAGATCTGAACAAAGGGCTATCTCCCTCCGGCTGTCCCAAAGGTGCAGAAGCTCCGTTGTCAAACTGTTCCCATACATAGGTAAGATTATCTCCGTTGGCATCAAAGGCCGATCCTGTCAATTCGAACGGGGTAGCTTTGGGAATGGTAAATCCATTGGTATAATTGAGGGTAATTTCGGGGACGAAATTGTTATGATCAATCTTTTGAGCGCAGTTAAATGCATTTTGTGTAGGAGAGTTGGTAAAACTCAGCATTTGCTCCAATGAAGCGACATGGTAATAGTCATCGTTGTTGCCTGTGACATTGTCGCTGCCACAAGAGCCGGCATAAGACATAATGGTACTGCCGCTGCCGGGTTCGTAGGCTGTACCCAGGGCAAGCTGGTCTGTCTGTCCGCAGCGGTTGAAAGTGTGGCTCGCTGTCATCTGATGACCCATTTCATGGCTCACCACCCTTACTACTATGGCTTCGATATTGTTGTTGTTATGACAGGTCACCCCATTTCCTTTGATGGTGCTGCACATGGCACCATAATTGGCTACACCTCCTACGTCAAAACATACAGACAGCAGATGTCCTATGTCATAGTTGGCAGAACCCAGTCTGGTATTGAGTACTGCTGTATTTTGTCCTAATATAGTTCTTCCCTGATCAGCATTGGAATATGGGTCTGTATCGGGATCCATATAGACTACTCTGTCGTTGTTGTCAATAAGAATCATTCTGATGGAAAGTTCTTTTTCATAAATGAGATTGGCCCTGTTGACCATAGCAACCATATCCGCCAACGCTTTTTCCACAGTTCCTCTGCGGCTGCCCCACTCCCCGGTACAGGCCATCGCCAGTCTGTACACCCGTAACATTCTTTTTTCTGTTGCTCCGGATCTCATTCCGAATCTGGGTCTGTCCATTACATGCACTTCACTGTCATCAAATCCACATAATTGTACATTCTGATATAAATCAGAAATATGGTCTTCTGTGTAGTAACTGATGTAATGCTCGGTATCGGGTCTGGCGAAAGGGTCAATATATATGAGACCATCTTCATGTGCTATAGCGGCATGCAGTCCGAAAGGACCAAGATCTATTCTGGCGGTGACAGATGGATCGTCTGCCTGAAAGCCTTTGAAGGATTTAAGCCCGGGATATTTTGCGGCCAGTCCGTCTTCCATGGCCTTGGTTCTGAATATATTGAAAGAACGGTAACTGCCATCAGGCATGGGCAGGCTGACTGCCAAATCCTGACCACCTCTCAGACCGGTGAATTCCTCCGGAGCCTTGGCTAAAAGCGTTTCGAGCCCGGTCAGGTTAAGTTTGTATGAAGTAAACTTCTGAGGGTGAATATCCGGTGTGGATCTGCCATTAATTCTGACATCCCTGACCTGCTGCCAGAGATTTTGTGCATGTGTAGTCAGCGCAAAAGTTGCTGTAAGTAAAATTGAAATCAGAAAACGCATTGAAAATTGAGTTTAGAAAGTATAAAACAGTGTAAAAATACATTTATACAATGAAACTGAGGAAACTATATCAAAGTTTAACGTCGGGGCGACAATCCGGCTCACTTTCCCTTGATTTTCTGTATCATCAGAATGTAGCCCTTACCTGCATCCGGCCCACATGCACAGGTGGTAAAATTCCAGTTTTACGGCCTTCATAGTTAAGGGTCATGTCAATATTTCCTGCCAGCCTCTTGGTGTAGGTGAAAGTCCACAAGAAATTGGTTCCGTTTTTCAGGCCTTCGAGCATATCATACTCGATGGGGCTGTTGGGCAAACCGGTAAAACGGATATTGACCCAGCTGAAAGACTGATCCAGACTGAATCCCGAAGCTTTACGCCAGCTGGTTTCGATGGTGACATCTCTGATGCTTGCATTATCCTTGGTGAGTATCTGCTGATACTTGTCGGTATGAATGTATTTAAGGATTATCCGCGTAGTCTGCGACGGCCGGTAACTCACCTCGGGATTGATTCTGTAATATCGGATATCAAGGTTTCTTTCCGGGAATATTTCTACTTCATAGCGGGTAGTACCTGAAGCAGCAGTGATAAAAACATCAGCCTTTCGTTTTACATTGAGCCGTGCTCTGAGAAGATACTCCTGATTCTCTCTGTCCTCATACCCATTGACCCGGGCAGTCCGGTTGCGGGTCTGCTGGTTGGTGAGTTGTATATCATACAGCACATTTCCCCGGTTAAAAAACAATGAATTATTGAGCAGGGCATTGTAAGCCACCAAAGCCGTATCCCTGAAATCAAAATTGAAAAATCCTCCGAAACCGCCGGTGGCATTGTCCATTCTTCTTTTGGACATTCTAATATTAGATAATCCAGAAATGCGGGACACCCATTTTTGCCATGAAGATTTCTTTTGATTCTGTTTTTGATCCTTAAAGAATCTGACAGCTTCAATCCGGATATTCTGATTGATTTCCGAATTTTGGGTACGTATAAATTCATTGTTGAATAAAGTGAGCCTGATATACTCGGATAATGGATTGGACGGATCGTATCTGAAATCCTGAATATTGGAAAGATTGGGATTTTCGGTCGGGTTGATAAGAAAATATTCGCCCTGCCCTCTTTCCACTCTCTGAAATATATATTCAATCTTCGGCTCCTGTCCCGAATTCACATTAAAAAGTGTATTGCTTCGTAAGGCACCGTTCCATAACTGCAGCCCGTAATCCAGTCTTCCCAGCAATGAACGACGGTTGGTTTCACCCAGAATGAGTTCAGGCCTGAATGATCTGAGATTTCTGCCGGTCACAGCCCAGGACAATTCTGAAGCACGGCCCTGATGCCACTTGCCACTTAATTCAAGTTCTGCTGCTTCTGAAGCTTTGGTGAGGTATCTGCATCTGCAAAATAATCGGTACGCACCGAGTAAGCCAGCCTGAATGCAAGGTCTTTCTGAAAATCCGTCTCAGCATAGCCTTTGATATGGCTGTACTGATAGCTGTTGTTCAAAAGATTTCCTGCACCTGTACTGCGGAGCAGATTGGATTCTGCGTCCCATTCTATTCCGGCATAAAATCCATATTTCTTATCTATCAGATATCTGGCATTGATATTGGGCCGAATAAAATCAGTGGTTTTGCCCAGAGTGTTGGATTCTGAGTTGAGAAAGGAGGAGTATGCCCTGATCTGCCATCTTTCTGTCCGGGTAATCCAGGTAATCTGATGTTTTTTACCGGAGTACAATCCGGCTCTGTCATATAAGTTGAAGCCGTAATCAAGACTGAATGACTTGCCTGATGATAATGTGGCAGAGGTACTCAGAATATTTTCCACTCCTCTTCGGGTCAATGCGGTGACATTCCAGTCTCTGATAAACTCCGGAGGGCGGTAAGGGTTGAGTGCATTAAAGTTTTCAGATACAAATTCATGCTTCAGCTGTGTGGTAAGTTTCCAACGGGCAGCCGTATCTAAGCGGAAACTGTGTTTTATCCCGGTAAAGGCTGCAATTCCGGTGTTATCTTCATTGTTGAGGGCTGACCGGGTATTGAGATCCAGATTGCTCAGAGCCAGTTCACCAAAAAGTTCAGTGGAAGCAGTGGGACTGAAAGTCGCATTGAAGGTAATCAACTGTTTTTTTTCGGGAGGAATCAGCTGAATAATAGGCCTGTACCTTCCCATTCCTTCCCCTACATATCGGTACACTCTCGAATTTCTGAGTTGTGTATTATCTATTTCATAGTTTCCAAGCCCTGTTCCCACCTCCGTAAAAAAAGCGATATACTCTGCACTGTCAATGCTTTCTGTAAAGACCAGAATGACACCTTCAGGAACAGATGCATTTTTTATTCCTTTGTAAAGAATTCTGTTGAGTTCCACCCTTTCAGAGGGAGTCACCGACCGGATTCCTGACCTTACAGCTTTAGATTTATCGTCACCACTTTGAGACAATATGGCTATGTCAGTAGAATCCAGCTGTATATCACCGGTGGCATTTTTACTGTCCTGCTCGGAGTAAAAGTTGAAATTTGCTTTCCATTTGGGCCCTTCAAATGTAGCATTGGCACTGTAAAGTGAACGGAGATAGGTGATATCTGTATATTCAAATTCTACAATTACCCTCGAATCTCTGGCTATCACCCGGGTAGGCGAAAAACTGATTTCCGCCCTGTTATAATCCATGATGTAATCATAATCAAATCCACGGGTGAGCAGTATCCCGTTGAAGAACACCTTTTCAGTGCCTGCAAGTACGATAATAAAGCGTTCGCCATTATTGCCCTGCAGTCGGTAAGGGCCCTGATTTCCCTCCCGTATATCCAGGATCTGTCTGGCAAATTTTCCCCTTGATATAGCAAAACTTCCGGCAGTGGTCAGCGATACTTTATCATTGAGGTCCGATTTATTCGATACACTCAGGCCTTTGAGTTTTTTGAAGTAATTGCTGAAATAAGAGTCCGGCCTTCGCAGTTCATAATCACCGGCTGTCACTGTAGTCCTGTCTTTTGAAACCTGAATGAATACTTTGTCAAATTCCTGCAACTGTTGTGTATTACCCTGCGCCTGAATAGGCAGATTTTCATCAGAAATGGCCGCAGCTACTTTCAATCCTCCTCCCAGATCACCATACAGCTGGAGGTCAAAATTGGAATTCAGTACCAGACTCTGGCTGTTTCCTACAGACAATCCCCTTGCAAAACTGCCTCGGTAGTTTAGTCCGGGTGCGTCTATGATACCCGGGCTTTTAGTGATTTGCCTCAGTTCGTACCCTCCGATAGCGATGTCCTGATAGGTCAGCATCGCAGAATCCAGCACAAAATGAGTCCTGGAAGCATCGAAATCAAAGGTGCGGTATTGGATGAATATTTCCTGCCCGGCATACTTCGTACATATGCTGTCCGCAAAAAGTACCCGCCGGTTACTGATAGTAAAATGTTTTATCCGGACTCCGGCAGCGTCTCTGACTTCTACGGATGAAGGTATGAGGCTAAGCCTGTCAGGCTCTGCTTCGCACCGGCTGAGCACCAATGTTTTGTATTTCAGACGGCCTGCAGCTTCTCTTTGCGCCTGTGAGACTGCAAAGAAACAGAGAACAGATAGTAAAGTCAGTAGGTACTTCAGCTGCATAAGCACTGTTAATACGCAAAAGTATCGAAATAAATTATGCCGGATGAAGTGAAGAGGAATTAACTACCCAAACAAAAAGTTATGTAGGTACAGGAAATTTTTCAAGGGAATATAACACACTCCATTTTATTTGTAACTTTCGCTTCTCATTAAATAAAACAAAAGAAACATGAAGGCTTCCTTATTATTGGCTGTGTTTATAAGCCTGGCATACGGTGCTTTTGGACAGATCAAGGCATTGGTAGGTGGTACATTGATTGACGGGTATGGAGGTAAACCTGTACACAATAGTGTCATCATCATAGAAGGGGAAAAAATCAAAAAGGTTGGACATCAGGGCAATACCCCGATTCCGGAGGGAGCAGAAATCATTTCCACAGAAGGGATGAGTGTTTTACCCGGACTTTGGGATATGCATGTGCATCTGATGATCAATGGACATAGTGACTACACCCATTGGGACACGGCTTATATTGATCAATTTGAAAAAGTCATCATGCCTTCCTCTGCCCTGCAGCTGCTCAAAGCAGGTGTGACAAGTGCCAGGGATCTGGGAGCACCCTTAGAAGCAAGTATCAACGTGAGAGAAAGAATCAACAGGGGAGAAATCCCCGGTCCAACCATCTATGTATCCGGACCTTTTCTGCAGCACAGACCCTATCCCGGTACCGAGGCTTTCAGATGGGGTATCTATGGTCCGGCAGATGCAAGGGCTAAAGTACAGAAGCTGGCCAAAGCTGGGGTAAATTGTATCAAAATGATTGACCACGATGAAATGAGTAAGGAAGAAATCAAAGCAATCGTAGAAGAAGCACATAAATACAAGCTGCCCGTAGTAGCGCACAGTCACCGGCCGGACGAAATAAGACTGGGGCTGGAAGCAGGAGTGGATTGTTTTGAACATACAGGTCTCAGCTCTGCCCCCGAGTATCCTGAAGATATCCTGGCGATGATCAAGGAGCGTACCGCCAAAATGAATCTCGGCCCTCTGTACTGGACTCCTACCGTCGAAGGTCTGTACAATTATGAATATACACGTGACAATCCAGAAAAATTAGACAACGATTGCTGGCATGAGGGCCTGCCCCGGTCGATTGTGGAGGATATCCGGAATTCCATCCGTTATCCGGGCAGATTACCCTATTTTCAATTGACTCCTATCCGTAAGCCTACCCTCGAGAAAAAAGTAAAACAACTGAGAGATGCCGGAGTGGTGCTGCTCATAGGTACTGACAGTGGCATACCTATGAAATTTCACTGCCAGAGTACCTGGAACGAACTGGATGTATGGACCAACGAATTTAAAATGGATGCCATGTACAGCATCAAGGCAGCTACCTACTGGCCTGCTAAGGCAATGGGTGCAGATCATGCATATGGTACCATAAGCGAAGGAAAATATGCCGACATTATCGCAGTAAAAGGAGATGTGCTGAGATATATAGCATTACTCCAGAATGTGGATATGGTCATCAAACATGGCAAAAGAATCAAATAAATCAGATAACAATAAGCAATGAGTAAATTTCACAAAAGACTGGCCTCTGTCCTGTGCATAATGATACTGCTCTCAGGATGTGCGGAAAGAGTGGCTAATACAGGCTGTGCCCCGGAGGACAGCTATGGATTTTTGGGAGGTCTGTGGCATGGCATCATTGCTCCTTTTGGACTGATCGGCATGTTGTTTAAAGCGGATGTCACTGTATTTGCCTCATGCAACAACGGATTCTGGTATGCATTCGGATTCCTTCTGGGTAGCGGAGGATGGGGCATTCTGGCCGGAAAAAGCAAAAAATAATACAATAGACTTTCGTACAGATAATCATTTCTGAAAGTTAAAAATCCCGCATTCGAGGCAAAAAATACTATTGAACCAAATTGGTATAACACAGAGCTATATTCCATATTGAATCCATGATTTGAACTATTATTCGAAACATGCAATAATTTATGCCATATAATTTTGTTAATGTACTTGACAAAAGTGCTTAAATGTATTAAATTGCAAATGTTTTTCAACCGAATTACTCACTTCAAAAATCCACTGCCTATGATGAATGAAACTGTACAAAGTATTATGATTAAAAAGGTGATTACATTGCACCCTGAAGACACTCTTGCGTTGGCAAAAGAGTATTTTTTAAATCGCCGAATCCATCATTTACCCGTGGTGGACGAAGGAAGGCTGGTAGGCCTTATCACAACCTATGATCTCTGGAAGAAGGACATCAAAATGTCAGAGTATGACAACATCAAAGTAAAAGACGTCATGTCCACCAGGATCCTCAAATTAAGTCCGGAAGATAAAATCGGCACGGCAGCAGAATTATTCCTGGATAATCGATTTCATGCACTTCCCATCGTCCGGGACGGTATGCTGGTAGGATTGGTCACCTCATTTGACGTACTCAAGTATGAATTTAAGAAAGAGTATCCTACCCCTATTCTGTTTAAGGAAGTCTTTGAAGAGGAATACGCCACGGCTTCCTGACAAAGCACGACCGGTACACTTCTGAGCGAAACAGCCCCTGAAATCCCGTTGATTTTCAGGGGTTTTTTCATTGTTTTCCTCCTGTTCACAGCTCCTGCCGGATTACAGTTTTAGCATATAAAGCCCCGTTTTTTTTCACATTAGGTGGAAAGCCTTTTTCTTTGCACTCTGTTTTTCATTCAAAACAATTTAACAGGAGCATGAAAAAAGTGTTGATCATCGACAATTACGATTCATTCACCTACAATCTGGTACATCTGATACGGGAAATCATACACAATGAAGTCACTGTATGGAAAAACGATGCTTTCGATATTGAAGAGGTGGGCAATTTTGACTACATGGTGCTTTCTCCCGGGCCGGGCATCCCCGATGAAGCCGGCAGGCTGAAAGAAGTGATACAAAAATATGGGCCGGAAAAGAAAATATTCGGCGTATGTCTGGGATTGCAGGCCATCGGCGAAGTATATGGTGGTCAGCTTCGCAATCTTCCGAAGGTATTTCACGGCATGAAAACCACTATGCATATTACTGACAGCAAAGACCCGATATTCAGCGGAGTGAATCATACTTTTGAAGCAGGCAGATACCATTCCTGGGTTATAGACAAAGACCATATCCCCGACACCCTGCAGGTATCAGCAGTGGATGTTGATGGCGAAATCATGGCAGCCTATCATAAGGAATATCAAGTATATGGAGTGCAGTTTCACCCTGAATCCATCATGACTCCCGATGGAAAGACTATGCTCACCAATTTTCTGAATTTATGAAGGCCATACTCAATCAATTGTTTGAGCATCAGAAGCTCACCCGCGAGCAGGCAAGGGACGTACTGGTACGCATTTCTCAAAACGAATACAACCCCTCACAGATAGCTGCATTTATCTGTGTGTATCTGATGCGCAATATATCGGTAGATGAACTGGCAGGATTTAGAGATGCTTTGCTGGAACTTTGTGTACAGGTGGACTTTGACGGCACGCCGGCTGTGGACCTGTGCGGCACCGGTGGCGATGGCAAAAACACCTTCAATATCTCTACCCTTGCATGCTTTGTAGTAGCCGGAGCGGGATACAAAGTCACCAAACATGGCAACTACGGGGTTTCTTCAGTCAGCGGATCATCCAATGTACTGGAGCATTTTGGCGTAAAATTTACCAATCGACCGGATATACTCCGCATGCAGCTGGATAAAGCCGGAATATGTTTTCTGCATGCACCGCTTTTTCATCCAGCTTTAAAATCAGTAGGACCTATTAGAAAGGAGCTGGGCGTAAAGACCTTTTTTAATATGCTTGGCCCATTGGTCAATCCCGCCCGTCCGGCATATCAGAGTGTGGGCGTATTTTCACTCCATCTGGCCAGATTATATCAGTATCTGCATGAGCAGAGTGCAAAACAATATGCCATCATACATGCGCTCGACGGATACGATGAGGTATCTTTGACCGGGCCGGTGAAGATCATCAGCAATCATCGGGAGCTTATAGCCGAACCCGATTATTTCGGTATGCCCAAACAAAAGCAGGAGGATATTTTCGGAGGCAACACCGTGCCTGAAGCTGCCGCTATCTTTGCTGACATTCTGGAAAACAGAGGTACAATTCCGCAGGTAAATACCGTTCTGGCCAATGCCGCATTGGCTATACAGTGCTTTGATCAGGAAATGGATATCCGAACCTGTATTGATATTGCTGCGGATTCACTGCACAGTGGAAATGCCCAAAAAGCATTCAGGACTTTTCTTGAACTTCAATAACGCCTATGAATATTCTGGATAAAATCGTTTTACATAAAAAAGAGGAAGTAAGCCGGAAAAAGCAAAGGGTCAAAGAGGCACAGCTTACCGGTTCTCCCCTGCTCAGCAGACCTTGCCAATCCCTTTCGGAATACATAAGTAATCCTGCACTAAGTGGCATCATTGCAGAATTCAAAAGAAAATCGCCCTCAAAATCAGATATTCATCTGCAGGCGAATGTCGCACAGGTCACGGCAGATTATGCACAGGCAGGAGCATCTGCGCTGTCTGTACTGACTGACCATGCTTTTTTTGGAGGCAGTGATGAGGATCTCATAGCCACCCGTACTGTGACAGATATACCCGTTTTGAGAAAGGAATTTATCATTGACCCCTATCAGATTATAGAGGCTAAGAGCATCGGAGCAGATGCCATATTGTTGATTGCCGAAATTCTGAGTGCTGAAGATGTGAAATCCTTTGCCAGGCTTGCCGTGGATTGTGGAATGGAAGTACTGCTCGAAATACACAGTAGAGAGCAGCTGCATAAATATCATGACAGCATCCGAAACATCGGGGTCAACAATCGCAATCTGAAAAATTTCCATACAGATATTGCCTGCTCTTTGCAGTTATTGCCTCAATTGCCTTCAGACACCATAAAAATATCCGAAAGCGGCCTCGATAATCCTCAAACGGTAGCCGGATTGAAAAAAGCGGGATATAATGGTTTTCTGATTGGTGAAAATTTTATGAAACATCAAAATCCCGGGGAGGCTTGTGCCGGTTTTATCCGGGAACTGAAACAGTGGATATGATAGTCAAGGTTTGCGGACTTAAGGAAAGAGAAAATCTCGAATCCATCCTCCGTTGCCAACCCGATATGGTAGGATTTAATTTTTATCCGCTTTCCAAACGCTATGTATCAAAACCATGGCCCGGTCTGTCTATGCAGGTACTGGCAGTAGGCGTCTTTGTAAATGCAGGTATGTCCGAAATACTGGATAAAAAAGAGACATTTCAGCTGGATTATGCACAATTACACGGCGATGAGACGCCGGAGACTGCATGGTCCATACAGCAGGTATTGCCTGTCATAAAAGTATTTCGCATACATCCGGATTTTGATTTTTCCATCATGGAGTCTTATGCTTTTTGCAGCTATTTCCTTTTTGACACATATACAGATGCGTATGGTGGATCAGGAGCAAAGTTTGACTGGCAGATACTGAATCAGCAGGAGATTCCGGTGCCATTTCTGCTCAGCGGTGGCATAGGACCTGACGATCTCCACAATATCAAATCAGTGAATCATCCTCAATTTGCAGGGGTAGATATCAACAGCCGCTTCGAAACCCTGCCGGGTATCAAGGACGTACCCAAAGTCTGTTCATTTATTCAAAATCTTAAACAAAAATGATGGGCAGAGGGGCAGCTCAAAATTATCAAAACAGGATTGGATCTTATATATTTTGAGTAAATTTGCAGTAAGATTGCAAATTTGCACAATAATGATTAATAGAAATATCGCAAAAACTATTTCAGAAACGCTTCGTTCATTCGATTGCGTCACCATTTTGGGTCCAAGACAGTCTGGAAAAACAACTTTGGCCAGAAATCTTTTTCCTGATTACAGATACATAAACTTTGAAAATCCGGAGGACAGATTAATTTACAGACAGGACCCAAAGCTGGTCTTCAATGCCGGTAAAAATCTGATTCTGGATGAAATCCAAAACTTTCCGGAGTTATTGTCATACATTCAGATTTATCTCGATACAGGAAACTACAAAATTATTCTGACAGGCAGTAATAAGTTGGACCTTCGGTCTGGAATAAGCCAATCCCTGGCAGGCAGGACTGCGATATTCAGATTATTACCATTGAGCATTTCTGAGTTGCATGGTCATTATTCATTCACTTCTGTCTATGAAATGATGTACAGGGGTTTTTACCCTGCTCTATATGACAGGAAGCAAAACCCTACCCGTATGTACAGCTCCTATTATGAAACATATCTTCTCAAAGATATTAATAATGTTGTCAAAGTACAGGATTGGTATTTATTCGATAAATTTATAAGGATTTGTGCAGGGAGGACTGGTCAGCTTCTCAATTTTAGCAGTATAAGTAATGATATCGGCGTATCAGTCAACACTATTAAATCATGGATATCAGTATTGCAATATAATTTTTTATGCTATCTTCTTCCCCCGTTTTATGCAAATATCAACAAAAGACTCACCAAGAGCCCCAAACTGTATTTCTACGATACGGGTCTTTTGAGCTATCTTCTGGGTGTTGAGGATTACATTCAGTTGGAGACACATCCATTAAGGGGAGAAATTTACGAAAACATGATTATCAATGAATTCATCAAAATCAGATACAATCAGGGCAAAGATCACAAAGGTGCCTTTTACAGGGACCAGCATGGAGTAGAGTTGGATTATGTCATACCCGGCATCCAAGGCATTGATGCCTATGAGATAAAGTCTGCCTTCACATTTACTGAAAGTTTCCTTAAAAATTTTAAATCAGTTTCAAGTATAGAAAAGATAAACCTTACATCCAAAAATATTATCTACAACGGAGAAAGCCGACCGGGGCCGGAAGGCCTAAAACTTTTGAATTACTATGATCTTTTTACAAATAACCTGTAAAAGCTCAGGTGGAGCAATCCTGATGTCTCAAAACTGTAAAAAATCATCCAGAAAGGTCTTTATCACCGTCTGGGTCTCTCCTTCAATATTTCCCTGTTTGTCAATCACTTTTTCGACAGTTGAAACAGGGAGTTTTTCAGGCATCACGACGACTTTGAGGTAATTGAGCAGGCCGGTAAGGTGCTCCATACCCCTGAGGTTGCCGGCACGTCCGGACGCTACACCGAGCAGGGCAGCCTTTTTTCCGGCAAAAGTTGCCTTATAATTGCGGGCTGACAAAGCATCAATGAAAAGTTTGAGAATACCCGGAAAGCTGCCGTTATATTCCGGACTTATGATGAGCCATTTATGGGCAGGGGTGATCATTTCATCCTGTATCGTACTGATGATCGGATCCTGACCTCCGTTGTCATACATAGACTCGTGGATACTTATCCCATTGATGGCATCCAGACTGAGGAGATGTACCTTTTCTACAGATATCTGTCTGAGATAATCCGTACAGAATGCCGCAATCACGGCAGTATTGCTGTCCTGTCTGTTGGTACCTGAGATCACTGTAATCATAGACCATTTTTTAAGGCAGCGTAACTGTGAGAATTATAATTTGTTCATAAAGTTGGGCTGTTCAAAGGCAGAAAAAGGATAAAAGTCGTACTTTTGTGCCGCTTTTCTGAACACAAGTTTTAAAATCCACCTGAAATGATCAAGATAAAATACTTAGGCCATTCCGCATTTGAGATTGTATTCAATGGGGCTAACTTGATTTTTGATCCTTTCATTTCTCCCAATGAAGCAGCTGCTGCCATAGATGTGCAGAGTCTTAAAGCTGATTATGTACTGCTCTCTCATGGTCATGGTGATCATGTGTATGATGCTGAAGCGATAGCCCGAAAAAATGATGCGCTCATCATATCCAGCTACGAAGTAGTGACCTGGTACGAGCAAAAAGGACTCAGGGGACATGGTATGAATCTTGGTGGAAAATGGAAGTTTTACTTCGGATATGTCAAATATGTACAGGCTGTACATTCGAGTATGCTGCCTGATGGAAGCTTTGGCGGTCCGTCAGGAGGATTTGTGATCTGGAATGACAAACACTGTTTTTACTTTGCCGGAGATACTGCATTGACCATGGATATGAAGTTGATTCCTGTCACCTGTCCGCAGCTTGATTTTGCAATATTGCCGGTAGGTGACAATTTTACCATGGGCTATGAAGATGCTTTGATAGCGGCAGGCTACATTCAGTGCGATAACATCATCGGGTGTCATTTTGATACCTTTGGATTTATAAAAATCAATCATGAAGATGCCGTAAAGGCTTTTGAAAACGAAGGAAAAACATTGATTTTACCCGAAATCGGACAAAATATAGAATTTTAAATAATGGGAAAAATAATTGCGATAGCCAACCAGAAAGGAGGCGTAGGCAAAACCACGACAGCCATCAACCTGGCCGCAGCTCTGGCTGTACTGGACAAAAAAGTTCTGCTGGTAGATGCAGACCCGCAGGCCAACGCTACCTCTGGAGTAGGAATTAAACCGGAAGACATCATACATGACACCTATGAATGCCTGGTAGAAGGAGCCCCGGTCAGAGAAGCCATACTGAGTACTCAGACCCCCAATCTCTATCTGATACCTTCCGGAATAGATCTGGTAGGTGCCGAAATCGAGCTGGTGAACCTTGAGCAGCGGGAATATCAGATGCGAAATATGCTGGCTGCTGTCAAAGAGGATTTTGATTTCATATTCATAGACTGCCTTCCATCTCTGGGTCTTATTACTGTCAATGCTTTGACTGCGGCCGACAGTGTGATTATTCCGGTACAATGCGAGTTTTTCTCTCTCGAAGGTTACGGAAAACTCAAGGATACCATCAATCTGGTCAATCAGGCGCTCAACCCTGACCTGGAGATTGAAGGAGTAGTACTCTCCATGTACGACCAAAGGCTTCGTATGGCCAATATGGTGATCGAAGAAATCAAAAATATAGTATCCGACCGGATCTTTGAGACCATTATTCATCGCAACAGCAAGATCGGTGAGGCACCCTCACTCGGCCAGCCCGTAATCATCTACGACGCTGCCAGCAAGGGTTCCATCAACTTTCTCAATTTAGCCAATGAGTTCCTGACTATACATGCAGGTCAGGGATATGTACATCCATAAAAATTCAGTGTATGAACAAAAGAAATGAAGTAAGCAAAGGACTTCGGACCCTGCTTTCAAATATAGAAAAAAACAACAATCCGGTTGAAAAAAAACAATTGGTGAAGGAATTGGCCAACAGTGTGGCCCTCATCAGTCCGGAAGCTATAGAAACCAATCCCTATCAGCCAAGAACAGAATTTGACAATGAGCAATTGCTGGAACTGGCCAAATCCATAAAAACTTCGGGATTGATACAGCCTATTACCGTGCGGTCTCTGGGAGGAGACAAATATCAGTTGATATCCGGAGAAAGAAGACTCAGAGCCTCCAAACTTGCAGGTATAAAGGAAATACCGGCTTACATACGGGTAGCCAATGACCAGGAAATGCTCGAAATGGCATTGGTCGAAAACATACAGAGAGCCGACCTCAATGCTATGGAGATCGCTCTGTCCTATCAGCGTTTGATGGAGGAATGCGAGCTGACCCACGAAGCACTGTCGGAGCGGGTAGGAAAAGACCGATCGACCGTGACCAACTATGTACGCCTGCTCAAACTGCCTCCGCAGATTCAGGCATCCGTCAAGGAAAACAAAATCAGTATGGGACATGCCAGAGCACTGGCGGGTATTGATAATCTGGCCCTGCAACTAAAGGCACATAAAGAATGTATAGAACAGCATCTCTCGGTGAGAGCCCTGGAGTCGCTGATCAAATCCTATCAGTCCAAAGCACCTGTATCCATAAAAAAGGCTGCACCAGTCCATCCTGAAATACAGCGTATCAAGGACGAACTGTCCAAAAGTCTGGGCAGTAAGGTGGACATACAGCGTAATGCAGATGGCAAGGGACAGATAATCATCAGATTTTCTTCGGACAGTGAGCTGAATGATATTATAAATGTCTTCAAAGGCGTTGAAATATAAAGCCTTGTAATCTGTGTGAAAATAATTTCTTTCATACTTTTTTTGAGCTTTGCCGCACTTTGCAGCGGACAGATAGACCGTGTGTATGATCCGGCGCTGAATGACAAACCTTTGGACAGTCTCACCGTAGAAGACACACTGATCAATAAGACCGGTTTTTTTTCACTGTTTACCGGTAAGCCGGGGAAGGCCGCCTTTTACAGCCTTATTCTGCCGGGCGGAGGACAAGCATACAACCGCAAATGGCTCAAAGTGCCACTGGCCATCGCCGTGGACGGTATCACCCTGTACAATGTCATCAACAGCCGAAGGCTCTACAACCGGGCACAGCAGATATATCTGGATGCGCTTCAGGAACAGAATCCCACCCGGATCAACAGGGCAAGGGCACAAAGAGATGTATTCCGCAAGCAAAATGAGTACAGCTATATATGGTTTGGACTGGGTCATCTGCTCACCGTGGTGGATGCCTTTGTGGACAGGCATCTGATGGAATTTGATGTGAGTGATGACCTAATTTTACCACCATTTAGCACACGTGAAAGCGGAGCTGTGCCGGTAATCCATCTTATATCTGTAAGTTATAAATTCAACTCACCGGGCTATAAAAAACCCCAATTGGTACTACCCTGAAGATCTGAACAGATGGCACATAAAAGAAAGAGCAAATACAGAGTCAGTAAAAAAGGACTTCCTCCCGGATCGAAAATCTACACAGGGCATCATCCTGAAGATAATGTAACCGTAGATGTATATCTGTACAATCCTGCCTCCCTGCACCATAGGACCCTTCATCCTGAGCAGGTCAAATCGGAGTCTGACCCGGACCACTTCCGCTGGATTAACATTACAGGTGTACATGATGGAGAAGTGATAAAAAATATATGTGAAAAATTCGGCATCCATATTCTCCATCAGGAAGACATCATGAATATATTCCAGAGGCCAAAAACGGAGGAAGAAAATCATTACAACTATACGGTAATGAAAATGGTGATATGGGACGATGAAAAAAATGAGGTCAATGACGAGCAGGTATCTTTTTTTCTCACCCGTGATACTTTGCTGACCTTTCAGGAGCGGGAAGGTGACCTGTTCGGACCTATCCGTGAAAGGCTGAAAGATCCAAATGCCAAAGTAAGGAATAAAAAAATCGATTATCTTTTCTATCTGTTGATTGACATCATTGTGGATCAATATTTTGAAGTGGTGGATAAACTTGGAGAAAAACTGGAAAATCTGGAAGACAATATCATAAGCAGGTATGATGAAATGTGGCTGACCGAGATACAAAGCAATAAGAAAGACCTCATCCTGATGCGAAGGGTCACCTACCCTATCCGGGAAATATTGCTCAAACTCATGCGCAACGAAAACCATCTGATCGAAGAAAATAATATCCGCTATCTCCGGGATATCTACGACCACACTATTCAAATTCTGGACACAATAGATTCTTATCGCGAAATCAATGTGAGCCTCAAGGATATCTATCTCAATACTGTGAGCCATGAACTCAACAAAGTCATGAAAATGCTCACCATTATTTCAACGGTGTTTATACCATTGACATTCATAGTTGGGGTGTATGGCATGAACTTCGACGTTATGCCCGAACTAAGGTGGACCTATGGATATGCTCTGGTGTGGTGCATTATGATATTGATAGTGATTGGCCTGATTGTATATTTCAGACGAAAAAAATGGCTGTAATTGTCATTTGCTTCAACACTGATTGTATAAATTCAGCCCATGAAAACACCATTACAATACGGCAGATGACGTAGCTATATAGACTCCACACTGAACAGTACGGCCCGGTTTGGAGTTATAGACACTGACCAAATTCCCGAAACAAGTTTTATCAGCTGTGCCTAATCCGATGCGAAAAATATTTTTGTCACTCGTTTTTATCTGTGCCATGTCAGGCCTCCTGAATGGGCAGGCACACTATCTGCTGGACCATTTTTCGGCCTACAGAGATCAAAACCGTATCATTCTTACATGGACTATAGGCAAGGGCAACAGCTGCATAGGTATCGGAGTGTACAGAAGTACCGATAATATCGAATTTGAGAATATCCACAACATCTTCGGGGAATGCGGCAGTCCTGAATTTGCCAAATATTACAGCTATGTGGACGAAAATCCGGTCAAAAACCAAACCAATTACTATCAGCTTGAATTGGGTTTTTCGGGTCGGACCACTTCTGTGGCAGTTCGCTACGATGAGATACCCGAAGCCGGCAGTCTGTTGTCTCCCAATCCGGTAAGCCACACTGCAAAATTGTTGTTTGAAAACAGAGAAGGAAAATCCCTTTGGATAAAAATCCACAATACTCAGGGAACTCTGCTATACCAATACCCCTCCGGTGATGAATCTATTTTACTGGATCTCTCCGGTCTGGCAGAGGGACTTTACTTTTATACTATTTCAGACAGAGAAAATAAGCTAAGGAGCAGAGGCAGATTTATAAAAACAGATTAAAAATTGAAATCGCTGTAAAAATAAAATCCCCGTTGCCCGTCCATCGTCAAACCATAGGAAAGTGATAATGTGACGAAATTATAAAAAATCATATCCAATGCCGGTCCATACCCGTAAATCCATCGGTTTACAAAGCTGTTTCCCGCAGCAAAATTGGGATCATGCACATAAGCAAAATCAAAATTTGTCCTCAGAAACACTTTGGTATTCATCAGCCGGAATTGCTTAGGCAGGAGAGAAGAAGTCGTAAAATTCTTTTCAAAAAGCTTGCATTTCAGTGCATTCTTCTGAATATAGAAATCACTTCCATCGGATACAAACAATTGATAACCGGTGAGCACATCCGGATAATATCCCACAGCCCGGTTCAGAAAATACGGAACCCTGTGTCTCCCCAAAGCAGTCCATTTGAAGCCGGCCTCTGAGGTCAGAAACAGGAATCGGGTAAACCTGAAGGTATTCTCCAGGCTGATACTGATGGTGGTCAAATCAAGCTCCCGGGATCCGGGCAATCCGTCTTTCCGAAACTCAGCCCACACTGCAGGGCCTCCCATCGGATAGAGCGGATACAATCTCCTGTCATATCTGATACTGTAGCTCAAAGAGGGAAAATTGAGGTGATTGCGACCTGCACCGAAATATTCCGCATTCAGGCCTTCTGAAATCATCCGGTCCGTACCGGCAAAATTGAGATCCAGCTGGACCTGATGAAAAAGCAGCGCATTGGCCCTGTTATATAAACCACCGCTTACTATCCAGTGGCGCAGCAATACCCTCTCATCCTCAGCCTTGAAAAATGCGGGTTTATTGCCGATGGTTTTATAATTGATCTCCTTGTTTGCCTTATAAAGAAATCCGATATTGAATCCCCATCCATTACTCAGGTAGGGATATTCATATCTGATCTCATATTTTTGAGTGTAGCCGGTCTGAAACTTAAGCTGTAAATAATCCTTCATTCCTGTCAGATTGAGATGTTTAAGACCTAGGCCATAATTTACCCTGTCCAGTGCATAATTGAATTCCTTGCGCCACACATCAAAATTGCGGTCTGCAAGATCAAAGATAATGTAAGGGTAGATAAACCAGTTTTCCCGCAATACAATGTTCATGACAGCTCTGCGGGATTCGATATCCCATTGCCTGATATTGATGTCAGCCCAGGTAAACAGACCGATGCTGAGCAGTCTTTTTTCATTGAGCAGCATCCTTTTAGATAAGTCTTCCAATGAGAGGGTATCCTTGATCTTTATATCCAGCTCCCGGAAAATAACTTCGTCTTTAGTCCTGACATTGCCCTCTATCAGAATGGTGTCAATAATCACAGAATCCTGAGCCCGGGTAATCGTTGCAAAGTAACAGAGGGTAAACAGGGAGAGCAGTAATTTCCTGCGGAGATTCATGATCACACATTCAGATAAGCCATCAGCGAATCGTATCTTTCCTTCAGACTATCGATAAAATCCACCTCAGAGAATGTCCCGAATATAGTGTATCCGTATCTTTCGAATGCGGATTTGATTCCCTGTATATCCTGTCGGTTGATCTTCAGTGTGACAAGCAGCTGATTGCTCTCGGGATCAGAAGAAAGAAAACAACTCAGAATACTTCCATCCTCTGACTCTACGATACGGGCAATCTCAGATAGGCTGTAGCTGCGCTTGGGTATCTCCAGAATGAGAATGGAGCCAGCTTCTGAAAAGGAATAATTGGAAGCATAAAACTGAAGCAAAAACTCCATAGTGATGACTCCGAGGTATTTATTCTCCTCATCAACTACAGGTATCAGGGTAAGTTTGTATTTGGCCATACGGCTCATCACTTCAAAAATGTGATCCTTATCCCGGCAGAAGGGTCTAAGCATACTGAGCCGGTAAGTACCCACCGGTTCGCTGAGATCATGGGCAAAAATATCTTCATCCGAAATCAGGGCAAGCAACTCCTCATTGTTGACCACCGGCAGATGTCTGACATGAAAGCTATGCATCATAGTCATAGCATCCTCCCCTGTATCGGAGGTACGCAGCGGTGTGATGATGTCGGATATGAGGTCTGATGCAATCAAGGGACAAGAGATTTATATATCATAGATCAAATATCGTACAAATAAGTTACTGTCTGAGTATTTTTTTGTTTCAAACTGAAATTCTACTTCCGATAGTACACCTTTCTGCCGCAACTCCGCAAGTTTCTGCAATTGTATCAGCAGGGCATCCTCTACTCTGTTTTGATTTTTGTCGCCAATATTTGCTTTGGGACTGCTTTCACTGGCATCGGCTCGCGTCTGAATCCTGGATAAATCATAGGGCACCTGCAGAAATCCGCTGCTCCTGAAAGCTTCAAACTCCGGCTGTATGCGTACAAAAGCAAGGTCATCATGGCTGAGGATACGCTGTGCATCCTTAAATCCGGAGGCAATCGCCCGACTCAGATGAAAATAGGCCAGTTCTTTCTTTTCTGTGAGGGAATAGGCACAGGCGAGATTGAAATGAAGTGCAGGATCATTGGGTACCAACCGGAGTGCCTCACTGAAATCCCGGATTGCATCTTCAAGGTCAAAATCCTTGTATTTTTTCATACCGCTGACCCTGAGGGCATTAGCTTTGGTATTTTGCTGGGGCGACCGTACAGCTATCTGTCTGTCCTGTCCGGGACGCTGACCCCGAGTATTGTAAGCAGGTCCGGCTGGGCTGCTTCTCGGTCTGTAACTACCTCTTTCCCACTTATTGGCACCATTGTATTTTTCATCAAAAGCTTCATCGGTCATATTGATCAGCTTAATGGCATCTACTATCCCCGCAATGAAGGATAATACCGGCGATCTGAATACATTGATCGACACGATAAACAATACCATGAATCCGATAAATCCACCAGCCCTGCCAAGATAAAATTTGTGAGCACCCACAAATCCAGCAAACAGAGCCAGTAAAATTGCCTTTATTCTGCTTTTTTGCCGCATTTTCAGAATATTTTACACGTTAGCACTGCAATGTCGTCGGATATCTCATGGTCGCCTCTGAATGCATCAATCTCCTCCATCAGTTTGTTATTGAAGGCTTCAGGGGTCATTCTGCCGTTTTTCATCATCAGAGTCTCCAAAAAATGGTCTCCCATCAATTCACCCCGGGTATCCTTCAGGTCGGTAAGACCATCCGTAAAGCAGAGAATGGTGGTCTCCCCGTTGAGCTGTATCTTCTCTTCCTTGATTTCGGGCAATTTTTCAAAAGCTCCGATAAACGAACAGCCACTGCTCAGCCTTCTGATACCCTGACTTGTGTACATAATCGGCGGATAGTGTCCGGCATTGACATAACTCAGCGTACGATTTTTGATATCCACTTCTGCTACAAAGAACGTAATATATTTGTCACTGCGGGTAATCCGATAGACAGACTGATTTAAAGCAAAGACGAAGGTCTCCAGATCCCGGTACTGGAAGATCAGACTCTGAATGATTGCCTGAAAATTGGCCATCAGCAATGCAGCAGCCACTCCCTTGCCCGATATGTCCGCAATACAAAACGCAAAACGGTCCTTATCAAAGCGGATATAATCCAGATAGTCGCCTCCGATATTGAAGTGCGGTCTGTAAATTTTGGATAAAGCAAATTTTTCTTCCACCGGCAGATAATCCGGTATCAGCATCTGCTGTACCTGGGTAGCGAGCTCCATCTCACGGCGATACCTTTCCTGGTCAAGCTGTTTTTTGAACAGTCGCTTGTTTTCGATGGCTACGGCAATGATATTGGTAATCGTGGTGATAAACTGAATTTTATTGTACAGGTCTTCCTTCTCCTTGATACCGCCTATCACTGCAAAAGCAATAGGCAGATCCTTGTGAAATACAGGTATAATAATATCAAAGCCTTCGAGTGCTTCGTGTTCGCCCTCCCGTATCGTATGCAGTCTCCTGTGCTTGAGCAGCAGCGGAACAATTTCGCTTTTGTTTTTCCTGTCATAATTGATGGAAGTGGTACATTCCCAGGCATTGTCTTCCCTGACAAACAGCCCCATTTTCTCTATACCCATCTCCCAACTCAGGAAGGATTTGTACATATTGTACAGCCCTTCGGCCGATACATTATCATTGATAGCCTGTGTAATGGTAAGGAGAGATTTAATCTGGAGCTGCTTCAGGCTCAGTTCTTTCTCTAATTTTTCCAGTATGGCCATCTCTCTGTTCATATGACAAAGATAGACACTCAAAGGCTAATCTCAAGGGCAAACCGGTTTTTTAAGATAAGATTGATAATCCGGCAGACAAAAAACCGCTTATCGGCAATAAGCATGTGGGCAAAAAACACAAAAATTTCCGTCCGGATAAGATGAAGGAAGGCAGCATGGAGCTCAGACTGAAAAACCGAAGAAGTGCATTATGTTGATAAACAATGTGAGCTTGATGCAGTCAAGATTTACCGGAGGATGATTTATCTATGAATAAAATAATATCAACCAGTTCTCATTTTTTCATTTTCCAATGGTCTGAATTACAGGAACTAGAAAATAAAAAAGGTCCCGGCGGGGAGCCTGGGACCCATAACTTATAAACCAATCTCACAAAGTTTATAAATAAAAAGACGAAAATCCAAAATCCATGGGGTGCCTCTGCACCATCCTGAAACCCGGCAATGATGCCACCGCTTCAGGGTACTGATCATAACCTTGGGTATAGATCAGCTTTTCATTCAGGATTTTATCAAATTCAGGTTGTGATGTCACGCCTTAATATTTACTACTGAGGTGAGACGGGCTTATATCGTTTTAGTTTTTTCCTGCCTGTAAATTCTGAAGTCAAACAGTATTTACAGGCAGGTTTTATTTTTGAAATTTCTTATTCTGTGTCCATCACTATATCAACCCATTTGCCAGCAGGCAAATCAATCCACATTGTCATACAGGTAGGAATTGTTGGACATAAAGACGGTACCGTCATCGTCCATACTTACTGTGTAGTTGGACATCTGCCTTCCGTTTTTGTGGGTATCATCGAGTACCACATTTCTTCTGGAATAAGCCGGCACACTCTCCAGGTCTGAAATAATCTTTGCATTGTCCAAAGGTTTGCTGTTGGCTTTGCGCAGATATTCACGTCTGGCAGCGTCAGCCTCTCTTTTTTTGATCATCTCCTCTGTCAATCTGGATTTGCCATTACCACTGACAAAAGGTTCATCCGGACGATATTTTACTCCAAGCATGTCCTTGGTCTTATTGATATCCTCCATTCCGAAATCTACGGTATTCTCCCCCGGCTCTGTAAAAAAATCATAATCCGGCAGCTCCTCGATATAATTGCTTTCCTTCTCCAAGGGCACTACGATTTTTTCCTCCACTACTTCCCTTCGCTTTCTGCCTCCTTCATGAAATCCGGTAGCTATGAGCGTGATGCAGATTTTCTCCCCAAGGGTAGGATCAATACAATTGCCCCATATAAGATCGGTACCATAGCCGGCTTCTTCCTGTACATAATCTGTAATTTCACCGATTTCAGCCATAGTGACTTCCTTGGTGCCCGAGGTAATGTTGAGAAGAATATGCTGTGCTCCACGGATATCATTATCTTCCAGTAGCGGAGAATTAAGTGCTGCATGAATGGCCTTTCTTGCCCTGTCATCACCTTCGGCGACTGCATTACCCATGATGGCTACCCCACTATTGCGCATGACAGTATTGACATCTTCAAAATCCACGTTGATATATCCCGGTACTGTGATAATCTCTGCAATACCTTTGGCAGCAGTAGCCAGAATATCATCCGCATGTCCGAAAGCAGAGGACAGCGACAGATTACCGTGATAATCGCGGATCTTGTCATTGGATATTACCAGAAAAGAATCCACATTTTTCTTAAGCTGCTCCAGCCCTTCGAGAGCCTGCCTTTGCCGGCGCATGCCTTCAAATTTGAATGGAAGTGTGACAATAGCCACCGTGAGTATTTCCATTTCCTTGGCTGCCTTGGCAATGATTGGTGCGGCTCCGGTGCCTGTACCACCGCCCATACCGGCAGTGATAAACAACATCTTGGTGCCATCGGACAGCCATTTTCGGATATCCTCTATAGATTCTATACAAGACTGTTTGCCCACTTCGGGAAGCGAACCTGCACCCCGACCTTCTGTAAGATTGGGACCGAGGGGAATCTTTACAGGCACAGGATTGGCTTCCATAGCCTGAGCATCTGTATTGCAGATGGCAAAGTCCACTCCGGCTATACCGAGTCTGTACATGTGTGATACGGCATTGCCGCCACCTCCACCAACTCCCACCACCTTTATGATGGATTTCTCTTTTTTAGGTATATCAAATTCCATATCTCTTATATTTTCGAAGTGAGCAAATTAAAATTCAGAATCGGGTACGGTCTCAAAAAAGTCCTTCGTCAGCGTGAAGAGCTTATTGAACAAGCCTTTTTTTGGCTTCTCTTCGGTCTCGGTCATCTCTTCCTCCATCTCCGGATCGTCATTCACGAATGCAGCATCCTCCTTAGCCGAAATTCCGGACTTAGTTTCGTCAGTTTTCCTGATCCATTCCTCCACATAAGAGGTTTTGGATGCAAGGTTGTCAATGGTATGCTTGAGCAAGCCCACAGCCGTAGAGTACACCGGACTTGCCAGCTGCGATGAATATCCATGAGCCAGGTGCTCAATCGGCTGCCCTACTCTCGTTGGCAATCCTGTATGATATTCGGCCAGCAGATCTATATGCTTGAGCAGCGAACCTCCTCCGGTCAGCACCATACCTGCTATCATCTTATTTTCATAACCTGACCTGCGTATTTCCCACAATACATAATCAAAAATCTCCTCCATTCTTGCCTGAATGATTCTGGCCAGATTTTTCTCAGAAATTTCTTTATGCTCTCTGCCTTTAAATCCCGGAATCGTGATAATTCTGTTGTCAGTGATTTCGTCAGCCATTGCGGAGCCAAACTTCACCTTGAGCTTTTCGGCCTGATCCATCATGACGGTACAGCCTTCCCGGATATCCTTGGTCACTACATTGCCACCGAAAGGTATAACACAGGTGTGTCTGATGATACCATCCTTAAATATTGTTATATCTGTGGTGCCTCCTCCAATATCCACCAGTACTACTCCGGCTTCTTTCTCCTCATCGCTCAACACAGAAGCTGCGGAAGCTATGGGTTCGAGGGTTACATCAGCCACCTCGAGACCTGCCTTCTCCACGCACCTGAGTATATTCTTGCTGGCAGATATCTGTCCTGTAATGATATGAAAGTTGGCTTCCAGCCGCACCCCTGACATACCTATAGGGTCAAAGATGTCCTGCTCATCATCCACAGTATATTCCTGAGGAACGACATGGAGTATTTTATCTCCCGGTGGCAATACCAGTTTGTACATATCCTTGATCAACTTGTCAATATCATCCTGACTGATCTCCGTATTGGAATCATGTCTGACCAACAGGCCGTGATGGTGAAGACTTTTGATATGCTGACCCGCAATACCTACATGAACGACCTTAATCTTCACTTTGGCATTCTTTTCAGCGATATCCACAGCCTCGCGGATAGCCTTGACAGTCTTGTCAATATTGGATACCACACCTCTGGACACACCTTCTGAACGAACAGTGCCCACACCTAATATTTCGAGCTTGCCGTACTCGTTGGTGTGCCCGGCTATGGCACACACTTTGGTGGTACCGATATCCAGCGCTACTGCGATATTCCTGGTTTTTGTTTGCTCACTCATAGCAGATAATTTAATGATGAATACTCCAAATGTTACTTCTTTCTTTATCTCAAAGTACAGGCTACCTGATCGGTATATTTGAGATTGAGCGTTTTATATTTACTCCAGCCCAAACGGGGTAATCCCTCCCTGTAAAATATTTTAAGTTTGTCAAATTTATCCTCCATACCTTCAGCTCCTCCGAAAATCAATCGCTCCCTCCCGATTTTAGGCACCATGATGATATCTCCCGTGATATCCTCCACATGCACCTGCTCAATCAGTGCGGACAGAAAATCATCTTTTTGAACATATTTCATGATCTCAAAGACTTCCTTCAGTCTGACCGGCTTCTCGCTCTCAAACAATCCGGTATAGTAGGTCTCCACATTTCCGGTCACCAAAGGTACCCTCACAGCTCCTCCGATTCCTGCGGGTATCTGATTACCGTCAGCATCTAAGTAATAACTGGTGTGGCTTTTATCTATCACCCTCATGATAGGTTTTCGCTGTCGTATTCTGATACGCAGATTATCGTTGGAATCAAAATAGACATCAGCCTGCTCGATCCTCCGGTCTTTGTTCAGAAATGTCTCCAGGCCTCTTACATCCAGCTTCCGGATTGCAGCACTGTCTGCACGACCTCCCAGAAACTGCTCCGTCATTTTCACGATTTCCTGCTCACTGATCATTTTCTGATTGTCTCCGATCAATTCAATATCCACAACCAGTGACTTTACACCGGCATTACTTTTCCGGATAATGGCCATCCACCACAATATGCCGATTCCTGCCAGTACAGTCGCCCATACCAGTACATTCCTCACCCGTTTCATATTCAGCTTACCAGCCATTTGTCCATTTTTCTTTTATTTTCGGAACAAAAGTGTCTATATCTCCCGCCCCGAGTGTAAGCAAAACATCGGTTTTTATCTCCTTCAATGCGTCCATCAGCGTTGCCTTGCTTACGAGTTTTTTATTTTTATTTTTCAATTTTTCAAAAATCATCTCTGAATTCACCCCTTCTATCGGAAGCTCCCTGGCAGGATAGATATCCATCAGTATGATCTCATCCAGCCTATTCAAAGCTTTTGCAAACCCATCCGCAAAATCCCGGGTACGTGTGTAAAGATGTGGCTGGAAAATTCCTGTCACTTTTTTACCGGGATACAAAGTCCTTGCTGCGTCAATTGCCGCTTTCAGCTCTGTGGGATGGTGCGCATAATCATCGATATACACAAAATCCGGGGCTTCAATGATTTTCTCAAACCTCCGCTGTATGCCTCTGAACTCTGCCAATGCCTTTCTGATATTCTCTTCACTTACACCGCATCTCAAGGCTATATTGATGGCAACAGTGGCATTCTCGACATTGTGTCTGCCAGGCAGGTTCAGTACTACACCGGCCAGGGATTTACCATCCGATTGCAGATAATCAAATACATATTTGCCCTGCTCTACCCTTATATCGGCAATCAGAATATCCGCATCTGAGTATCCGAAAGTCTTCACCGTGATGCCCCTCGCAGTTAAATCTGCCAGTTCCTGCTCTGAAAAATACCTGATCAGGTCTGACTTGAGCAAAAGGTATCCCCCATCTCTGACTTTGGACGCAAACTCCCGATAGCCTTCGTACACCTGATTGCTGTCACCATAAATATCCAGATGATCCGGATCCATAGATAATATGGCAGCAAAATAAGGACTCAGCCTAAGGAAAGAACGGTCATATTCATCAGCCTCCAGTACCATCCACTCAGATCTGCCGGTGAGATAATTGGAATGGTAATCCACTGCAATACCACCCAAAAATGCCGAGATATCAATGCCTCCCTGCTTCAGGACATGAGCGGTCAGTGTACTCGTCGTCGTTTTGCCATGAGTACCTGCAATAGCGATGGATTTGCTCTCTGCACTCAACATACCTAATGCCTCAGATCTCTTGATTACCGTGTAGCGGTGCTCTCTGAAATAAATGAGCTCTTTATGATCTGCCGGTACTGCCGGAGTGTAAATCACCAACTCAATTCCGGAGGGAATGAGTTCAGGACTTTCTGTATAATGAATCTTCATCCCTTCGCTCTCCAAAGCTTCGGTCAAAACGGTGCGGGTCCTGTCATATCCATAGACTTCCATACCTTTAGCCAGACAGTACCTTGCAATGGCGCTCATTCCAATGCCTCCGATACCCAGGAAATAAACCTTGCGGATGTCGTTGAGACTTTTCATGTACTTCCGATTTTCAAAACTACCTCAGCGATCTTTACCGCTGCGTCTTCTCTTGCAAAAAAGCGGATGTTTTCACCCAACTTTTTTCTTTTATCTTCATCAGCCATAAGCTGATTGATTACCTCTCCCAGTTTATCAAAGGCCTCTGCATCCCTGACCAGAACTGCTGCTTCTCTTTGTACCAGCGACATCGCATTGACTGTCTGGTGATCTTCAGCTACATTGGGTGATGGTATCAAAATCGCAGGTTTGCCCAATACTGCCATTTCACTGATAGTCAGAGCCCCCGCTCTGCATACTACAAGATCTGCCGCTGAGTATGCCAGGTCCATATTCTCAATAAAGGGCAGCAGCTGAATATTCTTACTACCCTCACCCAGCCTTTGTCGGCAGGATTCATAATAACCCTTGCCTGACTGCCACATCAACTGCACTTTGTCTCCTGCTGTGATGTTCCTGTAATGATTTAACACAGCCTCATTGATAGTGCGGGCCCCCAGGCTACCACCCACCACCAATACGAGTGGCAGTTGCGGGTCAAATCCGAGTCTTTGCTTAGCCTCCGTCTTGTCAATCCGGGATTGAATGAGATTACTTCGCACAGGATTACCGGTGAAAACGATTTTATCAGCCGGGAAAAAACGCTCCATATTTTCATATGCCACACAAATGGCCGAAGCTTTGGCTGCCAGCAGTCGGTTTGTAACCCCGGCATAGGAATTCTGCTCCTGGAGGACTGTCCTGATACCCAGCAGATTGGCAATCTTGAGTACCGGGCCGCTTGCATATCCACCCACCCCTACTGCTACCTGAGGCCTGAATCTCTGCACAATTCTGAAGGCATGCCACATAGCACCCGCCAGTCTGAACGGAAACAGCAGGTTCTTCGCAGTGAGCGTCCTCTGAAATCCAACCACATTCAATCCTTCTATTTTATATCCCGCTTTCGGGACTTTTTCCATTTCAATTTTTCCCTTAGCTCCCACAAAAAGTATTTCACTTTCCGGAGCTGCTCTTTTTATGGCATCGGCAATCGCTATTGCCGGAAACACATGCCCGCCGGTACCGCCTCCACTAATGATGATCCGCATGTGCCATTTCCATTTGTTCCAGTTTCTTCTTCTCCTCATAAGCCTGGTCCACAAATCTGCTCACACTGAGTATAATCCCGAATGCTATACAGGTGAAAAGAAATGACGTACCACCCATACTGATCAGCGGCAATGTCAACCCGGTGGCAGGCACCAACTGAACCGATACCGCAATATTGGCAAACGCCTGTATCACTATATTCAGACCCAACCCTATGGCCAGCATAGCTCCAAAAGTTTTGGGACTGCGGGTAACAATACTCACACATCTCAGCAAAAGCCACAGATATAATCCCAGTATCGCTGCCCCGCCAAAAGGCCATATTCCTCGCAGATGATGGCAAATATGAAATCAGCATAAGCGTAAGGCAGAATATTCCTCTGAATACTGTTGCCGGGCCCCAGCCCAAAAAATCCACCCTCTGCAATGGCTATTTTTGATTGCTGTACCTGATACTGACCGTCAGAATACAAGAACTCATTGACTCTGCTGGCCCAGGTCTCCACCCGGACATGCTCGGGAAAATACTTTCCTACCACTACAATCACCCCAAACATGAGCACTCCCATTAAGACCAATAAAAACACATATTTGAGAGATATCCTGCCAATAAACATCATCAGAAAACTGGTGAGAAAAAGCAGGGCGGCTGTCGAAAGGTCTGCCGGAGCTATCAAAGCACAGATTAAAATCACCGGTGCAATCACTGGTACAAATGCGCCTCTGAAATCTTTGATAAAATCCTGTCTTGTCGCCAATGACCGGGCCACATAGAGTATCAGGGCAAGCTTCGCAAAATCTGAAGTCTGAAAGGATATATCAAGCAAGGGAATCTTTATCCACCTTGCAGCATCGTTGATCTCCACACCAAACAAGGCAGTATAGAGCAACAGTGGCACAGACAGCACCATAAGGATGGGTGCCAGCTTGGCGTAAATCAGGTAATGCAGCTTATAAGTGGTGTACATCAGGAAAAAACCTGCACCGATGAAGGCCAATTGCTTGACCAGATAATACTCAGTGCTGGCTCCTGACAGTTTATAGGCCATACTTCCTGATGTACTGTAAACTATCAGAAGCGAAAAGAGGCTCAACAAGGTAACTATAAGCCAGATACCCTTATCTCCTTTTAAATTGTAATATGCACTGAATACTGACAACTTTTAAAAATTCAACATCTTTAAGAAAAATAAACCCGAAAACTTATAACTGCATAACGGCTGCTTTAAACTGATCCCCTCTGTCCATATAGTTCTGAAAAAGATCAAAACTTGCACAGGCCGGAGATAACAGTACCTTGTCGCCCGAATCCGCAAGGTCTGAAGCTATCCGTACCGCTTCTCTGACATCTCTCGTTTCTCTAATCAAAGGCACAATATCCCGAAAACTCTCCACCAGCTTTTTATTATCCACACCGAGACAAACCAAAGCCTTGACTTTTTTCTTTACCAACTCATGAAGGGCCGTATAATCATTTCCCTTATCCGTACCACCCGCAATCCACACCACAGGACTGTCCATTGCATCAAGTGCATACCAGACTGAATCGACATTCGTAGCCTTGCTGTCATTGATATACTCCACACCTCCAATGGTACGGACCGGCTCAAGGCGGTGAGGCAGATTGACAAAACTTTTCAGTCCCATCTGAATCTCCTCTTCTGTGAGACCCAGAATTCTGCAAGCCTCAACCACACAGGCGGCATTGAGCAGATTATGCCTTCCCTTCAAACTCATTTCAAATATCTTATCCCCATCCTTTGATGGCAGACCTTTGTGAAACTCCTTTATACTTACCGGTACCTGTCTTACCAGACTTTTGATTCCGTTCAGCCTCGACAAAATAGCCGGATCATCTGCATTGTAAATAAAGTAATCATCCTGTCCCTGATTCATACATATCCTGAACTTAGCCGCAGCATATCGGTCCATACTGTACTCGTACCTGTCCAGATGGTCAGGAGTGATATTGAGCAGGATGGAAACATGTGGCCTGAACGTCTCAATGTCATCCAGCTGGAAGCTGCTGATTTCCAGCACCATCCACTCCGGATCAGACTCGGCAATAATTCTGGCAAAAGACCTGCCATAATTACCTCCGAGAGCGACATTCCTTCCGGCGGTTTTCAGGAGATGGTATAAAAGTCCCGATGCTGTAGTCTTCCCATTTGAGCCCGTAATGGCTATGGTAAGCCCGGAAAAAAACAAATAACCAAACTCAATCTCGGAAATTACTTTCCTGCCCTTTTCTTTTAACATGCGAAGGACGGGCGCATGTTCCGGAACACCGGGACTTTTGATTACCAAATCAGTTACCAACAACCTTTCAAAATCATGACTGCCTTCTTCAAAAGCAATCTCATGAGTATTTAACTCTTCTTTATATCTGTCAGGTATTTTTCCACTGTCGGATACAAATACCTCAAGTTTATTCTTTTTTGCAAGCAGGGCCGCCCCTGTTCCACTCTCTCCGGCACCTATGATTGCCACACTTCTGATCATCATCGTACTTTAAGACTGATTACACTCACAATCGCCAGCATGATTCCTATTATCCAGAATCTCGTCACTATTTTGGCTTCATGCATACCCAGCTTCTGAAAGTGATGATGCAAAGGTGACATTTTGAATATCCGTCTGCCTTCTCCATATTTCTTCTTGGTATATTTGAAGTAACTTACCTGCAGTACTACGGAAAGATTTTCAGCCAGAAATATGCCGCATAAAAGGGGTATCAGCAGTTCCTTTCGTAATAGTATAGCAAGCACTGCGATGATGCCACCTATGGTAAGACTGCCTGTATCGCCCATGAATACTTTGGCCGGATAGGAATTGTGCCACAAAAATCCGATGCATGCACCCAGAAAACACGCTGAAAATATCACCAGCTCTGCGGAATTGGGCAGATACAGTATTTTCAGATAATCTGCTATGATGGTATTGCCCGATACATAAGCAAATATACCCAGGGTAGCACCGATAATTGCCGAGGTACCTGCTGCCAGACCATCAATACCATCCGTCAGATTGGCAGCATTGGATACTGCTGTGACGATAAATATAACCACCAGAGTAAAAACAATCCAAAGCAACAGGGTACTGTTATCACCGGCAAAATCGACCAGATGGAAATAATCCAGATTATTATTTTTCCAGAACGGAAGATTGGTAAGGGAAGATTTGACATATGCCATCTCCGTCAGCTTGGATACATCATTGACTCTGGGCAAAAGGGTACTGTAAGTTTTTACTACCTGATAGCCACCCTGCTCCGCCTGAGCCAACGGCATCCTTATGACCACATCATTGGATATGAGCATGGTGAGTGCGACTACAAGTCCAAGCACAACCTGACCCAAAACCTTAATTTTGCCACTCAGTCCCTGCTTATTCTTCTTGAACACTTTGATGTAATCATCCGCTCCGCCTATCAATCCCAACCAGATGGTTGTAAATATCATCAGCAAAACATATACATTATCTAATCGGGCAAATAAAAGGCAAGGTATCAGAATGGCCATGATGATGATGATTCCGCCCATGGTGGGAGTGCCTTCCTTAGCCTTCTGACCTTCGAGGCCGAGATCCCTCACTGTTTCACCTACCTGCAAACGTTTCAAAGAACTTATGATCTTACCTCCGAAGATCAGCGATATGACCAGAGACAAGATAATTGCAGCAGCAGACCTGAACGTGATGTACTGAAACAATCCTGCTCCCGGCAGATTATAGTACTTATCAATATATTCAAAAATGTGGTACAGCATGCTTGCTACTTATTCTCCTTTTCTTAATCATTTTGACATTAATTCATCAGGTAAAGCCGTCTAAAACTTTCAACCACCGGCTTCAAAACTAACAGCGCAGCAGGCATTCTGAATCTTTATCCAAAAAGATCCTGCTGCAACTGTTAAACCAACCTGAGAATGATAATAGAACCTAATTCTTTACCCATTTCATTCACCCATGAGTGAACGCAATGTGGCTATATCATCGAAAGGGAACTTTTCCCCTTTTATTTCCTGATACTTCTCATGACCCTTGCCGGCCACAAGTATGATATCTCCTTTTTTTGCCAGCATCAGGGCTGTCTTGATCGCCTGATACCGGTCTGTAATCCGGATGGACTTTTGCTTTTGATCAGCCTCCAGACCTGCTTCCATATCATCCAGAATTGCTTCCGGGTCTTCGGATCTGGGGTTGTCACTTGTCATAATCAGCTTATCTGACCATCCGGCTGCCACCTTTGCCATCAAAGGCCTCTTGGTCTTATCTCTGTCTCCACCGCATCCCACTACAGTAATGATGCCACTGTTCTTTTTTCTGATCCTGGCAAGTGTGGAAAGTACATTCTCCAGAGCATCCGGTGTATGGGCATAATCAACCACTGCATAAACACCTCTCTCTGCATCATATATCTGATCAAACCTACCCTCCGCACCTTTTAATCCACTCAAAACTGACAGTACCTGATCTCTGTCAAGTCCACACTCCACAGCGGTGCCATAGACAGCCAGCAGATTGTATGCATTGAAAGCACCTATCATCCTGAAGTGCACCTCCTTTCCATCAATTTTCAAATGCAATCCTGCAATCGAATTTTCAATAATTCCGGCTTTATAATCACACATAGACTGCAACCCATAGGTCCTTACCCGGGCAGTCGTATTCTGCACCATGACCTTTCCGTTTTTGTCATCCTGATTGATCAGTGCAAAAGCACTTTTATCAAGCCGGTCAAAGAACTTTTTCTTTGCCTGTATATAATTTAAAAAAGTACCGTGATAATCCAGATGGTCATGAGTGATATTGCTGAACACCGCTCCGGCAAAATGCAATCCTGCTATCCTGTCCTGATCCGCAGCATGCGAACTCACCTCCATAAAAATATGAGTGCACTTTTCATCCGCCATTTTTCTGATCAGGCGGTGCAGATTTACCACATCCGGCGTCGTATAATCAGCCTTGAGCACTTCGCTGCCGATTCTGTTTTCTACGGTGGATACCAGTCCGCATTTAAAGCCCAATTGTGAAAACAGTTGAAATAACAGCGTGGTAATAGTGGTTTTGCCATTGGTACCGGTGACTCCGATCAGCGTAATATACCGGGTTACATTACCAAAGAAGTTACCCAACATTATTCCTGTCAATCTCCTGGCATCCGGAGTTTTGATGAATGTCACCTCCTGAGGCATCTCCTCCGGCAATGTTTCACACACCACTATAGTTGCTCCGTTTGCAATCGCTTGTCCGATGTACTTATGTCCGTCTGTCAAACTGCCTTTGAAGGCTGAGAAAAGTGTTCCTTTGACTACTTTTCTTGAATCTATCTCCACTCCGGAGATTTGTTTTTTTGGGTCCCCGATGATTTCCACCGGCATGTTTTCGGGCAATAGGTCCACCAGCATTTTCACCATAATCATCCAATCAGTTTAAGTATAAGGTGATATGTTGCTTCATGGCACCGGTGCCCGGTTGTACAGATTGTTGCACCACTTTACCCAATCCCACAATACTTACCTTACACCCGATATTTTCAAGCACATAAACCGCATCTCGTCCTCCCATTCCTCTCACATCGGGGATTGTACCCTCTGCAATTCTTTTTTCCTCAACCACCATTTTATCGGCCTCAGGCTCTATGATTGCCCAGGATGATTTCACCTTACTATTGTATTTTATACCTACATGATCCAGAAGTGTGGTAAAATCCGCCCTGTATCCCTTACCTGAACCCGGAAGGTTGACGGCAAGGAAAGTAGAATCTGTAATAGATCGGGCCTTGTTGGTTTTGAGCGCATAACATTTTTCAGCAATATTTTTGAATACCGGTCCTGCTACATAACCTCCATAGTACACTCCCTTGGGTTCGTACACCACCACAATCATCGAATACATCGGGTCTTCAGCCGGGAAATAACCGCAAAAACTGGCATTATATCTGGCATATTCACCCTGTGATGCGTAATTTACCCGTGTAGTACCCGTCTTTCCTGCTATACTTACACTTGCATCTTTCAGCGACTTGGCGGTACCTCTCTCTACCACTCCTTCGAGCATGGTTCGTGCATTCCTGATGTTTTCATCTTTGGCAATTCTGTCTATAAGCACTCTGGGCTCAAATACCTTCTTCACCTTATCCCCGTTGCGGATCTCACTGACTAAATAGGGTTTCATCAACCGTCCATTATTGGCTACTGCATTGTAAAAATTGAGCATCTGCAAAGGTGTCAACTGCAATTCATAGCCGTGTGCCATCCATGGTATGGTGGTGCCATACCAGCGCTGTTTATCCTTGACGGGGTCTTTGATCTCCGGGATTGCCTCTCCGGAAATATCGATTCCCGTGGGTTCATGCAATCCGAATGCCCTGAGTCTGTCCACCCACTTTTTTCTTCCGTCCGTAGAATTGTAGGCATCATTGGCGAGTGCAGCTATTCCCACGTTGGAAGATATTTCAAAGCCTGCTGCATGGTAACCCAGGTCTTGCCGTGTTTTTCCGAATCATGCATGGTACGATCTGCAAACTTTCGCAAACCAAAGTTGAGATTGACCATAGTATCCAACCCTGCATATCCATCTTCCATAAGAGCCAGCACAGTGGCCAGTTTCATTGTGGAGCCCGGTTCACTCAATCTTCCTACACCCCAGTTGTATATCTCGTAATAATTGCCGTCCTCTGCCTTGGCAAGATTAGAAATAGCCTTGATCGCACCGGTGGCTGTTTCCATCATGATCACCGTGCCACCTTCTGCATTGTACTTCTGACAGGTCTCCAGCAATTCATGGTGTACGATATCCTGCATACCGATATTGATTGTAGTCATGATGTCGTCTCCCCGCTTGATCTGGACTTCTGAGGGGTCGTACACCGGCACCCAGATATCCTCTGAGGGTGACAATCTCTTCATCAGACGCTGATCAGTCTCTCCTTTCAGAAACTTGTCAAAATACCCTTCCAAACCAATCCTGTCCGCATTCTCCCTGTCCACACCTATGGTTCTTGAAGCCAGTTCCTTGTAAGGTTTGACTCTTTTGCCATATCTGGAATAAATCAGTCCTCCTTTGTATTTGCCCAATCTGAGCAGCGGAGCATTCTTCAACTGATTGAAAGCATCAATATCCAATCCTTTGGCTATATAAAAATAGCGGTTCTCCTTCCTTTTGGCAGCTATCAACTCAGTTTTCCACTGTGCTGCGGATTTAGGGCGGATGTATGAGGGATTGAAATTGCTCAGAAAAATAGCCAGCGAATCCACATTTGCATTAAAATCACTCTGCCTGATCACTTTCATGTCCATCCTAACCTCAAAGAACTGTACCGAGGTAGCCAGCAGAGTCTCTTCTTCTGCATAGATATTACCTCTGTCAGCATCCACAGTGCGCCACTGCACATTGACCTCTCCCTTCTGCTTCCACTTGTCCCGCTCGAGGACGCTGATTTTAAATATTTTGAACAGGATGACAAGCGATGCAGCCACAAAGAAGAATGTAACCAAATAAGCCCGCCATAATAATTCCTTCTTCCTGTCCATTGTATTTTAACTGTTTTGGGTACCCTTATCTGCCGGTGACAATTTTTACCGGTGGCTTGGTGAGAGGCCCTAATCCTTCATCTTCTACCTTTTTTTCAATTTGCGATTGTGTGCTACTGTACATCAACTCCTGTCTGAGGTTGACGTAGCGCCATTTGATGTCCTTTACTTCTTGTTTGAGTGTTTCGATTCGGCGTAATGCTTTTTCAGAAGCATGTGCATTGGATATATAAATCACACCCAACAACGCCAGATAGCACACAAACGGCAAATTGACGAAAATCCATTCGACCCATTTCAGTCTAAAAAATGTAGTTTTCTTATCCTGGGAACTAGTCATTGAATGAATTTTATTTTGTTTGTTTTTATATCTTTTCTACGGCTCTCAATTTTGCACTTCTGGCTCTTGGGTTTCTCTTCTGCTCCGGTTCAGAGGCTTCGATTACATTCTTATTGATGATTCTGAAGGGCCTCTCTATATTTCCAAAATGATCCTGAATCATCTTCCCCTCAAAATTTCCGGTCTTAAAAAAATTCTTGACCAGACGATCTTCGATACTGTGATAACTGATCACCACAAATCTTCCACCCTTCTTCAGCATTTTCAGCCCATCTCTCAGCAGGTCCTGCAATGCACCCATCTCATCATTTACCTCAATGCGTATGGCCTGATATACCTGGGCAAAATATTTTCCCCTATGGCCGATGACACATTGCTCAATCGTATCATTGAGGTCTCCTGTCGTGCGGTATGCGTGTACCGATCTCTTCCTGGCAATTGCTGCTGCAAGTGTTTTTGAATTGCGCACCTCACCGAAATCACTGAAAATCCGGGTAAGCTGCTGCTCATCATAACTGTTGAGTATATCTGCTGCCGTAACTTCCATCCCTGCATTCATCCGCATATCCAGCCTGCTGTCAAACCTGAAGGCAAAACCCCGCTCCGGTACGTCCAACTGATGTGAGGACACCCCCAGATCTGCTAATATCCCATCTACTCCGGTCACGCCTTCCAATCTGAGGTAATTTCTGAAATATCTGAAATTGGCCGGAATAAGCGTAAATCTTGCATCTTCGATACGATTATGCCACGCATCTTCATCCTGGTCAAAAGCATACAAATGCCCTTCGGCACTGAGCTGTGTTAAAATCGGTCTGGAATGTCCTCCGGCGCCATAGGTGACATCTACATAAATTCCTGAAGGCCGGATATTCAGGAGATTCACACTTTCATTCAGCAGTACAGGAATGTGATAATCGTCCATATGTGTATCAGTTTCCACCGGCCAACGGATTGGTACCTCCAAAAATCTGCTCTGCTATGGAAGCAAAATCTCCGGGTTCTCTGCTGAGCATGGCTTCATATTCGTCCTTTGCCCAGATTTCAATCTGCTGCTGATATGCAAAAAGCACTACGTCCTTATCAATACCTGCATATTCGAGCAAACTGCCCGGAAGATTGATCCTTTCAGAAGCATCCATTTCCACCTCCGTTGCACCCCGATAAAAGTATCTGATTGCCTGTCTGTGTTGTGTGTTGTAGATGTTGAGTTGATTGATCTCTTTCGTCTTTTGTTCCCAAACTTCATTGGGATACAACATCAAGTGCTTTTCAAAACCCCGGTTGACGGTAAACTTGAGATTTTCGTCGGCGCCCATCTGCTTTATGATAGCAACGGGCAATTTCAGTCTGCCCTTGGCATCAAGCTTACATTCATACTCACCGGTGAACTGGTATTGTTTCACACTTTCAGTTGGTTGTTGATGCAAATTTATATACAATTCCCACTTTTTCCCAATTTATCCCACTTTTTTTCAAAAATACATATATTTTTTTTTAATTTATTACTGCGTATAAACAGATTGATTACAAATTATAACTAATTTGTTTACAAAACAGGGTTATTAGTTGTATATAAGGAAAAAGTGAAGCCGATCCGGCTTATCTCAGGTTGGAGTTAAATATTACGCAAATTTATATATATTTGAATTATCACCTTATTTAATATATCAAAAATTGCTTATGAATGTGAAATATATCTGAAAAATCATAATTTGAAGTTCTTAACATATCAGTAATTTTTTTAACAGATTAAATAAAATCATTATATAAAATGACAGATCAACCAATGCCTGAGGCAGATTATAAGCAAATTGATGATAAATCCTCTTACCCAACTATCTGTGATAACTAAGTTGTGTATTATAAATATATATTATATGTATGATTATCAGCAGGCAAACAGCAGAATTGCCCAAGATCCTTAAGATAATTTAGAGTACGATAATAAACCGAATCCTGAATAACTGGATTTGGTTTTATATCTGCTTTTCCTAAAATCAAAATACCCCGGATTACTTTTACTTCATCCGGGGTATTGAAGGTCGTTCAACTATCACAAAAGATCGGTCAAGGTTTTATTTTCAATTATCTGTTACGGATACTGGTCAGGAAGTGATTGAGTTCATCCACAGAGTAGAAAAGTACATCACGGGGCTTACTGCCCTGAGCCGGTCCGACGATACCCAATTGTTCCATCTGGTCCATAATGCGGCCTGCCCTGTTGTACCCAAGCTGCATTTTGCGCTGGAGCAGTGAGGTGGATCCATGCTGCGAAGACACTATCAATCGTGCAGCCTCATCAAACATATCATCCAGATCTGATATTTTAAGGTCGCTGTTGCCGGCTCCTGTATCATCATCGCTCTTGTACTCCGGCAGATAGAATGGCTCCGGAAATCCGGGCTGCTCAGCTATGAAACGTATGACTTCCTCTACTTCCGGAGTATCTACAAAGGCACATTGCAACCTTACAGTGGTAGCCCCTACACTCAGCAGCATATCCCCACTGCCTATCAACTGGTCTGCACCTCCACCGTCCAGAATGGTTCGTGAATCTATTTTGGAAGTAACCTTAAATGCAAGTCTTGCCGGAAAGTTGGCTTTGATCACCCCGGTGATAATATTGACCGAAGGTCTCTGCGTGGCTATAATCAGATGTATGCCTATCGCTCTTGACAACTGAGCCAGTCTTGCGATGGGCAGTTCTACCTCCTTGCCGGCCGTCATGATGAGATCGGCAAATTCATCAATCACCAGCACTATGTAAGGCAGAAACTTGTGTCCTTCTTTGGGATTGAGCTTGCGCTCAATGAATTTTTCATTGTACTCATTGATATTGCGGACTCTGGCTTTTTTGAGCAGGTCATAGCGGTTGTCCATTTCGATACACAAAGAATTGAGTGTATTGATTACCTTGCTTGTCTCTGTGATGATCGGCTCGTCCTGATCCGGTATAAATGCCAGATAATGTTGATCCAGGTGTCCATAGGGGAATAATTCAACTTTCTTCGGGTCTATCAGTACCAGTTTCACCTGTGAGGGTGCTTCTTATATAATATAGACATCAGGATGGCATTGATACCCACTGACTTACCCTGACCGGTGGCACCTGCTACGAGGAGGTGCGGCATTTTAGCAAGGTCAGCCACAAATACTTCATTGGAGATGGTCTTGCCCAGTGCAATCGGCAATGCCATCTTGGTCTGCGTGAATTTTTCGGATACCAGCAGTTCCTTGAGCGATACGATCTGTTTATTTTTATTGGGTACTTCAATCCCGATAGTACCCTTACCCGGTATGGGAGCTATAATACGGATACCCAGCGCAGCAAGACTCAGGGCAATATCGTCTTCAAGATTTTTGATTTTTGAAATCTTTACTCCGGGAGCAGGCACTATCTCATACAGAGTGACTGTGGGACCGATGGTAGCTCTGATTTTGGTAATCTCTATCTTGTAATTCAGCAACGTCGCTATAATCTGATCTTTGTTGGCTTCCAGTTCAGCCCTGTCCACCTCTACTTTCTGATCTGCATAGTCCAGCAAAAGATCAATGGTAGGCATCTTAAATCTGGACAGGTCTGCCTTAGGATCATAGGGCTCAAGTTCATCTTCCATTTTGATGGCTTCTATTTCTGATTCCGGAGCAGCAGGGACGGTAGCCAATGACGGTTTTACTTCTTCAGCATCTTCGGTTTTTTCGTGATTTTCACTAAAAAGTTCCTCCTCCAGATCAAGCTGAATCGGATTGGATGGAGCTTTGGGTGCTGCTGCTGACGTCATTACATCGAATTCGAGCGCCTGATCCTCCCGGTTGTCACCGACAGACTTGGCGGTTTCACTCACGGGAGAGAGTGTATCACTCATAAAATCCGGTTCGTCTCCAAAAATGTCCTTTTTCCTTATCCCTCTGGAATTGGGGGTGAGCTCATGTTCGGCTCCCTTGAAAAAATCAAAATCCGGAAATCTGAAATTGGCTTCCGGCAGTGAAAAGTTCAGATTTTCAAAAGATGGGTTGAATTTCCATATTATATATCCTCCAATAGAAAACATCAATAAGAAAAACAAACCTATGGAGCCCATAAAGTTAGTCAGCCAATGACAGGTACTCTCTCCGAAAGCACCTCCCCAAGTAAAATCCGAACTCCTGAATATAAACTCAAGCAGCAGCGAAAAGAAAGCCATTACCGCTACAGCGTTTCTCGCAAAAATGAAGAAGGGAAGCATCGGTTTTTTCCTTATTAGGTCAAGACCAAACCGCATCAGCAGGATAACAAAGACCATAGACGGCAATCCGAAACCCCAATAAAAAAAGGCATTCGATATCACCGCTCCCAGCCTTCCAAGCCAGTTTTCGACATTCAGGTCTGACTGAAACATCATCTCCCACGAAAAATGCAGTACCTTATCCTGATCAGACTTCCAGGTATAAAAGTAGGATACAAAGGCGACGGACAGATAAATGGCTGAAAGAATACTTAAGGTACCCACAATCTTGGGCAATCGCTCATCACTCCAGTTGATTCTTTTTTTGGGGGCTGCCGGTCCACTCTTGGGTTTCTTAGATGCCATAGCTTATTGGTAAATCGGTTTTTAAAAAATCTGACTGTTTCAAAAATTCAGGGCAATTGCTGAGGACAGAAAATCCTGATACCCTAAGGCGTAAAAACCTAAGTTCCTGATAATACAGGCATCACTATACAGAAATGTAATATGTAAAATTACCTTCCCTACCTCTTGGTTTTACTTATGAGAATCCTGTTCCTTCTATATCAATTACAGGTGCAAAGATAGGAGGCTTTTTATTATATTATAATTTTTTTTAATATATTTTTAATACATTTTACGAATTATACAATATACAAATTTTTTTAATATGTAAAAATTACTGATTTTTAAACTTATAGCCCCCGTATGATAAATCAGGTCTGGAGGTGACCATAATCATATGATACAATGACAGTCGGGGCATAGGTATATCAAGCTAAAATTTTAATTTTGCAGCCGCCTGAAAGACAGGGGTACATTGGCTGACAAAAGCGCCATGATGTCTGAGGGCCGATTCTAAACCAAATATTACAACATACCAGATGAAAGCAAGTATTTTTATAGCAGGGGCAGGAGGCATCGGAGAAGCCGCAGGCCTTATACTCAGCGAGTTCAGAGTGTTTGATGCTGAGATTTATTTCGGAGATATTTCCGAAAAAGCACTGGCAGGCGCAGTACGGTTTGTACACGAAGGCTGCACACATAGCTGCAATGTAAAAACGGTATTGATGCCCATGGAAGGCTCTGATGCAGGATTGGATGCAGTCCTGCAAAACTGTGATATAATACTCGACTGCCTGCCGGGTAATCAGGCTCCCAGAATGGCAGCTTTGGCAAAAAAATTCAAATGCCACTATGCCAATCTTACGGAATACGTACAGGAAACCAAAGATGTCATCGAAATATCCAGGGATGCAGATACTGCCTTTGTATTGCAGACAGGCTTAGCTCCCGGATTTATCAATGTGCTGGCCCACCGGTTGTATGAGGAGTTTCAAAGGGATTATGGTACTGACCAGGTGGACAGCATGACCATGAAGGTAGGGGCTATAAGCAAAAATGCTCCCTCTCCGCATTATTATGCCTTCACCTGGAGTCCTATCGGAGTAGCTACCGAATATCTGAAGGATGCGGAAATCGTAAGGAATTATAAAAAGATCAAAGTACCTGCGCTCTCCGGCAGAGAACGAATCATCATAGATGGTGACGAATATGAAGATAATTTTACCAGCGGTGGAGCAGCAGACTTTCCGGATGCCTTTGCCGGAAAAATCAAAGATCTGGACTATAAAACCCTGCGTTATCCCGGACACTATGAGTGGGTGAAAAACACCCTGTCCACCATAGGTAATGCAGAAGATAAAATCAAGGCATTGCAGGACATCATGCTCCGGAATATTCCTTCAGTCGAAGATGATGTCGTAGTGGTGTATGCGTCTGTACAAGGCATGGACAGCCATAATAAACTTCGAAGGAAGGAACGTTCCTATAAAATCTTTCCCTCCATGGTGGGTAATAAAAAACTCCGAGCCATACAGACTACCACCGCAGCACCCCTGTGTGAAGTCGCCTATATGATGCTGACGCATGACTGGAAGGGTACTATACTGCAAAGTCAGTTATCCACCGAGGTATTTTTAAATGGACCCTTTGTCACAGAGATTTACGGCAAATATTGATTGATACAGAATTGGCAGATTATACTTACTGTAAGGTGAGTTTGGTGATCTGCTATTTCAAAACCTTATAGGTTTCCAAAACCTATAAGGTTTATAATACATCCCCACACACCCAAAACCGAAAACCGAAAACCGAAAACCGCATACCGAATTCCGAAAACCGAAACCGAAAACCGCTGGATTTAATCAAAACCGGTAATTCACCACCGTATTGATCAGGGTCATGTCCACTTTGTTATCGATGTAGGCATAATTGTCATAGGTCTCTCCGTTTCGGATTTTCCTCACGATCAGGAGCTGAGCTTCCATTCCCTCAAAGAAGCCTCCGAATTTATACCGGACATCCACATTGAGCTGGGTGTAGGATGGGAGTCCATATTTATTCAGGCGGGTATTTTTGACATCCGGCATTTCATAATAACCTCCTGCAAGGTGAATATTCCAGTGTTTATCCTTAGTCAATAGTCTGTACTGCAATGCAATAGCATGTACATCCCCGAATCCCTCATTTCGCTCTCTTGGCAGAAAAGTATAAAAAGGATCCCTGCCCCACTCTCTGGGCATCAGATATCTGCCATCTGCTGTAATGCGATTGTAATTAAGAGTGATCTCATGAATGTTTTTTTTCAGGCCCAGTCTGGCACCATAAGTCATGGCATTGCCCTCGTTATTATAAAATGCTTTGTTGATATCCTCATTGCCGCCATTGCCGAGCTTACTCTGAAAGACAGACTGCATGCCTGCCATTATCTGCCAGCTGCCCTTCTCCCCTATCAGTGCATCACTCTGCAGAAGAGTACTGCTGAAGACATTCTCTGTCATAAGGTGCCAGAGCTGCACATTCCACTGTTTGTTCAGGTAATATCTCAAACCGGCCAGACCTACACCCTTTGACACGACGTTGCCTCTGTAGCCCGACCGGCTGCCGTCAGGATTGATGCCGGTGGGAAATACTCCGATGGATTCCTGTACACTGTACCACTTAGAGGTGCCACGGGGAGCAATTTTATAAAACCAGCCTAAATAGATCTCGAGATTTTTTATATCGTTCCATTCTGTCCAAAGCCCTTCTACCTGTGTAGGCCTCATTCTGCCGTCCTGAAGATTGATGAAAGGAGTATTGATCAGCTGTTTTCCGAAAGTAAGTATATTGCGTTTGCCTAATCTGTACTTCAGCTGCAGCTCCTCCAGTCGGCTGATTTCATCCCTGAAGGCCGGATTTGCGATGTCAAAAAGCCCGAGTTCATACCTGTTGGCTGCTCCGGAAATCGGGTCTTTTACTGTAAAATCTGAAGACGCCAGATTGAATATGTAAAAACCACTCACTGCAAATCTGAACCTGTGAAACTCCGCCGTCTCAAATCTCAATCCTCCACCTGCCGCATGAGCATAATAATCCGTGAGATTGTCAGTATTGTCTGTTGCTGAAAAAAAATAGCGGAAATGCCCGTTCACCTGACCTTCTTTGAATGCCGTAAGCAGAGAGGTGGAGTCCACCTCCTTCAATCTTCCATCCTGCCATATCCGGGGCTTATCCTGAAGATCCTGATGCTGTGCCAGAAGAGTATTTCCTATACAAACTGAAAGGCAAAGCACCAAAGACCGTAATGAATTCCTGTAATACATTAAACAATAATTAGTTATCCAATAAAGAGCTTCTTTATTCAGGCAGGTTGATGATATGAAGGGCAGCTTTTTTGCTTTGAAGGCGCAAAGGTATGAATAATTATCCTGAAAAATTGTTCAAATTAGAATTATGCATTAAACTAGACAGTGCGGCTTTAAAAGCTGAATGAAATATTCACTTTCGTGAACGGGGATAATCATCCCACCAGAATACATTGGCATAACAGCTAAAATTGCAGCCATTTCAGACCTTGATTAAATTTTCAATCTTTAATCAGGGATAAATCCATTCCGGCATATTTCATCATGATTTTCATTACTGTTGCTACATCCTTTTCACAGTACCTTACAATTCTGTCGAGATCTCCTTCCTTCCAGTACACATGACCTACCATACTGCCGTCTATATCATCCTTGGGCGAAGGGATATTCAGTGTAGCTGCCAGCAATCCTAAAGAGGTATAACTTTTAAAATCACCAAAACGCCACATATCCATAGTATCGAGCAGATGCTGCGTCTGCCAGGGTTTTTTACCGGATATATCCAGCATGGCAGGGAACGGAACTCCATGTATGACCATCCGTCGGCATAAAAATGGAATATCAAACTCCTTGATATTATGCCCTGACAAAAAATACTTCTCAGGATTATTGTAATGCTTGACCAACAAATCACTGAATCCGCTGAGAAGCTCCTTTTCATCATCCCCGGCAAATGATTTGATCCTGAATGATAAGCTCCCGTCTTCTTCATGCCTGATATACCCCACTGATACACAGATGACCTTGGCAAATTCAGCATAAATACCTGCCCTTCCCTCAAATGTCTGCTCTGGCGTCTCTTTTTCTCCACTTACTGTTTCCCGGGCTATTCCCTGACTTTTCCTTATCCAGAATCCCTGCATTTCCTCACTCAAAGCATCGAAGGAAGCAAAGACCGGCACCGTTTCAATGTCGAGAAACAGGCAATTTTTCAGTATCTGAGGACTTAAAAACATAATTCAGGGTTTTCACGGATTGTTCAATGTAATGGTAAACGCCCATTTTGATATTTTCTGTTTGAATTCACAAAATAAACACCTAAATTTACAACGTTAATCACAAAAAAGAATAACAAAATGAGCACTACACAATCAAAACAAAATTTTACAGCAGTTTCTATTATTGCTATCATTGCCTTGCTGGGCTTAAACGGGTATCAATGGTATTCCAACAGCAAACTCAGCCAGGCCAATCAGCAACTTCAAACACAGCAGATTGAGCTCGAAAAAGTACAGGCCGAACTCGATCAGGATTATCAGACAGTTCTCGAATCTCTGGAAGAAATGCGGGGTGACAACCAGCAGCTCAACGCTTTGATAGACAGTCAAAAGGCCGAACTGAAAGCTCAGAAGGAAAAAATCAATGATCTGATCTGGACCAAAAGAGAACTGGACAAAGCTAAAGAGGAAATCAAAGCCCTCAAGGCCAATGTAAACAAATACCTGGATGAAATAAAAACCCTGAAAGAGGAAAATAAACTACTGGCCGAGGACAATCAAAAACTCAACCAGCGCATCGATGCAGAGGTAAGGGAAAAGGAAGAAATCCTGAGTCAGAAAGAATCTCTCGCATCTGAAAAGGAAAGATTGAGTAAAACCAATGAAAATCTGGGTGCTAAAGTGGATATTGCCAGTGCCGTAAAGGTCAACACTATCATTGTAAAGGGATACGAAATCAAAAAAGACGGAAAGCTCAAGGAACAATCCAAAGCTAAGAATATCGATATGCTCAGAGTATGCTTCCAGACAGAAACCAACAGAGTCACTTCGGCCGGAACCAAAAGATTTTATCTGCGTATCATCAATCCGCAGGGCGAAACCATAGCAGTGGAAGACAAAGGTTCCGGGGTGCTCACCAATAAATTAGACAATACTCAGGTACGTTACACCACATCCGGCGAAATTCAATACAATAATGAAGACACCAATGCCTGCATTGACTGGACGCTCGACGATAAATTGCCCAAAGGCAACTACAATATCGAGATGTACAACAATGGCTATCCGGTGGGCAAGGGAGCATTCGTCATGAAATAATCGAAAAATTCAGACCCTGAAAATAACCGTAGCCTGACCATAACTGGTGGTCGGGCTTTTTTATACCTATTAACAAAAAATTAATATTGAAAAAATAAGTCGGGCTCTGTATGATTAAACTACATTTGCAGATACTAACCAACTTACCGTATGGATTTTTCAATGGTTTTTATGTGGCTTGGCTTTGCCTTAGCTGCGTATTCCGTTGTGGGCAATGATGTAATCCAGACATTAGGCACCTTCCTGACCTCCAATGAAAAAGACGTCAAGTGGTATTATCTCTTTGCATTTGCTGCTACCATTCTCACCATAGTACTCATCATGGGCTTTTTAAATAATGATATCACCTATGGCAGGTTGGATAAGTTTGAAGAAATGCCGCTGTATCGTTGGTATCATATCATCCCGCCGATAGTTTTGCTGCTTATCACCCGGTACGGCATTCCGGTGAGTACGACATTTATGATACTTACCCTGTTTTCGCTGTCAGACATACCCAACGATCTCAGCGTGATGGTGGCCAACATATTTGATGCTAAAACCAAGCTGGGGGGTATGATACAAAAATCCGTAATGGGATATGTGGTGGCTTTTTTTGTGGCTTTGATCGGCTACTTCACTTTCCTCAATTTTACGGAGCAATATTTTCTCAGAAAAAAAATGAACGGGAGTCAGGAGATATTCTGGAAAATTGCACAGGCAGCATCTACCGGATTTCTTTGGTCTCAATGGCTGGTTCAGGATCTTGCCAACATATATGTGTACATGAATAACGGCAAAAATCTGACTGCCCTTCAATTCTTCCTCACTCTGGTCATACTCAATGGTATGATGCTGATTATCTTTTATCAGAGAGGGGGTAAAGTGCAGGATGTGGTGCGCAAAAAAAGGAATACTGCAGACATCAGGGCTGCAACCTTTATAGACCTGATTTATGGGGTGATTCTATATGTGTTTAAAGATGATTACTTCGGGCTTTGGGGAGGAAAAATTCCGATGAGCACCACCTGGGTATTTGTGGGATTGCTGGCGGGAAGGGAGATTGCTCTTCAGGTGATGTCTCACAGGACACTACCTAAAAAGACTACCAAAATGCTTTATCTCGATTTGGGTAAGATTTTCTTTGGTCTTGTGATCAGTGTAATATTAGTTATAGGTATCAAATTCCTTTCCACTTCAGCATCCTGAGTAAGACCTTTTGGATTGTACAAACGAATCAGGTCTTTCTTTTTTTCTTCTTCTGCGGCCGGAAATAATATATTATTCAAAATCAGACGGTATCCGGGACTATTGGGGTGAAGGCTCAGGTCAGTCTCCGGATCTCCCACGTAATGGCGGTAATCTTCCGGATCATGGCCTCCATAAAAGGTCCAGGTACCGTAGCCATGCCTGCCATGTATATACCGTACCTCGTTTTCCACCTTGGTCTCCCCGAGTATCAGCACATCGGGTTTGATCAGGGCTTTGTTGAAGGCAGTAGCCTGACCCATAAATCCTTTGATGGTCGTGGTATGATTCTGACACAACATGGTGGGAATAGGATCCCATTTGGCAGAAAATTCAAAAAGATTGAAATAATCTATCTCCGGATTGATTTTTCTGTTGAAATTATCTATGTCTGAATGTTCGTACTGCATCGGATTCATAATCAGCGTGAAATTTCGGAAAGCAAAGGTCTTGCTGTAATCCAGTTTACTCTGAGCATTGGGATCCATACCATCTCCGTCATACACTTCGGCACAGATATCGACACCTTCGGCAGCCAGAGCAATATCATAGGTATCGGTGGCAGAACACATGGCAAACATAAATCCCCCACCCTCGACATACTCCTTGATTTTTTTGGCTACAGCCAGTTTGAGCTGGGACACTTTATTGAATCCCAGACTTTTGGCTAATGCTTCTGTTTTCTGCTGATTGAGCTTGTACCATGGTGTACCGCCCTGGCTGGCATAAAACTTACCATACTGACCGGTAAAATCTTCGTGGTGCAGATGCAGCCAGTCATACTGTGCCAGCTTTCCTTCCAGTACCTCACGGTCATACACTTTATCAAAAGGAATTTCGGCATAGGTCAATACCAGCGTTACCGCATCGTCCCACGGTTGTATCCGCTGACCTCTGGGATTAAAATCCGGAGTATATACCGCTATTTTGGGTGCTTTCTCCAGTTTTACGGCTTCCTGATTGACTTCCGGATTACTGATTTTCTCCCGTATATTAATCCATTGGGCATCAGTGATGATTTCATAACTCACCCCCCGCACCTTGCATTCCGCCTCAAAACTGCGGGTATGCCTGAATGCAAAACTTCCTCCTCGATAGTTTAAAAGCCAGTAAGTTTGAATTCTGGGTGAGCACCCAGTAGGTAAGACCATAAGCTTTTAGATGATCCTTTTGTTTATCGTGATCCATCGGAATCAGAATGTAAGAAGCCTGCAGACCCGACACCCAAAAAGCAATCCAAAAACATAATACCCATGTAAGCCTCATCAGCAAAAAAATTTTTATGTACTAACGGATAAAACCGTGATTTAGTTAACAACAATCACAGTTTAACAAATTGTACAGATTTCAAAATCAGTAATATCACACCAATAAACCTTTGTCCGGCCGTTATTGTTTGGATATATTTGCGGCTTAATCTGAAAAAAGTGGATTTTAATCTTATTCTACCCTATCCTGTGTGGTTCATTGTGTTGTGCCTGGTGTTGGGCATAGTGTATGCCACGATACTGTACAGGAACGAAACCAGGTTTTCAGCTCCATCATGGTTGCAACCGGCTTTATTTTTCCTGAGGTTTCTGGCTGTAAGCCTTATTGCTTTTTTATTATTGAATCCTTTGCTCAAACAGATTGAAGAGGAAATCAAAAAGCCCATTGTGGTGCTTGCAAGAGATATTTCCGGGTCCATATTTACCGGTATGTCGGAGCAGGAAAGAAATATGCTGGATGAAGGATTGAACACTTTGAAAAAATCAGTCAGTGATAAATATGATGTAAAAGAAATAGCTTTTGGCTCAGAGGTAGTACAAGGCGACAGTGACAGTACTTACCGGCATTCCACCAATATTGCGAAGGCTCTGCAATATATCAGTGACAATTACGGAGACCAGAATCTCGGGGCCGTAATCATGACAACAGATGGCATATACAACGAAGGAGCCAATCCATTGTACAGTAATGCCGGCTTTAAAGCCCCGGTATATACCATTGCTTTGGGTGATACCATGCCCAAAAAAGACCTCAGCATTCAGAATATATTTCATAACCGCATCGTCTATCTCGGAGACAGATTCAGCGTACAGATCGATATTTCCGCATTCAACTGCAGTGCCTCATCTACAAAATTGACCGTAGAGCAGGTCGGAACATCGGGCACAAAGCTTCTGTACGATGAAAATATTAACATTACAGGCACCGATTTTTTCACTACCAGAAATGTCATACTTGATGCCAATGCTACCGGTATAGTGCGATACAGAGTGAGACTCACAGCCGTAAGCAATGAAGCCATTACCGCCAATAATGCCAGGGACTTCTTTGTAGAAGTACTTGATGCAAGGCAAAAAATACTCATATATGCCAATGCACCCCATCCGGACATCTCCGGTCTGAAACAGATCATCCTTGAAAACAAAAACTATGAAGTATTAACCGCCTTTGCATCAGACACTCCACCGGATTTTTCTGTCTTCAATCTGGTAATATTTCACAATCTGCCCTCTGATAAATATGAGATTACTTCTGTAGTACAAAATCTTCGCCGCAAGGAGATACCCTCGATCTTTGTCGTCGGAGCGCAGACCTCCACGGAAAAATTCAACAGAGTACAAAACGTCATCCAGATCAAAGGCAGCAGCAGCAATACAGAGGAAATACAGGGGGATATCAATCCTCTTTTCTCTCAGTTTACTACCTCTGAAACCCTGAAGTCCAGATTGCGCACCTTTCCGCCGCTGATTACTCCTTTTGGAGAATATTCTGCTTTGGGAGGAACCAATGTGTTTATTTATCAGACCATCAAAAAAATAAAGACCAATTACCCGCTGATTGCATTCAATGAAGAATCCGGAGTGCGGACTGCGGTCATATGCGGAGAAGGTATATGGAAATGGAGAGTTTTTGACTACCTGCAAAACTCAAACTATGATCTCATTTCGGAAATTGTCAACAAATCCATTCAATTGGTATCCGTAAAAAGTGATAAGCGAAAATTCAGAGTATCCACCTCCCGCAATATTTACAGAGACAATGACAATATTGTGTTTGATGCGCAGTTATACAACGATGCATTCGAATTGGTCAATGATTCGGATGTGTTGCTGACTGTCAAAAACGAATCCGGAGCCGAATATAAATACAACTTTTCAAGAACACAGAATTACTATACCCTTAATGCCGGACTTTTTCAGGAGGGCAGCTACAACTATACAGCCTCAACTTCTTTGGGAGGAAAGCAATATACGGCCCAGGGCAAATTTATAGTAGAGTCAGTACGTCTGGAACAATATGACCTGACCGCAAGACATGCTTTGCTGCACAGCCTGAGTGAAAAATATGGCGGCAGGTTGTTTTACCCTGCACAAACAGACCAACTGATCAAATTGCTGATAGAAGAAAAGCCGCTCAAAGCTGTGATGTATCAAAGTACGACCACCAGGCCATTGTTGAATTTGAAATGGCTGTTTTTTCTTATTACAGGATTGTTGTTTGCCGAATGGTTTATGAGGAGGTATGCAGGATCCTATTGATATCAGCGCAGCCTGAAATCAATTGTAAGAGAGCCGCACTGCTTATCAATTTCCGACTTCGAAAATTTATATTTCATGGCATTGCTTCTGGCTATGTCTATCAGATAGGCGTCCGAGGTAGTCGAGCCCTTCTGTGTAAAGGTAGCTGAAATCACTTTACCTTCGCTATCCACACAGATATTAAGGACTACCCTACCGGTTTTTTGCGAATTATCTCTGAAAGCAGGTTCAAATAGTACACCCCTGCCGCTGAGTCCTCCACCGATTTGTCCGGAGCCTGTGGAAATACCTTCCAGCACCTTACCATCAGGATCTCCTTTGGGATCTCCCTGATTACCTGAAGTACCGGAATTTCCTCTACCACTGCCGAATAAATCGGAAAACTGTTTTTTGGATTGCTCAGCTTCTGCTTTTTTCTTTGCTTCCGCTTCCGCCTTTTCCCTCTCTGCTTTATCTTTTTCAGCTTTGGCTTTTGCTTCAGCTTCTGCTTTCTTCTGGGCCTCTGTTTTATTCTTTCCCGCTATTACTGCACTTTCCTCCTCTTTTACTTTGGAAGGAGCCGTATTGACAGGAATACTTTCCGGTGTAGCTGCGGCTTTGGTTTCCTTTGCGGTGCTGTTATCGGTAGTAGCCTCTGCCGGGTTGCTGTCATTTCCTGCATTTTCATCACCAAATACTACAAGGATACCACCCTCTTCAGGTGGCCACTTCTGCATAGGATTAAGGAAGGGCACGATGAGAAATATCAATAATGCCAAATGCACCAAAACACTGATTATCAGTCCTTTTCGTTTATTTTCCTCCTCCTTGTATAATGTAGGGATATATGACATTTTTACACTATTATATTGATAAGACGAACAAAACACCCACAAGTTATCAATTCGGATACAGTGGTAATTTTCGGGTAGTGTAAGTTATTGGGATATATCCTGCAATTTTTATCTCGGCTCTGTAAGCACAGCTCTTATTTCATATCTGTATGCAAGGTCCAGTATGGCCACTACATCTTCATTACTTGCCTTGGCAGCCGGGCTTACCACGATTGCAGCTCCCTGCCCTTCGGTTCTTCTGAGACTCTTTATCTGATTTTCTACTCCGGACAGGCTGATAGGTACGCCATTTAGGGTATAGGTGCCTTCTGTAGTAATCGCAATAACCTTATTCTGAGCCTTGGAGGGAGGAGACGAACTCTTCTTTCCCGGCAACTGCAGATTCAGTGCATTAGGTACGATGATGGAAGAAGTCAGCATGAAAATATCAGCAACAGGAATATAATGTCTGTCAATGAAGACATATTGAATGAGGGAGTGACTTTACTTCTTTTCTTTATACCCATTGGTCAGCTTTTTTTATGTGCTTCGGTGGCAATAATGGCTTTGATTTTCAGACCACTGGCTATGGTCATTACTTTATGCACTTTTTCCCAGGGCACACCCACCTCCGAAATAATCGTCACCGTAGCGTTATCTTTATTGTTGGAGTAGCGCACTGCCGTCGCTATGTCTTTTTCAAGATTATTCATATTGCTTTCTTTGCCTACTACGGTTATTTTTCCGTCTTTAGTCATCATTACCGGCAGATCTGAAGGTGCCACCGTCTTGGAATCCGACTGAGGCAGTTTCACACTGATCTGCACCATATTGGACGTAAGCATAAAAAATATAAGCAACAGAAAGATAATGTCTGTCAAAGAAGACATATTGAATTCCGGCGTTATCTTGCTACGTTTCTTTACAGCCACTTGTCTCTAATTTTTGAATCAGTTGGTTGGCTCCTGCAATAAATCCATAAAATCCACAGTGGTTTTCTCCATCTGGAAAACTACCTTATCTACAGATGAAACCAGGAGATTATAGCCCACAAATGAAAAGATACCAATCACAAGCCCGAATGCAGTGGTGATCAGTGCCTGATAAATACCTCCTGCAAGCACATCCGGAGTCACATTTTGCTCAGAAGCCATCTTGTAAAAGGCAAGAATCATCCCGGTCACCGTACCCAGAAAGCCTATCATAGGCGCAGCCCCGGAAATACTTGCCAAAGTTGACAGATTTTTCTCCAGTTTGAATACTTCCAGATTTCCGACATTTTCGATGGCCGCATCGATATCTTTGAGAGGCTTTCCGATACGCATCAGTCCCTTCTCAATCATTCTGGCCGAAGGTGAATCGGTAGCTCTGCAGAGTGCCTTGGCACCTTCGATATTACCTGCTGCAACAGCAGCCCTGATATTGTTCATAAAGTGCTCGTCAATTTTGCCGGCTCTTTTTATGGTAAGCCATCTTTCTATGAAGATGTAAGTAGCTATAACAGACAGTATCAACAGAATAGTCACAATGACCACAGCCATCGGACCACCCGATACGATCAGGTCTATCAGATTTTGTGATTGTTCTTTGGGTACCGGTAGCTTCAGCAGCCTGAAATAAAGGAAACATAAAATGCACCATGTAGATTAAATTGATTTTTTTGTGAACCAAATAACGTCTTGTAAGGCTTCCATATTACTGAAAGCATCGCAAAATTAAGAATATTTCAAATATTAAATATTTTTTTAATTTATTTTTCCGGCAATAAGGATAAAATGTGAGTAACACACGAGCGGATATGAGCATACCCGGATTCTCGACAATGTATCAATGTACAATCTGAAGATTTTGTTTGATGACCTGCTTATTGCCCAGAAAATCTGTGATCTGCAGTATCATCACATATACACCGGACTCCACAGGGCGGCCTTTGAAAGTGCCATCCCAGCCGGTCTCTGCTTCATTAAATCGAAGGGAAGAACTCTGATATACCTTATTCCCGTATCTGTCGTATATTGCTATCTGGTCTATATCAGCAGGAATCTTATTTTTTCCGATAAAAAATACATCATTGGTACCATCTCCGTTGGGTGAAAAAATATTGGGAATCCAAAGCTTGAGGTTGGTATCTACGTTTACCTTAATTCTGCTTTCAGCCCTGCAGCCGTTGATGGTCTCTATTTCCACCGTAATTTCATCATCTTTATAACCTTCGTAATCCAGCATCTCTGTATTACCTATGATTACTCCCTGCTGATTGCGCCAGATAATCGAGGCTATCTGCGACACAGGATAATTTGTCACAAAACTTAGGGTGGTATTTTCTTTAAATGCCAGTTCGATTTCCAAAGGTAAATCCACAGTGAGTACCGGTGGATCCTGAATTACGATTTCCTTCTCAAGTTTACAATCGTATCTGTCTCGCAGCTCAAGAAGGTATCTGCCCGCTCTGAGTGACCGGATACGGTTGTTGCTGACAGGACCGCCGGCCGCAATGATGGTATAAGGTTCAAAACCACCTACAATCGACTGAATCTCAATCTCAGCATTGTTTTGGCCATGACAGAGTGGGTCCGAAATTCTGGTAAGTATATCTACGGGCACATTGGTCTCTTTGTTTACCGAAAAGACATCATTGGAAGTACATCCGTTTCTGGTATTGAGCACCTCAATGACATAAGTTCCCGTCGAACCTACAGTGATGTCTGCACGGTTGACCGGTGTCAGAATCCTGCCGTTATTGCTTTGCCAGGTATATTCGAAATCAGTCCCGTTGCTGATTATAGGGGTAACATTTAGTTCGGTAGTGTTGCAATGCCAAACCAGATCCGGTCCTGCTTCCACCAATGGCCTGATTTTATCTTCGTTGATGAGCTTGGTATCTTCATTCCAGCATTTGTTTCGGTTAGCTCTTACTTCAACTGTATAATTGCCCGGTTGATTTGCATCATAGGTATTACCGAGTGTAGTCTGCTGAAAAAATCCGTTATATATCCACCTGACAGAATCAAATGCCATATCGGATGAGAAGTTTAGGGTGGTGACAGGCTTCCGGCATGTAAGATCCTCTCCCCTCAACTCAAGAGTTGGTCTTTGGAAGTCAGTAAGCAGTGTGATGGTAGTATCCACAGTACAACCATTGTCTGCTTTGGCAGAAAAATGGAACTGACCACCTGACCGCACATTGACCGAATCCACCATAAGATTCTGGCTCTGAATAATCTGTCCTCCCACTGGAAGCCGCCATTGTGCCTGAGCAAGTATTCTTGAGGGTGTCACGGTAATGATCCCTGTGGGACGCTGACAATTGAAAGTAGGTATATTCAGCTGTATAGTAGGTACTTCGACATCTCTGCCAATCTGCACAGTGGACTGAACGGTACAGACAGCACTACCCACTTTTGCAGTGATATTCAATCTGTACAGACCCGGTATATCTACAGAGACCTGATCACCCGATCCGATACTGATCCCTGAAGGACTGACCCAGTTGTATACCAATGAATCAGGAAAATTAGTGTTTGCTGTAGCCCTCAGAGACAAAAGGGTGTTATTGCAGTCCAGAGTAGTTACCGGAGCAGTAATTGCTGTACTTAATCTTACTGTGCGGACGCTGAATCTGTGGAGCAGGGTACAATCGTTTTCATCTACCACCTCAAAGGTACCTTCATTGGGATAAGATACATTCTGAAATCTGAACTCACCACCTTCACAAATGTATTGTGTGCCTATATCGTTCAGCTTATTGGTACCCGCTATGACTTTTTGGACGAGTAAGCGGCAACTGTCTATGCCTGAATAGCAGCTGATTGTAGTATCTGTGGTAATAAATGTGCCGCAAACCGTGGCCCCTTGTCCCGGACATACAAATATATCATCCAGTCTGATAGTATCAGGCCCTTTTACGAAGACCTGCCATGATAATATTTCGGCACACCCACCGGTACCACAACTGCCGCCATAAAACGGGTGGATAAAACTTTCAGCTGATACAGTGTAGGATCCCGGCCTGGTAAAAATAATATCGGCAAATGAACCCGTCCGCTTACCTCCGACAAATCTTGCATGCTGTGCCGGAGCCACTTTCCACTCAAAACAGACGCTGTCATTAGGTAACTCCACGGGACCATTGCAATTCGGATTTGCCCTGAAAAGACACTCCGGTGCTGTGAGCGAATATCTTACCGGCGTATTTCGCTGATTGCATTCCAGCGTATCGGGACCGGTGATAAAACCGGGAGCTAAGGTGCTGAGATTTGGTGGAGGCATCGGTGTGACGTCTATTCCCTCGAGTACTTCAATGGTGAAATCACACACTGAAAAGGCATACCCATCCAAAAACAGGAATGCCGGCTGGCAAGGCACAAATTGATCAGAGGTGAGAATGAACGGTTCGGTTTTACCGTTGTAATCGCCCAATCTGTCTGTGCAATCCAAAGCGGCAGATTGTCTGCATTCGCTGTATATACCCGCCTGTATGCCCGAATAGCTGTTGCCTCCTGTGACTACGACGGTACAGTTGGATGGAGTGATGCGTAGCGTCACTCTGTTGCTCGTTGGGGTAAATGAATACCATATAATATTGTCGGGCTGACCATTACCGTTGCAGCCGATCCACATTTGCTGTACGGATTTTACCTCGGGCAGTCTTCCGGTGTAACCGTTGAGGTCAGAACCGCATATATAGTGTGCAGATGTGCAGATTTCGCCTGGAGGACCCTGTGAAAAACTGCATTGTGAATAAAGGGAGGTAGTATTAAAAATTGCAGGAAGCAATAATAATGCAATTACCCACAGCACACTCAACTCATCGTAGATAAAACGTCTTTGCACCTGCAACTGTTTAATTTATAGATATTTGACTATCCGGTACATTAGAAAGATGCAATTGCCGTGCCAATTCTTTCAACAAACCAGGATGATGTTTCGGATTAAAACAAAGGCAAAGGTAAGATTAATGTGCAAATCCACCCTCTTTTGGACTCACTTTTTTACCAAATACTTGCTGAATTTTCTTTTTAGTCTCATTAACAGATTATAATTTACTGTAATACATAATTCATATAATTTATCATCAGTTGAAGTTGAATAACTGAAAGCTACCCCTGACTGCCACCAATCAAATGCCCGAACAGACATCATACCGAACCGAAAATTATAATCCGGATTAAATCTTTTTTGTATTACGCAATCTCTTCACTGAACCTTCCTAAAATCTACCCTGGCATGAACCATTCAACGGATTTTTCCTTTTTCAGTAATATGTCAAAGAAAACATTGGTACTGGGTGCCTCCCTGAAGCCGGAGAGGTACAGCCACATGGCAGTCAAAAGCTTGCTTCATAATGGTTTTCCTGTTATAGCCATAGGAAGAAGGCAGGGATGGATTGAAGATATTCCTGTATCCAAAGATTTGATTTACAACGATGACATACACACCGTCACGCTGTATATGAATGCATCCAATCAATCCGAATTCCTGCAATATATTCTGGACCTTCATCCTCAGCGTATCATCTTCAATCCGGGTACTGAAAATCCGGCATTGGAGCGTGCTGCACGGGAGAAAAACATAGAAACAGTCCATGGATGCACCTTGGTAATGCTCAGTACAGGTCAGTATTGAAGCTGAAAACACCATTCGGAGATGTGATAGTCAGCTCTTACTTTACTGCATGATCCGGAAAATGTGCTGTGATATAGCTGAAGCTTTCTGACATAATTGCTTTCAATACGTTTTCATCTATATCGGATAATTTTTTGACGTATAAGCAAGCCTTGCCCTCTTTGAATAAGCCCAGTCTGTCTATCAGACTTCTTTGTTTCTCATTATCGTAAGTGATGTAGAGTGATATAGCGGCTTTACGGGGTGAAAAACCCAAAATCGGAGCTTCTCCCTTGTGACCACTGTCATAGCTGTAATGATAACTGCCAAACCCGATAATGCTTGGCCCCCACATTCTGGGTTCACAACCGGTGACCTGCTTCATGATTTCGATGATCCTGTGGCTATCCTTGATTTTTTGCTCACTATTCAGATTAGTATCGATAAATTGATAAACATCCAGCTTGGTCATTTTCGTTTTGTTTTCTGCCATGATTCAGTCTGATTTGTAATTGATAAGAAAAAAATAGCCTTATTCATTAATTTCGCTGCAATCCATGATTTTGAAAAGATTGCTCACCATTCACCTTGTGGAAAATAAAGCAATCAAAGCTATCACTTTTCCACCACAGAAATACCAACTTGTAGGCTGATTGCGGGATAACTTCCTGCCCCTTGGGATAAGGCTGGATACTACGGATAGTAATGTCATAACCAAAAATATCCTTAAACAGTACCGGTTGATCCGTATTAGATACTTCCAGAATCGCATCATGCAGTGTATGATGGGCATATAAGTCAATATACAACACTGTATTGCCTTCCCAGAAACATTCTACCATTTCTGGACAACGGCTGTCTTCAATCTTTGTGATTTCCAGATACTCAGACGATCCTATACAATACTTTTTACCCACCTGTATGATTTCAGTTAGGGGCCCAAAAGCACAATCATCCTTTTTATGACATGAAGTTAAGACCAATGCAACACCGAAGCATATGATAAATTGAAATGTACGCATTCTTGCCTTTTTTAAATAAAACGTAGGAAGGAAGCAAAATATTGATTTCATGATCATTGATTTTGCTTCATTGCGGATCTTTTCCACCTTCTGTGGGACCAAAGCCAGTATGCTGGTGCATTTTTGATCTGTGCTTCAAGCAATTGCGCATATTTTTCCGTCACTGTTCCGGTTGATTCCTTCGATGCATCCGGACTTAAGGGTTCAAGGTGCAAATAGTAACCTTTGTGATCTGCTCTGTCCTCAAGAGCGAGATAAAATACCGGCATTTTTATTCTTTGAGCCAGTTTTTCCGCTCCTGTAAGCCATGGGGTATGCTGGTGTAGAAAATCATTCCAATATACCCCATTCATATTAAATGGAGTCTGGTCCGCAATGAAAAGATAGTGTACGGTCTGATTATTGTATTTGGCTATGACCCTTGCAGCCTGATCAGAAGGAAAAATCTTTACCCCAAATCTCATGCGGATCTGCTGCATGAGATAATCTGCGGCTTTGCTGGATACGGGTTTATAAAATGCTATGAAGGTACAATCCTTATACACAACAGGAAGTAAGGCAAACATTTCCCAATTGCCGAAATGCGACGCCATCAACACTGTGCTCCTCCCACTGCTTTGGAGCAATGATAAATCTGAGCTATTTCCCAATTGTAACAGCTGTTTTGCCCGGGATACACTGCCCAAACCCATAACCAGCGTTTCCTTGAAGTATCTTACCAAGAGAGCATAAAACTGATTTTTGATTTGATGCAATTGGCTTTCACTGAACTCTGGAAACGAATTACGCAGATTTTGCAGGATTACCTTTTGTCTGTATTGAATAAGCAAGCGATTGCATGTAGAGGCAATTAAAGCAAGTACATTCAGTAATCCCGGAACTGATACTAATATTTTGCAAAGAAAAAACAAAATCCTCCCACCCATAGCCGTGTATTGGCGGGTAAAAGTAAGAATTGGAAACGAAATTTAGTCCTGCGGTGATTTTAAAGTAAGGTAACCGGGCTGCTTTACCGAACAGGATCCACCGTATCTGAAATTGAGAATATGGGAATATGCCACCAACAATCCACCGATCACACTGAATACCAACATCCATCCATGATGCTCTACCATACCTGTGAAAAGAAAAAGAAAGCCGACCAGGGCAGTAATCAATGGTCTGATATTGCGGTGTCTCCTGAAAAAGTCTCCCACAATAGAATATCCGGCAATCACTATCCCTATACCAATCACTACCCAATCAAATGCATGATTGTGCAACCACGAACCCGTACCTATCAATCCCAGGGACATCAAGACAGGTACCGCAGAACAGTGGATGGCACAGAGTAAGGAAGTAAAAAAACCGGCGCTATCCGGGTTGATTTTTATGATTCTGTTTAACATATGCTTCTATTCGGGGGCAAATATACAAAGAAACTTCGTTTTTGCAATATTGTTGCAAAAACGATTCTTTATTTTCAAACTATGACCTCAATATGTTTACTATTTGTGTACATACTGCGATGAAAAATTAAAAGATATGAGCTGTTATAATTCAAACAAACCCATCAAAACATGAATATCCAAATGGTCAAAATCAAAATGCCCAGGTAAAATTTATCTGAGCAGTCGGGTCAAAGCGGTTTTTTCATGTACTTTTGCCGGAAAATTCTGAAGAATGGGATTATTGTCAGGAAAAACAGCATTGATAACCGGAGGATCCAGAGGTATCGGCGAAGCAATTGTCAGAAAGTTTGCCGCCGAAGGAGCTGATATAGCTTTCACATACATATCCTCTGAGACTAAGGCTATGGAATTGGAAGCCGGGGTATCTGCCCCCGGAAACAAGGTAAAGGCATATAAGTCTGATGCCTCTGATTATCAGCAGGCTGAAGATATCATCAATAAAGTCTTGGCCGATTTCGGTAAAATTGATATTCTGATCAATAATGCTGGTATCACCCGGGATACCCTGATGCTCAGAATGACGGAAGAGCAGTGGGATCAGGTGATGGATGTCAATCTGAAATCAGTGTTTAATATGACCAAGCATGTGCTAAAACCCATGATGAAAAACCGCTCAGGCTCTATTATCAATATGAGTTCAGTGGTAGGTGTATTCGGAAATGCAGGCCAGGCCAACTATGCTGCCTCCAAAGCCGGAATATTGGGTTTTACCAAGTCCATAGCCAAGGAAGTGGGTTCAAGAAACATAAGGTGCAATGCCATCGCTCCCGGATTTATTGAAACTGACATGACGCATGCCCTCACTGAAGAACAGATCAAAGCCTATTCAGACAGTATTCCGCTCAAAAGACTGGGACTTGGTGAGGATGTGGCGAACGCATGTGTGTATCTCGGCTCGGATATGTCTGCCTATGTCACAGGTCAGGTATTGAGCGTATGCGGTGGTCTGAACATTTGATACTGATAGCTTAGCTCTTAAGTTACACTACCACGCTGAGACTTTTTCAATATAATACCAGAGAAATCAGTCCGGCAATCAAAAGAAAGACTAATACCAACAGCAAGTAGCTGAATCCGGCTATTATATACTTGGCAAATGTTTTCAAATATCCCTGTCCGTAATACTTATACATCGAAACATAGAATAAAGCCATTACGGACAAAAAAAGGTAGCCCGGCAAATCGACATTACCCTGTATCAAGGCAGTTAATGCAATAAACACTGTAACAAAGAGAAAAGAAACCGAATGTACATTCATCAGAAATACCAGATGTTCTGCATAAAAACGCTTCTGACGGATATACATCAACTTGAAAATCAATGCCAGTAAAAAAATGACCGGTATCACTCCCCATGCGATATTCTGCATGGCATATTTCAGGGCACCGGCTTTGTCAAGGTTAAACCTTATGACCTGCTTGATCAGCAGTTTTTCCCACCATTCAGTAATATTATACTTTTTGAAGAGTTGCTCAGGTTCGAGCTCTATGGCATCCTGCAATGTGATATCATATTTCCTGTTGTAAAAAGTGGTATTTTCCAGAAAATTGAGCTTTTGATTATGCAATACATCCGTGTTTTCAAACAATACTTTATTCAGTGTATCCGCATAGTCACAAACATCGGGGTTGGCCCTTTCATAGTTGTTGAGCAGATGAATGTGCTTTTCAAACAGCTTGCTTCTCTCCAGTTTGGTGTATTCATTTCCGGTACCGAGGAAGCGGTTGTCAAAAGTTGCAATGGATGTAAGTACCCCAAAATGCAATAAAAGACAGATAAGAAAAAGTCTGACCGGGTTGAGGAAGCTTTTTCGTTTTCCTTCCACATAATACCGTGTCAGTTTCCAGGGTGCCCACATCATTTTGAGTGACCTGAAAAACGTATTATCCAGATTAAAAATGGAAGTCCAGAGATCAGAGATCAGGGTCTTGAAATCCAGCGAAACTCCCCGGGTTTTCTGACCGCAATATTTACAGAATGAGGCATCGGTTTCGATTGCCTTATCACAATTCAGACATTTCCGGCTCTGAGTTCCTTCTGAGATTTCCAAGGGTTCAGTATTTCCAACAAAGATAAAAGCTTTCAGGAAGTTATTATATCACGGGTGCAATCCGTAATACTTATATCCCCTGATAGACAGAATCAAAATTACATATTACTCTTTGGTATAATATTTGCACTACACCCATTTGGGTATTTACATTATCACATATTTTAATATAAATACTCATAAAACACACAAAATGAGAGATTTAAAAAACAAAAAAAATTTCATAAACAAAAAATCACTCATTTCTGAGGTGTGGAAAGGTTTAGTTAAAAGTTAAATTTTAAAAAAATGAAAAATTTTTTTACCCGAATGACCACATTTACTGTACTGGCTGCATTGCTGCTTCATGTACAGTCTATGTCTGGTGCTTCAAACCACGGAAAGCGTTTTTATGTACTTAAAAACCCGGACGTCTCTTTCTTAGACTTTGTACCTTGGCTGAGTAAAGATGTTGCAGCATCAGGACCTCTTGCCTCCTGCCCCGGCAATATTGTGCAGACGGCCACAGCAGGTGCTTGCGGAAGAGTGGTAAATTTTGATTTTGGTCTGACTCCACTGGTACCTGCTCCGGCACCGGTTACCATAAATCAGGTGTCCAATCCCAATGTGGTAAATGGTACCATATACTGCTCTACCGGACAGACCCGATACAGGAGGACTTTTATGAATGCATCTCCTACCGACCTGAATATCACTTCCATACCCATGGGTGTATATCAGGCATCCAACAATCCGGTAGTGACGGTCAATATTTATGTTGGCGGCAATCTTGTGGGAAGTAATGCTGTAACCGTGACCGGAACACTCAGCAATACCATATACAACTTTCCCATCACCGGCATCAAGGTACCTGCTGCCACAGCCTTTGATGTGGAGATTGTGACGCCACCTCCTTTTGTGCATATCTTCAAACTGGGCAGAAATGATCAGGGTCATCTGGCAGGTTTTTCGAATGCTGTGATCAGCTCTCCTACCTGCACTCAAGCCCAGCTCAGCGTAGAAGGTATGGTGGGCGGAAATGCAGTGGTTTTTGGCGTGGTAGGTACACCCGACGAATATAAAATCACCAAAATGCCATATGGATTTGGCTATCCTGATAATAATCTAAATTCAGGAGACGTATTTCCGATTGGTACTTCTTACATGAAATATCAGGTTCAAGATGCCTATGGCACCATCGTTGTGACTTGTTCATTTACCATTACTGTCAATCCATTTCCCAATATTGTCTCTTCCATAGTATGCAAGGGTCAGGTGAATGTTTCGCTGGATGAAGACTGTGAGGTATTCCTGTCTGCGGCTCAACTTCTGGAGGGTGACAATTACGGATGTTTCAATAATTACATTGTGGAAGTTACAGCCCTCAACGGCGTGAATCTCGGAAACAAGGTGGGCAGAGCACAGGTTGGTCAGAAACTTAAGTATAAAGTGACAGCTCCCAATGGCAACAGTTGCTGGGGTGAAGTGCTGATCGAAGATAAGTTTGGCCCGGAAATGATCTGTGGGGATGTATTTACCACCTGCGAAGGGCCATTTACGCCAGGGGCAAAAGTACCTAACAGAGTGACTATTCCGGCCAGAATACTGGATGGCGGAGAACTTAATGCTGCTCAGCCCAACTCAAAAAGTTATACCATTCCTGTACCTTCGTTCCAGAATGCTACCGTACAAGATCTGAATGTATATATCAATGTGGATCATCAGAGGGTATCAGATTTAGCGGCTGTGGTTACCTCACCCTCCGGGGTTACGGCGACATTGTTTATTACACCCGGTGGTTCATGCAATGGACAAAATCTTGCCGTGACCATGGATGACGAAGCATTGCAGTCCTATGCTGCTTTGCTCAGCACCTGCGAACCCACAGTGCCGGCGATTTCAGGCAATTTCAAGCCACTTACAGCTTTAAGTATTTTTGATGGACAGCCTTTGCAGGGCAATTGGATCGTGACTATCTATGATCTGGCGGCCAATAATGGTGGAAAAATCAATTCCATTGAGCTCAAGTTTACCCACAGTGGTGCAAACATCCCTTTCCCTACACCCAACAATGTCACCTGGACACATGTCAATGACAATATCTATGTGGTGAATGGTATAGACAATTGTTTTTCTGCCACTCTGAGGTATGATGATACGGTAATTGAAGAAAATTGTGCCAGCATTTATTCCAAAGTTGTGAGAAGATGCTGGTCAGGTTCAGATGCCTTAGGTAATGCAGGTCCATCCTGCTGTCAGATAATATATATATACCGAAACAGTCTGACCAGTCTGCAGTTTCCTCCCAATTATGACGATATTCAGGAACCCTCACTGTCATGTCTGGACTATGGTGATAAAGTACCTCCCACTAGTGTGACAGGTTTGCCGTTTGGCGATCTGTGTTACAATGTACAGATTCTCGAACCCACAGATGTAAGAATAGATTTGTGCAAAAGATCTTACAAACTGATCCGGACACATAAAATCATTGAGTGGTGCAGCGGGCAGGTGATTACCCACAATCAGATTATAAAGGTGATGGACAAAGATGGTCCGGAACTGGATTGTCCCGAGGATGTCACGATATCCACCAATGATAATTCCTGCAACTCTACCTATGTGGCACCGAGACCGGATGTATTTAATGAATGTTCAGATGTACTGAAATATACCTTGGCATACAAGCCGATATCTGATGAAGACGAGCTGGAGTATTATTATTACTATTACTATTACCATTACTGTGGTAAAGAAAATATTGAAGAGGATCCATTCGTAACTACCGGTGTAAATCAGAATACCGGAGTCATCACAGGCCTTCCGATCGGTATGTCACTGATCCGGTGGATTGTAGAAGATGAATGCGGCAACAGATCCTGCTGTCTGTACAAGGTGACGGTAGAAGATCAGGTGAAGCCTATTGCCGTGTGTCATCAGTTTACCAAGGTATCCATCGGCGGTAATGGCTTTGCTGATGCCTTTGCGCAGACATTCAATGATGGCTCTCATGACAACTGTGCTATCCGAAGTCTGGAAGTACAGCGTATGGATAATGGTGTACCATGTGGTACAATCGGAGGCAATCTCTGGGGTCCTTCGGTCAGATTCTGCTGCGAAGACATCGGCAAGGTAATCATGGTATCCATGAGAGTGACGGATGTGTATGGCAACAGCAATACCTGCATGGTCGAAGTGCGGGTTGAAGACAAACTCCCTCCGTACATCACCAAGTGTCCGCCGCACATCACCATCAATTGCCATGCTGACTATAAAGACCTGAAAATCACAGGTCAGGCAGAAGGCATAGACAACTGTAAAGTGGAGAGCATCAAATACCAGGACAATGTCAATATCAACCAGTGCGGTGTAGGAAGAGTCACCCGTACCTGGACTATTGAAGACCATATGGGATTCAGAAATTCATGTGTGCAGGTTATCACATTGATAGATACAGATCCATTTAAAGCATCTGACATCAAATGGCCTGAAAATTATGAAACCAAAAAGTGCCATGCCTCCCTCGATCCCAATTCTCTGCCTGCGGGCTTTAATCGTCCGACAGTGGGTGACGATAACTGCAGTCTTGTAGCCTTTACGTATAAGGATCAGGTATTTAAGTTTGTGGACGGTGCCTGCGAAAAAATTCTCAGGACGTGGACAGTGATTGACTGGTGTACCTACAATGAAAACAACCCTACCCTTGGTCAGGGATGGTTTGAAAAAGTACAAATCATCAAACTGAACAATGACATTGCGCCTATATTTGAAACTCCATGTCAGGACCGCACATTCCAGATCTTCGGAGAGTGTAACGGCACAGTGGATTTTACCATGACGGGTGTGGACGACTGTCCTGAGGATAATACCAATCTGGTATGGAGATACGAATTATTCACCGAAACCGGTACTACCCCGCTGGCTGTGGTCAACTCTAACCGGTTTTTCAGGACAATGAATCCCGGTACTTACAGGGTAAGATGGACTATTGAAGACCGTTGCGGCAATCAAAAGGTATGTACACATCTCATCACAGTGGTGGATGGCAAAAAACCCACACCATATTGTATATCTTCCATTACTACCGCGGTGATGAATTCCAATGGCCGGGTTGAAATCTGGGCCAGAGATTATGATCTGGGTAGTTTTGACAACTGTACTCCCAAAAATCAATTGATCTTCACCTTTGAAGAAGCCAAGCCGGTGGCATCAAAAATCAATGTAAGACACTACTTCAAAGGCAATGGTGAAAATGCCACAGAAGAAGAATATCTGGAAGGAATCGCACAGGTATGGATACCCGAGACCAGAACCTCAGGCATACTTTTCGACTGTGATGATATCATAGACGGAGTGTCTCAGGAGGTATTGGTCAGAATGACAGTAACTGATTTGGCTTCCAACCAGGATTTCTGTCTTGTCCGGTTGATACTGCAGGATAATGCAGATGTATGCCCCAATCAGGATCTCAATACAGTACTCCTGTCAGGAAGGGTAACCACTCCTGACCACAAACCGGCAAAAAATGTGAAAGTCACCCTAAACTCCAATGCCCCGGAGCAAAACAAAACCGTGCTCACCAATATCAACGGAGTTTATACTTTCAACACACTGCCCAAGCACTTCAATTACAAAATCACCGCTGAATACAACGGGGATATCATGGCCGGTATTTCCACCTTAGACCTGGTATTCATTCAGAGACATATTCTGCAGATGGAGCCTCTGGGCGGACCTTATCAGATCATTGCTGCTGATGTGGACAACAATGAAAAAGTGACCGCTTCAGATATCGTTGCACTCAGAAAAGTCATATTGGGTATTACCGAGACTTTCCCCAACAGCCAGAAGTCCTGGAGATTTGTCAACAGCACGGTCAATTTTGTCAATCCGTCTGCACCGTTCCCATTCCTTGAAGAAATATACCTCCAGAATCTGGCAGGCAACAGAACCAATCAGAACTTTATGGCAGTTAAAATCGGGGATGTTAACAATTCACTCACTTTTGCCAACAATGAGCAAGGATTGGAAAACAGATCCGACAAAGCCCTGACCCTCGAATCACCGCTGTCCAAAGCCAGAGTGAGGGAAGATCTGAGGATTCCGGTATATGCTTCCGACCTTACAGAAATCTACGGTCTTCAATTTACCCTGAAGTTTGATCCTGCTTTAGTGGAGTTTAAAGATCTTGAAGCCGGTACGCTGAATATTCAGACGCAACATTACAGCGGACATAAGGCACAGGACGGATTGGTGACTTTGGCATGGCATCAGGAAAATCCGGAAACTTTAACGACAGACGAACCACTATTTTATATGGTATTTGAAGCCAAAAAAAGTTTTGATCAAAGGAGAATTCTGGAAGTGACTTCTGACATTACCTATGCAGCAGCTTTTGAAGATCTGATATCCTTCATGCCGGTAAGAATGGAAACCAGAACATCCGGAACGAAAGCGGAGTCTAACAACTTTGCACTCCATCAGAATCAGCCCAATCCATTCAATGATCTGACTCAGATAGCTTTCACGCTGCCGGAATCTAATTATACCACTCTCAGGATATTTGATGTCACAGGTCGCCAGATATATCAGATGACCGGTCATTACACCAAAGGAGATCACAGTATTTCCATCAGAAAGTCGGAAATCGGTACATCCGGTGTATATTACTACAAGTTGGAAAGTGGCAAAAGCACAGCAACCAGAAAGATGATCATCATAGAATAAACCGTTTAACTAAACCCTTTTCAGGCCATTCATACTCCGGTGTGAATGGCTTTTTTGTTATATCACAGCCCCGGATACCCTTCATTCAATGTCTGATTTTTCAATGAATCAGATGTCTGATTGTGTAAGAAGGATGGCAAAGACCATTTATGGTTTAAATCACAAATAAAATTCAAAATTTTTTTTCTGACAATTAATGAATAAATGCAATGTATTATCAGATGTTTGATAGCCGGTTAACTAACATTCAAAAAGCTTATATCTATATAAACTACTGATTTACAGTCACATATTAATTTTTTTTATACGGCCTGACAGCGTTTAGATGTGGAAAAAAAGTTTTTTTAAACCCACCCTACTGATAGCTAAATATCTATATTTACACCGTGTTTTAATCCTAGACGCAGTAAACATATGGAACATAAGACGAAACGAGATCTCGCGTTGATAAACCTTATTGCCGACTTTGAACATAAATATGAACTTGGGGAGATTGGATATGTACAGGAGAAGGTTTTTCATCAACTTATTGAATACTATGAAGACGAATACCTGCTGGAAAAAGCTCTTGAAGTAGTAAACATGGCTATCAGCCAATTCAAATACCGATCTGAATTTTACATTACAAAGGCAAGACTCCTCCTTATGGGCAACAAAGCACAGGAATGTCTGCAATATCTGGACATTGCAGAGTCCATTGCCCCATTTGAAAGAGAAATCATCATCATAAGAGCCAAAGCACTGGCTTTCATGAAAGAATTTACCACTGCCCTCAATATTCTGAATGAACTCAAAGAGTCTTCTACAAAGAGTGATATGGTGGATGTATTGATCGCAGAATCATATATCTATGAATATATGAAAAACTTTGATCTGATGTATGACTGCCTGGCGAAAGCCGCACTGATGGACAGCAGCAATCAGGAAGCCATGGAGCGTATCTGGATCAGTGCCGAATTATCACGAAGGTATGAGGACAGTGTCAAACTGCACCAGGAAATCATTGAGACCGACCCTTACAATTATCAGGCATGGTACAATCTCGGGCATGGTTACAATTGTACCGGAGAATACGAAAAAGCCATCGAGGCACTGGAATATTCATTTATAATCAATCCTGATTTCGAAAGCGGCTATCTGGATTGTGCAGATACATGCCTGCAGATCAGGGATTTTGACAAAGCACTGCAGATATATATTGAGGCCAATGCTAAATTCGGACCCAACAGCGAGCTGATGGTAAGCATTGCTGACTGCTACATTCATCTTAACAATATCAATGTGGCCAAGCAGTGGTTGATCAGATCTATCAAGCTGGATGGGTACAATGATGAAGCATACTATCTGTTGGGTAAATGCTATGCCAAAGAAGAAATATGGTATAATGCCATCAATGCATACCATAAAGCGATAGGCTTGGAAAACCGAAGGGAAGAATATTACCTCGGACTCGCCAAGGCTTACCTCGCCATAGAAGATTACAATAAAGCAACTGTCAATTTCCAGATGGCTACCCAGACAGGACCGGAGGATACCACCTACTGGAGGGAGTATGCCTGCTTTATGATCAAGCTTGGGCTGTATGAGGAGGCTCTACAGATACTGGATGAAGCCGAAGACCATACTTATGGCGCCGACCTGCTTTATTGCAGAGCCATCATTGCTTATCTTGTCAAAAGAGAAAAAGCTGGCACTCAGTCTGCTGGAGGAAGCCTTTTTGGAAGATTTTGATGGCCATCAGATCATTTTTGATATGGCACCTGAACTCAGATTAGATAAAGATATAAATGCTATGATCCGGTATTTTGAGGAAGATGAAGATATCTGATCATTATCAAGAAGTACTCTTTTAATAACCAAGACTGAAGAGCGCCACCTGCACAGGAGCGCTCTTTTTATTTTAACACGAATTATGCATTAAAACTTCATAATGAGGCTTGAAATGGCAATTAAGTAAGCACTTTCCTTAATGAACCTTCACGTTGTGAATTTAAAGCAAGTGAGCAAATCGGCCCGTTTATCAGCCAAATCAGGACGTATTACATTCTGTGATCCTTTGTTGAATTCAGATCTTTATCAAATGAAAAATGACCTGACCTCTGGTATTAATCTCCAGGGCAGGTGCGGGCACTTTGAAAATATTAAATACAGTGGCTAAGGTTTTCAAAAAAGGACTTTTCAATCCCAGGCGGGTGAGATTGATATCCGGACCAATATAAAACTGGCTGTATCTGGGAAAGCTATTTTCACTCAGCTTAAAAATATGACTCTCTTTCTCCCAGGTGTTTTCGTACCCGCCAAACATATTTGCCCCTCCATAGCCTACTGCAATATTAAGCCATGCCGGCCAGCTTCCACTGTTACCTGAAAAATCCTTCACGTTGACAGAAAGCCAGTAAGTCTGTGCATTATAATCCTTCAGATATCTCTCCGCAAAACTCCTTCCGAATAAGGAATTGGCCCGCTCATTCAGTGAAGAGGTATGCAGCCCATCCACAGAATATATGGGATCGGAGCTGTATGTGGCAGGCGAAGAGGATACTTTAAGGCTGATTCTCTGTTCGCCCCAATATCTCTGCTGCAATGCAAAAGTGGCCGTACCCAGTATGTTGGCTCCCATGTCAGTCACCGAAAAACCCCATTCCTTAGAAAAGCCATCCATGATTTCTATGGTTGTCTGAAACAGACTGCCACAGATCATACCTGTAAGTATGGACTTATCCTCATCCAATCCTGTCCAGCGGGCACCTTTGTAGCACAATACTCCCTGAATATAGGCAGTATATACATGACCTATCTTGTCCATATGTCTCCATTCTCCCCAATCATTGAACAAATGAAATGAGCTCTGAGGGTAGTTTCTGTACCAGGCATGATACAGACCTATGGAAAAGCCGGTGTAAGTGACCCCGGAAAACAATAGAGCCTTGTGAAATCTGCCTCTGTCTAAGGTATCAGATGGGACAAAAAATCCCGAAGTCTGTCCGGTCAGTTGGAGGGAACTGCAGACGATGCAGGCTAAAATCCAAAAGGCAGATTTCCTTCTCAAAATATCATTTTATCCCAAAGGTACAAATAGTTGCCGTCTGTACATTCACAACGTCCTGATTACTCTTCCAAAAGATAAAAAAACTGTCTCAATCGCTTCATTTGGATAAAAATAGTATTTCGAAACAAGGCAAATTTTGCTTCACACTTTACATTTCAGAAATTAGTTATATCTTTCGAGTTCGAAATCGTGGTTTAATCTTAAATCGTATGTGGCTAAAAAAGACGAATGTTGCCCTGCTTATGTGCCTGTTGGTGCATTTGGTGAACGGTCAGGATATTCATTTTTCCTATTATCAGTTCAATCCTCTGAATGTAAATCCCGCATTTGCCGGAGCATTTTATGGCTCCTACAGAATCAGTGGTATATATTCCGACAAATTCTTTACGGTAACTGACAACCAGTATCAGACTCTGGCACTTTCTGTGGATGCACCTATCATCAGAGGACTCAGAGCACAGGATTGGGTAGGCGTAGGCTTTGAAATTGACGGAATATTGGGACTTGGCAGAGCCGGTACTTTTCACCAGCCCAATCCTGATGATATGGGCAACTTTCCGGTAGGCAGAGGAGCCTTTCAGAACTGGGCCATGACCAAAATCAATGCTGCTTACCATTTTTCATTAGACAAAAAACAGACCAACATACTTACCTTCGGCGGACAATATGCCATAGTATCCCGTACGTTCAATGAATTATCGGCCGGAGATACCAGATATGGAATCCTGAATGGTACGGATCCAGATGTTTCGAGGTTCAATATGCTCAGATCGGGAGGCGGCGGAGGTGGAACCAATGTGCAGGATCGAATCAGTCTGCCTCTCAAAGATTGGACATTCGGCTTCATGTATAATGCCCGAAGAAAAGACAGCGACCTTAAACTGGGTTTTGCCATGGAAGGTATTTTTAAGCCCCAGATTCGCAGCACTTCGGAAAGAAAACAGAGAGGACTTAACATTCACGGATCCTATGATATGAAGGTCAGTAAAAAAGTGGCCGTGGTGCCCGGTTTTTACTATTACAGCATCGGAGATTACAGTGCCTTCAACTACAATGGCCATGTAAAATACACGATGGATGAAGAAAAAGGCATCATACTGGACGGCGGCCTGGGTTTCAGAAATCTGCGTCAGGCCATACTGATGGTAGGTGCTGAGTACAAAGATTACAGATTCGGACTGGCATATGATCTGGATATCTCAGACCTTTCACCTCAATCCGGAGCCGTGGGCGGTTTTGAAATTGGCGTGCAGTACATGGGTAAGATATACAAAAAACCCAAACCCAAGCCGGTGATCTTCTGTCCTACACTCTGATATTTGTGTAATCACAATAATATTTTCATACAATGCATAAATTCATTTCAGCAATAATCATTTTTTTGATCTGCACTTTACATTCCGGTCTATATGCTCAGCCTTTTACCACATCAAGCTATGAGCAGATGATCGAAACTGCAGAAACAGCAGCTAAAAATTACGATTATTACAATGCCATTGAATGGTTTGATAAGGCACATAAGGAAAGTAAAGACAACAATCTGCTCGTAAGTATGGCAGACCTGTACATGCTGTTGAAAGACTATAATAAGGCAGAGAAGCTCTATGACCGGGTACTAAAAAGAGATAAGAAAGGAGAATTTACCGAGGTGCTGCTGGATTATGGCCGCAGTCTCAAATATCAGGGTAAATACAAGGATGCCCTCAATGCATTCAACGAACTGATTTCTCTCACCGATGACGAAAATATCAGGAATGAAGCCATATTCGAACAAAGCGGCATCCTGGCCTTGAGCAAGTACCCGGAGAATATTGAGGTTGTAATCAGCTTTGCAGGAGACGCCATAAATTCCGGTTCAGCCGAGTCCTCCCCTGCCCTCTTTACAGATGGTTCACTTTATTTTTCATCCTTCAATCGTAAAAATGAAGTAATTATAGACGGAAACGAAGGGGATTATCATGCCAAACTCTACGTAGCTCCCAGAAACGTTCAGGGTGGATACGATAAAGCTACTGCTCTGCCGGAGTTTATAAACCGTCAGGGCTTCCATACCGGTGGCGTGTCCTTTTCTGCTGACGGAAAGCGTATGTATTTCACCCGGGCTAAATTGCAGGCCAATGGGATTGAATGGTCCCGGATATTTGTATCCAACAGGGTGAATGACCAATGGACACCACCCACAGAGCTGGCAAATGTAAACGGAGAATTTCTGTCCAGACATCCTTATGAAGGCGAATTATTCGGGGAAAAGGTATTGTTCTTCGCCTCGGACATGCCCGGAGGATTCGGCGGAATGGATATTTACTATTCTACTATCAAAGGAGACAGCTATGGACTGCCGGTCAACCTCGGACCTAAAATCAATACGGCCAAAAATGATGAAACCCCGTTCTACAAAGATGGTACTTATACTTCAGCTCCGAAGGACATCCCGGGATGGGAGGCTATGATATTTTTTATTCTGCGTGGACGGGATCAGGATGGTCTGATGCTGCCAACATAGGATTCAACTACAACACCTCATATAATGACAAATTTCTACGATTCAACACTTCCGGTAATGCCGGATTTCTGGTATCCAACAGAACACACAAGGACAAAAAGAAATTCAAGGGAAGCGAAACCTGCTGCGAAGACATTTACTTAGTGAATATCAGAGATCTGATTATAGACCTCCAATTGCTCGTGGATGGTGAAAACGGTCCATTGGATGGCGCAACGGTAGAATTGCTCGAAGGTCCCAAAATGACCAGTGCTGAAAGTAAGACCAATTATACAGGAAATAATTTCAGCTTTTTGCTGGATGCCGATAAATCCTATAAAGCCATAGTAACCAGAGACGGGTATTATCCGGACTCAGTCACCTTCAATACAAACGGAATTTTTGATGATTACACATTCAAAAAAACAGTAAAGCTCAATCCTAAACCCAAGGAAGCCGAATTTGATGTCTATACTATCAACGAACCCATACGGTTGAATAACATTTATTATGACTTCGATGATGATAAGATTTTGCCTGATGCAGAAAAAGACCTCTCTTATCTCGTAGAATTGATGGACAAATATCCGGATATGGTCATCGAACTTTCTTCACATACCGATAGCCGGGGAGTATCTACCTACAACCAGAAGCTCTCCCAAAGAAGGGCTGACAGTGCCAAACGATGGCTTGTCAAGGAAGGCATAGAAGCCAGCCGCATCAAAGCGGTCGGATATGGCGAATCCCTTCTATTGAACAGGTGCAAGGACGGAGTACGGTGCAGCGAAGAAGAACACAGATTCAACAGAAGGACAGAGTTCAAGATTATCGCCGGTCCTCAGACCATTGAGATCCAGAAATCAAGGTTGACCAAAGAAATCAATACCAAAGGATGATTATATCCGGGTAAAAAATTCCGACAACCGGATTTGTTTACCATAATTTAATATTGAGCTAAAAGCCACTTAATATCAGATGCATACATTTGATTTTAAATTATATGAGATGCTCAATAAATTTTATTTTACAATTATTCTGGTCTTGATTCTTGCCATACCTTACAGTCTCTTTGTTGCGATTGCAGGATTTTTCAAAGGCCAAAAGAACAGGGTAATGACCGGAAATCCTTATCAGAAAACACAGGCTGCTCTTTGATATTGACCATATCTCAACCTTTTGTGCCTTTTTGATATTCTGTTATTGCCACACCAATTAATTCGTTAAATTTGCAGTATGGACGAAAAAGGCCTTTTTTTGACGCAATTAGATCAGGACCCTTTGATTCTGGATAGTCTGGGTAGCAGACCCAATCACTATCCGGAGCCGGAGATGTATGCCAATCGCTTATTCTACATCCAGAGAAATCAAAACTCCAACGCCGTAATATATGAGGCCAATCTCCTGGCCGGAGGATTACTTAATCTGGACGAACCCATCTCCATTCACTGGATTCAGTTTGATCCTGTCACCGGAGAAGAAAAATCCAGTCGCTCAACCATATTCAGAAAAAAATTAGCCTACGGTACCATTTTGATGTAGTCCATCCTGATCTTATCAGATTCAAATTTGTATCTTATGATGATCTCGTCTTTTATCTGGTAAGAACAACCAACGGTACCTATAAAGTTGCCACAGATATTGCTGGGCAATCTGCTTACCTCAGCTCCATTTATATATATGCAGAAGACCTCGGTGTGTTTCCTCAGGTCAGGTTTGCCGAACTCTTCGGAACTTCAAGGAATGAAGGAAAGCCACTATATCAAAAAATAATCCTGAATCTCTGATTCGAAAGCCTGAAAAGGATTTGGTGCTTTTTTCATGTATTATTTGAGGCTTAAATGCATACGTTTTCCATTGTTGTCCGTTGATTACTTATATTTGGCCTTGCTGAAAGTCCTGAAGTATGATTTCTAAACGGAGATTAAGTTTTATAATTTTGGCTATCTGGGGTCTTTGCCCCTTATACATGTCAGGTCAGAATGAGGATGACAAGCCTTTTGATGGATCGCTGACTGCCTTCATCATAGGATATGGTGGTGATCTGGTGGCGGGTGATCTCAAAGAGAGATTCGGCAATAATCTGAAATTTACCGCCGGAGGTGAGCATATCACCCGATCCAACTGGGTATATAATCTGGATTTTGTCTTTATGTTTGGGGACAGAATCAAAGAAGATGTGCTTGCTCCGCTCAGGACCACCGAAGGTTATATACTAGGAGATGATGGGAGTTATGCAGACATATTTCTCAGACAAAGAGGTCTTTATCTGGGATTGGGAGCCGGGAAATTATTTCAGTTTTCCGACAGAAACCGCTCCGGTATCAAAACATTGCTGCACGCCGGAGTACTCCAGCACAACATCAGATTTGTGGATGAAAGAAACTCTGTTGCGCAGCTCAGATCTGAAGGATATAAGGGCTATGATCGTCTGGCAAGGGGATTTGCGCTGAAAGAATCCATTTCTTACAAACATCTTTCAGCTAATCGCAGACTCAATTATGAGATAGGCCTGGATTTTATTCAGGGATTTACTTCGGAGGTGAGAGCCATTAATTTTGACACCGGATTGCCGGTTCGTAAAACCGGATGGACCTGACCTTTGGCCTCAAAATAGCCTGGGTTTTGCCTTTTTACCACAACCCCGAACAGACTGTGTACTATTGATGATCCGAAAATTATCATCCCGGGTTATATTCAGTCTGTATTCCTTACTTGTCAGTATCAGCAGTGCCGGACTGATTATTCTGGCCAGGTTTAATCCTAAATTGGCCAAAATGATGGCGGGCAGGAAACACAGCATAAAAATCCTTTCCGCACTGGCTAAAGAGCAAAAACTCAAACCGAGGATCTGGTTTCACTTTGCTTCGTTGGGAGAGTTTGAGCAAGGCAGACAGGTCATCGAAAATATTGTAGCCGAAAGTCCGGAAACTGAAATCTACATCAGTTTCTTTTCGCCTTCCGGATATGAAGTAAGAAAAAATTACGAAAAGGCCCGACTTATTTTTTACCTGCCTGCCGATACCACCTCTAATGCTAAACTTATTATTCAATCTATACAACCCGATGCTTTTGTGCTGACCAAATATGATTTCTGGTGGAATATGCTCAGAGCATTGGAACAGCGTCAGGTGCCTGTATATCTTATATCCGGTGTATTCCGTAAAGGACAATACTTCTTTCATCCGCTTTTAACAGGCTTTGCAGATATTCTGAAATTGTTCCGCTCCATATTTACACAAGACGAAAACTCAGCAGAACTATTGAGAAAACTTCATTATAAAAATGTGCAGGTAGCAGGTGACACCAGAATAGACAGGGTGATAAGCATTGCTGAACATGCCAAAATCGATCCGGTCATCGAGCAATGGGCTACAGGCCAACCCACATTGGTCTATGGCAGTGTGTGGACGGAAGATATGAAAATATTAGGTCCATTTATCAACGGGCATCCCGAATTCAATCATATCATAGTACCCCATGATATATCTCCTTCCAATGTGCGCAATATTACTTCCTCTATCAACTCAAAATTTTCTGTATGGTCTGTTTCATTAAAAGAGGATAATCACATTCTCATCATAGACAGCATTGGTATGCTCAACAATCTGTACAAAATTGCCTTCACTGCATATATTGGCGGAGGATTTGGCAGAGGCATCCACAATATTCTTGAAGCTGCCGTGTATGGCATTCCTGTTTTTTTCGGGCCCAACCATCAGAAATTTAAGGAAGCTCACGAATTGATTGATCTGAATGTCGCTTTTGAGGTGAACAGCACCGAAGCATTAGAAAAAAAAGTTGCACAAATCAGGGATTACTTTACCGGAAGCGAAATCCGAAAACAGCCGAAGCATATTTTGAAAAGAACAGAGGCTCGAGCAGGTTTATAGCTGAACGGATACTGGAAGATTTAAAATCAAAACATACCTTTGTCCCTTAAATTTCTGCTTCATGCCGGAGTATCAAGGACTGCCTGATTTCAGTGACCTGCATATCTTAGTGATAGGGGATATTATGATTGACCGTTATCTGCACGGCAAGGTAAGCAGGATTTCGCCGGAGGCACCGGTTCCTGTAGTGGATTTTTTGTATGAGGAAGACAGACCGGGGGGAGCAGCCAATGTAGCAGTCAATCTGCAGGCTTTAGGTGCGGAAGTGACCCTGGCCTCTATCACCGGGCAGGATGCCGAATCAGAGACCCTTTCCTCTTTACTCCGTGAAGCGGGCATCCAAAAATTCATCCACCGAAAATATGATGGGCGGCACACTACCGTAAAAACACGTGTTATGACGGGATTTCAGCATCTGCTGAGGATTGATAAAGAAAACAAAAATTATCTGGATGAATATGAAAGTCAGGATTTTATAGACCTGATCATGCAGGAAATTCACACAAACAAACCCGATGGTATTATTCTGCAGGACTATAACAAAGGATTGTTAACGCAAAAGCTTATCCGTACCATACTCCTTACCGCCGATAATCTGGGTATCCCGACTTTTGTAGATCCCAAGAAAACTAATTTTTTTGAATATGCAAGCTGCACTGTATTCAAACCCAACAGGAAAGAAATCTCAGAGGCTCTGCAAAGACAGGTAGGAAATCTGGATTCCCTCATCGAAGCAGATACAGAGCTCCGCAAACAGCTTCATCATAAGCTCAGCTTCATTACCTTGTCAGGCGACGGAATTTTTGTCAGTGACGGCCGGCACCATAAAATAGTCCCGACTGTACAGCGCAGCATTGCGGATGTATGCGGTGCGGGAGACACAGTATTAAGTGTAATCGCCTTATGTTATCTGAAAGGAATTCCTGTGGAAGAAGTGGCCTTTATCGCCAATATTGCAGGTGGTCAGGTTTGTGCCAGACCGGGAGTAGTACCGGTCAGCCTTACAGAACTTAAGAATGAATTAAACCGCCATAAATAAAAAATGTCTTAGCCAAGACAGATTTATTTACATATTATTTATAACTTTAGCGCTCGTTTTCAATTTATTAACAAATAAACCAAAATCAAAATTTTGTTATGAGAAGTATTTTTACAAAAATTTTCACTTTATTAGTCTCCTTCAGTTTGGGTAGCGTATTGGTAGGTCAAAACATTAACACTCTTACAATTAACAGTCCTGCCGGAATTGCTGGAAATTACGAAGTTGTCCGAGCTGCATTCGGTAGTACAAGTAATAATCCAATCACCGCCAATGCTGCCTTTGGCAGGGACGCTAGTGCAAACCCCACTCATGGATGTAATGCATTAACAAATAGTTTGACAGGGCTTATCGGGTTTGTTGACAGAGGTAGCTGTACCTTCATCCAAAAAGCTCAGCGTGCTCAGGCTGCAGGTGCCATCGCATTGGTTATATGTCAAAATGCACCCGATTGGCCTTTTGTAGCTGAAGGTACTGATCCGAATATTACTATTCCAGTATTCACCATTTCATTGGCAGATTGTCAAAAAATAAGAACGGATATTTTAGCTGGTGGCGTAAATGCGACATTAAGATTCTTTTTTGAATGTAGCAATGAAGATCCACAATATGGTGAGAAGGTCATATGGGGTAAAAATCCGGGAGAAGGTGATTTTACAGGTGGATTTAATGGCTGGAGTTTTGATAAAGATAATTTGTGGGAATGGAATGGTACAGGTCAAATTACAAAACAATCCTATTCCGCAGATGTAAATATGATGTCATTTACCAGATGTGATGGTTTCGCTGAATTTAACAGTGATTTTCTTGACAATGGTGGTGGTGGTGCCTTTGGTTCCGGCCCTTGTCCTTCTTTGTCACCGCCCAATGGAACAGCAAATGTTCCTCCTTGTACAGGAGAATTGATAAGTCCTAACATAAATTTAACTGGAATAAATGTACAAGGAATTATTGTTGAATTTTCTCAGGCTTACCGAACATTCAGGAATCGATATTTTATTTCTGCAAGTAAAGATGGAGGTGAAAACTGGTCAACTCCCATTGAGATAAATGTCGGTAGGGATATTTATAATGGCAGGGAAAGAGTTGCACTCAATGGATTTGAAGGAGCTTCACAGATTCGGATTAAGTTTATTCATTTTGGACAATATTACTATTGGGCAATTGATGATGTTGTTATTATAAATGATAAATTTCCTGATTTGAAGGTAAATGATAATTTTTACTCTGTTTCACCTCAACTCCGTACCCCTAAAAGTCAGGTATCTGAAATCCCTCTTCTAGCGGATATAGAAAATATTGGAAATGCTGGCAGCACCCGGAGACGACCCTTGCTGTCATTTTTCAGATGAAATGGGTAATGAACTTGATGTCCTTACCAATGATTATGGTACAGTACCCGCAGGGTCAATCATTGAGAACAAGCCATTCTCCAAAACCTATACTCCTCCTGCTATTGAAGGAGTATATTATGGAGATTATTTTATTTTTTCACCTGAAGAATCACCCTCAGCCAACAATACGTTAGAATTTTTCTTCCAAGTAACAGATAAAACCTTTGGTAACCTTTTACCGAAAATCAGGTAACGCCTGCAAATTATATGAGAGATATAGCTGCGATTTGGGCTGTGTCTGATCGTATTACCAATTTTTATTCTGGTGGAAATATTTTCTATGTAAAAAATGGTAAAGACTTTACTGTTGAAAAAGTAAGATTTGGACTGGCTAATTCGGCCAACGATATCAACGGAACTGGTTTTATAGTTGTAGATTTATTTGAATGGCAGGATCTAAATGGAGATGGAGCTTGTCAACAAGATGAAAGAGAAATAATAGGTACGCATAGTTTATTTCTTGATGTGGCAGATATACCGAACTTGAGAAATATTGAAATTCCCATGTGGAAAGTTGACCAAAATGGAGAAGCAATCGAAGGTACAAGAGTGCAGCTGAAAGATAATACTACCTATTTTTTAGTAGCACACACCAGTCCGGTATTTGATGGAGTACCCAGATACCAATTCCTGACATACAATGGTTTTGCCAATACTTCATTTAACAGGTCTTTGTACCATGCAGCCACCAACTTTGCTTTCGATACATTAAAAATTGACAGAAGAGCAGGATCACTCTGGCAGCTTTCCGGTACATCAGGGGAGTTCAGTGAAATGAGAGGAAGAAACTTTACTATTATTGGTAACTCTGTAACCCTTTTCTCTTATGCAGTAATGTATCTGGAAATGGATTTGGTGCGTACGACTTCTGTGAAAAATGATTTTACCAATAATATCAAGGCCAGCACATTCCCTAATCCTGCAAGCAGAGATTTGTTTGTGGACCTGACTTTAGAAAAACTTTCCAGAAATGTCAAAATTGATTTGATTTCAATGGATGGTCAGATGATTATGTCCAGAAATTTTGAAAATATTCAGGATGAAAGACTGAAACTGGATGTAAGCAATGTACCCGGAGGCTCTTACACCGTATTGATCAATACAGATGAAGGAGCAGTCTCCAGAAAAGTACTTGTGATAAAGTAAAAATCAAAAATAATCTTTCACGAAAAAAGGGGCTTTTGAGCCCCTTTTTTTGTTTTATGCATTATCTATATCATCTACTCATCCTATGGTTTGCAAAATTTCAACCGGAAGCGTAAATCATGGGTATTATGTATCATACCTACGTGAAGAGGGTTGAAATGGTAATAAAATAAACATTTGGTGAATGAGTTTTAGTGTTTCTTTTAAGTGTATCAACACTATGATTAATCCTTAAGCCCCTTCAGATAGCAATAGATTATATTTTGCAATGTAAGGTTTAGTATCTGAAAAGCTTAACTTTAAGCGGGCCTGTCCGACCGAAGGCGGGCCTGTCCGACCGAAGGCGGGCCTGTCCGACCGAAGGCGGGCCTGTCCGACCGAAGGCGGGCCTGTCCGCCGGAAGGCGGCGATGTGCATAGTATAAAAGCCAGTACAAGTTATTGAAATGCGTCTCCTCAATAGGCGGACAAGTTCGCTTTCGGCCAGGACAAAGATGCAGAATTGCGTCTCCTCCATCGGCGGAAGCCCGCCATAGGCGGACAGGTTCGCTTTCGGCAACTACAGCTTATCTGAATGCGGTGAATCGGCACAGCGACTTATATTGTAGCCATTTCATGTCGTTACAGGCTATTTTGTTCCAAGTCTCGATATATGTAAGTCAGGTATAAATCTCATTATTGCCAAAAACTAAAGACAATGGGTTTGCTTATATAGTTTTTAAAAGCAAATAAAAACGCCTGCCCGAAGTTCTTTTACTCCGAACAGGCGACTCCCATTTACGAATAAAAATACAGTTTATCTTACGCGGCTACCTTTCTTTCAGATAGCATAACATTTTATTACATTCCTTTCCCCATGTTTGGCTTCCATATTCCACCTTTCATTCATACAATAATCAAACCAAAATTTAACTAGCATGATACAATCCGAAAGTTATCTGATGGATTCCAACACTTTTTTGACACCATCCACCGTGCTAAGTTTAAACTCCGGTTTTATTCCCGTGCTCAGTTCATTGACATTGGTTTTCTGCAAAGCATAACTGAGCATTTCTCCTTTCTGTACCTTCAGAACAAAAAGCCAGTAATCCATTGTCTCTGAAAGACTGATATCAGGCAAGCAATATCCTGATTTTCCTTCCACTGCGTGATAATTTAGCACCATACTTCTTTCACCGGGTGAGATTAATAATGCAGTGACTTGCTTATTATCTTCCACAGCCGGCACATCAAAACAACCGTGTACCGGTACCAAATCCTCCCTGGATGAGAAAGATCCGATAACATTCCAAGACTTGGTTTGCAACGGCATAGCGTATCCTTTGATAAATTTTAGGCCAGCAGAGGTAGAAACCAAAAAATGCCCGAACTCAGGGTTATAATGCTCATTACCCGGTATTTTCAAATCGTTAAATCTGTCCTCACTACCCTGTGATACAAATATCCGGGTATCTTTCTCTTCTTTATCGAATGGAATAATCCATCTCAGATTTTTGTTCTTTGGGTTTAATATGAGTTGTTCATTTCCATAATAAAAATTGACATATACGCCTTTCATCACATATACCGGTTGATTTTCGATGAGGGTATTGATTCCATGAAAAATGAATTCACTCATAGCATTACTCTCCGCATAATGCATCCTGACCGGTCCGTCGACCGGAGTACCATCAGATAGTACCAGACTATTTTTGGGAATAGAAAGTATCTTTCCGGTTTCGGATATAAATACCGTAGTGTCAGCCGATATGTCTAAAATATAACTTTGAGGCTTGGGTGCAAATGAACGCAGAGCAAAGGTTGCGTCTAAAGATGTATGGGGAATAAATTCCTGACTATCTTTATAACAGCCATACATCAAAATCACCATAAAAAGGCAAACTTTAATACCCAAACTTTTACTCATGCCAATATAAATACCAATTGCTTCGGAAATTTAAACAGATAAAAATAAGAGGTGCCAAGTACTCAAAATGCTGCCTGAAACTTTAAAAATTATAACGTACACCAGTCGATAAATTCATGGAGGTGAATCTCTGTTGTACAGGAAAATTGTCCATAGTAATAGAATTCAGTTGAGCTCTGAATCCGGGTTCAACAATCAGGTCCAGACCTGAATTGATTTTATATTGCAAACTAATCATTCCTGCCATACTCAGCCCCGTCATACTTTTAAACACTCGTACACCCTCGGTATCATTATCAGATAGTGTAATCGTATTACCATCCATCAGAGGCGAAAGCAACATTCCTTTTTGATATGTGTGCACATTAATGACCGGCCCTGCAGTGATTGCTCCAGTAAATCTTCCTTTCTTCCAGACATTAAAAGTGAGCAACAAAGGTATATCTATTGACCTAAGCGTATTATGAATAGAATATTTGACAGCTCCGGGAATTATGACAACTTCCTGAGTAATAATACTATCTACAATTTTACCATTCTGGTACACATAATCCTTGATAGTAACCAATCGGGTCTGGTTGGATTCAGGATCTATATAATCAAACCTCTCATTGATCCATTTAACCTCCAGCCCACTCCTGGCTGAAAAATCATTGGTAAATTGATAACCTACCCGCAATCCTGCAGAATAGGAATATATTGACTTTTCGCTTTGTGCCCGCTGTGCGATATATCCCTGATATCTGCTATCCCCTTCGAGATGCCTTTGATATATATCCGAAGAGTAAAACACCTCCGCGAATAAACCTCCGGGAAATAAATTGAATGATGGGCAATTCTGCTGTATGGTATTGAATTTAACGCCGGGCAGCAAACCATTCTTTATCAGACCGGAGTACTGACTTTCCGGAAATAACGGGCCTATACTTGGCAAAAGGATATCGGACCCGGAATAAGAATGATGGACAGAGGTATGGATATCTGGATTTTCATCTTCATTCTGCTCAATGGCATTGTTAAAGCCTTCACGCTGATTATTATTCTGACCGGAAAGTATGATTCCTGCCGATGCGCCGGGATTAATATATTGGGCGGTAATTTCAGTCCGGTCTTTTTGAATTTCCGCCTTTTGGTTTTGGCTATCTTTCAAGCCTGAAACTTCAGTCTGTGCCAACCGTTTTTCTTCGGCTTCTGTCGGTATATCCTTATTTACCATAGCACCAGCCATCAATTGGGCTTCACTCACAGGTTTTTGGCCAGCAAAGCCGGGTGTTAAATCCTCAATACCGGAACGGAATGCTGTATTTTTACCTAAGTTTTCGGTATTGTAGCTTAACATTTCAATTCCTATCAGACTTACAAATACGGCCACTATGAACAATGCCATTGCTGCCAGTACGATACCGGTTTTGTTGGATCTAACCGGCAATCCTGCTTCAATTTGCTCCCACAAATGATCAGGAACTTCCATATGATGATGCCTGAGTCTCTCTCTGAATATTTTGTCGATAGGATTCATACAGCCACTTTTTGCATTTTAAGTACTTTGTCCTGAAGCATCCTTCGTGCCTTTACCAGCTGAGACCGGGAGGTAGATTCTTCAATACCCAGCATCTCAGCTATCTCCTTGTGGGTATATCCCTCTATAGCATACATATTGAAAACAATTCTGTATCCGTCCGGAAGCGTTGAAATCATCTTGATCAGCTCCTCTTCAGACAGCATACTGAAGACATCCGGAAATGCCGTCTCTTCGGGTATATTTTCCACGCCGATTTGCTCGCTGGAAAAGGATTTTTTCAAATTATACTTAATGGCCGTATTGACCATGATTCTTCGGATCCAACCTTCGAGAGAACCTTGGAAACTGAACTCTTCCAAGTGTGTGAATACTTTTATAAAAGCATCGTGAAAAATATCTTCTGCCTCCAGTCTGTGTCTTGCATAGCGCATACACAATGCGAGCATTTTGGCACTGTAACAATTGTAAATGACTACCTGTGCCTGTCTGTCACCCTTCAGACAGGCTTTGATGAGATCTTTCTCGGTCATTCCATTCAAAAATAATGGAGACATTCAGGCTTTATTTACAATATTCAGATTAAAAAATTACTCGTCTTCCTTTACGACAATCGCATCATCTATCAATTCGTCCCCGTCTCCATCATGATCTTCCTGTCCTGCCACTCTGGATGCAGGCCGGGAGCTATTCTCTCTTTCCTCAAGAATTTCCATCTTGCCTTCGCTGAAGCTGTCATAATGGCCATCGGCATATTGGGCTGCCTTACTGAAAAAGTCATCCTTACCCTCCAGCAATGAACCCTTGGTATTCAGGTCCTCTTCTGCAAACTCCTTTTGGGCTTGGCTGCTTCCTGTGCTTCCCACTCTGCTGCCTTTTCCATAAGGTCATCCATCTTTTTGCCCAATTGGTCTGTAGTCTGTTTGGCTTTCTCCACCAGCTGATCTTTGGCTTCAAGTACCTTTTCCCCGATTTTTTCAGATAAATCTTTGGCTTTTTCCATGGCCTCCCCTCCTTTCTCCAATATTAACGCTCCTGTCTGCTCCGTAAACCCGACTGCTTTTTCTTTCAATGCTTCTCCTTCTGTGAGTATTTTGGAGCCTATGTTTTCAGAGAGTTCCTCTGCCTTTCTCAATGCGTCGGATCCTTTTTCCAAAATGACTGACCCTACCTGCTCGGATATTTCGGCCGCTTTTTTTACAGGTTCTGTTTCTGCAAGCTTATCAGCCAGATCCTGAGCAGTTTCCATTACTGTATCGATTGTCTGCTCAGCTGCTCCTGCAATTTTCTGACCTATCTGCTCTGTTTTTTCCAAAACAGACTCACGCAGACCGGAAGTTTTTTCCATCAGATTGTCTGCTTTTTCTTTCGCGGCTTCAGAAAAATCAGCAGATTTTTCCCTAACATATTCCGCTGCTTTCTCAGCCCCTGATTTTGCCAGAGACTGCTGAGCAAACAACAATTTTTTGATTTCGCTTAAAAATCCCATGATTAATTAAAATTGCTCCAAATATAACGTTTTTTAAGTGCAAGTGCATTGCTGAAAAGCTAAAAATTTATGCTTTTGACAAAAAAACAACAAATAACAGGCCATTCATTTCAGCAATACTGTGATTTACCTCCTTGCCCGATAACTGTTGGAATTTGTACAGGCCTACATCTACTTGTTCGGTATTGATTACCTTTGCAATTAAATCCATCTACTTGGAGGGACTCAGATCATTTTTCAGAGACACTGTCATTTATGGGGTGGCCGCAGTATTACCGAGAGTGATCAACCTGCTTTTGGTAATCATGCACACCACAGTTTTTTTGCCTGAGCAATACTCTGACAATACAACATGGTATGTCTATGCAGCCTATTTCAATGTAATTCTGACCCTCGGAGTAGAAACCGCATTCTTCCGTTTTTATACTTCCGAAAAAGATAAGTCGGGCGTAATTACCACTTCTTTTATATTACTGGTGATATCTTCGCTGTCTTTTCTGCTGATTATCCTGGGATTTGCAAAGCCGATCTCTGCATTTTTCGGATATGAGGATATGGCATTTACCAAAATCCTCGGTCTCACTGTAGTACTGGATACACTGGCAGTAGTACCTTTTGCCTTCATGAGGGTACAGAGCAAAGCGCTGAAATATATGCTGATTAAGCTTATTAATGTATTTCTGATTGTCATACTGAATTTTCTATTGCTCATATTGATTCCTCAATCTGGACAATCATTTACTGTAAATATATCTCTCCTGGATATACAGATTCAGTCGCAACCACAGGTGGTATATATTTTCTTTGCCAACCTGCTTGCAAGTTTGCTTACACTCGGTATGGTCTTACCCGACATTTTAAGATTTAAAATCACATTCAACAAAGAAATTGCCACAAAATTGCTCCAGTACGGGCTCCCTATCATGATTGGAGGAATTGCCTACATCACCAATGAAAACCTCGATAAACTCGCCATAGAAAAAATATCAGGCAAAGAAGCAAACGGTATTTATGCTGCCTGCTACAAACTCGGGGTTTTCATGACCTTATACATCACTGCATTCCGTCTGGGTGCAGAACCCTTTTTTTTCAATAATGCCCGGGCTGCTGATGCTAAAGAAAAATACAGTTTCATCATGAAGTGGTTTGTTATCCTTGGGACCGTTTTAATGCTCGGGATTACGGCATTTCTGGACTTTTTTGCTTCACTGCTGATCAAGGATACTATCTATTTCAGCGGACTTGTCATTGTACCGGTCATACTCCTGGCCAATCTTTTTTCAGGAATTTATAATAATCTATCGGTCTGGTATAAGCTGACAGACAGAACCCGGATGGGAATGTACATATCCATATTGGGAGCCATTATTACCATTGTTTTTCTATACTTGCTGATACCACGTTACGGCTACATGGGTGCAGCATATACCACCCTTATAGCCTATGGATCCATGGCACTGATATCCTGGATTGCCGGGCAAAAATACTATCCTGTACCCTACCCTGTATCAAGAATCGGATTCTATATCGCAGTATCCTGCGGACTGAGTGTATTGAGCTATAAGCTGTTCAGAGAGCACTTTTGGGTCAATGCAGCCATGATTCTGTTTTATCTGCTTTTGATTGGATATTTAGAAAAATTACCCGTACTCTTGAGAAATCTCAAAGTCAGATCCTGATAACCCTGAAGCTGTATTTGCTGTTTTTGATTGCACACTCCAGAATATATACACCAGGCAAAAATTCAGACAGATCTACAATCATATCCTGAGGAGACTTTAATTCATATACCGCATGTATAACTCTGCCATCATAAGAAAGTAACCTGAAATAGTCAGGGGGACCATAGTTGACCGGAATGTGAATGCGAAATGTATGGGATACCGGATTGGGGATGATGGATATCTTATCAGGTGAAAAGGGATCATTGACAGAAGATGCGCAGAGTGTTTTGAATCCTCCTGTTAAAACCGCACCCTCCGGCACTCCGTTACAAAAAATTTGCACTTTATATAAGTATTCCGTACAGCTATCCAAAGCTGTCAGTCTGATCTGACCTTCTTTTATAATGAAGTCCAAATCATTGCCGCTCACCGTATTTTTTACATTAAGCTTCACACTGTCCGGAAAGATACCGTCAGTCAAAAGTTGGATGGATGCTGTAAACTTCTCCACATCAGTCACCTGCACTCTACTGATGGCTGGACAGCTTTTTTTCTTCAAAAAGACACAATAATCTTCTGTTTCTCCAAACTCATACCGGGGATGAGTACATGCTCCTGGAAATGTATCATAAGTCATGATAATGCGCATGCGGGTATATCCCTCAGCGCTCAGCGCAGGTATGAATACAGTACCTGTGACCGGTCCTCTGATGCCTGTTGCATTGAAATACAACAATTCTTCTGCCTCCCAGATGCCATTGAAATTGAAGTCCACAAACACTTTATAATACTCCTCAAAAGTCTGCCCTGCAAATCCGGGGGTAATTTCTATCTGACTTGTGGTATTCTCTCTGAAAACGATATTTCCAACCCCCAGATGATATCCGTAGCCAGTCCTTGATTTACCGGTGCGGATCAGAGTCCCGTCAATTTTTATACTTTCAATCCATTCCTGGGTGGCATCGATATTCTTAATCTCACAATATTCTGCTTCCGTACAGACCCCACAGCTGGTAGTAGCCGCAATGATTCCGGAAAAATCTGATTCGGCACCTGTGGTTTCGCACACTGTCCTGACCCTCAGCTCGTAATAATTGCATTCGTAGAGCTCACTTAATGTGATTTTACCGGATGTGGTAGAAAGTGGATTCCATGTCCCTTCAAAATCCCTGTATTCTACCACAAAACTACTGTACAATTCAGGCAGTTCAAAACTCACATCCAACTCCTTCTCTGATGCAAACACCCTTATATCTTTTGGCGGCAGACAGCAGCTTGAGGTCTTAAAATACTTTGAATAACTGTAATCTCCCGGCAACAGCCCGCAATTTGCCCCGATCTGGTATTCATAGACCTGACAGACTTCCAGACCCCGGAGTATCGCACCATTCTCTATATTGGCAATCTCCTGCCAGGTATCGGTGCCCTCCCTGCGGTATCTTATTTTCACCACAGCAGAGCCGGTAAATCCACTCCAGCTGATTTTTACGCCTTCTGAAGTGTTTTCAGCTGATATTCCGGAAGGAGGAGCGCAGTTTTCGCATAGCTTTATGATATTCTGAAGTGCTCTGTGCGCATTCAATCTGCCTCCGGTGGTGGTTATATTCTTCAGACTGTTATTGGGTACTACCCCGTGCAGCAGCATATCTTTCACTACCAAGGCTGCACCGGCAGGGTTATTTTTGGCCATTGCACTCAACATATTGCATTGCGTAGCATACATCAAGCCAATCGTACCTGCCACATGCGGAGTAGCGGCAGAAGTACCCCCAAAAGTACCATAAGCATTGGCTGTGGTCGTATATACCAGTTGGCCGTATGCACCCAGATCTATGGATTTATATCCAAAGCCTGCTCCTGCTACCTTTACGTCAGATCTGTTCAGATTGGTCACACTTATCAGGAACTCACTTTCACAGGAAGTGGGCATATCTCCTTCTTCGTCCACATTGACGCCTGCATTGGCCGTAGCGCCGCAATTGATTATCCCTACACGTCCCAGCGAATCATACAAAGCACACCAGATGGGCGATTCTTCGGCTTTCAGGCGATCTATACCCCAGGAAGCATTGGTTGCCACCACAAAAGCTCACTGAGCTGCATTAGTCTGATTGTACAACTTGCTGATCGTGTAAGGATACGCATATGAGGCCAGGGCATTGGCCTCTGTGGGTCTTCCATAATTGACTATCATCATTTTCACATTCCAGTTAACTCCGGCCACTCCGATGCCATTGTTACCTTTGGCACCCACAATACCCGCCACTGACGAGCCATGATTGCTGTTATTATTTACCGCATCATTACCATCTACTGCATTCCAACCCAGTACATCGTCCACGTACCCATTGTTATCATCATCCAATCCATTTCCGGGTATTTCCTGTCTGTTGACCCACAAATTATCTTTCAGATCCGGGTGACCGGCATTGATACCGCTGTCAATGATGCACACCACTATCGTATCACCCGATGCTGTCAGACCTCCGGTACTTAGATCCCAGGCGAGATCCATATCCATATCTGCATTGACCACACCTCCTGACGAACCGTCGTTGATATATTGCCATTGCCTCTGAAAATCGGGGTCATCGGGCACTCTTCGTTCCGATATATATTTGTTGGCACTCACACCTATCACTCCCGGCAGATCTGCCAATTCATTCTTTATGGCTTTCACCTCCGCGAAATCTCCGTTGATCTGTATAAGCCAGAGATTTAAAGGTTCCTGCATGATTCTACGGTATTCAACCATTCCGATATTGTGATTTCTCCATTGCAAGCCCTCAATCAGATAGGATAAGGAAGTCTCTGGACTGAGATGTAAGATATACTGCCTTGCCATAACCGATTCGGATTGGCCATCGAGGCTTTGCATTGGTCCGAAGATCAAAAGAAGGAATACAAAAAGAGGAAGGTTATACTTGTACACCGGTAATTAATGAATTGAATTCAAAAGTACAAAATATTCATTCAAGCCACAGATAAATATCAGAAAAACAGTGGCCGTGGTGACAATCTGACCAAAATTTCAGGGTTATGTTCATAATTTTTATAGATTAAAAATTTTTTTAATGTATATGATACAATAAATAAATACTTTTTCATATATTTGTTCGTTGAAATATGTAATTTCTTAATTTTAAGGTCATGGTAAGAAAATTTGCATTTTACGTTACAGCTTTTTTCCTGATAATTTGGGGTAATACCTTTGCTCAGAATATATTGAAAAAAGCAGAACTACAATACGAATCCGGATCATATGTACAGGCTTTGGAATCCTACAAATCTTATTTGACAGAAAATCCCGGCAGTGTGGAGGCATTGACAAAAACGGCTGAACTCCAGGATTTGCTCGGAAATCTTAAAGAGGCAGAAATGGCGTATGAAAAGCTATGCCAGCTGAAAAACGTGTCTCCGGAAGTTTATCTGAAGTACGGGCATATTCTCCGAAAAACAGGTAAACTGCAGGAAGCAAAAAATATGTACAATAAGTATGCGCTCTTCAACAGCGAAACCGGAGCACATTTTGCCTTGAGTTGTGATTTTGCCACATATGAACTGAGTCAGCCGATGTTCTACGACATTCTGCAATTGCCTTTGAACAGCACCACTTCAGATTTCGGACTAACTTTTTATCATAACTTTCCTGTATTCAGCTCTTTCAGGAAAGATGTATTTTTTACGGAGTTTGAAAAAGAAAACAATCAGAACATCGGAGCACACAGGACTTTCATTTACAATGATCAAAAGAAAAAATCCCAGGTATTGAGAGGAATATCCGGACTTTCTGCCCATCTCGGACCGGTAAGTTTTTCGAGAAAAAGCAATGTTTGCACATTGATCGAGTCTGTCAATGCACCGGAAACAGCCGTAGCCCATACGGGTAAAAAATCCGTATTATACATTGCTTCACTCAATGATCAGGGAGAAATTATTGAATCCAAAGCATTCAGATACAATGAGGTCGGATCCAATATCAACTCAGCATCTCTGGCATTTGACGGTACTGCTCTTTATTTTTCTTCTGACAGAAAAGGCGGATATGGAGGATATGATATATGGGTGAGCTACCTTAATGACGGTGAATGGGGGATTCCTCAGAATCTCGGTCCCAATATCAATACTACCGGTAACGAAATTACTCCCTTTTTCGATGACCACACCTTATATTTTGCTTCTGACTTTCATATCGGAATGGGTGGGTATGACATCTTCAGTTCGAAAGTAAGTAAAGGTAAGTGGCAGATACCGGTCAACCTCGGCAATGGGGTCAATTCCATGGCAGACGATTATTTCCCATGCATTCACAACAATGAGATTTATTTCACTTCCAACAGATTGGGTGGAAAAGGAAGTAATGATATTTACAAGGCTACCGGTATGGACAGCTCCACTGATCGAAAGCAGAATCAGGATATTACAGCAGAAGTACCTAAAGCTGTCTCTCTGGAAAAAATGACAGAAGATGCCACAAAAAATACTGTAGAAGCCAAAGCTGTAAAACAGGAATCCAAAGCTAAGCAAAACAGCAGTACAGAGGTGGTAATGACCGCTTTTGAAATGCCGGATTTTGCAGCAATCAAAACCAGAAACGCTGAAAATGTCAATGCAGACTTCTCCCTTGCCGGGGCCCGCAGGATTTCGCTGGATTTTATGGCACCGGAATTTGAAGTGTTTTTTATACAATTAGCTTCAATGTCTGCATTATCTCCCAATTATAGCCCCTTCAAATCTTTGGTAAAATATGGCAACATTTACAGAATCAACAGCAACAAGACGGTAAAAATAAGATTGGGATATTACAATGACCGCAAAGAAGCTGAGGATGTACTTAAGCTTGTCAAGGCAAATGGATTTAAAGATGCGTTTATCACGTTCGAACAGCTCAATGCCTCTCAGATGGAACTGATATTGAGCAGTGTGGACGCTCAGAATTATACCGATAACGGACAGTTTAATGCCAAGACAAAGGAAAACCCGGCCAATGCTGCCTCAACCTCCAAAATCACCTATAAAGTAAGGTTGGCATCCTATGAGGACCCTATATGGTTTGATGTGAATAAGGTAAAAGATATCGGGAGAGTAGAACAATGGACCAAAGGCAACTGGACCATCTTTATTCTGGCCGGATACAACAATATAGAGGAAGCCAAACAAGCGCAGATCAAAGCCATCAACAGAGGATTCAATACAGCAGAAGTAGTGATAGACAACGGAGGTATCCTCGAAAGAATAAAACAAAACTAATCATTAAAAGAGTACAGAAGTGCAGGGAATCCGGAAGTAACCGGCTTCCCTTTTTTTATTTTTCGGAAGAAGATTAAGAATACATTATGATTTATTGACAATCATGGCTGAACTTTTGGAAAACTATATTTGTTACAAACCTTATTTGATAAACAATACGTAAAAAAACACCAAAATGGCATTTGAATTTACAGACACAAATTTTGAAGAAACTGCCTTGAAGGGCGGAGTAGCTGTTGTGGACTTTTGGGCAGAGTGGTGCGGGCCTTGCAGACTTATCGGTCCTATCATCGAAGATCTGTCCAAAGAATATGAGGGAAAAGCACTGATAGGAAAGGTGAATGTAGATCATAATCCTGAAGTTTCGATGAAATATGGTATCAGGAGTATTCCTACCGTCCTGATTATCAAGGATGGAGAAGTAGTAGATAAGCAGGTAGGTGTTACTACCAGAGCTTCTCTGGAAGCTAAACTTCAGGCTCACCTCTGATATCAGAGATGTTCCAACAATAAAATACTCCGGCACTTCAGGTAAGCTCCGGAGTATTTTTTTTACCATTTTCCATCCCACTTTCTGAAAAGCAGATATACAAAATCCCCCGCTGATTCAGATAATTTGGGTACTTTAGCATCTAATTTTAAGGTATGAGTTTTTTTGATCAATACGATCTGAGACAGATAGAAAACATCGAGCTGCTTGCCAAGCAGGTAGTAGAAGGCTTTATCATCGGACTGCACAAAAGTCCCTTCCATGGTTTTTCTGTAGAATTTGCAGAGCATCGTCTATACAATCCCGGTGAGTCCACCAAAGACATAGACTGGAAAGTATATGCCCGGACTGATAAAATGTTCTCCAAAAAATTTGAAGAAGAAACCAATCTGAGATGTCAGATCCTGATTGACACCTCTTCTTCCATGTACTATCCGGAGCAAAATAAATCCGGTGCTTTCAACAAGCTGAAATTTTCAGCCCTCGCTGCTGCTTCACTTATGAATCTCCTGCTTAAACAAAGGGATGCTTTTGGACTCAGTATCTTTGACTCAGATGTACGGATTCACACGAAGGCAAGATCTTCCACTTCACACTACAGGCTATTGCTAACTTATCTGGAGCAGTTGATCCGGGATAACAAACAAGGCAAAGAAAGTGCCACAGCCAAAGCCCTGCACCAGCTTGCAGAGAGTATTCACCGGCGTTCGTTGGTGGTGATTTTTAGTGATATGTTTGAAAATACGGACAATCATGATGACCTCTTCAGTGCCCTGCAGCATTTGAAATACGCAAAACATGAAGTGATTTTATTCCATGTGACGGACAAAAAGGATGAACTGGAATTTGAGTTTGAAAACAGGCCTTATCTTTTTATTGACGTAGAGAGTGGGGAGCAGGTAAAATTGCAGTCCAATCAGGTCAAAGATCTGTATGTAGAAAAAGTAAAGGCATATAAAGAAGCTCTTCGTCTCAAATGCCTGCAGTACAAAATTGATTATGCCGAGGCAGATATCAACGAAGGTTTTATACCGGTACTGCAGTCATACATGGTGAAAAGAAATAAAATGAAATAAAAATTCTGAATGATGAAAAATATCCAATTGAAAGATTTCCCGCATAAAGCACCGAAGGATCTCAACAAACAGAAAACAGAGAATAAAACCGAGAGTCTGGCCCGCAAAATAGGCGAACTTCAGCATACCATTTATGCAGAAGCAAAACACAGTGTACTCATTATTTTGCAGGGCATGGATGCAAGCGGCAAGGATGGGATTATTAAATCCGTATTTGCTCACTGTAATCCCTCCGGAATTGATGCCTACGCATTTAAAAAACCCACGACCGAAGAATTTGCCCATGATTTTCTATGGAGATGCCACAAACTTGCCCCCAGAAAGGGTAACATCATGATTTTCAACCGGTCGCATTATGAAGATATATTGATACAAAAAGTCAATGGATGGATCAGTGATGATAAAAGAGCCAAACGCATGGAAGCTATCAATGCTTTTGAAGACCTCCTGATTTTTGACAATAACACTCTGGTACTGAAATTTTACCTGCACATTTCCAAGGAAAGACAAAGAGAAAAACTGCAGGAAAGAATAGACGACCCATCTAAACAATGGAAGCATAACGATGCCGATTGGCTCGAGCATGAAAAATGGGATGACTATATGGATTGTTATGAATACGCAATCAACAACAGCAAAGTACCCTGGCACATAGTACCCTGCGATCAGAGATGGTACAGAAACTATTTTGTGGCACAAAAGGTACTGGAAGCATTGACAGCATTAAATCCACAGTTGCCCACGCTGGCAAAACCGGCAGAATAAGTATGCTGCAAAAAGTCCGAACAGACAAATGGCTGTGGAGTGTTCGCCTGTTTAAATCCCGGTCTATGGCAGCAGATGCCTGCCGCAACAACAGGGTCCGGGTGAATGAAATTATTGCCAAACCCTCCCATCTGTTGACACCGGGAGATGTTATTCATATTAAAAAGAATGGTTTTAACCTGACCTATAAAGTCCTGCAACTCCTGGACAAAAGAGTATCAGCAAGTCTTGCAGCGCCTTGTCTTGAAGACCTTACACCACCGGAAGAGCTCAACAAGTACAGAGAATGGTTTGTCGGCAAATCAGGTGTGGAATACAGAGAAAAAGGAGATGGCAGGCCTACAAAAAAGGACAGGCGTGAAATCGATGAGTTCAAAAGCTTTTATTTCGAGATTGATGATATAATTGAGGATAAGATTTGAAACTTTTTACTGCACAGCAGATCAGAGACTGGGACAAATACACCATTGAGCATGAGCCCATATCTTCCATTGACTTGATGGAAAGGGCAGCCCGTGCATTTACAGAGTGGTTTGTCCATCAATTCGAAAAATCTGACAAAGGTGTCACCATTGTATGCGGTACCGGTAATAATGGTGGAGACGGTCTGGCCATAGCCCGCTTACTCAGAAACCGATTTTATAATGTAGAGGTAATACTTTGCGGAGATACCGGAAAATTATCTCCTGATGCCTCCGTCAACTATCAGAGACTGATACATTTGGGTGATATACCTGTACATTGTATTACATCTCCCTCCTTACCGGAAATTATTCAGGAAAACCGGATTATCATTGATGCCCTTTTCGGATCCGGGCTATCAAGGCCTCTGGAAGGATGGTATCAGGAAATTGTGGAGCAAATCAACCAAATTAAAAACGCTACGGTTATATCTGTAGATTTACCGTCAGGATTGCCGGCAGAAGGCATCGCCGGAGGTGTCTGTATTAAGGCAGATATAACCTGCACCTTTCAGATACCCAAACTCTCATTTCTCAGAGCCGAAAATTCAGTATATACCGGACAATGTGTAGTATTGGATATTGGTTTGTCTGCTGACTATGCAAGCAATACGCCTACTGATTACATAATGACGGATAAAAAGCTGGTCAAGGCTAAACTCCGCAAACGAAACACCTTTGATCATAAAGGTACCAATGGCCATTGTCTGATTGTGGCCGGAAGTCAGGGTAAAACCGGAGCTGCTTTACTCTGTGCCAAAGCATGTATCAAGACAGGGGCGGGACTTGTCACAGCATTTGTACCGGATGGACTTCACACAGCCATGAATGTCTTTGCACCTGAAATAATGACGCTCCCGGCCGGTGACAGATATATTGTCAATGTAGATCATCAAAGCTTTGACAGTGATGCTGTGGCAGCAGGGCCGGGTCTGGGTACGATGGCAGAGACAGTACATGCCCTTGAAGCAATGTTGCTCACATATGATAAGCCTGCCGTACTTGATGCAGATGCCCTGAATATATTAGCACAGAACAAAAGACTGCTCAAAATTTTAAAACCCGGCACCATTATCACCCCACATCCCGGCGAGTTTGACCGTCTTTTTGGCCGTTGTACGGATAGTCAGCAGAGATTGGATCTGCAAATTGCAAAATCAAAGGAGCTAAACATCATAATAGTTTTGAAAGGAGCATACAGTACCATTACTACACCTGATGGAATGGTGTATTTCAATGCTACTGGCAATCCGGGTATGGCCACTGCCGGCTCGGGAGATGTGCTTACAGGAATGATTGGCAGCCTCCTCGGACAAGGATATTCTCCTTTGGATGCTGCAATTACCGGAGTTTTTCTTCATGGGTTGGCAGGTGATCTGGCATTGCAAAATGAAAGTATGGAAAGTCTGAATGCTTCTGATATCATCCTCAATATAGGTGCAGCATTCAAACATATTCAGGATTGAAAAATTCCTTCTGAAATAAAAGACTTAATCACAGAATTGTAAAAAAATGAAGATTGTGAGCCTGATATAATCCAATCCCGGATATCTTTGTTAGTAATTTTTGAAATTCAAATTATGCAGGACAACAGCCTTACTCAGACCAAAAAAATACAAAAAACTGATTGGAAAACCCGAATCAGACAAATGGGATGGGCTGCATTCTTTTTCTTTTTGATCAAAGGTCTGATTTGGCTTGCCGTATTTTTCGGCTTAGGTTCGTGGTTTAAAAGTCTTTTGTAATCATCCCTGCACATAGAGAATAAATTTACCTTCAAAATATTCTTCCGGAAAATACTTTACTATCGGATAGACCTCCCTGTATTCATGCTTAGGCAATAATTTGAGTTCTTCCTTTACATCTCCCTTCAATGCTATAAGTCCGTTGGGATAGGTATTCATGTGTTTTTGATGGATAAGTCTCCGTGACCACAATAGCAACTGGTCAATTTTTGCGACTGCCCGGGTCACCACAAAGTCAAATTTATCTTTCAGCTCTTCAGCCCTTACAGCTTTTGGTTCGGTATTTTTCAGATCCAAAGCACTCGCTACCTCTTGTACCACTTTTATTTTTTTTTGTGTACCGTCAATCAATGTAAAATGTACTTCCGGAAACATAATTGCCAACGGAATACCCGGAAATCCTCCTCCCGTACCCAAATCCAGTATTCTGGACCCTGATTTGAATGTTATAAATCTGGCAATGGCAAGGGAATGTAAAAAATGATGCAGGTACAAATTATCTATATCCTTTCTGGAAATGACATTGATTTTCTCATTCCATTCTCTGTAAAGCGATGCCGCATGTTCAAACTGTTCAAGTTGTCTTTTTGTTAATTCCGGGAAGTATTTTATCAATAAATTATCCATACCATAATTGATTAGCAAATCTAAGGAAATATGCGCTTGAATATCAAGGATGAGGGCAGTTCTTTTATCAGAGGTTTTTTATTCAGCCGGCTAAACGTTGGTTTGAAACTAATCCGTGGAGGGGAAGGAGTTAATAAATGCCGGGAGTCATGATATTGCCTGAAAATTTTTATCAGTCGGAGGATGTAGTGGCTGTAGCCAGACAGTTATTGGGCAAAGTCCTGATCACGCGTTCAGAAGGTATTGAATCTACTGCCGTAATAGTAGAAACAGAAGCCTACCGGGCACCCGACGACAAAGCCTGTCATGCTTATGGAAACCGGTTTACCCAGCGTACCAAAACGATGTTTATGGAGGGAGGCACTGTCTATATATACACCTGCTATGGGATACACCCTATGTTTAATGTGGTCACAGGTCGTGAGGGTCAGGCACATGCAGTGCTTGTAAGAGCCGTAGAATTATTGCACCCCGGACCTCATTTTATGCAAAGAAGAAAGTTGCATGATTTTTCGCCGGTCCTTGCCAATGGTCCCGGTAAACTCACCATCGCCTTGGGTATCAATAAGTCGATGAATGGTGTCAAACTATTTGACCCTGAAAGTCCTGTTACTCTGCAGGATCATGATATCCGCATACCGGAAGAGCAAATCGTCACTTCCTGTCGGGTGGGTATGAGTGTACATACCGGCCCCTGTGCCCACAGACCCTGGAGATTTTACATCAGGGACAATGCCTGGGTGAGCAAACCTGCATTTCCTGATTATTCGTACATAATACCGGACAAATCATATAAAAATTAAGGCGTATTTAACTATTTTTATATTTTGCAATCGTTTTATACCATCCGCAAACATTGGTTTATGCCTGTAAAAAATACGATTATCCTTATTCTAATATGTCTGGCACAGTATGCATCCGGACAGGTAAAATACAAATACAGCAATGCCGTATATGATCCCTATATAAAAACAGTGAGTCTTGAAGTTGGCAACAATCCTATCAGTTTTCCCATACTTGAGCTCAACTCCAGTCAGTTTTTTATTCTGAAATTTGATGATCTGCTGAATGAAGAAAGAAATTTATTTTACAGAATCATTCATTGTGACAAAAACTGGAAGCCATCCCGACTCACAGAAATAGAATATCTGAGTGGCTTCAATGATGAAAGACTGAGGAATTATGATTATTCAGTAAATACCAAGACGCAGTTCATTCACTACTGGCAAAGATTTCCCAACCGGGATACCAACTGGAAGGTTTCGGGCAACTACCTGCTTGTCATTTATGAAGACAACATCGATTATCCATTGCTGACAAGAAGATTTATAGTTACTGAACGGAGAGTAGATGTGCAGATGCAGGGCACTTTTCCGGCCGATGTAGGCAATATACGGTACAAACAGGAAATGCAGATAGAAATCAACTTTGAAAAATTCAAAATGCGCAACCCTGTGGATGAAGTAAGTATAGTGGTAATGCAGAACGAAGACTGGAATACCTTTGTAGATGCCACCCCTTCATTTGTGATCGGAAATAATCTGAGATTCAACAGAGGGGGCATTTTCCAGTTTTTCGGCCTGGCAGAATACAGGGAATTTGACATCAGGAGTATTTACAGTCTCAGCAGAGGAGTAGAAAAAATTGAAAGAGGTAAAAAATACACAGATGTATTTCTCCGTAAGCACGAATCAAGATTTTCAAAGCCACACCTTTTGACTTTTGACCTAAATGGGAAATTTTATATTCAGAATTTCGAGGGTTTCAACAACAGGTCAATGGATGATATCATTGCCGGGCTGGCCAATCAGATTGGCTCAGACCCCAACATACGTCAGACTCTCCGGGACTCCATATCCAGAAGTCTTATACTGTCCAATCCCCTGCTCGATAATGCCAACAGAGCTGAAGAACGCCATATCCGCTCTGATTATGCCCATGTGGTCTTCACGCTTGAAGTTCCGGATGAATACACCGACAGTGATATATACATCATCGGTGGTATCAATGACTGGGAGCCCAGAGAAGAGTTCAAAATGAAATACAATCCGGGCTCAGGATATTTTGAAGGTGAAGCCTTACTCAAGCAGGGTTATTACAATTTTTATTATGCCATAAAAGACCCCAAAGGCAAACTGGATTACCGGTCACTTGAAGGAAGCTGGACCGAAACAGAAAATGATTATCATGCATTGGTGTATTACAGGGGCTTCGGTGAATTGTATGACCGGATCATCGGATACAACCGCTTTAATACAGAACTATTCAACTTCAGAAACAACCGTTAAGTCTGTTGACAGCAGGTAAAGGACAGTGTCATTGAATTAGCTGTTTCTCTCCTTTTTGTCCTACATTAGTGGTGGTGAATTACCTTCAGAAATCGGCATTTATCGTACCTTTGCACTTCACCAATCCAAATGTAATAGAGATGAATTTTGATTTGATTGTCATAGGTAGTGGACCAGGAGGTTATGTAGCTGCTATCAGAGCTTCACAGTTGGGAATGAAAGTGGCTGTAGTGGAAAAAGAAAGCCTGGGAGGTGTATGTCTCAATTGGGGATGCATTCCTACCAAAGCATTGCTCAAGAGTGCACAGGTATTCAATTATATACAGCATGCCAAAGATTACGGAATCGAAGCAGGTGCTCCCAAAGCTGATTTTCCGGCAATGATACAGAGGAGCCGGGGTGTGGCTGATGGCATGAGCAAAGGAGTAAACTTCCTGATGAAAAAAAATAAAATCACTGTCATAGAAGGTTATGGCAGACTGGCAAGAGGAAAAAAAGTCGTTGTAACAGCACAAGATGGTAAAAAATCAGAATACACAGCAGAGCACATCATTATAGCCACTGGTGGTCGGGCCAAGGAATTGCCTAATCTGAAAATAGATGGCAAAAAAATCATCGGCTACCGGGAAGCCATGACTTTGCCTGTCCAGCCCAAAAAGATGGTTGTAGTGGGTGCCGGTGCCATTGGTGTGGAATTTGCCTATTTTTATCACTCCATTGGCACTGAGGTGACCATTGTGGAATTTTTGGAACAAGGACTTTTGCCCAGAGAGGATGCAGACATCTCCAAAGAACTGGCAAAAATTTACAAAAAAGCCGGAATGCAGATCCTTGCCAACAGTGCAGTAGAAGTAGTGGAAGTAAATGGCGACAACTGCAAGGTCACCGTAAAAAACAGAAAAGATAACTCTATCCAGGTGATAGAATGTGATGTGGTACTTTCTGCTGCCGGAGTGACCCCTAACACAGAAGATATCGGCCTCGAAGCTTTAGGGATAGAGACTGATCGCGGACTGATCAAAGTCGATAAGTACTACCAGACCAATGTAGCCGGAATCTATGCCATCGGAGATGTGATTGGTACTCAGGCTTTGGCACACGTTGCGAGTGCTGAAGGTATCACCTGTGTGGAGAAAATCAAGGGACATCACCCAGAACCTCTGGATTACAACAATATTCCATCCTGCACCTATTGCTGGCCGGAGGTGGCCAGTGTGGGACTGACCGAAGAAGCGGCCAAAGCAGCCGGGTATGAGATCAAAGTTGGAAAATTCCCGTTTTCGGCCTCTGGTAAGGCAAGTGCCGCCGGATCGAAGGAGGGATTTGTAAAAATGATTTTTGATGCCAAATACGGCGAATTGCTGGGAGGCCATATGATCGGAGCCAATGTAACGGAAATGATTGCGGAATTGGTCGTGGCCAAAAAACCGGAGCCCACAGGAATGGAAATTCTCAAGGCAGTACATCCCCACCCGACCATGAGCGAAGCAGTAATGGAAGCCACGGCAGCCGCTTATGACGAGGTAATACATTTATAAAATTAAACCCATTGACACAAAGCCCGGTATTCCGGGCTTTTTTATTGCATCATGAAAATCGGACTAATCTCAGACAATCACGGATATTTTGGTCCGGATATTGTACAAGCTCTGGAGGGTTGTGATGAGATATGGCATGCGGGAGATATAGGCAGCCTGGATTCCGTCAGTATGTTCAGCGAAAAATTTGTTTTCCGTGCAGTTTATGGTAATATAGATGACACAATCATAAGGCTGCAATTTCCGGAAACCCTTATATGGGAATTACAGAGTTTGAAATTTGTCATGACACATATCGGAGGCTATCCCGGCAAATATCCCTCACGAATTCTTAAATTAATAGATGAAGCAAAACCTGACGTATTCATCTGTGGTCATTCTCACATACTCAAAGTGATGAAAGACCCGAGGTCAGGTCATCTGCATATGAATCCGGGATCTTATGGACATCAGGGATTTCATGTGATCAGGACACTGCTCAGATTTGAAATATCAGGGGGAAAAATCACCCAACTACAGGCAGTAGAGTTAGGGAGGAGAGGCATTATTTCATAATTACCGGCAATGCTTTCCAAAAGCTGCTTTTCTATTCAAATTCTGGCTGTTCAGCATTCTGATTACTATATAACAAAAAAGGGGTTGACAATCTGCCAACCCCTCCATTTATATCTGTAACCATTCAAAATTACAAACTGTCATAATCTTCATCAGCGGTGACTACCAGTTGATTGAACTTTCTGAGACCTGTACCTGCAGGAATATTTTTACCTACAATCACATTTTCTTTCAATCCTGACAAGGTATCTTTCTTGGCCGAAATAGCTGCTGAACTCAACACCTTGGTCGTTTCCTGGAATGATGCAGCCGATATCCAGCTCTCTACACCCAATGAAGCTCTCGTAATACCCTGAAGCAGAATCGTAGAAGTGGCAGGCACTGCATCCCTGACCTGTACCAACTTCTTATCATTTCTCTTGAGGAAAGAGTTTTCTTCCCTGTGCTGTCGGATAGATATGATCTGCCCGGCCTTGAAATTGGTGGAATCACCCGGGTCCGTAACGACTTTCTTGTCAAAATCCAGTCATTCTGCTCATTGAACTCATGTCTGTCCACCGCCTCACCCTCAAGGAATGTAGTGTCTCCCGGATCAATAATTTCTACCCTCCTCATCATTTGACGTACAATCACCTCGATATGCTTGTCATTGATGTTGATACCCTGTGAACGGTACACTTCCTGCACCCCATTCACCAGATAAGATTGTACTGCAAACGGACCTTTGATATTGAGGATATCCAATGGAGCAACGGCACCATCTGTCATCTGCGTACCGGCCCGCACAAAATCTCCTTCCTGTACCAACAGGTGTTTGGTCAATCCAATGAGGTATTTTCTCTTCTGACCGGTTTTTTCATCTTCGATAAAGATTTCCCGGTTACCCCGCTTGATCTTGCCGTAAGTCACAATTCCGTCTATCTCGGCAGTCACCGCCGGATTGGATGGATTACGGGCTTCAAACAATTCTGTAACCCTGGGCAGACCTCCCGTTATATCCTGGATCTTTCCCAGATTTCTCGGGATTTTTACAATTTTCTGGCCCGGCTGGATCTCCATATTTTCCTCTATCGTAATGTATGCGCCCACCGGAAGGTTGTAGGTTTTCAACTCTTCCCCGGAAGGTGAAACAATTTTGATCACAGGAATCTTCTTCTTATTTTTCGATTCGATGATTACCTTTTCGGCATATCCTGTCTGGTCATCCCTTTCAATCCTGTAAGTAACCCCTTCTTCGAGATCTTCAAACTTGGTAATACCTCCAAATTCAGAAATAATCAGGTTGTTGAATGGATCCCATTCACAGATGGTATCCCCTTTTTCAACTTTCTGACCATCTTTGACCAAAAGGTTGGAACCATACGGTATGAAATAAGAATTATACACTTTCTTAGACTCCGGTTCTACTACCCTGATCTCTCCTGATCTGGATAGTACCACCGTTTTTTGTGCACCATCCTCAGTTTGAATCGTAGTCCGGATATTATCAAATTCAAGTACACCATCAAACTTTGATGTAATGGCAGATTCTGTCTTGCTTACTGCTGCGATACCCCCTACGTGGAAGGTACGGAGTGTCAACTGTGTTCCCGGTTCACCGATACTTTGAGCTGCAATGATACCTACTGCGTCTCCTGTCTCTACTACCCTGCCGGTCGCCAGGTTTTTACCATAGCACTTGGCACATACCCCTACTTTGGTTTCGCAGGTCAATACAGATCTTATGGTCACTGCTTCAATCCCGGCCTTTTCTATCTTTTCAGCCAGTTCAGGTGTGATGTACTCCCCTGCTTCCATAAGCACCTCATCTGTCACCGGATGCACCACAGGATATAAGGTAAATCTGCCTATAATTCGGGAGGCAAGGGTCTCGATAACATTCTCATTATCCTTCAGCGCCTCTGTCTCAATACCACGGAGTGTATTACAATCCTCCTCGGTGATAATCACATCCTGAGCCACATCCACCAATCTTCTGGTGAGATAACCGGCATCCGCCGTTTTAAGCGCCGTATCCGCCAAACCTTTACGTGCACCGTGAGTTGATATAAAGTACTCCAATACTGAAAGTCCCTCGAGGAAGTTTGCCAGAATCGGGTTTTCGATAATGGCACCACCGGTATCTCCGGATTTTCTGGGCTTGGCCATCAATCCTCTAAGTCCACAAAGCTGCTTGATCTGCTGCTTTGAACCTCTCGCTCCGGAATCCAGCATCATGAATACTGAGTTAAAACCCTGCTTATGCTGTGAGATTTCTCTCATCAGGTTTTCCGTGATCTTATTGTCGGCGAATGTCCACTTATCTATGACCTGATTATATCTTTCATTCGGTGTAATCAGACCCATATTATAGTTATCCCAGACTTCATCTACCTCTGCCTGTGCCTCAAGCAGTGTCTGCTCCTTGATAGACGGGGTGATAAGGTCTCCGAGATTGAATGACAGACCTCCCTTGTACGCCCAATAGAACCCCATTTCCTTGATATCATCCAGAAATTTGGCCGTGGCAGTAAAGTCAGTTCTGTTGATGACATCTCCGATGATTTTCTTCAAACTCTTCTTTGTCATCAGCTGGTTGATGAACGGCACACCCTGAGGAGTAGCCTGATTAAACATCACCCGGCCCACAGTTGTCTCGATGATTTTATTAACCGGATTGCCCTTTTCATCTTCAGATTTTACCCTGACTTTGATGATGGCATGAAGGTCAGCTTTTCCCTCATTGAAAGCGATTACTACTTCTTCCGGCGAATAAAACACTTTGCCCTCTCCCTTCACCTTCTGGTCAGCAGTGGATTTTCTCGGCTTGGTCAGATAATACAGACCCAAAACCATATCCTGCGAAGGCAGCGTGACCGGAGATCCGTCCTGAGGGTTGAGCATATTGTGTGAAGAAAGCATCAACATCTGAGCCTCCAGGATCGCTGCATGGCCGAGCGGTACGTGTACTGCCATCTGGTCACCGTCAAAGTCGGCATTGAATGCGCCACATACCAGTGGATGCAACTGTATCGCCTTACCCTCTACCAGTCTGGGCTGGAATGCCTGAATTGATAATCGGTGCAATGTCGGGGCTCTGTTCAGTAATACAGGATGCCCCTTAAGAATATTTTCAAGAATTTCCCAAATGATGGGATCCTTTTTATCTACCAGCTTTTTGGCCGATTTTACAGTTTTTACAACCCCTCTTTCTATGAGTTTACGGATGATAAACGGTTTGAATAATTCAGCAGCCATACCTTTGGGCAATCCACACTCGTGCAACAGGAGCGTGGGGCCTACCACTATCACAGAACGGCCGGAATAATCTACCCTTTTACCGAGAAGGTTCTGTCTGAAACGACCCTGCTTTCCTTTCAGTACATCACTGAGTGATTTGAGAGATCTTCCGCCTTCCGCCTTGACAGCATTGGACTTCCTTGAGTTATCAAATAAAGAGTCAACCGCTTCCTGAAGCATTCTTTTTTCATTTCTCAAAATGACTTCAGGTGCCTTGATTTCCAATAATCGCTTCAATCTGTTGTTTCGTATGATCACCCTTCGATACAGATCATTGAGATCTGAAGAGGCAAAACGTCCACCATCCAGGGGTACTAAGGGTCTCAATTCCGGTGGAGTCACAGGCAGATATTGTACTACAGTCCATTCAGGTCTGTTTTCAGTTGAGCGCATACCATCTCTGAAAGCTTCCACCACCCGGAGTCTCTTCAAAGCTTCAGACTTACGCTGCTGCGATGTTTCGTTGGCTGCCTGATGTCTCAGTTCAAACGAGAGCTCATCCAGATTGATTCTTTCCAGAAGGTCTTTGATGGCTTCAGCTCCCATTTTGGCAATGAATTTATTGGAATCATGGTCATCAAGCATCTGGTTATCTTTGGGTAAAGATTCCAGTACATCAAAGTATTCTTCTTCTGTCAAGAGGTCATGCTTGCTGATTTCACCTTCCTTGATACCCGGCTGGACCACCACGTATCTTTCGTAATAGATGATGGACTCCAGCTTTTTGGAAGAATAACCGAGCAGATAACCAATTTTGTTGGGCAAAGATTTGAAAAACCAGATATGCACTACTGGCACTACCAGCTTGATATGGCCCATTCTCTCCCGACGCACCTTTTTTTCGGTAACTTCCACCCCACAACGATCACAAACGATGCCTTTGTATCTTATTCTTTTATACTTTCCGCAATAACATTCGTAATCCTTTACGGGACCAAAAATCCTTTCACAAAATAAACCGTCTCTTTCCGGCTTGTAAGACCTGTAATTGATGGTTTCAGGCTTGAGCACTTCACCATAGGATCTCTCCAGTATCTCATCCGGAGAAGATAAACTGATCGTGATGGATTCGAAGCCTTTGGTGGGTTTTACCCCTTTCTTTTTTAACATATTATTTCGATTGAAATGATTGTTTACTAATTTAATTATTCAAACTTGATATCAAGTGCAAGTCCCCTCAACTCGTGAACCAATACGTTGAATGACTCAGGAATATTGGAATCAGGAATATTATCTCCTTTTACGATTGCCTCGTATGCCTTAGCCCTTCCGATGATATCGTCTGACTTGACAGTGAGCAACTCTCTGAGAATATTGGCTGCACCATAAGCTTCAAGTGCCCACACTTCCATTTCTCCGAATCTCTGTCCACCAAACTGAGCTTTACCACCCAATGGTTGCTGCGTAATCAGAGAGTACGGGCCTATGGATCTGGCGTGCATTTTATCATCTACCATGTGAGACAACTTGAGCATGTATATAACACCCACTGTCGCCTGCTGATGGAATCTGTCTCCGGTCTCCCCGTCATAAAGATAGGTCTGACCGTAAGATGGCAGATTAGCCTTCTTGATATATGCTTCGATTTCTTCAAGACTTGCTCCATCAAAGATGGGTGTTGCAAATTTCAGCCCCAGATTCTTTCCGGCCCAACCCAATACGGTCTCGAAGATCTGCCCCAGGTTCATCCTTGAAGGTACCCCGAGAGGATTCAGTACGATATCCACCGGTGTTCCATCTTCGAGGAAAGGCATATCTTCCTCCCTTACGATTCTGGATACAATCCCCTTGTTACCGTGTCTTCCTGCGAGCTTATCCCCCACTTTCAACTTACGCTTCTTAGCGAGATAAACTTTTGCCAATTTGAGCACTCCGGCAGGTAATTCGTCTCCGATACTGATGTTGAACTTTTCTCTCTTATATCTACCCAATTCCTCATTGACTTTGATGGAGAAGTTGTGCAGAAGTCTGGCAATCAGTTCATTTGTTCTGGCATCCTTAGTCCAGTTGGAGTAATCCACCTGTGAATAATCAAGCTCCTTGAGTATCTTAGAAGAAAACTTAGACCCTTTGGGTATCAGTTCTTCATTATAGATGCTTCTTACTCCTTCTGAAATCTTGCCATCCAGCAATACCTGCAATTTGTCCACCAGGATGGTTTTCAGCTCATTAATATTGATGGCATGTGTATCTTCCAGCTGACTCAGCAGTTCCTTCTCTTGTACCTTCTGGAATTTATCCTTCTTGGCTCTTGCAAAAAGCTGCTTGTCAATCACTACCCCTGAGGTCGAAGGTGATGCCTTCAATGAAGCATCCTTCACATCCCCAGCTTTATCCCCGAAGATTGCTCTAAGCAGCTTTTCTTCCGGTGTAGGGTCAGACTCCCCTTTGGGCGTTATTTTACCGATAAGGATATCCCCTTCCTTCACCCATGCACCTATACGGATGATACCGTTCTCATCCAGATCTTTGGTGGCTTCTTCGCTTACATTCGGAATATCACTGGTAAGTTCTTCTTCACCCAGCTTGGTATCTCTGACATCTATTTCATAACTTTCAATATGGATTGAGGTAAAGATATCTTCCTTTACTACTCTTTCAGAAAGTACGATTGCATCCTCAAAGTTGTATCCTTTCCAGGGCATGAAAGCCACCATCAGATTCTGACCCAAGGCCAGCTCTCCTTTTTCAGTAGCATAACCATCACACAGCAAACTACCTTTCTTTACTCTCTGTCCTTTCTTCACGATTGGCTTCAGGTTGATACAAGAGCCCTGATTGGTCCGGATAAATTTGGCAAGATTATACCTTTTTACATTATCCTCAAATGAAATCAACTGCTCCTCCTCACTTCGATCGTATCGGATGATGATTTCGTTGGCATCCACATACTCCACCACTCCTTCACCTTCTGCATTGATCAGCATCTTGGAGTCTTCCGCTACCTTGGCTTCGAGACCTGTACCTACTATCGGCGCTTTAGGTCTGACCAAAGGTAATGCCTGACGTTGCATGTTGGAACCCATCAAAGCCCTGTTGGCATCATCGTTTTCAAGGAATGGAATCAGTGAAGCAGACACCCCAACAATCTGATTGGGGGCAATGTCCATATATTCGAGTTCTTCAGGACTCAATACGGGGAATTCACCATGTTCTCTTGATTTTACCCGCTCGTTGAGGAATGCTCCTGTTTCTGATACAGGTGCATTGGCCTGTGCTATTCTGCGGTAGTCTTCTGCTTCGGCTGACAGATACAATACATCTCCCTCCACATCCACTTTACCATTGATGACCTTTCGATAAGGAGTCTCCAGAAATCCCATTTTGTTCACCTTGGCGTGCACGCAGAGAGTGGAGATCAGACCGATGTTCGGACCTTCCGGAGTTTCGATAGTACACAATCTTCCATAGTGTGAATAGTGTACGTCCCTTACCTCAAATCCTGCTCTTTCTCTTGACAGACCACCGGGTCCGAGTGCAGAAATCCTTCGCTTATGAGTGATTTCGGACAAAGGATTCGTCTGATCCAGGAACTGTGATAACTGGCTGGTACCGAAGAATGAGTTGATTACAGAGGACAAAGTCCTTGCATTGATCAGATCAATCGGGGTAAATACCTCATTATCCCGCACATTCATTCTCTCCCTGATGGTTCGGGTCATTCTGGCAAGACCTACCCCAAACTGTGCATACAATTGCTCTCCTACGGTTCTTACTCGTCGGTTTGCAAGGTGGTCGATATCGTCGAGCTCGGCCTTCTGGTTTACCAGACTTACGAGATACTTAACTATGGAAATGATGTCTTCCTTCGTCAACACCAGGGTATCCTTTGGAATCTCCAGCTTGAGCTTACGGTTGATTTTGTATCTTCCGACCTCTCCGAGATTGTATCTTTTATCGGAGAAGAAGAGTTTTTCTATTATTCCTCTCGCAGTTTCCTCATCGGGTGGATCAGTACCTCTCAACTGGCGGTAGATTTGTGTCACCGCCTCCACTTCTGAAGATGATGGATCTTTCTGCAAGGTATTGTAAATGATAGAGTAATCTTCCTCCAGATTTTCCTTTTGGAGGATTACTGTATCTATATTCGCTTCAGTAATGGATTGAATGTTTTCTTCATCCAGTACCACATCTCTTTCTAGAATAATTTCGTTTCTTTCGATGGTTACCACTTCACCGGACGGTGGTGATTTCTTCAGCCAGGTCAAACAGATTCAGAATATCCCGGTCTGAATCATATCCGATGGCACGAAGCAAAGTGGTCACCGGGAATTTTTTCTTTCTGTCGATGTATGCATACATGACCGAATTGATATCTGTGGCAAACTCCATCCAGGCGCCTTTAAAAGGAATCACCCTGGCGGAAAATATTTTTGTTCCGTTGGGGTGGAAAGTCTGGCTGAAGAATACTCCGGGTGATCTGTGGAGCTGAGATACCACTACCCTTTCCGCTCCGTTGATCATAAAAGTACCCTTGTTGGTCATGTAGGGAATATTGCCCAAAAACACATCCTGAACTATCGTCTGGAAGTCCACGTGTTCTTCATCGTTGCAGGACAACCTCAGTTTAGCCTTAAGCGGAACACTGTAGGTGAGTCCCCTTTGCATACATTCCTCTATGGTGTATCTGGGCGGATCTATGAAATAGTCCAAGAACTCAAGAACAAAAATGTTCCTGGCGTCTGAGATGGGAAAGTTTTCCTGAAAAACTTTGTAGAGTCCTTCATTCCCTCTGTTTTCAGGGGTGGTCTCTAACTGAAAAAACTCCTGAAATGATTTAATCTGAATTTCTAATAGATCAGGATAATGATTTGCAAGTTTGATTTTACCGAAATTAATCCTGGTGTTTTCGGAAGTAGCAGTCAACCCGTTTGATGCCATACTGATTTTTTATTTTAAAGACACAGAATAAAATTTTGTGTCAAAAGTTCATAGAAAATGATTTTAACGACAACAGGCTTAACAAACCCTTTGGTTTGTTAAGCCATTGTCATAACTTTTAGGACTTAATTACCGGAATTAAGCCGAACATCATATCGTTGTAAATTACTTTAATTCAACGGATGCTCCGGCACCTTCCAATGCAGCCTTGATAGACTCTGCTTCAGCTTTGGAAGCTCCTGCCTTCAATACAGAAGGAGCTGCATCTACCAGATCTTTTGCTTCTTTAAGTCCAAGATTCAATAATCCTTTTACTTCTTTAACTACTGCAAGCTTGTTGGCACCTGCTGAAGTCAAATGAATGTCGAATTCAGTCTTTTCAGCCGGAGCTTCAGCTGCTGCTGCGCCACCTCCTGCTGCCGGACCCGCTGCTACTGCTACTGCTGCAGCTGCAGGCTCGATACCGTATTCTTCCTTTAATATCTGAGCCAACTCATTAACTTCCTTTACTGTTAAATTTACCAGTTGCTCTGCGAATGCTTTTAAATCTGCCATTTTATGTGCTTTTTAGAATTTTAAAAAATAATTGTAAAAGTTGGAAGCTGTAACAATTTATAATAAGAGTGCATCACATTCGTGTAACTAAAATCATGCATTACGCTCTTCGAGTGTCTTGAGCAATCCTGCAATGGTAGTACCACCGGACTTCAAAGCACTGATTACATTGCGTGCAGGAGATTGTAATGTAAAAATGATATCTCCGATCAATTCCTGCTTTGACTTCAGCTTTGTCAGCAATTCCAGCTGATCATCACCGAAGAATACATCAGAATCAATGTACGCAGCCTTAAGTACAGGCTTCTCATCCTTGCCTCTGAATTCTTTGATGATCGTAGCAGGAAGTTTGCCATTGTCTGCAAAAAGTACAGTACTCTGTCCTTTGAAGGCATCAAAGATAGCCTCAAAATTTCGGGAAGCATCCTGTCCTTCCATAGCCTTGATAGCCAGCGTATTCTTGACTACTTTAACCTCTACGCCTTTCTCGAAACACAATCTTCTGAGTTTGTTGATTTTCTCCACGGTCATGGAAGAAGAATCAGCCACATAGAAGTAGGAAGCATTTTGAAATTTCTCCCTGAGCTCGTTGATTAATATCTCTTTATCTGTACGTGTCATTGTCTAAAATTTTAAAATGCTTACTTAATTGTTTTTGTGTCAATGGCTATTCCCGGACTCATGGTAGATGCCACACTGATTGATTTCATATAGGTACCTTTTGCAGTGGAAGGCTTCATTCTTTCCAGCGTGGTGATAAGTTCCAGTGCATTGTCAGCGAGTTTTTCAGGAGTAAATGATACTCTTCCGATCGGAGAATGTATGATACCATATTTGTCCACACGGAAGGAGATTTTACCCTTCTTTACATCCGCTACCGCATCACCAACGTTGAGCGTCACCGTTCCTGTCTTAGGATTGGGCATTAATCCTCTCGGACCCAGAATCCTACCTATCTGTCCAATCTTGGCCATTACACTGGGCATAGCGATGATGACATCTACATCTGTCCATCCCTGGCTGATTTTAGTGATGTATTCATCCAGACCCACATAGTCCGCTCCAGCATTTTTTGCTTCTTCTTCTTTGTCCGGAGTACAAAGCACGAGTACTCTTTTCACTTTACCGGTACCGTGCGGCAGGGTAACTGTACCTCTGATCGCCTGATCGGCCTTTCGGGGATCCACGCCAAGCCGGATATGCATATCTACGGAGGCGTCAAATTTTGTCATGTTTACTTCCTTGACCAGCGCCAAGGCATCTCTCAGGGGATACAGCTTATTGGTATCCACTTTAGCATTTACTGCCTTTCTTTTTTTACTAAGTTTTGCCATATTAAAATAATTTAGGTGATAGCGTCACAGTCTTTAACCTGCGACTCCCTACCGATGAAAAAAAAATCAATTTTCTGTCACTTCCGCCTTGGCACCCCATGGAGCATCCCCTGTAACAGTGATACCCATACTTCTGGCGGTACCTGCAACCATCTTCATGGCTGATTCAATGGTGAAAGCATTTAAGTCTTTCATTTTATTCTCTGCGATACCTCTGATCTGATCCCAGGTCACAGAGCCAACCTTGTTACGATTGGGTTGTGCAGAACCGCTTTTGATTTTGGTGAGTTCCATCAACTGTACTGCAGCCGGTGGCGTCTTGATCACAAAATCAAAAGACTTGTCCTTGTACACAGTAATCACCACAGGAAGCAGCTTACCCTGTTGATCCTGAGTTTCTGCATTAAATCTCTTGCAGAACTCCATGATATTCAAACCCTTCGAACCCAACGCCGGTCCTACCGGTGGTGCCGGGTTTGCCTGTCCTCCTTTTACCTGGAGCTTTACGTATGTTTGTATTTCCTTTGCCATTGCTTTTAATTAATTTTAATTACTATCATCTTCAGGGAAGCATTCCAAACGGAAATCTGAGTCTGATATTTCTTTATGATTGTTTTTCAACCTGCATGTAATTCAACTCTACCTCAGTACCCCGGCCAAAAATCTTAACGATCACTTTCAACTTCTTCTTCTCTTCATTCACTTCTTTTACATCACCAATAAAGTCATTGAAAGGCCCGTCTATAATCTTGATACTCTCACCCACGATAAAAGGCTCTATCATTGCTGCCGACACCTCCTGCGAATCATCCAATTTACCCAACATTCTGTTTGCCTCAGCCTGCGTCATAGGTATGGGGTGGTTCTTTCCCAGAAAGTGTATGACATTGGTGACATTGGTGATAGCTTGTACTACTTCGGCAGAAAACTTCGAAGGTACTGCCTCTACCAAAATATATCCGGGCAGAATGTTGCGTTCCAGTATCACTTTCTTGCCGTTCCTGATTTTATACACTTTTTCAGAAGGTACCAACACCTGTGTGATGATATCCTCCCATTTATTTCGTTGAACCTCAAGTTCTATTCTCTCCTTTATGCTCTTCTCCTTACCACTTACAACACGAAGAGAATACCATTTTTTTTCTTCAGACATTTTGAATAAGGATTTTAATCTTACAAACTGTAAATAGTGGTTGTAAGTGTCTTAGACAGGAAATCGAACAGTGCAATAACTATGGCTATAATCACCGATGCGATAATTACCAGTCTGGCACTGCTGAATAACTCGGGCCATGTAGGCCATGTTACGTGATTAATCAATTCTTCGTAACTTTCCTTAAGATATAGTCTGATATTGTCCATTAGCAATGATTACGTCTTTTAATAAAATTGGCAGGGGAGACAGGGCTCGAACCTGCGACCTACGGTTTTGGAGACCGCCACTCTACCAATTGAGCTACTCCCCTTTATCATCCGGGTCAAAAGACTTCCGGATATATGATAATTTTCTTTAAAATTACCCTCTTTATCAAAGCGAAAAATTAAGCACTCTTCCGAATGCTTAATTTTCGCTGGCTTTTATGTTTAAATTAAGATCGGATTAATCCAGAATTTCAGTAACCTGACCGGCACCTACTGTTCTACCTCCTTCTCTGATCGCAAATCTCAAACCTTTTTCCATTGCGATAGGGCTGATGAGTTTTACTTCCAGAGATACGTTATCACCCGGCATTACCATTTCAACACCATCAGGAAGCTTCACATCTCCGGTAACGTCTGTGGTTCTGAAATAAAACTGAGGTCTGTAACCATTGAAGAAAGGAGTGTGTCTTCCACCTTCATCCTTACCCAGTACGTAAATTTCGCACTTGAAGTGAGCATGAGGCTTTACAGAACCCGGCTTGATGATAACCATACCTCTTCTGATAGAGTCCTTTTCGATACCTCTCAGAAGGATACCGGCGTTATCCCCAGCCTCACCTCTTTCAAGAATCTTTCTGAACATCTCAACTCCGGTAACAGTAGAAGTCAAAGGCTTTTCACCCGGCTTCATCATACCTACGATTTCAACAGGATCTCCGGTATTGATTACCCCTCTTTCAATTCTACCAGTTGCTACGGTACCTCTACCTGTGATAGAGAATACGTCTTCAATAGGCATAAGGAAAGGCTTATCAACGTCTCTCACCGGCTCAGGAATTTCTCTGTCCACAGCGGCCATCAGATCAAGGATTGCCTGCTTAGCGGCAGCATCACCCTCGAGAGCTTTCAGTGCTGACCCTTTAATAATTGCAGCGTTATCGCCGTCAAATTCATACTGATCGAGAAGTTCTCTTAATTCCATTTCCACCAGTTCCAACATCTCAGGATCATCCACCAGGTCCACTTTGTTCATAAATACAACAATCTTAGGAACACCTACCTGACGTGCAAGAAGGATGTGTTCTCTTGTCTGCGGCATAGGACCGTCAGTAGCAGCACATACCAGAATTGCACCATCCATCTGGGCAGCACCCGTAACCATGTTTTTAACGTAGTCGGCGTGACCCGGACAGTCCACGTGAGCATAGTGTCTGTTTTCAGTTTCGTACTCTACGTGAGCAGTGTTAATGGTGATACCTCTTTCTTTTTCTTCAGGAGCGGCATCGATTGAGTCGTAATCTTTTTTCTCAGCGAGACCTCTCTCAGCGAGCACGTAAGTGATTGCGGCAGTAAGGGTTGTCTTACCGTGGTCCACGTGACCAATAGTACCGATATTTACGTGGGGTTTGGTTCTTACAAACGTTGATTTTGCCATCAGTTAAAATTTTCTGAACTTTAATAAATTAGTAATGAAATAAATACTACTGAGCCAATGAAGGGAATTGAACCCCCGACCCCTTCCTTACCATGGAAGTGCTCTACCCCTGAGCTACATTGGCTTAAACTTTTGAATAGCTCCCGGGCATATGAAAATAGAGCGGAAGACGAGACTCGAACCCGCGACCCTCAGCTTGGAAGGCTGATGCTCTACCAAATGAGCTACTTCCGCATATAAACCCTAAAAAGTGGGGGTGATAGGATTCGAACCTATTCAGTCAGAGACACCAGATTTACAGTCTGGCCCGGCTCTCCAACTCCGGCGCACCCCCGGTGAGCAGAGCCAGTGGAGGATTCGAACCCCCGACCCGCTGATTACAAATCAGCTGCTCTGGCCAACTGAGCTACACTGGCGTCTTAAAAATTTTTAAGATTTTAACCTAATTTCAACCTTGCAAAGGGATCTTTTTCCAAAAGCGATGCAAAAATAGACTTTTTGAGTAATTCAAAAAAAATTATTCTAAAAAAAATTGAAAATATTTTTAGTTTTGAAGTTTTATACTTAAAAACCGGTCATTTTCACCCTAAAAACACATAGAATAAGGATTACTGACCCCCACCTTGAGGTCTGACATGCTTCTTTTTGATCCTTATGTTCTCCCGGACAGCTTCTTCAGTTTTCCTCAGATCATAGATTCTTTTTACATTTTGTTTAACTGAGCTTTTCAGATCCACCACAGGCAAAGGATAATCCTCACCAATCCGGATATTGTAAAGTTTCTGCTCAATTTCGGTCAGATTCCATGGCTCATGGACCAGGTCTGCCGGTACGCTTCTGAGTTCAGGACACCATTTATATATAAAGGCAGCATCAGGGTCCAGTCTTTGGGAGTTTAACACGGGATTGTACACCCGCACGGTATGGATACCTGTTACAGCGGCCTGCATCTGAAACTGAGGATAATGTATGCCGGGCTCATAGTCCAGAAAGAGGCGTGCCAGAAAATGTACCCCGTTTCTCCAGTCCTGCCCAAGATTGAAAGATAAAAAGGAAACAAGCATCGCTCTCATTCTGAAATTGAGATATCCTGTCTTTATCAGGCATCTCACAGATGCATCCACCAAAGGATATCCGGTACGCCCTTCTTCCCAACTTTTAATCCACTCCGGACGATAGTCAAATTTTAAATCAGCAAAAACCCGATGGTAAGCCCGGAATTCCATTTTACATTCAGACTCAAACTTCTGTACAAAATGACAGCGCCACTTAAGTCGGGCTAAAAAATTATTCAGGTGCCTTCGCTTGGATGGATTTTCCTGCATTACAGCCAGTGTTTTCCGGTACACTTCCCTTGAGGATATGTTACCATAAGCCAGATAGGGTGATAGACGGCTGCAGGTAGTCCGGCTTTTTTCAGGCTTGGAAATATTTCCGGTATATTGAAGGCATCTGCTCTCCAGAAAACTTTTCAGATACCTGTTTCCGGCAGTCATTCCTCCGGGCTGCATCTGAGGATCGGGAAGGATCCAGGAGTCAACCGGGTCGAACAGAGGTAAGGCTGCCTTTGTCTCTTCATCAAGTTTGAGGATTTTGTCCGGTGTGAGCTCAGGGTTTTCACAAGGACGGCTCATAAATTCAAACCAATGTTTATCCCAATGATTTCTGTTTAGGGCACCTCTGATCACGGCATTCTGAGGGTATTCATGCCATATTATATTATGACTGTCACAAAACTTTTTCACTTCTTTGTCTCTGCGGAAGGTAACAGCATTGCCGGTTTCTTCATGACTGAATATGTTTTTGATTTCAAAAAGCCGGCTTATATCGGTGAAAAGATCCGGAAGATTCTCATTAAAAATGTAAAGTTCACGACCCCAATTCCTCAAAAAATTATTCATGTCTGTAATTGAGGCATATATAAATCTCCAGTGTCTGGGCGACGAATCAGGATAATCCATCCATAATGGCTCAAAGCTGTAAAGCAACAAAGAGGGTAGATGATGGAGCATTGCTTCCTTCAAGGCACGGTGATCTGTCAGTCTGAGATCCCATTTGAACCATACTATATTGATTGGCTGCCTTTCCACTTACTGCGCTTTGATTGGGCAAAACAAGCAGCTGGAAGTAATGTTTTACAAAAACAAAAGCCGGAAAATTGATTTTCCAGCTTTCCATCACTAATCTATTTATTGTCCGTTTATCTTACAGCCTGACTTTTTTCATTGAGGCGTTTGAGCTGTCTTTTTATGATTTCGATCGCATCATCGAAAGATGCTTCAAAGGTCTTGTCAGAATTGGTGGCTACCAGCGTGCTACCCGGAACATTCATTTTTATCTCCACGACTTTGTCCTTGATCTGACCTGAATTTTCCAGTTTGAGAAACACTGTACTCTGAATGATTTTGGGATAGAATTTGTTGACTTTTTGAAGTTTATCCTCAATATAATCCTTCAACTTTTGATCAGCGGTAAAGTGCACTGTCTGAAATGTTACTTGCATACTTCAAAATTTATAATGTTAGGAAATAATTTAGTGCAGATTTATCAGTTTGTTAACATTTTGTAAATATAAACCGTTTTCAGATTTCATAGTTCAACCCTCAGGGTATTTTAACAAAAAGTTTGCTCAATCCTTCTTCTGATTGAAAAAGTCTGATAAGTCACATTCAAGTACCGTTCGTCCTGCCTGCCCTGGGATGTGCCTTACCATAAGCTTCCTTGAGTTTTGACAGGGAATTATGTGTGTAAACCTGGGTTGCCGCAAGACTGGCATGACCGAGTATTTCCTTGATTGCATTCAGGTCTGCTCCATTATCCAGCATATGCGTAGCAAAAGTATGCCGGAGTACATGCGGACTTTTTTTACCCGCAGTGTTTACCTGCGAAAGTTCTCGATGCACGATATCATATATCATACGGTCATAAACAGGCTTTGCTTTGGGGGTTAAAAAAAGACATTTTTCAGGTATGCCCGGAAAGTTGTCATTCCTGATTTTCAGGTATTGGTCCAGCTTATCCAGAATAGGCTGAGTGATTGGAATACTTCTGACTTTATTCCCCTTTCCCACTACTCTGATTTCCTTCCTGAAAAAATCAATATCCCCGGTTGTGAGCTGTTTTAATTCAGACCGTCGGATTCCTGTGGCGTAGAAAAGGTCAATAATCATTGAGTTTCTCGCATGGATATACATGTCCTCTTCATTTGGAGAAATCCGATCATCCAGTAATCTTTCGAGTGAATTTTTCTGAACAACCACCGGCAGTCTCTTTGGCTTTTTGGGTACGGTAATTTTGAGCATCGGATTCTGAAGGATGAATCCTTTTTTCTTAAACCATCTGAATGCTGAGCGAAGTGCGGATATTTTTCTATTGACCGACACAGCTGTCACACCTTCCTGCATCATATGTACCATCCATGACCGTATATGACTGTGGCTCAATTCCTCCAAAGTCTGTATTGAAAACTCATGAATGATAAATGTATGAAGTTGATTCAGGTCGTTTTGATAAGACAGGATAGTATGTGGTGAATACTTCCTCTCTGCCTCAAGGTAAGCTAAAAAGCGTCCAATAAGTTCACCAAAGTGCATAATCGGATTTTGGCCACAAATTAAATATTTTTATCATATGTATTACATTGTATTCCAATAAAAAAAAGCCGAAGATCTTAAAAAAGGCCTTCGGCTTGCTATTTTTTAGGTTACTTTAATTACCTATCAACCGGTGTCTTTCACGATGAAAGGTACCTGACTCAGGCTTTCCGGAATGCTGTATTACAAAAACTTCAGAATCTGCTGCTCAAGATCTGCTCTGGGATTGATTGCTGCGATATTGCCATCTCTGCCCACCAGAAAGGTCTGCGGGATGCTTCGTACACCATACTCACCGGCAGGAGCACATTCCCATTTTTTCAGGTCGCTGACATGACCATCCCATGTAAGCTGATCCTGCTGAATGGCTGCAATCCATCTCTGCTTCTGGGCTTCCATCTGCTCCTTTAGTACACCTTCCTGAGCAAAACGCTCTGCCGTTCTCGAATCGAGACCATCCAATGAAACACTGAATACGTCAAAGCCTTTAGACTTGTACTTGTGATACAGTTCTACCACATGCGGATTGGCTTTTCTGCAGGGTCCGCACCAGGATGCCCAGAAATCGACCAGGACAAGCTTGCCCTTGTAACTGGACAGTTTCCTGATTTTTCCATCCGGACCAGGCAATGAAATTTCGGGTGCAGGCTGACCCACTTTGATCTTGGCACTTGCTTCAGCCATTTTCACCTGAGCCTCGAGCTGTCCGATGATCTCTTTGTATCCCTGAGTAATCTCCAGATCAGGGTGTGAAGCAGACATACGAGCCGCAACCTTCTGATGCAATGAGATAAATTCTGTTCTGAAATTAAATAATCTGGTAGCAATCATAAAGGAAACCATAGGGTCTGCTGTCTCCTCCGTATATTTGGTCAATGCAGGTACATCCATCCGCATATTAATGTAATCCTGCACTGCCTGAATATACTGCTCGGTGAGTGGTGAACCCGTAATTTTATGGTTAAACTCATTGAGCTGAGCCAGATTGCCATTGATTGCAATTTCTTTTTCAGTACCGTTGATGATCAGGTCTGCCACCTGAGATCCGATTCGGACCCTGTAGTAACCTTTCTTCAATCCTTCAGGCAATGAAAACTTAAAACTGCCGTCACTGCCCACTTTATCTGAAAGGACAACCTGAGAGCTGTTACCCAAATCTACTTTATCCAAAAATACGGTCATATTCTCAGCACCTTTTAAATTGCCGGTGATGGTGGTACCTTTTTTGGCTCCGCATGCCGCAATAAGGACTATGGCCAATACAAGAATCTGCATTCTTTTAAGCAAAAACATCATATTAAAAAATTTTATAATTTATTTTTGAAGACACAAATTTATAAGCATAGCTGCATAATAACAAGTGTGTTTATTGCAGCAGATTGAGAAAACGCCGATATTAGCAAAAGATTAACACCTTACCAATCAATTAAAGGTAAACAATACTCAACAGTAACCATCGTGCAGAGGAAAAAACGTGTTTAGCTATCCCCAGATTCAGTAATCTGACTCTGTCAAGGTACAATGATCCGGAAGGTCAAATCCTTACCGGCTTTTGCAGCTTTGATAATATAAAGACCAGAAAGCGGTGTGTGAATTTGCAGATAACCTCCTTTGAAACTATGATTTACAGGAACTCCCATGATGTTATACACAGCATGCAGTCTCAAATCAGGGTCATTCATATAGAAAACGCCCCTTTCGGTCATTACGGGCTGCGGGTTTACAGATACAGACGCCTCAGCAATTCTCAATTGTATGGGTTTGCGTAGGCCGGATACTGCAAGGTTTGTACGCGATGGTTTAATACCGGATATATCAGCACCATTGATTATGATAGCCGGCTTGTCTTGAGTCCAATGTATCGGGTCTGCAAGCATGATATTCAAAATCGAATTTTCTTTGTCAATATGGTATTGACCGGGAGTCAGTGTTTTACCGGCAACTATAATCTCCGGATTATCTGATATCTGCCTGAAAGTAAGCTGCATTTGTAAACCTTCGAGTTCGGCAGATTCTTCCACTCTGAAAAGTATGCCGTTTTCCACAGGCTCAGGTATTATATCCAACTTATCCTCCTTTGAAACGGCTGCAGGTCCGGATCCTTTGATATTGCCGGGATATACTGCCGTAAAGTCAAAATTACCGTCGAAGCCATTCAGCATGGTTTTTGAACTGAGATTCTGCAAATCTTTTTCACCGGTGATGGTATCCACATCCGCATAAAACTTCCAATCCGGTTTGGAGGCTTTGCCAAGAATGATATCCCTCATGAGCATAAGGTCATTGGCTCTGATTCGTCTGTCACCATTGACATCTGCGGCAATAAACTGATAATTTTCCAATGTCAAAGCCCCGAATAAGTAATCTCTCAATGCCAGAAAATCAATTATGTTGAGCACCGGAGTCTCCGGATTTTCATGATGCACTTTGAGATAATAGTCATTCATCAAGGAAATCTCTTCAAGGTAGAAACTTCCATCGTCATCAGATTGGGTTTCACTCACAGGAACTCCGTTTTTCATCAATTCTATGATGGTGCCCGGAAGCGGTTTGCCATCTGCTTTTATCACTCTGCCGGGAAAGGTAAATCCGAAATTGCAGGATCCATTATCAAATACGAGCATAAAGGCTTCGGCAAAATCTGAATTTCCAGCCTGATCGGTCACATAAATGGTAAAATACTGAAAGCCGAAATTATTACAGCCGATGACCCTCAATGTATCATTAACATCATTGCTGAATGAAAATCTCAACTTCGATTTTGGGGTACAATTATCCACTGAACCTCTGTCAAAAAGTCTTGCCGGAACTTCAAGCGACATTTGATCTCCTCTGAATGCCGATGTCAGGAATGCATATATATAAGGCGTAGGCGGTTTTTTGTCCACCACTTCAAAGTATGAATTGCATGTCCTGAAATTGCCGCACTGATCTCTTACTGCCCACTTGATTTTGTGTTTTCCGATGCCTACTCTTTCAGGCAGCGTAACAGATACTGAAGCCCCGTTACTCTGAGGTGCGATAAAATATTGACCTGATTCTGTAAATCCATATTTGTAATCTATGGTGCCATTGGCCCATAAATCGACTTCCACCAGCCAGCTCAACAACTGAGAAGGACAATTGGAATCATCCAATGCACTTTTGGTCAATACAATCGCTGCCTTACAATCTGTGTCTGTGTTAAATACCACAGGGTCGCATTGATTGAATACCGGAGCTTCTGTCTCCACTACCTTCAACACCTGTTTATGTGTCCATATACCCTGTCCGTTCCAGTCGGGATTTTGAGGATGATAGGTACACCAGTTGATTACCGTAAAATTCCTTATTATTTTATAGCATGCATCAGGAGCTATTTCAAATACATCATCTTTGTATGAAAAGCCTATCACATCGCAGGGACCAGAAACCCAGACAGGTTTGTCCAGTTTAATCTGTTCCTTACAGTTGTAGGACTTGTCGGCAGGAAAAGTCACTGTAACGGGCTGAGTGACAGCCTGCATATATATAATCTGCGTGCAGCTACCCTCCCAGGACTGCCATGCTCCATCCTGATTGACATCCACATACCAACGCCGCTGAATATATCCCACATTGCAATTGTTCAGATAGTCGGTATCCACATATCTGACCATTTGCTGAGGATATCCGAATACAATAGGTGTACCCGTAAGCTGTGTGTAGTATCTGTCGTCATGACAATAAATCGTCTTGTCTCCCGGACAAACAATACTGGCATTAGCTACAGACAGTCCCAGAAATAATATGCTGATGGCAAGGTAAACTATCCTTTGTGTCATATCTTTCAACTTTGTGCTTACTTCACAAATTTATCATGTAAAATTAGAACATTATGATTTATCAGCACACATTTATGCTGAAAATGTGCTAACTATGCAAATTATTTTTAATATATGAATTTTTGTAATGTGAGAATCAGCCTGCAGATAAGCCTTTTATTCCTTTTATTTATTATACGGGTACAGGGTCAATGTCTGATCAATAATCTGAAGCTTACCCAAAGCCCTTGTAACACATCGGGACAATTTTTTGTGGAAATAGACTTTGTCCATAGTGGTGCAGGCACACAGTTTCGAATATTGGGTAATGGCATTAATTACGGCATATTTGAGTACGCCAATCTGCCGGTGACCATAGGACCGCTTTCGGCTGATTGCAGTACTTTGTGGGAATTTGCGGTGAGAGACCTGCAAAATCCCAATTGTCTCGCTTTCAGAGGATTGGGTAAGGTGTGCTGCAACGTGGATTGCAGACTCCAAATCCATGAAGCAACGGGCTCAGCATGCAATGGATTATCATACACCCTTGGATTAGACCTTGTACATAATCAGCCGCCGGATAGCAGATTCCGTGTTTTCAGCAATGGTATGCAGATAGGAGAATACAGTTACGGACAATTGCCCCTGCAGATAGAAAATGTACGAACCTCTATATTCGAAACCTTTAATCAGATTGTGGTGTGTGCAGCGGATAATGTCACCTGTTGCGACACTTTCAGATTGCTCAATCCCTGTATCTGTACGATTTATGACCTGAGAGTACTGGTTGCGGAATGTTCTGATTCATTGCAGCAATTTGATGTACGTATCAATTTCAGACACAATCTGACATCTGATAGTTTTCAGTTAGGAGGCAATGTGACCAATTATGGCAGATTTGCCTACAAGGACTTGCCCGTCAGGCTGAGTAATCTGGAGATGAACAGTCTGAAAGATTATGAATTTCTGGTAGTAGATCTGCAGGATGCCTTTTGCTTCAGTGCCTATGAGCTGGGTGTCGTGGATTCTTGTAAATATGATTGCAAGCTGGAAGCAAAACTGACCGGCACTCCGGAATGTTCTGATTCCATTTTTTTTCAGGAAATAGCAATTGATGCCAGAAATTACGGCTTCAAAGGCTTTGTAATAGAGTCTGATGATTATCAGGATACTATAAAACATGGAAGATTCAACTTCAGGGCAGGACCGTTCCAATCTTTATGTGAAAATGAAAAAATCCTTAAAATCAGAGATAGCGAAAATCCCGGGTGCTTTACCGAATTAATCCTGGAGGCTCCGATGTGTTGTGAACCCCGGCAATGTCTGATATCAGGTCTTCAAATATCCGAAAACTGCGAAAACAATGATTTGCTGGGTTTTGATCTGTTCCTTGATTATTTCGAAGGAGTCTCAGATTCCTTTAGACTGGAGACCAATGGAATTTATCACGGTACATTCGCTTATGCAGAACTACCATTACGCTTTACACAAATCCAATTTGGTTTGCCTGAGGTAAGGTTTACACTCTATGATACAGCAAATAACATGTGCAGATTAGATACCCAATATGTATTCAGATGCTATCCTGAGAGCACCTGCAAAATTTCAGATGTCAATATCTTGTATGAAAGCTGTACAGATGAGTGGATTCAGATCAGTTTTTCCTTAATAAATATCAATGGCACCACGGGCTTTGATGTATATGTCAACGGTACAGCTGTAGATAACTTTACTTATGGAAATGAAGAATATCAACTTAATTTACCTAAATCTTTCTGTGAAGAAAACTTCATACTTGAATTCAGAGATGCGGTAGTGGAAGACTGTAAAACCTCGATTGAAATGGTTAGTCCTGAATGTTGTACCACATGCAGCATCGCATGGAATATGTGGCTCAATTTTTCTGAATGTCTGGATGGCAGATATGACCTCAGTGTATCATTTCAATCCAGCAACACTTCTGACAGCTTTGCCCTCTATCTGGATAATCAATTGGTAGGTATATACGACTATAATGACCTGCCTGTGAATGTCAGGAATCTGGAAGGCGCAAAATATTACGGACTTGAAGTCAGAGATCTGGCGGATCCCGGCTGTGTCAGAAGGATGGAATTTAATAATGAAGGGTGTACAAGTAATCTTCAAAATATACTCATACCCGATCCTGTAATCATTACTTTGAGTAACGGAATGCTGCAAATTCAGGCAAACCCCGTCACCCTATTACCTTATTACCTGACTATTTCAGACCTTAATGGTCAGCAGATTTATACAGCAGCGGTATATGGTGAGACATTCACCAAATCCACCGGCAATTTAGCTCATGGCCTGTATGTCATCACCATATGGAATCATCAGTTTGTTACCCACCGGAAATTTATTAATCTGAGCAGATAGTTGCTATTGAGCTCCTTTGAAAATGTGGATTTTGACCGGTGTTGTATCTGATTGTTTTGAAACGAACTCCATTTGTCGGGTTTGGGTGTAAATCTCTACGGATTGAGTAAGTTGTTCGGTATAAAGTTTGAAGAGGAGGATGGAGCCACTTCCTGTTGTTTTTCTCTCCACGAATGGAATCCTGGATTCAGCAATATTGCCATTTTCAGATCTGACCCGGATATGATTTTTGTCTGCAATAGAAATTCTGAAAATATCCTGTACCGCTGACTGACAGATACTGTCTCTAGCACTTTGCTGTACCGAAGTACAAAAAATGTACGAGCCTTTATAATTGCCGACCGCCTCACCGAATACAATAGGATCAGGAGGATTTTCTGTAGTCACCGTACAGGCCGGAAAGTACATGAAAACAATGATTAAAGCTGAAATGTATCTCAAACTTCTGCTGAATTTGAAATCCTGTAATATTTCCAAAGCGATCCCGACCACAGCACAAAAAGCATTAGTACGACAGATATTGCCACATTTGACACCATGGTGGAATGCATCTGATATTCAGAATCTGATACATTCTTATAGATACCGAAAACAGCCCATAATATAACCAATGGGAAAATCAGGTCTTTTAGCCGGAACATCATATATGCAGCCAACAAAAATGCAATTACAATCATGACGGCGCTCCAGATTTCAGGCTGATCAAACTTTTCAGCCCATCCATTATCCTGCAGATATACCGTAAAGTTGGCAATAGTAGCCACACTGATCCACCCAAGATACACTGAAAAAAATACATTTCCGAATAGTATTGAACGCTCCTGATGTATCCATTGATAGGCTTTCATCAAGGAGTACAAGAGTACAAGCATGGCACCCAGAGACATAAATATCTCCCGGTAATGCCAGGCAAATATCCAGCTTATATTGGCTACACAACTCAGAATAAACCAGCCTGAAAGCTTACTTATTTCATTCAATGCCTGGCTGTTTTTGACCTTGTACATCCACAAACTCCTGAAAACAAACAAGGCCATCAAAGCGTATATCACTCCCCAAATAGCAAAAGTAAATCCGGCAGGCACAAAATAATTGGGATACAGGGCGGAAATCTGACCTGTCTGCATACCGTTCAGTGGGAGAGCATTTGCAAGGTAATTGACAATAATTACCCCAATGAAAGCCAACGTATTGAGACTTACCAGTATCCGTGCTTCCATTTCTGATTAATTGAAAAGTTGAAATATAATAAAATAGAGAATACCCGTAATTTTATGCAAAGTACACAATCATTATTCACATAAAGCATGTACATAATACACTGAAACTCCTCATTCAGTTCTTATACTGATTGGATTTTGGGGCAAAACTATTTTAGGTACATCATGATGGCTTATCATGCCTTAAAATGATACTCCAAACCACGGCAATACATGATACTATGCCTTTTTCTTTCTGGGTGAGATGACCACAATCATCCTTCTGCCTTCAAGTTTGGGCAGTTCTTCAGCAGCTCCGTATTCATCCAATGCTTTGATAAACTTAAGCAGAATCAATTCACCTCTGTCTTTAAACACTATGGCTCTCCCTTTGAACTGTACGTATGCCTTTATTTTAGCGCCTTCTTCCAGAAACTTGATGGCATGTTTCAACTTGAAATCAAAGTCGTGATCATCAGTATTGGGACCGAATCTGATCTCTTTGATTACCGTTTTAGCAGTTTTCGCTTTTAATTCCTTCTCCTTTTTCTTGCGGTCATAGACAAATTTCTTGAAGTCTATGATTTTACACACAGGAGGATCGGCATTGGGACTGATTTCTACCAGATCCATTTCCAACTCTTCGGCCCACTGCAGTACCTGATTGGTGTAATATATCCCTGTCTCTATCTGTCTGTTGGCTACTTCACTTACCAGATCAAGATTGTCTCCTACCAATCTTACCTTAGGTACCTTTATTTCACCATTGAGTCTGTAGTTAAACTTATCGTCCTGAACTTTTGCCGTCGGTTGGGTTTTTCCTTTTGCCAAATTATATTTATTTGATGAATAAAGTGCAAATATATAGAGTAAAGTGAATGTGTAGCTTTTCGACCCGAAAATTTAATTCTACACATTCACACGACTCAAACTCAAATACTTTGTTCTTCCTTATTTTCCAAAACCATTTTGAAATCACCACTCCGCTTTTATCCTCGTTGATATCGGCGATGAGCTGACTGCCCTTCTCGGGATTTTCATTGAGAATGAATTCAGCCAAAGGATCTTCTATATACTTCTGGATAGCTCTGTTGAGAGGTCTTGCCCCAAACTGCGGATCGTACCCTTTTTCAGCCACGAAGTTTTTAGCTTCTTCAGTCAGTGTCAGGGAATACTCCAGGTTGTTCATTCTCTTGAACAGGTTTTTGAGATTGATGTCAATGATTTTGAAAATATGCTCCTTCTCAAGGCTGTTGAAAATCACAACGTCATCTATCCTGTTTAAAAATTCAGGAGAAAATGTTTTTTTGAGTGCTCCCTGTATGACTGCCTTCGTGTTTTCATCTGCAGCTGCCTGTCTGCTGGCAGTGGCAAATCCTACACCCTGGCCAAAATCCTTCAGCTGCCTGACACCGATATTGGAAGTCATGATGATCAGGGTATTTTTGAAATCCACCTTCCTGCCCAATCCGTCTGTCAACTGACCATCGTCCAGCACCTGGAGCAAGATATTATATACATCGGGATGCGCTTTTTCTATTTCATCCAACAGGATCACACTGTAAGGCTTTCTTCTGACTTTTTCGGTCAACTGACCGCCTTCTTCATAACCCACATATCCCGGAGGAGCTCCTATGAGCCTGGATATGGAGAATTTCTCCATGTATTCAGACATGTCAATCCGGATTAAGGCATCCTCGGAGTCAAACATGTACCTGGCCAATGCTTTGGCCAACTCTGTCTTACCCACACCGGTCGGGCCCAGGAAAATAAAAGAGCCTATGGGCTTTGACGGGTCTTTCAACCCTACCCTGTTGCGCTGTATGGCTTTGGTCACTTTTACGATAGCCTCATCCTGACCTATAATCATACCTTCAAGATCCTGAGTCATCTTCACGAGCTTATTGCTCTCGCTCTGCGCTACTCTCCTCACGGGAATGCCGGTCATCATGGATACTACTTCAGCAATGTTTTCCTCATCAACCGGGTATTTCTTAGTCTTGGATTCTTCCTCCCACTCTTCCTTATTCTGCTCGAGCTTACGCAACAGCTTGGATTCCTGATCCCTCAGATCTGCTGCCCTCTCATATTGCTGATTTCTGACTGCCTGATTTTTGAGCTCTTTGATCTGCTCAATCTCTTTTTCGAGATCTTCGATATACTTAGGTACATGAATATTTTTCAGATGCGTCCTTGCTCCGACTTCGTCCATGACATCAATCGCCTTATCCGGCAGGAATCGGTCTGAAATGTACCTTTCACTCAACTTCACACAGGCCTCTATAGCCTTGTCGGAGTATGTGACGTTGTGGAAGTCTTCGTATTTGGCTTTTATGTTATGCAGAATATGGATGGTTTCTTCCGGCGAAGGCGGATCTACCATTACTTTCTGAAATCTACGGTCCAAGGCTCCATCCTTCTCGATGTACTGTCTGTATTCGTCCAGAGTGGATGCTCCGATGCACTGCAGTTCGCCTCTTGCCAGTGCGGGCTTGAAAATATTGGAAGCATCCAGCGAACCTGTGGCTCCTCCTGCCCCGACAATGGTATGAATTTCATCAATGAAAAGGATGACATCTCTTGCCTTTTCTAGTTCATTCATGATGGCCTTCATACGTTCTTCAAACTGTCCTCTGTACTTGGTACCTGCCACGAGTGCTGCAAGGTCGAGCATTACCACCCGCTTGTTGAACAGTGTGCGGGATACTTTCTTCTGGACTATCCGGAGTGCCAGACCTTCTACAATAGCAGTCTTACCTACACCGGGCTCACCGATAAGGATGGGATTGTTTTTCTTCCTTCTGCTCAATATCTGGGAAACTCTTTCGATCTCTACCTCTCTGCCGATGATGGGATCCAGCTTACCTTCTTCTGCCAGTCTGGAGACATCACGACCGAAGTTGTCCAGCACAGGTGTCCGTGACTTTCCTGTAGCCTTTCGGGTACTGCCATACTGATCTCCTTCATCATCCTCCATGGGTGTTTCCGAACCGGAAGGTGCAGAATCATAAATATCCGGCAGAGTACCGTCCTGTTCCTGTCTTACATATTCCATTTCAGCCTTGAACGATTCATAATCCACATTAAAACTCTTCAGAATTTTATTGGCGACATTGTCATCGTGCTTTAAAATGGAAAGCATAAGGTGCTCGGGCTTGATTTCATCACTCTTATACACCTTGGCTTCGAGAGAGGTCACTTTGAGCACCTTCTCAGCATGCTTGTTTAAAGGAAGATTACCAAAGTTGTATGAGAGTTCCTCCTCATTCCTCGGGGTTCTTGTATTTTCTATTTTATTTTTCAATTCCTCCAGATCCACATCCAATGAATCCAGAACCTTTACAGGAAGACTGTCTGACTCATGTATCAGGCCTAAAAGGAAGTGCTCCGTGCCGATATAATCATGACCTAAGCGGATAGCTTCCTCTCTGGAGAGTTGAATAATTTTTTTGACTTTTGGTGAAAATTTTCTGTTGTTCATGTATGATATTTCAAAAGTGCATTAAAAACATTCTATGCTGTTAAAAGTTTGCTTTACTAACATTCCCACAAAATCGTGCCTTTCCTTTTTGTCAGCTTTTTTGTCACCAGCATAATTAAAAAGTAAATATACTGCAAAAGCTTGTAATGTACTGAAACCCTAAACTTTATTTAACATTTTGAAAGCATATTGGCAATACAGGAACCGGCGAATCTTCGGACTTTCACACTGCCCCACACATTTTAACATTTGATTAAATCAAGCACAAGAATACAAATATATTTTGAAATAATGCATATGTCACTATTAAAAATCACATTACACATTACCAAAAAATTGAATACATTGTATTTTGTAATTTCAGAAGCTGCCCAAAGCCAAAAATGACTTTAAATTCGTGAAAATGTATAGTTTTGCACAGCCTTTCATCAAAAATCAGACCTTTGATGAGCCTTAACACTTTTTTATTTAAGTGAGTGAAGCAATGCAAACAAAAAAACCAAGAAAAAGGAAGGAGGCTGATTTTGAAAGACTCAGGCAGGAATGCAGGGTCAATAACCAGAAAGTAATTAATGTAATAATTCAAACAACCATAACATAATCAATGAAATATACATTAGATAAAAACGATAAATATTCAATATTCAGATTGGATGAAGAAAATCTGAATTCTGTTTTGGCACCGGATCTGAAGTCAGAATTTGTATTTTTCAGGAATGAGGGTGTTAAAAATCTCATATTTGATATGTCTTCTGTTAAGTATGTCGATTCGTCAGGGTTGAGTGCCATTCTGACAGCCAACAGGTTGTGGAAAGATTATGGCGTATTTGCTGTCACGGGAGCTAAAAGTCCTGCCGTAAAAAAACTGATAGAAATTTCCAGACTTGAGACCATCCTCACACTGATCCCCACAAATGAGGAAGCAGTGGATTACATCTTCATGGAGGAGATCCAGAACGAACTCGAAGAAGAGTAATCCCGATGAAGTTTCAGGTATTGGTTTTAGGCACCAATGCTGCATTGCCCCTGAAAGGAAAAATCACCAGTGCACAGATACTGAATGCGGACGACAACCTCTACCTGCTGGACTGCGGTGAAGGTACCCAAATGAAAATCGAGCAATACAGAATCAAGCGCAACCGGATCAAAGCGGTATTTATCAGCCATCTGCATGGAGACCACTGCTATGGTTTGCCCGGACTGCTGACATCTTTGAGCCACCATCACCGCAAAACTCCCCTCCACATATTCGGTCCCGCCGGCATACGCAGCTTTGTGGAAGTGGTGCTGGAATGCAGCAATGCATATCTGGGTTTTGAAATACATATCCATGAGACGGACACAACCCAACATTCAAAAATCTATGAAGATCAGCATATAGAGGTATTCACCATCCCACTCTTACATCGTGTGCCTACCTGCGGCTATCTGATCCGTCAAAGGATACGTGGCCGCAATCTGAAAGAAGACGCAATCAGGGAATACCACCTTACCATCCCTCAGATCAAGCAGGCAAAAAAGGGAGAGGATATACAGACAGCTACAGGTATTATCCCCAATGCTCAACTGACCAAAGAGCCACAGAAGCCCAGATCCTATGCATACTGTACCGATACCGTCTATCATCCCGAGATGATACCCTTGATCAAGGACGTGGATGTACTCTATCACGAAACGACCTATCTGGATGATCTGGAGTCTGAGGCAGCTGCGAGGATGCACAGCACGATATCACAGGCGGCCCGGATTGCTGCAGCAGCCAATGCGGGACGATTGCTGGCTGGACATTTTTCGGGAAGATATGCGGATGTCCGAGTATTTGAACATGCAGGTAAAGCATTGTTTGCCAATATCTTAGCTGCCGAGGAAGGGCTGGTGGTTGATATCTGAGTGAAAACATATTTCACATTTTTTACTGATATTTCTTTGCAGAAATAAAAATGGGCTTATCTTTGCGCTGCTTTTCAGAAAAGGGATACTTTTTTGGAGTGTGGATCTGGTAGCTCAGCCGGTAGAGCAATACACTTTTAATGTATGGGCCCTGGGTTCGAATCCCAGCCAGATCACTGAATTGAAGGTTTCGTGAGTATTACGGAACCTTTTTTATTTATTTAATGCTTATGCCTTTTTGCTACATCCTTTATTCTCCTAAAATTGATAAATACTATACCGGGGCTTGCATTGATCTCGACAGAAGAATCTATGAACACAATATTGGTCACTCTAAATTTACCAAAACCGGAAATCCATGGTCGTTGGTCTATTCAGAGCAATTTGAAGATCTCTCTTCAGCCAAAAAGAGGGAAGCTGAAATCAAAAAGAAAAAATCCAGAAAATACATCGAAGCACTCTTTAAAGATTGACACTTGCTGGTAGAGCATCCCGATTTTTATCGGGAGGGCCCTGGGTTCGAATCCCAGCCAGATCACTGAATTGAAGGTTTCGTAAGTTTTACGAGACCTTTTTTATTTACTCATTGCTTATGCCTTTTTGCTACATCCTTTATTCTCCTAAAATTGATAAATACTATACCGGGGCTTGCATTGATCTCGACAGAAGAATCTATAAACACAATATTGGTCACTCTAAATTTACCAAAACCGGATATCCATGGTCGTTGGTCTATTCAGAGCAATTTGAAGATCTCTCTTCAGCCAAAAAGAGGAAGCTGAAATCAAAAGAAAAAATCCAGAAAATACATCGAAGCACTCTTTAAAATTGACACTTACTGGTAGAGCATCCCGATTTTTATCGGGAGGGCCCTGGGTTCGAATCCCAGCCAGATCACTGAATTGAAGGTTTCGTGAGTATTACGGAACCTTTTTTATTTATTTAATGCTTATGCCTTTTTGCTACATCCTTTATTCTCCTAAAATTGATAAATACTATACCGGGGCTTGCATTGATCTCGACAGAAGAATCTATGAACACAATATTGGTCACTCTAAATTTACCAAAACCGGATATCCATGGTCGTTGGTCTATTCAGAGCAATTTGAAGATCTCTCTTCAGCCAAAAAGAGGGAAGCTGAAATCAAAAAGAAAAAATCCAGAAAATACATCGAAGCACTCTTTAAAAATTGACACTTGCTGGTAGAGCATCCCGATTTTTATCGGGAGGGCCCTGGGTTCGAATCCCAGCCAGATCACTGAATTGAAGGTTTCGTGAGTATCACGGAACCTTTTTTATTTATTTAATGCTTATGCCTTTTTGCTACATCCTTTATTCCCTAAAATTGATAAATACTATACCGGGGCTTGCATTGATCTCGACAGAAGAATCTATGAACACAATATTGGTCACTCTAAATTTACCAAAACCGGATATCCATGGTCGTTGGTCTATTCAGAGCAATTTGAAGATCTCTCTTCAGCCAAAAAGAGGGAAGCTGAAATCAAAAAGAAAAATCCAGAAAATACATCGAAGCACTCTTTAAAGATTGACACTTGCTGGTAGAGCATCCCGATTTTTATCGGGAGGGCCCTGGGTTCGAATCCCAGCCAGATCACTGAATTGAAGGTTTCGTGAGTATTACGGAACCTTTTTATTTATTTAATGCTTATGCCTTTTTGCTACATCCTTTATTCTCCTAAAATTGATAAATACTATACCGGGGCTTGCATTGATCTCGACAGAAGAATCTATGAACACAATATTGGTCACTCTAAATTTACCAAAACCGGAAATCCATGGTCGTTGGTCTATTCAGAGCAATTTGAAGATCTCTCTTCAGCCAAAAAGAGAGAAGCTGAAATCAAAAAGAAAAAATCCAGAAAATACATCGAAGCACTCTTTAAAGATTGACACTTGCTGGTAGAGCATCCCGATTTTTATCGGGAGGGCCCTGGGTTCGAATCCCAGCCAGATCACTGAATTGAAGGTTTCGTGAGTATCACGGAACCTTTTTTATTTATTTAATGCTTATGCCTTTTTGCTACATCCTTTATTCCCCTAAAATTGATAAATACTATACCGGGGCTTGCATTGATCTCGACAGAAGAATCTATGAACACAATATTGGTCACTCTAAATTTACCAAAACCGGATATCCATGGTCGTTGGTCTATTCAGAGCAATTTGAAGATCTCTCTTCAGCCAAAAAGAGGGAAGCTGAAATCAAAAAGAAAAAATCCAGAAAATACATCGAAGCACTCTTTAAAGATTGACACTTGCTGGTAGAGCATCCCGATTTTTATCGGGAGGGCCCTGGGTTCGAATCCCAGCCAGATCACTGAATTGAAGGTTTCGTAAGTTTTACGAGACCTTTTTTATTTACTCATTGCTTATGCCTTTTTGCTACATCCTTTATTCTCCTAAAATTGATAAATACTATACAGGGGCTTGCATTGATCTCGACAGAAGAATCTATGAACACAATATTGGTCACTCTAAATTTACCAAAACCGGATATCCATGGTCGTTGGTCTATTCAGAGCAATTTGAAGATCTTTCTTCAGCCAAAAAGAGGGAAGCTGAAATCAAAAGAAAAATCCAGAAAATACATCGAAGCACTCTTTAAAAATTGACACTTGCTGGTAGAGCATCCCGATTTTTATCGGGAGGGCCCTGGGTTCGAATCCCAGCCAGATCACTGAATTGAAGGTTTCGTAAGTTTTACGAGACCTTTTTTATTTACTCATTGCTTATGCCTTTTTGCTACATCATTTTGTCTTGCCCTCTATTAAATGCGAACACTAAATAAGCTTAAATTTTTTAAAATTAACCTTAACTTAGTGTCATGGAAAATAAGAAAAAAGAAAGGATGAGTGCCAACAAGAAGGTAGAAGCGGTACTCAGATTGTTGCGAGGAGAGTCACTGGACGAACTGTGCAGACAATACAACGTCAGTGCCAGTCAGTTGAGTGAGTGGCAAAATCTGTTTTTAGAGAAAGGCAAGGATGGCTTTCGTAAGCATCCGGAGGAGCGACGCCTTCGGGAAGCACAGGCCATCATCGGTCGCCAGGCTATGGAACTGGATCTGTATAAAAAAAAGATGGAATTGATTCGACAGATAAAAGAAAAATAGCCATGGAGTTAAAACAGTTGCGCCCTCCACAGCAAAAGAGGGCATGTAAGCCATCCGTAATGCAGTGAGGAACGAATTTGATCGGATAAGCCACAATATCTGCCAGGCTCACAGCCTCAAACTCAGGGTAGATTACGGCACCCAATTTGACTCCAGGGACTTTGACAGAGAAATCCAATTTCTCGGTATTGACAAAAGCTCAGCATTTTTAAGAAGCCCACAGTCCTATGGGGTGATATAACGATTTCACCGAACACTAAAGGAACAACTGTTGCATATAGGGTCAATCCAGCAACTGGAGGAAGCCAGGGAGAAAATTTCAGAATTCGTAACTAAGTACAACCAAAAGTGGTTGTTACACAGACTGGGATTAAAATCACCTTTGGATCATAAAAAAATATTACCTTTGAGTAATACTGAAACAAAGGGAGTCCGTATTGACATAGGAGTACAACTTTTGAATGTACAAAATCCTGTCACAACCCCAGGCCTTATTCAGTGTTCATTTAATTAGGGACAAAACAATTTTAACATATTAGCTGCATGAAAACACTGGTCTATTTTGCATCCGGTAATTATCGTGAAAAATATGAAGAATTACCTTTTGACAGAATATTCTTAGTTGATAATATATTTAAGAAAAGACACTTAATACATATTGGAAAAGTTATATTAATTGGTTTAGATTGTCTCCAAAGTATAGAATTTTTTAAAAACAACAATATATGCATTGATTATTTTGTTTCTTTAAATGAAGGTCTTGGAGAAGGAGGAGGAAGCTATGCAATTAATTCTGATATGTTTTTAGGATATGCCATGCAGATATTAAAAGATGAATACTACCATATGATGTACCCGGGATACTATAGCTTTCGATGGAAAACTCAATTAGATCTTCCATACATTAAGGAACAGCTCTCAAAAGATGATATTAATCATTTTGATCCAATGATCTTTTCAAGCTATGAATATAACAAAAATGCGGTAATTTATAAAATGAAAAAAATCAGGACAGAGACCTCTATTTTAAAGAATTCAAAAGTTGAAGTATCTCTAATTCATGATAGTATCTGGTGTGATTATAATATTCTTGATCTATTATTTATATCAATTATAGATCAGGGACAAGATTATTTTTTTAAATTTGAAGATTTACCCAAAGTCAAACGGATAGAAATTTTTACTCCCATAAAAGATATATTAAATTATTGCAATGATAATAAACTAGAAACAGTTGGTATTACGCCCTGGATGCGAGGAAAATATCAGGATTTTCATAATGCCCTACTCGAATGGGACAAACCTTATCCAAAAATATTCAAACTTTATCATTTGAATGTAAACGATTACCTTTTTTTAAAGCATAACGATTAATTATACTATGTCCATAATAATTCAGGTACATAAGTCTATTCATTTAAAAGAATGAAGTTATTTTCAAATTCAGGTAAAAGAGTCTTTACAAAAAGGCAAACTTTGAAAGAATTTCCCTTGAATCTGAAAAAAACCAAATAATTAATATAGGGTGAATAAAATTACTTAAAAAAATAAATTCCTTTACTCACACCTGCTCAGATGCTTTGCAGTACTAAGCCACTCCTGCCACTACATCATCCCTGTCCTTGACAAACAGCACCGCAACAGCTCCGAGAAGCATGAAAATACCTGATGTCACCAATGCATAAATGGCCTGATTGCCATAAAGATATTTCACCAACGGACCACCGAATACACCATTAACTATCTGCGGGAAAGTGATGAAAAAGTTGAAAATTCCCATATAAATGCCCATTTTTTTTGCCGGCAGGGACCCTGCAAGCATGGCATAAGGCATAGCCAGAATACTGGCCCAGGCTATACCTACTCCAACCATGGAGAACAACAACATATTGGGATCCTTGACAAAATAAACCGAAATAAGTCCGATGCTGCCGGCTACAAGTGATACTGCATGGGTCTTTTTCCTACCGATTTTTCGGGCTATGTAAGGCAGGGCAAATGCATAGATAGCCGATATGCCGTTATACACCCCAAAAATAATCCCAACCCAATTGCCTGCTTCCTGAAAAGTAGCTGAGCTGGTATCGTCTGATGCTACACCATATATGTGGGTAGCAATGGCAGGAGTCGTAAACACCCACATACCAAACAGGGCAAACCATGAGCAAAACTGCACCAAACCCAACTGACGCATCGTTTCCGGCATGGCACCAAAATCTCTGAAAATCTGACCTACCACAGTACCTGCTCCTGTATGTTCAGTATCCGGTTCGGCATCCTCAAAACCTGCCATCTCCTCCGGTGAATACTCGGGAGTGGTGATGACTGTCCAGAGTATGGCACCTACCAGCAGCGCAGCCCCGATGACAAATGATACAATCACATTCATGGGAATGGTGCCTGCCTCTGCTTCAGTAGATATGCCAAACCACCTACCCAGTATGTAAGGAAGCCACGATCCAAGTACTGCACCGATGCCGATCAAAACGGTCTGTATGGCAAATCCGGCTGTACGCTGATCAGTGGAAAGTTTGTCTGCCACCAAGGCTCTGAATGGCTCCATCGCTACATTAAAGGATGCATCCATGATCATCAGCATGCCTGCTCCCACCCAAAGTGCCGGTATGAATGCAGTAAAAAGAGAGGCATTGGGCATCAGAATAAGACCCACGGCAGCGCAGATGGCACCTACCAGAAAATAAGGCTTTCGTCTGCCCAGTTTTGTCCAGGTGCGGTCACTGTAATGACCGATAAGGGGCTGTACAATCATTCCGGTAATCGGCGCCACCAGCCAAAACCAGCTGAGATGGTGGGTATCGGCTCCAAAACTTTGTAAAATCCTGCTTGCATTGGCATTTTGAAGCGCAAAACCGGCCTGGATACCGAGAAATCCTATACTCATGTTCCAGATAGACGAAGTGGGTAAAAGTGGCTTTTTCATGTGTTTGAATTTGTTGATTTGGTGACTTTTTGATTTGGTTATTTAATTAGTTGGTTATATCCCCTACAATTGATTAACCAGATTGGTAACTTCCACTTGTATATATTACTGATTACACTCTAGTGTGTGACCCGGCCTGATACTTTGACTGAATCTCTCCTGCTACATTGTAGAAAGCAATCTGTTTTATTTTTACTCCGAATTGGACTTCATAGATCTGATTATTTGATTTTATTAATGTACGATCACTAAATATTCCCAGGGCTCAAGAGTAAGTTCACTTCCGGCTTTGATATTTATTCTTTTGCCGGTGAATATCTCCTTGCCTGATACATCTCTGAGTAATCTGCATGGCCGGGGTTTATTACTGAGATTCAAAATCACATAAATATAACTTCCCGAAGTGCTGCGTACGTAGGCGAGCACATACTCATCCTCATTGATAAAGCATAAGGTCGGTGCCGGATAGCTGTGCCATAGTGCAGGATGTTCATGTCTGAGTTCATTCAGGATTCTGTAAAATTTCTCATTCCTTAACTTACTGAATGGGATGAGGTCTTTTTCAAAAAATTCCAATCTTTTTCTTCTATAGCAGGTTCTTCCTGTCCGCTGTAAGTGAGCGGGATGCCATCGAGCGTATTGGCTATTACAGCCATGCTTTTGTGGGCTTCCCCCATCCTTTCTATTTCAGACCCGTTCCAGCTGTTTTCGTCATGATTGGAAGTAAAATGCATATACATACCGTGTTTCAGCCCAGACCTTACTTCCCTGACCCACTGCCGGACGTGATGAGCATTCTGGTGTCCCCTGGCTATCTCATTCAATATATGATGAAATGACCAGGCATATAATATGTGAAAACAGTGTTCATTGGCCAGGGCATGATTTTCAGCTTCTGCGATCATCAGAATATCCGATTTCGCAGCAATAAGTGCAGACACCGCTTCTTTCCAGAAATCCAGCGGCACCAATAAAGCCATGTCCTGTCTGTATCCGTCAATATTAAATTCGCGGATCCAATACAGCATATCCTCTATCATGGCTTTTCTGAGCTCCCGGTTGGAATAGTTCAGATCAGCAACATCTGTCCAACCCATCGGCTCACCGAAATGGTTGAGAGGTTCTGTTATATGGCCATCCTTGCACTTGTTGTAAAACTCCGGTTTTGTCCTGATCCATTTATGATCCCAACCTGTGTGGTTGGGCACCCAATCCAGCACAATGCGCATGTCCAATGCATGTGCCTGTTCTACCAAGGATCTGAAATCAGATTTAGTCCCGAATTCAGGATTGACAGCCCTGTAATCAGATACTGCATAATAGCTGCCGAGAGTGCCCTTTCTTTTGGTTTTACTGATGGGAAACATAGGCATCAGCCATAAAATATCCACACCCATTTTTTTGAGCCGGGGCAGGTGACGGGCAAAAGCAGCAATAGTACCCTCGGGAGTGTATTGTCTGATGTTTACTTCATAAATATTGGCTTTCAATGCCCATTCAGGTAATGGCAGGGTTGAGCTGCCCTTTATTTCATACTTGAGCTGTTCGTCTGATTTTCTCTGAGCAGTTTGTGTACTCATGGTAATACTGAATAGAAATGGTTGCGTACGTTAATGACTGAATTTAAGCCCAAATTATTCATTAGAAAATTTATTACAGTGCTAAATTACTTCAAAATAAGGCGTTACACTCCATTTTCCTCCTTCACCATAGCAATACTATGTCTCAGTCGATAAAATGGCTTATTTTATTGCACTTTAACCCCTCATGACAAAGTACTAATGAATAACTTGGGTTAAAAAGCCATAAAGCTAATATTTTGCATTCAATTATACGATTGGCAATAAAAATTATGCATGGCAAACCACTAAACAGTTAGTCTGAATCAAATGAAAAAGTACCCGAATTGACAAACTTCCTATCCGGAAAGTGAGAAAAACAGCCTATTTTTGTCCAATATGGTTCTACATCACAAAGTCAGATTTTACAATTACCATTTTCTGGTGATGCTGTTTTCAGGGTTACTGTTCCAACTGCAAGGGCAGATTACCTCAGGTCTGTTGAAGTATGAAGGCACCGCCACCGACGCCTATGTTTTATTCAGTCCTACAAGTTCACGACAGACATTCCTGATGGACAAGTGTGGCTTTGTGGTGCACCGATGGCAAAGCCAGTACTTTCCCGGACAAAATGTGCATCTGCTGGAAGATGGAAAATTGCTCCGGGCGTGCAGAATCGGTGGTGCCTTCACTACGGGCGGAATAGGGGGCCGGGTGGAAATTACATCCTGGGATGGAGATCTTTTGTGGGCTGCTGATTTTGCTAATGACAGCATACATCAGCACCATGTGGTGCACCCGATGCCCAATGGAAATATTCTTGTACTGCTTTACCAGCTGAAGCGGGCGGAGGAAGCCATACAGGCCGGGTTCAGACCGGACCTGGTACCGGCACAGGGCATCTGGACGGAAAAAATCATGGAAATACGTCCATCCGGCACTCAGAATTTTGAGGTAGTATGGGAATGGAATATTTGGGACCACCTTATACAGGACTTTGATGCGACAAAAGAAAACTTTGGTGATGTAAGACTTAATCCGGGCAGAATGGATGTCAATTACCGTGACGATGGCGCACCCAACCCATCAGACTGGCTGCATTTCAATTCCTTGGATTACCATCCGGTAAAAGACCAGATACTTATCAGCTCCCGTCATCACAGCGAGGTATATGTGATAGACCACAGTACAACCTCATCAGAAGCCCTTGGCAGTACGGGAGGACGATATGGAAAAGGAGGGGATTTCCTGTACAGATTCGGTAATCCGGCTGCCCACAGAAAAAATAATACCGCAGACCGGTATTTTTATGGTCAGCATGATGCACAGTGGATTCAAAAAACAGGGCATGAAGACGCTATGATGGTATTCAACAATGGTATCAACCGAACGCCTGAACCATTCTCTGAAATATTCATCTGGCAGCCTGCATATGACAGCAATGGAGGATACATTGTAAGGGATGGCTTTTTCGGACTGGCTGAAATCCACAGACAATACAGAGCCAATCCTCCTACATCTATGTATTCTGCGAGACTGTCGGGAGTCGGCCTGCTTGAAAACGGAAATCTACTGATTTGTGAAGGGAACAAAGGAAAAATTTCGGAAGTGGACAGTAATGATCAGGTATTGTGGGAATTTGTCAATCCTGTGAACAACTTTGGTGTGGTACCTCAAGGCACTGTACCCCAAAGTAACGACCTGTTTACCGCCAAAAGCTACGCAAAAGATTATAAGGCATTTTCCGGTAAAGCATTGACAAGACCCGCTCTTCCGCTCATATCCAGCCCTGCCACAGATGATTGTGTACGCTTATCCTCATCCACAGAGCAATGGAGCAAAGACCCGAAACATTGGGTAAGGGTAGATATAGAAAATGCTTTGATCCACCTTTCACCTGAATTGCCCGAAGGTATCGAATTCAGTCTGCTTGATGCGGCAGGTCGATTGGTACGCTCCGGCAGGTGGTATCATGCACATCAAACTATAGATTTATCAAGTTTGCAATCAGGAGTATATTTTATCCGGCTTTCTGACTTTGAAAGAAAGTTAAAAATCTCATCTTTGGTCATTAAAATTTAAAAAATGAAATCAGGGTCAATGCTTTTTATTTTCCTGTCATTTTTTGCAGGAAGTATATACAGCCAACAACAGACAGTCGGGCTTCTCACTTATCAAAAAGACAAATCCTATGATGGATACAACCTCATTTATCCCCACAATCAGGGGAATGTATATCTTTTGAACAATTGCGGGGAGATCGTACATATGTGGGAAGACGGATTTGAGTTTCATCCGGGGATTACAGCTTATCTTATGCCGGATGGCAAGCTGATCAAGGCAAAAAGACTGAAAAATACTTCTCAGGACACCATCAACGGTGGCGGAAGCGGTGCCATGGTGGAAGTCAGAGATTGGGACAACAACCTGCTGGCCCTGTACACCCTGAATAATTCGAAACGAAGGTTGCACCATGATATCGCTCCGCTGCCTAACGGAAATGTGCTGGTGTTGGCATGGGAGCCGAAATCCAGAGCTGAAATCGTGCAGGCAGGCAGAGATACCACGAGATTTAATGAAAACAGACTCTTTGCCGAAGTCATACTGGAGGTCAATCCTTACACCGGAGAAACGATATGGGAATGGAAGCAATGGGACCACCTCATTCAGGATTTTGACCCGGGCAAGGATAACTATGGGGTTGTCTCCGAAAATCCGGGTAAAATAGACATTAATTACCCCGCCATATCCACCGCAGTGACTTGGATGCATATGAATGCCATAGATTACAATCCTTTTCTGAATCAGATAATTGTCAGTACTCCTACTTATGAAGAAGTATGGATCATAGATCACAGCACCACCACTGAACAGGCTGCCGGCAGTACGGGAGGACTTTCGGGCAAAGGTGGCGACCTGATGTACAGATGGGGTAATCCCAGAACCTACAAAAAAGGTACTCAGGCCGACCAGAAATTGTTTTTCCAGCATGATATCCACTGGATACTGGATTTCATTACACAGGCAGATCCCGATTTCGGCAAGTTGGGAGTGTTCAATAACAGAGTTGGCAGCAATTTTTCGGCAGCAGGGATATTCAATCCTCCCTGGGATATGTATGAATGGAGGTACAGAATGACTGATGGTGTTTGGGGCCCGGCAGATTTCGACAGGGTGTTTACACATCCGGTGCCCACTAAGCTGTATTCTGACGGATTATCCAGTTTTCAGTTACTGCCCAACCGCAATGTCCTGATACACTCTGGCAGACAGGGCTATGCCTTTGAACTTACTCCTGCCGGTGAAATCGTCTGGGAATATCTGGTACCGCTCAAGAACGGGTTACCCGTGCCACAGGGTACCACATTGGTCTTGAATGATAATCTGACTTTTCGTATGAAGCGTTATCCCAAAGACTATTCTGCATTCACAGACAGAGATCTCAGCAGCAAAGGCTGGATAGAAAGCAGCCCCAATGAAGATTATTGCCAGCAATTGGTTAATGTGAAGGATATCCATTCTGAGGGGAAATCATTTATCAGCTTATATCCCAATCCTGCAATAGATATGATTGCGGTGTATTCAGATGAGAAAAAAACATATGAGGCCCTGATAATGGATGTACAGGGAAGAACCATCAGAAAAATAAAACTCCAGCCCGGCATCAATCATCTGGATATCAGTAATATGAGTGCAGGTCTTTATTTTCTTTATCAGGAAGGTACAGGGATACTGAAAGCTTTTACCAAAACTCAGTGAGGTCTAAGATCTCTACACAGCAATCTAAAGAGCCAGCAATTTATCGTATTGGGCAAAGATTGATAATATAAATGGAGTACCATTAGTCCTTTGTGGACAGGGATCATCCAGTAAAGTCTGGATGTAATCCGGAGGGGTAACTATTCAGCTATATTATACCCTGCATAGATTTTGTCACGATTTTTGCTTATTTTGGCAAAAATCCCGCCAAAATCAAAGTTATTTTATCATTTTATCCACGGATTTTACAATCCGTGGTTACAAATATTACACCCCTACGGGGTTATAGCTGAATAGTTACCCGGGAGGGAAAGTAAGGTAGATAGATTGTATCCTATGATGGCAAAACCCTGGAATAAAATACTCAAAATAAAAACAGGTACCCGATAAGACAATCGGATACCTGTTTTTTATGAATCTTAATCCTTCAGATTTTACTTTTTCTTCTTTCCTTTTGCATCTGCTTTAGCTTCAGCGGCTGCTGCTGCTTTCAATGCTCTCGGAATTTCGATCAGCGCCACTGGAGTAGCGGGATTATTGATTATTTCGACCCCTTGAGGAGTGATAATATCTCTTACTCTGAGAGACTGACCGAGATCCAGCTTGGAGATATCTGCTTTCAACTCATCTACGATATACTCGGGAGTGGTCTTGATTTTGATTTTTCTTACCTGCTGGATCAGTTTGCCCCCTACCTTCACACCGGGAGATGCTCCCTTGAAACGGAGAGGCACTTCTACTTTCACCGGAGTTTTATCAATGAGTCTGAGAAAGTCAATGTGAATCACCTCATCTGTAATAGGGTGAAACTGAACTGACTTCAGAATTGCTCTTGATTTTTGTCCATCTACATCCAATTCCGCAATTTTGAAATCCGGAGTATAGATGATATGTTTTACTTCAGAGGGCTTTACGGTGAAATGCACCACTTCTTTACCGCCATACAGTACAGCTGGTATAGTGCCTTGAGAACGGTCATTTTTAGAACCTCTTTTACCGATTTCAGCTCTTACACTTCCTTGAATTGCTACAGTATTCATACAAAATAAACTATGCTTATTTGAAAAGAGCTGCAAAGATAAGATTATTCCTTATTCTGCAAGCATTTTTGAGACAATTATTTTTTACTGCATCTCTTTATCTACAAAGAGGGCTGCAATGGACTTGTATTCGTGGGTATTTCGGATAGCCCTTGCAAAAAGTTTGGCGGAGGAAAGTACCTTGATCTTGTCTGATTTTTCGCGTAACGGTATGCTGTCTGTGACAATGATCTCCATTATCCTGGACTTTTCGATATTCTCATAGGCTTTACCGGACAAAACCGGATGCGTAAGGATAGCTCTGACACTGTTGGCCCCTTTTTCCATCAGGGCATCAGCAGCTTTGCACAGGGTACCTGCGGTATCAATGATGTCATCCACCAGTATCACATCTTTGCCGGCCACTTCCCCGATGACTGTGATGGCTGCCACCTCATTGGCAATTATCCTTTCTTTGTCGCAGATGACGAGATCTCTCTGAAAATATTTGGCATAGCTTCTGGCTCTTTTTACTCCGCCCACATCCGGAGATGCAAAGGTCACATTGTCAAGATTCATCTTGGCGAGGTAGGGAATGAATATTGCCTCGCTTTTAAGGTGATCCACCGGGATATCAAAGAAGCCTTGTATCTGCTCTGCATGAAGGTCCATGGTCATAATCCTGTTGACCCCTGATGCCTGGAGAAGATTGGCAACCAACTTGGCAGATATTGGGACTCTGGGCTTGTCTTTCCTGTCCTGTCTGGCATACCCGAAGTAAGGGATTACCGCCGTAATATAGCCGGCAGAAGCCCGTTTGGCAGAATCAATCATGAGTAAGAGCTCCATAATGTTATCGGCGGAGCCAAAGGTAGAGGTAATAAAAAATACATATGCTCCTCTGACGGATTCATTGATGATAATCTGCATTTCGCCATCACTGAATCGTTTTACTGTGATATCTCCGAGGGGATAGCCGTAATAGTCGGCCCAATTTTTTCGGCAACATGGCGGGACTGGGTGCCGGCAAAAAGTTTTACATCAGGCATGGAGCAAAGTAAATTTTTGACAAAATTAGGAAATATACCTGACTCACAGAATTTAATTTTCGGAAATAGTTATCAACGGGTAGTGTTAAAAAATTTTATCAGGGTTGCACTATCCATATCTGTTCTATACAGGCTTTACAACGGGGCGAGACCTCTTGCCTTTTGACGGCAATTTTTATCAATTCCTTCATGTGTTCAGTCTGCTCGATCTCCGTCTTTACTTCCGGATATGTCTGTGCTAGAATTTCAAGCTTTACCCTCTCCTTCTGGGGCAATTGCTGATCGAGATACATATGTATTTTCTTTCGGATCGCATCATTCATGTAAAAATTACTCATATCCTGAAATTTAAGGGTTAGGGTTAGACGTGTCTTTTCTCTCTATCTGCTTTTTACCTCGTTTATCTTCATATCCGAAGTGCTGAGCATATGATTTCAATTTTTCCTTCAAAGCATTTCTGGCTCTGAACAATCGTGACCTTACAGTTCCGATGGGCAAGCTTGTGATTTCAGCTATTTCTTCATAACTGAAGCCCTCCACATCACAGAGAAATATCACTTCCTGAAACTCCTGAGGTAGTGAGTTGAGTGCCAGAGTTACCTCGTCCCCCAATTCACTTATGTAGAAAGCCTCAACAGAATCCTGAATTTTCGGAATGCTGTTCTCCTGATCTTCGAGGAAGTTGACCGCATTTTCGAAATCCACCCTTTTAGGCTGTCTGCGCTTACGGCGGAATTCATTGATGTATGCGTTCTTGAGTATTTTAAACAACCATGCCTTGGCATTAGTTCCCGAATGATAATTTTCTAAAAACTTATGTGCTTTGAGGTAGGTTTCCTGCACCAGATCATCCGCATCGTCTTCATTGTATGTAAGGTGATAGGCAAAGGTTTTGAGCGCCTCCATGTGGGGGAAGAGTTCTTCTTCAAAGATTTGCTGTGCCTTGCTTTTTTTTCTGTTTTCCCATGAGACAGCAAATGTAATAAAAAAGTGACTAAATGTTTTAATCCGCTATCTTGCTTAAAAATCTATAATAGCATGAAATGGTTGCAGATTAAGTCATTTTGTTGATGCACCGTCTTATTGAAATAATAAGACTCATTTGTATTTATAAATATTTAGTTAGCTTACTAACTTTCAGCATATAATTCTAAATAACTATACCGTTCGTAAAAAGAATGATAATGTCTTTAATGGCCATACTCTCAATTTTATGATCTGAGTACCTTTATTCAGAAAGCCGCATACTTGATTTGAATAATTAAAACAATTGAGTACAAGGCTATTTCTTAATGGCTTTGTTGAAGAATTATTCATAATGAATTGGTAAGCTCACATAAGACTGAATGTGCCAATCAATCTGGAGAGTGTGGGTACGGTACTGCCACCCTCTGGTTCAATGGTTATGGCATATACTTTGGCTTGTGGAATGAAACTGAATTGATTGATCAACTGATCCCCTGTAAATGTTTCTAATGGTACCGGAGTATTCTTATCATCAAAATACCAAAGTTGGTAAACCTCCCCGATGTTCAGGCCGGGTGCCTGCAATATCTGCATGATATTTTTTTCTCCTGCTACATCTGAATGCATCACCATCTTTACTGAATTATATTCCGGATTAGGCTGCAATACAGTTCTTTTGACATTGATACCCGAGACGGCATACAATTTATCAAGTTCAAGATTCATTTTATCCTTTAATGAATCACATTGGATTAATCTGGATTGAAGTTCATTTATGTTTTTTTTCAACTGATTACTTTGGTATAGCAAATATCCAAATACTCCGGAAAGAGCTACCGCTAAAATTATATATAAACCATTGATAAAAGAATCACGTGATTTACTTGGGTTTATCATACTACCTCCCACCCTTCTGTCATTCTGGGAAGCAAGTTTTTGTTGCAATCCTGACCATACTTCCGGTGAAAGTTCTTTTCCACGGAGTCTGGCATACTGCTCGAGGCTTCGGGATATTTCATATATTTCAATCTGGATTTCCGGATACTTACCGGCCACTTCCTCAACTTCCTTCATGTCATCACTTGAGAGGGCTCCGATAACATACAGTTCCAATATTCCCGATGATATGTATGCTTGAATATCCAACTTAAAAATTTATAAACATATATAATAAATGTCTCTCATTCTTTAAACTTTGCCTCAATAGATTCACACCTTCCCTCAATCTTGATTTAACGGTGCCTAAAGGTATGTTCATCTCATCAGCTAACTCCTGATGGGTATAACCTTCAAGGTAAATTTTGTCTAAAATTACTTTATACTTTTCAGGTATTTTATCCGTAATTTTTTTCAGATCAATATCCTGCGTTGTCAAAGTTGAATAACTATCATGTTCATGGAGTGTGAAAGATTCAGTATTGCCGACGTTCTCGAATGATTTTAGTCTTTTCAGGTCTAATGCAGCATTTCTGGCAATCTGTGCCATCCAGGTAAACAACGTGCCTTTGTTCTGATCGAAAGAATCTATATTGTTCCATACCTTAAGGAATACCGTATGCAACAATTCTTCTGATTCGCTATTTCGCTTTATAATTCCAAAAATAATGGAAAATATAGCACCTGAATAACTGTCATACAGCATTTTAAGACCGGATTCATTCCGGTTTCTGATGGATTCTATGATAGACGCTATATCTATAATTAAGAGATAATATTAAACCAAAACAATAGGATGGAGCAAAATTAATAAAGTTCTTAAACTTCTGTAATGCAGAGTTAATTTATTCAAAAAATTAGTGAAATGGCTATTAAAATACGGAAATATGATTACCGCCTGAAAATAAAATCACAAAAACTGACAAAACAGTTATTAAAACGGTAAAAAAAAAGTAAGGCCGTACAAAATTAATTCATATTGCCCGGCCTTTCCTTTCCTAATTCCATATTCAATTAACCATTTTATCCTACCTGCATATTCAGTGTTTATCAATGCACACCGTTATGAAAGTTCTGCTTATCGTTGGACCACATCTTTTCTTAAGGATTCGAGTATCTTGCCAAATTCATTGATTATATCTTCCGGCACCTTATTCTGTCTGGCACCTTTCACCACACTTTGAATAAATATGTCCATGTCAGCATTATTTGACTTCAAAGCCATCCGGGGATTCTTTGCAGGGTCATGTGCATCTTTCATATTCAATCCCGTATATTTGAAATTTTTGACCCTGTTCCTTCACAAAAGAAATCAGTAAGGCTTTTGCTTAATCTGGCCAATCCCGTGTATTTCCGGCACCCACCTCGGCCAGTAATGGTGTAAAATACTGTAGTATCTTACCCTCTCCTACAATTACAAAAATTGTACTGTCTACCACAGATCTAATGCCCAAACGTCCTGATTCGATCATACGGCCCGGATTTGCGGGATCAGCTACCATTTTTTCGCCTCCCAGGCGTTCATACAAAGTAGGATTGGAGACAGGCTCTTCTTTTTTACAGCTGCTGAGCAGGCTGAGAGTCCCCAAAAATAAAACAATGATAAAAAATTGAACTTGATTAACATAAGCTTAAAATTTAATATGTGAAAATTTGAATTAATTTTTCAGACAACTTAAAAATTTTATTTCTGCTATTATGAAAAGGGCATCCTGACACTAATTCTTCCGGAGTCGGTTTTATCAACCTAACCCTTATCCCTGTCTTTTCCCAGACAGTATTCAATAACTTTTCATTAGAAAATCCCAGATTATTATAGGCTATTACCAATGTGGACTCAGGTTTAAAATACTTTACCGTTTTAATAAATTTAATAGTTTGAAGGGTGCTTACCAAATAGTATATATCATCCTCACATGTTTCTGTAGAGATGTCAAGCCTGGCCAACTGCAGATAATCTGTTGATTCTTTGTCTTGTGATATAACATCATTACGTAAACAAGATGATGCAAACAAAACACTACCAACCAGAACCATAACTTTCCAGTTGAAAAGAAACTGGAGTTGTTCATACTTTATTAACTTTACCATATTTTATTGATTTCAGTATTACATACGGGTAAGACCTGTAACGTGGATTATAAAACATACACTTTTATAAAAATCTATTCTAAGCTTCCTACATTGTTGAATTTCAAACGCTTTGAAAATTGAAGCTTGATTTATGGGTGTTGTTCTGATAAACTGAGGCTGTATTGTTTACACCATAAACCACAAAATGAAGCTGTGGCTGATGTATTCATTTATATATAGAGAGGTCAAATTAAAACTACAATCAGTAAAATAATAAGAAAGTTATTGATTCCTAAACTGATTAAAGTTTTGCAATTAACGTGTAAAGATGAAGATCGATGTTTTATCTTTAATATAGATAGTACATATGAGCGTCTATTGAGGGCTGAGAAGTATGAAAATAAGTCAACGTACTAATTTTCACATTCAACTGAGTAAACTACCAGGACTCATTTGCGAAATTGATAATTATACTATAATTTCAAACCCTATCAGGAAGTTTAAAGCTGTATCCCGTTAAAATCAATATTGTGTATTGCATTACATATCAAATCCATTCTGCAATCACCTATGGATGATAGTATCATACTGGCATCAAAATTGAATAATTCAAGCCTTACCTATACAAAAAGTGTCACCTCAACAACTCCCCGTAAGTATCCCCATTGGCAATATCACCGGTTTTAAAGCCGCGGGTGAGCCACTCCATACGCTGCTGTGAGGTACCGTGGGTAAAACTCTCAGGAACGACATATCCCTGTGTTCTTTTCTGCATATAGTCATTGCCTACTACTGCCGCAGCATTGAGTGCTTCTTCAAAATCCCCTTCCTCCAGAAACTGTTTGACGTGATGTGCCCATACACCCGCATAGAAGTCAGCCTGCAGCTCCATAGCTACATGCACCTTATTGCCCTGAACCTCCGGAAGCTGTCGGCGCATGTTCTGGACTTTTGCCAGGATACCCTGCTGATGCTGGACATGATGGCCGATTTCGTGAGCGATCACGTAAGCGATGGCAAAGTCACCACCCTTGGCTCCGAATCTCTGCTTGAGCATATCAAAAAATGAAAGATCCATATACACTGTTTCGTCCGCCGGACAATAAAAGGGTCCTGAACTGGATGATGCTCCTCCGCATGCAGATCGCACTCCACCACTGAAAAGCACCATCTTTGCCTCGCGGTAGTTTGCTCCGTTCCGGCGGAAAATCTGATGCCATACGTCTTCGGTGGTAGCCAGAATGGTGGAACAAAAGTCTCCCATCTTCTTTTCTTCCGGCGTTAGCTCCTGACCTGCCTGTACCTGCCCGGATTGATTCAACTGACTCTCCAATGCCTGCGTAATCTGTGCCGGGTCACCTCCCAAAAAAAGTTGTATCAGTAAAAATATTAAACCGATGGCTCCTCCACCTGCCACCACTTTTCCGGTAGTACCCATACCTCTGCGGTCTTCGAAGTTTTTACTCTTGCGGTATCCTTCCCATTTCATGATGTATATTCCAGTTTAGATTTGTAAAACAATGATACAATTGAAGACATAAAAGTAATAAAAGGTCACGTTTTTTCAGACATCTTTTTTAGTAAAGCACGTGAATAAAAACAAAAACCCAAGGATAAGGGGTTGGATTTGTAATCTTTTGAAACCATGATAATAAAGCTACTCACTTAACAGATAAAGTACTTGCAGGAAAACAGAAGCAAATCTTAATATCTTTGCCTTGGGCAGGAATAAATCTTATAACTTTATTCCCTCATGCCAGCGAAATTGTCTTCTTAAGTTGAATGGACAAATTTATAATAAAGCAAATTAAAGATTTAGATTGAAAACATATACCTTAGCAAGTAGAAAACATATTACAAAATAAAATATCAAAAAAATACCCATCGCAATATTTTGTTTTATCGAGGGGGCGGGGGGGGATAATTTTGCTCCTGAAACTAATTTATTCATGTAAAAATCTATTATTATGAACAAAATTTCATTCTTACTTATCTGTTTGCTTTTAGCAAGCATCATGGCTTTTGGTCAGAGACCCTACTCAGGAGAAGCAAATGATATTACTAAAATCGAAGCCGATACTCCACAACAAGTAATTGTCTCATGGGAAAAAGCATATTTGAGATTGTGCGATAGTACATATCATGTTTACATTAAGTTGGATGTTGATTCATCTGCTGTTAAAGAAAAAACTGAAATATGGATTTATCCTAAAAATTCCAAATCGCAGTTGAAAAAATTCAGCAATCTTAGTGGTGTCAGCTCAATTGAAATAGAATTTTACAATTTGAATGCAACGGATGATTCAGTAGAGATTACCATAGAAACAAAAAATACGGGAAAACCCAATAATCATGTTACGGAATTGAAAGTACCTTTGATAAATGATGATGGAATTGTGGATGTGACCAATAATATGGGATTAGAAATTGACTCATTTATGAAATCGCGAGATACTTCAATGTTTGTTTTTTTCTGTGGTAAAAGAATCAGCATTATAGAATTACTCTCATTTTTTACTGACTATTTGAATCTTACCCCTGAACAGACTTGTGAAATGATCAGAATTCACGATGAATATACAGAAACCAAACTTGACTCCACCAGACAGGATTCTTCTGTGAGAGTAAATGTAACACCCAAGCTTTGTTCTGTCCTTCAAAAGTGGCAGGAATATATACTCAATCCTCCTCAAAACAACCCACCATCCAGCTTGTGCAAATGTAAACTGATCCGAACACAGGCTGACGCTGTCAATGTTGGAGTAGCCTCGGTATCCCTGCAAAATGATTGTAAAAAATACACACCTAATATTTACCAGGACCATTATCTGCCTGGCAAATGGAATGGTAATGATAACGATCTGATGTTATTGTCAGGAAAGATGGGGGCTGCCAAAGGTGAAATGTTATATCTTTATGTGGATGGAGCAGACAATTTACCAGATATTAAAAAAATAGTAAGCCCAAGAGAAAGTTTCGGAATATTGACCTTCAGGTCAGTATGTGTAGATCCCACCACTCTTGCGATATCTGTTCATAATTGTCCGGATTGCAAAAAAGAAATCGAACTTCAATATAAATATTCATCCAGAGGCACAGCCTATGCTTGGGAAGGCAACAACTTGGTTGGAGATGAACAAATAAGCCTGACTATGGAGGAATTTGCCACGATGATAGTAACCAATAATGGCTTGGTTGAAATTCTGGACACATTGGGCTATAATCTTACTGTGGAGTGCGATGCAAACAGTGGATGGAACATGGATACACTATTAAATAAGGGGCTAGGGCTATACAATGCAATCAAAGACATATCCGGCGTTGCATCCGCAGTCAATGCAGCACAACTGGCATTAACAATTATATCTAATGTAATAAAACCCGGATGCCAGAAACTCCATACTGAAAACCAGCAAATGAGCGGGACTAAAACCTACACTCTGATGCCCGGACAAAGATTTACAGCCTTACTTTATTCAGACACCCATTTCAGAGGCAGAGCAAATTCCTCTGCTATGGGGTATGCATCAATTTTATCAGACTATTATATAACGGCTGTACTGAAATCCATACCTGACGATAATGGGAAAGTGCCGGAATACTGCGAATGCGAGGCAATAGCCAGCTATGTCTGGGGTTCTCTGGACGGACATTCACCGCCCGTTAAAAAACCACGGGATAAAGATAAAAAACACCTGTTGCCGGATTTTGATGGTTTGTTCACCAACTCACCGCTTGGTGAGACAGACATTAAGCAATTGATTGGAAGCTTTATAGGAACAGCAGCAAAATGGGGTGATTTGTTTCAGAATGCCGGCTGTTGCAGTGTGGTCATCCCTTGTCATGCAGATTGCGTGTATATGAGATTGGGAGCAGGATGTAGTGCTGATGATTTTCCATGGTCCGGTCGGCTGAATAACCCGAATGATAACTACAGTATGGATACTGCAACAAAAGTTGAAGTATCACCTGACACTATGGTTTACCACTTAAAAGAATCTGCTGCTGCCGTAAAAGAGAAATATATTAATTTTGCCAACAGATATGGTAAAGACCTGTATATTTTCCCGAATCCGGCACAAGAATCTTTGATATACAGTTACCAGACCAAAGACTTATTGGTTTTTCCAACAGCCGTATATTTATTTGATATGAGCGGAAAACTGATACGGCAATATGATGGATTGACGTGCCAGGATCATTGTACTTATGTCATCGACATCGATAATTTAGGCAAAGGCACTTACATTTTAAAATCAATTTTTAATGATAAAAATGTCATTTACAACAGATTTGTAAAGATGTAAAAAGTTTGAAATCTTCGTCAGAGAGGTGAACTCTGGCGAAGATTATTTTTAACCCAGTATCAAAAAATAAAAATTATGAGCAGAATTATTTTAGTTATTGGTTTGATGATTCTCTTATTGTCGGGATGTAAAAAAAGCCCCGAATGCGAGGATGGATTCATTCCTTTTCTTGAATTCGGATGTGAAAGAGAATCTGACCTTCGTAAGTATATCTTTTTTGAAGCCAGGCCATCATTCTACTGTTATAATGACTATACTGTGTTAGCCCTGAATCTTGAAGAATGGACAGATTTTCGTGCCAATCCACCCTCCCGCATTTATAATAATAGCTTCTATTATATTAATCCTAAATTAGAAAATCCAAGAGGTGGTACCAGAAGTTTTTCTCTTACACAGAACGAAGGGCTTGAGCTCTGCTATGCTTCTCCGGGAAATGACACCCCATACTACACACACCTCCGGATCAGGGATCCGGAAAAAATTCAGGTCAATACTCAATTTATTCAGGTCAATCTTTTGCTGAAGGAAACATCACAGATTTCATCAGCGACAATTGACAGCACTGTGATAACTATGAATAGAATAGAAATCTGAGTCCGATAAAATTGGTGTTATCATAGATATTATGGTAACTATCCGACAGGCAGTCATGTGAATTTGGACCAGGTAAGTATTATTTCTGACACGTCAAATGCATTAACAGTCCCACAAATTATATCCTGCAATGTCAATGTAGCCAAAAATTCGGGGTTTACAGGTATAATACCTGGTAAGACTGTATCAGATTGCGGCGGTATATAAGAGAAGTGCGCATTGCCATTGCCCGTACGATTTATTGCCTGATTTTATAAAATTAAAACCAGGCGATTCAATCCTAACAGAGAACAGGAAAACTTTTCCACTGGCAAACGGCAGCAAAAATCCGACATTATGAAACTGTAAGCGAATTCAGCTTTATTTTCTCAATCCTTCAAACAACCAGTTGGCCAATGCCTGTCTGTTGGTGCTGATGACAAGTCTTTTGTGGTCTTCGGTGTTGCGGATATTGGCCAGTTCGACAAAGACAGTGGTCGGCTGGAGATTGCGGACCATATACAGGCCTCTGTCCTCTACGTAGCCATGATAGCCCCGGTCTTTCTGATGCATGCCATATTTCTGCTGGAAGACATTCTGGATGTTTTCGGCAGTGGTTTTGCTATCCGGATTATTCTTGTTGTAATAAAAGAAGACATCCTGTCGCTTGTCCTTATTTCGGGAATCCACGTGTATCTCTATGGCTTTCTGAATTTTGATACCCTGTTTCTTGTTTTTTCTGTACAGGGCATTGACCGTTTCAGCCCTTTGTCTGAGTCGCTCCTTCTGTCCAAGAGGTATGATTTTGCCTCCATGGAGTGTTTCATCATTGTCGCATTTCAGGTTTCTGTCATCCCTTATGCCATCATTGGGATCCTGTACAATGACATATACAGTAGCGCCGTGCTGCATCAGATTTCGGGCTAATCGCAGAGCCACATCGTAGGCATATTCATCCTCGCAGAGGCGGTGATCACACTCGGTACATATCGCACCAGGATCGGGCCCTCCATGTCCGCTGATGATATAATATACCTGATTTTCCAGGGTAAAATCCTCGATATACACATCTTCATATCTTGGCCCGAAAAGCGGTACATGTATTTTTTTGATACCTGAGGTTTTGAGTATCACTTCTCCCGGAGTGGAGGGATTGCCGCAGGGGCAGGAGCAGAAATTTCAGTATTACCCGCTGAGCCACTGCTGTCCTTTTTCTCTTCTGCTTTGGTGTTTGTACCGGTGGCATCAGCTACGGCAGGTTCGGTGGTCGGGCAATTGCATTCGATTTCCTCCAAAGGCACCCAAAGCAACCTGCTTTTTCTAAAATCCGTTTTTCTGATGCCAGCTGTAAAAATCCGGTCATTATAGGATTCTATTCTTTTGGCAGTCTCGATATCGCTGATGCCTAAGGTGCTCCGTATGCTTTTACCATTGTACCTGACGATTCTGACCGGTATTTTATATTCTCTCTCTGCTATGATATGATGCTTGTTTTTTACCTCATTGATTTTGCAGAACAGCTCAATGTTGCATGCATTTGCGGTAAGCAGATATCGGGATAATAATTGCTCCACATTATCACCCTGCTTGACTTTGGTGGTAAAAAGCTCACTATCATTGCCAAAGGCTGATACACCTACGCATAGCGAGAGTAGCGCAAAAAGGACTTTTTTGAGTTGCATATCCGATGCTTTTGAATGGCAAATATACATATTATATTTTATTTTAATATGTAATTAGATTAAAAATTGCAATTTACATCAATAAAAAAATCATAATTTATCGTTTTTATCCGGATGAACTTTATTTTTACAGCATAATTTTACAACGACAAAGGAATGAAACTGAATACATCCGGACACTGGTTTTTCCTGTTAAAACCCCTGAAAACCCTTGTCTTATCAGTGGTTTTAAATGGTTGGTTGGCAGAAAGCACAGCTCAGGCCTTGTTCTTGCAGGACTACAACGCTACCTGGGTGGATAGTGTATTCAACAGTATGACGGACACCGAAAAAATTGCGCAGCTCCTGATGCCTCGGGGCAATCTTTCCGGCAAGGGATATGATCGGGCAAAACTGAAAAAGTGGGTACAGGAGTACAAAATAGGTGGACTGGTGTTTTTTGCGGGCAATCCGATGGAACAGGCTCAGCTTACCAACGAACTGCAAAGTTTGTCTAAGACACCAATGCTGATTGGTGCAGATTTTGAATGGGGATTGGGCATGCGTCTGGACTCATCTGACAGATTCCCGTTTCAGATGACATTGGGTGCCATGAGACAGGGTACTGACCGGATTGAGCGTATGGGCGCAGAGATTGGCCGCCAATGCAGGGCTGTAGGTGTACATATCAACTATGCCCCGGTGGTGGATGTCAACAATAATCCCAGAAATCCGGTAATAAATTTCAGGGCTTTCGGGGAGGATAAAGAGGATGTAACCCGTAAAGGACTGGCATACATGAAAGGACTGCAGAGCCAGCGAATCATATCGACGGCCAAACATTTTCCGGGACATGGAGATACGGATGTGGATTCGCATTTTGATCTGCCGGTCATAAAACACACCAAGGAAAGACTGGATACGGTCGAACTATACCCTTTCAAAACACTGATCAAAAACGGACTCACCGGCATAATGACTGCACATATCCATATACCGTCTCTCGATCCTACGCCCAATCTTGCCGCTACCCTTTCTCCCGGCATTATCACCGGACTGTTGAAAAACGAACTGGGTTTTGACGGACTGGTATTTACGGATGCCATGGATATGAAAGGAGTAGTAAAGCACTTTCCGAATGGTGAAGCCATCGTGAGGTCACTCATAGCAGGCAATGACATCATTGAGACCTTTGATGATGTGCCCGGGGCTATCCGTGCCATACAGGATGCCATAAGTACAGGCAGGATTTCTATGAGCATGATCAATGAAAAAGTCAGAAAAATACTGAAAGCCAAGTCTTGGGTGGGATTGGACCGATACCGTCCGGTTGAATTGTCCGGTATATATGAGAGAATAAATACCATTGAAGCCGACGTGCTGCACAGGCAAATGGCAGAAAATGCCATTACTATCATTAAAAATGAACAGGAAATCCTGCCCGTAAAAAATCTAAACAGAAGTATGGCTGTCGTCAGTATTGATGCCGGCTCGGAGACAGCCTTTCAGCACATGATACGGCAATATGTCAATGCAGACTACTTTGTCCTGCCACCCAATGCAGGAGACACACTCATTCATGACGTATTGCAGGCAGTACAACAATATGAGATGCAGATTATTGCACTTCATTTGCCCAACAATCGGGCTTCTGCAGGATACAGCGTAAATGCTTCAAATACCGGAACCCTTCAGAAACTGCTCCGCAATTGTCCCGCCCCTGTATTTGTGTTATTCGGAAATCCACTGGCATTAGACAAATTATCTACCTGGCAAGACGCTAAAGCGGTACTGCTCGGGTATCAGGACAATACATACACTCAGGAAGCTGCTGCCATGGCCCTTTTCGGAGCCATCCCGGTATCCGGCAAACTGCCTGTCACTGTCAATAATATGCTCCCTTCAGGCCTTGGACACGAAACAGAGCCATTAGGCAGATTGTCCTATGGTGTGCCTGAAATGGCAGGTATAGACAGGCGTTTGTTATATTCAAAAGTGGACTCTGTGATAAATCTGGGACTCAATGCCAGGGCTTTCCCGGGTGCTGCATTGCAGATCGTAAAGGACGGAAGGGTAATTATGCAAAAAGCCTATGGATTTCCCACATTCAGCGATGGCCGCAAAGAAGAAATCAAGGAGGTAAAAGAGCAGGCATTTGACCGCTCCAACGCTATGGATGAAGAATTGAAAGAGCCATTGGTAAAAAACGGCCATCCAACTAAATCCGTCCACAAAGATGATAGAGTAAAAGTTGACCACTTGTATGATCTGGCTTCCATCACCAAGATCCTGGCATCCGCCTTTGCCTTCATGCAATGGACAGATGCCGGCCTGATCAGCCCGGAATCCACCTTAGGGCAGATACTACCGGAATTAAAAAACAGCAACAAAGGAAATCTCCGTTTCATAGATATGCAGACACACCGATCCGGACTGAAAGCCTGGATTCCCTTCTGGAAGCTGGCTGTGGACACTGCTGCAAGCTACCATTCTGCTCTTAAATCCGATCCCACACTGGAAAAGGAAATGGTTTATGTGAGCAAAAAGCCCGGATTTTTCAAAAAGCTCCTTGGAGTGAAGGAAATCAGATCGCTGGATATCAAATCGTCATTGGACCGGAAGCCTGCGCTGTGGGAAAGAATCGTAAATGCAAGGACCATCCGATGGCAGGAAGGTACTTTCTCACCCCGACAGGATGACGAATATTCCATTCAGATTTCGGACAGCTTATGGATGAATCCTGCTTTTCGTCCTAAGTTATTTGAAGCCATCAAAGATTCAGAAACTTCAGCACCAGGCCAATACGTGTACAGTGATTTACACTTTTATTTCTACCCTCAGATCTGCAAAAAACTCACCGGCAACCATTTTGACCACTATCTTCACCAGCAATATGCCAATATAGGAGCATACAGCCTGGGATTTGAGCCACTCCGGCGTTTTAATGCAGATAAGATAATACCCACAGAATTTGACAGTACCTTCAGGCACGCTCTGATACACGGCAGAGTGCATGATGAAGGCGCAGCTGTACTCAATGGCATATCCGGTCATGCAGGATTGTTTGGCAGTGTCAACGATGTATCCAAGATGATGCAATTATTCCTGCAGAAAGGGTATTACGGAGGCAATCAGTACATAAACCCCCAGACTATAGCCACATTCACTTCCTATCAGTTTAAAGAAGAGGGAAACCGCAGAGGACTGATTTTTGACAAGCCCTCATTTACGGCTGATACGAAAAATGCTCCGGAAAAGGCATCGCCTCAGAGTTTCGGGCACAGTGGCTTCACCGGCACCTATACATGGGCAGACCCGATGTACAATCTATCCTATGTATTATTGACCAACAGAGTGTATCCTACCCGAAAAAACAATAAAATCACGGATCTGAATCTCAGAACGGCTCTCGGGGATGTAATTTACGGACTGCTGCCGCAGAAATGATAAAGACAATCAAATTGAGGTCATATCCATGGATGAAAAATGAAAAAGTCATTTAACCCAATCCGATCCGGGTAATCTATTTATGCAAATCGTTGTTTCAGATATTGTATGAGTAAAAAAGTAATCTGGGCTATCATCATTATTATGTCCACCTCTCTGGTAGGAGTGGGGATGATTCAGTTATTCTGGATTAAATGGTCAGTAAATCTGGATGAGAAAAACTTTAATGATAAAGTGATCACGGCACTCAACCGGGTAAAGGACAGACTAAGGCAGGATGTAGAAGACCGGGCCTATTCTGAACTGCTCAAGCAACGGACTGAAACAAGCCTCAGTTCAGGAAAAGAAATGGACAGTCCCTTCAAGCCGGAACGTACCAAGGATATGAATTCGCTTTCCTTTTTTCTGAATCCATCTGAATATCTGGAAGCGATAGACAAAGATAAATTAGACTTGTTTCTAAGGCAGGAACTGGCTGATCAGGGCATAGATCTGAAATATGAATATGGAGTGTATTCCAATGAACTGCACAGTTATATCATCGTGAATGGCAACTATGCTGTTTCTATTGAAGATACCACCAAGTCGAGCAATGTGGCAGAGCTCAGCCCTTTGCTCAAAGCAGAATACCGGATCTCACTTTTTGCCAATGAATTTTCGGAACCGGGCCATCTCAATCTTTACTTTCCCAACAAGACCCGGTTTTTATGGAGCAGTGTGTTTCCGATATTACTCAGCTCCACCTTATTTACGGTACTGATATTATTCTGTTTTTCCTACACGGTTTATATAATTTTCAGGCAGAAAAAAGTATCCGAGATGAAGACTGACTTCATCAACAATATGACGCATGAGTTCAAAACTCCAATAGCCACCATTTCACTGGCATCGGATTCTGTACTGAGTCCATCGATCATTCATGACGAGAATAAAGTCCGGAGATTTATCAATATCATCAAGCAGGAAAACCTCCGTATGCTCAGTCAGGTCGAGAAAGTACTGCAGATGGGACAGATAGAGAGAAATGATCTGAATCTGAAATTCGGAGAGCTTGATATCCACGAACTTATCGAAGACGCTGTGGTCAATGCCGGACTGAAAGTGCAGGCCAAAGGAGGGAGCATACATGCTGATCTGAGAGCCAAAGATCCGGTAATACTGGCTGACCACACCCATATAGGGAGCGTCATCAACAATCTGCTGGATAATGCTGAAAAATATACACCAGAAAAACCGGAAATCACCATTTCCACCTCAGATGTGTCCAATGGTATCCAGATTTCTGTCAAAGACAACGGTATCGGCATACCGAAGGATGCACAAAAACATATTTTTGAAAAGTTTTACAGAGTGCCTACCGGAAATGTCCACAATGTCAAAGGTTTTGGATTGGGATTGAGTTATGTAAAAGCCATGGTTGAAGCACATGGAGGCCATATTCAGGTGAAGAGTGAACCCGGAAAAGGAAGTACTTTCACAGTTTTTTTACCCAAAAAGCAGAAAACAAAATAAAAAAAGCGATACATTTGTTAATATAATGATATAAACCCGAAAAAATATGTCCTGCAAAAATTCTATTGGTAGAAGACGATCAAAACTTCGGTGATGTTTTGAAGTCATATCTTGAAATGAACGATTATGAAGTCACGCTGGCTACCGACGGTGAGGCCGGACTGGAAGCCTTCAAAAAGGGGACCTATGACCTCTGTATATTTGATGTGATGATGCCTAAAAAAGATGGTTTTTCACTGGCAAAGGATGTCCGAACCTTCAATCAGGAAGTACCCATTATATTTCTCACTGCCAAGACATTAAAAGAGGATGTACTGGAAGGATTCAGAATAGGGGCGGACGACTATATCACCAAGCCTTTCAATTCTGAAGAACTGCTGTACAGAGTAAAAGCCGTGATGCGCCGCAGGCTGAAGCCTGAAGAAAATCTCGAAAATCAAAGGGAATTCACCATCGGGGATTATCATTTTGATTATGCGCTCCGTATCCTTACCTATAAGCCGGATGGAAGCACGGATAAACTTTCACCCAAAGAAGCCCAACTGCTCAGGCTGTTTTGTTTCAGGATGAACGATGTACTTCAGAGGTCCGAAGCCCTGACCAAAATCTGGGAAGATGACAATTACTTCACCGCCCGTAGTATGGATGTATTCATAACAAAAATCAGAAAGTACCTGAGCAAAGATCCTAAAATTGAGATTATCAACATACACGGCAACGGATTCAGGATGCATGTGAAGGAGGCGTAATTGATATGGTATTGTAAAATTGATTACAAACAGGCATCGTTACTATTTTTTGTGCCCATGTAAAAACATTCCTAAGAATTTCAGGATAATTCAAAGTATTGAACGTACATACCCAGCAGTATGTGCCATATAATATAGTGGCCCAGTCTCAGGGTAAAAGCAGCCATGAATCCATATCTGAAAAAGCAAATGCCCTGAGTGAGATTCATCAGTAAGCCGGAAAACACCGCATAAAAGATAAATGCAGGATGCCCTGCCGGCCATTGTTCGAGAGGCTCTCTCAGAGATGATGCTATTATACCAATCCATAGAAAAAGATCGAAGTATCTTCCGGAAAAAAGCTTTTTGCCCAAAATTGCCATAATTGTAATTGGAATAAGTCGGTAAAAGACTTCTATTTCAAAGGCGCCGGACAGATAAATGAAAAGGGAATAGGGAAATGGCTGCAGAAATGGAGGAAGCTCAGTGTATGGTTCAGGATGCATAATCCATTTTATGACCAATACATCCAGAATTCCAAATACAGCACCGATAAGTAAAGGATGATATAATCTTGATTTGTTGCTGATATTTGTATCTCAGAAGTCCGGGATTCCTGCATATTTCTGAATAAAAAGAAAAGGGATACCCAATAACATCCAGGCAAGATTCTCAAAATCCCATATTCTTATAAATGCATAATCTTCCTGAATCCATCTGCCATACATAATGCCCAAAAGGCATACAGACAGTAAAATCAGATAGCTTTTCAGGTTAAGCATGCTTTATCCGAAAATTCAAATGCTTCGCAATAATCCGGACAGGATAGGTAATACTGTTATCTCAGTCTTCTATTTCCAGCATCATTTCCACTTCCACAGACATGCCTCCCGGCAGAGAACTCATACCCACTGCTGAACGGACATGCTTACCATTTTCTCCGAAAACATTGACCATCAGGTCCGAAAATCCATTCATCACCTGAGGCTGCTGAGTGAATTCAGGGGTACAGTTGACCATGCCAAATACTCGAATGATTCGTCTTACTTTGCCCAGGTCACCGATGGCTTCTTTGATCGTGGCAAGCATACAGAGTCCGACATTTCTCGCTGCCTGATAACCCTGCTCTACAGTCAGGTCTTTACCGAGCTTGCCCCTATCGACTTCAGTTGCCTCTCCACAATATCCATGCCCTGACAGATACAGTTTGTTGCCATCACGAACGGAGGTCACAAAATTAGCAATAGGCTTTTTGGCCTGAGGCAGAGTATATCCCGCCTTTGCCAATCTGGATTCGGGATGCATTTCGTTTTGAGCCTGAAGGAATGCCGAAAAAGCAAAGAAAAAAATTACTGAAATGATAAGGCAATGTCTCATAATCCTGAAGAGTTAAACCAATTCCGAAAAACAAAAATATGATTATTTATAAATTGATGGCAGAGTGCATAATGGAAAAATATCAGAGCCGGACTGACTTAAACATCTGATAATAAGTGTCAGTTATTTTTTTGAGAATCGATTTCTTTTACATTCGATTTTCCAGCAGGATAATTTAATAAAGCATTCTGATAAAAATCCCTGTCATCAACCCATACCGCGGGATTTAATCATGATATACTGGTTTATGGTATCTATGGTCAATTTTTCGGGAGTGGTCAGCAGGCTCATGATACCGTGTTTTTTCAGTTCGAGACTGATGAGTTTTTTCTCATAGCTGAATTTTTCTGCTATTGCTTTATCATAGAGTGCTTCCATTGTTTGTGCAGGATTGTGGATGATTTGGCTGAGCTCCGTATTCTCAAAAAATATCACAATAAGCAGATGTCTGGCAGCGATAGACCTAAGGTATCCGATCTGTCTTCTGAGCCCGTCCAGACTTTCGAAGTTGGTGTACAGGAGTATAAGACTGCGCTGATTGATATGCTTATGCAAATGAAGAAAGAGTCTGCTGAAATCCGATTCTTTAAAATCCGTTTTTATGTTGTACAGATTTTCTACAATATTGCGTATCTGGCCGGCGGAAGACGAGGCCGGAAGTGCAATACCTACACGGTGAGAAAAACAGATCAGCCCTGCCTTGTCATGTTTGCGGAGTATCACATTACTCAACACCAGACAGCTATTGACGGCATGGTCAAGCAGACTCAGGCCATCAAATGGCATCTTCATCGTACGTCCGCAGTCTATGACACAATATACCTGCTGAGACCTTTCATCCTGATACTGATTGACCATAAGCCGGCCAGCCTTGGCGGTAGCTTTCCAATTGAGGGTACGGATGTCGTCTCCCGGCACATATTCATTGATTTTTTCAAACTCCATGGTATGTCCGAGCTTCCGGACCTTTTTTACACCATACATCACTAATTTGTCACTGATAGCTGCCAGATTATACTTGCGCAACTGGATGAAGGAAGGATAAACTGACACCGAAGCAGCACTGTCAAAATCAAATCTGCGCACCACCAATCCCATCAAACATCTCACGTAGATAATGAGACTGCCGAATTCATACACTCCTCTTTCGAGAGGCCGGAGTTTGTATTGGTATTCGCTCTCAGCATTGGCGGGCAATTGAGCCTCCATTGAAAAATCCCGGATCTGAAACTGAAAGGGTAGTTCATCAATGATCTGACATCTGATAGCGAGAGGATAGCTGTTCCTGATTTTTATTGTGACGATATTATGGTCCCCTAATGAAAATTTTTCAGAGACAATCCGGGAGGCAAGCAATTTCCTTTGTCCTGCAAACAAAATAATGAGCTCTACCAAAAAGATTATTGTCAACAAAGACAATAAAATACCCGCAAAAATATACAACCATGCCACAAAAAATCCGGCAGCGGATAGAGCCGCTATCAGGCCAAGAGCTATGATAAGCCTCTTGTGAATATAGATACTTCTATACAGTTTTTTCATCGGGGTATTTCTATGCTATCGACGATCTGACTGATGATCTGTCCGGCTGTAAACCCCTCCATTTCTCTTTCAGGAGCCACAATCACCCTGTGTATCAACACCGGAATGACGGCATCCCTGACATCTTCAGGAGCAACAAAGTCACGTCCCCGCAATGCGGCAAAAGCTTTGGAAGCATTCAGCAATGCGATGGAGGCTCTCGGCGAGGCACCCAGATACAAAAACGGGTTATCTCTCGTACTGCATACTATCTGTGCAATGTAGCTGATAAGATGACTGTCCACTATGATATGCCTGACAAGCTTCTGGTAATCCGTAAGTTGCGTCTTTTCCAAAAATGGTATTACCGAATCAGTTTTATTCCCTTCGGTGAGTAGGTGCTCACGAAGCAAGATCTGTTCCTCCTCTGACCTGTCAGGATAATCGATGGTTATTTTCATCAGAAATCTGTCTAATTGTGCCTCCGGGAGTCTGTAGGTACCTTCATGTTCTATGGGATTTTGTGTAGCGACTACAATAAATGGGGGATCCATTTTATAGGTCGTCCCATCTATGGTAATCTGCCTCTCTTCCATCACTTCAAACAAGGCTGCCTGTGTCTTGGCAGGTGCACGGTTGATTTCGTCAATCAAAACCAGATTGGAAAACACCGGACCTTTGCGGAAGGTAAAAACTGCCATCCGGGCATCAAATACCGAAGTACCCAAAATGTCCGAAGGCATAAGATCGGGTGTGAACTGTATCCTGCTGAAATCAATGTGGAGAGTTTTTGCCAGCAATCTGGCCGTGATGGTCTTGGCTGTACCCGGTACTCCTTCTATCAGTGCATGTCCATTGGCCAGCAGACAGGCGAGCAGCCGGTCGATCATGACTTCCTGCCCCACCACAACTTTGGAAATTTCATTTTTTATTCTGGTAATGCTTTCGAATAAAGGCCCGACATCTATTCGATTCTCAAAATGCAGCTTTTCGCCATTTTCAATATCTTCCATGGAGATTTATTTATAAGTTTTGATATTAAGCATCCTTTGGAGGAGGAGTTTTTACCCTGAGACCCCGACATATTTCTTAAAAACCAGATTCATGTATCCAGCTCTTCGTCAACCATGAATTAAAAATTCTTGCAATCAGGCTAACCAAACTTCCGTTTAATGCATCCTGTCACCACGCAGGGCTCTGTTTTTCATAATCTCTGCTTCAAATTCCAGCATTTCCTGCCACCTTTGCTTTACCTTTTCGGCCGGGGCATATTTTTTGGCGAGGTCTATAAAGGTACGGTAATGTCCTGCCTCACTTACCATAAATTCATGATAAAACTTCTTGAGTTCTTCATCTGAAATATGTAAAGAGAGGAGACGAAATCTTTCACAACTCCTTGCTTCTATCATGGCAGCAATAAGTAATTTATCCATGAGCCGGTCTTCATCTTTGCCACCCTTGCGCTGAAATTTCATCAGTTCTGTCACATAATCATCAGAGCGGGTCTTTCCAAATTTATACCCTCTGACTTTCAACTCCTTCAACACTTTACGGAAATATCCCCACTCCTCGGCAACAATCGGGGTGATTTCCTCCACCAATTCTTCTTTTTCGGGGTACTGCACGATGAGAGAGATGCAGGTAGAGGCTGCCTTCTGCTCACAATAGGCATGATCTGTCAGTATTTCATCAATAGTCTTCTCTGCAATGTTAACCCAGACAGGGTCGGTAGCCAATTTTAATCCAAGCATATATCTATCTCAGTTTTTTGATACATGAAATCTGTCGCATCAGAAAATCCACTTCATAAATAGGGTAAGTTTCAAATCCTGAGGACCACATGATACCCATATTGTCGAGAGCGACTTTTTCGAGCATACCCAAGGTTTCCTTATCCATGGGAATGATTACATTGTAAATGGTGTTGCCTGTGTAAGTTTCCAGTTCAGCCCTGCTGTCACCGGTAGTCTTCAATCTCATGATTACGCCATTGATAAGCTGTAATGCAACAAGGCTGCCTCCGGGAATATACCCATAATTTCGGGCGGCATCTTTAGAAAAAAAAGTAAGTCCCAGCTGCAGGAAAACTTTATTATCCTTCTTAAAAAGGTGTGCTCTTGCCTGAAGAAAATCTTTATCCCTGAAATAGGATACCAATTTTTCAGGAGTATATTGAAACAACGGTCCGCTTTCCAAAGCTATAAAGTCATTACCGTTGCTTTCTTTATCTGAAATTTGCTGTACCGGACAATCCGGTTTTTTAACCATCACTGGGGCAGACTTTTTATCTTCTTTTTTCAGTTCGGCAGACAATTTTTGATCTGGTTTATTTGTCTCAGAGGGTGGTGCAGGATTTGGATTTTCATCCACAAATTCCAGAAACTCTTTGGTTTTGCATGGCAGGGAGTTTTCTTCGTTTTTACTGAGTACGGATTCTTCCTGCTTTGGTTTTTTCTCCTTTACCGGTTTACTCTGTTTTTTTTCTTCTTTGGGTGAAAACTGAATATTCAGCAGCTTAGCAATTTCATTCCACTCCTTTTCCTGTTTTTTACCCAGCAGATTTTCGGAGGCCTGCAGTCTTTTGGTAATCTGAGCATTTTTTGTATATTGGGTCAGGTAGGCGTTTTCCTCCTTTTTCAAAGCAGCCAGGTTATCGTTCAGCTTTGCCAAAACCACCGGATTGTTGGAAGCCTCCCGGGTTTGTATGATGATCTGCTCTGTCTCTGCAATCTCATTTTTCTTTGCAAACCATTCTACATAGGTATTTACCTCATTTTCAAGAGCTTTGAGCATTAAAATGCCATATTTGTCTTCCTGTACACGCCCGGTACCGTTATTGGCATCCTGTAGCACTTTGGCTACGCCATCTACGAAGTACCAGGTATTGTCAGGATTCAGCATAAATTTCTGCCCTGAACTGGTCTGATACAATCGCTGCCCTGACAGCATCAAGGTACCTGTAAAACATAGAAGTGCAACGAAGAGCAAGCCTCTCATTCTATTGTATTTCCGGCAAAGATAATTCTTTCAATCTAAGCACCTGCCAATTGGAAGGTCTTGTTTTTGATTCAAACCAACGAAGCAAAAGCTTTACATTCAGGATTGATTGTAAAAGTTGTAAAAACGAATCCACGGTTTTTTGCTAATTTTGGCACTCGACAAATGCAATCATATGGGAGAATGGAAATGGGAAGGCATTTTTCCCGCTTTGACCACAAAATTTGATGCTTCGGGCAATCTCGACCTCGAAAAATACCGGATAAATCTGGATGCTCAATTAGAAGCCGGAATTCATGGCATAGTACTGGGTGGTACCTTGGGAGAAGCAAGTACCCTCACTGAAGACGAAAAGTCGAGACTTGTAAGATTTTCAAAAGAATATGTAAATGGGAAGATTCCCGTAATTCTGAATATAGCAGAGGGCTCGACAGAAATGGCAGTGAGAAGAGCCAAAGAAGCCTACAGCCTTGGAGCAGACGGACTCATGCTTTTGCCACCCATGAGATACAAACCGGATGAGAGAGAGCTATCTGCCTATCTTACAGCAGTAGCCCGGGCCACAGATCTTCCTGTGATGATTTACAATAATCCGGTAGATTATGGTACAGAAGTAAGCCTGAAAGTATTCGAAAAACTGGCCACAATCGATCAGATACAGGCAGTTAAGGAATCGACCCGAGATGTCACCAATGTCTCGCGGATGCTCAATGCCTTTGGTGACCGGTTCCGGATCCTGTGCGGTGTAGATACACTGGCGATGGAAGAGCTGGTACTCGGTGCTCATGGTTGGGTGGCAGGTCTGGTGTGTGCTTTCCCGAAAGAGACGGTGGCTGTTTACTCGTTAATTCAGCAGGCTAAAATTGAAGAAGCACGCTCTATTTACCGTTGGTTTATTCCATTACTTGAACTGGATATCCACCCCAAGCTGGTACAATATATCAAACTTGCAGAAACGATGGCAGGTATAGGATCTGAATATGTCAGACCCCCGAGATTAGCTCTTGAAGGAGAAGAGCTGGCACGCATCACCGCTATTATTCAGCGAGGATTGGATTACAGACCGGTTTTAACTCATCTCAGCTAATAAAATCACCGGAAAATGATCAATGAATTGAACAAAATACTGGCACAGGCGACTGAAGCGTGGCACAACTACCAATATTTCAGCGGACAGCAGAAAAAAACATTTCTATATGCCATAGCAGAAGAAATCGAAAATCTGGGCGATGAGCTCATACAGGCATGTGTCATGGAAACCAATCTTCCGGCTGTACGATTTGTGGGCGAACGTGCCAGAACCTGCGGACAACTGCGGGCATTCGGCGATCTGGTAGGAGAAGGCAGCTGGGTAGAGGCCGTAGTAGATACGGCAGTAAAAGACCGGAAACCACTGCCCAAACCGGATATGCGAAAAATGCTGGTGTCCCTGGGGCCTATTGTTGTATTTGGCGCAAGCAATTTTCCTCTGGCATACTCTACCGCAGGAGGTGATACAGCATCGGCCTTAGCTGCCGGTTGTCCGGTGATAGTCAAAGGTCATCCTTTTCATCCTCAGACCTCAATCTGGTATCCGGTGCCATTCAGAGAGCGGCCGATAAAACAGGGATGCCCCCGCATGTATTTCAGCATGTGAGCAGTGCCTCCTATGAAGTCGGTAAAATATTGGTACAGCATCCGCAAACTGCGGGAGTGGCCTTTACCGGAAGCCTGGCCGGGGGTAGAGCGATCTACGACTATGCCCAGCAGAGAGCTGTGCCGATACCGGTGTTTACAGAAATGGGAAGTACCAACCCTGTCATTTTTCTCAAAGAAGCCTTGCGAACAAAATCCGCAGAATATGCCAAAATGTTTGCTTCGTCCATCACCATGGGTGTTGGGCAGTTCTGCACCAATCCCGGCATACTGATAGGGCACAAAAGCAGTGCATTCAACCATTTTACGAGTCTTCTGGCTCTGGAACTTTCGCAGATACCTGCCTACAAAATGCTGCATCAGGGCATACATAAAAACTATAACAGACTCCTGGATCAGGTGCTGCTGGAGAAAGGTGTAGAGACTATCTATCATGCACATGAATCAGAAGATATGAAAGCCAGTCCGGTGCTTGCACGTACCGATGCGGATACTTTTCTGAAAAATCCCCACCTGCATGAAGAGATATTCGGCCCGTTCAGTCTGATTGTGGTATGCAATAATGATGCAGAAATTATGGCTGTACGAAATGCTGTCCCGGGCCAGCTCACCACATCCATCATCGGTACAGAGCATGATTTTGACCACCATGCAGAGCTCATCCGCACAGCCCGAAACCTTGCAGGCAGGATAGTCTTCAATGGCATACCTACCGGTGTGGAGGTGAGTCATGCCACGGTACATGGCGGCCCCTACCCTGCTACGACAGACAGTCGCTTTACATCTGTGGGCTCCGATGCCATCAAACGTTGGGCAAGACCTGTCTGCTGGCAGGACTGTCCGGACAGATTTCTACCCGATGAACTGAAAAATGTCAATCCATTGGGCATCATGCGCAAACTCAATGGAGATTACACGAGGGAAGCGGTCAAGTGATGGAACGAAAAAGATTCTTTTGTATAGATGCCCACACCTGCGGCAATCCGGTCAGAGTGGTAGCCGGTGGCGGCCCGGCACTAGATGGAAAAAATATGATGGAAAAAAGACTGCATTTTCTCCGGGAATATGACTGGATACGCCAAAGCCTCATGTTTGAACCACGGGGGCATGATATGATGAGCGGCAGTGTCCTGTATCCACCGCATGACCCGCAAAATGATGCGGCTGTACTTTTTATAGAAACCAGCGGTTGTCTGCCCATGTGCGGACATGGTACCATCGGCACTGTGACTGTAGCTATAGAAGAGGGATTAATCATCCCCAAAAAAGCAGGAGAACTCAGACTGGAAACACCTGCAGGATTAGTCAAAGTAAGCTATACACAAGTGGGCAGCAAAGTAAAATCTGTGAAACTGATTAACGTGCCTTCTTTTTTGTACAAAGAGAAACTGGGCGTCCATTCCGATGTATTCGGATCACTGACCGTAGATGTCGCCTATGGGGGCAATTTTTACGCCATCATAGACCCGCAGGAAAACTTCAAAGGTGTAGAACATCATGCTGCAGAATTTCTGATCAGTGCCAGCAGACAGGTGAGAGCTTACCTGAATGAGCACTACCATTTTCAGCACCCTGTCCTGCCCGAAGTGAATCATTGCAGCCATGTCATGTGGACAGGTGCCTGCATACATGATGGCTCCACAGCCAGAAATGCGGTCTTTTACGGAGATAAAGCGATAGACCGATCCCCTTGCGGCACAGGTACCTCGGCAAGGATGGCGCAGTGGTATGCTCAGGGAAAGCTACAACCAGGAGATAAGTTTATTCACGAAAGCTTCATCGGAAGTACTTTCACAGGCACCATTGAAGGCAGTACTACTGTGGGAGATTTTGTGGCTATCATTCCCGGTATCGAAGGCTGGGCCAGGATCTATGGCTACAACACTATCCTCGTCGATCCTGATGACGATCCCTATGCGGGTGGGTTTCAGGTGGTGTGACTAAACTCAATGAGCCTGCACCTGCTCCTCTCTGTTTCGCTTTTTGAAATACTTGGGATTTACGATGAGGAGGCCGAAAGACTCACCGGCTTCTTTTTGGGTGTTGGCATGGTGGGCACCGTGGGCACGGAGGATGGCACGGCTGTATTTGCTATCCAGCTGTCTGAACCACTTGAACCGCTGATGGATATACACATCATGTATCAGGAAATAAATCAAACCATAAATGGAGATACCTATTCCTACAAAAAGCAGCCATCCGTAGGTATCTGATAATGTACCTACAATGTAGCATATCATACTCGGTATGGCAAATACCAGGAAAAACAGGTCATTTTTCTCAAAAAAGCCTTCCTTTTCGTAGTGCGGTTTATGGTGGTCTTCATGCCAAATCCACAGCCATCCATGCATGAGGTATTTATGGGCTGCCCAGGCAACAAACTCCATACCCAGAACCGTAACCAGTACTATGACAATATTGACCAACATCTGATTATTTTTTGTGGTGTAACAAAAAAAGCATCACAGGGTTTAGCAAAAAATCAAAAAACCGCTTACCGGAATTCCGGACAAACGGTTTTGTTCTTCATTGAGCATTAAAGGCTTATCGGATTACTTTTTAGCATCCAATTCCTTCATATTTTCTTTGACTTCGGTCTCTATGTTGGCCTTGGCGTTGTTGAACTCACGGATACCCTGTCCCAATCCTCTCATCAGTTCGGGAATCTTTTTACCTCCGAATACCACGAGAATAATCATACCGATGATAATCAACTCCTGCGGGCCCATACCGAATATTAAACTGAACATGATTGAAAATTTAGACTACAAAGATACATATCTTCGGTGGACTTTGGTAGCAACCATATGTTAAAGAATATGTAAACGGGAAACTCTGACTGCAACCAGACCTTTCAAATCCGGTTGATACTATATCTGGATTTTGCCATTTTATGCAAACCGCATTATCATAGACAATCCTGAAAGTCATTTGGATAGTCAGGATACTGATGGAATCCACGGACACTATACCCTCAATCAAAACATCTCAAGGCATCTGACTGAACTGATACAGGATTGACTTATAGTTGTCTGATCATAAGGAAATGAAAACAGAGATCGTCCATCCAGGAGGTATCATTAAAGATGCATGAGACTTCGTGCCGGAGTTGTGTCGAGCAGGTTTATCAATTCACAGCATGAGTTTAGCCGCCAAAAACAAACTTCCCTCCTACTCCCACAGTCAATAATCCCACAGATGATACTTTCTCGGCTCCCAGCCGGTAGTAACCAAAGTCAATGGCTAATTTATGTTTACGACCAGTCATCAGACCTGCATTGCCTCCGAGATAATTCCATCCTTCACGGCCTCCATAAGTGCTAAACTGATATATATATCTGGGTGTGAAATAAAAAGCCAGGTTTTCATGGGGATGGATACTGGTGTAAAGAGGTAATTGTACATTCCATAATCCCACTGTCAACAGGCCAAAATTTTGTATCTCGGCCCCTAAAGACATTGCAAAACGGGATTGGTGATCCCCTGATATCTGGTACTTAAGTCCTGCACCTATATTGAATGAAGTGGATAGTCTCACCAATGCATCCAATCTGTTGGCGACTGACCTCCTGGCTGACACCTCAATATTCGGAAAAAACAACCTGTTGAATTCATCCAGTGCATTATCTTCATCCACATCAAATGGCTGGGATTGCCCCATATTCAGAGAAACATTCAATTCCGTCACTCCTTCAGACAAAGTCTTACCATCCTGATAACCGGTAAGTGTGGCACATCCTGTTAAGATTAATACGGAGAGAAAAAAGATTAAAAACCGGGCATTCTGCTTCATAAAACTTTAGATTGGTAATTTCAAATAAAGGTAAATTAATTTATGAAATCATGGCATACTCTCCCAAATTAAGTTTTCCTGAACAATAGTCTTGCCCTAATTTTAACAATACAAAACTCTTATCCAATACCTTTTAAATCAAGTGCACAGGGAACAAACCCTTGCAATAAGTTTCCAAAAAGTGTAGAAATACTAATTTAATGGATAGTTGATTGATATACAGAATCCTGACGTTTGTCTGATTTATAACGAATCTGGCAGACTTTTCCAACCATTTGGTTTTTGGAAACGTCCATATATATGTAAATCCATTCGAAAAGTGTTGGAGGTAGTGGTACATAAAAAGGAACTGAAAGACATCCTCAAGCTTTGCCGGGAGCAAAATCCCAAAGCTCAGCAAATGCTGTATGACCGTTATGCTCCAAGAATCCTCAGCATATGCAGGCAATATTTCAGGGATATGCACACCGCAGAAAATCTGATGGTCGCCAGCATACTGAAAGTATTCAGACATTTAGAAAGCTATCGGGATGACTGCAGTTTTGAAGCATGGATTCATCGCATTACGGTACATCAGTGTATTGACCACATCAGGCAGACTCAAAGGAATAAGCTGGATTTTCCCGGCGAACCCATCGCTGACTCGATCGCTGCTGATGGTATTTCAGATTTTGAGACAATGGACAGTCTGCAATCAATGATTGACCGACTGCCCGAATCCTGCAGAGTGGTATTCATCCTCTTTGTGATAGACGGATATAAGCATCATGAAATAGCAGAAATGCTTGGTATAAGCGAAGGAACTTCCAAATCTCAATTAGCCTATGCAAGAAAATTATTACAATCCATGGTAAAACAGGAAAAACTTTTGAGTGTATGAAAAATCTCATCCCCTCAGATACCGAAATGAGGGCATCATTCGCCCAAAGAACGCTGAATCCGGATCCTGTACTCTGGACCAAAGTGCAGCAGGACATTCGAAAAAACAAAGCTAAAAGTGGTCTTCGGCTGAGTGCTCAGGTAAAAATGGCAGCTATCTGGATATTGCCGGCAGCTGTGCTTGGGATTCTAATCATAAATTTAATTAAACCGTATACAATCCAATCAGACACTGCTGCAAACCTGAAAATAGAAAAAACCGAAACCATCAACCAACCTGAAGTTACTGACGGACATGAAGAAGTTTTATCAGAAAATCCAAAAGTCACCACCATCAGTGCTTTGAGCAAAAATAGAGAGGTAAAGCTGACTTCAGTGCAAAATAAATCTGCATCTGAATTATTTGCTGAAACGGACCTTACTAATAAATCAGATAAGGTTGAGTATGAATTAGCACCTGATTACAGCTCCCAATCCATCGAACCGGTAGTTAGCTCTGCCATTTCAGAGTCGTCCATTGCAATGAAGGATTCCGAAAATGGACAAAACAGAATTTCCTATCTGGGCAAACTTAGAAAAACTGTCTTAAATCCCACTGCTCTGCTGGCAGAAGTGGAAAAAGATGTGGATCCCGGCCTTCTCCATAAAGCCTTCAGAAGCCTGCATCAGGGAGCCGGAAACATCATTGCCACCGTAAGTCACAGAAACCGGTATGAAGAATAAATTCATTTTATAATTATTAAAAATCATTGCATTATGAAAGTATTGAAATTTACTCTTGCCCTTGTTTTGTCTGTATTCAGCACTATGTACGGGCAGGAAAGTTTTGAAGCCAGGATTCGCTCCATAAGCCGCTACATGGACAAAATCACTAAGGAAGAAAAAGAAAAACTCCGGTCAGAGGTAGCAGAAATCAATCAGAAACTCAATGCCGGACAGCTCACACCCAATCAGGCGGAAGTCATGAAAGCAGAAGCTGCAGAACGAAGTGCCAGGACGATAGAATCCCGTTTAGCCCCTTACCAGGAGGAGCTGCTGGACCTCACCATGCAAAAAGCAGAAGGCAAAGTGCTGTCTGAAGAAGATTGGGATAATGAAAGAGACAAACCTATACGGATCGAAATAAACCGTACCCGCAAAAGAGAAATCAGAGGAGAGAGAAGGACTACCACCCAGTTTATTTTTGCATTTGGCCTGAACAACGCCCTGAGAAACGGAGAATTCAGCTCATTGTCAGACTCTGAATTCCGGGTATCCAATGGCCGATTCTATGAATGGGGACTTTCAGGCAAGACCCGGCTGGCCAAGGAAAATAACCTGCTGCACCTCAAATACGGGGTGTCACTGATCTACAACAATCTGCGCCCTACTGACAACAGAGTCTTTGCAGTAAACGGCAATCAGACAGTACTGGTACCCTTTGAGGAGACCCTGAGCAAAAATGCATATTTCAGGAATACACAACTCGTATTTCCCTTGCACCTCGAATTTGACTTCACTCCCAAAAAAGTATCAGAGGAAAAAATCGTATTCAGAACCCAGAAATCCTGGAGATTGGGTATGGGTGGCTATGCGGGATTCAATCTGCGTACCCGTCAGATCATAGACTACAGGGTCAACGGATATGAAGTGGAAGAAAGTACACGTGGAGAGTTTAATACCAACAATTTCATATATGGCTTGGGTGCCTATCTGGGGTACAGGGATCTGAGCCTTTACTGCAAAATGGATCTGAATGACTTGTTCAGAAATGAGCAGGCAGTCAACTATAATAATTTCTCCGTAGGATTAAGATTTGATTTCAATTGATTGGATAGAAAATCTGCTCAGGAAATCAAGGTCCAAATTCAGGGTTTTGATTTCCTTTTTTTTAAAAGAAGCGCTCATAGATGCAAAATTTACATTGCATTTAACATCTTTGCAAAAAAACACAGGACATGCAAAGATTGAAAATAGCAGCAGGTAACTGGAAAATGAACACTACCCCCGAGGAGGGTGTCAATCTGGCGAAACATATATCAGACAGCCCGATTCCTGAGGATGTACTCGTCATATTGGGAGTGCCTTACACACATCTGCAGGTATTACAGAAACTTATGGCTCATCATCCCCGGATAAAAATCAGTGCACAGAACTGCCACGAAAGATTGCAGGGGCATACACCGGAGAAATTTCAGCCAGAATGATACATTCACTTGATGTGGAATATGTGATTTTGGGACATTCTGAACGAAGACAATACTTCCGGGAAACCAACAGCCTGCTTTTTCAAAAAATCCGGACTGCATTGGACACCGGCCTGAAGGTGATATTTTGCTGTGGCGAAGAACTGGAAATCCGTAAAGCAGGAAATCACATCAGTCATGTCGAAACACAGCTGAAAGAATCGCTGTTTCCCCTTTCGGTAGATGATATGCAACGCATCATCATTGCCTACGAACCGGTATGGGCCATTGGAACCGGCGAAACCGCCACTCCGCAGCAGGCTCAGGAAATGCATCTGGCCATCAGGCAGATGCTCAGAGGGCATTTTGGCGATGCGGTGGCAGAGAGCACCTCCATTCTTTACGGTGGCTCTGTCAAAGGAAATAATGCGGCTGAGCTTTTTTCCATGCCTGATGTGGACGGTGGACTGGTAGGTGGTGCATCTCTCACTGCGGAGGAATTTGTCCGGATTATCGGAAGTTTTTGAATGGCATATTTACGGTTTTCGTCAGTCTGACAGGAAAATGTAAGTATTTCCAGTAAATTTTCAGGAACAATAGCCGAAATTTCATTACATTTCCATTCTAAAAAACAACCATCCTATGAAATCCACCAAAGTAACAGCACATACCCTTTTCACAGATCTGGATATCTATCTGTTCAGGTCAGGAAAGCATTTCAGATTGTATGAAAAGATGGGATCTCACCTTATCACAGTCAATGGAGTGGAAGGCTGTTACTTTGCTGTATATGCCCCGATGGCCGAAAAACTCTGCGTCGTGGGAGATTTCAATCACTGGCGGGGGGATGAACATATGCTGTATCCCCGTTGGGACGGATCAGGTATTTGGGAGGGTTTCATCCCGGGGATTACCAAGGGTATGGTGTATAAGTACAAAGTCATCCCGTACAACTATGGCCGTATCCGCATGAAAGCTGACCCTTATGCAATCAAGGCGGAGAAGCCACCCTTGTCCGGTTCGGTAGTATGGGAGATGCATCACGACTGGCAGGACAAAGCCTGGATGGATGCCCGGCCGGTGAAAAACGCTATGAATCAACCCCACTCAGTGTATGAGATGCACTTCGGCTCATGGATGCGGCATCTGGATGATGGTCGTTCGTTGAGCTACAGAGAGATGGCCGACAAGCTGGTTCATTATATCCGGGAGATGGGCTACACACATGTGGAGTTTATGCCAATCGCCGAACATCCGTATGAACCATCCTGGGGCTATCAGGTGACAGGTTTTTATGCGGCATCGTCCCGATTCGGCAATCCGGAGGACCTGATGTACCTGATTGATGTACTGCATCAGAATGAAATCGGGGTAATAATGGACTGGGTGCCTGCCCATTTTCCTGCAGATGACTTTGCATTAGCCACATTTGACGGCTCATGTGTATATGAACATCCCGACAGGCGCAAGGGATTTCATCCCGACTGGAACACATTGATATTCAATTTTGAACGAAAAGAAATCAGAAGCTTTCTGATCAGCAATGCTTTTTTCTGGTTGGACAGGTTTCATATAGACGGACTCAGGGTGGATGCCGTGTCTTCCATTGTATATCTGGATTATTCCCGCAAAGAAGGGGAATGGGAGCCCAATAAATATGGTGGCAGAGAAAATCTCGATGCTATTTCCTTTTTGCAGGAATTTAATGAGGCTGTATATGGCCATTTCCCGGGCATTCAGACCATCGCAGAGGAATCCACCGACTATCCTATGGTATCCAGACCGGTTTTTCAGGGAGGACTCGGATTCGGTATGAAATGGATGATGGGATGGATGCATGATACGCTCAATTATTTCAAGCGGGAATTTATCTACCGAAAATTCCACCAGAATGATATTACCTTCAGTATCATGTATGCCTTTTCTGAGAATTTTATGCTGGCCCTGTCTCACGACGAAGTAGTGCATGGCAAGTCCTCTCTGCTTGGAAAAATGTGCGGGGATGAATGGCAGAAATTTGCCAATCTCCGGACATTGTACGGCTATATGTTTTCACATCCCGGCACCAAGCTGCTTTTTATGGGCAATGACATAGCACCATATACCGAATGGAATTTTAAAGCTGAAGTACCGTGGGAACTGCTGCAGTATCCACCACACAAAGGCATCAATGACACCATCAAAGCTCTGAATAAACTTTACCGTACGGAGAAAGCACTGCATCACTACAATTTCAGCTCCGAAGGCTTTGAATGGCTGGATGCCGGAGACCGGGCAAATTCTATCCTTTCCTATTTCAGGAAATCGGATAATGAAGCGGATAAAATACTGGTGATATGTAATCTGAACATCACCCCACACCGGGATTATAAATTCGGCCTTTCGAAAAAAGAAAATTATGAACTGATATTTAACAGCGATGACAAAGCATACTGGGGCTCAGGCTTTGAAATCAGAACCAAAGCCAAAGCTATAAAGAAAGTCTGGCATGGCAAGCCCTGGATGCTGGAAGTGGATATACCACCTTTGAGTACGCTGATGTTTAAAATAAAAACGACTGCTGTAGTCAAAAAGTCGGGTAATGGTGGCACAAAGAATCAAAATTCAGGTTCAAACCAAACTTCCGTTACCGTGAAGCGCACTAAAAAATAATCCTGAATCAAATAATTATTGCGGATTTTTTCAAAAAAGATATACCAGACTCTGATTGCCTGCCCATTTGTTATGTTCCGGGTACCAGGACAAGGAGTGCATAAACAACAACATAGGATGAATTTTAAGATGGCTCCGAATCGTAATATTGTATTCCAGGTTTATTTTACTTCCTAAAGAAGAATTGTCCTGATTCCTGCTTCGAAGCAGCATAAGCTGCGGACCAAAGTGCAGTGTCAGATTCTGATAGGACGACCTGGCACCCGCATCCGTCATTAAAACATATAAATCCTGTCCCTGAATTGCACCTGAGCCAAAAGTCTGTCGGGGTAAGGATCTGCCAAAAAGTACACCTATATATGAGTTTTTGAAACTATGGCTGCTGTAAATGGATTGAAAAACATTGGCCTCATATTTCATATCACCCTTATCCGGATGCTCAGGATCGGCCGTTACTTTAGACAGTAACACAGATTGAGGCAAAAAAGCGAGCTCAGGTCTGTGTGGTGGCTCTCCGCCCATAATTACCACAATCGGAAGGGTTTTGCATCCGGCAGCATCAATGGCAAACAATGTAAATACTCCTATGGGAAAACCCGTCAGGATATTAAGTCCTGACATAAGATTGGAATAAGTCTGCGGACCCCCGGTAATGATGTACGGAGGACTGCCCCCTGAAATCTGCACAAAGGCAATACCATTATTGGCCGAGGGAGAAGATGGCGGTTCTACATCCAGTAAGGTAATCACAGGTGGAATATAATTCATCAAAACAAAACTGTATTCCTGAGCACAGGAAGTGGCAACCGATGCGTCATTAATCAGCAGAGTCCAGGTGCCTGGAATAAGCAGCACATGATTGCTCAATTTTATAGTACCTGCCGGAACTGTAATGGTAAAGGTCGAAATGGGGCCAACAGCCACAATAGTCAAAAAACCACTTACCGGCGCCTGAAGCTCCAGAATAATCTCCTGCTTATTTACACAATCAGGTTGTACTACTATGGACTGTATCACATAAGGTGGGTTAATCATGGGTATCTGTACCGAGAAGACCTGAAAACATGCTCCTGTAGGATGTGTCACTGTGACGAAGTATATGCCCGCAGTGATATTGCTTATAGTGTTGCCACTTAGGCCATTCGACCACACTATTAAGGCTCCATCTACAGGTGATAATACAATGGATGCACTACCTGTATTTGTACCACAAGAAGCAGGCATCACCGTAAATGTCGCAGTGTAGGCACATACTACATGACTGACAATAATCAAAATATCAGCTTTTTGCTCTCTACCGCAGGTGTCCCTCACAGTGTATGTAAAATGGTAATTGCCTTCCGCACCCCTGAATACTATGTCACCATTACTTTTGTATTCAAGCAATACACCCGGCACCTGAGTGATGCTCACGAGATAAAGGCCTGTCCCCGTGTCATTTTGAAGAATATTGGCTGTAATAAGCATATCCTGCTGACCGGATAGAGTATCATTTTTAGAGCTGAAAGGCACTGTAACATCGGGGATTTCTACAGTCAGACTTTCTGTACATCTCATATCCTTAGTCTGTTCGCGTACAGTCAGGATAAATCTGCCCGTAATCGGTCCGGTTACATTTTGTTCCTTAAGCAGGGTAATCAGATCATGATTTCCTCCCGCTAATTCAAGTAAGTATTGTTGAGACTCACCCATAATGGATACAAAAAATTTTCTGCCTTCAGGCAAAGTAATTTGCCATTCTCCTGATCTGAAACAATTGCCTGGTCCTGTCATGACATTCTCCAGATACTTTGCAGGATTTTCCGGAAGTACTACCGAAAATTCTGACACACAATGCATTTTTTCATTTGATAAAATCAAGCTATAATTACCAGCAGGTATAGCTGTTAAGGTGGAAGAAGTCTGTCCGGTATTCCACATCAAAGTATAATCTTCCAAACTTTCCAGATTGACAGTCACAGTACCATCACTCATATCACAACCGGCAGGAATCATGCTGAAAGTGGGTGTAACATCACATTTCTGAGGTATGACAGTAATCGTTAGCTCTGCTGTTACAGTTATCTGACATTTACCCTCTATTTCAAATCTGTACAGGAAGGTATGAGGCTGGATACCGGTGTGCACAGGAATTACTGAAAAATTACCCAATGCATCCCAGATCAATGATGGATTTGCAGGTCCGGTCATTTGCTTTACCACACATTGTTCACACACACTGTTCTGCATAATATTACCGATCACAGAGGTACCGGAGAGTACTTCATAGCTCAGATTTCTGACGGTAAATTCAGGCACTGATATGGTAATAGTAATATTGGCAGAAGCAGATTGATTATCCTTATTGGTAATGGTGTAAGTAATGGAAAATTGTCCTCTTGCTTGTGCTGATACCGTAAGCTTTTGGTTGGATAAAGTAACCCATCCGTTAGGGTCATTATCCACAGCAACAAGACTAAGATTTGTACCGATGTCATTTTCCAAAGGATTGATTTCATGAGACATACCGCACATCAGGTTATATACATCATCTTTGGCAACCGGTATTTCAATATCTTCTTTCTTCTTTTTACCACTGACTATGAAATAAGTGCTCACTCCGGCAGCACCTGCACCAACAGGCAACCATAGCGGTATAAATACTCCTTTTGCAGACCTTGTGATTTTTGCCCTCGCATCGGCCAGATTTATCTTATTCCAAATAGAATCAGGTGTCATCCCGTCCTGAACAGCCTGACCATACATCAGATTAAATAATAGACACAGATATAAAATTGATAAATACACTCTGACCATATTATGAAAGAAATTTATGATTATGAAAATTTTCAATCCCCCAAAGCCAATATGTAATTTATCCTGTTTTTTGTCATTTTTTTATTGTGTCATCATCTTTAAACTCAATCGTATCGTTGCACTACAAAAGCTTTGACTGCATGCATCAGATCCGCAATAAGCTGATATTTTAAAATTGATCACGATGTCTTTACTTGCAACAGATTTAGACTTAAAATTAAAATCCTGCGATGTATCTCCGGTTTTTTTAGAATCCCCATCCAATTCCAGACCTGTGGTATATTGAGTAACAGAAAAACCATATTTATTATCGGATTTGCCTTTTTTTGAAGACAGTTGTTCACATTTTCCGTCATCACAGGTACATTCCAGTTTCAGTTCCGAAAGGGTTACTGTAAACTCCACAGGTTTGCGTACATCGGCAGGTTTGTCAAAGCTAACATTCGGATCTTTGATGACTGTCGGGGACTGCGAGTCCGGATTGACCTCAAATGAATATTCTGACAGGCTTCGGGAAGTCTTGACCTTGCCGGTAATATTTATACATTTACATCGGGGCTTGGGTTTAGCATCTTTTTTATCACCAGCGGTATCAGCACTTTCTCCCTCTTTTTTACCGGATGTCTGTTGCGTTACATGGGCAGCTTCATGCACCATTTCATCTTTACCGGATTGGCTTTTTATCTCGATCTGTTGTCCTTTGGCCTTTGCCTCTGCGGCCAGTTTATCGGTTACGTCCGGTTTATCAGAATGAGGCTTGATGTCCTTCACATTTTCACCCAAAGGGTTTGATGCAGGGTTATGGTCTGACGGTTTATTATTTGGTTTAGTAGGTATTATTTTAGCTTCAGCTCCTGTCAATTGAAATGACTCCCAAAAATCATCTATTCCTTTCATCAGGGTTTCTTTGGCTACCTCAGGCAGGACAAATAGCTTCTGGCCGGTCTGTTTTTCAAATTGTTCGGTAGTCTTATCGCTAAATTCTTCCTTTGTGTAAGGATGTCCGGTAAGCCCTGCTGAAAAAATCCAGAAAGAATGTTGAATGACAGTTTCTTTTTCTTTTTCATAATTGGAAGCAAAAGGAGTCTTTATTATACCGGTCTGGTGTAAAGAATCATACACTTCTTCCAGTCGGCGTACAGCATCTACCAAAACAGTTCCTGCGGCCACAGGGTACCTGTCCATATCAATAGTATGATTGATGGGTCTATCAGTACCAGGTATTGTAACAACCGGTTGCGGATTCAGTCCTGTATTTTTTACCCAACCGAATGATGGGTCCGGTTTCCATAGCGGGTCAACAGGTAATACTTTGATCCATTGGCTGAACGGTGGCAATTCACTATCAGCAGGCACAGGAGGCCTTCGTATATCAGCACAATATCCGTGTATGGGCACCTGTATTGAACTCTTACCAACTACCTCTGTCTTTGGAATCTGTGGCGAGGCGTAGGGCTGAGCATGTCCTGAGGAAGGTATGAAATAAGCACCTCCATCAAACAGAACAGTCTTGTCAGAATGATTTATTATAGTAAGGGTAGCGATATGACCGGTGGTTTTGCCTGTACTTATTGCTTTTACAGTCAATTGATTAGTACCCGGATTCTGATTTACTTGTGTGAAGGCTGACATCTGCTGTAATGCAGCTAAATGAATAATCAGTAACACTGATCTGATGCGGCAATTGTAATTATGAGATTTCATGAGACGGGGCATTTAGCTGATTTTACAATATTTGACTTTTTGAATCCATGACAGTTAATCTTCGGTTTCAGGGATATGGCTGCCACTTAAAATAAACAGTCAAAGACCAACATTACTTATAATTTGGCATTAAGAATCAATACTTAGTGTATATACTACAATAAATAATTATACATTTATTTTTTTCTGTAATTAAAATTATTTACAAAATTATATTATATTTTTGATTATGTCAAGTGCTGTATTCATTTATCCCGAGATTATGCATCAGAGATCCGGGATGAGGGTAGAAATGGCAAAAAAATAAGCACTTTTACGAATGAGCATTAGCAGCTCAGCTAAGGTGAATGATTAAAAGAGGGCAAAGCAAATTATTTCACAGACATTTAAGACCGCAATTAATTTTCCGGTGCATAATTCGAAAATATAAGTAGTGTCCTGCTCGCCTGTGAAACATAAATGCTTTAGGTAAGTATATACTAAAATAGCCGTTTAGTGTCCGGACAAGTCACCGGGCAAGTGAGATTGTTTGCTGCACTTCTGCCAGCCTTCTCTGAATATCACTCAATCTCTCTTCGAGTACTGCATTGAAGGTATATCTGCTGTCCGAAAAACTGAGATGACAGTAGTATTGCCAGATTTCGTCGATTTCACTGAAGTCTAAGGTGTAGGGAAGGTAGGCATCATTGTCAGAGATGAGGATCAGCTTTTGGTTTTGAAAATCCGGTCGCACCCTCTTATACACTACTCCTTCCGTTTTGCTGATGATAACATAGGTGCGATCTGACTTAATATCCTTCAGATTTTCTATATATGAGCATATTACTATACTTCCAGGCTCAAGCGGCAGCATGGAGTCACCCTGTATTTCAAAAGCCCTGTAGGTACCTTGCGGGATATTGGGAAATGAAATTTTTGGCAGATCCCTGATGTACTCAGGATCGGCATATGAGGCCAGATATCCTGCAGAAGCTTTGGTCTCGACCAATTCAATATTGTTGTTGTTTTCCGAATCAACGGAGATGGCAAGTACCTTAAAGTCAGCATTACGGACAATTTCAAGCTCTGTATGGCTCAGATTAGTCTTGATAAGATTATCAATAGTGACATTGAAGATTTCAGAAAGTTTGAGCAGATTGTCCATATTGACCCTGTGTATGCTCCCGCTCATAATCGCTCAGGGTGGATCGAGGGATGGACAACTTGTCTGCCAGTTCCTGTTGAGATAGATGATTTTTTTTCGTAAGTATCTGATGTTTGGTCCGATCATTCTGAAAGATTGATATGTAAATCGTTGGAAAAAGGATATATACAACTTCATTACCATGAAATCAATTTGCAAATATACTAAAATGATGTGAAATACGACCGTTAATTGTCTTGTTTTTCGGCAATTCGGTGAAACGAACGATAATTTCAGTCTAAAAAGCACTATGATGCAAATGTCACATTTTTGTCCACAGTCTGCTGAATCCTGCCACGATACAGATCCTTAATTTTGAGTTATCTTCTTACTAAACCTGTAAATCCCTGATGACAATGAAAATGCGTTTAATTTTATCAGTTGTAATCAATGCCGTAATTACACACGGCATAGTTTGTCAGAATATTGGCATAGACATTCCCAATCCCGGAGAAAAACTCGTGGTAAACGGAAATATTATGACTCCCACAGGCAATAGTGTCTATGTCGGGGGCAGGACAGATCTGGGTAATGCCGGGAGCCGTTTTCACAACTCCAACGGACATACCTATCTTGATAACAAGGGCACAGGGCACATATATTTCAGAAATGACAACGCTTTGGGTGCTACAGAGCGGATGGTCATACAACAGAACGGCAGAGTAGGTATAGGCAATATGAATCCCTCAGAAATGCTGACTGTAAACGGTAATGTAAGCCTGTCCGGTAATATCATCACAGAATCACCCATCACACCTACCTTGCAGAACGGATGGGGCGAAGGTAACACAGGCGGTCAAAGAGCTCCCAGATATATGAAGGACAAACAAGGTTTTGTTCACCTGTGGGGTGGAGTTTTTCATGAATCCGGCTCATCCAACAGTGTGATTTTTACCCTTCCGGTGGGTTACAGACCCATGGGTGGAAATATTTTACTCAATCAACCCGGCGGTGGTACCAATGGAATGGTGAGAATAGAAATCAGGCCTAATGGAGAGGTGAGAATTGTGGGCAACAGTATTACATGGGTGTCACTGGATAATATACAGTTTATGCCGTGATAACAACAGGTAAAAGCCAGTAAAGCCTGTCTGAACCATACTGTACGTCTGCTCTGCCAGCCACCCTATGCTTTGTTTGAGTTCCAGTTTCTCCCATGGCTCTCGGGCGAAAGCTGAAAGAAAGAACATCCTGTCAAATCCTGCAAGGACAGTATCCGGAGCATCTGTATAGTAGTGCAGGAAGGCTGAATGGTACATGTATTTGAGAGGTTCGGGTACTCTTATTGAAATCTATTTTTGTTCACAAACAATTATTAGCTTTTCCGAAAAACCTTTGTTTATCTTATCCATAAAACTACTGAAAAATTCGGCTTCTTCTGCCGGTATTTTAGATATTTTTAGAGTGACTTCCCTGGAAAACACCAATAATTCAGAAGCTAGATTGACTGAAAGATTCAAACTGCCATAATCGTTGTCAATATTTACAGTTTTAGGGGTTTTTTCGACTTTGCAGTTTTCAGTGATTGCTAACTCAATACTATCTTTCAGCGTGATACCATTGACTATTTCCCATATATTTTTACGTTTATTATGAGTCAGTAACCTGGTGAAATCTGATTTTTCAAAATTTGTCTCGATGATATATCTTTTACCTGACCGGGTAATTTTTTTATTAGGTGCAAACTCCATATTCAGATCCAGTACTGGAATATTTTTATCAATGTATATACTTTTTGCTAAGACCCGTAAATTCGAAATATCAGAATTCAAATCATTCCAGTTCTTTTGAAATTCGGAATTATCCATAGATATCAGTATGTCCAGATTATTGATCTCTGTACTTACTCCGGTACGATGAGTAAAAAATTCCACTCTGTTTTCAGAAGGATTTACTATGTAACGATTAATGCACATATTGGTATGGTGATCATACGTGGGTGTCTTGATCAATCTGGAATTATTTTCCTCAATTAAGAGAGCAGTTCTGTTTGAAGTAAAGTGACTGAGATAGCCTGGCGGTAAGGTTTTGGATGTACATTCAAGAAATATCGTATCATGATCTACTAATGCACATAAAATGACATGATTAAAAACATCCATGACATAATCCTGTTCAGGCTCGACCCCTTTTATGCCTGCCCTGATGATAATATATCTCGAATCAATGCCGGCAATATCCAGCAGTTGTTTCATGTAGAAACTTAAGGCCTTACAATCTCCATATTTACTGTTGTGTACTTTTTGAGGCGCCATGGGTTTCAACCCTCCAATGCCTAACTGTACACTTACATACCGCATGTTATTCTGGAGATAGGAGTACAAAAAGTTTACTTTTTCTCTAGGGCTTTTAATGGGCTCAACCAATGAGGATATTTCTGCTTTTGATTTATTATCCAGATACCCGGCACTTTGATTGAGTTTAAAAAACCAGTTACCCAATTCTTTCCAATCAGAACTGTTGCCTGTGAAGCCATCCATTTCGAAGTTATTCAACCTGAAATACACTGACTCATTCTGAAAATACCGGGCAGCTTTTGGAGAAATATTTGACATTTTCCAGAGGTATTGCTTAGTACCCCCAATTTCGGATTCAGTATATGGAAAGTCAATATCAGATTTTACCATTAATGTATTTTCAGGGTCATATTGGAGTACTTTAAATTCTTTTTCCAGAACAGACACGTTATCTCCTTCATAAAATCTAAATTCAGGCAGGTAGTAACTTTGAGACCTGTCTGTGGACACAAAAAATTCAACAATGAATGGAGTGGGATAAGCATCCAGCTTTAAGTACAGGTATCTGGCATCATTTGCTACACTGAAACCATCATTATAAGCAAAATCCTTAAAGTCCTTACGGGAAAACTCTTTGATTTTCTTACCATCTGCCGAAGATATGCTTATGAGTAATTTATTAACTTTGACAAAATGATTGTAAGGTACAATGTAGGTGGTCGGTGCTGTATTTTTGTCATTTTTATAAATAACAGACTTTTGTTTACACTCATATTTTATTTTATTTCTACTGAAAATTTCAATAGTTTCAGATTTTGAAAGTATTAAAGCATCAGTTCCTGAAATCAAAGAGTCAGGAATGTGATGCAGCGCTGTATTGGCTGTTAACACACTGCCGTAAATCAGTGAGAATAATGTTACTAGAAAATATTTCAATATTTTGAATTTTTGAACGGCTATTGATACTTGAGACAGATTATAATTTTCTGATGACAAAAGGCTCATTCAATTTATTTGTAATTTTCTCAAATGCTTCCTTCAAATCAGAATATTCTTCAGAATCATAAACTGTTTTATTTATTTTAAAATCAGCAACCACATTGATTTTTCTTGTGGATTCATTAAAGCTGTGATTATATTTAAAAACAATCCAGTCTTCATGCAGAGCGGAAGCCATCTTTTCAGGGGCTTCAAAGGTTTCGCCCTCCATCAAATTTATAGTTGTAACAAATTTATAGTCTTCTCTGAACGGAAAATCAACATTGGAAATTCTTGATTCTCTTGTAAAAGGATTTTCAGAATATGGCAAATGTAAAAAAGGCTTGATGTAAATAATATCATCATCTTCAACATCTGCTACACTGGATGCCTTAATTTTAATATTATCAATTTTGGCATCCGTGACTTCAAAGGATTGCACCCTCAATGATTTGTCATTACAGATTTTCGTCTGATATTCAGCAGAGTTTTCAAAATAATCTGATGTTTGGTCCTTAAATGCAAAGTAACCACTGCGGGAATAGGTCTGCTGATACTCTATCAAATCTTCTTTTCTGACAATTTCTGTAAGACTTGTGTGCTTGCCAGTATATTCTTTTTTCAAATCCAGCCAGCCATGACCTACTTCATTTACAAGATAACCGTTGTAATTGAGACATTTGATAGGAAGAAAGCCAAAAGGAAGTATCGAAGAAGCATCTGAAAAGTATAATTTGTCGTCTATTGCCGATACCGCAACTACATAATTTATCTCGGAAGCATTGGGATATACCGAATGCATGCTGCCGTGTCCTCTGGTACTCAGTATCACGGGGAAAGTGGAAATACCAAATTCGTTGAGTGCAGCAATGTAGTTGAGATTAATATCACCTGTATCTCCTTTACCTGCTTTGAAGAGCTGGTTGCCACTCTTTCCGGATTTGAAATGGTGAGTACCGTCCCACTGTATTTTGTTTTGAAAAAAGCTAAGTACCTGTCTGGCAATTTCCAGTTGGGAAGCATCTTTGTCCGGATTCAAATAATCCTTAATAAAGCTTCCTTTTTTGATTACTTTTCCGAAAAAACTATCATCCAGCAGTGTTTTATTGAAATCATCATAAGTAATAGCAATCACCTTGGGCACCTCGTTGGGCCAGTCTATTCTGACCAATTGCTGGGTTACTTTTCCTATATAATCTGTGGGATTGGTCATGAATGGCTCGACCTCAAACGGGTGAATTTTTTCAAAAACAATATCATAGGTATTATATCTTATATTCCTGTTGATAGCGCTATTATACCGGTCCACTTCACCTTTTTTCTCCTTGCTTGGCGAAAATCCCCGTCTCACTGTAGTACGAAAGATGAAAAATGCGGGCATCTGAAGATTGTATTCATTATATAAAACCGGATACTCCATTTGTATATCCCAGTTGTCTAATTGCGTAATGTACTCCGATTGGATCTCGTATTCAAATTCATAAACTGAATTATCCCTGATCTGTGGCATAGTTACTACCACTTTTTATAGTAGTCATTGATCTGGGTTTCGTGAATATTCTCCTTGTTGATTTTGGTTTCGGTGATTTTATCGCCATCCAGATTATAGGTTACACCCTTGATGTTCAGTACCTTAACCTTTTTGTTTTCATTCTTTGGACTATAATAATAGAATGATGTATTACCTGTCTCAGGATTTCTGGCATCGAATATCTTGACCTGCTTTCTGATTTTCTCATATTTTAAAAAACCCACTGACCCCTCGTAATTTACATTGATCTCCCCATTAATAAATGTAATCATTGCATTGGAGTTCTTATAAAAGTCACATTCCTGCAATGCTAACAATTCTTTACTTACTTTTCCATATTTATATTTCTGGGCGTTTGTGTCAGAAACAAATATAAATGCCACAAATAAAATGGTCGTTATTATGGATTTTGAGATACTCATAAGGAAGTTAGTTGTTTTATATAGTTTTACAAAAATAATAAAGTTTTTTGACTCTCTTTTTATTTCCACTTCGGACAAAAGGCAATGTTGATACAAATATATGCTTTTTGATTTCAGGGAGTGTTAAAGGACATATGCAAAATCTATGGTGTTACAGACAGATTCTGACCGTATATCACTTTGCCGGTACTTTCAATTACTTGCATGAAAGGGTCATAATTGTGTGCATCTGCCTCTTTTGGAAATAATTTTACATCAATATTTCTGTATTTCTTGAGTATCGGGTGAAGTCTTTGATAGTCATCAAGGCTGTTGCCCGTGATAAAATCACCCCAAATAGCAATATCTACGTCACTATATGGGTGTACTCCGCCTTTGAAATATGAGCCAAAAAGTATCACTTTATCAGGCTTATATCCAGCTGAGATAAGATCCTCTACAAAAACTTTAAGCAATGCATTCAATGCCTTTCGAGTAAGCATGATCTCAGATTATTAAGTTATTGGTAATGATGATCTACATACTTTTCAGTAGCTAATTTGTGCAGGCTGAAACGATAATCAGGATAACGTCCTTCGATATTCCATCGGTTTACAGTATCCAAAAAATCGACTAATTCGGGCGCAAGCTCCAGATCTGTCTGTGAGTACAAAGACTGCAAATCATGAATTCTTGGGGGATATTGATCTATATTATCCAGCACCCAATTGGCTTTGATATATTTTTGAATAGAAAGGCAAAAGAAAAAAAGAGATTCCACAAATTTACCCGCATGCATCAGGACTATGGCTGCATCCCAACTTTCATTGCCGGATCGAAGCCAGTAATTTATTTGCTCTGATTTGTTCATAAGACAAAGTTACGTCACTTGCAGCATAAGACCCGGATTTTTTTATTGTTGCACAAGATTATTTATAAAAATGTCGTATATTTCGGCATCAAAATGACGATTTATTGGAAATAATGTCTAGGCAACCGAACACTCGAACAACCGAACTGTGAACGATGAACAACCGAATCCGCCGCCGGCGGAAACAACCGAACTGTGAACACTCGAATCCGTCGCCGGCGGAAACAACCGAACTGTGAGCAACCGAACTGTGAACGATGAACAACCGAACTGTGAACGATGAACAACCGAACTGTGAACGATGAACAACCGAACTGTGAACGATGAACAACCGAACTGTGAACGATGAACAACCGAACTGTGAACGATGAACAACCGAACTGTGAGCAACCGAACTGTGAGCAACCGAACTGTGAACTGTAAGCACTTGAATTATTAGCGAGTAATTTTTAATTTTTAAAATGAGCAGATATGGAATATAAAAAACGATTTGACAACTCAGAACTCCTGAAGAGATTTAAAAACTGGTGCTATAATTGCTTAAATGTAGTAAAATCTCTTGAAATCAATAATGAAAACAAAGTAATAACACACCAACTGATCAGATCATCTACAAGCTCTTACATGAATTACAGAACTGTCAATAGGGCGAAGTCAAAAGCTGATATGATTCACAAGCTGAAAATCGTAGAAGAAGAAACTGACGAAACCATAGGATGGCTGGAAATCATTCAGGACAGAAATAGTGTAGCCACTGAAAGTTTGCAAAATGAAGGTGTAGAACTTCTTAGAATTGTGGTATCATCTGTTGCCACGCTGAGAAGAAATAGTTGAACGATGAACAACCGAACACTCGAATTATGAACACTTGAACATTCGAATTATGAACACTTGAACATTCGAATTATGAACACTCGAACACTTGAACACTTGAACACTTGAACACTTGAACACTCGAATTATGAACAACCGAACACTTGAACACTTGAACACTCGAATCCGCCGCCGGCGGAAACAACCGAACACTTGAACACTCGAATACTTGAACACTCGAACACTTGAACACTCGAATACTTGAACACTCGAATTATGAACAACCGAACACTTGAATCCGCCGCAGGCGGAAACACTTGAATCATTTTCGCTACAGACGCATTCGCATCGTTCGCATCGTTCGTCGTTCGAATCATTCAGATCGTTCGTCGTTCGAATCATTCAGATCATTCGTCGTTCGAATCGTTCAGATCATTCGTCGTTCGAATCGTTCAGATCATTCGTCGTTTAAAACCCTTAACCCATGTACGACCGTGCCATACTCCATCTTGATCTCGACTCCTTCTTCGTCTCTGTAGAGTGCCTGAAGAACAGCAGTCTGCTGGGTAAGCCGCTGCTCATCGGCGGTACGTCCAATCGTGGCGTGGTAGCCTCATGCAGCTACGAGGCCCGCCGTTTTGGTGTACACTCGGCTATGCCCATGAAAATGGCGCTACGGCTCTGTCCGCAGGCTATAGTACTGCGGGGTGATATGGACAGCTATTCGAAGTACAGCGGTATCGTCACGGATATTATCGCCGAAGAGGCTCCCGTGTATGAAAAGGCTTCCATCGATGAGTTTTATCTCGACCTCACAGGCATGGACAAGCACTTCGGCTGTTTTAAGTGGTCGTCGGAGCTGCGGCAAAAAATCATAAGGGAGTCAGGACTACCCATTTCTTTCGGGCTCTCAGTCAATAAGATGGTATCCAAAGTAGGCACCGGTGAGGCCAAACCCAACGGAACCAAAGCTATACCCAGCGGCACCGAAAAACTCTTTCTGGCACCGCTGCCCGTCGGAAAGATACCGGGTGTCGGCGATCAGACCCACAAGAAGCTCAACTTCATGGGCGTACGCACCATTGAGACGCTGAGCCAGATACCCGTAAAGCTGCTGGAGCGTGAATTCGGCAAACCCGGGCGTACTCTCTGGGAGCGGGCCAATGCCATAGACCCTACACCCATCGTACCCTACCACGAGCAGAAGTCCATGTCCAAGGAGCGGACCTTTACAGAAGACACTCTCGATGTCACGATGATGAAGCACATGCTGCTCGATATGGCAGACAAGCTGTCCTTTGAGCTGCGGGCATCCGGCAAGCTCACTTCTACCGTCACCGTCAAGATACGCTACGCCGATCTCAATACTTACACCAAACAAAAAAATATCTCCTACACGGCCAATGACCGCATCCTGGGGCAGCACGTACTCGAACTTTTCGACAAGCTCTACGAGCGCCGCCAGCTCATCCGGCTCATCGGGGTGAAGTACAGCGGACTGGTACAGGGCAGCTACCAGATCAATCTCTTTGACGACACCATCGAGCATATCCACCTCATGCAGCAGATGGACAGGATACGGAGGCGATTTGGTGCCGATGCCATCATGCGGGCCAGTGGTCTGACGAAGGCCAATGTACTCAGAGAACCGCCACACCTGCCGGTGGATGGAGGGTGATGAATGGCCAGAACAGATATATTGAAAAGAGATACAATCATCTCAATATCTAATAATCTATACTTTTTATGAATACATTTGTAGATATATCGTAGATACGGTAATTCAGATTCTATGCTTATCAGGATTTTAATCAGACAAAGTTTCCAATAATTATCATTTATGTTAATTTTTGTAATTTTTTGTTGAATAAATATATTTTAAGTTAACTTTTGTGCCTACTTTTGCGTCATTAAGAGAAATAGCGATATATGAGAAGGTAAGCTATTACTCATTGCTGTTGGAAGATGAAAGAATGAGTTTGTTTGAAAAGTTTTTGGATACATATCGAAATAGTGAATTCCGTAATGATTTGCAGCATATCATGTATTGGATACAATATATGGGTAAAAATCATGGTGCTAAAGCTTATTTTTTCAGAAAGGAACAGGACGCAGAAGCACTACCACCCCCTGGTAAGATTTTGAAAATTGAGCACATAAAATTGAGATTATACTGTTGCGTACTTTCGGAAAATGTGGTTATATTGTTGGATGGAGGTGTAAAAACGGCTTCCAAAGCCCAGAATTGTCCAAATGTCGGACCCTCATTCAGGAAAGCCAATCGTATTTCTATTGCCTTAACTAAATGTATCCAACAAAAAACTTTACTCTTAAAGGATGAACTTAATAACCGTTTGCAATTTATTGGAGCGAATGAAATAGAATTTTGACAAAACCAAATGTATATGAACAACAACACAAACATCATAGAGGATTTCTTGATGCACAATCCCGACGACGAAACCCGAAAATTTATTGAATTATGTGGCGACTTCTTAGATGAAGTACATAATACTCTTGAAAAGAAAGGGTGGACTCAGGCGGAACTGGCTCAGCGCATGGGTAAATCACCGGCTGAAGTAAGCAGAATGATCAACGGAATGCAAAATGTGACCTTCAGGACTATAGCCAAATTGAGTGTAGCCCTTGAAGAAGATATAATATTGACCAAAACAAAAGCTATGAAGATATATGGCAAAGTTTCAAGTCCCGCCATACATATATGCGATAAAATCGATAGAATCGAATCATTCCCTGAATACAATCAGGCGGTGGAAAAAGGCTCGCTCAAAATCGTTTTTAAAAAATCCGCATGATCATGGCTAAAAAGCAAATAACCCGGTTTAATTCGGAATATATTTCTATCAGGCATCTGTCAGTTACGCAATCTGCTGTTAGATTTTCTTCGTTGCTTACAGATCAGGATGTAAAACAGTATGAACTGAATATGGCCAAGGAGATACACTTCAATTTTGATGCAAAAATGTGTAGAGTCTCACTTCAGTTTGATATAAAAGCCGGTGATTTGCCCGATGACAGATTCGCCATCGCTGAATTTGAAATTGAAACCCATTTTTACATAGATAATATAGAAGAGTGTTTAGACAGGAGGGCTGATGGGAGTATAGGTGTGGATAGCACCATGCCAGCACATCTGGTAGGTATGGCATATTCCTGTGCCAGAGGCATTATTTTTGAAAGATTGAATTCTTCTCCTTTCAGGGGCTTGATTCTGCCTGTCATAAATCCCTATCAGGAACTACATAAAACCTGATATTTTCCCCTGAATCTTTTATCTTTTATCTTATCCCTACCCTTTATAAGATGGATATCAGAATCTCATCCCCTGACTGGAGATGGTATGCACACATTACTTGGTTCTACAACTTGAATTTTACTGGCAAGGTATATAATACCCTCACCGCTTTTCCTTTTTGTGTGCCAGGGGTCCACTTTTCGGACATAAAATTCATGGATTCTACTACATCGACGGCTGCCTGGCCCAAGCCATGACCCGGATCTCTTACCGCTTTTACCTCAGTAATGCTGCCATCTTTTTCTACTATAAACTGTACTAATGCCTGACCTTCAATATTATTGATTCCAGCAACTTCAGGGTATTTCAGGTTTTTTTTGATGTATTCAAACATTTTTTCCTTCGCACATGCTTCCTTTAGATGGTCAGCTTCATTCATATGTTCGCAGCCCGGAAATCTGGGCATGACTTCCACCACTTTAAATACTTCATTACCTTCCTCCACGATGTTCAATTCGCTCGGATTACTGGCCGGCAATCTGTTTGCGGGCACTTTAAAGGAAACTTTGAATTTTCCGGGTGATTTAAAATCCGGAATTCTTACAGCTACAAATTTTTTGGAGGGCTTTAATTCATTTCTGGCATATTTTTCAATAGACTGTACCGACTCAATGATCTGGATATTATGCACTACACCTAAATCCTCTATGTCAAAATAAAGCCACAATGAGAAATCCGGACCGGATGTTTTGACAGAATTTAGATAGGGACTGATCTCACTATTGATAAAAGCCAGCAATTTTTCTTTTTCACAGATACTACGTTCATTTTTCTCTGTGTATGAATTACATACTTCAAAAAAAGAAGTTTTACTTTGAGCGAAAGCTGAGAAATGTAATGCGCAAAGCAGCAATATCATAGAAATGTGGACTGCGGAAATTTTCATCTTTCTTTTGTTTATTTCACAAGTGTAAAAAATATTTTCAGAATAGTTTTTACTATCAAGTTTCGTGTTTTGGAAGTTTTTGCATGAAAAGCAATATTTTTACATCATTTCAGTTTTTAAAGTTATGAATCGTTACCTGCTGTATTTTTTGTTTGGGCTGTCCTGCTTGATTTCGGGGTGCGACAAAGATAGTAATGTTGTAACAGCATCCTACAGGATTGAGGACCGAAAATGGACTTCTGAGCAGGTCATTGTGAATATATATGATGGTTTTATGTTTGTCAGGGTGACCTCTGTTAATGAATACGGGGTGTCCAATGTACTGTATTTAAAAGTGAATGGCACAGTGGAGGGTGATTACAAAATAAATCGCAGCTTACATGAATCTGTGGGTTTTCTGCAATCACAATTACTGCGATTTGATACTCCTTTTTACAGCTCCAACATTTATAAACCGGATACTGTAAATACAGGTCAAATGCTTACTGTACGGTCTGTAGATAAGACATCTCAGAAAATATCATTGGACTTTGATTTCAGTGTGATCAATCAGTCCACCGGAGGCAGAGAGCGGGTGAAAGGCAGTATAAGGGATGCATTTTATACCCTGAATCCCAAAATCAGACACAGCCTGATAGAGATCAGTGACAATGACGTTTTTATGGGTACTTTAAAAAGCTATGACGGATACACTATGGATTTTTCAGACGATAATTATAAAACTGTAAGGGTATCCTTGCCTGCCAATATTGCTACGGGTGTGCATGATGTGACATCTTTGCCTGGTGTATTGTATGGAGCTTACTATATCACATTCCCATTTAAACTGTCCGGCACTGTTAGCATCCAGGAAAAGGACCTGACAAAAAACTTCATCAAAGGAGCTTATAAGTTGACTTTGACCTACAGCGATAACAGCACCAGCACACATGAAGGATTTTTTTCCGCTTCCCGTACCTGAGCTTTGATTGTTGGCTTAATAAATGGATCAATATTAAAAGTTAAAAGACTTATATTCAAATCTGAGCATCTCCGGAGTGAGATGGAATGTGTCAATTTTACAATTTCTTAATATTCATTGTCAGTAGTATATTTTACTTTTGTAAGTTTAGTGAAATTTCGATCGTAATGACTGAATTTTTTATAATTATTGCACTCATCACTTCAAACCTTAAGATGGTCACAGATCATACATTTTATCCCCAATTGGAAAAAACCATCTCCGCCTTACAGAATGAAGCCCATCTCATTTCGGATAGCCGCAAGGAACAGCTGGACGAATTGGCTGAGGTAGTACTCGAAAAACTGGAGAAGGATGGCAATGTATCTTTAAATTTTATCTGTACGCACAACTCCCGCAGAAGTCAGCTTTCGGAATTATGGTTCAGGACGGCGGCAGCCTGGTATGGAATTGAGCATGTCTTTACCTATTCAGGGGGGACAGAAAGTACCGCATTCAATCACAGGATGGTGGCGGCAGTGGAGAGAGCGGGTTTTCATGTCAAAAAACTTACATCGGGCAGCAATCCTAAATATATCATACAGTCGGGGCCTGAAGACCACAATTATTACGTGATGTACTCCAAAAAATACAGCGAAAGCTACAACCCACAGTCCGGATACATTGCTGTCATGGTGTGCTCGCAGGCTGATGAAGGCTGTCCTGTCGTGTTTGGTGCGGATGCAAGGATATCGCTACCCTACGAAGACCCCAAAAATGCTGATGGTACAGAATACGAAAGTAAAGCCTATGATGATAAGGTAAGAGAAATCGGCAGAGAAATGCTGTATGTAATGAAAATGCTGCAATATCATCTGGCACATTAATGTCTTTAATGCTAAGTCTGCTATGCGATATCTTTTTTCAATCACCGTTTCATTTCACCTGCTGCTTTCGGGTTGCTCAAGACAAGATTGTTGTTTTAATTATGATACCGGCATCCAGATTTTTGTAGAAAACAAATCAGGTCAAAATCTATTGGACAAAAACACTCCGGGATATTTTGATACGGATGCCATATACCTGTCTTATATCCTGGATGGAAAGACTAAAAGAATATCTGAAGGCCATCTGGATTGTCCGAAAAAAGTGTGTGTCATTGACGAGCAGGGAATGAAGTATCTTGTACTTTATCCTAACGAAAGCGAGAATGAGGCATTTCCAATGACCATTCTGCATTGGAACCAAACGGATGCAGATACCATCAGGTGCAGTTTTATACGTTCTGAAAACAGTATATCATGCAGTCATGTATGGTACAATGATATAGCCGTATTTCCTGAACAGGCACGGCCCCGCATGCAGAGAGCTTTTACTATAGTAAAGTGACGCTTATCTGAAATTCTGGTTGTATATCAACCTGTACAAACTGATATTTTACGAGTTATACAGGTTCATTGATCCAATACCTCCTGTGATTTTCAGGACAAATTCAACTTTATTCCGGCAAAAATGACTTTATTTTTGGTATTTTATGTTATGTTTGTCATCCACAGATCTTTCGTGTACGGAAGAAGTAACAGTATATCGGGATGCGGGTAATATTATTTTTACTGTTTGTTCACTACAGTTTTACGGTTCAGAGCCAGGATGTTATGATTCGTGGTATGGTCAAGGATGCTACGGATGGTACTCCGCTGATCTATGCCACTGTGGCGCAGACAGGTGCAGAGACTGAGATTATTGCCGGAGTGACTACGGATGAGCAAGGCAGGTTTTCACTTGCTGTTTCATCGGTGATTTCCGTCCGGATCAGGGTACAATACATCGGATATGAGCAGCTTGACACCACCCTTTATCCCGATAAGCTCAGGCAGAAGGATGATGTGATTTTTTATCTCAATCCTATTGTAAATAAACTGACAGAGGTCACCGTGACTGCCGAAAAAAATGCCGTCAATTCCGGCATGGACAAACAAAGTTTCAATGCAAGACAGCTGGGCAACACCACTTCCGGCACAGGGCTGGATGTACTGCAAAGACTTCCATCAGTCACGGTAAATACTGAAGGTAAGATACTTATGCGGGGCAATGCCGAATTTCTGGTCACGGTCAACGGTAAGTTTACCAATCAGTCAGCCGCAGATATTCTGGCTCTGCTGCCTGCAAACAGTATCGAAAGTATCGAAATCATCAGTGCTCCCTCAGCCAGTATGGATGCAGAAGGCAAAGCGGGTATCATCAATATTGTCACCCGTACAGATATCGACAGGGGCTGGGGTATAGTACTCAACAGCGGCCTCAGCAGTATCCGGCCTGACCGTTATAATGCAGATCTGCTCCTTCACAAAGCTGCTGGAAAATTCAATGCTTTTATCTCGGGCAATTACCGGATATACAACATCGGTGGTTACAGAAAAGGGTTCATCCGCACCATTCATCAGGATACGCTGACCTATTCGCCATCCGGAGGTATCAGACCGACCCGGGAGCAGGTATATGGCGTAAGAGCGGGCCTGAGCTATCACCCTGATAAATCATCTTCTCTCAGCACCGGCATTTATTATGGCTACAAGCAAAACGACAGGACAGCCATACTGGATTACCACCAGTATTTTTCAGTACTGGAGCCTTTGGATCTGAATGCAGATTTTTCGGGGATTTCACCCGAAAGAAGTTTTCTCAACTCCAATCTTTTCATCCGTACCGGCAAATTTTTTACGGCAACCACCGACTATTCGAAGACTTTCAGCAATAAAAGCAAACTATCTCTGTCAGCCATCTATGAACATTCTGTTCTGGGCGGGCCATTAAGTAACAAAGATGAAGACAATAATACCGGAACCTTGACCCTTCTCGAAAGATCGGATGAAGTCAGTCCGCTGGATGCCTGGCGGGTACAGGCTGATTATGCATTTCAGATTTTCGGTAATATGAACATGGAAACAGGATTGCAATGGAGAACTGTCCACCACAAAGGGGAATTCAGCTTTGAGCGACAGAATCTCTCTTCAGGCCTTTGGGAAAGGGATCCGGAGTTTAATGACCGGCTCGATCTTCGTCAGAATGTATCCGCCGCCTACACTCAGGTCAACGGTAAAATCGGAAAAACAGACTTCAGGGCAGGATTGAGAGCCGAGCATACCTATCGTACACTGACGCATCTGCTGGGCGACAGACCTTTTACCCTGGATCAGTGGGATATTTTTCCATCGCTGCAGCTTTACCGGAAATTGAGTCACGGACGCAGTCTCAGATTAGGCTACAGCAAGCGAATAGACAGGCCTACTACCAAGGCACTGGCACCCTTTAAAAATCACCGGCACTCCGAAGCAATATGGATAGGAGATCCGGATCTGAAACCCGAAATCAGCCACAATATGGAGCTGGGATTCGTAAAAGTGATGGACAAAATATCCTTGTCCACTACCTTGTATCACAACAGAACTCAAAATCTGATTTTCAGAGTCAATGACAGTTACAACCGGATCACTTTATTCACCATCAGTACCAATGCAGGCAACAGCCACGCCACAGGAATGGAATGTACCGCCGACTGGATGCTGCATCCGGTTTTAAGGATTTACCTTTCGGGAAATGTATATAATTTTCAACTGTACAATCTGCAGAATACCACTGTAAGTGACAGAAGCAGTATCAACTACAACATCAACACCAATATATCCTGGAAATTATTGAATAAATTAAAAACAGAGTGGAATGTCAATTATCTTTCGCGGACGGTGACTGCCCAGGGCTTTGATACCCGATTGCTGCTCTCCAATATTGCCCTGAAATATCCGGTCAATAAATCTCTGACACTCGATCTGATATGGCAGAATATTTTCAACACCAATGTGCAGACCATATACACCTCCAATCCTGTTTTTATTTCTTCCACAGAATACAGTAAATACGACAGAATTCTGATCCTGAATCTGAGTTACAAATTCAACGATGCGGGTAAAAATCAAAAGACTATAAAGACCGATTACGGGGAGAAGGATTTTTGATTGTACAGGATTAATTTCAATCCTGAATTCAAGTTACAAATAAATTTTCGATTTCGATTTGAGTTTTTGAAACAGGATTCTCTCAAAAATCTATAATTTCAGGTTTTTTACCTGTATTTCCCATTTACAAAAATTCAGCAATAGTTCCGGACGGAAGTTATTTGAACCTATGACCTGCATCATTGCATAAATCCGAAGCATGGTTATATTTTTGATTTGAGTAATTGGTTCAATATTGTTTTTTTTAATCAGGTTACGATTTTTAATATGAAACTCAAAGAAAAAGTCATAGTTATCACAGGAGCGGGCAGCGGGATTGGCCGGGCATTAAGTCTGGAAGTACTCGCCAGGGGCGGATATGTGGCAGGTATTGATATAAATCCGGACAGCCTCAGCAAAACCCGGGAATTGGCAGAGGCAAATCAGGAAAAATTCCGGAGTTTTACTCTGGACATCACGGATAAAGAAAAAACGACAGCATTGCCGCTTGCGGTTCAGGAGCACTTTGGCAAAGTGGATGGGCTTATCAACAATGCGGGCATAATACAACGATTTGTTAAGGTGCAGGAACTGACAGATGCTGAAATTCACAGAGTTTTTGATATCAATTTTTTCAGTACACTCCATTTAATCAGGGTATTTTTACCTCAATTGCTGGAGAGGCCTGAAAGCCTGATTGCCAATGTCTCCAGTATGGGAGGCTTTCTTCCTGTACCGGGTCAGACCATCTACGGTGCTTCCAAAGCTGCGGTAAAACTGCTTACGGAAGGCTTGTATGCCGAATTAAAAGATACTCCGGTTCAGGTGGTTTCCATTCTGCCCGGAGCCATTGATACCAAAATTACCGAAAATTCGGGACTGGAAAGACCCAAAAATGCAGATGCATCCCGATTCAAGGCATTGGATGCATCCAAAGCAGCAGAAATTATAGTGCGGGGAATTGAACAGAATCAATTGAAAATACTGGTAGGAAGCGATGCATCCATGATGGATAAATTATACCGGCTTGCACCCAAATATGCGGTGGACCTGATTGCCAAAAAGATGAAATCGCTCCTCCGGTAAAAAACAACAAGCTGCAGCACAAGGGACAATTCAGGGAGCAAAAGTTTGTATTTTTTATAAGCAGTTTTGGGAAACTTTTCTCATGAGAATGATTTTTGATTTTATTGAATAAAACTTTGAAATTTCCCTGTCAATTTACATAGCTTTACAGTGTTGAAAACGAGGAAATGTTATGACTTTAGGCCAGTTTTTCGAATCCGTATCTGCTCAGCCTTCCGGTTTGCTTACTTTTTTCGTCATGGTACCTGTCACTGCATTGATTGCGGGTATTCTGGGCAAAGGTGAGGGGCATCTCAGTCCCTGGAAGTATCTGTACAGCGTATTGATATACCTTGCCTGCATACCGGGTATTTTTGCCTTGACACTGAGTGTATATCTCTTTCTGTTTGAGCGGACTTCTATTCTGGATACGAATGTATTCACACAGATATTGCCGGTGATTTGCATGATTGCCACCCTTTGGCTGGTACGGAAAAATGTGGATCTTAAGTTTGTTCCCGGATTTGGCAGACTCAATGGACTGATGTTTATGCTCACTGCCCTGATTACACTGATGTGGATATTGGAAAAAACCCATATATGGGTCATCAGCTTCATGCCTTTTTACCAGTTCCTGCTTTTTTTCCTGATCATGCTGATCCTTGTAAGGCTGGGTTGGAGCAGGATGTTTTCCTGAAGACTTCCTCTCGGCTAAGTTATCTTTAACTGCTGGATTTGGTCTGAAACCTTGTACCCCTTACCTTTGTATTTCAACATTACTTTTTACTGATTATGAATATACTTATATTGGGCAGTGGTGGCAGAGAGCATTGTCTTGCCTGGAAAATCAACCAAAGTCCGCTTTGCGATACATTATACATTGCTCCCGGAAATGCCGGGACCCGGCAATGTGGACAAAATGTGGATCTCAACATACTGGATTTTGAATCTGTCAAAAAGTTTGCGCTTGATCACAATATAGATATGATAGTGGTAGGTCCTGAAGCGCCGCTTGTAGATGGTATCGTAGATTTTTTCAGACAAGCCGATACTGCACATATCAAAATGGTGGGACCGGATGCCTATGCAGCCCAACTGGAAGGCAGTAAGGCATTTGCCAAAAAATTTATGGAAAAATATCAGATTCCCACGGCTGCCTACACGGAGGTCACCTCAGAAAATCTGCAGGAAGGAATCCGCTTTCTGGATTCCCTGACACCACCTTATGTACTCAAAGCCGATGGACTCGCTGCAGGCAAAGGCGTATTGATACTGGAGAATAAAGCAAAGGCCGTGTCCGAACTCCAGGCGATGCTCAGTGGAAAATTCGGTCAGGCATCTTCCAGAGTTGTCATAGAAACATTCTTGAAAGGCATCGAATTTTCGGTGTTTGTCCTGACTGACGGCAAAGAGTATGTCCTGCTTCCTGAAGCCAAAGACTATAAGCGGGTAGGTGAAGGGGATACAGGACTCAATACGGGAGGTATGGGAGCAATATCCCCTGTGCCATTTGTAAATGACAGCTTGTGGGACAAAGTGAAGAAAAAAATCATTGAGCCCACCATACATGGTATTCGTGCCGAACAGATGGATTATAAAGGTTTCGTATTTTTCGGACTTATCAATGTAGAAGGTGAGCCTTATGTCATAGAGTACAACTGCCGTCTGGGCGACCCCGAGACAGAAGTGGTGATACCGAGGATATCAACTGATATAGTGGAATTATTCAATGCTTTGTTTGATGGTACTTTGAGCAGCCGGACATTGAAAATTTCGCCTATGGCAGCAAGCACGGTGATGATGGTATCGGGTGGCTATCCAGGCGATTTTGAAAAGGGAAAGCCCATTACCGGTCTGTCAAATGCAGGGGATGTCACCATTTTTCATGCCGGAACAAAAGCATCCGGTGAAGATATCCTGACCAATGGGGGCAGAGTGCTGGCCCTGACAGCTATGGACCGCGATTTCCGCAAAGCTGTGGCCAAATCTGTGGCAGCCGCAGAGACCATACAATTTGAAGGAAAGTATTTCCGTAAGGATATAGGATTTGATCTGTAAAAATTATCGGCATCCATGTACACAGCTCAGCTTATTGGCGAAATACTGCAGACAAAGGATTCATACCTGGCTGATCCCCTTGCGGATATCGAATATCTGGTGACAGACAGCAGGCGGATAGATTTTCCGGAAAAGTCCTTGTTTTTTGCCATATCCGGCACCTTGCATGACGGACATGACTACATTCAGGATGCTGTAAACATAGGGGTAAAAAATATAGTGGCAGAAAGGGATTTTGATCACAATCCGGATCATCTGAATGTTTTTATAGTACCGGACTCAGTCAAAGCACTCCAAAAAATTGCAGCATATCACCGGAGCCGCTTCCATAAGCTACGCCTGATAGCAATCACCGGCAGCAATGGCAAGACCACGGTAAAGGAATGGCTCAGTGAACTCATCGCCGACCAATCCGTGGTAAAAAGTCCGAAAAGTTACAATTCACAGATTGGTGTACCTTTGTCTTTATGGCAGATACGGGATTTTCACCGTATTGCTATCATAGAGGCCGGCACCTCAAAGTCAGGAGAAATGGCATTGCTGGAAGCGATGATCAAGCCCACAGTGGGCATAATTACAAATATCGGAGATGCCCATGCGGAGGGCTTTGAAAGTAAGGAGCAGAAACTCAGGGAAAAACTGGGTCTGTTCAAAGAGGCTGAAGCTATCATCTATTCAGAAGATGATGAGATGATATCAGCACACATCAGACACATGTATCCCGAAAAAACGAGGTTATCCTGGGGCTTTTCAGCCTCCGCCACAGTGTACAGGCTGCACAGATTAGAAAAATTCAATGAATACAGCTACATAAATCTGGAGTATCGGGGACATCACGAGGTGCTGAAGGTACACTTCACAGACGATGCCTCTCTGTCCAATATCTGCCATTGCATCGCTGTTATGTTGTATCTGGGATACAATATCAATCAGATCAGTGAGCGGATTATCAATCTGCGATATCTATCCATGCGCCTGGAGATGAAAGCGGGCATCAATGACAGTATCATTATAAACGACAGCTACAATGCCGATCTTGAGTCGCTGAAAATCGCACTGGAATTTCAGGCTCAGCAGGCAGGCAACCGTGAAAGAATGCTGGTGATTACTGATTTTTTTCAGACAGGACTGGACCATAATGCACTCAACAGAAAGATAGCCCAGCTGCTGCACAATCATGAAATCAGCGACATCATTTGTGTGGGTGACCATATCCGCCACATCGAGCACCTTATAGATCCCTACATTTTATTCAGGCATTTTGAGACCACAGAGGCATTGCTGGAAGAGGCAGAAAAACTGCCCATTCAACATAAAATCATACTCGTCAAAGGTGCCCGTGCCTTTGCACTCGAAAATTTTGTCAATGCATTGACTGCCAGAAAACATTCGGCGGTTTTGGAAACAGATCTGCAGGCTGTAGCGGCAAATCTGAGGTATTTTTCAGAAAGACTGTCACAAGGCACCGGCATCATTGCTGTGATCAAGGCAGCAGGATACGGGTCGGGCAGTATCGAACTTGCCAAGTTTCTGGAGTTCAGCAAAGTGGATTATCTGGCGGTAGCATTTGCCGATGAAGGAGTCGAGCTCCGCAAAGCAGGCATACAGCTGCCTGTCATGGTGCTTAATCCCGAATCTGCCAGTATCAGGGATATGATCCGATACAGACTGGAGCCCGAAGTATATGCCGTACATCAGCTCCGGGAAATCCTGGATGTGCTCACTGAAAGCGGGGTGACCGGATTTGGCATTCACCTCAAGTTAGATACAGGAATGCACCGCCTGGGTTTTGATGAAAACGAACTGGACGGCCTTTTAAATCTGATTACAGATCAGAATCAATTGACTGTAAAGAGCATTTTCAGTCATCTGAGCAGCAGCGAAGATCCTGCAGACGATGACTACACACACCGGCAGGCAGAAGTGTATGAAAAAATGGTGCAGAAAATTCTCACTCATCTGGATTATGTGCCGTTTCGCCATTTGCTTAATACAGCAGGCATTCTGAGGTTTCCGCAATACCACTATGATATGGTAAGGCTTGGATTGGGCCTGTACGGTATAGATGTCACCGGGGAGCATGCGGACTATCTGGAGAAAGTCCACACGCTGAAGGCCAGTGTACTTCAGATCAAGTCCCTCAGTGCAGGAGCATCCGTGGGATACAACCGAAAGGAAATTTTGAAGGAAGATGCAGATATTGCCACAGTGAATATCGGCTATGCAGACGGAATGCTGCGACACTCCGGCAACAGACGTTATACAGTACGCATCGGCAAGACAGACTATCCCATCATCGGGAATGTATGTATGGATCTGCTCATGGTATATCTGGGCAAAAATCACGAGGTAAAACCCGGCGATGAAGTCATTATTTTCGGAAAAGATAAACCTATTGAGACATTGGCGGAGGTCAACCAAACCATCCCCTACGAAATTCTGAGCCGCATATCCACCCGGATAAAAAGGGTGTATGTACAGGGGTAATGTTTTAGATTTTGCATAAGCACTAATGCTGTTTCTGATTATCTCCGTTTTGAAAATCCGTATCTGATCAGCTTTTATTCATTTCGGGCAAAGCTGATGTCAATTCAAAGCTTACGATATCATTTGATTGCCGGCCTATCCGGAAATTCTGTTTTTGAATTTTACATTAATTTGTGATTAAATTATTTCAAAAATATATCACTAAAAACAGCTTATACTTTAGATTTTATTATCATATGTAAAATATTCGCTTAACGAAGGCTGCAGACTTTTGTGTCAAACTTTACGAAAAATGATTGCTTCCAAAACTGCGCTGTTAGTTTGGGTATTGTGTCTGGCCTGGCCACTTGCTGTCAGCACTTCCAATCTTCCATTCAAGGCTCCTGCCCGGCAATCCACCGCATTTCAAAAATGGTCTGAGTCCTTGCATGATGGTAGCTTGGACATCACATGCATCACCTACAATACCTGGGGACTGCCAGTAAGACTGGCCGGACATGAGCAGGCAGACCGGTTTACACGGATGCCCGATAGTCTGCTGGCACTTGGGGCGGATATCCTTTGCCTGCAGGAGACCTTCCATCCTGAACTGAGAAGCAGGCTCATACGTGCACTGAGATCTGAGTATTATATGGGCAGTGATTATTCCTGCAACAGCTCCTGGAACGGCCTCATCGTAAAAGATTGTCATGGCGGACTCATGACATTGTCTAAATATCCTGTCGTATCAGAACAGTTTTTTCAGTATCCTTACGAAAAAGAATGCAGTATCATCGAGAAGATTGGTGCCAAGGGATTTTTATTCACCACCATAGATATCAACGGGCATAAATGCAATGTCATCAATACCCACCTGTATGCCGGAGAAGACAGACAAGCCGAAAATTTCAGATTGCTTCAGATACAATATATGATGAATATTCTGGCCGGTATGCCTGGATTTGCACTGTATCCTACCCTCTTTATGGGAGACATTAATACGACGCATCCCGAGATTTCCAAAGTTTCTGACAGGTTTGCACCCTCTTTATTATACCCTGTAGTGATTTCCGGACTGTTGGGATTTACAGACACCGCTCCCTGCCTGGACAATCAATTATTTACCTATGATGGGAAAAACAATCATTATGTGAATGATCCTCAGAACAGACAAAAATTAGACTACTGCTTCTATCGTAATACAGGGAATGAAGCAATCCTGAAACATCAGTATTCCAAGGTTATATTCAATGACCAGAGTATTTTGTCTGATCATTTCGGATGGAAATCCGTATTCTCTTTAGAGCGCAAGAACACAGAAGGCACTGCCCGGCTTTGGGCAAACAATTGACTGTACAGCCAAAGAGCGTTTAAACCTGCAATCAGAATTTATCTATCCTGATTTCTTTCACACTGTTGGGTCCAATCGGTCCTACCGAATACACAAATACCCGAAAACTTCCGTTGACAGTATTCAATTTTGCTACCCTGTAGTTTGTACTTCTGTCGCGGGAGGTGCCCTGATGCATCATTTCGAGACCTGTGGGCCGGTTGCTGTCCAGAAAAGATTTGAATCTGCCGAGCGCAGCTTTCCTGTTCAGGGGCTGTACATCTTCAAAAAGACAGAAATCTATCTTGTCCTGAAGGTAGCTTTCCATCGCATTGATATCTCCGCTGCGCATCAATCCGAAAAACTTTTCATCATTTTGCGCCTGCAGGTTTATGGACAGAAAAATAAAAAATATAAAAAGGTATCTCATCGCCGAATTAATTTTGTTTTAGTGTAAATAAACAATCTTTGCATCTTTATCTTTGCGCATTATAAACGAGCCGGAGGTTGGTTTTAGTTTCAAAATTAACAAATATTAGCTAAAATCCTATGTTTCGATTCCGGCAAGTGACTGTGATGTGGCCTGTTTTAAATTATTTAAAATATTGATTTTGAGAAAATTAGCATTGATTATTTTGGACGGATGGGGGCATGGTAAAATTCCCGAAGCCAGTGCCATCCAAATGGCAGATACACCGGTGATGGATAGCCTGTACCGACAATACCCGAATGCAGAACTCATCACTTACGGGGAGGATGTGGGACTTCCGGAGGGGCAGATGGGCAATTCAGAGGTGGGTCACATGAACATAGGTGCAGGCCGGGTAGTATATCAGGAACTTGCCCGAATCAATAAAGCCTTTCGCGAAGGCGAGTTTGCCAGAAACCCGGTATTTCAGAAAATGATCCGAACAGCCATGGCAGGTAACCGCAGGTTACATCTGCTTGGATTGGTCTCTGATGGAGGAGTACATTCGCATATCAGTCACCTGCTCGATTTGTGCAAAATCCTCAGACAATACCCCGAACTGCAGGTGTATATTCATGCATTTCTGGATGGAAGAGATACAGATCCCAAATCCGGCAAAAGTTTTATTGGTCAGGTGCTCAGTGAGATTGACAACCGGCAGATAATCCTGGCGGATATCATCGGCAGATACTATGCGATGGACCGTGACAAAAGATGGGAAAGGGTAAAAATTGCCTACGACATGCTGGTAAACGGCACAGGCCAGCATAGCCCGGATCTGATGTCCGCTTTGCAGGAGAGCTACGACCGGGATGTAACAGACGAATTTGTGATGCCGGTAATAGCCACCGATACCGCTGAGGAAAGCAGAATCAAAGAAGGCGACACAGTACTCTTTTTCAATTTCCGCACAGACAGGCCGAGACAGCTTACCGAAGTATTGACACAGACAGACATGCATGAGTATAATATGCATAAACTTGCCTTGCATTATGTCACCTTCACACAGTATGATCAGCGATACAGTAACATTGACGTCATTTTTGACAAGGATAATCTCGACAACACGCTGGGTGAAATCATAAGCAAGGCAGGCTTGTCGCAGGTGAGAATTGCAGAGACAGAGAAATATCCTCACGTCACCTTTTTCTTCAACGGCGGTAGAGAGACGGTATTTGCCGGTGAAGAGCGGATACTGATCCCCTCGCCCAAAGTACCTACCTATGATCTGAAACCCGAAATGAGTGCCGTCGAAATCACCGATGCACTTATCCGATTTGTCGAGGAAAAAAAACCTGACTTTATTTGCCTTAATTATGCCAACACCGATATGGTCGGCCATACGGGGGTATTCAGTGCCGCTGTCAAGGCTGCGGAAACGGTAGAACAATGTGTGGGTAGATTGCTGGATGTATTGCTGAAATACGATTATTATGCCCTCATTATCGCAGATCACGGCAATTCTGACCTGATGATCAATGAAGACGGATCACCCAATACTGCGCATACCATGAATCCTGTACCTGTGATACTGGTAGGCAATGATGTCAGTAAGTCCCACTACAGGATTAAAGATGGAAAACTCGGAGATCTCGCACCCACCATCCTGCAACTGATGGGAGTGGAGGCACCTGAGGATATGTCAGGAAATATCATCGTCACAAAGCAACAATGAGTTGATACTGGAAATACAACCCGAAGACACCGGAGCTTGTTTATACATAAAAGTGGAATGAATTTTGTGTAATTATCAATCAAAATCACTGAATCAATGACAAAAAGAGCAATACCCTTAGTAGATCTGTCAAAATTTGTGCATGGTACAGATGCCGAGAGAAAAGCATTTGTAGAGGAGCTTGGCAGAGCATTTCACGAAGTAGGATTTGTGGGAGTCATCAACCATGGCATACCCAAAGAAAAAATTGATGCTTTCTACGATGCGTCGAAAAAGTTTTTTTCCCTGCCGGTAGAAATTAAGTCAAAATATGAAATTGCCGGACTTGCAGGACAGCGGGGATATACTTCCTTTGGTAAAGAGCACGCCAAGCAGTCGAAGGTGGCAGACCTTAAGGAGTTTTTTCAGATCGGACAGTTTGTGGATGCAGACCATCCGCTCAAATCCGAATATCCGGATAATGTGATGGTAGAAGAAACTCCTGAATTTTATACAACCGGCAAGGAACTGTATAAGGCATTTGAAGAAGCTGGTGCACATCTGCTCAGGGCTATAGCCATTCATCTGGGATTGGATGAGCATTATTTTGATGATAAAATAAAAGATGGCAACAGCATCCTCCGATCCATCCATTATCCTCCTATTACACAAGAGCCGGCCTCAGCCATCCGGGCAGAGCAGCATGAAGATATCAATCTCATCACACTGCTGGTAGGCGCCTCTGCCGGTGGTCTGCAGCTGCTTACCTCTGATAATGAATGGCTTGATATACTCCCCGAAGATGGCGAAATCGTCATCAATGTAGGGGATATGCTGCAGAGACTTACCAACAATTATCTCAAGTCCACCACCCACCGGGTAGTCAACCCACCCAGAGATCAGTGGCATGTACCGAGATTGTCCATCCCCTTCTTCCTGCATCCCAAAAGTGCGATGGACCTGAGCTGTCTGCCCTCGACCGTGACTGCGGAGAGACCTCTGGCCTATGCACCCATCACCGCAGGCGAATATCTCAATGAGCGACTCCGCGAGATTGGATTGAAAAAGTAAGAATAATACTTACGTATATACAGGACAATAGCCATCCTGGCGGATGCCATGGATGGCTATTATATTTTCCGAAGGTCTATCGTCGAAAGTCTCTAAAAATATGTAAATGAGATATAATGGAGCCCCTGTCACTGCTTCGGGAAATGGAGATCTCATAACAAGTGACCCCGAAAGACCGGGGAAAGTATACTATTGCCCATCTTTCATATGCCGGTTTGCAAAAGTTCAGTATCATAAGGCATATGATCATTAATAGGAATTAAACCCCTGTAATAACCGTAGTCACCTACCCGAAGGTAAGCACCTTAGATAGATTGAATAAATAAGGACAATAATCAGAATTGGTGAGGAAAAATTTGGAAAAACCGCAAGTGTGTCGTAAGATTGTTGTAGAAATAAGTAAGTTAGTGGTCAGCTTAAAAGACGACACTAACCAAAAAGACAACAAGCATTATGACACTTTTAAATATTATGGATTTTTTGACGAACGAAAAAGTGCTGCCAGTAATAATCAGTGCCATTACGACAGTTGTGGTGTTTTTCTTGACTTTGCTAACCAAAACTAGATTGACACCAAAATATTACGGTCAAAACTTGACACAGAACATAAATTTGACCAAAGAAAAAAAATCAAAGAAGTTTTAGCCAAATACAAAGTTCATTTACTGACAGCTTGCGAAGATTTCAATCACAGAATGTGGAACTTTGCTAATAAACATCAGGAAGAATGGTTACACATTGAAGGCGACTACTTAAACAAACATTATTACTTTCATTCATTCGTTTACAGACATTTAGCAATTTTTGCGTGGACTAAGAAAATTCAAAAAGAAATGATATTTCTTGACACTACCATTGCAGGAAAAGAAGATTTAGAGTTTGTAAAATTTCTAAATGTATTTCCGAGAATGTTTTGCGACCTCACTTTTCTTGAAGGACTTAATGCTGACGGCAACAAAACTGACGACCATTTTTTCAGGAATGAGTTTGATTTGCTCGCAGACAGTTTAATTACAGCGACAGGTGTAAAATCATTTTCGGAGTATTTAGATGAGATAAAAACTATTGCACCGAAAATTAACAGGCTGTTTTTGTTTTTTGACAGTTTATCTCCGAAAGAAGAACGAAAACGTTGGGACAGACTTCATTTTTTTCATTTGACAGTTTTAATGTTTTTGAACTCATATGGCTATGACTTTCAAGTAACAAATGACGAGAAATTGAAAACTGTTTTAACTAAGCCAAAAAAATCAAACCACTTGGACAATTATTTTAACTTTCTCAACGAATACCAATTGACAGAAAACAAACAAATTAAAAACTTGAAAAAAATTGCTAAGAAACTACCGACAACATAAAGAAAGCCGAACCGCTAACAGGCGTTTGGCTCAATGGCGGGTGACGTGGTTAATTGAACATTCCGCCTCGCATCAACATTTGTGGTGTATTGACAATTTTGTGCTCCGAAATCCGCCACTGCGCCAAGCGCCAAAACGTCAGGCTGTGAAAAAACTCAATTTTTTGCTTTCTATGGCCCTCTATATGGCTTCCTGATAGATGCGTTTTAGGGCTATTTATGCTACCAAAATATTTATCGTGACCATCTGTAATACATCATATGCTCTAAAATGATTTTTAGGGGAAATTTGACTACTTTTCGTAGTCCGGTTTCCAGTTTTGAGTTTTCAGGAATTTCGGGCATACCCAGAATATGCATGCTCCGCTTCATATTATATACCGTCATTATCAGGGCATATTCCCCATTCACTTTTCCAGTCCCCGCAGGTTGGTGTGTCCATAACCCCACCCTCGTTTTATCGTTCCAAATATGTGCTCGTTGATCTCTTGTCGTTTTCTGTACAGTGCCGTATTTTCTTTATACCGTTGATTGTTGGCTTGTACGGCTGGGGCATATTCTGATCTTTCAATTTCTCTGCCTCCTTTGGCCCTGCCCGTACACAAATGCTTTACCGGACAGGTCTTACAGGCAGGTGTACGGTATTTTTTGTATTGGTAGCTGTCCCGGTCTCTGGTCTTTTTGTGCCACGTGCCTTTGGTCTCCAGTTTCTCTCCTTGCGGACAGGTGTAGCTATCGGTGCTTTCATCATACTTAAACTTATCCACAGATACTCCGGTGTGGTGCCTTTATCATTACTGTTGACTATCTCTGACGGGGCTACTATCGTCGTAATGCCGGCTTCTGTACACTTACTGATCTCTCCCCGTTGTGATACCCTTTGTCAGCCAATACGGTGATTTGTTCGGAGCCCATATTTTCTTTGCTCTCTGTCGCTATATCACTCAGTGCATTCCTGTCGTTGCGATTGATGGTTTGGGTACCTATTACCAATTTATGCTTTTCATCCACTGCAGCCTGTACATTGTAGCTTACTTCCACTACCTGCCCTTGTACCAGCAGAGCCCGGCATCTGCATCCGTTGTAGATAGCTGGGTGTCGCCGCTTTGCTGCAATGCTCCTTCCAGATATTCATACCTTATCTTGCTAACTTTCAGTCTTTCTATTTTCTCTTGTATTTGATTGATTTTCTCTGTCTCTTCCTGCTTATCATTGGCTTCTAACTGTTCCAGATACTCGTTCATCTTTTCTTCTATATACGCCAAAATGCCGTTCTATTTTCTTCTGACTGTAATTATTCTTTTTTACTATTGCTCGCTCTGACTTTGGCACCATCTATGGCTACTACTTCTCCTGCTACTAACTCTGCTTCTTTTTTTAGAAACAATACAAAAGAGTTTAAACAACCCTTTGAGTGCTTTCGGATTATCCTTACGAAAATCCGCAATGCTGTGATAATTGGGCTGCAGATTGCCCGTAAGCCATTGCAGCTCGGTATTGCGTCCGCACTCTCGCTCCAGCTTCCGGCTTGATCTGATACCATTCAGATAGCCGTACAAATATATTTTCAGAAATAATTTTGACTCATACGCCGGGCGACCTTCTGTCTTGACAGTACGTACTGCAAATCCCAGCTTATCCGGATCTATTTTATCTACGAAGGCATCCACAAATCTTACAGGATTGTCCGGAGCAATCCTGTCTTCAAGAGTATAAAACTGCATCTGATACCTGTCTTGTCCTCGCAATATCAACATATATAATTTTTTGTAAATATATGAAATGATTATATTTTTAAACCTATCTTTGTAAGGATAATTTTGGACAGGCGGGGCAGTTTTTTCACAGTCTGACGTTAGCGGGCATTGTAAAAGACGACACAACAAGAAACTCGACAAGCTAAAAATTTGAATGTACCAAACAATCAGACCACCGGACCACTTAAAAAAATATATTGACACATTTTGGTGGGGTGACGACTTGGACTTACCTCAACGACCAAATGTCTATCATTCAGTGGCGACAAGTAAAATCGAACTGCTGTTTTTTGACCAGGGTATTTATTCACTTAAACAAGACGGCAAGGAAGAACCTGTTTCAAGGAGCAGTTTTTATGGTCAATCAACTTCCTTTAAACATTATATTGCTGCTGTACCCAGAAGCTCAATATTTGGTATAACTTTTTCGCCCCTTGCTGCACTAACTTTACTTAGAATACCAGCTAATGAGTTATCGCAGCAAACAGTTGATATAAATAGCATATTGGGGTATCAAGGTAATGAGCTATCAGAGAAGATTTATGAAGCCCGAAGTTTTGAACAAAAGACAATCATTGCAACAGACTTTTTCAATAACAGATTAAAAGAGTTACATCTCAAATACTTATCCGTTGAAAAACTCATTTTGTCAATAGACCAAACCCATATTAATTCAGTTCCTGAATTAGTCGCCAATTCCTTTTTGTCTCAACGACAGTTTGAAAGAAACTTCAAAGAATTGACAGGTTTTTCGGCAAAAACCTATTTAAAAATTAAGAGATTTGAACGGTTCATTGCCAATGCTTCACTTATTGTGAATAAATCGGAAAGCAAGCTAATAGACATTGCCCTTGACGTAGGCTACTACGACCAAGCTCACCTTAACCGACATTTTAAGGAATTTACTGGCTTAAATCCAAAGGCATATTTTCAAAATTTAATTCTTCAAGAAAGCAAAGATTAGAATGTCGTTTTGATACAATTTTACGGTTTCACAAAGAGTGATATTTGCATTCTAATTAAAAAAAGAATAATGAATATTTCATCACTCTCCGTTTCACTTACAGTGGACAATGTAAAAACCTCAAGCGAGTTCTTAATCAAACATTTTGGTTTTAAGGAAAAAATGGCGGCTGACGGTTTTGCCTCGCTCATTCATGAAACGTCAGGCATCAATGTTATTTACATGCAAAAGGGCATTGAAGTACTTCCTGAATTTTTACGGAATGTAACGGTAGCAGGAACTATACTCGCCTTTGTAACAACCAATCTTGAAGCCGAAGAAGAAAGACTTCGTTTGGCAGGTGTTCCCATCTCAATGCCATTACAAACCGAAGAGTGGGGCGAAAAACTTTTTATGATAACAGACCCAAATGGTGTAGTCATTGAATTGGTTGAATGGGTAAACCAAGGTGAAGGAAATTGGTAGATTAAAAGAATATCAGAATGAAGCTCGTAATTTCAAAAGACGGCACACAAATAGCCTATGAAAAATCAGGCATCGGCAAGCCATTGATTATAGTTGGCGGTTCTTTGGCAGACCATCAAATGTATGTGCCATTAGCAACCGAACTTGCACAAAAGCTAACGGTATTCAACTACGATAGAAGGAATCGTGGCGAAAGCAGCAATTCTACAAACCACACTATTGAAACAGAGTTACAAGATTTGGAAGCCATAGTTTCTTTGTGTGATGAAGCTCCCATACTTTATGGACACTCAGCAGGTTCAGCCTTAGCTATTAGAGCGGTTGCAAAAGGCTTGAAGATTTCTAAACTCATCATTTCGGATATTCCTTTTACGCCTAATTCAGAAAACGATAAGCAAGAAGCAGCAAAGTTTGCCATTGAGCATAAAAGGATTATTGAACTGCTCAATCAAAACGATAGGATTGGGGCAGTTAAATTTTTTCTCAAAGATTTTGGCATGAGTGATAAAGAACTTGATGAGTTTATTGTTTCAGAGAGTGGGAAACAAGCCGTTGCAAATAGCATTACACTACCCGTTGATTATGCAATGCTGGATAACGGACTCACACCAGTAGAACTTTTGAAAAAAATAAAAGTTCCAACACTTATAATTACTTCCCATTACGGTTTGACAACTGCCGAAGATGTGGCATCACACCTAAGCGATTGCAAACTGGCGGTTCTTGAAAACCCAACGTATGGCTTATCTGCCAACGAAATAGCAAAACCTATTTTTAACTTCCTGAAACTAAACTGATGAATAGCAAGAATGTTGTTTTAGACTATTTAGAAAAATTGCCAACACACGAAAAAGAAGTATTGGCAACATTAAGAAATCAAATCCTTGAACTGGTTCCTGAAATGGAAGAACGCCTTAGCCGTGGCGTTCCTTTCTTTTACTACAAAGGGAAGCGAGCCTTTGGATTTAGGTCATCAAAAGCACATTTGTCTTTTTTCATTATGGAAGGCAAGGTGTTGAAAGAATTAGAGAAGGAAATTTCCCATCTGGATTACTCAAACACGGTAATTCGGTTTAGTGCAGAACAGCCTATTCCCAAAAAGATTATTGAGAAATTGGTTTTAGCAAGGATGAAGGAAATTGAAAATTCACTTATTAGAAATTAAATAATAACCTGATAAAGTATATGATAGCAATAACAGGAGCAAGCGGACATTTAGGAAAAGCTGCCATTCAATTTTTATTGCAGAAAGTAGCACCGACAAACATCGTTGCTATTGTTAGAAACCCTGAAAAGGTAAGCGATTTTAAACAAAAGGGGCTAATTATCAGACAAGCCGATTACAATAAATACGGTACGCTTATTCAAGCTTTTAAAGGAGTAGAAAAAGCATTGCAAATATCTACGATTGGAGTAGATATAGAAACAGCCAAACGGCAGGAAAAAAATGTAGTAAAAGCAATGGCTGAAAATAACATAAAGCACATTGTTTACACAAGTATGGTTCAAGCCCGACCCAATACCTTATTCCAAGGTACAGAAGCACAATACCATACTGAAGAATTGATTAAGGCAACAAAAATCCCTTACACGTTTTTCAGAAACAGTATGTATATGGAAGCCATACCCGAACTAATTGGAAACGCTTTGCAGACAAACGAAATCCGTTATCCATCGGGAAGCGGAAAAGTAAGTTTTGTTTCAAGGACAGATATTGCGGAAGCCATTGCAAACGTACTGACCGAAAACACGCACCAAAACCAAATTTACGAAATTACAGGAAACAGAGCCTATACTTTTGACGAATTGGCAAAGTTGATAAGTCCTGAAATGAAACATATTGATATAGCTGATAACTTATTTAAAGAAGAATTGATTAGCTATCAAATCCCTTTAGCAATTGTAGAATTATTGGTAAGTATGGCAAATGGAATTAAGGCAGGTGAGTTTTCACATACATCAAATACTATTGAGAAATTGCTTAGAAGGAAACCCTTAGACTTAGTTGAATATCTAAAAAGCCTTTGAAAATGTTATTCAAAGAAGTTCATCTACACGGAATCAAAAGCGGTGCAATCACTTTGGCTTTCCGAAAGTGGCAAAAACCATCCATAAAGGTTGGTATACGGATGCACACGTCTATTGGCCTGATTGAAATTAAAAGTATAGAAGTTATTGCAGAAAGTGACATAAATAAAGCAGATGCAATAAATGCAGGCTTTGCTTCCAAAGAACAATTACTAAAATCTTTCCCAAAAAACAGCAATGGTGTCATTTATCGAATTAATATCAGCTACTATTCCGAAGACCCAAGAATAAGCCTTAGAGAGCATACAAACTTATCCGAGCAAGAAATTAATGACATTATAAAAAAATTGAAAAGTTTGGATAAACACAGCAAAAAAGGTGATTGGACAAGGCAAATTCTTTTGACGATTAACGACCATCCAAATATGCACGCTATTGGAATTGCCAAACTCACTGGCTTTGAAAAAGAATGGCTTAAACTGAATATAAGAAAGCTAAAAAACTTAGGTTTAACTATCAGCCACACTGTTGGTTATGAAATATCTCCTAAAGGAAAAGTAGTATTAGAAAAACTAATCGCTGAAAAATGAAACAAATCTTTATCAACTTGCCCGTTACTGATTTAGAAAAGTCAAAAAACTTTTATACTCAGTTGGGTTTCTCCAATTACTCGTTGTTTACAGGCGATAATCAAGTTTGTATGACTTGGAGTGAGCATATCTTGGTAATGCTTCAAACAACGGAATTTTTCAATCCTGGCGGTGCTAAATCCATATCAGACACCCAAAAACAACTTTCAGCATCTTTTACGCTGCCAGTGGAGTGTTTTGAAAAAGTAAACGAAATCATAGAAACGGGAATAAAAGCAGGTGGAAAAGAACCAATCGCCATAATTGATGAAGGCTATATGCAAGTTAGAACACTTGAAGATTTAGACGGGCATTTGTGGAGTTTCATTCACTTGAATATTGACAAATTCAAAAAACTAAGGAAAGGGAATGAAGAGTAAAATACAATTGAGAAAGACAGTGTTAATCGACTTCGAAACACTTTTTGAGTTTCAGCTTGATGACGAAGCAAAGTATTTGGCAGCATTCAATTCTGCCGACCATAGTGATAAAAAAGCATACATTAAAAAATATAAAGGACTGCTTACTGACCCTACTGTTAACAATCATACGGTTCTTTTGGGCAATCAAATCATTGGTAGTATTTCAAAATTTGTGATGTTCGGTGATAATGAAATTACATATTGGATAGATAAAAAACACTGGGGTCAGGGTTTTGCAACAAATGCTCTTCAACTATTTTTATCAATAGAATTCAGCAGACACTTATTCGGTCGAGTTGCTTTTGACAATTACGGCTCTCAAAAAGTATTGGAGCGTTGTGGTTTTATTAAAATTGGTTCTGATAAAGGCTTTTCTAATACAAGACAATCAGAAATTGAAGAGTACATTTATAAAATTTCATAATTCTATTTTGTGATTGAAGTTTTTAAAACCCATATAGATTGTATTTGTGTAGCTGAAAAAGTACAGCTGTCGATGCTGGAAATATCTCCAAAACTCAAAATCAATTTTGACTTAGAAGATTGCGACAGGATATTGAGAGTTGAAGCCGAGAACATTCCAATAACAGAAATTATAGCTATTATTCAAAAATTGGGGCTGACTTGCGAAATACTTCAATAGACTTTTAAACTCAACCACTATGAACATTGCATTGACGGCATTACAAGTAATAATTGGTTTGATATTTCTCTTTACAGGAAGCATCAAGTTATTTACACCTAAAGAAAAACTTTCATCAAAAAGCGTAACGGGTTTTGAGAACATACCACCAAAACAAATTAAATGGCTTGCCGTAGCTGAAATTTTGGGCGCTTTGACCTTATTGATTTTCAGTTTACCAGCATTGCCACGACAACCGATAACGCTCACTGTTTCAAGTTTTGCCTTGCTTATGATTGCTGCAAGTTATCATCATTGGAAGCGAAACGAACACAAGAATCTGACTGTAACTGTTGTTATACTTTTAGTTTGTTTAGTAATTCTTATTCTGAAATGATAAAAGGAAAAGTAGGAATGATGGTTAATCCAAGCATTAACACAGTATATACGGCTATTTTCTTTAGCCCCGTAATTTTCTTTTGGAAAGATTATTACACCACTGTTTGCTTTAAAATTGCACTTGGTATAGCTATCTGTTCATTCTTTTTGCCCAATCGTTTCTACACTTTTCTCCAACTCAGCGACTCAAAGAGTTTCTACAAGAAAATTGGAATCCCAATTTTTCAACAAATTACACAGCAAGGTAAGTTTGCTAATAGAATGATAACCTATTTTGGTGGTAACGTTTTGCTATTACCAAAGGAGAAAAGATTTAAACAGCTAAAAGGTTAAATTAGGTCTTTCGAAACTTTTCATTGGGCATGCTTTATTTTCTTTAATCTAACGGCTGTGTACGCATTCAAAAATGATAATTCAATTTTGGTAATCATTATCCTAATTTCCAATCTTCTGTATAATGTTATCCCTATTTTGATTCAGCAGTATAATCGAGTAAGATTAAAAGATATTTCTGTATGAATACAAGTAAAACGAATACTGAATTTCAAGTTTGTAATACCGACTTATCGGACTTGAAAACTATTCTTTGGCTTTTTGATGAAGCTATTAAACTACAAAGTAAAAACGGTTATAAAGTTTGGGGGAGAATTGACGAAGTTGCATTACAAAAGGACATTACGAATAATTTACAATTTAAAATTGTAAAAGGCGATAATATTCTTTGCGTTTTCAGCATTCAGCATAACGACCCTTTTATTTGGCAGGACAAAGACCAAAATAATGCTATCTATTTACATAGAATTGTAACGAACCCTAATTTCAAAGGACAACGACTTTTTGAAAAGGTTTTGATATGGGCAACTCAATTTGCTAGACAGAATAATAGAGAACATCTAAGAATGGATACTTGGGCAGATAACCACCAGCTTATTGCTTACTACAAATCATATGGTTTTCGTTTCGTTGAGAATTACATAACAACCGATACAGAAGAACTACCCCTCCAAAACCGAAATCTAAATGTAGCTTTATTAGAATTAACAGTTGACTGAAAGGACAAAAAAACAACGCCCGCTAACAGCCGTTCCTATGTAATCTCCTGCCAGGCAAACGGAAATAATCTCAATCTTTTCTTTTGAAAAGAATGCTCAGGGTTTTTCTCCGGCATTCCTTTCGCAAGATGTTTTGATATTTTCCTTATACAAATTTATTTTTTATTTTCTTATCCGCTCATTTCTATTGTGTTTTTTTCCTCTCTATTCACGCTCCATATATGTAGTAACGATGTTTTTACCCGTTCTACCGGCATCCATGGGAAAGATTGAGTCTGTAATACAGCTGCTTGCTTGGCGTTGAGATACATTCATCCTTACAGGGTTGTTCTCCACCGGCTGGTTATGCAGTCTGTTTGACCTTTCCACTCTTTGTTGAATTTTCGAGACTGTCTTGATAATTGATTATATAGGGTTGTTTATTTCTGATCACGCTCCACATCCTGCGGATCAGTTTATGTGCTATCTTTACTATGACGCTCTTACTGTTTTTGCCCCTGATGCTTGCGGTAGTATGCCTGGAGTTCCGGATCTCTCCGCATGGCTATCCAGGCCGCCTCGATGATGTACGAACGCAACAAACTCCTGCATCTCGGTGTAATACCCAGGGCTTTCTCTGTACCACCACTCGAATGCAGCCCCGGTACTACTCCGATGTAATTGGACAGTTCTGATTCGTTGGTGAACCGGCGTATATCTCCCAGTTCACTCAATATCGCTGATACTACCAGCCTTCCGAATCCCGGTATGCTCCGCAGCAGATAATAATCCTCTTTATGGTGGGTGCGATAATACTTCGCAAGCTCATTGGTAATGTGGAGAAACTCTTTGTGCAGGCACTCCAGTACTACCAGTTTGCTCTCCATCGATAACGCTCCTTCACTGCTTTGCCACCGGATTGCTCTGATCCATTCTATAAATGCCTTGCTCCAATTAGCATTGTCATATTCCTCAGGTACACTGATGCTCATATACAGCAACTGACTCTTTATCTGGTTTTTTATCCTCCTAAGGTTTCTCACCAATATATTGCGATGTCGCAACAGCAACTTCAGAAGATCTTCCTGCTCCGTAGGTATGTGTATCCCTTGAGCTGTCCATCGCGATACAATCTGCACAGCATCCTTGCATCAATCTTGTCACTCTTCTGATACTGATATTTGTCTGACCTCGGTATGTCTGATGGATTGACCACCATCACATGCCACCCCAGATTCAGACAGTATCTCGCTACCCCAAATCCGCAACACCCTATCTCATACACCAAATGCACTTCATGTGCTGCAAAGTGCTTTTGCACATACTCATACAATAGTTCAATATCTGCGGACATGGAGAAATTCTTGTGATGACAGATATCCGTATCGATATGGACCCGATATGTCTTTTTATGGATGTCCAATCCAATATAAATCCTGGGTGTGCTCATTTGTATCATTTTTATTGTATTTTTACTGGTGAATTTAATATTTATACGATTGATTCACCGGAGAGATTTACATGGATGCTTTGCGTAATGGGGCCTGACGTGCAAATTTTTATCTTTGTGCTTCTAACCAGCTTTGGTGGTAGGTTGACAGTTCGTACTTCTAAGTCCCCCACTACGCAAAGCTGCGAAACGGCAGGCTGTGAAAAAACTCAATTTTTTGCTTTCTATGGCTCTCTATATGGCTTCCTGATAGATGCGTTTTAGGGCTATTTATGCTACCAAAATATTTATCGTGACCATCTGTAATACATCATATGCTCTAAAATGATTTTTTAGGGGAAATTTGACTACTTTTCGTAGTCCGGTTTCCAGTTTTTGAGTTTTTCCAGAATTTCGGGCATACCCAGAATATGCATGCTCCGCTTCATATTATATACCGTCATTATCAGGGCATATTCCCCATTCACTTTTTCCAGTACCCGCAGGTTGGTGTGTCCATAACCCCACCCTCGTTTTATCGTTCCAAATATGTGCTCGTTGATCTCTTGTCGTTTTCTGTACAGTGCCGTATTTTCTTTATACCGTTGATTGTTGGCTTGTACGGCTGGGGCATATTCTGATCTTTCAATTTCTCTGCCTCCTTTGGCCCTGCCCGTACACAAATGCTTTACCGGACAGGTCTTACAGGCAGGTGTACGGTATTTTTTGTATTGGTAGCTGTCCCGGTCTCTGGTCTTTTTGTGCCACGTGCCTTTGGTCTCCAGTTTCTCTCCTTGCGGACAAGTGTAGCTATCGGTGCTTTCATCATACTTAAACTTATCGACCAGATACTCCGGTGTGGTGCCTTTATCATTACTGTTGACTATCTCTGACGGGGCTACTATCGTCGTAATGCCGGCTTCTGTACACTTACTGATCTCTCGCCCGTTGTGATACCCTTTGTCAGCCAATACGGTGATTTGTTCGGAGCCCATATTTTCTTTGCTCTCTGTCGCTATATCACTCAGTGCATTCCTGTCGTTGCGATTGATGGTTTGGGTACCTATTACCAATTTATGCTTTTCATCCACTGCCGCCTGTACATTGTAGCTTACTTCCACTACCTGCCCTTGTACCAGCAGAGCCCGGGCATCTGCATCCGTTGTAGATAGCTGGGTGTCGCCGCTTTGCTGCAATGCTCCTTCCAGATATTCATACCTTATCTTGCTAACTTTCAGTCTTTCTATTTTCTCTTGTATTTGATTGATTTTCTCTGTCTCTTCCTGCTTATCATTGGCTTCTAACTGTTCCAGATACTCGTTCATCTTTTCTTCTATATACGCCAAATGCCGTTCTATTTTCTTCTGACTGTAATTATTCTTTTTACTATTGCTCGCTCTGACTTTGGCACCATCTATGGCTACTACTTCTCCTGCTACTAACTCTGCTTCTTTTAGAAACAATACAAAGAGTTTAAACAACCCTTTGAGTGCTTTCGGATTATCCTTACGAAAATCCGCAATGCTGTGATAATTGGGCTGCAGATTGCCCGTAAGCCATTGCAGCTCGGTATTGCGTCCGCACTCTCGCTCCAGCTTCCGGCTTGATCTGATACCATTCAGATAGCCATACAAGTATATCTTTAGGAATAATTTTGACTCATACGCCGGACGACCTTCTGTCTTGACAGTACGTACTGCAAATCCCAGCTTATCCGGATCTATTTTATCTACAAATGCATCCACAAATCTTACAGGATTGTCCGGAGCAATCCTGTCTTCAAGGGTATAAAACTGCATCTGATGCCTGTCTTGTCCTCGCAATATCAACATATATAATTTTTTGTAAATATATGAAAAGATTATATTTTAAAACCTATCTTTGTAAGGATAATTTTGGACAGGCGGGGCAGTTTTTTCACAGTCTGTCGTTAACTGTCACCCAAAAGAAACGAAATCAGAATAAAATAGAAAAATAGAAACACCTTATAAATGAGTAATAAAGTTTTAATTGGTATAATCATAATGTTATTGGCAGCAGTTTTTAGTTACAGAAATTCAAATAACGATAAGTCAATAATTATTTCGGACAAAAAATCAATTCAAGAAAAATTGGACTTGCAAATTATTGACTCCTTACCAATCCCAAAAGGAACTTGCACTACTTGTTTTTTTTCTATAAATGAGGATGATTTTAATAAAAGTCGCTATTTGTGGATTGACAATTCAACTGGACAAGGGTATATGAAAATAAATGGTAAATTAGAAGAATTCGAAATGAATGAAGGATTTGCAGATGATAAAAGTCATAGTTGGTCGTCTAAAAATAACAAGTATAAAATAGAAATGACTTTAAGCGAAATCTCAAATAATGGTAATTATTTTGGCGGTGTATATAAACCGTCTCAAATTTTTAAAGGGTCAATTAAGATAAAATCAGATGACGACTCCCAATATTTTGAAATTTACGGAGAATGTGGATGTCTAAAATAAATAATAGATTTAATGTGATAAAAATGGGCGAACAGCCAACATTAAGCCGTCCCGTCTTAGGCCGGGATAAAATATAGAGAAAAGCCCACCCACCTGATCAAGTAAATAACCACAAAGGCCAGACAGGCTTTTCGCTATGCAGTAAGTAAACTAATAAGACAAATATTCGGCATCAACAATGTTAATTTCGTTTGTAGCTCTATTTTATCTACAAAGGCATCCACAAATCTTACAGGATTGTCCGGAGCAATCCTGTCTTCAAGGGTATAAAACTGCATCTGATGCCTGTCTTGTCCTCGCAATATCAACATATATAATTTTTTCTAAATATATGAAAAGATTATATTTTAAGACCTATCCTTGTAAGGATAATTTTGAACAGGCGGGGCAGTTTTTTCACAGTCTGACGTTAGCGGTAATTTTATCGGACAACCCGCCAATCTATTCCAAGACATTTTGCTGACAAAAATTTCCGAAAAAAATATTTTGAGAAACCAAAAGGTTGCGTATATTTGCAACCGATTAGTTTCATAATAGACTGACATAATATGAAAAGAGATGTTTTTCAAGCATTAGCAGACCCGACACGAAGAGCAATTATTGCACTCATTGCAACACAGGCTTTGACACCCAATGCCATAGCTGAGAACTTTGACGTAACCCGACAGGCTATTTCAAAACATTTACGCGTTTTGACAGAATGTGAATTGGTAATACAAAAACAACAGGGACGAGAAATCTATTATCAACTTGAAATCAAAAAATGAAAGAGATTGACCAATACCTTGAAATGGTGCGAAACATTTGGGAAGGCAGACACAGTCAGTTAGACAAACTTTTAAAACAATTAAAAACAAACAGATGAATACAGAAATCAAAACAAACTTTGACAAATTTACTTTTCATGCAAAGCGAGAGTTTAATGCCCCAGTTTCATTAGTTTGGCGGGCATATACCGAAAAAGAATTGCTTGACCAATGGTGGGCACCAAAACCATGGAAATGCGAAACAAAACGTATGGACTTTCGTCCCGAAGGTAAATGGGTTTATGATATGGTAGGACCCAACGGTGAACGTCACGGAGCCGTTCAGATTTTTAAGGAAATCGTTTTTGAAAAATATTTTTCGGGCATTGATGCCTTTACAGATGAACAGGGAAATATAAATGAAACCATGCCCGTAGCCACTTGGAAAAATACATTCCTACAAACCAATAGCGGAACTTTGGTAATAGTTGACGCTACATATCCAAACAGGGAAGCATTGGAAATGGTAATAAAAATGGGAATGGACAAAGGGGTATCTATGGCTCATGATAATCTTTCTGAATTACTTAAAAAAATCAAATAAAAATGGACACAACAAAAATCACAATTCAAGCCGTTATTTCGGCTGACAGACAAAAAGTTTGGGACTATTATACAAAACCCGAACACATAACCAGATGGAACTTTGCTGACCCAAGTTGGCACTGCCCGACAGCTTCAAACGACATAAGAGTTGGCGGAAAATACTTGGCAAGAATGGAAGCAAAAGACGGAAGTTTTGGTTTTGACTTTGAAGCCATTTACAACGAAGTTAAAGACGGTGAAAAATTCACTTTTACAATGACCGACAACCGTATTGTTGAAGCAACTTTCAAAGAGCGTGAAGACAAGACCGAACTAACCATAATCTTTGATGCTGAAAGTGAAAACCCAGTTGATATGCAACAACAAGGGTGGCAATCTATTCTTGACAACTTCAAGAAATACGTGGAAAATAATTAGCAGAAGAAGAAAAACAGCTGCTAACATTAAGCCGTCCCGTCTTAGGCCGGGATAAATTATAGAGAAAAGCCCACCCACCCGATCAGATAAATTACCACAAAGGCCGGACAGGCTTTTCGCTATGCAGTGAGTAAACTAATAAGAAAAATTTTCGGCATCAACAATGTTAATTTCGTTTGTAGCTCTATTTTATCTACAAAGTCATCCACAAATCTTACAGGATTGTCCGGAGCAATCCTGTCTTCAAGGGTATAAAACTGCATCTGATGCCTGTCCTTTCCTCGCAAAATCAACATATATAATTTTTGTAAATATATGAAAAGATTAAATTTTTAAACCTATCTTTGTAAGGATAATTTTGGACAGGTGAGCGAGTTTTTTCACAGTCTGCCGTTAGCGGTCAGCTTAAATGACAACACCTTAAAAGATAAACAGACTAATAAAGTATGAGAAATTACGGTTACGTTACAAAAGTTAATTCATTCTGTGAAATCAGTAGTTTTGACTTTACGCGTCAACTAACCGAAAAAATTAAAAGCGAAATTGAAGGAAAAGGCAAAGAATATATACTAGGAGTTGATGAAGAAGAATATAAAAATTATCTTATTGAGAAATATTCTCTTGAACCATTAACAATTGACTACAATAGTGAAACCATAGACGAGCCGACAGTTTCAAAGGAATGGCTTGAAGATAGATTTTTCAGAGAAAAATATCAGGCTGAAGTTTTCAATTTTACAATCAGATATAATTTTACGGGTTCTCCTGTTTTGTTCAAAGTTCAACCAAGCACTTGGACAATGACATCCGCAGAAATTTATGTTGATGAACAAAATAATACTGTTTCATTTAGTTTCAAACTGTATAAAAAAGACCCTGAAGAATTTAAGAGAACAAAAATTGATTATCAAAGGCGAGCATTCGCTAATTTAAGTAACATCAATCAAGTCGTAACAAGTTGGATGAATTCACTTCCAGGAACAGTTAATTCTTTATTTCAGCAGACCAAGAATAAATATCTACAAGAAAATGATTTTTTTGCAGCAATCAATGTCAAAGTAAATAAAGACACAACATCAGTTTTTACCGCACCTACAATAAGAAAAAAAATTATTCCTCAACCTACAGTTTCTAAAAACAAAGAATTCTCATCTGAACCAATGATGGCTAAAGAAATGTATGACGACATTTTAAAAGTCATTTACGACCTTGGAAAAAGTATGGAGAAAAAACCTTCAACATATCAGGGAAAAGATGAAGAAGGAATTAGAGACCAATTTTTACTTGTTTTGGAAACACGTTATGACAGCACAACAGCAACCGGAGAGACTTTTAACAAAGGTGGTAAAACAGACATAATTCTTAAATATTCCAAAGACGGAAGCAACCTCTTTGTTGCAGAGTGTAAGTTTTGGCACGGGGCATCTGAATTTCACAAAGCAATCACACAATTATTTGACAGATATTTAACTTGGAGGGACTCAAAAGCAGCTTTAATTCTTTTTGTTACTAACAAAGACTTCAGTAACGTAATTGAAATAATAAAGAGTGAAGCTGAAAAACATCCATATTTTCTAAAATTTGTAGGGAAACGTGGAGAAACTTCATTCAGCTACCACTTTCATTTACCGCAGGACAAAAATAAGACAGCGTATTTTGAAATAATTGCTTTTCACTATGACAAATGAAAGAAGAAATTAAAGCCGACCGCATAACAGCCGTTCCTATGTAATCTCCTGCCAGGCAAACGGAAATAATCTCAATCTTTTCTTTTGAAAAGAATGCTCAGGGTTTTTCCCCGGCATTCCTTTCGCAAGATGTTTTGAAATTTTCTTTGTACAAATTTATGTCTGAATTCAAGTTACAAATGCTTCTGTAAAAAACACTGGATTGCCCTCCAAGATACCTTCCCCAATACTTTAAAACTGCATCTGATGCCAGTCTTCTCCTCTCAAAATCAACATATATAATTTTTGTAAATATATGAAAAGATTATATTTTAAGACCTATCCTTGTAAGGATAATTTTGGACAGGCGGGGCAGTTTTTTCACAGTCTGACGTTAGCGGTAATGTTTTCCCAGCACTTGGTGTTAAACAGGCGACTCGAAAAACTGACTTAAAATTGGTTTGACTTGCGGAGAATAATTTTAACATTCACCGCATTTTTGCGGAGAATAATGCTTATATTTGCCGCAACAACTGTGTGAAAAAGTGGCTAAATACATTTACGAATACAAAAACTGGACAGACTTCACTTGGCGGGAAACCGCCATCAATGCCATATTTGGCGAAGTCCGAAATTTGCAAGGTAAGATTATCGGACAGATGAACACACTCGGTTTTGCAACAAAAGAAGAAGCTACACTTACAACTTTAACGCTTGACGTAATCAAATCATCTGAAATTGAAGGAGAAAAACTCGACTATGACCAAGTTCGTTCATCAATTGCAAGAAGACTTGGTATTAACATAGCCGGACTTGTTCCAACAAATAGAAACGTTGAAGGGGTTGTTGAAATGATGCTTGATGCAACTCAAAACTATCAGAAACCTTTGACAAATAAACGACTGTTTGGCTGGCACTCGGCACTATTCCCGACAGGCCACAGCGGAATGCACAAGATAGAGGTCGGACGCTATCGAACAGGTGAGATGCAGATAGTTTCAGGAGCAATGGGGAAAGAAAAAATTCACTATGAAGCGGTTCCTGCAAACAGAGTAAAAGAAGAAATGGACAGGTTTTTAAAATGGTTTAATGCCAACTCCCCTATTGACCCGGTTCTAAAATCTGCAATTGCTCATTTCTGGTTTATTATCATACACCCATTTGACGATGGAAACGGAAGAATTGCAAGAGCAATTTCAGATTTAATGCTTGCCCGTGCAGACAAGACAACTGAAAGATATTATAGTATGTCAAGCCAAATTTTAATTGAACGGAAACAGTATTATGAGATTTTGCAAAAGGTTCAACACAGCAGTGGCGACATTACAGATTGGTTAAACTGGTTTTTACATTGCCTTAGAAACTCATTATTGGCAACAGAGACTAATCTGCAGCAAATATTACGAAAAACTGAGTTTTGGAAAATTCACGAAAACACTGAGTTTAATGAACGACAAAGATTAGTGTTAAACAAACTTTTTGACGGATTTGATGGAAAACTGAAATCATCAAAGTGGGCAAAGATTGCTAAATGTTCAACCGACACTGCATTGCGTGACATTAAGGATTTAATTGAAAAGGGAATATTACGCCAAGAGCAACAAGGCGGACGAAGCACAAACTACGAACTTGCCGACTTCTGAAAGTAACACTACCGCCAACATCGGTTCCTATGTAATCTCCTGCCAGGCAAACGGAAATAATCTCAATCTTTTCTTTTGAAAAAGATGTCAGGGTTTTTCCCCGGCATTCCTTTCGCAAGATGTTTTGAAATTTTCTTTGTACAAATTTATGTCTGAATTCAAGTTACAAATGCTTCTGTAAAAAACACTGGATTGCCCTCCAAGATACCTTCCCCAATACTTTAAAACTGCATCTGATGCCTGTCCTGTCCTCGCAATATCAACATATATAATTTTTGTAAATATATGAAAAGATTATGTTTTTAAACCTATCTTTGTAAAGATAATTTTGAACAGGCTGGGGAGTTTTTTCACAGTCTGACGTTATATGCCATTTTAAAACGACAACAATCAAACGAATTGACATGGATATTTTATAAATTTGGAAAGAATTAAGAGTTAAAAATATGTTCAACAAAATAGAAATAGACAGAAGCAATCTAACAATAATGGGGTTAAGTTTTCAGACTTGAAAACGCTTGAAAGCACTGCAAATGCCTTGGGGAGTAATATGTTTGAAGGATTTAAACCGACACCAAAAGGTATTGAAATCATAAGAGACTATGTGACTGGAAAAATATCACTATCAGAACTTGTGGCACTTGCCAAACAAAAAGCCTATGTCTAATTCCTATAAATACATTGACCCTGACTTTACCTACATTGACCCTAAGACAGGACTTTTAAGGAACTTACAAGGCATTACCGACCCTGATGTCTTGCTCTTTGTTGAGAGTGGTGCAGTAACAAAACGACTTCAAGAACTTTACGAAAAACCTATAAAAATAAAGGGCATTGACAGCCTTTTTGAAATTCACAGATATTTATTTCAGGATATTTACGTTTGGGCAGGCAAAAAGCGGACAGTTGAAATTTGCAAAGAAGGCAAACAGTTTTTCCCTACTTCGCTCTTTGACAATGCTTTCAGATACATTGACCAATTAATTGCCGACTTCAAGATAATTCCGAAAGAAAATAAAAAACTTCTTGCCGAGAAACTAGCGGAAATTTTAGATAACGTCAATTATTTACACCCTTTCAGAGAAGGAAACGGACGGACACAAAGGGAATTTTTAAGACTGTTGGCATTAGAAAAAGGCTTGACACTAAATCTCAACCCACCAGACAACGAAAATGTTTACGAACTGTATATGAAAGGAACAATTGAAAGTGACCTAAAGACGCTAACAGAACTGATTTTTGAACTAATAGACAAAAATGATAAATAGAAAAACGGCTTATATCAGCCGGTCCTATCTAATCCCCTACCAAGCAAACGGAAATAATCTCAATCCTTTCTTTTGAAAAGATTGCTCAGGATTTTTCCCCGGCATTCCTTTCGCAGGATGTTTTGAAATTATCCTTCAACAAATTTATGCCTGAATTCAAGCTACAAATGCTTCTGTAAAAAGCAATGTATTGCCCTCCAAGATACCTTCCCTAATACTGTAAAACTGCATCTGATGCCTGTCTTCTCCTCTCAAAATCAACATATATAATTTTTGTAAATATATGAAAAGATTATGTTTTTAAACCTATCTTTGTAAAGATAATTTTGAACAGGCTGGGGAGTTTTTTCAAGGTCTGACGCTATGCCCATGTCTATAAAGACAACAATCAGACATAAAACCAACCGATTGAACAATCAAAAATCGTATTTTTGATTACAATAAGACAACAAAGAAATTGAAACAAAGATTATACATAGACACATCTGTTTTCGGGGGACATTTTGACGATGAGTTCAGAGAACACACTATTCCTCTGATTGACAGAATCAAAAAAGGAGAATTCATTATTCTCTACTAGACAGTTACACAGGACGAACTTGAAAACGCACCTGAAAATGTAAAAGAACTTGTTAAAAGCCTTAGAGCCGACCTGACAGAGTTTATTGAAATAACAGATGAAGCAATTGAATTAGCAACCGAATACATTACCGAAAAAGTTGTGGGGTATACAAGTTATGCAGACTGCTTACACATAGCCTTAGCGACAATAAACCGTGCAGACTTTTTAATAAGTTGGAACTTCAAACACATAGTAAACATTGAAAGAATAAGGGGTTACAATTCAATCAATATTAAAAAAGGTTACAAGCAATTAGAAATACGATCACCAAGAGAATTTGAAAAATATGAAGACGAATGAGAAAACATTTGACGCTGTAAAATTTATGCGTCAACAGAGAGACAAATTGAGCGAGAAGTTATCTAAGATGACAAAAGAAGAAATTTTAGAATACTTTAAGAAACGCAAGACACAGACGACAATAAAGCCAAGTGCATAACAGCCGTTCCTATGTAATCTCCTGCAAGGCAAACAGAAATACTCTCAATCCTTCCTTTTGAAAAGAATGCTCAGGATTTTTCCTTGGCATTCCTCTCGCAGGATGTTTTGCTCTTATCCTTTTACAAATTTATGAACTGTTTTTTTGAAACCTACCCTAGTGATATACTGCGACTTATCCAGGCAAACGCCGGTTATAAAGAATTTCCGGATTTCAGCCTCAGGAAGTGGAGGATGATTTCGGGTTTTAAAAGTTGTAGGAGGCGCCTACCCAATACTCCACCACGCTGCCCTGAAGGTCACGTGCCGTGTCATTGATGATATACATGAGCTCAAGGCCGAATTTCCACCTGCCAAAGCCGCTCATATATCCGGCACCAATTAATGGAGTCCTGACAGAAGTCTCCCATCTGTCATAATACATGTTGCCATATTCGGCCTGTATGTAAATTTCCTGTGATACTTTCCCACGGGCCCATCCAAAAATCCCGCGGTCAAAATAGGAAATATCCGGAGCTCCTCTCTGAATAAACTGATCGTAATAAAACTTACCACCTATACCTGCAGCAAAGTGGTCACTGATGCGATAGCCTGCATTCAGCTTGGTAGAAATGGAAAATCCGTTGAAAAAACCCAGATTGCCCAACCGGATTTCATATATCATCTGATCCCTGAAAAAATTCACTTCATTTTCAGTTTCTTTCTTTTTTACCTCCTTTTTCTCTGTTCTTTTGTTAGTGCGCTTCCTCGTACTCTGTGCCCCGGCCTCTGAAAAAACAGCCATCAATATCACAAGACAAAGCAGGACGGTCCAATGGTTTGATTTCATGCATTTTGAGTTTGTCATTTCTAAAAACGCAGAGAATCTCTTTTTGTTGGATTATCGGTTATGAATTATCGAATACTCAAAGCCCGCAGGAAAGTCCATGCTTACTTAGAGAGACTTCGATGCGGAATAATATATTTCAATGCAATACAATTGGTCAATGCCGGTATTATCTTTACAATCAAAAAGCATGGAATCAAAAAGTATATTGCCGGTATTCATCCTGATCACGCTTTTATCTTCCTGCAAGCTATTTCAGAAGACGGCAAAATATGACTTTCAGGACGGATTTTATGAACAGGAAATCGGCAAATTGCAATATAAAGTCTATGTGGATATCACAGATAATGACCTCAGGATACATCCGGTTTTTGCCAAAGACAAAAAGACAGCAGACGTAAATGTCGAGGCATTTCAGACTTATCCACCGGAGATAGAAGGGGCAGGACTGCTTGCTACTTCTTTTGAAAAACACAGTTTTGATATAGATTTCCTGACCATACCTTTCAAATTCCGTCCGGAAGTCGGCCATATTCCTGCCCAGCTGAATACCTCGATAAACGGCGCCTTGTTTCTGGGATACCGCAAGGATATATTTGATGTACGCTACAACGCTACTCCATTGGGTACGGCTACCCGGTCTGTGGATCATCTGGGTTTCTCCATGGGTGTTTTTTCCGGATTCGGCAACACATGGGTCAATGAATTTACGGCAGGCGCATCCGTGGATTATGAGGGTATCATATGGTCCAATGGATTTGCGGGCATCATCGGGGTAAATAACTTTACGGTTGGTATCACGATAGGAGTGGATGCATTGACAGACCGGTATAAATCTTCCTGGATTTATCACTACAAACCCTGGGCAGGGCTTGCCTTTGGATTGAATCTCAACTGATCAGGAGACAGAACGCAAAAAATAAAGGGATATATCCACCTGAACATATCCCTTTATCGATAATCCGAACCCCAAAATCTTATTTGGGACCTGTGTATCTTCTTTCCTTGATTTTTGCTTTTTTACCGGTAAGGGCTCTGAGGTAGTACAACTTGGCTCTTCTCACCTTACCTCTTTTCAGCACTTCGATACTGGCGATAGCCGGAGAAGCAAAAGGGATTATTCTTTCTACCCCTACACCGTTGGACATTTTTCTCACGGTAAAGGTCTTGGTGGCACCTTCTCCATTGATCTGAATCACATCCCCGCGGAATACCTGTATTCTCTCCTTGTTACCTTCAATGATTCTGTAACTTACCGCTATATTATCACCCGGTCTGAAAGACGGAAAATCTCTCTTAGGGGTCAATTGCTCGTGTATTGCTTTGATAATATCCATGACTTGAAATTTTACTTTAGTATCAAAAGGAGCGCAAAGGTAATGATTCTAAATGAATGATGTATCTTTTTATCCAAAATTATGCCACACTTTTTTATATCTACACCATTTCTGCATACGTTCGGGCAACAAAACACCTGATAAATCTCAATCTTCTGCAGGTCGAATCGCAGGAGGCAATAGATAATACAGTACAGGAGTCACCAGTCTGCCCAGCAAAATTGAGCTGATCAGCCCACCGATAATCACAATGGCCAGAGGACTTATGAGTGGTGAACGCTCCAGAAACAAGGGTGTGAGGCCTCCTATCGCTGTCAGTGCAGTAAGCAGGATAGGCAAAAAGCGGGTCTCGGCTCCATCCATCACCGCTTCGTACAGTGAGACACCTTTGGCTCTCAGAGCATTGGTATAGTCCACTAGGAGAATGGAGTTTTTAATCTCTATTCCTGCCAGTGCAATGATACCGACGGTGGCTACAAATGACAGATTTTCGCCGGTAAGATACAGGGCACATAAGGCACCGACCATTCCAAGAGGGATCACACTAAGTACAATCAGCGTGGATTTGATGGTTTTAAACTCCAGAATCAGAATGCCCAGGAGTCCGAAGACCGTCAGGATAATGATCGTGCCTATGCCACCGAAGGATTCCTCCCTTGATTCCCTCTCGCCGGCTGCCTTCATCCGGTAGCCTTCGGGCAGCCTGACTTCTTCGTTGATTCTGTCCAGAATTGCGGTAGTCAGTCTGTCTGTGTTGTAGCCCTGGGCGGTAAAACAGCTTACCAGGCTGTATCTTTCCTTGTTGTAATGCAAAATTAGAGGCGGTGCAGGGGCAAAATCTACTTTTGCTACCTGCTTCAATGGCACTAAGGCTCCGCTTAACGAAGTGACCTGTATTCTGTCAAAATTTTCCAATGCATTGTATCCGTTCTGCATAATGGTCATTTCCATCTTCAGATCATCACTCCCGTCAGTCCGCAGTTCGCTGACCTCCAGACCGGCCATAGCCAGACGCACCGTTTTGGCAATTTCTCCCGTAGTGATACCATACAATCCTGCCTTATCCCGATCTATCTCTATCGTGATGTCTGTCGTTTTGTATTTCAGGTCATTTTTGACATAAATGGTACCTTCTGTACTGCGAATGATATTTTCAACTTTAGTACTCAATGCTTCGAGAGTATCCAGATTAGGCCCGATGATGCGCATTTCTATCGGAGCTGTAATGGGTGGGCCCTGCTGAAATCTTTTGACCTCGATTCTGGTGCCCGGGTATCCATTGAGGTCCTGACGGAGGCTCTGAGCAAAATTTTCTATTTCCGGGACTGTGGCATTATCCCTCAGAAAAATCATGATCTGACTTACATTCTCTGCATCTGTTTTTGGAATTCATTGTAATAAATCCGGGGATTTCCCTTACCTACATTGCTGCTGATACGCTGCACTTCAGGCTTCTGAAGTATGACCTGCTCAATTTTTCTTACCACCCTGTCTGTATGGTAGATATTGCTGCCCGGCTCTGTGTTGATATCCACATAGAGAATGGGTTTTTCTGAGGCAGGAAAGAGCGAAAATCCCAGCACCGGAATGAGCATTAGCGAAGCTCCGAAGATAGCGGCAGCCGCCATCAATGTCCGGTAAGGATGGGCCATACACCATACGAGTAGTCTCTGATAGGGAGCATTGACATAAGTCTTGAAAGCACGGAAGAAAAAATTGCCTTCTCCATGACTGTCCTTTTCATGCGCTTTGAGCAAAATGGACGAAAGGAAGGGTATGATAGTGACAGAGACAAACAAGGAGGCCAGCACGGTAAGCATCACGGCCATGGGCAGGGATCTGATAAAATCTCCCGATCCCTCCGGCAGATTGGCTAACGGCAGGAAGGCAAATATCAGTGTCATAGTGCAACCAATGATAGCTACGAGGATGTGGTTGGTGGCAGATATGGCTGCCTGCCGGGCTGAAATACCCTGACGCATATAGCGCTCTATGTTTTCTACCACGACTATACTGTCATCCACCAGCAATCCCAGGGCAACCACCATGCCCACAATACTCAGCTGATTGAGCGTATAACCCAATACATCCAGTAAAAATATCCCGATGCTGAGTGACAGAGGAATGGATATCATCACCACCAGTGAGGCTCTTGTACCCAGAGGCAGCAAGGTAAGCAGCACCAGCCCGATGGCTATCAGAAAGTCCTTTCCCAATCCGGCCAGGCGTTTTCTAACCCCGGTCTCCTGATCAAAGGCATGCTCGATCTGAATATGCGAAGGAAGCTTGCCGGCATACTGATCAAAAACTGCCTGAACCTGCTTTCTGGTATGAATGATGTTTCTCTTATCCTTCAGCGCAGTGACGAGCCATATGGCCCTTCTGCCATTGTACCTTGTGATGTGGTCTCTTTCGCTGTCTGTGACATATACATCGGCCACATCCCTGAGGTATGTGATTTTGCCCTCTTTGGTGGTATTGATTACTGTATTTTTGATATCATCTACCGTTTTGTAGGTGCCAAGTGTCTTAATATTAAATTTTCTTTTGCCCAGATCGATGTCTCCACCAGGTATATTGATGTTGTTGGCCTGTATCAATCCTATCACCTGATTCAATCCCAGCTTACGGGCAGCCATTTTATCCAGATCCAGCTCAATTCTGATTTTTTCTGAAGCTTCGCCCTGTATTTCCACCCATTTGATGTCCCGGATACGCTCGATGTCTTTTTCCAGCTCTTCGGCCAGTGATTTCATCTGCTGCATAGATGCCGTCTCAGAGATAATGGCAGTCTGCAATATGGCAACATCACTGCTTGCTGCCTTATTGATATCAAGGGTAATCATACCATCGGGCAGGCGTGGTCTGAGCTTGTTCACTTCACGGATCACATCATTGTTTTTGGCCTCCACATCTACGCCGAAATTGAATTCCACGAGCATCACCATCAATCCGTCCTTGATGGTAGTGTTGATTTTTTTAATATCCGCCAGCTTGTACAGTTCTTCCTCTATGACATCCACTACCAGTTCTTCCATATCGGTGGGAGAAGTACCGGGATACACAGCGACTATGGTGAATATAGGTGCACCAAATGGAGGATCTTCTGCTCTCGGCATATTGAACAGCGAATTGAGACCCAGCAATACCGCAGCTACAAAAATGATCAGGGTAAACTGATAATTGCGTACAAAAAATGCATTGAAATTCATAATCTGAGGTTTTGGGGTGGATTAATTTCTGCTTACTTCTACCCGCTCTCCATCTTCTATGTACACAGAGCCGATGGTAATGACTTCATCTACTCCTTCGAGGCCCTGTATGATCTCCACCTTGTTGCCCCGCAGCTCTCCCAACCTCACCGGTATCGCCCTGGCCACGCCATTATCCACCGTGTAAACCCAGGAAGATTTTCCGTTGGTTTTTACCAATGCTTCCACAGGGACCACTCTTGCTGCTTGTCTTGCCGGCATATTAAAACTGACATCGGCAGCTAATCCTGCCGCCAGGTCAGCGGGTTGTTCAAGGAGCTTTAAAGTGACATCCAGTGTACCGGCATTGCCTGCCGAATATGCCGCTTTTTCGGTGACAACTGCTTTATAATGCCGGCCCGGATAAGCATCAAACTGTACTTCGGCTTTGTCTCCTTTGGATACTTTTGCCCAGTCCCTGTCATTGAGTCCAACCACGACTTTCCAGTCTTTGCTGCCTGTGCCCATGATATAACAGACAGGCATACCCGGACCGGCGATTTCACCCTCATACAACATCTGTTTTACCACTCTGCCGTGGATGGGAGCTCTCACTTCACTCTGACTTTGATTGAAGCGGGCAATTTCGAGTGTTTTACCGCTGACCTCGTATGCTGTTTTGACATTCTGCAATTGCTCCAGGGTGGCTACACTGTCTGCATACAGATTCTGCACCCGTCTGTAATCCCTTTCTGCCTTGGCAAAGGCTTCTTCAGCCTGTGTAACCTGTGCATTGATTTCTGTCATCACCAGTGTAGCCAGCAGCTGCCCCTTTTTTACGGTGCTGCCCTCTCTGAAGTAGCACTGCCGGATGATACCGCCTGTCTTAAAAGAAGGCTTGGCCTCACTCTCACTCATGATAATACCGAGTGCCCTGATCTGAGGCACGTTGACATCCGTACTTACTTTCTCCACTTTGACATGAGTCAATCCGCTCCCAGACTCACGTACCGGGTCTTTGGCAGACTCTTTACTATTGTTTTTACATGAAGCCAGCATGAAAGCGGCTATGATGAGGAAGTGTGTTTTCATGTATTAAGATTGAAAAATTTATAAAAAATCAATTACCGTCAGTGTCCACCGGATAGGATGCCGTGACATAAATCCATTCTGCATATTTCATCCAGGCATCATAGGTGTAAAGATTCTGTTCCAGGCGGGTAGTGGTGAGATTGGTTCTGGCATCCAGCATCTCGAGGTATCCTGCCGAGCCTGCTTTATATGCATTGAATATATCTTTGTATGTCCGCTCGGCAGCCTCCAATTTAGGGGTGAATGCTCGGATTTTAGCAAGGGCAGTGGCGTAAGACCGTTCAGCATTGGACTTTTGAAGATCCAGTTGTCTGGCGAGGTGTAATTTCTGATGCTCTGCGGCCTCTATGGATGACCGGACCTGTGACCTCCGGTTTTTATTCTTACCGGAATCGTAGAGGTTCATCTCAATGTTTAATCCCAGCAAGACATAAGGCGCCCAGCCAAAGTCAAAAGCCTGTGAACCCAGATCAAGCACAGCACCAATGCGGGGTTTGTAAAAATTCTCCTCATTTTTGAGAGAGAGCTGCTGCAGTGTAATAGCCTTATCAATTTGTTGGAGCTCCTCCCGGGTATTACTATCTTCATCTTTGGCGAGGAATGGCAGTTCCATCTGTTCGGAAGGCATCAATGATATGACATCTTTGCCTGTCAGGTATTTCAGATAAGCTTTGACATTTTCCACATTGTTTTCTGCATCTCTGATTTTAATATCCAGATCGGCGATATCGCTGTTGATTCTGTACAATGTGGCGGGTAATGCTACTCCATTGCGGATCATACTTTCGGTCAGTTTTCTGACTTCCAGCAGCAATTCTCCGGAGGTCTTCAGAATACTCAGCACTCCGGCAGCTGACTGTGCACCATAGTAAGCCTGCATCACTTCTTTAGACAGCAATCTTTTATAGGATCTGATCTCAAGCTCTTTGAGATTCCTTTGCTCAGTCCTGACCAACTTATTAATTTCAAGATCCGGATAATATATAGCCTGCTGAATCCGAAATCTGCTGTCATAAAAATTATCCGGCAAAAAGTAGGTCTTCTCATTTTGCAATACGGGAAACATATTGCTCTGGGTCAAAGCATTTAAGGTGGCATATACCGGATTGACAATATCGCCAATTGGCACTTCTATGACACGGCCTCCAGCTGCTCTGGTATATTGGGTACCGAAAGATACAGAAGGCCCGTACATGGATCTGGCTTCAAGTATGGCAGACTCCGCAGCTTTCAATTCGAAGCGGGAGGCAGCAAGGCGGGCATCGTGCTGCCAGGCTGCCCGGATCAGTTCGTCCGGACTCTGAGCGATGGCAAATCTTCCGAAAAGAAGCAGCAACGCAAGACACCATATTTTTTCGATATTCTTCCTGGGACTGATATTATACATACGATTAAGTTGATTCATTCTGTTTTAATTATGGTAAGGAAACATCATGTGCATCATGCCATCCATAGCTCCTGCGATGAGTCTTTGAGTCTGCTCTTTTTCCACTACATCCAGACGCTGTGCATGCGCCAGCATCACCAGACCATGTACATGCGCCCAAAGAGTGAGTGCCATGATTCTGGGCTCTGATATCGGCATATCACCATGTCCGGCTACGGCTTCGGCACAGGTAGCTGACAGATATTCAAAAAGCCCGAGACCGTGCCCCCATTGTTCTTTGCACCGTTCTATGTGATTCATCGGTTGTTGTGACACAAACATAAGATCATACCAATCTTTGTGTTTCAGTCCGAAATCCACGTACGCCTCCCCGATTTTTCTGATTCTCATGACCGGATTTTCTTCGGCGAAGGCCGCATCCATATGTTTGTTCATCAGCCCGAATCCCATCTCCATCAACTCATGGAGTATCTCGTCTTTATCCTGAAAATACAGATAAATAGTGGCCGGACTGTACTCTGCTTCCTGCGCAATGCGGCGGATGGACATCTTTTCCTGACCTTCACGCATCAGTATTTCTTTAGCCTTGAGGAGAATCAACTCCTTGAGCTCCTGCTTTTCTCTTTCCTTTCTCTCAGTGATACCCATTCCAAAATATTAACGATGCAAATTTAATAAACACTGTTCATTTTAATAACGTTATTCACAAAATTTTTTTCACTGAAAATCAAAATAAATTATTTTTAATATATATCCGAATGATTACCTGTCTTTTTGATTGGGTATCAGAAAATAAAAATTTTGATTTTACATTCGTCGGAAACTGGTAATTCCGGAAATCTCAAAGAATCCGAAATCCATTCTGTCCGATAAACAATCCTGATAATTTTTTTAACAAAATTTTAGCAAGCGATATAGAACACTATTGCCCATTTTACCATTTATGATAGCATTACTATTATTTATGATAATATAAGTAGCTAAAATGTATTTTTCACTATCAAAATTTGATCCCCGCATTCACCCCAGTATCTTTCTCAAAGATCCTCTCTCGAGCGAACTCGGCAGAAAAATACTGAGACACAGCGTCGAATTGATTGAAGAAGTAGGATTTGAAGACTTCAATTTCAGGAAACTCGGAAGATTGATCCAGTCTCCCGAAGCATCTATTTACCGCTATTTTGATAACAAACACAAGCTTTTGCTGTATCTCTCATCCTGGTACTGGGGCTGGATTGAGTATCGTCTGGCGTTTCGCAATGCCAATATTGTGGATCCCATTTTCAGACTGGAAAATGCCATTGAAATTCTTACCAATCCTTCCTCTGAGTTTGACGATACCGAATATCTGAACACCAACAAATTATTCAAAATAATTTATTCGGAATCTTCCAAAGCCTATCTCATCAAGGACGTAGATGCTCTGAATAAGGATGGGATGTACTTCAACTACAAACATCTGGTGGCAAGTATCAGCAATATTATCAGAGAGATAGTCCCTGACTACCCTTATCCGCATATGCTCACGACCACAGTGATTGAAGGCATACATCATCAGATATTTTTCAGCCTGCACCTAAAGTCACTGACAGACAAAAAAGAGGGTGAGCACTCTATTCTGATTTTTTACAAAAATCTTATTCTCAAACAATTGAATGTAATATGACACCAGATATAACACCGGTCCAAAGATTTTTCAGATTGCTGGCATTGCATACCGGTGCCATAAGAGACCTGTACATATTCGCTGCACTCAGTGGTATCATAGCTTTGACTTTACCCTTAGGCATCCAGGCTATCATCAATCTGATTCAGGGAGGTGAAATTTCCGCCTCCTGGCTTTTATTGATATTTATCGTTCTCGCAGGATATACCTTTAACGGATACATGCAGATTTATCAGCTCAGAATCACCGAAACGCTGCAAAAAGACATTTTTACCAGATCTGCTTTTGAGTTTACCTTCAGGATACCGAGGATCAAGATGAAGGAATTGCATGATAAATACGCTCCGGAACTGATGAACCGGTTTTTTGATACCATTTCCATACAGAAAGGATTATCCAAGGTACTGATTGAATTTTCGACCTCAGCATTGCAGATTATTTTCGGATTGATTCTGCTTTCATTCTACCATCCTTTTTTCATCATATTCAGTATCATGCTGTTGTTGATGGCTGTACTGATAGGCACCTACATTTTTCAGAGAGGTCTGAGATCCTCGCTTATAGAATCCAAATATAAATACAAGGTTGCGCACTGGCTGGAGGAACTGGCACGGACCAATGCAACCTTCAGGCTGACCTGTGACTCCATGCTACCGCTGAAAAAGACCGACGCATTGGTCACCTCTTACTTAGAAGCGAGAGAAAATCACTTCCAGATACTGCTGAGACAATATTACCTGTTCATCCTGTTTAAAATTCTGGTCGCTGCCTCCTTTCTGATTATGGGAGGAATTCTGGTATTCAACCAACAGATGAATATAGGTCAGTTTGTGGCTGCTGAGATCGTGGTGCTATTGCTTATCTCCTCCTCCGAAAAACTCCTTTTGACACTGGAGGTCATTTATGACCTTCTTACCTCCATCGAAAAAGTCGGACAGGTGACAGACCTCGAACTGGAGGAAGACAAAGGACTGGAGATCAAACCGACAGATGATATGGGTTTTGCGGTAAATATCCGAAACGTATCCTTCAAATTTCCGGATTCTCATGAACTGACATTGTCAGACTGCAATCTGGATATCGCACCGGGAGAGAAAATCTGTATAACGGGATCCAACGGATCAGGTAAGAGTACCCTGCTCACATTGATGACAGGATTGTATGAGCCGGATTCCGGAGCTATCAACTACAACGGACTTCCGATGAAAAATTACAACATCTCAGTATTGAGAAGCATGATTGCCGAATGTGTATCGGATGACAGTATCTTTTATGGTTCGTTACTCGAAAATTTTACCTTGGGCAAGAATATTCCTTTGGAAAGGATCATGGAAGTCTGCAACAGTCTGGGACTGGATGAGTTTCTGCAGACATTGCCTTTGGGATTGGATACCATTATCGGACCGTCCGGGAGAAAAATTTCCAAAACCATCACGAGAAAAATCATTATTGCCCGGAATATTCTGAAAAACCCCAGATTACTGATGATCGACGATTTCCTGGGAGAAATGGAGGAATCAGAGCGGAAAAGTGTACTGGAGTACATCACTGACCCCTCACATCACTGGACATTAATCGTGATTTCGAAGGATCCGTCCATATTCAGTAAATTTGAGCGAGTAGTGCATATTGAAGACGGCAGAATATTATAATCATCACATGCTAAAATAAAAAACAGATATGCTCAATATATCCACTCAAACCACCAAAACCAGAATACCGGAAGAGAAGCTGGGTTCCTTTCATCTGTTGAAAACGAGGTATGCACATTCCTTTGAACGACTGAAAAGAACAATGACCGTATTGATCAGCTTGGGAATCATAGTCATGTTTCTCCCATGGACTCAGAACGTACGCTCTACCGGAAATGTCATAGCACTGAAACCCGACCAGAGGCCACAGACTATACAGTCTGTCATTGCCGGCCGGATAGAAAAATGGTATGTACAGGAAGGACAGTTTGTAAGCAAAGGCGATACTATCATGCGCTTGTCGGAAGTGAAGGATGATTATTTCGATCCGAACCTGCTGGATAATACACAGCTCCAGCTGGATGCCAAGACATTTTCAAAAATGTCCTATCAGGAAAAGGTCAGGGCTATTGATACACAGATTGCAGCCCTGGAACAGGCATTGCAGCTCAAGGTATCTCAGGCACAAAACAAGATATTGCAGACACAACTCAAAGTACAGTCAGACAGTATAGACCTCGAGGCTGCCAAGATCAACCTTGAGGTAGCCAATGAGCAATACCTCCGTATCCAGGGACTGTACAATGAAGGACTCAAATCCCTCACCGAACTGGAAAACCGCAATGTAAAGAGACAAGAGGCACAAGCCAAAAAGATATCGCAGGAAAATAAACTGCTCACCAGCAGAAACGAACTGATCAATGCTCAGCTTGAACTCAATGAAATTCAGGCAGACTACAGAGACAAAATATCCAAGGCCAGATCCGATAAATACTCGGCCTTGTCCGGTCAGTTTGATACGGAAGCTACAATAGGTAAACTGACCAATCAGTACTCCAACTACAAAGTCCGTACTGATCTGTATTATATTCTGGCACCGCAGGATGGATATATTACCAAAGCCATCCAGACCGGTATCGGTGAGACCATCAAGGAAGGGGACGCCATAGCCAGTATCATGCCTGCAGAATATGATCTGGCCATAGAGATGTATGTAAGGCCGATTGACCTGCCTTTATTTGAACCCGGCCAGAAAGTAATGATACAGTTTGATGGATGGCCTGCGATCATCTTTTCGGGATGGCCAGGAGTGTCCTACGGTACATATGAAGGCAGAGTGCTGGCGATGGACAATTTTATCAGCGACAACAATCTGTACAGAGTATTGGTCAAACCCAATCCTGACAGCTACAAATGGCCCGAACAACTCAGAGTCGGGGCCGGAGTCAAGACCATCACCCTGTTGAAAACTGTAAGGGTATGGTATGAGATATGGCGTCAGATCAATGGATTTCCACCTGATTATTACAAAAAAGGAAATACTTTGCCTGAGGATGACAAACTTACATTGAAAAAATAAGCCATTTCAAAATTGAAAGCTTTATTAAAATAATTGGCCTGTGAATGATCTGAATACATGGATATTAAGGTTTTTGCTCACTTGCTTCGCATTGCAGAGTGCAGAAATGTATGCCCAGCAAGACAGTCTGCTTACCTTACCTGAAATTTTGAAAAGGGTGCGAAGCTATCACCCTGTGGCTAAGCAGGCAGATATACAGACGATGATGGCTAATGCGGAGCTGCTGAAGGCAAAAGGCAATTTTGACCCCATAGCCCAATCCGTGCTCGATCAGAAAGAGTTTGCAGACAAATCCTACTACAGTATCCTGGATGGTGGCGTGAAATGGGCAAGTCCGTTTGCTGCCTCCTTCAAATCAGGATATGAATTCAACAGAGGGCTTTTTCTGAATCCTGAAAACAGTACCCCATCCGCAGGATTATTGTACGCAGGCATATCCATGCCCATAGGACAGGGTCTGGTCATTGATGAAAGAAGAGCAGCCCGCAATTCAGCCAAAGCCGGTATCAATCTTGCTTTGAGCAAAAGACAGGATATGCTCAATAAAATATGCTATGAAGTGACCCTGCAGTACTGGGAATGGTTCAGAGCCTTCCATACCCGACAGATATTTGACAATGCATTTGCCAATGCCAGCCAGAGATATGAAGCCACAGTCATCAATGCCCAAAGCGGAGACAGACCTGCCATTGACACTGTAGAAGCCAGAATACAACTGCAGATCATCGAGACCGGACTGAATCAGGCCATATTGGAATACAGAAATGCCAGTCTGATATTTTCCAATTATCTGTGGAATGAGGATAATGTCAATATCGGACTGAGACCTTTCGAAAGACCGGGCCGTGAAAACGAAGCCGCTCAGTTTGTCAACGTCACCAATCAACTGCTGAACGAACAAAGCTTTATATCAGGGCAACCTTATCTGGAACAGCTCAGACAAAAAATCAATCAACTGGAAATAGACCGGAAACTCAAGCAGGACAAACTCAAACCGGTCATCAATCTGCAGTTCAATCCCATCACCGAAGCAATCGGCAATAATCTGCTGGCCGGCTGGTCGGTGAACAATTACAAATTCGGCCTTGAGTTCAAAATGCCTCTCCTGCTGCGTAAAGAACGGGGAGACCTGAAATTAGCCGAACTGAAGCTGATGGAAAATAATCTCGAACTCGAAAACAGTGCCGTCATACTATTCAATAATTATAAAGCCTATATCAACGAGTATCTCGCTCTGCAGGAACAGGCACTCATCTTTGAATCTGCGGTGACCAACTATCAGCGGATGTTCGAAGCGGAAATCCGGTTGTTTCAGATCGGTGAAAGTTCGCTCTTTATCGTCAACGCCCGGGAGCAGGCACTCATCAATGCCCGGATCAAATATCTGGAGCTGTTGGTCAAAAGTCAGAAAGCATACTACACCATTTTGTATTATGCAGGTTTGATGGCGGATCTGTAATAATCCGGCTTACAGGACAAATCATCCGGGTTAAAGCATCAACAATCAGCCAAAGAAAGATGGGGCTCTTCAGGTTATTAATATTTGACTTGTTCAATCCTGTTCTGTGATTTTTGCTCTCAGATATACATGCTGTCAGGAATTCCTTAAATTAGTGGCTTCAAAAAATCATAATCAAAATGAGTACACAAGCCACCACAAAAAAAGGATTTATTGACAAATCGCTCGATTTCATTGAAAAAGCAGGTAATAAATTGCCGGATCCTGCGATTTTGTTCTTTATTCTGATGATCACCGTATGGATACTATCAGCCCTCTTATCCGGTATCAGTTTCAGTGAAATAGATCCCCGGTCAGGAAATCCGATAGCTATTAATAACCTCCTAACCGGAAAGGCACTCGCTGCTTTTCTGGCAGGCATGGTCAAAACCTTTACAGATTTTGCACCTCTGGGCATAGTGCTGGTGGCCATGCTGGGTGTAGGTGTGGCGGAATATGCCGGCTTTATCAACGCAGGTATCAAAGCACTGCTCAGTGTGACCCCCAAAGTACTGCTTACACCTATGCTTATTCTGGTGGCCATTGTATCCCACACAGCTACAGATGCAGGATATGTGCTTGTAATTCCGTTGGGAGGCGTAATCTACTATGCAGCCGGCCGACACCCGATTGCAGGTATTGCAGCAGCTTTCGCAGGTGTATCAGGCGGCTTCAGTGCCAATTTCGTTCCGTCAGGGATAGATCCACTTTTACAGGGTTTTACCCAGTCTGCCGCTCAGATCATTGATCCTGCCATACAACTCAATCCACTGAATAACTGGTTTTTTACATCGGCTTCATCACTGGTTATTATACTTTTAGGCTGGTTACTCACCGATAAGATTGTAGAACCCAGATTAAGCACTATGAAACTCGATGAAGATATTGCTGAACAACCCAAAATGGATCGTCTGGATGCCAGGGAGAAAAAAGCATTTATTCGTGCCTGTGTGGTCATGCTTCTTTCATTGGTGGTTTTATTTGTATGGGCATGGCCTGCAGACTCTGCACTTCGATCCGAAGACGGACAACTCACGGCACTTTCAGCACCGATAATGAAGTCTATAGTGCCACTTATATTCATTATTTTCCTGATTCCCGGAGTGGTATATGGCTGGACTTCAGGTACTTTCAAAAAATCCAAGGATGTCATTGATAGTATGACCAAAGCGATGAGCGGTATGAGTTATTATATAGTGATGGCCTATTTCTGTGCACTGTTCATAGACGCATTTGGTAAGTCAAATATAGGGGCTTTGCTGGCTCTCAAAGGTGCAGACACCCTCAAGGCACTATCCCTGCCGGGTCAGGTGACCATAGTGGGTATAGTGCTGCTTACGGCCTTTGTCAATCTGTTTGTAGGATCCGCATCTGCCAAGTGGGCTCTGATTTCTCCCATCATGGTACCTATGCTGATGCAGCTGGGTATTTCACCGGACCTTACTCAGGCAGCATACAGAGTGGGTGATTCGGTGTCCAATATTATCACCCCGTTGATGCCGTACTTCCCTCTCGTAGTGGTATTTTGCCACAAATATGTAAAAGGAACAGGTATAGGTACGCTTGTGTCCATTATGTTGCCTTATTCTATTGTATTTTTGATAGTATGGACTATATTCCTGCTTATTTATTGGGGCACAGGAATACCTTTGGGCATACAGGCTACGTACGATTACATTCCGGCACAGTAACACTTATAATCTGTAAAATAAAGCACTTCACTCTGCGCATTTAAGTGGCAGGCAGCATTTGGTTTGAAATAAAGGAGGTGTTGACCGGATATTTGGTGAAAATTGGATTTTTGTCACTTCAAAAACTGATGAACATCAATCATTAGATTGTCATATATCAATGATTTGATCCTTGATACACGAGTACATTTGTAGTGTAAAAAAACAATAATTGTTCACCCTATAAATATTGATATATGAGCAAGAATGTTGTAAGAACCAACCCGTTATTTCCTTCTGTTTTCAATGACTTTTTCAAGCCGTGGAACGAGTGGTTTGATGGTGGTAATGTGTGGAATGTGCCGGCTGTCAACATTTCAGAATCCAAGGATGCTTACAAGGTATCACTTGCGGTACCCGGAATGAAGAAAGAAGATTTCAAGATTGATCTGGACGGCAATATGCTGACGATTTCATCAGAAAAGAAAGAAGAAAAAGAAGAAAAAGATGAAAAGTTTACCCGCAAGGAGTACAGTTTCAGTTCTTTCAGCAGAAGTTTCACCGTACCGGATGACATTGAAGCAGATAAGATTGCGGCAAGCTATAAGGATGGTGTACTGGAATTGAAACTTCCGAAGAAAGAGCCTGCTAAGAAAGCAGAAGCCAAAAAGATAGAAATCAAGTAAAGGTAGTTGGCGGAAGTTACGACCTCAAAGCCCCCTGAGCTCTTTCAAAAGTTCAGGGGGCTTTTTGTATTACAAATCAATATTTATTTACAATAATTACCTTGACAATAGATAATATTAAAACTATTTTTTATTTATATACGAATAAGAGGTTTCTCCCTGAAACCTGAAAAACACATAAAGTGAATAACTGTGGTAAATGGTGCATGAATTGATTATTCATTTTGATAGTATCACACAGCCTTAAATACATTCTTTATGGTAATCAGGCAAATTATTACAATAAAAAAGCCACTTTGTAATCAACAAAGTGACTTTATTCAGAAGAAAATGAAAAAATACAAATTATTGCAGAACCATTCAAATACTCAATAACAAAAAGAAAGCAGGGGTTCAATACTGATTTATGTACGTAAGCCTCAAAGTATTACTTTTCCGTTACTCTTACAGCAATTCTCCTGTTTTGTTGTCTTCCTTCTTCAGTATCATTGCTTGCAACAGGGTGCTTATCTCCATAGCCTTCCGCAGACAGCCTTGATTTATCAATGCCTTTAGCAATGAGTTCATTCATTACATTGAAGGCTCTGTCTGTACTCAGTTTTAAGTTGGCTTTAGGATCACCCACGTTGTCAGTATAGCCTCCGATCTTCAATTTTACTTTCGGAAATGCTTTGAGGATCTCAGCTACATTGGTCAACTGCTCCTGACTTGAAGGTTGCAGAGTTGATTTACCTGTATCAAAAAGCAATCTGTCAAAGTTAAACCATGTCTCTTTATCTACGGGTCTGGAATTATCTTCAATAAATGCAATCAACTGACTTTCGATTCCATTTTCATTCGCATTCAACAATTCGAACCCGCTGGACAATGTCTTTTAAAGAAATTGCTCACAGCACCGGCTGCATTGCCCGCAGCGTCGGTGGCGGTCTGAGCAGTTTCAGAAATGGTGGATGCTGTTTGGTCAACTGCATCCTGCACAGCATTTTCAACTTTACTGCCACAACCTTTAGAAGCCAGCCAATAAATTACGGCAAGGGCCAACAATGCTCCAAGTGCCCATTTGAGCCAATCCATTCCACTGTTGTTACCACCCGAGCCCAAAGGCATGTTGACATTGGCCTTAGGCATACTGAAATCACCAAAATTCAATACCGATGACAATCCTGAAGGCAGTGCAGCTTTTACAAAACTTTTCTGACCTGCCAGCAAATCCACTAAACCATTCAGACCCTTACCCTTTATCTGCTTGCCGATAAGTCCCATAAGAAGCGGAGCAGCCATCTTCATCAGTGCACCGGTGTTGTTGCTGTTTTTAAGACCACTCAGCTTGCCGATAGAGTCCAATATACTATCAGATTTAGCACCTAAAAGCATACCTACAATACCCGAACCGGAATCTAAAAGGCTGTTGACACTACTTTGCCCACCACCCAGCAATCCTGCAACATTGCTTAAACTTCCTATATCAAGCTTACCAATTAAATCCATCAGCCCCTGTGCTCCTGACGGCGTAGAAGATTTTTGAATCATACTGCCGAGCAAAGCTGGCACAATGCCGCCTAATGCAGATGTGACACTCGATTCAGACTCGCCAAGATATGCACCGGCGTGCTTAACAAGTTGATCTGACACCTCATCTTTAAATAAATCGATTAAGTTGATTGACATTTTTAAGTTGTTTTAATGATTAAAAAATATGATTTTGAAAGACTATCTTGTGACTTTGCAGACATAAAAAGGTCACCGGATTCGATATTAATTAACAATTTATTAAAACTGGATCCCGGTACTCATCTGAAAGCAGCCTTTATCACTATTATGAGATAGATGCAGATTTAGCTCAATAATTAGTAGTTTAAACTTATTTGTTGGTCTGCCTCAGGCATGGCTTACCTGCCTTTAGGTTTTTGGCAAAAACTTTCAAGGGTTAATCCTGTGTCCAATTTGCAACCAGTGTATGCACCCCGCTGATCAGTACAGGATATGTAAATGGATTTGGAAAATGGAAATTTGGGCTTGAATAGCTGTATATTTCCAGTGATCGGGCCAGAGATCTGCTGGGAAACGTATTGCAATATTGGGTAGGGGCTTCCTGTAATTTCTGAACTGAAAGTTCAACTCAGTTTTGCATATATATAAGTTTCGCAGGACTGTTTTTTTATTCTGACTTTTTAAAGTTGGCTCTGTGATAGTACATAACTACACTTAATTATTATACAAAATGAGGAGTAGTGAAATATACACAGCCAAAGCCCCATAATTTTAAGCAAGTTCTTTGTTGTTAAATATTTAGATTATTTTGAATGGCGGCGGGACAGCATGAGGGCATCCCGAATAGCTATCGTAACCTTAAATCAGCAATTCACAACACCACCAGCTTCTTCTGCACTACATTCCCTTCGTCCGTCTGTATTCCGGCAATATATACTCCGGAGCTGAGACGACTGATGTCAAGCCGGCCATTCTGTACACGGTCATAATGGATAAGCTGTCCTGACAGATTATAGACCCTTATATCACGTACATTGCTGCCAGAAGCTACTTTGATATAAATCTCCGTGGCAGCAGGATTGGGAAAGATGACGATATCCTCACTTTCATGCATGTCTGTTGTGCTGACAAGGCGGCACTGCTCCAATATTTCTTCTCTTGTATTGCATCCTGTGCCGTTACCACCTACTTTAAAAGGACTATCCGGCTTTTCTGTCAGGTAATCGCAGAATAGCTTGATGGCGCAAAATGTCGTCCTGGGATGTGCTCTGAAGTCTATTGTTGTCACTCCGCTATAGTCTATATTGGACAATCCTGTGATATCTTCAAGATGGTCATTATGAAAAATATAGAGCTCTCCTAACACAGTAGTAAGTGTGGACAATTCATCCAGATTCTTCAGTCTGTCAGAATCCTGCAACCAAAAATCTCCCCCGACATACTTAAGATTCTTAAGACCGAGACTCCTGAGATTTCTGTTGAGATTCAATTTAAATCCTTTGCCTACATATTCCAGCTGGGCTAATCCTTCAAAAGACTCCAGATTAATGGAAGCAGACTGTAGAATTATATCTTTTTCTACCCTTTTTAATTTACTGAACCCTGTAAATTTTGCTAATTCAACATTGGCCTTAACGTATATTTCTCCGGCTGTCTGCAGATTTTTAAAACCATTGATATCATACATATTATAATGTCCATCTATATTGATTCTACCTGGAACATCAGTTAACTTATTAAATGCCGACAAATGAGTACATGCATTCAAATTAAAAGTTATGTCTCTTACTGATTCAAGATTATTAAATCCTGAATATTCTCCCACCTCACTATTTATTAAAAGTCTTAATTTAATCTCTCTTCCGACATATATCAGGTTTGGAAACAAAGGTATGTTTTTAGTCTTGTTAATAAATGAGCCTGTGTTATTACCTGATATACGTATGTCTGTACCTACATACTGCAAGCTATCAAAGTCCGGTAAATACTCAGTAGAGTCAATATCTTCAATAATTAATGATCCGTTAATTCTAACTAAATAATTAAAGTTGTCAAGGTGCCGGACTGCCTGATTGTCTGATAAATTTAATGTACCGGTTAAAACTTTTAAGTTCTCAAAATTTCTGATCCAATTCAATCGTGGATTAGATGTGATCCTGATATTTGTAGCTGTATCCGGAGTATGAATACCGTTAATCTCATAAAGTGAAGCATTATTATGAATAAATATATCTTTGGATTTCAAATCTATTCCATCAAATCCTTGCAGACGTAAATTATTCTCTATTCTAACAAAATCTATTTCTTTGACATTACTCAAAGCACTTAATGAGACCAATTCCGGTACGTTATTAATCCTAAGGCTATTTAAGATCAAGACAGAATCTAATCCCGCCAGACTTGTAAGATCAGGAAGATTTTCAAGTACAAGATTGGAATTTATTCTTCTTAAATTGCGAAGACCTGAGAAATTATTTATACCTGATCCAAATATCCTGATTGGAAAATTTAATTCAGAACAATCAGGATACTTTATGACAAAACTATCGATTACTGATTGCTTATCCAAGGTAATGGATCCAATAGGGCAGGATTGGGATGTAAGTTTGAAGCCGTGTACTAAAAACAACAGAAGTTGAATTGCTGATATTATTTTATACATCTTTGGATGTTGTTTATGCGTGAAATAAATTTATGAATGTTGAATTTTAAATGATATTGCAAGCATAGTCTGATTAAAAAACCAAACTATACTTACAATGTTTTCAAACTAAAAATCACATTTTATTGAATTGAATCCTACTTTTGTTTCCATCCAATCCGGTGGAGTGCCGGGAAAATTACAATCTACCAAACCTATTATACCCACTATCTGAATGGATGAATTTACAAAGAAAAATCCCGGAATAACATCATTTCCTTTTTTGCATTCTTCGGTTTCATGATAACTGTAAAACTCACCCCCATAACCGTAGCTCTCCATGATGGTAACCAAAGTATCTCCCAGCCACTGATATGCACCGGCAACATAGGTATGCGTAAGGGGTATTACTATCGAACTACCGTTTACAATAATCTCAAATCCTGTAATCGTATCAAGAATACAACAATGAGCCAACATATCCCAGCATATCCATTGTACACATGGGAAATTACACATAGTATCAACCATGACAGCTTGTGTTGCCCCACAAACCGGATTTCCTGAAGAATTATAATAGGTTACAGTAATATCATATAAACCTACGGTGTCAAAACAATAACTAACAGTACTGGATGATAACCAAGTACTCAGAAATGATGTATCTTTATCAAAATCCAATATCCATCTTGGATGTTCATTTTCTTTTACTGTGACTGTAACACAACAACTATCTACTGTAATAGATTCAAATCCACACTGAGCCCCAATGAAATTATATAAAAAAGTATTAAACATCAAAACAAAAATTAATTTTTTCATGATCTGTAAATTTAAAAGAATAAGAAAATCTTAATAACCGGATCGGGGTAGACTTTCCTGTTCTTTTAAGGCGGCTCAAACGACAAGCGCTGACACAGGTAGCTGTGTTGTGTTGTGTTGTGTTGTGTTGTTTTGTTTTGTGATTTTCATCATAATGAAAATTTCATTTTACAAATATAGCTTACTCCTGCTTTATAAGCAATTCTTTGTTGTTAAATTTTTAGAATATTTAAGCTTATTCAGTGTTCGCATTTAATTGAGGGCAAGACCGTCACTCTTTCCCAACTTCCGGTTCGTCCTGTCTGTCACCAAGGTCAGAGGTCCGTTAATACCACTCCATTATAATATCAAAGGTGCCTGGCTTTGGTAACACTACCTTACCTGATCCATAAACCGTTGAATCTTTCGATAGTTCGAATGGGTATCTGCATCGGTGGACATTCTGATATAAACAAATTCACATCGTGTACAGGCATTGGAAAAGTTCGAATGGGTATCTGCATCGGTGGACATTCTGATTGCACCTTTTAGCACGTTGACTGTTCCTGTTTTTAGGATGGATAAAACAAACAGTGCAATAAAATCAGTGACCGGTTTTGTTAAAGCAGGTAGGTTCTGATAAAATTCCCGGGTAAGATTTGTATCTTTACTTGTTACCATCTTAATTTAGATTTAGTTTGCTATGTATCAAACAATTACGCCTGGCTATTTATTTTTTGTCATCTGCTGAGAATTTTTCGTAACCAACCAGTAACGGGATTTAATATGAGAAGCCTTTGTTATATTTCTATCATTTTAACAGTTATTTCCAATAAAGCATTTGCTCAGTATTATGATTTCCCGTTTGTAGGTTGGAAACAAACTTACACTTTTTATTCCTGGACGGGAGTTCAGCTACTGACTGAAATTTCAACCGTGACTTTTGGCAGAGATACTTTAATAGGTGCTCAAAAATATGTTACCAACGGTTTTCTCCATTACAGAAGTGAAAACGGAAAAATTTACAATTATGGCTATGATTTTCAGGTTCCAGGTTTTGTTGAAAGTTTGGAATATGATTTTACTCTTAATGAGGGTCAAAGATTTGTCAACAAACAATATAAAGACACAGATTCACTAAAGGTTATTAAAAAAGAAAGGATTTTAAATTTAGTAGGAGATTCAGTCTGGAAACTGGTACTCAGTTATAAACTAAACAGGGATGAATATGATACCATACAATGGATAGAAGGAGTAGGAGACCTTAGATTGGGATTATTCAAAACCAGATTTCCTGATGGAGGTCTTTTGCATGGGTGTACTTTATTACCTGACAATAGAAAGATTAGTATTAATTTTGAAAATACTTCATATTGCAATTGCCAGTTTGAATACGGCATAGACAATGACAATGATGGCTTTGGCAATTATATTCCCCGGACAGCATAAATAAATTTGGGTTATAATAATCAACCTGGAAATACAAAGTTTTTTAAAGTCAGAAGTTGCGATACTTTAAAAGTGTTTAATCCAATAGGGTCAAAAAGTTTCATATTAAGTTCTTCTCCGGATTGTTTCAGCAGGATTATACCGCAAGATTCCATCAGTTATGACGGAGAAAACTTCATTTTTCATTATAACAACATCAGCATGTTCGATGCAATTTATGTAAGTCATCAATGCACCGGAAATTTTGCAGAAATTATGATTTTGCCATGCTTTGAGCTGGATTGTAATGATGACAATCCCGAAATTCATCCAAATCATAAGGAAATTCCTTACAATGGACTAGATGATGATTGTAATCCTCTGACTCCTGATGACGATCTGGATCAGGACGGATTTCTTGCCGTTGATGATTGTGACGACTCAGATCCCGGTATTAATCCCAATGCAGCTGAAATTCCTTACAATGGACTGGATGATGATTGTAATCCTTTGACTCCTGATGACGATCTGGATCAGGACGGATTTCTTGCCATTGATGATTGTGACGACTCAGATCCCGCCATAAATCCCAATGCTGTAGAAATTCCAGATAATGATATTGATGAAGATTGTGATGGGGTAGATTTGATTACATCAACACTTGAAATGGAAAGAAGGAGAATCAATATTTTTCCGAATCCGGCTGATAAAATAATCCAAATTGATATTAGCCCGTCACAGAATTTTAGATTCTATCTATTCAATATTGAAGGTAAAGAAATTTTAACGTCTGAAAATGAAACTACTATTCTGATAAATAAAATAAAATCAGGTATATACTTTATCAAAATTGTTGATATAAATTTTGAAAATATTGATATCAGGAAAATAGTAATAAATCATTAAATTTCTGAAAATAAAACTTACCTGAATCAATGCGGGCAGATTTCATTCTGAAGTTGAGAAAAATAAATAGTCATAAAAAAGTTTCATATCCCTCTCTCACAAATTTTGCCAGTGGACCAATTAGTCCTGCTACATTGGATTACAGCCAATCTATTTCCTGGCGAGATTCAGAGCCAAACATCAAGTAGTTTTATAAAATACTGAATTTAAATTCCAACAAATTGCCTCTTTTGGTATAATTTTGCTAACATATAAATCATTTAAAATTGAAAATTTTATTTCCAGTTCTGAACCTACTCATCTGTCCGATCGTGATATTTTGCCAGTCTGAAACGGAAATTCTGCAAAAGTCATTCGATAAGTGCCAATCCATACAAAAAGGATATTATGAAATGATAAGATCCATGAAATATATGCATGACAATGACACAAACATATCCCACAATCATACCTATTTTTTCAAGACCCTTTCAGACACCCTGCATCCCTTTTTATTTCACAATCACATCATATTCAGTAATGGATTTAAATCAGAAATGATTTACACCGGTTCTGAACTTTATACGCTGAACCCTGCAGACAGTACCGGTACGAGAACCGACAAGTCTTTGTGGCCGCAGCAGATTAAAAACAGGTGCCGTCAGACCACATTTTACAGACCCTTGGTTTCAGCGAGAAAAAATCCTCTGAGCATATGGAAAAATCAAGCCAACGACCCTTATCAATTCAATATGCTGCCGGATACTGTCCTGAACGGAACATCCTGTTTTGTAATTTCTGCTTATCAATATCCCCGTGAGGATACAGCTGAAATGATCAGCACCCTCAGACACAGTTATATATTCCGGATATCGCAGCGAGACTTTTTGCCTTTGCAGATGGAGGAAGTCTTCGACCTGTTATTCAATAAAGATACACTTTATCAGATTGAAAAACTCGAACTTCACAAACTGGATACCATACTTCCTGCAGATGACACCTTCTTTACTTCAGATGCAATACCGTCTAATTACAGAATTGAGGACTATACACCCTATGAAATACCTCCATTACTTCCTGATGGTACCGAAGCACCGGATTGGACACTTCCGACTACGGATGAAACCAACTTACATCTCAAGGATCTCAGAGGTAATCTGGTTTTGCTCGACTTCTTTTACAGGAGTTGTTATCCCTGTATAAAGGCCATTCCCGGATTAAACAACCTTGACAGGAAGTATCGTCATCGAGGATTAATCATCATTGGTGTCAATCCTTTAGACCAGGCAGATACTGTACTGAAATCATTTTTACAGAGCATGGATATATCATATCCTGTAGTTTTAAAAGCCAGAGAAGTTGCAGAAACTTATAATGTTCAAGTTTATCCCAGCCTATATCTGATAGATCAGGAAGGAAAAATAATTTTTACCCAAACAGGATACAGTGAAGAAAATGAGCAGCAACTGGAAAAAATGATCAATGATTACCTTAAGAATAAATAGCCTGCAAGATTTTTTTTAAAAAAAAATTCCAAATCCTTATCGTACTTCCGGATTATCCATTTTAGATTTGCAGCAAATTAGTCTATGAATACTTTCCTTCATATTCATCATCATCATGTTTCTTACTTATCAAGTGAGTAGCGGATGTATTGAACAGAAGGTTTTTTAAACATATTACGACGACTGCCCACTTGATTGTGCGGCAGTCGTTTTTTTTATAACAATTTTTAAAATATGCTGAAAATAGCCATTCAAAAATCCGGAAGACTGCACGAGCAATCACTCGAATTGCTGCATGCCTGCGGGCTGCATATAGATAACGGACTGGATCAGCTCAGGGCTGAAGTTATGGGTTTTGATGCGGAGGTATATTTCCTGCGCAACAGCGATATACCCGGATACCTCGAGGACGGCGTGGTGGACCTTGCCATCATAGGCCAAAATCTGCTGGCAGAACAATCCCGGGATGTCCGTGAACTCATGCCACTGGGTTTTTCCAGATGCAGGCTTTCGATTGCCGTACCCAGGAATGCAGCCTATCTAAATATATTCTCGCTGGAAGGAAAGAAAATTGCCACCTCCTATCCTGAAACCGTAAGCTCATATCTCAGACAAAAAGGAGTAAGGGCAGAAATTCATGAAATCTCCGGATCTGTGGAGATAGCTCCAAACATAGGTTTGGCAGATGCCATATGCGACCTCGTAAGCAGCGGCAGCACCTTATTCAAAAACGGGCTGACAGAAAAGGAAGTCATCCTGAAATCCGAAGCCTGTCTTGCCGCCAACAAGAATTCACTACTCGAAAAGTCTGAATTGATCGAAAATCTGATGTTCAGAATCAGCTCAGTACTTCATGCCCGCAATAACAGGTACATCCTGTTCAACGTCCCCAATCACAAAATCGAAGAAGCAGGAAAGATACTGCCGGTGTTAAAAAGTCCCACAGTACTTCCTCTTCTGGATAAAGACTGGAGTTCGATGCATTCGGTGATCCATGTAAATGATTTCTGGAATGTCATTCAAAAACTTAAAAGCATAGGAGCTCAGGGCATCCTGATAGTTCCCATCCAAAATATGGTTATTTGACAATAATATATCCTGCAAATGCTGCCCATAATTAATAATCCCCGGCCATCTGATTTCGAAAAACTTTGCCAAAGGCCTGTTATTCAGTATCACAACCTTCATGCTGTAATTGATGAAATATTTCAAAATGTGCGTACATCTGGCGATCAGGCTGTTCTGGATTACATATGTCAATTTGATAAAGTAAAATTGAAACAGTTTACTGCTGATTTTTCTGAATTTACAAATGTCAGTCCGGGGATCACTCAGGACCTTAAAAATGCCATTGATGTTGCTTTTGAGCATATCCACAGCTTTCATGCAGCACAGGTCCAACCGGAAATAAAAGTCGGGACTATGCAAGGCGTTGAGTGCCGTCAGAAGTCAGTACCCATTCAATGCGTAGGTCTGTACATCCCGGGAGGAAGTGCTCCTCTTTTTTCAACAGTGCTCATGCTGGGTGTACCTGCTAAAATAGCCGGATGCAGGGAAATTATTTTATGCACCCCTCCCGACAGATCAGGCCATATACATCCCGCCATACTATATGCTGCTCATCTCTGTGGTATCGCCCGCATTTTTCCAGTAGGGGGAGCGCAGGCAATTGCAGCCATGACCTTTGGCACAGAATCCATCCCTAAAGTGGATAAAATTTTCGGACCCGGCAACCAATATGTCACCTATGCCAAACAATATGCTCAAAATTTTGGTGTGGCTATAGATATGCCGGCAGGTCCCAGCGAAGTATTGGTATATGCAGATGAAACAGCGGTACCTGAATTTGTGGCGGCCGACCTCCTGGCACAGGCAGAGCATGGGCCGGATAGTCAGGTGATATTGGTGGCAGATTCTGTTGACTTTGTGCATCGTGTAAATGAAGAGCTGGCAGCGCAAAGTGTACGGCTACCCAGATTTGATATCATTCAGAAGTCTTTACAGCACAGTAAAGCTCTTATTTTTGATGATAGAGAAAAAGCTTTTCAATTTATCAATCAGTATGCCCCGGAGCATCTCATTATAGCATCCGATAATGCCGGAATTTATGAGTCTTTGATTTTAAATGCAGGTTCGGTTTTTTTGGGAAATTATTGTCCTGAAAGTGCAGGAGATTATGCATCAGGCACCAATCATACCCTGCCCACCAATGGCTGGGCCAAGTCATACAGTGGAGTGAATACAGATGCATTTTTCAAAAAAATCACCTTCCAGACCATCAGTCCCCAGGGAATCCAAAACCTTGCAGATACCATAATCACTATGGCAGAATCCGAACATCTGGCCGGACATGCAAGGGCAGTGAGCATCAGATTGGAAACCATAAAAAATAAATAAATGAGAGACATACATCAGCTGGTAAGGGAAAATATACTGCTGCTCGAACCCTATCGCTCTGCCCGGGATGAATACTCGGGTGACAGGCATCATATCTTTCTGGATGCCAACGAAAATCCCTTTGAATCCGGCTACAACCGCTACCCGGATCCTTATCAGAAAAAATTGAAATCCACCATTTCGGAATGGAAAAACATCGATGCAGAGCATATATTTTTAGGCAATGGCTCGGATGAAATCATTGACCTGTTGATCAGGATATTCTGCTATCCCGGTAAAGATAAAATCATGAGTCTGAATCCCAGCTACGGGATGTACAAGGTAAGTGCGGATATCAATCATGTGCAACTGGTGAATTTCAATCTGGATAAAAACTTTGAGTTTGACACGGAAGAATTATTGGAAAAAGCATCTGACAATAACATCAAAATTCTTTTTATCTGCTCACCCAACAACCCTTCGGGTAATGCTTTTGAAATCGATAAAATCACGAAAGTATGTGAAAAATTCCGGGGAATCATTGTGGTGGATGAAGCGTATTCAGACTTTTCCGAAAAAGGCAGCATGATGAATTTTATACATCACTATCAGAATCTGGTAGTCATGCAGACACTCTCCAAGGCTATGGGTGCAGCGGCTCTTAGACTGGGGATGGCATTCACATCCACGGACATCATCCGGCTGCTAAACAAAGTAAAACCCCCTTACAATATCAATTCAGCAACCCAGACATTGGCTATGGAACTGATTAAAAACAGAGCAAAAAACAGGGATGAAATCAGAAAAATAAAGGAACACAGAAAAATGCTTGAAGTACGTTTGAAAGCATTCGACAGTGTCCTGGAAGTTTATCCATCAGATGCCAATTTTCTTCTGGTCAAGGTGGATGATGCAGACCAAATGTATCAATTTCTTCTCGGAAAAAACATAGTGGTACGTAACAGAAATAAGGCATACGGCTGCAGCAATTGTCTGCGTATTACCATTGGAAATTCGCAGGAAAATGAACAGCTTCTGGATGCGTTTTATGTTTATTCAAAGACAAAAGAACCATTACCCATCAGTAAATCTGAATAAATTATGCAGAAAGTTTTATTTATAGACCGGGATGGAGTCATCATCAGAGAGCCCGAAGATTTTCAGATAGATGCCATTGAAAAACTTGAATTCCTGCCCGGAGTTATATCCTGTCTGGGAGAGATCGCCCGAAAACTCAATTTTACACTTGTAATGGTGACCAATCAGGATGGTCTGGGTACCGACAGCTTTCCCGAGAATACATTCTGGCCAGTGCAGGAACTTATTATCCGCACCTTACAGGGTGAAGGGATAGTCTTTGATCAGATATGTATTGACCGGAGTTTTCCGCATGAAAACAGTCCTTATCGCAAACCCGGCACTGCCATGCTGCATAAATATATTTCGGGCAGCTATGACCTCGAAAATTCTTTTGTAATAGGAGACAGATACACAGATGTACAGCTGGCCTGGAATCTGAAAGCCCGATCTATCCTGTTGAAAAGCCCGCTTCACCCCTATCCATCCGATATGCCCAAACCCGACTTTATGGCTCAAAACTGGAAAGATATCCGGCAGTACTTATTCAAAACAGACCGCAAAGCCAAAGCTCAAAGGAGCACTTCTGAGACCAGAATTCAGGCATCGCTCAACCTGGATGGTACTGGTGTCTATGATATCCATACCGGGCTTTCTTTTTTTGACCATATGCTGTCACAATGGGCCGTTCACGGGTCTGTAGATCTGTTCATTGATGCAAAGGGAGATCTGGAAGTGGACGAACATCATACCATAGAAGATACAGCCATAGTTTTGGGGGAATTATTCCACAATGCATTGGGAAAGAAAGCTGGTATCAAAAGGTACGGATTCAGTCTGCCGATGGACGAAGCTTCAGCTACTGTATTGCTGGATTTTGGCGGACGGCCTTATCTGGTTTGGGATGTGGATTTCCGAAGGGAAAAAATCGGGGATGTACCAACGGAAATGTTTCACCATTTTTTCAAATCATTTTCTGACTATGCCCGGTGCAATATGCATATCGCTGCCAAAGGTACCAACGAGCATCATGTCATCGAAGGGGTATTTAAGGCATTTGCCAGATGTATTCAGCAGGCAAAATCCATTCAGAATGAAAATTCAGAAATCCCGTCATCCAAAGGGTCTATTTAATACCATATAAAATCAACAGATATGACCGCAATAGTGGACTATGACGCAGGCAATACCCGATCCGTTGCAAATGCACTGGAAAGACTCAACGCAGCCCACATTATTACTTCTGAGGTGGAGCTAATAATGTCTGCTGACCGTCTCATACTGCCGGGTGTTGGACATGCAGCAGATGCTATGGAGAAGCTGGAATCCAAAAAACTGATTCATGTTTTGAAAAATTACAAAAAAGCTTTTCTTGGTATTTGCCTCGGTATGCAACTGATGTTCGAAAGCTCAGAAGAAGGGGATACGGAATGTCTTGGTTTGTTGCCGGGAAAAGTACTGCGGTTCAGAGCAGAAAACAGTGAAAAAGTGCCCCACATGGGCTGGAATGATGTTCAGGCTGTAGTTCAAAATCCATTGTTTGGAAATTATGAACAGAGTCAGGAATATTATTTTGTCCACAGCTACTATGCCCCGACCGGCAATTATACCCTTGCATCCTGCAGCTATATTACCCCTTTCAGTGCAGCGGTAGCAAAGGATAATTTTTTTGGAGTACAGTTTCATCCTGAAAAATCAGGTATTGCAGGTCAGCAAATATTGTCAAACTTTTTAAAAATCCGATGATGAAAATATTCCCTGCGATTGACATACTCAATGGATCATGTGTGCGGCTTACCAAAGGAAATTATGATACCGCAAAGGTTTATGATGAAAACCCTGTTGAAATTGCGCACAAATTCAGGGTTGCAGGAGCTGAATTTCTGCATGTAGTAGATCTGGATGCTGCCAAAATTCCTGCTATAAATAATCGACCCCTGATAGGTCAATTGATAAATCAATCAGGATTAAAAGTTCAGGCAGGTGGCGGCATCCGCACAGAAGCGGATCTGATACAAATGCTTGAAAAAGGTGCGTATCGGGTGATCCTGGGGAGTGTAGCTGTTACTCAGGCAGATCTGGTAAAAAACTGGATAAAACTGTATGGCTGTGAAAAAATAGTGATAGGCGCCGATGTGTTGAATGGATACATAGCTACGCATGGCTGGCAATCCGTTTCCAAAATAAGTGTAATGGACTTTTTATATGATTTTATGGAGGCAGGAGCCCGTATTTTTTTGTGCACGGATATATCAAAAGACGGAATGCTGGGTGGGAGTGCCGCTGATTTATACCGCAGCATTCTCCGGAAATTTCCCGATATATCTTTGATTGCTTCAGGAGGTGTAAGCTCACTGGATGAAATCAGAAAATTACAAATGATAGGTATGGAATCTGTCATAGTGGGAAAGGCCATTTATGAAGGCAGGATTTTGCCTGAAGATTTGTTTAAAAAGTCATAAGATGCTTAAAAAAAGAATCATACCCTGTCTTGACATAAAGGAAGGACGTACTGTAAAAGGCACCAACTTCGTCAATCTCCGGGATGCAGGTGATCCGGTGGAACTGGCAGAAAGATATGACCATGAAGGAGCCGATGAGCTTGTTTTTCTGGACATCAGCGCAACACTGGAAAATCGCAATACGCTCACGGAACTTGTAAAAAGAGTAGCCAAAACCGTAAGAATTCCTTTTACGGTAGGAGGCGGTATCTCAGATGAAAATTTTGTGTATGAATTGCTTCAGCATGGAGCCGATAAAGTATGTATCAATTCAGCAGCCCTGAGAAATCCGGACCTTATCAACCGCATTGCAGACCGTTTTGGCAGCCAATGCCTTGTAGTTGCCATTGATGCCAGACAGTCGGGAAATACGTGGTTTGTTCATACACATGGCGGCACAAGACCCACAGATACCGTACTTTTTGCCTGGGCAAAAGAATCACAGGAAAGGGGAGCGGGTGAGATATTATTTACTTCCATGGATCATGACGGCACCAAAAAAGGATTTGCTTTACAGGCTTTACATGCGTTAAATCAACAGTTGGAAATCCCGGTCATTGCTTCAGGGGGTGCAGGAAATACAGCGCATTTTGTTGAATTATTTGAACAAACGGGGGTAAGTGCGGCATTGGCTGCAAGTATTTTTCATTACAGAGAGATAGAAATTCAAGATCTGAAAAATATCCTGGATTCCCACAAGGTGCCGGTCAGAAAACTCTGAACTATAATTTACCGAAAAAATTAACTATGGTTGATATCAATAAAATCGATTTTGAAAAATCAGATGGTCTGATTCCTGTAATCGCTCAGGATGCCAACACCGGAAAGGTACTGATGCTGGGCTTTGCCAATAGGGAAGCTGTGGAATTGACAGTACAAAAAGGATTGCTGACGTTTTACAGCCGTTCAAAAAACAGAATCTGGACCAAAGGCGAAGAAAGCGGAAATTATCTGAAATTAGTGTCACTGCAATCAGATTGTGACAACGATACAATCCTGGCAAAAGTGCTACCCTCAGGTCCTGTTTGCCACACCGGTGCTGATACCTGCTGGGGAGAAACTAACGAGGATCATGCCCTGTCATTTATTGACAAACTGGAACAAATCATCGAAGAGCGAAAACTATCTGCAAACCCTTCCAATTCCTACGTGGCATCACTTTTTGCAAAAGGGAAGAATAAAATTGCACAAAAAGTAGGAGAAGAAGCTGTCGAACTAATCATTGAATCCATCGCCGGCAATACAGACGCTTTGAAAAACGAAGCTGCAGACCTATTGTTCCACTTCCTTATTTTATTGCAATCTCATGATCTCAGACTCCGGGATGTAGTCAGCGTGCTGGAGCAGAGAAACAGCTGAATGACCTGATACCTCAAACGAGTATCGTTATTACCAATATACTGTATTAACCTATGAAAACTTTATCATGCAGAAACTGAAACCTGATATCCATCAGGTGCAATAAATCACTCTTCTTCCTCACCACCTTCCCCGGAGGCTGTTAGATAGCCTCTGTCATTCAGGAAGTTGTACCATTTGATCACTTTTTTCATATCACTATGAAAAACCCGGTCCCTGTCATAATCAGGAAGTATGATTTCAAAATATTTTTTAAGCTCTGCATGAGAGGCATTGGGAGAAGGCACTGGGGTAGATGCGGATTTTTCCAGCATACTTCTGAATACATCCCCGATAGGCGTGGTATCATCATGGGTGTATATGGCTACGGTCTCCATTGGAGTAAACTGATGCTTGCGCACTGAGCAGAAGGTGGTTTTACCGGTATCCATATCTGCTACAACAATACCGTTATTCTTAGTCGTCACAATCTTATAGAGACCGGCCATGCCGCTTACTGCAATGATATTCTTGAGATTCATATGCTAAATTGAGGTGCAAAGATAAAATTTTACAACTTCAGAATTTATGTTTTCAATAGGCCATCAATTTTTCAAACTGAGATTTAATTCTGTGTACCGGCATGAAAATATGGTCCTCCAGGGATTTTGTGAATGGTATCGGTGTATCCAGACCAGCTGCCCGCATCACGGGGGCATCGAGATGCTCAAAGTGGTGCTCTGAAATGTAGGCCGATATTTCACCACCCAATCCGCCGAAGAGGGTATCCTCATGTAAAATCAAGACCCGGCCGGTTTTCCTGACTGATTGGCCGATAGCCTCATAGTCCAGAGGCAGTAAGGTCCTGAGATCCAGTACTTCTATTTCATAGTTTACCTCTGAGGCGAGTTTTAATGCCCAGTGTACCCCCATACCATAAGTGATGATTGTACAGTCAGTGCCTTTTCTGGCAACGCTGGCCTTACCGATTTCCACAGTGTAATACACATCGGGGATGTGGTCTGTCAGCTGTCTGTACAAAGCCTTGTGTTCAAAAAACATGACAGGATTGGGATCTTCAAATGCCGCCAGCAGCATTCCTTTGGCATCATATACTGTGGCCGGATACAAAACTTTCAAGCCGGGCGTATGGGCAAACCATGCCTCGTTGCTCTGGGAATGAAAGGGTCCGGCAGCCACTCCCCCACCCGAAGGCATCCTGATGACCACATCTGCATTGGCTCCCCATCTGTAATGCAGCTTAGCCAGATTGTTCACAATCTGATTGAAACCACAGGTGACAAAATCAGCAAACTGCATCTCCACCATCGACTTGTATCCGTTAAGACTTGCACCCAGAGCTATACCTATGATGGCACTTTCGCAGAGAGGAGTATTTCGTACTCTATCCTTACCGTATTTTTCCACAAGCCCCTGCGTCACCTTAAAAACTCCTCCGTACTCTGCAATATCCTGACCCATGAGCACCAGATTGGGATGTTTTGCCATTGCCTGGTCAAGAGCCATACTTACCGCATCCACAAATCTCTTTTCTGATGAAGGAGAAGGTGCAGCTACAACCACCTGCTGCTTATACGGAGCATATACATCCGCAAGCTCCTCTGCCTCGGAGGATTGTATGGCCGGCTCTGCATCCGCCATTGCATAATGTGTGTCAATTTCGGCCCTGATGTCGGATTGGATCTCCTCTATCTGTGCTGTGGTCAATACACCCTCCTGTAAAAGGTACTTTTCAAAATTTTCTATCGGATCTTTGAGTGCCCACATATCCATCAACTCCTTAGGTACATACTTGGTACCCGATGCCTCCTCGTGGCCCCTCATCCTGAAGGTCACCGCCTCTACCAGCCAGGGCTCGGGTTGGTTTCTCATCTGTCCGGCTATATTTCTGATGGTGTCATAGACCTCCAGTATGTTGTTGCCATCAATCACTACTGACTTCATACCATATCCGGCAGCTCTGTCTGCCAGTTGCTTACAGGCATACTGTTCGTTTACCGGTGTGGACAGGCCGTAGCCATTGTTTTCTATCACAAATATCACCGGCAGTTTCCATACAGCTGCCGTATTGAGAGCTTCATGAAATTCCCCCTGACTGGTACCCCCTTCACCCGTAAATGCCAGTGACACTTTGCCCTCACCTGAAAGTTTGTGGGCCAGAGCTACCCCGGCGGCCAGTGACAGCTGAGGACCCAGATGCGATATCATACCTACAATGGAGTGCTCCGGAGCTCCGAAATGAAAGGACCGGTCTCTCCCCTTTGTGTACCCGTTGGCTTTCCCCTGCCATTGACTGAAAAGCCGGTACAAAGGCATATTACGGGTAGTAAAAACCCCCAGATTTCTGTGCATGGTGAATATTTTCTCATCTTCATGCAGCGCTGCCGCACAGCCCACTGAAATCGCTTCCTGCCCTATACCTGAAAACCATTTGCTCACCTTACCCTGTCGGAGCAGTATGAGCATCTTCTCTTCTATCAATCTGGGCTTGACCAGCTGCTTGTATAACAGTATTTTTTCTTCGGGACTATATTGATATTTAGCAAAATCCATTTCCATCAGATTTTCAATTGGTGCGCAAAGATGAGCAATTTTGGATTAAAAACATCCACGCTAAATGTATCATAGAAGGTATTTCTGCGGATTTTTTTTCTGATCAAAACCGGAATACCCGGATATACAGGATACTATCAGCTTTAAGCCTGGTGCCAATTAAAAAAGCCCGAAATTTCGCAAATCCCGGGCCTTGTATATTGATATGTCGGATATATCAAGGATCAGCTTCCGCACATAAGGCAACCTTCCTCCATAGTACATACTGCACCTCCGGTACATTCATCACCTCCTGCTCTTCCATCAATTGTCACTTCATGAGCCTTTATACGCTGGTGCTGTGCATCCAGAGTAAATTTGATAGGATCTACTGCTGCCTTACTTCTCAGGTAGTACATACCCGTCTTCAGGCCTTTCTGCCATGCATAAAAGTGCATACTGGTAAGTTTGCCGAAGTTGGGGTTCTCTACAAACAGGTTGAGACTCTGGCTCTGACATATAAACGCTCCTCTGTCTGCTGCCTGATCGATAATCGTCTTCTGACTGATTTCATAGACAGTTTTGTATAGCGCCTTAAGGTCAGCAGGTACTTCGGGGATGTTCTGTACCGAGCCATTGGCTGCCATGAGTTTCTGCTTGAGCTCTTCATTCCAGAGGCCCCGTTTGGTCAGATCCTTCAGTAAATGTTTATTGACCACGATGTATTCGCCGGAGAGTGTTCTACGGGTATAGATATTGGAAGTATAGGGTTCGAAGCACTCGTTGTTGCCCAATATCTGAGAGGTGGATGCTGTCGGCATAGGTGCAAGCAGCAGGCTGTTTCTGAGCCCATGGGTTTTGATTTCATTTTTGAGTTCATCCCAGTTGTATCTGTTGCCCGGATTGACATTCCACATGTCAAACTGGAGTATGCCTTTGCTGGCCGGAGAGCCTTTGAAGGTTTTGTACGGCCCATCTTTTTTGGCAAGCTCCATGGATTCTACCAAAGCACCATGGTATATCGTTTCGAATATGTCTCTGTTGAGTTGCCTGGCCTCTTCGCTGTCAAAAGGCATACGCATCATGATGTAGGCATCTGCCAGTCCCTGTACCCCTATGCCGATAGGCCGGTGTCTGAAATTGCTGTTCTTGGCCTCCGGTATCGGATAATAATTGATATCTATGATTCTGTTGAGATTGCGGGTGACCACCCGTGTGATTTCATGTAGCTTTTCAAAGTCAAAAGTGCGTTTTTCCTCGTTCACAAATTTGGGCAGAGATATAGAGGCCAGATTACACACCGCCACTTCATCCGGAGAGGTGTACTCTATGATCTCGGTACACAGATTGCTGGACTTGATGGTACCCAGATTTTTTTGATTGGACTTGATATTGCAGGCATCCTTATAGAGTATGTAGGGTGTACCTGTTTCTATCTGAGATTCGAGGATGGCAAACCAAAGCTCCTGAGCCTTGATGGTCTTTCGGGCTCTTCCCTCAGACTCGTATTTGTGATACAATGTCTCAAATTCTGCTCCGTAACAGTCATGAAGGCCCGGAGATTCATTGGGACAAAACAGTGACCAGTCCCCGTTGTCTTTCACTCTCTGCATGAAGAGATCCGGAATCCAGAGAGCATAGAAAAGGTCTCTTGCTCTTAACTCTTCCTTACCATGATTTTTCTTCAACTCCAGGAAATCAAAAATATCTGCATGCCAGGGCTCTAAATACACGGCGAAAGCTCCTTTCCTTTTGCCTCCACCCTGATCCACATATCTTGCAGTGTCATTATATACTTTGAGCATAGGAATGATACCATTCGAAGTACCCCCTGTACCTTTGATATAGCTGCCTTTGGCTCTGATATTGTGTATGGATATGCCGATACCACCGGCAGATTGAGATATTTTGGCACATCTGCTCAACGTCTCAAAGATACCGGGTATGGAATCTTCGGTAGCACTCAGCAGGAAGCATGAAGACAACTGTGGTTTGGGTGTACCCGCATTGAAAAGAGTAGGAGTCGCATGTATAAACCACTTCTCCGACATGAGGTGATAGGTCTCAATGGCAGCTTCGATATTCTCACCATGAATGCCCACGGCTGCTCTCATAAGGAGATGCTGCGGTCTCTCCACTACTTCTCCGTTCATGCGGAGCAGATAGGATTTTTCCAGAGTCTTGAATCCGAAGTAATCGAAGGCATAATCCCGGTCGTAAATTATTACAGAGTCGAGGGTATCTGCATGTTTTCTGATTACCCCGATGGTCTCATCACTGATCAGACCTGCTTTTTCGTTGGTTTTAGGGTCAATATAATTATACAGCCGCTCCATGGTGGCTGAAAAAGACTTGTCTGTATTTTTATGAAGATTGGATACAGCAATCCTCGCCGCAAGGATGGCATAATCCGGATGTTTCGCAGCCATGGTGGCGGCAGTTTCAGCAGCCAGATTGTCCAGTTCAGTGGTCTTTACTCCGTCATAAAGCCCCTGAATTACTTTTTTGGATATTTCTATAGGGTCAATATACCGCATGTTCAAGCCATAACATAGCTTGTTGATACGGGCGGTAACTTTGTCAAAACTTACGGGTTCACGTTTGTTGCTTCTTTTAATAACTTGCATACTCTTTCAATGTTTTTAAGTAAAGAAAATAGTTCTCAGGATGGGAAAACAATAATAAACTCACTGATTTTTGGGGTAGCCTGAAAGGCCGCTGTAAAATCAGAAGTCTTCCTCAAGCGTAAAGACCTGCTTCTCTTTTTCGGCCATTACACCAGCCTTCTGGTAGTCACCTACTCTTTTCTCAAAGAAGTTGGTTTTACCCTGAAGAGAAATCATATCCATCCAGGGGAACGGATTCTCTACTTTGTAGATCTTATCACAGCCCAGAGATACCAGTAATCTGTCGGATACAAACTCGATGTACTGACACATCAGGTCTGCATTCATTCCGATGAGGTTGACAGGAAGGGCATCCGTGACGAATTCCTTCTCTATTTCCACTGCATCTGCAATGATTTTGGTCACTGTTTCTTTGGGTAGTTTGTTTACTATATGTTTGGTATAAAGCAGACAGGCAAAATCACAATGCATTCCCTCATCTCTGGATATGAGCTCATTGGAGAATGTAAGCCCCGGCATCAATCCTCTCTTTTTGAGCCAGAATATGGAGCAGAAGGAACCTGAAAAGAAAATTCCTTCCACAGCTGCAAAGGCTATCAGTCTTTCCTGAAAATTGCCATCTTTAATCCATCTGAGAGCCCAGTCGGCTTTTTTCTTTACACAGGCTATATGTTCAATCGCCTTGAGCAGATAATCTTTCTCCTTTGGATCCTTGATGTAGGTATCAATCAACAGGGAATAGGTTTCTGAATGTATATTTTCCATCATGATCTGAAAGCCATAAAAAAACTTGGCCTCCGTGTATTGCACCTCTCTGACCATGTTTTCGGCAAGATTTTCATTGACGATCCCGTCACTTGCTGCAAAAAAGGCCAAAACATGCTTAATAAAGTGTCTTTCATCATCGTTGAGCCTGTGTTCCCAGTCGCTGATATCCTGCTGCAGGTCTATCTCCTCGGCTGTCCAGAAACTGGCTTCCGATTTTTTGTAAAAACTCCATATATCATCATGCTCTATGGGGAATAATACAAATCGGTTGGGGTTTTCTACTAACAGGGGCTCTATGTTCGTACTCATCAGGGGTAAAATTTTTATAATGCCTTAATATTTCGTTAACACTCTTGATATGAGACAAATTTACTATATGTTTTCAACAGCGACAAAAAGATATTAAAAAAATAAATATATATTTTTTTTTCTTATGTATTGCTTTGTGAAAAACAATAAACAAACTTCAAATCGGTTGATCTTGTACTCAGATTGGATATATGTCGGTTTCTCTGAATATGAGCGCAAATTAATACAGTTTCTTTCGCTTGGCAAGTGAAAAATCCCGCAAAGTTATCCACACAATGTGGAAAACTTCATAACATATTAAAAATCAATTTAATGTAATGCTTATTCGCTTTTACATATGTTGATAACTTTTAATATGATGTCATTTTGTCATATTTTGAGTGATTTATGTATTATAAATAATCTTAATTTATATTTTTTCTCAAAGCATTCCAGTCCTCTTTTCTACCCACACTCACTTCTCTCAGGGATTGTCTCCGGCCTCTTTCTTCACACCTCTGCATTCGCCACCGATCCCGAAACCGGATTATAAATCTCCTGCTCGTCCAATGAAAGAATTTTATGCCGGACTCCTCCACTGTAACCTTTTTCCCCGTTTATCTTTTAATTCTATTCAGTCCGGATATTAGCTTCATATTAACACTTAAGTCATTTACCTTACGTTTATATAATTGTTAAGATAATAGTTGAAAAACCGAACGAATATGCAAAAACTCAAACTGATCCTAAAAATCACCGGATTTACATTCCTGGCCCTGCTTTTGGCACTCATTATCTTTCCCTTTGTATTTAAAGATAAAATCATTGAGGCCGTAAAGAATGCCATTAATGATAATCTGGAGGCAGAGGTGGCTTTTGAAAAAATTGATCTTTCCGTCTGGAAATCTTTTCCTGACATCAATATCTCCGTCCATGACCTCAGCATCACAGGTGTAGATACCTTTGAGTCCCTGCAACTCCTGAAGACTGACAGACTGGATCTGGACTTTTCCTTCTGGTCAGTTGTGGGAAAAAACATTACGCCATCACTCAAGTATATCGGACTGCAAAAGCCGGTTGTCAACATACTCGTGCTGAATGACAGCCTTGCCAATTATATGATTGCCAGGCCTTCCTCAGATACCACTGCTTCCACTCAATTCAAACTGGTACTGGAAGGATATCAGATTAATGACGGCACCCTCAGCTACAGAGACAGGGCAAAAGACATGACCATTCAACTAAAAGAGCTCAATCACTCAGGCAAAGGGGATTTTACCCGGGATATCTTCAAACTTCAGACCCTGACTACCGCCGGATCATTGGATTTTATCTTCGGTGGCACCGGATATCTGAACAAAGTGGCAGTGACTGCCAAAGCAGATATTGATGCAGATCTGACCCGAAACCGCTATACGCTCCTCAAAAATGAAATCAAACTTAATGAACTGGACCTCAAACTTGATGGCTATACCCAACTCAACGATCGTGATATAGACATTGATTTCACCTTCAGCACTCCTAATGAATCTTTCCGAAATTTTATTTCCATACTTCCTGCGGTATATTCCAAAGACTTCAAAAATGTGAAGACTGAAGGTCAGGCTTCCGTAAATGGTTTTATACGAGGTAAATATGCAGAGAAGCCGGCATCTCTCCCGGGCTTTGATATTAAGGTAAAAATCAACAATGGCTTCCTGCAATACCCGGGCTTCAACGAAACAATATCAGCTGTCAATGCAGATATACAGTGTAAGGCCGAAAGAAGTGATTATAAAGATCTGGCCATCCTAATTCCTGTTTTCAGTATGAAAATCGGAAAAGACTTTGTGGATGGAAACATATCGGTGACCAATGCTGCCGGTAACGGTAAAGCAAGCGGAAAAGTCCACGCTGACGTAAATCTGGCCAACTTCAAAAATGCACTGCCTTTGCCTGCCGGAGCTCAACTCGAGGGAAAAGTAGATCTTAACCTGAGTTTTGATGCTGCCATGAATGATATCAACAATGAAAATTATGAGGCAATCAACTTTTCAGGAAGAGGTACTGCAACGGGATTGAGGTTCAGATTCGATGGTAATCCGGAGATCACCATTCCCGTGGCTAAAGCAGAGGCTTCACCCAAATTGCTGCATTTTATGATTCAGGATATGAAAGCCGGCAGGTCAGATCTGAATATTGATGCCAGCCTCAGCAATCCACTGGCCGTGTTTTCTACTGAAAAAGCTACAACCACACGGGTTAATGCCGTGGCATCTGTATTGGATCTCAATGAATGGCTTGGAGACAAGGCGGTAAGTCATAACGGCAACCCTATGGACCTGCCCTCCAATCCCGACAATGAATTGCTGGAGAAAGCTGCGGTATTCCTGAAAGCCAGGGCAGGAACTGTCAGGTTTAAAGATATGGATATCCGGGGATTGGACATTGACGGAAGTCTCGCAGCCAATCACATGGAGGTAAAAAATCTGTCAGGTAGCCTGGAGGATAGTGACTTTCGCATCACGGGAGCCTTGACTAATGCATACAACTATTTTATGAAGGGCGAAATGCTCACGGGTGAGATCAATTTTTCATCAAAAAAATTCAATCTCAACCGCTTTATGACCAACAGCACATCTACCGGCGGACAAAAGCAGGAAGGAATCATCCCGGTACCTGCCAATATACAGCTTGAAGCCCATGCCTCCATAGATGAACTGCTGTACACCAATCTCACCCTGAAAAAATTCAGGGGTATGCTGGAAATCAAAAATTGCCAGGTCGCCATGCGGGATGTCTCGACCGATGTATTTGGCGGCAAAATAGGCATGGAAGGAGTATATAATACAGAAGACCTGAACAATCCGGGATTTGCTTTCAAAATGGATGTAAGCAAGCTCAAATATGCAGAGGCTTTTACCCACATGCAGACCTTTGCTTCTCTGGCTCCCGTGGCCCGGTTTATTGACGGGGTCTTTAATACTACCCTAATTTTGCAGGGCAGAATCGGGGCCAATATGCTGCCGGATATCACCACGCTGAATGCCTCAGGATTCATCGAGACGCTTAATGGCACCATAAAAAATCTTAAACCACTGCAAAATCTTTCCGATAAATTAGGACTCAACCAGCTCAAGGAGATTGATATGAATAACACAAGGAACTGGTTTGAGATCCAAAACGGTTTTCTTGAAGTCAAGCCTTTTACCAGAAAGATCGGTGATATTGAAATGGTACTCCAGGGCAGACATGGCATCGGAAAGGAGATGGATTACAATATCCTGCTGGACATACCCCGCGAAATGCTGCAAAAGAGTAATGTGCTGTCCAGGGCAGATGCAGGTCTTGCATTCCTCGAAAAAGAAGCCTCCAAAAGAGGGATAGATATCAATCAAGGCTCCCATATTCGCGTCAATGTGAATCTGAAAGGTATGCTCAATAATCCTTTGCTTACTATTACCCCAATGTCAGCTTCAGGAAAAAGTCTGACTCAGACCGCCTCTGAAGCCGTAAAAGACAAATTGGAAGATGTAAAGGAGGAAATCACTTCAGAATTGAAAGCCAGAGAGGAAAAACTCCGGGATACTATTACCAAAAGAGTGGAATCTGAAGTAGAAAAAGCCAGATCCAAGGCAGAGGAAGCCACTGAAAAAGCCATAGAAAACGTCACTTCCAGAGCCACTGAGGTCGTAAACCAACAGATAGACAGTCTCGCCAAAAATGTACTGAAGGACAGCCTCGGACAAAAAGCCAAAGATGTGCTGGGTGAAAAAGCCGGGCAGGAAGTGGATAATATCAAAAACAAACTGAAGGATTTCAACCCTTTCAAGAAAAAAGGAGGAGGATGACAGATGGCCATTGCCAAGGATTGCAACATGAAGTTTGAATAATAAAATTAAGGCAAACAGGTAGCAAAGCATACAGTGGACAGGTATGCTAATCCCGTATGGAAACTTAGGCAAGAAAATGCTTCATTACAATAGGAATATTCCAGATGGGATAATTACACTCTCTTAATAAGGAGCACGTCCACAAATTTAAGGCTTATAAAAGGCAGTCCAATCTTTAAGCTGTCTGAATTTTGAACAAAGATTGCACAGCACATGACAAAAAAACAAATAGCCATGCGTAATTGTTTGATTTATAACAAACTAAACCTAAATTACGATGGCTACAGGCAAAGTTACAAATCTTGCCTGGGAATTGTATGAGAACCTACCGACCTTAACAAAACCAAGAACTGATTTTATGTGTTACTCCATGACACTAAATTAAGGTTAAATACAAAAAATTTAAGCTTATTTAGTGTTCGCATTTAACTGAGGGCAAGACAGTAATGCAAATTGGAGTCAGCATAATCATTTTCATTCTGATGTTCATGTGCAATGACCACGCCTATACATCGACAGGTTACTATTACACAAATAATAATCATCCACTGTCTATCAATCTATTTTTCTATCTTTGCATCCCGTAATGTAAGAACGTTCATTTTTATATCAATCGTATCATGACCAAATATATCTTCGTTACGGGTGGAGTGACCTCTTCGTTGGGCAAAGGGATCATCGCAGCATCTTTAGCCAAATTGCTTCAGGACCGTGGTTTTTCAGTAACTATCCAGAAATTTGATCCCTATATCAATGTAGATCCTGGCACGCTCAATCCTTATGAACATGGTGAATGCTATGTCACCGAAGACGGAGCAGAAACCGACCTTGACCTCGGTCACTATGAAAGGTTTTTGAACAAACCCACCTCACAGGCCAACAACGTCACTACCGGCAGGATATATCAGACCGTCATCAATAAGGAACGTGACGGGGACTATCTCGGCAAAACAGTACAGGTAATCCCGCATATCACGGATGAAATCAAAAGAAGAGTCCGATTGCTTGAGGAGGAAAATGCCTATGACATCATCATCACCGAAATTGGCGGTACCGTGGGAGATATCGAATCCCTGCCATATCTGGAGGCTTTGCGACAGTTCAGAAGAGAAGCCGGCAAAGACAATTGTGTAGTCATACACCTTACCCTCATACCCTATCTCAAAGCTGCCCGTGAACTCAAAACCAAACCCACACAGCATTCGGTCAAAGAATTGCTCCAGGCCGGTATCCAACCCGACATCCTCGTTTGCCGTACTGAGTATCCTCTGCCCCGCGAACTGAGAGAAAAGCTGGCTTTATTCTGCAATGTGGACGAAAAATCAGTGATAGAGGCCATAGACGCAGATACCATCTATGATGTACCCTTACTCATGCTCAAAGAAAAACTGGACAAAACCGTACTCAAAAAGCTTAATCTCAAGTCCAGCAAAGAACCGGAACTGCTGCACTGGAAAGAGTTTCTGGGAAAACTCAAAAATCCCACCCGTGAGGTGTATATTGCACTGGTAGGCAAATATAACGAACTGCAGGACGCTTATAAATCTATTTATGAAGCTTTCGTCCATGCCGGAGCTGTCAATGAGTGTAAAGTAAGGGTCATACCCATTCATTCAGAAACACTGGAAAATGGAGATGCGCCGTTGAAGCTCAAATCCATGGATGGCCTGCTCGTGGCACCGGGCTTTGGAGAGAGAGGAATCAAGGGTAAGCTCGAAGCGATCAAATATGCCCGAGAGCACAAACTGCCTTTTTTCGGTATTTGTCTGGGTATGCAGTGTGCTGTAGTGGAATACTGCAATAATGTACTGGGTATGAAAGATGCAGCATCTACTGAGGTGAATCCCAAGGCCAAACATCCGGTCATAGACCTCATGCCCGAACAGAAAAAAATCACAGCCAAAGGAGGAACGATGAGACTGGGAGCTTACAAATGCAGGATTGCAAAAAATACCTTAGCCTCCAGAATATACGGAAAATCGGAAATAACAGAAAGGCACCGCCACAGATATGAATTCAATAATGATTACTTAGATAAGATTTCAGAGGCAGGTCTCATCCCTTCCGGGGTCAATCCGGATTCAGGTCTGGTGGAAATCGTGGAAATGAAAAACCATCCTTTTTTTATCGGGGTACAGTTTCATCCCGAGCTTAAAAGTACGGTAGAAAACCCACATCCTCTGTTTGTACATTTCATCAGGGCAGCGCTCCAATCCAAAAACACCTGAACCGGTGCGAAAACTGAAACTTGAGGAACTCGGGAGACAATCCATAGAGGATTTCAGAAAAAATCCCGGTATCCCGTTGGTTGTTGTGCTGGATAATGTACGTTCAGCCATGAATGTAGGGTCTGTATTTCGTACAGCGGATGCCTTTGCCATAGAAAAAATCATATTATGCGGTATTACCCCCACTCCTCCCAACCGTGAAATAGCCAAAACAGCACTCGGTGCCACTGAATCCGTAAATTGGGAATATAGTCCTGAAATTCTCACAGCAGTCCAAAAACTGAAGTGGGAAGGATACCACATCACAGGCATTGAACAAACCGACCAATCCGCCAATCTAATGTATTATACAGCTAACAGATCCAGGGCCGCCCTGGTATTCGGAAATGAAGTCGAAGGATTAAGTGATGCCATACTGCCTCTGTTGGATGACTGCATCGAAATTCCGCAATATGGCACCAAGCACTCTCTCAATATTTCAGTCTGTGCCGGTATTGTACTGTGGGAATTCAGCAAAGTGCATTATTTTCAGCCTTAATGCCAAAAAAATAGCCGGTACTGAGACCGGCTATGCCACAATGAAAACTTTTCTATGAAAAACTTCAAATTATCAAATGAATTTTCACAGCCTGATATTTTACACACATGGTTAATGTTGAGTTAATTGTAGGCTTAGGGACACATGCCATTTTGAAATAAAAAAGCTTCTGACTTTAACTCCGGGACCTTTGATACTTGATATTAACCTGAAAACGGGGATCCAATACACCCAACTGTCTTGCAACTTTGGGACTGACATACAGAGCAATATCTTCGGCATAAGTCCCCTCGGGGATTCTTCCCACCACTTTGGCGGTCACCGTAGATCGTACCAAAGGAAAATACAGCTCCATTTCACTGCCTATTTTTGCTTCATTATGCAATACATACAGACTTTTGGTCATCTTGTTGCTTTTATCCCAATAGCCTATGGCTTGTCCGGAGACCCATTCATTTTCCGGTATCTCAGAGGCTGAATTTTCGGTAGCATTAGATTGGGAGGATGCAGAAGCGGCCACATCACTGACCTGCAGTTTCATCCCTTCGAGAGATTGCAGACCTTTTCCCGTTACCACAGGAGCATTCTGAGCCACCGGCTTATCAAGCATCCAGTATCCCATCAGCAGTAAATCCCCTGCCCCTATTTGATCAGTCCTGAGATTATTGCGCATCTTAACTTCCTGAATATCCTGACCGAAATAGACTTTTGAAACCCTGAATAAAGTCTCACCCGGTTTCACCGCATACATAAGCCTTAAATGCGGTGTTTTATCGGCCTTAGGACTAAGGGAAGGAAGTATCTGCTCTTTGGGTACAGGGACAGCTATCTTACTTCCTGCCGGCACGGTGGCGTTGGGTTGAAGTCCGTTCAGCTTATATATCTTATCAGGCTCAATCCTGAATATTCGGGATAACTGGTAGATGGTCAATCCTTTGTCCAAAGTTGCCAGATATACAATATCTCCGCTTTTCTGTACATCCAAAGCTATTTCAGATCCTGACATAAAATAAGGACCGCCTTGGTTATTTTGGCCATTGATGCAAGCCTGAATGATAAAAATCAATAATATTGTGCCATATAATCTATTCATAATTGTACTCTATTGAACAGAGCGCAAATATATTAAATATTTTTGTAATATATAAACAATTAACAAACAATTGACAGCTGCAATTATCATTCCTGCAAGAATGGCTTCGACTCGGTTACCCCGCAAACCATTGGCTGATATTCTCGGCAAGTCCATGATAGAGCGGGTATATAAACGATGTAAAGCGGCAAAATATGCGGACGAGGTCATTATAGCCACAGACCATGATGAGATACTCCTGCATGCACAGCGATTCGGTGCCCGGGCTGTTATGACATCTCCACTACATACCAGCGGTACTGACAGGATAGGTGAAGCAGCTCTTATGACAGATGCGGATATCATTGTGAATGTGCAGGGAGATGAGCCACTGATTGATCCCGGACAGATAGATGAATTGATTGAAAAATTTGAAAATCCCGAGGTAAATATTGCCACACAAAAAATCAAAATGGGTGCAGAAGACCCTTTATTTGATTACAACGTGGTAAAGGTAGTCACAGACCTTCAGCACAGAGCTTTATATTTTTCAAGGCAGGCTATTCCCGCTTTCAGGGATTTACCATTTCGTGAGTGGGCTTCACAAACGGATTATTACCGTCATGTAGGTATCTATGCATTCAGATCTCCTACATTGCAGGCATTGGTCAAGCTGTCTCCTACAGGATTGGAAAGAGCAGAGTCACTCGAGCAGCTCAGGTGGCTTGCCCATGGTTACACTATTCATTGTTTTGAAACCGCTTTTCAATCCCAAAGCGTAGATACTGCAGAAGATCTGGAAAAAGTAATTCAAATACTACTCACAGAAATGAACCATTGAATCCGAGAGGCAGTAAGTCTGACATGTTATCAAATTCAAAAATAACATCGGATTCTGCCTTGAGCAATAGCCTTATCGGATGGTTGTAGCGATTTTCAAACTCTGCGATTACCTGTCGGCAGGCCCCACACGGGCTGGCAGGTGTCATCACCGGGTTATGCGGATTGCGCACCACTATGGCGAGGGCATCCACGCCGGTTGAGGGTTTGTGCACTGCAGCATTGTATAAGGCCACTCTTTCTGCACACATGCACAAAGGGTAGGAAGCATTCTCCTGATTGGTACCGGTGTATATAGAACCATCCGTTAGCCTCGCAGCTGCACCTACGTGAAAATTGGAATATGGAGCATACGCAAAATCCAGCATTTTTATAGCTTCCCCAATCAAAGCCATGTCCAGTTCGGAGAGTTCTACTGAATGCTGATAAACCTTATATTTCACATTGATATGCTCAAACTTCATCAACCCAGAGTTAATAATTTTAACAATCACCTCTGACCCCAATCACATGAGATCATCATAAGTACCGGTTTTCCAACCTCATGGATTATCTCACTCCATTAATATACAGATTAATTTTGGAAAACAGGTAAAATCATGTAACGTAAAAATCGTGCCAAAATACAGGAGGCATTGATATGATCTGGCGAGAGGTAAATTGACAAAAGCCATCAGGCTATGACTTCGTATCAATTGATAAGTTTTCCTTCAAAATAAATAAAAAAGAAAACAGGTGCACACTGATATGCTTACACAATCACAGTTAAAAGACTCAACAGGTATTTTCTGAAATTCAATATGTTTTTACCGGCGGGTAATCACACCTTTTTTGGGGGCAGGTCAAAGGCTTTAGCATCATGCTCAAAGTGTCCCTTATGGGCACCGTCACAAAAAGGTTTGTTTGCAGACAATCCACACCTGCAAAAACTTACCATTGTACGGCCTCCGAGGCCATATTCATTATTGTCGGCATCCACAACCACAAAATCTCCCTCCACTTTCAGTGAACCGTTGGAATTTACAATTATCCTAACTTTCTCAGCCATATACTTTTATTTGATGCTTCTTAATAAACCCATCGAACAATCATTAGTGGAATTAGTTCAATAACCCGAACGGGAATTCAACCTATTTCTGTAAAACAAAATAGGGAAATAAAAAAAAGACCCCCTTCGACGTTTCGAAGAGGGGTCCCATCCCAAAAACAGTAAATTCTTTATAGAAAACTTATTCTATGATCACCATCTTTCTGGTAGCCTTAAATTCGCCGGCTTCCAGTGTGTAATACAATACACCTGCATTGCCCACTTCATTTCTGTTCACCTCGATGCTGTTATAGCCTTTGGCAAAATGCTGGGTATATGTTCTGAGCAGCTTACCTGTCACATCATATACTGATAATGTTGCCTGCATGGATTCAGGTAAATCGAATCCGATAGTAGTGGCAGCCTTGAATGGGTTTGGTGTATTCTGATAAAGGTTGAATCCTGCCAGTGATGTTTTTGCACCGGTTCTGAATTCAATATTCATCACCTGAGCATTGGCATCATAAGCTTCAGCCTGAATCATTGCAGAGTTGATTGCCATGTTATCATTAAGCTCACCTTTGGATTTTGCCTTAAGATTCAGCGTAATGATCTGATCACCGTTAGACAGTTGTACTGCTGCATCTTTGTTCCAGCTTACAGCTATCAAACCTTCGGCAAGACGTGTAAATCCGAAATTGCTTTCCTTGATTCCGGGAAGATGTCCGGCCACATTGTTTACCTCAAACATGTCTGCATTGAATGCAATGGTAAACTGCAGTCCTGAGATATCTGCATTATTTGCCATTGTTACAGGAATTTCAAATGATTCACCGGCATTAAACTTCACATTAGGTGCAATCATTTCCATTCTGGATGCAGATCTGGATTCTAAGGTATTATTCTGAGCATTGAGCTGTACACTTTCATTTACATCACCGATTTTTACAGCCACAAAGCTTTGATCAAGCATGTCTGACTCCAGATTATGGATGTCATAAATCTCAGCAAACGGGAACGGATTGGCAGGATCCATGATCTGATGCTTGATCGGGAATCTCCAGCTTGAATTTTCAGGCAGCTCCATCACATTTCCGAGTATCAGTTTTCTCAACTCTGTAAGGTCAGCCGCTGTGATTTTACCGTCATTATTTGCATCTGCAGCAATCAGCTTGTACGGAGATCCCAGATTGTGCAAACCAAGGATATGTCTCTGGATCAATACCAGGTCAAGTGTACTGACACCATTGAGGTGATCTGTATCTTTTACTGCCTTCACCAGATAATCCTTAGTGCTTTCCAGCATGAATTCATAATTACCATTGGTACCTGTCATCATCGCTTTGGGGAATTCAATCAGATTGGCATCTACAGATACATGTACTTCTGATACATTTGCACCTTTCTCTGTACTTACATTACCGGCAATTCGACCCTGACCCGGCTCACCTCCACCGCAGTTATTACAGATCAGCTTGAGCGTAGTCATACAGAAATCTTTTCTGAATCCCTCATCCCATACAGTCATATTGATGTTTACATCTCTGCCTGAATTCTGAGGACCAAGATCATTAGATGACCATACTGTTGCAGAACTTCTCGTAGCCGGATCCCACAACTGAATTCTTCCTCCCTGCTGTGAGTTGGCCTCGCCTCTGTTGTATCTATCCACAATGGCTCTCTCCGGTGATCCTGCAGGATATGGAGTACTTTGCCATCTGAGCAATCCACCTGTTCTGTCAAAGTAGTGCTTGGTATTGATATTGATCACCTGACCAAACACGGTCTTGTTCGCAACCTGCATTGGTACCTGATCAAAGGTAAATCTCAATACTTCGTTGGCATTGCAGGACTTGTAAGACTTTCTGTCAAAGTCGATAGCCCAGATTTCTACCATTGGCAGCATAGGTCCGTTTCCATCAGGATCAGCCATCAATGCTGTACTTAAAGGTACACATACCGGTGTAGGATCCTTACAATCCAATATGCTGAACAATTGTTCACACTTAGTCAGATTACCACATCTGTCTTCAAATTGCCATACTATCTTGTGAGTTCCAATGGGGTATCTGCCACTGGCATTAACTGTGTTTCCTAATCCTGATTTTGAGAGACCTGATTCGAAAGAGCCATCATTGAATGCGTCAATTCTATAGCTCCATCTTAAAATTGTAGTACATTCCTTATCTTCAGCCGTGGCTATCAATTCTATGTATCCATCTGTACATGTAGGATCAAATGTACATTCAGACTTTGGTGCACAGCTGCTGGTGATAACGGGCTTATCCTTATCATGTACTTTTATTACCTGAGTATGCGTCCAGGTTCTGTAGGTAGTACCGCCTTCATAAGTGGTGGCCTGACACCAGTCAAGTACAGTCCAGTGTCTCAATATTTTGAAACATGCATCACCTTCAGAATTGTTGAAATAAAACACCTGATCTTCGTATGTAGCACCTACAAGACTGCAGATATTGTCGGCAGAGAGGTTAGGTCTACCGGTACGACTCGGATCGAAAGCCGGAGAACTTGGATCTGCACATCCATCTGTGATTGTAATGTCAGCAGGCCATCTGTCGGATGTCATCTCGAATCTGTTTTGATGATTATTCACCACAATGTGCTGAGTACAAGTGGCTCTTCGGCCTCCTTTGTCTGTCACGGTAAAGGTTCTGGTGATATGACCGATTCTGCAGGAATTCAGATTTATCACAGAGTCAGTTGTAATAGTAGGCTGCTCGCAATTGTCAAAGGCAGTAGGCCATCCAAAATGATGTCTGAGCTGAGCCACATCAAAATAATCAAGACATGTTACGGTCATATGCGGAGGACAAACGATACTTGGAGGCAGCTTATCCTGAATCACGGCACGAACCATACACTCGTTCCAGTTACCGGATTTGTCTATTGCCCTCATTCTTACCATTTGATCTGCTCCTATGTCATTACAGCAGAATTCTGTATATGCTGCAAATCCGCAGGGATCTTCCAATTCCATTACATATCTGTATTCTGCTGAATCATCTACGCTTGAAAGACTGCCTGATCCCGTATGTATCACATACTGATAGCCTCCGGATAATGAAGGAGCATAAGTTGACGGTGCCTCCCATACATAAGTACCCTTCAATTTCAGATCAGTGTAACCAATCAGGAACGGAATATTTCCATACCATGCGGTAACCTGATTTCTGATGGCATTTCTTTCTGTATCATTGTTATAGGTAACCACATAGTTTTCCAATGCCTTTGCAGTCTTCAAGGCAATTGAAGGTCTGACGGCATGATTGGAAATGTAATAGTACCTTCCATTGATAATATCCAGCAAGGTAAATCCCGGAATTTCAGGAGTCTTGCAAGGCTTGATACAATCAGGAGCTGTCATTCTTCTCACTACAAGCTTAGCCAGGTCACACTCGTCATAACTGCCGTTGTCAAAAGAAGTTGCAGGTACCCATGCTTTTCCATCCGTTGTAAGACCCACAGTGGTCCATTCCTTACAGATAGCTACAGGAGGTGTATTGTCATCTACATACACAGTGATAGTAGCTGTGCTTTGATTGTGACACTCATCAAAAGCAGTATAAGTAATCTCACTGACACCAAATGGTATTCTTACAAATCTATCGGGGTCAGATAGCTTCAATCCCTTAAAGAATCCACCGGGATAAGTTACATCATAAGTAAGGTTGGAAGAACAATTATCTTTCAAACCCGGCTTGGGAAGTCTGATCAATGCCTCGCAGGCATGTCCTCCGGTAGAAGCATATACATCATTCAAGCCTGTAATTTCAGGACCTTTTGAGTCAACAATTTCAATAATCTGGAAAAACTCGGTAATTCTGGAATCGCATGACCATTCCAGGACGGTCCATTTTCGCAGAATTTTAGTTACACATTTTATCGTAGGGAACTTGGTATCTGTATAGCTCACAAAAATATTACAGGCTGTAATTACATCAGGATTGAGCGGCACAGCAGCAGGTATAGGACCTGTGATATTGGAAACGTTCATCACTGTCCATCTCTGCGCATTATTGGTCTGTACAGCAAAACAGAAAATATCTCCCTGGTTTACAGGAACATTGGCTGTACCACTCTGAGGAGTTGAACCTGAGCCCGCACCACCCACAGTCAGATTGGTGAATACACCATTCACAGAATAACCGGCATGATCATTAGCATAATTACCGGGAGGAGGCGTAGTACCATCCATATTGGCCTGCCAGCTGAAACTGATAGTACCGGATTGAGGAATCCTTACGCATAACTGTGCACCAAAACCAGGAGGTGTGGAAGGGCTTGTACCGCCCACCAATCTCAGATTTCCATTAGAAGGGTTAATAGACGTAGAACCTGCACCCGTAGTTACCGGCATCCAGGGATATAATCTCGGAACACCTGAACCAAAAAATGTAGTCGAACCCTGAACAATATCTACCGGTGAAGGATGGCCATTCTCTAATCTTGCATATGGAGCATCACATTGAAGAGTTACATTTGGTACAGCTATCAGATTTTCTGAATCCAAAGCAGTAACCCAAATTCTGACAATACACTCTTCTTTTGAGATGTTTCCGCTCTTGTCTCTTGCAAGATATCTTCTTTCTATAAGCTTCAGCGTATCCGGTCCGGCGAAAATACTGGGTTGATTACAATTATTCACTGTAACCGTTTCACTGACAATATACACAAAGGGTATGTCACAATTATCCAGTGCTACCGGCACATAAGTACTGAGCATAGGACAAATGGTGACAATATCGGCAGGCTCTTCATCAGCCCAATACGGTGCCATCTTGTCTTCTACATTGATAACAGACCAGCATGTGTTAGTACCATTTGTTACTTTTCCATACAAGGTCTTGCCTACCCACTGCGATCCAATCACAGGACTTCCTGCAATGGGCTGACCGGTAGGCGTAGGCATCAACACAACAGTACCACCTGTACAATCGTTCGTTCCGGCTAATAACATATCCGCCGTTACTGTTGCCTGACAGTTTTCATCCACAGAAATCTGTACGGTACCCTTACATGCACACCCTACGCTCTGAGCATATGCGCTGGTAATGGTACCAAAGGTAAATAGCAGAAAAACCAGTATGGTTATTCCTGATCTACCTAAACGAGTAAAACTTGTTCCATTCATGAGATCCAATTTTGAGTTTTAATAAAAAATTTACTGTTATGGGAAGCGGCAAACAATATGCGAACCTCTGTCCCAGTAACTTAGGTTAAAGAATAATAACAGACGGATACATCCCGCCTTGCTCTTCTGGATCTATATCAATGAATCAGATTGGATGGAATAGTAGCTAAATGCCTGTAAGGCAATTATAATATTTAATAAAAGTGATTTTGTAGTTCTATATCTATTAACAGGCTGGAATTCTAAAGGTAGGTTCTGAATAGTTTCTCACGCTATTCGGAGGCAAATATAGAAGCAATTTTATATATGAAAAAATATTATACATAAAATATTCATATATTTTTATTCATAACTTATAATATTTTGATTTACAATTATTTTTAATTATTTGACAAAATTCAAATAGAACATAATGCATTAAATAAATTCAAATGTAAAGTAATTTATAATATTAAAACTGCGAAAGTCATATATCAATAACATCCCGGACAAGTCGTTGGGGTCTTATATGGTTGAAATCAAGTAATACCCTCGCAATCCTTTCACTCATTTATAACAGCAGGATATTTATGACTCTTTTGCGAAAGTGCTGATTTCAATGTCATTACAACCCTCTTCAGGAAGTTATAATGCAAAATTCGCGGTAAAAAAAAGCCCCCCTCCAATTGCTCGGAGAGAGGCCATCCCAAAACCGATTTAATTTTAACCCAGTCTCTGGTTATACAGTGTGATATTACTGATTACTCAATAACAATCATCTTCTTAGTCGCAGTGAAGTCTCCGCTGTCGAGTCTGTAGTACAACACTCCTGCTGCACCCAGCTGCTCCTTGGTGAATACTTCGCTGTTCATACCCTTATTGGCAGATGCCTTTCTTACCAGCACTACTCTTCCGGTTACATCAAATACAGTGATAACTGCATCTGAAGCTTCCGGTAAGTAATAACTTACAGTTGTAGCACCTCTGAATGGGTTAGGCTCGTTCTGGAACAATTCAGCTACATCTGCTGTAACTTCCTTAGTTCTCATGCTCAGAGTTACATTGCTTACCTGAAGATCTGCTCCGGTGTATGCTTCTGCCTTGGTTACAGCTGATCCGATGCTCATCATTTCACTCAGTCTTCCGGCCTTCTCTGCCTTCAGTACTACAGTGAATAATGTCTCATCATCACTTACTGTCACTCCATTTCTGGAAGCGTAGCTCATAGTCACTACATCAGTGGCAAGTACTCCAATGTTGTTAGCTGTCATATCTACTGCACCTGGAACGATTTCAGCAAAGCTTGCACCGTTCAGATTCATGGTAAACTGGTATCCATATACATCTGCAAAGTCTGCTCCGCTGATGGCTACGGCTACTCTTTCGCCTGCTGCTACATTTCTGTCTTCAGCAGTGAATCTTACCACCTTAGCACTTCTGCTTTCAAGAGCTGGATCGCTTACATTAGCGGTAACGCTTCCGTTCACATCACCCACTTTCACTGCTACGAAGTTCTGATTGCTCATGTCTTCAGTCAGTGTAGGAATGCTGATTACTTCAGCAAACGGCCATGGATTTTCTGCATCCATTGTCTGTGCAGCAATCGGGAATCTCCAGCTTGTATTGTTAGGCAGATCATTGGTAACACCAAGGATCAGCTTTCTCAATTCAGTGATATCTGCTGCTGTAACTCTGCCATCATTGGTAGCGTCAGCTGCGATCAACTTGTAAGGGCTGTTCAGTTTCTGCTGATTCAGGATGTGTCTCTGGATCAATACGAGGTCTAATGTACTTACACCGTTAGTGTAGTCATTGTCCTTATTGGCAGATACCTCATAATTCAGATACTCAAGGTGAGACATAGCATACTGACCGTTAGAACCAGTCATAATAGCACGTGGGTACTCAGGCTGGTTGGAACTGAAGCTTACACTCACCTGACTTACTGTCTGGCCAGCTTCTGTAGCAACTGTACCGGCAATCACTCTGCTTCCGGTAGATCCACCAGGACAAAGGTTGCAAATCAACTTGAGATTTGTCCAGCAGAAGTCTACATTAAACTTCTTATCCCAAACGCTCATCATCACATTTACGTCAGTGTAAGGCTGACCAGGTACTAATGAGTTGCTTGACCACACTCTTGCAGAGCTTCTCTGAGCAGGATTCCACAATTGAATTACGCCATTTCCGGCTGTATTCTCCTCACCTCTCATGTACTTCTCAACGATAGCTCTTTGAGCAGCATTGGTCATATCAGCAGGGAATCTCAACAATCCTCCTGTCTTATCGAAGTAGTGCGGAATATCAATATTGATCAATCTGTTAAATACGAGTTTGTCAGTTACCTGAGGTGCTACATTATCAAATGTGTACAACAGATCTCTTTCGTCAGTACAGTTGTCGAATGACTTCACGTTGAAATCAATAGCCCACAGTTCAACCATTGGCAGCATTGGACCAGCACCATCAGGATCAGCCATCAATGCAGTGCTCAAAGGAACACATACAGGTGTAGGTGCTTTCTTGTCAGCAACCATAAAGTCTTCATGACAAGTAGAATAGTTGTGACATCCATCTGTAGCCTTCCAGGTTACTTTGTGATTGCTCATCTTTCCAACGATAGGCTCAGGTATTCTGATAGTTACTGTACCACCGTTGGCAGTAGGTGCAAGGTAAATATCCTTGATACCGTTACCGTTGTTATCCTGAATTGCGGCAAAGTTACCGGTATTGGCATTATTTACATCATTACCCACCGGTAAGAAGCTACTCCACTCGTAGTCAGGAGTACCATCAGCCCAAAGGTCAACAATTACTACCCACTTGATCCAGCCATTTTCTATACAACCACCTGCATCTGTAACTCTCTTTGTCAGCGTCAGGAATCTGATCTCACAATTCTGATCTACACCAAACATAGTATCTCTGCAGTTTTCAAATGCAGGTGGAGTAGGATCTTTGTACACAAACATCTTGGTGTAAGGACCTCTCTCCTCGTTAGTACACCAGTTCACTAATTTGTATTCTACAACCCACTTTCTACAAACGCCATCTTCAAAGTCAAACTGCCATTTCTTATGGCTTATACCTATTACATCACAAGGACCATTGACCCAAGTAGGTCTATTTGCATTAATCTGGGCATCAGTAGGACCATCACATGATACATCTACTACCGCAGATGAAGGCGGTGTTACAACCCACTGCTGAGTACTTGTACTTGGAGCCACAGTAATTCTCTGCTGGCACTGACGGGTCACACCGTTGGCAGTGATAGAGAAAGTTCTGTTAATAGAACCGATACCGCACTGATTCAATTGAAGTACATCTCTGAATCTAATCGGAGGATTAGCACATACACCCACTGCTGAAGGAATACCTGTTTTAGTGAAATCTACACCGTCGATAGATCTTTCAGTAGTACTGGTCTGAATAGCCCAGTCACAGTGAATTGTTGCATCCGGAGGACAAGTCAATACAGGTGGCACTTTCTGCTCAACCTTAACGAATGCCCATGTCTCATTCCAGTTGTCACCGGCATCACCGATAATTCCGTTCATGTTTCCGTCATCCCAAACTCTAAGGATTACTTCTACAAAACCTCTATCCAGATCATTGATTACACCGTCACCATTGGCATCTACATCCAATGCATCGAGGTCAGCACAACAGAACTTCACAAAATCAGCTCCGTCTGTATCATTAGGACTGTAATTCGGAAGGTTCACTCTATTGCTGAAGGTAAGGTTGTTATTGTGTCTTGCACCTGTAGCAGGATTGGTAATCAAACCGTCATTTCCACAACTTGGCCCCTTAGGTCTTCTGATATCCAATCTTACTGCAGAGCAGTTGTCATGGGAGCCATTATCCACATCTTTTGCAAACAATTTAGCCTGACCGTCAGGTAAACCGTTAGCGTCATATCCCGGAACCAATCCGATTACGATATCTCTCTTAGCAATAGGTGTAGGTGGAGTTTTATCCAATACTGTGATTTCATTGGTAAGAATTCTCTCATTACCACAGCAATCCACAAAGGTATATTTGAAAGTATGAACTCCTTTTGGAGCACCTACTGCTCTCCACTTGTAAACCGGGTGAGGCTGAGCAACACCATTTACCACCTGAACTGCAGGAACGATCTGTACTCCTACAGGACCTTTTACAGACCAGGATGGATTGATATCACAGTTGTCATGCAGTTCCCAAGGATTAGGAATGAAGAAATCCGCTGTACAATCCCAAGGACGAGTACTTACTGTAGTATCCTTGAGGATGGCTGTAGGAGCTTCAGTATCGACAGCCTTGATAACCTGAACAACATTTTGATTTGCTCCATTACACCAGTTCAGGCAAGTCCAGGTTCTCAATACTTTCTTGTTGCCATGGCAGTGAGGACCACATGCGTCAATTACGATATCATTGTATGTACAGAAGATCTTACAAAGATTTGGATTCACAGGGAATATTCTGCTGCCATCTACAAAATAAGGATAAGCATTTCTTACGTCACCTGTGATTGTAGCAATTGCCTGAGGAGTGACATCTCCGTTCTTACAAGACAATTCAACGGGTGTGTTTGGTGCAAAAACAGTATTAATATTAGTAACATTAAATATCTGCTCACACTGTGCGGTGTTGCCACTTGCATCTCTTACCAACCATCTTCTTCTCAAGATACCTCCCTGACAAACATCTGAGATTTCTTTGTGGTTGCTGATAGTTACAGTCACAGGACCACAACACTCAGGAGCCCAGGAAATTCTGTTCTGAATGCTTGCAGGAAGCGCAGCAGGGCTTGCGAAAGTACCGTTTACAGTCTGAGCCATGAAAGCATCTACATCATAACAAGGAACATTGCAAGGTTGAGCAGTATTTACTGTACCACCTGTAATGTTAATGCTCCAGGTACTTGGCAATGCGGGAGCAGTAGAGAATGTGGTATTTACCAGCACATAGGTACCAGGACCAGGGAAGTTATAAGTAATAGCTGCCTGAAGACCATTGGTATTATCATTAGACAATACAAGATTTTGACAAGGTGCTGCAGGATTGTAGCTGTTAATGTACAGAGACATAAAATTATCGGTGGTTCCACCCATACCGTTATGTACCGCTGTGAATGTTCTTACACCGGCAGAAGGTATATTGATGGTAAATGCCTGATAAGGATAAGTAACTGCGACTGTGGGTGTACAGGCACCAAATGGTGTGGATACCACACTTGCTCTCGCAGCTCTTGGGCTTTGGGCATTCAGTGTGGAAACCAGAGAAGTAACAGGACTCAGAATAAATCCGTTAGCACAGTCACAGGTAAGTACCGGAGGTAACTTATCTTCGATAGAGAAAGTACCCCAACATCTGTTACCCGCCTTATTAATGATTTCATAAGTATGGTTTCCGCAAGGAAGAGCTACATTCAGTCCATTGAGGTTTCCGGTTTTTTGAGCCTGATTTCCGAATGGCCAAACGATAATCTGATAATCATCAAAACAGCCGTAAGGACTACCTTCGAGGAACATATCAGGATTCAGCCTTACGTTACACTGAGCATCCAAAGAGATGTTTACATGACCGTTACAAACCAGATTATTGGTAACCTGCTGTGGAAGAACGGTAAATGTAGCGGTACACTGCTGACCTGTTGGTTGACCTGATCTTAACAATCTGTAGGTAGCCGTGTATGTTCCAGGCCCTACCTGAGTACCGGCTGCCGGAGCATTACCACCTGTCTGCTGTAATGTGAAACCGGGACCAAATTGTCCAGGTACGTTAAACTGGAAGTTGGTGATAGTAGCTGTAATGGTAGCACCGATACAATCTTCAGATTCTACCACAAAGATGAGGTATTGACCGGCAGTTGCATTTACGCCTGTTACCATTCCTGAAGCAGTACCATCAGACAGGAATGTCAAAGTGGCCCCCCCAGTGAAAGGAGTGCTGGAAACTGCATAATAGAAGTTATCCCAACCTACGTCTGTATTAACTGTACTCCAGTTGAAAGACACAGTACCCGTCTGCGGTATAGTAAACTGCACCACTGTTCTGGCATTTGGACAGTTTCCACCTGCCTGAGATGCAGTCATTACCAACTGAGCGGCAGTAAGGTTGATGGATGCACCACCACCACCAAGCTGAGTGTAGCTAGGGGTAGCAAAGGCACCTGTGAAACCATTGATGGTTACAGGAGGTGAAATAATGGTGGACTCCGGACAGTTGCCTGTCAAAGTAGCCAAAACCGGCATTGGAACAGTACAAGCACCTTCAGGAAGTGTCACTGTGGAGTTGTTACACACCAAAGTACAATCGTCTGCAGGTGGTGGGGGTGGAGGTGTAGCAGGTACCGGACCAGTCAAAGTCAAAGTACCCGGACACGGAGAGTTGGGCGTAGGCCAGGTATCTACCCATATAAAATAAGTAGTACCCTGGGTTCCCATAAATGTGAATGTTTCATTAGCAGCAGATGAACCTACTGAACCCACACATGTACCAGTCAATGGACATCCTACATACACAAATATTGCAGACCAAGTCTGACCGGTGTATGTCAAAGTAATGTTACCATTAGCCACAGCTGTGTAAGTCAACAGAGCTTCCTGTCCTCCCTTATACACGTTTGAAGCAGCGCCACATACCGCAGGTACATTTGTGCTGTTCAATGCTCCCGGAGGTGCAACTGTTGTACATACTAACTGAATGGGGCCTGAAGTGGACATACCTCCAGACACCGTAGTAGTGATATTCTGGGGAGTAAGGCCCGCACAGGTTTGTCCATTCAACTGCACCAATGCCACTACAGCAGTCAGCGCAGAAAAAAGGAATGTTAAAATTCTATTCTTCATGAGATTGAGTTTTGGTTAAATAAATTAATCTTGTAACTTTAGCAAATTTCGGTAGAATAACTCCAACTCATTTTTCATTTGTGCTCTGGAAGCCTGTCCGGATGTGGGCATGTCAGCAAACACCTGATTCAGCACAGCAGCTGTGGAGGAGTTATTTTTGAGTAATTCGATAAGCCTTTCTCCAACTTTGATTTTTTGGAGAGCTAACCTGTCTGCATTTGTAGGAGTGACTCCGGCCTTCATGTAAAGGGGGGAGTCAGGTCCATCCTTGATGCTGTTTACGGTCTCCAGAACAATGCTGTAAGCCTTGGAAGCAGGATAATACTGCTGGGCATTGCTCTCAAAACCGGAAAACATGAATAGTGCCAAAAGCAGCACTGTCAGTAAATGAAACTTCTTCATGAGATTGAGTTTTGGTTAAAAAAATATAATTCGTTAAATCAAAAGCTATCCTGCCTGACACATTGTATCAGGGATGAACTTAGACCTTAGTTTGTTTGAATTACAGCTGATTTTCGTCTTTTCAGATGTACTTCAATACTGCAAGAAAAAGAATCGCAACACTTTGTCAGATTTTGATTTTCGTCTGGAAGTAATTGATTGACAAAATGTTACGTTGTAGTTTTCTTATTTCTTACATTCACCAATACGCATGACTTCCCTTTGGAGATCACACTTTAAAGTGCAAAGCTATCAATTTTTTATACTCGCCAAATATTTTTTCTAAAATATTTCATAAAATTTTGAATATGTAATCTGACAGGAAAGCGGGACTTGCACTTTGGATACGACTGTAAATTCTGCATATGAAACCGGTTGGCTTGCCTCACTGATCACCCTTATCTCTGATAGCTTTCAAAGCAGTCTGCACTTCTTCATAGCTGTAGCCCTTTCTCAGGCCGTACTGCACTATTTCATGCTCCTGCACTTCCTTGATTTGATCAGCAACATACTGCATCCTTCTCTCAAGCACTCTTCTGATCTGATCATGGTAATCATCCTGTCCGATACTTTGTAGTGCTACCTTTATACTATAGGCAGACACCTGTTTTTTACGAAGTTCCAGCTCAATTTTATGCCTGCCCCACCCTTTTATGCGATGTTTACCACCTGCATAATGTATGGCAAAACGCTCTTCGTTCAGATAATCTTCCTCTATGAGACTTGCTATGATTTCCTCCAGAAAATCACCGTAGAGTCCATGTGAGAGAAGTTTATTTCTGACTTCTGAATGGCATCGCTCCTGATAGACGCAATACCTTCGGGCATTGGCCAGAGCATTTTCCTTAGTCCACCTGGCAGCATTCTTTTCCTTCATACCTTCTGAATTATAGCGGAATAAAATGTCTCGAGTTTCTGTATATCCAGATCTGAATTTCTCTCAAAGCAAACAGAAGGTATTCCCTGATCATTAGCTGCCCTGATATGTTCGATGGAGTCATCCAGATACAGGGTTTCTTCCATTTTTAGTCTATTATCCGTGATAACCAGCTGAAAAATCTCCGGTTCCGGCTTTCTCATACCTATTAGATGTGAATAATATACCTTCTTAAAGAAGCGCTCTTCAAAGTTTTGTATCCCAAAATCCCTGAGTAAGCGATAATGAACCCATCGTATATGAATAACATTGGTGTTGCTCAGCAGATACAGCCTGTATTTCTTATTTGCCTCCTCAAGAAACCTGAGTTTTTCAGGATTCCAGCCCAAAAGCATTTTGTTCCAAGCCTCAACGATATCTCTCGGAGTAATCTTTCTGTTGAGACTCTTATCCTGAATAGTCCAGATAAAACTTTCCTCGCTGATCTGTCCCTTTTCAAATCTGTCGGAAATGTCCTGAAACCATGCAGGTAAGGCATCGTAACTGATATCCAGCCCGGTAAGTTCCGCCATGGCGTGAAAAGCCGCATCATAATCCAGATCCAGCAATACTCCCCCAAAGTCCAGTATAACATTTTTCAACATGATTAACTACATATCCATCATCTGTGGAACAATCTTCCTCATCACGACCGGAATTCTATAATGTATTTATTCTTCTTACCATTCTCCAGCATGAGATACTTGTGATGAAGCAGGTCATCCATGGACAAGGGATGTTCGTGTGACGTGATCTTCTGTTTGTTAATGCTTATCGCATTATTCTGTATCGCCTTTCTGACTTCACTTTTTGAAGAGAGAATATCAGTGTGTTCAGACATCAGGGAACTGATATCCAATTTTGTGCTCCAAAAGCTGTCTGTCCAGCTGGAAGGAAGGTATTTCTCCGGCTATGGTTTTCATTTCTGCTTCGGAGATTGCCTTCAATGCCTGCATATCCGCACTTTTTCCGAAGAGAATCTCACTCACTCTCATGACAGAATCAAAAGCTTCATCAGAATGTACCCTGCGGGTTAGCTCCTCAGCCAGCAATGCTTTGAGTTTTCTGGGGTCATCTGCATAGTCACTTTCTTCCTGCTCAACCTGCGTTTTGGATTTTAAAGTAAAATATCGGGTGAACCTGGAAATATCCGCATCATCGGCATTGAGCCAGAACTGATAGAATCTGTATGGCGATGTAAGCTGCGGATCCAGCCAAATATTGCCTTCCTCTGACTTACCGAATTTACTACCATCAGCTTTGGTCAATAATGGAGTGGTGATAGCATAAGCTTTGCCGTTGACATTCCTGCGAATGAATTCCGTACCGGATGTAATGTTGCCCCACTGGTCAGATCCACCCATCTGCAATCTGCAATCATACCTGTCGTAGAGTATCTGAAAATCATACGCCTGAAGCAATTGATAACTGAATTCTGTAAATGAAATACCGGTCTGCAACCTGTTTTTTACGGAATCCTTACTCATCATGTAGTTAACAGTAAGGGTCTTACCGACATCTCTGAGAAAATCCAGTACTGACATATCTTTGTAAAAATCCAGATTATTGACCAGAATCGCCGCATTCGGACCCTCAAAGTCGATAAATTTCTGCAGTTGTCTGGTCTGAAACTCCAGATTTCTGTCCAACTCTTCCGGAGATTTGAGCTCCCGTTCTTTATCCTTAAATGATGGATCTCCTATCCTGCCTGTGGCTCCTCCCATGAGTACTATGGGACGATGACCTGACATCTGAAACAATTTCAGCAACATGATCTGTACAAAATTACCTATGGTCATACTGGGTGCCGTAGGGTCAAAGCCAATATAACCGGTGACGGGTTTATGCTCTTTGAGCCATTCTTCCGCCCCGGGTGTGAAGTCATGCAACATGCCCCGCCATCTGAGTTCTTCAATAAAATCCATAACTGTGCAATACCTTTAAAATTATGATTTTGAATTTTTGCTTACGGCCTTAGCCACTTAGACCAAAAGGCCGATAAAATGACTACTTTTGCCAAAAAAAGCACAAAACTAAAATAAAACGGTCACAAGTACAGTGTACCGCTATGTGATATATCATTAATATGAACCCTGAAAGATTTATAGCAGGCAGAATAGCTTGGACCAAAACCGGATCTTTTACCCGGATCATCATCAGGATTGCCATTGCAGCCGTAGCTATCAGCCTGGCCGTGATGCTTCTTACTACTGCTATCATTGCAGGATTTAAAAAAGAGATCAGCGAAAAGATATTCGGATTCTGGGGGCACATCCATATTACGGACAACAATGTCAACCGCAGTTTTGACCTGGTGCCCATAGATACGGATCAGGAATGTTTTGAAACCATCCGATCCATAGAGTTTCTGGAATATGAGGATCAAGCCCGGATATTGAATATAAGCATACCCCAAAAAACCATAAAAAAGCAGAGCTATGGTGGCGTAAAGGGGGTACACCCATATATCTTTTTGCCCGGGCTGATGACAGGAAAAGAAGCGGCCATGCATGGTGTCCTGATTAAAGGAGTGGATGCAGGATATGACTGGTCCGGTCTTGAGCGATTCCTGCAGGAAGGCACACTGCCGGATGTCAGAGACACCGTTGCTTCGTCCAAGCTCCTGATTTCCAAATATATCGCCAATAAGCTCCGGTTAAAAACCGGGGATGCTGTTATTCTCAATTTTATAAAGGAGCAAAGTCAGCTGAGAAAAAGATTTGAAATCTGCGGCATTTATAATACAGGCCTTGAAGAGTATGACAGAAAAGTGGTGGTGGGAGATATCCGCAGGATCAGAGAAATTCTTGACTGGAATGCACAGCAGGCTCAGGGAATGGAGGTCATATTGGACGATATAAGGGATATGGATCTCTATGCAGAATACATTTATTATGAAATATTACCTCCCAAACTTTATGCAGAGTCTATCAGATCAAAGTTTCCCGGAATATTTGAGTGGCTCAAGCTGCAGGACATCAATGAAACCGTTATTCTGCAACTCATGATACTCGTTGCCATCATCAATATGATTACCGTCCTCCTGATACTTATCTTAGAGCGGACTCATATGATAGGAGTACTTAAGTCCATAGGGGCCAGTAATTGGTTTATCAGGAAAATATTTCTCTATAATGCGGCCTACATTGTACTGTTCGGAATGCTGTTTGGCAATCTTTTAGGCCTGGGGATTGCATGGTTGCAGAAAAAAACAGGATTTATCAAACTGGACGAAGCCAATTATTATCTGGATACAGCACCGATACATCTGGATCCATGGTCAGTATTCTGGATCAATATCGCTGCATTTGGAGTCACGGTGATCTTCATGGTATTCCCTACCTGGCTGATTTCCAGAATTCAGCCTGTCAAGGCCCTGCGATTTGACTGAACAGACGTTGCTTATGGTGCACAGGCTCGTTTTTTTATTGCGATCATGGCCAATCCGCTGGAAGAGATTGTTCTTTCATTTTATGCATATCCTGTCACCGGTAAAGACTGCCGAGTATCATGCACCTGCTTCGGGAATGGAATGGATTTCAGACCTCCTCTGTTATGTGGCAGATGTAGTGGCTATTCCCGAGATTTATGAATCTTTGATGGGAATTTTCAAGTGGAATACCCGGCCGCTCACCCCGGAGGAAATAAAGTTTGGCCAGCATATATTCGGATCAGCTATCCTCTGGCAGCTGGTGAGAATAGACCATAAAGCCCGGGTAGGTATGAAAAAAAACATCATAGCCTATGTCAGCTTCAATACGATCAATTGCCGGAAAAAATTGGGCAAAGCCATCATGGTCCATGAGCTGGTACATGTGTGGCAGTATCAGAGATATGGCTCGGTGTATATATCCAAAGCATTGCATGCTCAAAGAAAGCCAGATGTGTATGATTATGGCGGCAGCGAGCACTTGTTTAAAATGATGCTGGAGGGCAAGCAACTCAGGGATTTTAATTTTGAGCAGCAAGCCGAAATCATAGAAGATTACTACAAGCTGAAAAGCAAAGGTTTGGGAGATGCCATGCATCTGCAGGCTTATCAGTATTTTGTCAATCAATTAGAGTGAAGAATTCGATAATAATAATAAATCAGATCCATCCAACTATTACCCTCATATATCTGTGGAATATTATTACGGCACGCCTGCCGCTATATCTGAAAAATGTGCAATTTTTGTGACGGATTAAATCAATGTAAAAACAAACAGGTATGATTATACTGACCGGGGTTTCGGGATTTATCGGGTCTTGTTTTCTGACCACACTGAATGAAAACGGATTTCAGCGTGAGGTCGTGGTCGTGGATGACTTTTATAAATTGTACAAAGACAAAAACACAGATGGCAAAGTTGTCAGAGAGTGGATGCACAGAGACATTTTTCTCGACTGGTTTGAAAAAACTTCCCAGAAGGTGGATTTTGTGATACATCTGGGGGCGAGGACAGACACCACCCTTCAGGATAAAAGCATTTTTGATGAGCTCAATCTCCTGTATTCCAGACGTATCTGGAATGCCTGCACCCGAAAAAGTATTCCTTTGATATATGCATCCAGTGCCGCTACCTATGGAGACGGCAGTCTGGGATTCAGTGATGACCATGCATTGATTCATAAACTCAGGCCACTCAATCCATATGCAGAGAGCAAACATGCATTCGATCTCTGGGCCCTGGAGCAAAAAGACAGCCCACCTTATTGGATTGGCTGCAAGTTTTTCAATGTGTATGGCCCTAATGAATATCACAAAGGAAGGATGGCTTCAGTCGTATATCATACCTTCCGGAAGATACAAAATACCGGATCCATGCAGCTATTCAGATCGCACAGGCCTGATTTTGCTGACGGAGCTCAGAGCAGAGATTTTATATATGTGAAAGATATCCTGAATATGCTCCTTTATTTTATGAAAAATACGGATACAGAAAGTGGTATTTACAATTTCGGAACAGGAAAAGCGAGAAGTTTTATGGATCTGGCCAAGGCTACCTTCCGGGCTATGGAGGTGAAAGAAAATATCAGTTTCATTGATACTCCTGAGGATATCAGAGACAGCTATCAGTATTTCACAGAGGCAGATATATCAAAATTACGTAAAGCAGGGTATGCATCAGCTTTTACCTCTCTGGAAGATGGCATTGAGGACTATGTGAAGCATTATCTGCTACCTGAACGATACTATTGATTAGTATCCTAGGCTATCTTACTGATCAGCCCATTTACTTAATGCTGCAATCATTTTCTCCGCAAGTTCAGCTCCGATTTTATTCTGAGCTTCCTCCGTGGAGGCCCCTATGTGAGGGGTAAGAGAGATACGTGGATGTGTGAGCAACTCCTTTCTCGGCGTTGGTTCATTTTCAAATACATCCAGACCAGCAGCAGCCACTTTACCAGAATTGAGCGCATCGAGCAGAGCATCCTCATCGATGGTTCCGCCTCTGCTGGAATTGATTACAAAACCCCATCCTTCATTTTGGCAAATTCATCCCGACCAAGCACAGCTTTACCCACTGAGGGTACATGCAGTGATATAAAATCTGCCTCCCTGAGCATTTCGTCCATGGATACGCTCACGATTCTGGCTTCCAGGCCATAGGACTCATGACCCACTTTTACAGTCACCTCACTTACATAGGGATCCACAGCCAGCACTTTCATACCCATGCCGAGCGCAAGTCTCGCAAGCTCCTGACCTATTCTGCCCAGTCCGGTGATACCCATAACCTTACCCTCCAGTTCCACACCTTTGGAATATGCCTTCTTCAATTCATTAAATCTGGTATCTCCGTCCACCGGCATTTGCCTGTTGGACAGATGCACAAATCTTGCTATGGTCAGACAGTGTGCCATGGCGAGCTCAGCCACAGATCTAGAGGATGCAGCCGGAGTATTGATGACTTCAATACCTTTGGATTTTGCATATTCTACGTCAATATTATCCAGTCCTACCCCACCCCTTCCTATGGCTTTCAGATTCGGGCATGCATCTATGAGCTCTTTTCTCACCTTTGTAGCGCTTCGCACACATATGGCATCGTATGCATTCAGTTTATGTATCAGATCTGCCTGATCTATTTTATTCATATCCACCTCAAATCCTGCTTCTTCAAGCATTTTTTTACCTATGGGCTCGATACCGTCATTGACTAAAATCCTCATTGCTGTTATTTTCGATTTAAAATGTCAAAATTAGACAAAATATTCATTATCATCAGAATTATATTTTGCAAAACAACAAAAAATTAACAATGACGAACAAAATCCATTGATACCTGAGAATATGGGCATTGACCTTGGGGATAAAAATCAATAAAATCCATACTTTTGGTGCCCAATCTGAGCATCATGATACTTACAGATCATCAAATACTTCAATCTATTGAGGCGGGACACATTGTCATCGAACCTTTCAGGCCGGAATGTCTGGGTACCAACTCCTATGATGTACATCTGGGCAAATGGCTGGCTACTTATGAAAACCACGAGCTTGACGCCAGAAAACACAATAAAATCAAGTATTTTGAAATAGGTCCTGAAGGTTTTGTACTCAGACCGGGCACCTTATATCTGGGAGTCACGGAAGAATATACCGAAACGCATCATGCCGTACCCTTTCTCGAAGGAAAATCCAGCGTGGGGAGATTGGGTATCGATATCCATGCTACCGCCGGAAAAGGCGATGTTGGCTTTTGCAATACCTGGACCCTTGAGATCAGCTGTGTGCAGCCTGTAAGAGTGTATGCAGGTATGCCTATCGGCCAATTGATTTATTTTAAAGTGGATGGCCCGATACAAAACTATTACAACAAAAAAGCCAATGCCAAATACATACACAGGACAGACAAGCCTGTGGAGAGTATGATGTGGAAAAACAGTTTCTGAAGATTTTCAGATTAAAATCAGGAATGTTCAGGGTTTAATGCCTGACTCCAGTGCCTTTATCCTGTCAGTCAGCGGAGGGTGACTCATCAACAATGCTTTTAATCCGGATCTTGCTCCAGAACTTATGCCAAAGGCACTCATGGATTCGGGCATCTGATCCGGCACTCGGATTTCTCTGTAACCTTTGCAATGCAGCAATCATGGCATGAGTACCTCCGAGCTGTGCTCCGGCATAATCAGCATGAAATTCACGGCGTCTGGAAAACCATCACAATCATGCTGGCCAGAATACCCAAAACCAACTGTGCCACAAATGTCACGATATAATAACCTATTCCCACTCCTCTCTCAGTTCTGAATACAATCTTATCTACCGCATAAGCAATAATCCTTGCAAAAAACATTACAAAAGCATTCAAAACTCCCTGTGTCAAAGTCAGTGTCACCATATCACCATTGGCTACATGGCCAATCTCATGTCCCATGACCGCCTTGATTTCCTCTCTGTCAAACCGATCAAGCATACCAGTGCTGACAGCTACGAGTGCCTTGTCTTTATTCCATCCTGTAGCAAAAGCATTGGCCTGTTCCATTGGAAAGATACCGACCTCCGGCATGCCAATACCTGCCTTCGAGGCCATTTCACCAACCACCTGTACCAACCACGCTTCCTCTTCATTTTCGGGTGTACGGATAATCCGGGTCCGAGTACTCCATTTTGCAATGGTCTTGCTCAGCAACAGTGAAATAAAAGATGCCAGCATGCCATAAACGAGACAAAAAATCATCAGTGAAAAGATACTCAAACCTGATTCATTAATGTATGACCCTACACCCAATAAACTCATGACTATTGAAGCCACAAGAATGATGGCGATATTCGTCAGCAAAAACAAGGCAATCCTCAACATAAGCGAAATTTTTAATGATTTATAATTTGAACCGGAAAAATACGACTGATGGTGCGATTTCAGTCCTTTTATTTACCATTACCGTTTTATACAAGCTAAAATTAATGCAAACCGACGCACTTTGGGCGAATTTTCCTAAAAAATTTTAGATAAATGGCAAAATATGTACATTTAGACCAAAATTCTGATTATGGGCAAGGATACAGTCACAATGCTATGTGTTTCGAGATATTTTAAGGGAGAGGATTTTCTGAAAGCAGCGAAAGCCGATGGAAACAGAGTATTCCTGTTGACTTCAGATAAATTGAAAAATGACCCCTGGCCATGGGAGAGCATAGATGAAACTTTCTATATGCACGAAGATGAGCATGGCAAGTGGAATATGGATCACCTCATAGACGGCCTCGCCTACAAGATGAGGGATACAAAGTTTGACATCTTTGTGGCATTGGATGATTTTGATGTTGAGCATGTGGCAATGCTGAGAGAGTATTTCCGGATACCAGGGATGGGAGATACCACGGCCAGATATTTCAGAGACAAACTCGCCATGCGCCTGAAAGCAAGGGAAGAAGGCATTCCTGTACCGGCCTTCACAGCACTGTTTCATGATGAGGATATTCACAGATTTACGCAGTCAGTTCCGGCACCTGGCTGGTAAAACCCCGTATGCAGGCCTCAGCCACAGGAATCAAAAGGTATATAATGCAGAGGATCTTTGGGCACATCTGCATCACCTGGGCAGTCACAGACATCAATATCTGCTGGAAAGATTTGCCCCCGGTGCTGTATATCATGTAGATGCCCTGACTTTTGACGGCAAGGTTCAGTTTGCCAAGGTCAGCCAATATGTAGATACTCCGTTTGAAGTAGCTCACGGAGGAGGTATTTTCAAGTCTGTTACTGTGGAGGAAGGAAGTAAGGATGACAAAGCACTGAAAAAACTGAATGAAAAAGTGATGAAGGGATTTGGCATGCAGTACAGTGCTTCACATACAGAATTTATCAGATGCAATGAGGACGGAGAATATTATTTTCTTGAAACGTCTTCGAGGGTCGGAGGTGCTCATTTGTCAGACATGGTAGAAGCGGCTACCGGTCTCAATCTGTGGGCAGAGTGGGCAAGACTTGAAGCGGCAAGGTTCCTTGGCAAAAATTATACGGTACCCAAAACGCGAAAGGATCATGCCGGCATTATCGTTTCATTGAGCAGATATGCCGAACCCGACTATTCAGGATTCAATGAAAAGGAAATAGCATGGCATCTGCATAAAAAACATCATATCGGACTGATTGTGAGAAGTGAAAGTCACAAGAGGGTGCATGAACTGCTTGAGAATTATACGCATCGAATCAAGGAAGAGTACCATGCCAGTCTTCCGGCCCCGGATAAGCCCACCAGCTGATATTAACGGCGACGTCTGGATGCAGGAGATCTGTTGCTACGTATCAGATATTTGATCAATTCCAGAAAGAATATGAATATAAGTGCTCCGCCTACCGTGCTGATAAAATTGCCGGCTATTCCATGCATAGAGGGTATTTTCAATTGGTCCACAGTATAACGGCCTATGAAACCTCCCATAATACCTACTACGATATTGCCCAACAACCCAAAACCCTCTCCACCAATGAGGCGGCTGGCTACATATCCGCACACAGCACCATAAAAAAGTGTCCAGAGCAATTCCCAATTCATGAGCGGATGACCTCTATTAAAGTGATGAAGTAATACAATTGTATGCCAAAAATAACACAAATAAAAAAGAGGAGCTTGCTTTTTGCAAAAACTCCTCTTATTTTAATTTTTAAAAGTTGCTAAGCTTTTAGTATCAGCCTCCGAAATCATCAAAGGCGATATTTTCCTCAGGTACGCCGAGCTCATCCAGTGCCTTGAGTACAGACTGGTTCATCATTGGAGGCCCGCAGAAGTAGTATTCCACTTCTTCAGGTTCAGGATGTTTGGAAAGATATTCCTTGACACATACCGGCATGATGAATCCCTTAAATCCATCACCGGGTGCATCGATATTTTCTTTCACTACCCAGTTGTCTTCAGGGAGTGGATTATCTAAAGCCACATAAAATCTGAAATTGGGAAAATTCCTTTCAATTTCCCGGAATTCCTCAATGTAAAAGAGCTCCCGTCTTGTACGACCACCATACCAGAAGGAAACTTTCCTGTCAGTAGTCTTGAGGGTGTGAAACAAATGGAACAGGTGAGATCTGAGCGGAGCCATTCCTGCCCCACCTCCGATATACACCATTTCCTTCTTAGTAGGCTTGATGAAGAATTCACCGTAAGGACCAGAAATCGTGCACTTATCTCCAGGTTTCAATCCGAATACATAGGAAGAACAGACCCCGGGATTTACTGCCATCCAGTCATTTTTAGCTTTATCCCATGGCGGAGTTGCAATACGGATATTGAGCTTGATGATACTACCTTCAGCGGGGTGATTGGCCATAGAGTAAGCCCTGAACTGGGGCTCGTCATTGACCATCTTGAGATTCCAGAGTTTAAAATTGTCCCATTCAGACTGGAACTTTTTGGGATCATCATGGTATTTAGGATGTGCCGTGATATCAATATCCTTATAATCTACAGTTATCTTTGGTACATCTATCTGAATATAACCGCCGGGCTGAAAATTCATGCTTTCACCTTCCGGCAATTTTACCACAAACTCTTTGATGAATGAGGCGACATTATAATTGGAAACGACTTCACACTCCCACTTTTTGATACCGAAAATCTCCTCCGGAATGCCGATTTTCATATCCTCCCTTACTTTCACCTGGCATGCGAGACGCATTCCTTCTGCTGCTTCTTTACGGGTAAGGTGATTCAATTCTGTAGGCAAAACATCACCTCCACCACTGTACACATGGCATTCGCACATAGCGCAGGTGCCTCCGCCACCACATGCAGATGGCAGGAAAATATTATTGTCTCCCAGCGTGGCAAGCAGTGAGGAACCCGGCTTGACAAGGATAGGATGCTCTTCGTCTCCATTGATGATGATTTTGACATCACCCTGTGGTACCAATCGCTTTCTGGCATAAATGAGCAGCATGGAAAGCGACAAAATCACACCTGTAAATACCAGGATGGCAATCAAAACAGATGTGTATGCAAATAATGTCATTAATAACATGATTCAAGTTTCTTTAGATGAATTAATTGAACGCTGCCGGATCTATTCCCATCAGACCCATGAAAGCCATTCCCATAAGTCCTGTCAATAAGAAAGCCATGCCCAACCCACGCAAAGGTGCCGGTACGGCCGAATACTTCATTTTTTCCCGGATTGCAGCGATGGCTACAATGGCCAGAAACCATCCAAAACCACCACCCAGACCAAAGGCTACAGATTGTGAAAAATTATACTCCTTAGATACCATGAACAATGAACCACCTAGAATGGCGCAGTTTACAGTAATCAAGGGAAGGAAAATTCCTAACGCACTGTACAATTCAGGTGAAAACTTTTCTACCACCATCTCAACGAGCTGCACCATTGAAGCAATCACCGCTATGAACAGAATAAATCTGAGAAAAGTAAGATCCATTCCGAATAAACCTCCCTCACTGAGAAGATAGGTATTTATGATCCAGTTCATCGGCATGGTAATGCCCAATACAAAGATTACTGCCAATCCGAGACCGAAAGCTGTTTTTACGCTTTTGGATACAGCCAGATAAGAACACATACCCAGAAAGTATGATAATGCCAGGTTTTCGATGAAGGCTGACTTTATGAAAATATTAATTAAATCTCCCATTGCTTATTGACTATTAATATTAGGAAATATCTACCAGTTTCTTATTCCAGGCTCTGTGCACCCAGATAACAATACCAATCACAAACATGGCAGAAGGAAACAGCACCATGAGGTTATTGTTTGCGTACCATCCAAGCCAGCTGATTTCAGAAGTGTTGAGGACATAATCAGCGGTAGGACCAATGATTTTAAAATCCAGCAACGAACCTTTACCGAAAAGCTCCCGGATAGCTGCTACAATTATCAGGATTATACCATAACCCAGGCCATTGCCAATACCATCAAGAAAAGACTTCCAGGGATTGTTGGCCATGGCATAAGCTTCAAGTCTTCCCATAACGATACAATTGGTAATAATCAGACCGATGAAAACTGACAATTCTTTATAAATCGGATAATTAACGGCTTTTAAGGTCAGCTCCACAATAGTAACCAATGTGGCTATTATTACCAACTGCACAATCATCCTGACCTGCTTGGGAATGCCGGTTCTCAACATGGATGTAAACAGATTGGAGAAAGCGGTCACAAATGTCACGGCAATTGCCATTACGATGGCCTTATTGAGCAAGGTAGTTACCGCCAATGCCGAGCAAATCCCCAGTACCTGTACAGTAATCGGGTTATTGTCATTCAAAGGGTCGGTCACCAGTTTTCTCTCTGCCTTCCCAAAAGTAAAAATGGATTCTTTGGGTTCAGCGACTTTTACTTCTGCCATATTCAATGATTTTATAAATGATCAGGATTTTTTATTTTTCATTATGTAGGGTTCGTAGTACTTGAGGCCCCTTTCCAGCATTTCATCCACCCCGTTGGCAGTAATGGTGGCACCGGAAATACCGTCCACCTCATGTACCGGATCTTTTGCGCCGGACTTGATGATTCTGACAGAGGTAAATGAACCGTCATCTGCATAAATCTTTTTACCCGTAAACTGGCTGACCCAGGTCGGATTATCCTTGATTTCTGCACCGAGACCTGGCGTCTCTCCTTTGTGATCAAAGGACACCCCGGCTATGGTTTTCCAATCACTTTCCAAAGCTACATTACCCCAGATCTCATCCCAAAGTCCCTTGCCCCTTACGCTTATAATATTATAAACCTTACCGTCAGAGGCTTTGAATATATAGAGTGGAAGCAATCTGTCAGCCTCGGGCTTCTTCATTTCTTTACCCATATCAATTTTGTCAGCAGTAGAGGCTACGCCTCCTGTGGCACTTTTTATCTGCTCGGGAGTAAGTTCATTTCCAGACATATCCAGTACCTTCTGTTCAATCTGGGTATTGAAAATATTTTCAACCTCTGCATTGGACAGTTTGCTTATATTTTTACCCAATTGTGCCGCCACTGCAGAAAGGATTGCTTTCTTGTTGTACACAGCTTCATTGGTTTGGTGTACTGATTTGAGTCCGGTGTACATCATAGACAACACGAATGCTACGATGACAGTCATGATCAGTACAAATCGGATGATATAGTTAGTATTATGCACTTTTCAATCGTTTTTTAATGTTAGCATCTAAAACAAAATGATCAATTGTCGGGGCAAAAGTATTGGCAAACAAAATCGCCAGCATCCAACCCTCCGGATATGCAGGATTCATCACTCTGATGATCATACCTATGACACCGATCAATATTCCGTATATCCATTTACCCTTGTCAGTAGAGCATGCAGTCACAGGATCCGTGGCCATAAATGCCATGGCAAAGAGGAATGAACCCATGATAAACTGATAATACCAGGGAATCATCATGAATGGTGTAGCTCCCCACCAGTTGAGCAGCCAGGTACCCACGATACCTCCAACTACCATACCTGCCATAATACGCCAACTTGCCACTTTGGTTACAATCAAAAACAAGGCACCTAAAATGATCAGCACCTTGGAAGTCTCTCCAATCGAACCGGGAACTGAGCCCCAAAGCAACTGAGAAGCAGAATAGACTTCCGTAACTCTGTCCCATCCACCCTGGTATGCCAGGGCAAGAGGTGTAGCTCCGGTATATCCATCCATAACTACTGTGGCCGTGTTGAAAGTATCAAGATTGAAAAAGCTGAAAATGGAATTGAAGAAAGAAGTGTGCCACCAACCATAGTCTGCAGCCATGCCGGGTGCGAGCTTAGTATATCCGGAAACCCAAACCTCATCTCCCGAAATGGTGGTAGGATAAGCAAAGAATATAAAGACTCTGGCCAACAGGGCAATATTCCAGATATTCATACCTGTACCCCCGAAGGCTTCCTTGCCGATGATCACAGCAAAAGCCACTGAAATAGCCAATATCCACAGAGGAATGTCCGGTGGCATAATCAGTGGTATCAAAGCTCCGGACACCAGAAATCCTTCCTCCACTGCGTGCCCTTTTTTGGCAGCAAAATAGAATTCAATGCCCAAGCCCACTACATGCGTCACAATAAATAATGGAAGCAACTGAATCAGACCATGGGCCAGCTTCAGATGAAACCCCTCCATAAAACCCGGATACATACCGGCCGCTGCAAAGTGCTGGTGACCAATATTGTAGGTACCGAACAGATAGCACAACTGCATTGCAATCACCACATGCACCATCAGCCTCTTGAGATCCATCCCGTCTCTGATATGCACCCCGCCCCTGGTGACGGTATTAGGTGCAAAAGCAAAAGTAAAGAATGCATCATAGGCCGTATGAAGGAAGGGACTCTTCTTCTTATCCGGTTCTATCTTTTTAAAGAAATCAATTAAACCCATTGTTATTTTCGATTCAAATTTGATTAAATGGAATGTAAGTGGTCATCAAGACTGCTCCTTCATGATATCCAAGCCTTTTCTGAGAATGGACTGAAGGGGCGACTTGGAGACACAGACAAATTCGCACAATGCAATATCTTCTTCTGAAAGCTCTGTTATTCCCAGGCCTTCCATCTTTTCAAAATCATTGGTCATTATAGCCTTCATCAGGTGCATGGGATAAATGTCCATCGGGAGCACTGATTCATACAAACCGGACACAACGAAAGCTCTTCTTTCCCCATGAGTATTGGTATTGGCTTCAAATCTGTGTTCAGGATAAAGGAAATTGGGAAAAGTACCTGATACGCTCGGCCGGGGCTCAATCGGTAACAGCCAGCCGAAAAGTTCATAATAATCTCCTTCTTTCAATACCGTGATCTGATCGTCTCTGAAGCTGAGAAAATCATCTGCGCCAAGCTGTCTGCCGCTCAATACGTCTCCGGACACCAGTCTTTGTTTACCTTCTTTCACATTGGATTTCAGCAGGTCATTGACGCTTGCACCCTGATAAGTTTTGACATAGCCGGTCTGATGAAGTTCCGCACCTGTGAGGGCCACCCATCTTGATGCATCATACCTGCCCTCCAGAAACATTCTACCGATGGTGATGACTTCATGTACCGTGCTGGTCCACACTTTTCTGCCCGGTTTAAGCGGATATATGTGGTGGATCTGCACACCTACATTGCCTGCAGGGTGTGGTCCGTCAAACCAATACTTTTCTACGCCTTCTGCTCCTGAAAAGGCACCGGAGACATTGCGGCCCTTCCTGCCATCTATTCCAAGAATAACTTTACCATTGGTGAGTTTACTCAGCACCTCGAGTCCCTTTGCAAAAGCAATTTCGTTGCCTTGCACAACTTTACTCAAATCAGGAGCCAACGGGGCAGTGTCAAAAGTTGATATGAATATATGATCCGGCACTGAAGCAGGATCCGGCACTATGTCATAGGGCCTTTCGTTTAAGAGTGGCCAAACTCCCGACTCGAGCATAAATTGCACTATCTGCTCACGATCAGCAGAATCAATCGCGGGAGGATTGAATTCCTTATATTGATTTTTCTTGTCTGAAAGAATGACTACTGCTTCAATAGACCTTTTTTCACCCCTGCGAATCTCTACCACTTCGCCGCTCACAGGAGAGACATACTTAATTTCCGGTCTTTTCTTGTCATAAAACAGTACATCACCGGCCATCACATCATCACCTATCTCCACTTCTACCTTAGGTATAGGTGACATGTAGTGAAAATCTCCCGGACGCACAGCAAACCTGTTAACCTCAGGGGTTTCCAATATTTGTTCTGCGACACCTTCCAGCAAAATATCATGCCCTTTTCTGAGTTTGATATAATTTTTCTCCGGAATGCGGGCAGGACTTGGTTTGCCAAAAATATCCCTGAGGTCAGGCAAGAAACCAAAGTTGTTTCTTACAGTGTCTATACCTTGCTTTTCCGCTTCAATTTTCATCAGGTTTCCTGCAATGGATAAAAGCGCCCAAATCAGGAGCACGGCGGATAAACCTACCAAACCATAAAAGGTGAGATCGCTTCCTCCCGCTGAACTTTGGCCAAACAATGCATTATCTGAATTTATGAGAAAAAACAATAAAATGAACGAGGTATTTACTGTTTTCAAAGCATGCAGATTTAAAGTTTTGAAAAATTTGCGCAAATATAGCAAGCTTGTACACAAACGGTGAAAAATTGTTCGCTTGTTGAAATAAATTTTGAATTTATTTAGAATGATTCTAAATAATTGAAAAACAGGGATTTTTACTTCAGAGGACAGATAACCTGTATTTTGTGTAGCTCCGGAATGTACGGTCAGGAAGTAAGAGTGTGGATGGAAACTCCGGATGGTGGGGTGAATCCGGATAATGTTGAGTCTCGAGACAAAAACCTGCAAAATTCCTGTAAGTACCGGTTTTACCGGGCACACCCAATAGATGATTGCCGGTGTAAAACTGCATTGCCGGCTGATCCGTGTACAGCTCCATAAAACGACCGGAATCAGGATGCAACACAGTGGCTGACGGCTGATTCAAGTCCTGAGGATTCAATACAAAGTTATGGTCAAAACCGGAGCCTATCCTCAGACAGATATCCTCCTGAAAAATCCTGTCACCGATAGCCGCCGGCGCTGTGAAATCAAACGGCGTATTTTCTACAGGCAACAAACGTCCGGTAGGAATAAGTTCTTCATCAGTCTCTGTAATGTATTTACTTCGGATCCGGACCATGTGATCCAGAATGGTGTCAGATGATTGACCTGCGAGATTGAAATAGCAGTGATTGGTCAGATTCAGATGAGTGGCCCTGTCTGTAATGGCCTCGTATTCAATCATTAAACTTCCGTCATTGCTGAAAGTGTATCGTACCTGAACGGAAAGATTGCCGGGATAATTTTCTTCCAGATGAGGACTTAAGTAGTTTAAGATCAAACAGATTTCTTTATCTCTTTGCTTTATCTCCACATCCCAGATTTTCTTGTCGAATCCTTCCTTACCACCATGCAGATGATGTCTTCCGAGATTGGTGGCCAATTGATACACAGTGCCTTCGACTGTCATTCTCCCGAGGGCAATTCTGTTGGCATATCTGCCTACCAGAGCGCCAAAATAAGGGTGATTACCCATGTAGTCCTTAATATCAGCACATCCCAACAGAATGTCCTCTGTGTTGCCATGTTTATCAGGACAAAACCACTGATGTATGATACCTCCGAAGTTGGTGAGTGTCCATTTATGCCCTGTGTCGGAGGATATTGTAAAATACAAAATCCTTTTTCCTTCATGCTGTCCTATGTCTTCGACATCATATTTCATTCCATCCGGATTTACATATTAAATATTTTCATCATATTTATTAATCACACTATGACAAAAATGGGAGTCAAAATGTATGATCAGCGTCAAATCTACACAGTTTTGTCAATTTAACACATTTTTAATTGTCTCAGTAGAAATAAAAATGTTATATTTGCGCTGAATATAATTTTGTTTCGAATGGTTCGATTTTTACTCAGTTTTCTTTTTCTTTTATTCATAGTTGGTGTAAACGCTCAGTTTACCTACTCACCAAGTCCGGCTGCTATCAACGTACCTGCTAATGTAGGAGATCATAAACTTGAAATCACTTTCAACAATGCACATGACTCTACCTACGAAGTATATTGGAAAATAGAAAAACCCAGCAGTTTCAACTCCAACTGGTCCACTTACATCTGCGACCTGACTACCTGTTATTTTTTCAATGTGGATCAGATCAACCCGGACAAGCCGAATATAGTCAGTCAGGGCAATTTTATGTTTGAATTTCATCTTTTACCTGAAAATTATACCGGGGCTACTACTGTAAAACTGAATCTGTACGAAGATAAGCAAATGACGAAACAATTGCTTTCCGTAAACATTCCCATTAATGTATCCTCTCCGTCCAGCACCAGAGATGTATCTGCCTCTTCCATCAAAGTATTTCCGAATCCTACTACCGACTATTTTCAGGTTACAAACGGATCAGGGGTAAAGAAAATTGTGCTTTTCAATGTTTTGGGTAAAGAAGTAAAAACTTTTCAAAATACAAACAATGCTATACACGACATCGGAGACCTGAAAAAAGGTCTGTATATCGTGAGAATGTTTGATGATAAGAATAAATTAATTAAAGTAGTGAGATTGAACAAGGGCTCTGACGGAGCCTGACCCATATGCCGGTTTTTTAAAAAGAAAAGCCATGGTAATGATAAATTACTATGGCTTTTTTGTTTCAGGCAGGATATTCTACATAATTGCGGGGAGTTTCCCACAATCTGATTTTAATATCCAGGTGTGACTCAATTTTGTCTCTAAGAATATTCCAGATCACGATGGCAATGTTTTCTGCACTGGGAATAAGCTCCCTGAATTCAGGAGTATCAAGATTCAGATTTTTGTGATCAAATCTGTCTTCGACTTCTCTTTTGATCAAATCAGCCAGTCTGCCCAAATCATAAACATATCCTGTGTCAGGGTCCACCGGTCCCAAAATACTTACCTCAAGCTCATAGTTATGTCCATGATAATGCTCATTGTTGCACAATCCGAAGACAGCTTTGTTTTGCTCTTCTGACCATTTTGGGTTATGCAATCTGTGTGCAGCATTGAAATGTGCTTTTCGGGTTACAGAAACTCTCATACTGTTCTTAAACTTTTACCCATAACATCTGCAGTTAGCAAAGGTTGTAGAGTGATGCAGATAAAGCTGAAGAGTATGAACCGTTGTAATGGTACGGATATAGCAGTGCAGGATTTCCAATATGGACAGAGAGTAAATCCAAATTACATTCCCAAAATGAAATATAAACTACCCAAACCAAAAGTCATTATCAATCGACTGAAGCCGATCATAATTCAGTAAGCTGATACCACAACGTCATCATCCAAAAAATTAACTGTAAATCTGAAAAATCAATTTGTAGAATGTGGAATTTGCACCATACTACAAAGCGTAACCGGCAAGCAATCTAACCTCAGTATGCCCATTGCTTATGTAGTTCAGACTTTTGTTCCTGTAGTAGGAAGCATCCCGTCTGTAAAGATTATACTCAGCACCCAATGAAAACCTGCCACCAAGAGGCAACAGATATCTTGCCCTGAACAACTGCAGATTTTCAATGCCTTCGGGCGATTCTCTTGAAAAAATTTTGAAATAATTATAATCAGAAACAACCGTGCCTACTCCTTTGATCATAAGTATCAGCTCACTCTCTGCCATCAATCCCTGCCCGTAGATATAATCTCTGTCAAATTCAGGAAAGATATCCGGGTACATGTTGGGCACCATTTCTGAATTGCCGCTGCCGAAAACCACAAAACCTGCCTTTGCAGAGGCAACTACCCTGATATTGTTCAGATTTCTTTGTACCCAATAATCTCCGGTAAGTACAATGGAACCCAGCTTGAAAAGATCATTATGTATAAAATCATAGTGCTGGGATATGGATATCAGGTCCATCCGGTCCCGCCTGTTTGTCAGTTTTTTACCATAAATGATGGCATGCGAAGACAGATTAAAATAGGCAGCCCTGGATTCTTCCCACGATGGAATATTGATCCATGACCGCAGGGTGAAGTAATCAAAAGGGGTAAAACTGCTGACATTACGGTCGAGCAAAGATCCGTATTCCAGCTGTAATTCGATGATTGCACTTGTACCTTTCATTTCAGGTATCCATAGGTTAAATGGATGGTTGCTCCCCATAAAAAGCTGGCCTGATATGGGAATTTCAGATTTGGAAGTAGCAGGAATCTTTGTCCCGAAAATCAAAGAATTCAATCCAAAATACGGATTCACTATGCCTGCCGCAATCCTGTGAATCTTTCGGTTTTTTCTGAATGGATAATTGTAGAGGTAGTCAGAGAAACGATACAACATCTCTCCCATGTAAATCCCACCAAATGTTGTGGTGTACAGGTCTATAATACTGGGGGGCTCAGTTTCGCCGAAATATTCCCACATGAGATTACCACCCAACACATAGGGCAAAGACTGCCAGAAATTCAAACCGGATGATCTGGAAGCATTATAAAACCATGCTCCATGCAGCGGATGTCCAAACCAGTTGTTGGTAAAAGGGTCCCCATCAGTAATAAAACCTCTCCGGATATTGACCCACCATGAAGAGGGTGATACATTGGCCCATTCTTTTTGCCGGATGTGGAGGTCAATTCTGTTAAGCAGAAAATTGAATGCCGTAATTTTATACACAGGAGATATAAACGAAGGCTTTAATGTGTCGTTTGGTATTTCAATACTGTCTCTTTGGCCAGATATGGCACCTTGAAATACTGTAAGGCTGAAAATCAATATGATGAAATCTTTCTTCATATCATGAATCTAACAAAGTTAAGTTATTTTAAGTCCTTTGAAACTGATTCATATCATACCAGACCGAAATCCTGGACACAGCTTCTGTATAATATTCTTAAAGATTAGCTTTGTCTGAAAATATACACTTTTGCCATCTGATTTGAAAATTGCCTTTATTGTCCATAGCCTGAGGTGTACGCAAAAATACGCCGGAGAGATAGTAGAGCAATGCAACAAATTGTCCAATGTAAAGGATATAGAGTTATTTTACACCAAGGCAAAAAAAGACGCCGAATTGCTTGCACATAATGCAGTCAATCACAATTTTAACTGCATCATTGGTATGGGAGGAGATGGCACCTTCCATGAAATTGTAAACGGTGTGCTGCCTGAACAAAAAGAAGGGACAGCAGTAGGTATCATTCCGGCCGGAACGGGCAACGATTTTTATACTGCCCACTTTGGACAATTTAGAATAACAGCCTTTCTAAAAGCCATAGCAGAGCAAAAAATCAGGAAAACAGATGTCGGTAAAGTAAACACCCGGGATATCCGGCGGTATTTTGTCAATGCTGCAGATGTAGGTTTTGGTGCGCACACGGTCAAACTGCTTGAGCAACAGAGAATGGCAGGGCTTGGAGGTGGCATTTCTTACACACTGGCCATTTTGAGAGCCTTTGCAACGTATAAAAAACCCACAATAAAAATAGATTCTGATTCCTTGCACTACCATGGAGGGCCAATGATGATTGCCGTATGTAACGGACCTTCATTGGGAAATGGTCTGAGGATATGTCCTGAAGCCCGCAGCGATGACGGAATACTGCACGGATGTGTAATCGGGAATATAAGTGTGATCGATTACCTGAAAAACTACATCAAACTCAAAAAAGGAATCAAGATATCACACCCTGAAATCAGGTACTTCAGTGAAGCGACGATAAAAATAGGAACATACGGAAAAGTGACAGATTTTGAGCTGGATGGAGAACTTTATCAAGGTGCGGATCCGGCATTCAGTATTACACCCTCAGCACTGAATCTGTTATGCCCTGACTAAGACCCTGACGGGCTCAACTATCTTAAAAATCTTCTTCAAAACCACTGGATTTTTTTGCAGCACCATCCGTTTCATCATCCGGTGGAGAGAAATTCTCGTATTTACTGCAATCTGTTTCTATGAGATCTCCTACGGTTTGGTGAATATCAAATTCACACCTAACCCAAGCCGGTTGTCAGATTCGATTTTACTGAGCAATTTCTCAAAAAACGGTCTTGCCATCACTGCACCCTGACCATCTGCCAGGCTGTTGAATCTGATGAATTCCTGATCGCCGCCTACCCAGGTAGCAATGACAATCTCGGGGGTAAAACCCACAAACCAGCCGTCTTTGTAGCTATTGGTTGTTCCCGTTTTGCCGGCAACTTCACTTTTATACTTAGAAGCAATGCCACTCGCCACATATTTGAGCATATCCACGATCACGTAATTGTAGGCAGGATTGATGGCTCTTTTCTGCTCCGGATTGGCCGCATATATGAGCTTGCCGTTCTTATCCTCGATCCTGGTAACAAATATGGGCCTGGACACTATCCCGTTGTTTGCGAAAGCAGTGTAGGCTCCTGCCATATCCATGGCAGAGAGTTCGGGAGTACCCAGACAAATGGAAGGGTAGTTTTCAATTTTATTTTTATCAATACCCAGATTGCCGACAAAGTTCTTCACACTCTGCACATTACCGATTTCCTTCATCAGATAAACGGATACGGAATTCTTGGATTCCTTCAATGCCTGACGCAGTGTAAGGTACTGACCCGTGAACTTTTTATCGGCATTGGAAGGGCACCACTTGCTGGAAAGCTTGAAATTCGGGTCATTGGCCAGAATGCATTGTTCCGTATCCTGCACTTTGGTACAGGGAGACAAAGCCTTGTCAATGATAGCCGTAGAGTAAATGAAGGGTTTGAAAGTGGATCCTACCTGACGGTTGGAGTTGACATGATCATACTGAAAGTATTTATGCCCGATACCTCCCACCCAGGCCAGCACATTGCCATTGGCAGGATGGATGGCTACCGAGCCGATCTGCATATGCTGGAGATGGTATTTGATTGAATCCATGGGGGTCATTTCCACTGTTTTTTCGCCTTGCTCGTTGTAGGCAAATACTTTCATAGAGGTCCTGGTGTGGAAGGCTGCATTGACGGCCTTCTGCATTTTGTTCCACTGTGTCTGCAGGGTCTTCCAATGCGGACTTTCCATGATCTGATCATAGATTCGCTTTTGTTCCTCCGATATTGTACCTTCTTTTACCAATTTCTTCAGGTGGCCGGGATTGGCTTTTTCTTCATAAAGTCTGAAGATATCAGCATCTTCGAGACTTGCCCCATCTATCTCTGCACTGATATCGCTGAACACTGCAGTCATATGCACATTCTTGATCTGCTTATATCTGTCAGAGTCTTTCATCATCTGAATGAGTGCCTTATTGCGGGTAGAGATCAATTCTTTGGAAGCCTTGTATGTCACGGGATCCAATCCTTTCCACCTTTGCCAGTACTTTTCCTGCAGTGCCGACATGTGCTCCATCATGGCCTGCTCCGCATATCTCTGTATCCTTGTGTCAATGGTGGTATATATGCGCAGTCCGTCAGTGTATGGATTATATTTGCTTCCATCAGGCTTGCGATAGCGGTCATCCTCCAGAAGCTTGCGCAACCATTTGGTTAGTTCCATCCTGAAGTAGGGTGCCAGACCGTCAAAATGCACCTGCCTTCTGAAGTTGGACATGACGACAGGTTTAATCTTTTTGACTAAATACTCTTTTTCATCCAGATAATTATTTTTAACCATCTGTTTGAGCACTACATTACGGCGGCTGAAGGACCTCTCGGGATACAGTACAGGATTGAACATCCGGGGATTTTTGAGCATCCCGATCAGTATGGCACATTCTTCGACTTCGAGTTTTTTCTGATCCTTGCCAAAATAGGTCTTGGCTGCAGCTCCGATACCTACTGCATCATACAAAAAATCACTTTTGTTGAGATACATGGCAAGTATCTCTTCTTTGGTGTACCTACGTTCGAACTCTACTGCTATGACCCATTCCTTGAGTTTTTGCCATACTCTGCGTATAAAAGAGCTCGACCTTTGGGTGAAGAACAACTTGGCCAGCTGCTGCGTAATGGTTGAGGCCCCGCCTTTTTTACCCATAAAAAAAATTGCCCTTGCAGTACCTCTTGCATCTATGCCTGAGTGACTGAAATAGCGCTCATCCTCCGTAGCGATCAAAGCTTTGACAAGCAGTGGATTGAGATCCTCATAGTTGAGCCATTCGCGGTTGTATTTGAAAATTTTACCAAAGACTTCGCCATCGGCAGAAATAAAATCGGAGGCAATCTCATACTTGGGGTTTTCCAGCTCTTCTGTATCCGGCAGGAGGGTTTTGGAAATGATGAAAAACATCAGAACGACGAGTATCAGGCCGGCTCCCAATCCCATAAAAAGATACCTGACAAAGGGGGACTTAATCCCGGCAGATTTCAAAGATCCGGATTTAGACATCGTCGGATTCAAAATTTATTATAAAAACGCAAATATATCAGATTTTGGTAATATATACTATCACACATGCCGAAGGAGTGCATGTATTCTTCTTTATCAGAAAGTATGATTATCGGGTATATCTGTACAATCCAGTCACTCTTCGGATTAAAGACACCCATAGTCAAATATGAAATTGTAATTCCGACACAGGACTTTATTTGATAAATCTGGTCAATAATTGAAAAAATCACCCCCGATTCAGCTGATCCATGGTAAGTTTCAGGCCTATGGTTGCAAAGTTTTTCACTGCTCCAGCGGCTTTTTTGATCATTTTCTGAACCGCCTCCTCTTCTTCGGCTTTCCATCTACCCAAAACATAATTGACCTGCTGGCCGGGATGAAAATCCTTCCCTATGCCCATACGCAAGCGGTTGTATTGTGTGGTACCAAGCTTTTCCTGTATATCTTTAAGACCGTTGTGTCCACCATCACTCCCTTTATCGCGAAGGCGGAGTTTACCAAGATCGAGGTGCAGGTCGTCGACGATGACCAATAAGTTTTCGGGTTGAATTTTATGTTTTTCCATCCAGTACCTTACTGCCTTTCCACTCAGATTCATATAAGTAGTCGGCTTGAGCAGGATGAGGGTCCTGCCTTTGTGTTTGACCTCAGTAAGGTCGCCTAGTGTATCATTTTTGAATAAGACACCGGCCTCCGCTGCCAGATAATCCAGAACGTCGAAGCCTATATTATGGCGGGTATGCCGGTATTCCTCTCCGATATTTCCCAATCCGGCAATCAGATACTTCATAGGGTCTTTTGTTGAAGGTGATCTTTTGAAAAGATGATGAAAAATTGAAGTCCAGCCCATCCTTCCCTTTTTACGGGACGCAAATAAACAGAATTTTAATCATGTGTAGTATTGCCGAGTGCCGTACACAAGCTATTTTTACCAAAAATTAAGCAGCTTTGAAGTTTTATTATAAGGATGCAATCCGGTTTATATCAAAACTCAGCACCCGTAAACTATGGAATGCGGTATTGCTGCTCACCTCCTACTATATCACCCGATATACTTCAAAAGCCATACAATGGGGGCTGCCCATGACAGTCTCCTTCGAGCCTACTACCGCCTGCAATCTGAGATGCCCCGAATGTCCCTCCGGTCTGCGGGCCTTCAGTCGCCCCACCGGCAATCTCAAACAGGATTTCTTCAGGAAGAGCCTTGACGAACTGGGCAGCCAGCTGATGTATCTAATCTTTTACTTTCAGGGTGAGCCGTATATCAATCCCGATTTTCTGGATATGGTGCAGTATGCTTCCCAAAAAAAAATTTATACCATAACCTCCACCAACGGACACTTTCTGAATGATGATAATGCCCGCAGAACCGTAGAATCCGGATTGGACAGACTCATCATTTCCGTAGATGGTACCACTCAGGAAGTATATGAACAGTATCGAAAAGAGGGCAATCTGCAAAAGGTGCTGGAAGGTGCTGCCAATATTGTAAAATGGAAAAAACAGCTGAATTCGGCGAGCCCGCATGTCATCTTTCAGTTTCTGGTAGTGAAGCCCAATGAACATCAGATACCTGAGGTGTACAGAATGGCTGACGAAATCGGGGTGGATGAGGTGAAACTCAAAACCGCACAGGTGTACGATTATATCCGGGGCAATCCTTTGATACCAGAAAATGAAAAATATTCGAGATACCGTAAAAATCCGGAAGCTACGCTGTAAAAAACCGCTTGCTCAATCACTGCTGGAAGCTCTGGCATGCCTGTGTCATCACATGGGATGGCATAGTGGTGCCTTGCTGTTTTGACAAGGACGCCACCCACAGATTGGGAGACCTCAAGCATACTTCTTTTAAAGATATATGGCAGGGTGACGCCTACCGCAATTTCAGAAACAGTCTGCTCAAAGGCAGGAATCAGATAGATATCTGTACTAATTGTACGGAAGGATGTAAAGTATGGGCCTGAATATGCAGAAACTCAAGGAACGATATATATTTGAAACTCACGACCGCCAAACTGTTCAGAGGTGGGTACAATCGCTCCGTTACTTCAGCTTTAAAAGAGCCTGGGGAGGTCATGCCAACGATGGTGATGAATTTTCAGTATGCTTCAGATTGTCTGATTTTACAGATTTGTCTGAAAATCCGGAAATCCGGGATTCGAGTACTGCAGAATATTTTGAAAGCATATTACCCAAAAGTACCAAATCAGAAAAAGATAAAAATGTACCGATATTTCATTGGGAAGATCCCGACATTAAGACAAGTAAATATTTTACTGTTTTCGGGTACAAAGTATTTGTCATTTTGGACAGTCCATACATGACCATTCAGGTTTCGGGCACAGGTATAGAAGACCCATTCCAGGTCACTGAAGCAGACTTCCGGGTATGCTTAGCCCTTGAAAAGGAATTTGACAGTCTGGGATGGGATAAGTATCTGGAAAAAAAAGACATTCAGAATAATCCCTGCTTTATAACGTTGTCGAACTACCCTGAAATTTTTCTTTCAAACGAATGAATAGACATCGGGTGTTTCTTAATGAGGGCATGCGTCAGATTTTAACTTACACCTCGATCTGAATGAAGTAGGTCTTTATATGATCTGTTAAATTTTTGCACACATAAGAGGTGGATAGAAGCCCACTTGCAGTCCGTTCAGGCTTTCAGTTGGTAAAGATCCGGCAGATTTCTCCCCTTGCCGTTGTAGTCGAGACCATAGCCCACTACAAACAGATCGGGTATGCTGAATCCGGGATAATCGGTATGGACGGGGTGAAGGTGGGCTTCCGGCTTGATCAATATAGAAGTAAGCCTGATATCTGCGGGATGCAGATTTTGCAGGTATTTTCTGAAAGAGGTAATGGTCAGACCTGTATCGATGATATCCTCCACTATCACAATGTAGCGGTCTCTGAGTTGAATATCCGGCGGCATGAAAATATCCACATTTCCAGTACTTTGTGTACCCTGATAGGACTTGATCCGCACAAAATTGAGTTCACAGGGAAAATCAAGCTTACGCATCAGGTCGGCAGCAAATATGAATGCCCCGTTCATTACTACCAGAAACATCGGATATTTATCACTAAGATCATCCCGTAATTTCCGGGCTATTTCATTGATTTTTCGATCAATATTTTCAGCCGTTATATACCGGACAAACTGAAGGTCGTCTATCTGAATTTCCGTAGCGTTCATATTTCCATGCTCATTCATTCAGTCCGTATTTATCGATCAGATATATCAGGCTGGCCATTGCAGCTGCACCCAACTCCAGCTCCCGTTTATGCACAGCATCCACATTATCGATGGCAGTATGATGGAAGTCAAAATAACGCTGGGAGTCCGGTCTGAGTCCTATCAGCAGGCCTTTCTGGGATTTGAGCGGACTGATATCTGCACCTGAACCACCCATTTCGAAATGCAGACCATAGCCTGCCATAATATCTGCCCACTCATTGACCTTACGGTAATATTTTTTGAAAACGGAGGTATCAGCTTCAAAACTGAAACCACGTGGAGTAAAACCACCTGCGTCTGATTCAAGGGCAGCCAGATGGAATTCCTTTTTTTCATTGGATACTTCTGCATACTTACGGCCACCTGCCAGCCATTTTCTTCATTTGAGAAAAGCACACAGCGAATCGTTCTTTTAGGTACATATCCTGCCTTGACCAGAATGTGCAAAACATCCATACTCTGCACACATCCCGTACCGTCATCATGAGCCCCCTGACTGACATCCCAGCTGTCCAGATGGCCACCTACCAGCAGTATTTCATCCGGATGGGTACTGCCTCTGATTTCTCCGATTACATTAAAACTGGGCATCGGCCCCCATATCCTTACAATGCGTACGCATGAAGGCTTTAACAGACCCGTTTTTCAAAGCCTTACTCAGCTTTTCAGCGTCATTGGTGGATACGCCGACTACAGGAATTTTAGCCACTCCATCCTTATATACAGTCACTCCGGTGTGAGGATAATCATCCAGCCTTGTGGTCATAGAGCGGACTATTGCCCCTACTGCACCGTATTCTGCGGCTTTAGATGCACCGTACACCCTTTGATCCACCGCACCTCCGTATGCGGCAAAGTTCTGATTTTGGTGGGATCCATCGGACGGTTGAAAAAAACTATTTTACCCTGCACTTTGCTCCTTCCCAGTTTCTCCACTTCGTCAAGGCTTTGTACCTCTACCACTTCTGCGGTAATACCTCCGTCAGGAGTGGCCACAGAATTACCCAACGCCAGCACATTCAACCGGGTCTTGCTGTTACCGACTGTCATGTATGCCTCCTCAGGCTCTCCACGATACCAGTAATTGGCTTCACACTCCTGAAGATAAGCCCGGACTCCGGGGATGGTCTGCAAAGCTGAAACTCCAAAGGCAGCAGCTTTCCTGTCATTTTCAGAACCTGCAATCCTTCCCGGATATTTAAGGCATAATTCATGAAGCCACTCCCAGGATTTACCTTCTGTCAGTGCAATGTCATGAATTTTGCGGATAAACAATACATCTTCATCCTGGGCATCAAGCCTTGGGGGAAAGAATGAATTGAACAATACCAATGAAAAAATGAAAAAAACGTATTGACGCATAAGACAAAAATCTGAAATGTGGTACAATGATAATACAAAATCCATGGTATTTGGTTGAAAGCAGGATGGATTGTAAAATCGAATGGTTTTAATGAAAAATTAAACCCTGATTTTTATCGAAGGCCTGATTTATGTATTAATTTTGTCATTGTGCAACTACACCCTGATACTGAGAGTATTTTGTCAGCTCACTTCAAAATGAATCTCTACGGATGTCAACTAAGCATTTTTCAATACTCATATTGTTGTTACTGGTAAATTTACTTGCCGGTCAGGAGTATTCTCTCCGTTTTTTAGGCACCAACAATAATAATCAGGGGCCACCGGATGTGGACAGGGTCAAAATACCTTTGGATGCACCACATAAACCAGTGGATGTAGGTGCTACAGATTTTACCGTGGAATTCTGGATGAAAGCCAATCCCGGAGATAATACGGCCGGATCGTGTGGCCCCGATTCCTGGTATTTCGGTAACGTAATCATTGACAGAGATGTATTTGGTGGAGGAGACCACGGAGATTATGGTATAGTACTCTGCAACCGGCGTATTGTGGCAGGTGTGGAAAGAGCCAACAATGGGAGTAAAGGGGTGACAGGTACCACTATTGTTGATGACGGGCAGTGGCATCATGTGGCATTTACCAGGAGGGCTTCAGACGGTCAGATCAGGCTTTTTGTAGATGGGAATATTCAGGGTACACTCAACAGTTCAGATGCCAATGGGGACGTAAGCTACAGGAATGGCCGGTCCACCAGCTATCCCAACAGCGACCCATATCTGGTATTCGGCGCTGAAAAACATGATTATCCCGGCAGTCTGTACTACAAAGGATGGCTCGATGAAGTGCGCATTTCCAATAACATAAGATATACATCCGCCTTTACCAGACCTACAGCCCCCTTTGTCACAGATGCCAATACGATGGCTCTGTATCACTTTAATGAAGGCTCCGGCAATACATTGAACGACAGCTCGGGAGCAGCAGGTGGACCATCCCATGGAGAAATTAAATACGGAGGCAATCCGGTGGGGCCGCAGTGGAGTACCGATAGTCCATTTTATGACCCGCTGCTTGTCACAACAACCGCAGATACCGGACCGGGGTCCTTGCGAAATGCCGTAACAAGCGCAGCCGCCAATGCCACCATAACGTTTTCATCCGCTCTGCAAAATCAGACCATACAACTTACCGGCGGCACCATCCTCATCAATAAAAACCTTCAGATACATAACACTAACAGTCAGAAGGTCAATATCCAGGTGTCAGGAAACGGACCTGTTTTCCAGATTGCATCAGGACATACGGTAAGCATCCAGCATCTCCATCTTATAGGAGGTAACGGCGCATCTGCCAGAATACTGCAGAATGCCGGAAACTTAAGTCTGCAAAATGTAAATTTTACAGACCTCAATGAAGGAACAGGAAGCGGCATCCTCAATACCGGTCAGCTCACCGTCAATGGCAATAATGTGCTGCAGAAGTGATCGCAAAATGGTTGAAACCGTCGGGTATATGCGTATCAAATTTATCACAGGTTATTAACCTTGGGGCTGTAAGTAATGCTATATTTCCATTCTGTTTTAAAGGTTTCCTCCGCTTAAATTCTGCTTCATAGTGAGGAATCTGTGTTTCTCCGGCAAACAGGTATCAGATTGACCTATCGTTTGCTTTTTCATACACTTCATTAAAAATTATTCACCGATTCCTCATAATAAAACAAGCCTTGTTTACCTTTATAGGATAAATCCGACATACATGAAAAACCACCTGATTCTCCTGCTCTTTACTGTTCTTTTATTTACAGAATGCAAACAAAAAAACCGTACCTCCTATGAAGATGTCGCCTCTACCAATGCCATGCTGGAGCAATACTTTGAAGCTGCTACCACCGGTGTAATATCCGCTGCAGATCCACTTCGTTTTATTCTGAAAACCGCAGTAACAGTCCTGCCTGAAAATACTGATCTGAAAGACCTGGTGACACTGAATCCTGCAGCAGAAGGAATTACTACCCTCAATAACGGGGTGATCATTACCTTTACACCCACTCAAGCATTGAAGCCGGATCAGATATACAAAGTAAAAATTGACCTGCCCAAATTAGACCCCAAAAACTACAAAAAAGCGATAGAGTATGAAGTACGCACTTTCAGGCAGGATATGTCTGTGGATCGGGATGGATTCTTGATCAATGATGACGGGTCGGTGTCCATGCTGGTTGGAGTACAGACAGCTGACAAGGTGAGACCTGAAAATCTGCTTCGCTGCTTCAGCACCGATGCTGATGAAAAAGACATTATCGAAGTAGGCGACCGGCATTATCAGCTTGACTTCAGATACACTAATGCCATGAAAAAAAATTCATTCATACGATACGATGGCAAAGATATCTACTGTGAGGCGCAGGGCTCGGTGAGCATGTTTGATGTGGATACCAAAAAATTTGGAATCGTGTACACCCATTTTGACAGTGGCCAAAAAGACTACAATATATATTTCAGTCAGAAGCTCAATCCCAAAGCCGACTATACCGGCCTGATTACCGTCATGTGCAATCCTGCAAAATTCAGTATCAAAAACAATCTGCTCACCATACATCTGGGGCAGGACAGACAAAGTGAAAGGATAAAAATACAAGTCAGCAAATCACTGACTTCAGAATCAGGACAAATGCTGCCATCTTCATATAGCTTTGAGGTGGACAATCAGGTGGACCTGCCTTCGGTGCAGTTTGTCAGTGATGGTCATTATTTTCCTACAGAAGGGGATTTTAAAATACCGGTGAAAACCAGAGCACTGGAGTCGGTAAGGATATTTGTCGTGGAAATCAAACAGGAAAATGTCAAACACTTTCTTGCCTGGCAATCTCTGAGCTACAATGATTTTTACAATATCCGGATGTTTGGTAAGCCTGTTTTTGATCAGGTAGTGCCACTGAAAAAGGCAGCTCCTGATGACGAAGGCTGGACAGTACACGGGCTGGATCTCACCCCGCGACTCAGGCGCAATCCCGGCAGCATCTACCATGTATCTCTCGGATTCGGACCGCAAAACACCACCCTGCAATGCAGGGAAGATCTTAAAAAATATAAGATAAGCGACAATTTTCCAGCCACTGAACTTTTCACTCAAAGGGATTATTATGGTGGGTATGGCGGATATTACTATGATGAATACAGCTGGGAAGAGCGAAACAATCCCTGTGAACTGTCATTTTATTTAGACCACTATCCTGTCCAAAAGCTTTTCATCAGTTCGGATTTTTCTATCATAGCTAAAAAAGCCGGCAGCGATTTTCACGTAGCGCTCAATAGACTTATGGATCTGAGTGCTGTATCCGATGCAGAAGTGACCCTCTTTTGATATGCAGGCTGAAAAACTGGGCAGTGCCAAAACAGACAGTAAGGGCTTTGCAGAATTCTCCAATCTTCCCTATGAGCCCGCAGTATTGCAGATCAGCAAAGGAAGCCAGATCACTTATCTGCCATTAGACCCGGCCGAAGCCAACAGCCTTACAGAATTTGATGTGGCGGGTGACAGGTCGGAGGAGGATACCCAGTTTTTTATCTATACAGACAGGGATGTGTGGCGTCCCGGCGACAGTATTTATCTGGATGTCATGATCAATAAAAGCAGCGGCAATCTTCCTGCCGGATTGCCTCTGACAGTATCCTTTTACAATCCGGACAATCTCTTGCTGGAGGAAAAAATCAGGCCCATAGATCTGAATAAAAACCAGATTTACAGCTTCAGCTTTACTACTGCCACAGCTGCCAAAACCGGAGTGTACAGATGTATGGTCAATGCCGGACCGCTGAAAATGCATAAAAATATACGAATTGAGACCATCAGGCCCAACACAGCTGAGACTGTTTTTACTTTCGACAATACTGTGGATAATGTGATCTACAGCGACAAACTTTCAGGTACATTAAAATCACAATACCTGACCGGCTATGCCATAAGTGGTGCCAAAATATTCACATTTGCCAAGGCCAGAAAAATTGCCATTCCATTTCCCGAATTTAAAGACTACAATTTTGACAGAGGTATTTTTGACAAAACCATGAATTTTGCCTTGGCTGAAGTGACTACCTCAGAAAACGGGAGTGCCAGAGTCGCACCATCCGACAATCTGAAACGCCTCAATGGAGTACTGAATGTCTCTCTGGATACCGAGACCTCACTCCCCGGTGGTGGCACCAACAAGGAAGGCAGAAGTATCAAAGTGTCCCCATTCCAGAGCTATATAGGAGCATTGCGTAAGCCGGGAACAGGCTGGTCGGGCAATCATCTCCCCGGCGAAAATATCGAAATTGAACTGGTAAATATCACAGACAGAGGCAAATTGTCCACTGCAGTAAATACCCTGACGTGCCGGCTGGAAAAAAATATAGAATACTGGTGGGTGGACAAATACAGACTTCGTTCCAACGGGATGTATTATCAGGATCAATACTGGGAAAACATCAAAACAGAATCCAAACCCATCAACGGAAAAACCAAACTCAACTACAAGGGAGGCACCCTCAGCAACGGGGCTTACAGGGTGGTAATCAAAGATGAAAGGAGTGGTCATGAGACCGAACTGTATTTTTCTGTATATGACGGCAAAAGCTCCATTCCGGGCTCACAGCCTTATGTGATAGAATTTGATGTGGAAAAAGACAACTACACCACAGGCGAAGACATAAAAATAAAGCTCCCCGAAATCAAGGGTGCCAAAGCACTCATCAGTATAGAAAGAGGAAATAAAGTGGTGCACAAACAATGGACAGACATGGAAGGTGGCAAACAGAATATCTCCATCAAATCATCACAGGATTGGTTTCCCAATGTATATGTACATGTGACCATGATTCAGCCATACCGACAGATACAGAACGATCTGCCTCTGAGGATGTATGGAGTCCGGCCGGTAAAAATGGATGGGAAAAGCAGTCAGCTCAAACCCCGTGACTAACCTTCCGCAAAAATGGAGTCTGAAAAAACCTACAATTTTACCGTTTCAGAATCCGAAGGCAGACCCATGGAATACACGATTGCCGTGGTAGATGAAGGATTGCTGAGTCTTACCGGATTCAGGACACCCGACCCATACAATCATTTTAATGGCAAATATCCTCTCCTTGTCAAAACCTGGGACCTGTACAAATATCTGATACAATATTTCAGAGGCCAGTTTGCAGGCATATTATCCATTGGAGGTGATGATGCCTACAATCCTGACGCTATTGCGGAGATCAACCGGTTTAAGCCGGTATCCATCCATATGGGTCCCTACAGATTGGAAAGTGGCAAAAAAAATAACCACAGCATCACCATGCCCAACTACATCGGCAAGGTCAGGGTGATGATCGTCGCCTGCAATGACAGTAATTTCGGTCGGGCAGAGCAGTTCATACCTGTCAAAAATCCGCTGATGATACAGACCCAGTTTCCTAGAGCACTGAATGTGACTGACAGAGTGCAGCTGCCGGTCACTATACTGCGGGATGACAACAGCATCCAGAGTGCTACAGTAAAGATTGCTGCTGACCAAAACTTAGTGAAAGGCCTGACACCATCTACTCAGGTACAGTTTGGCGGCAAAGATCAGGTACGCAAGGTCTTTGAAATGGAAGTATTGAATAAAACCGGCCAGTTGGACGTAAACATGGAGGTGACCGGCGGGGGCAAAAGTATGAAAGAGCAGACCTCACTGCTGATCCACTATCCGAATGCTTACAGCTCAGATGTGAGCTACCGCATACTGGAGCCCGGGGACAAATATGAATGGACACCCACTCCCAAGGGATATCCGGAAGTTTATCATTCTACTGTAACAGTGAGCGGACTGAAAGTGCCCAATTTTACCCGCTATGCCGCTGAGTTGATAGACTATCCTTATGGCTGTCTGGAGCAAACGACTTCTGCCGGCTTCGGGCAGTTGTATCTCGACAAAGTGCTGACCCTCGATCCGCAGGAAAACAGAAAGAGGCTGGAACATCTGCAGACTGCCTTTTTGAAGTTAGCCCGGATGCAGCAGAGCAGTGGTGTGTTCAACTACTGGGAAAACAATTACTATCACGCCTGGTCTGATATTTATGCCGCCTATTTTCTGATAGAAGCCCAGAGAGAGAACTATCTGCCCCAGGAGTCAGACATGGTCAAAAAATGGATCAAGGTACATACAGACATCGCCAATAAGTGGGCTTTGTCTCAGACTACATCGAAATATGTGTATGACAGTGAATCCCTGACTCAGGCATTCCGTCTGTTTACACTTGCCAAAGGCTCCCGGCCTGCAAAATCTGCAATGAATCGTTTTGCCGGAGGCAACGAATCAAGATTGCCCATGGTATGGTGGCTTATGGCAGGCAGCTATAAACTGAGTGGATATGACAGCAAGGCCAAAGAAATGATACGCAAAGCAGAGGATCTGCAAAAATCCTACAATGATATCAGTGATTACAACAGCTTCGGTGAACCAGGAAGAGACCTGGCTATTGTTGTAGATGTGCTGTCTCTTTTTGATGATGAAAAAACCAGACTCGGCCAGTACTACGATCTTATGGTGGATAAGATCAACGGAAGTTCATGGACAAGTACACAGACCAAGGGTTATGCGTTTATCGCTGCATACCGGTTTTTTGGTAAATCCCTTGGTATTGGCTCCAAAATCAATTATACGGCCAATCTCACCGGCTCTTTGGTGACTTATGACCAGAATGCATTCGAGCCCCGCACATTCAGAATTGCCAAAGCTGATACCGGTAAGAAAACAGTGATTGAAAACAAAGGTAAATCCCGTATTTATATCATCCAGTCAGAGCGGTTTATTGACAATCTATACCGGGAGGCCGCATCAGAAAATCTGGGCCTCACCGTGAGTTACAGCAATAATGTGGCTACCAGAAGTGCAGACAACGCCAAAGTCGGAGATAATATCACCATGACTGTAACGGTCAGTAACCCCAACGCTTTTGCAGTGGAAAATCTGGCCCTGAATGTAAAAGTACCTGCCGGATGGGAGCTTATCAATCCCCGGATCTACGAAACAGAGCAGGAGGGTAATGAAGACAATTTTGATTACCAGGATTTCAGGGATGACAGGGTATATACTTTCTTCAGCCTCAGTGCCGGTGCAAGACAGACTTATTATTTCAGAGCCAAAGCCGCATTTGGTGGGGATTATTTCAGACCGGCAGTGTCGGTGGAGCATATGTACAAAGCCAGTTTTCATGCCAGAACAGCAGCACAAAGGGTCAAAGTGGCGGAGTAGGCATAAAAATATCTTAGGAGTACTGGCAGGAGTATCGCTGTTGATTTTATTGCAGCCATTACCCGATAGAGTCCCTGCTTTTTCCAGATCAGTATATTCTGCAGAGGGACAATTGCTGGCGGCTGCTGTATCATCTGAACAGCAATGGTGCCTTCCTCTGTCAGCTCCTGTGCCTGAAAATTTCAAAAGATGCTTAGTGCTCTATGAAGATGAGTATTTCTACCTGCATCCCGGCATCAATCCGGTATCGGTCATCAAGGCACTCTATACCAACATAAAGCACAAAAAGGTAAAAAGAGGAGCAAGTACCCTTACCATGCAGCTTATGCGGATGAAAAACCGGAGTCCTGACCGCAGTATGTTCACCAAGATCAGAGAAAGTCTGTGTGCGCTGAAATATGACCTGATACATTCCAAAGAACATATCCTACGTGAATGGGCACAAACTGCACCTTTCGGAGGCAATACGATCGGACTCGAAGCCGCAGCCCTGAGATACTTCGGAAGAGAACCGCAGCACCTCTCCTGGGCGGAATATGCACTGCTCGCTGTCATGCCCAATAATCCCACGGGCGCTAATCTCAATGTAAACCGGGAAGCTTTGTTGAAAAGAAGGAATCTGTTGCTCAAAAAGCTGGCAGATAAGGGATATATAGCTAAGGAAGATCTGGAAATACATCTGGCCGAAGAACTTCCGGACCGACTGCTGAAAATCCCCCAGCACAGCTTTCATTTTCTGCAATTTGCCGCAAGGCAGCATAGTGACAAATATTTATTTCACTCCACCCTTCAGTTTGACATTCAGCAAAAACTTAATCAGTTGCTGAGTACAGAGGCAAAATTCCTGCAGCTGGATGGCATACAGAACATTGCCGCTGTGGTGCTGGACGTGGAAAAAAACGAACTCGTGGCATATACAGGCAACATCTCTGACCGGACTCAGATTTACAAATATGTGGATATCGTGCAGGCACCCCGCAGCTATGGCAGTCTGCTCAAACCCCTGCTTTATGCACACTGCCTGGAGCAGGATTGGTTTTTGCCCAAAGAACTGGTGGCAGACATCCCGACGGCCATAGGGGATTTCAGGCCACAGAATTTTGATAAAAAATTCAGAGGAGCTGTAAAACTCGATGAAATGCTCATACAATCGCTCAATGTCCCGGCCGTAAGAATCCTGAACACCACAGGCTACGAAAGCTTTTACCATCTCATCAAAAGATTGAAGCTCGCCTATCTGAACAAAGGGGCAGATTATTATGGTCTGAGCATCATACTCGGTGGCGGCGAGTGCAGTCTCTGGGATCTTGCCAGACTTTACAAGGGGTTTGCCAGAAATTATGCCCAGCAACCCTACCCCTTCAATGAAGTAAAATACCTGCGTCACCAGAAAGAAAAACTGCCGAAGGACAATGTCTATTTTTCGGCTTCCAGTATGCTGCCTCTCACAGAAGCTCTGGCAGACCTCACCCGACCGAGAGAGGAGAAGTCAAGGGATTTTTACAGTGCTGACAATAAGGTCGCCTGGAAAACCGGTACCAGCCATGGTCATAAAGATGCCTGGGCCATCGGATACAATGCAAAATACACTGTGGCGGTTTGGGTAGGGAATGAGACTGGTGAAGGCAGGTATGACCTCACCGGTATATCCCGTGTTGCACCGGTAATGTTCAAAATCTTCAATATGCTACCGGACAACCGATGGTTCAGCAGGAAGCCGGTGTATCAAAACCGCGAGCAGATATCAGTGTGCCGGGAATCCGGTAAAATTGCAGGGCAGTTGTGCAGACAAAAGGAGGTGAAGTACGTGGAGCGATCTTCCATGCGGCTGGGTCAATGCAGTTATCACCGAAAAATTCAGGTGAATGAGCAAGGGCAGCTCGTCACAGAACGGTGTAATACCCTCTACAGCCGTACTGATACTGTCTTTGTACTGCCACCCTATATGGAATATTTTTACAAACCCTCAAATCCTGCATACCGAGGGATGCCGCCTCCCAATCCGGAATGTGCCCCTGCAAAAGGTGGAATACAAATCATCTACCCGCAGGAAGGCATGAAAATCTTTTTGCCCAGAGAAAAACAGGAGGAGCGCAATCAACTCATAGCCAAGGCCTATCATCAACAGCCGGATGCCCGGATTTACTGGTTTATTGATGAAGTGCATACCTGCATTTCCACTGCACAACCTTCCGGCCATCAATGTATGACTTCACTTGCGGCAGGTAAGCACAGTATTACCGTGACTGATCAATGGGGTAATACCGAAAGAATCCACTTTGAAGTGCTCGGAGAGTGATATTTGATAAAATTGCAGAAAATCATCCCAAAGTCCTGTAGTCCGGCTAAAATCGTAAAACAGCCTAATCCCGATTGTTTTTTTATCAAGGAATGGTAACGTTTTGTACCTAATTAATGACATAACCAATCACAGATGTAAGGGTAGTTTTATTTTTTGAAAAAACAAGGCAAAAAAAAATGTTTATTGCGCAGTATTCGTAACATTGTAACATATTATCAGCAAAAACAAAATGATTTCCAACTCTGACACAACTTACATGTGTTTTTTGCAAAATTTTTGCTTAGCTGCATTTTTTTTTGGTTCGTTCCATTCATGCCTGCCCGGACACAAGCCTGATACTTTTACGCAGGAGAGGAAAGACAGTTTTTTCATTCTGGTCAATCAGCTCAAACCGGATTATAACAATATGGAAGCATACATTGAAAGGCTGAAGACATTAGACGATTATTTGGTGCAAAATAAATTACAGGATAGTCTTTATAAAACTGAATTCCTCTACCAGATAACTCCCCAAAATAAGGAGGACAGCCTGAGTATGAGATTACAGCTTACCCGGCATGCGCAGCATTTCAACAAACTCAATGACTATCGTGAAGCTCTGAAATACTATCTGAAGGCATCGGCACTGGCAGAGGATCTGAGTTCTGACAAATATGTATGGAATATTGAAAACAGAATCGGTGGAATTTATGCAAGGATGGATGATTATGATAAGGCATTGTATTACTATCGACTATGCATCCCCTCACTTACCATCCACCAGAATTACAGCAATCTGTCAAGACTTTACAAAGAAATAGGCAGGGCCAATATGTGGCTCGGCAGGCATGAGGAGATGAAGCACCATTTTGATGAAGGTATCTCAATGGGTACAGCTGCCCGTGAATATCGTGCATTGCAGGCCATTCATGAAGCTTATGCAGATTATTATATCCATTATGATACCGATACCGGCAGAATTAATAATGCAGCACTTCACCTCCGGCATTCTGAAGTATTTCTGGACAGCCTCCCATTAAATGAAGACCGCCTTGACCGTGAACACAGTCTGGATGCCTTGTGGGGCGCATACTTCCAGCTCTGTGGACTGTATTCCTTAAGTGAATATCACTACTGCGAATCACTCCATAATGCACAACAAATTTACCGGGGACCAAAATCCAGAGAAATTGCCAAAATTTATAATCAACTGGCACAACTGAGTCTGATACAAAACACACCGGAAACATGCAATGATTATGTTCAGAAAGGGATTGGAAAATTAATCAGAGGATACGGTCAGAAAGAATTGCCTGAACTATATGAAATTGACCGTGAAAACACCTTTGTGGATCTTTTGCGGATTAAGGCTGAGTATTACTTTTTGAGGTATACTCAAAATCATGAAAGGAACCTGCTTGACTCCGCTCTGACAGCCATAGACCTCGCCATCAATGCCAATGACCAACTGAACAAAAAGCTGATGCTGAACAATTCCAGATATATCTCTGTAGGGACCAACAAGAACCTGGTGAATAAGGCCATTGATTATTGCTATGATGGCTACACAAATTTAAAAGACGATTTTTATCTGCAGGCTGCAAGAAAATATTTTGATCAGTCGAAAAGTATATTATACACAGAAAATCTTTTCCGTCTGAGTGTCAGAGCATCTATGAGTGAAAAGGATAAAATGACCTATGATTCACTGAAATCCGGGATTTCAGTACTGATAGAAAAGCTGGAAAGCAGCAATGAAAATAAAAATCTCGAACTTCAGATTAATGCAGAAAATGAACAGCTGGAAAAACTGATTAAAAAATACAGCCCCGCAAGCCACGCCAATTCCATACCCATTCAGAATCCATACCTTGAATATGTTGAAACTGAGAAGGATTACTACCTGTTCAGCAACATCAGGGGAAAGAGATTTATACGTATCGGGGACAAAATATTGCTGAATGATCTGTTAAACAGCTTTCACAAAGGCATCAATAGCAGGGATGAACAAAACATAAGCCGGACATTAGATTCATTAAGTACGCTGCTACTACCGGAAAACTTGAGTGGAATACAAAAACTGATAATTATTCCAGACGGCCATTTACTTTATCTACCCTTTGATTTACTGATAAAAAACGGACAGCACCTGCTTGAAAATCATGAAGTCAATGTAATTTTTCACAACAAACAGCCGGATTTCAGACAGAAGAAAAACAATGATCCCTTGATATACATACTCAATCCGGAGTACAAACATCCGGAGATTCCATCCTATGCCTCTGCGGAAAGAGGAGAACTAAGCTACCTGCCTTTTGCTGCCCATGAAGTCAGTCAGTTACAAACACACTTTACCCAAAATGATATTGTAGCTGTGAGCCCGGGGGCAGAAGAGTTAGAAAATCAACTTAAAAAATCAGATATTTTCCATTTTACCGGCCATGCCATAGTGCAGGGAGACCGAGCCTATCTAGCCTTGACTGATACAGGCCAAAACATTTATCCACTCTATGACAACGAAATATACCGCATGACCAATCAGCTCGAGCTTGTGACCTTGAGTGCCTGTGAAACCGGAGTGGGTTCCATCAAAAAAGGTGAAGGTGTTAAAAGTCTTGCCTCTGCATTTCTCAACAGCGGAGCTCAATCCATTGTATATTCACTGTGGAAGGCCGATGATCAGAGTGCTGCGGATATTATGGCATCTTTTTACAGGCATCTTTTTGAGGGTGCAGATAAAGATAAGGCGCTTCAAATGGCCAAAAAGGATTTTCTCCGGAAATGTAGTCCACATCAGCGTCACCCTTACTATTGGGCAGCTTTTGTCATTGCCGGGAACACAGATCCCATCACCCAACCCAATACGAAAATGGTCCTGTACGGTTTGGCAGGCATTCTTCTTCTAGCAGGTATCTATTTATTTTATCACTACAAAACGAAAAACTTATGAAAACACTCTTTTGTATCTGTGCAGCTGTTTGTTTTACTATGACATTTTCCAGTAAGATCTCCGGCCAGGAAGACCTGCAGTGGTTGATCAGAGAGGGTAAAGGAAAGGATGGCATTCTTAATGCATTTGCAAACAATTATCCGGGACAGGCTATTGCTGCACCTTTCAAATTTGAAGGCATCGCATCGGCCTCTACTGCTCCTTTTGAAAATGAATATATGGCCATTTTTTCAGACGGCACTTATTCCTTCACAGTAGAAAATGCTGCTGATCCTGAATTTTCTCACCTGTCAACTTCCTCAGCTTCTGTGCGATACTTTTATCTCACCAATAAGTATGAAGGAGATGACCTGCCGCAAAATGTGAAAAAAGCCAACGCTTCCTCCGGCAGGTCTTTTGCTCCCATGTCCAATCCGGACAGATTCTTCAATCACAGTATAGTAGAGGACAAGGATATAACCTTGATATTAAACCCCTTGAACAAACAGATAGCAAATTACTGCAGCACCAATGTCAAGATATGCTATAATGACGGAAATATCAATTTTGTCAATTCCCCTTTTAAAACCAATTTCAATACACTTATTCAAAATACAGGAAGCAATCTCAGTTATGCATCGATATCCTTTGTGCAAACCCCGGGAAGCAGCGAAAAGTGTATTTCCATAACGGATGCAAGTAAAAATATTTTTTTGAATTTCAGACCTGTATTTCTCAATAATACTCCTCCAGAGGCAGTGGAATTTTATCTCAAATGCTCCAACAGCAACAGCTACCTTTTTGAGTACAACAACGGTAAAATTCCGGTAACGACCCGATTTCATGACCCCAATTATGTTGAGCTGATGTGTGTATGGGAAGAAAAAACCAGATTTGGCACCAAAAAATTTGCCAGATATCACGTAGAATGTTACAATGATGGTAATGGCGATGTCTCAGGGCTGCAAATGGCACTGTCACTGCCTGATAAAGTAAAACTACATCCCCAGACCGGAGCAGCAACCGTAAATATAGAAAAATGGAGTGCCGGTAATATATCAGGGTGTGGAGAATCTGCCAAATTAGTAAAAACTGTTAATGGCTCAATCCTTCAGGTAAAATTTGATCCTCATCAACCTTATTCAGGCTCATTGCCACCCGTCATATTGCACGCTTTGTCTCCCGGCAGCATACCTGAGCAACAGCATAAAGCCTGGGTGGAATTCTGCGTAGAACTGCTGCCTCAGACCAATTTGTCTCATGACCCACTGCAACCATCCATTCCTCAAACCACATTTGCTCATCAGGGTCAGACAGAAATTTATCCTATTACCACATTCATTGACAAGACCAATAAATCCAGAGTGGGGGATAAGCCCGGTTCATACAAAAGAAATCCAAAGATGTGTAAATGCAGTTGCAGAATGATGCCGACATCTTCCTTGCCCGGCGGCACCAAAGTCAGATGAAATGGCATAGCTCATGTTTTGAGGTATCTATCCCCGGATCTTTTTATAGATTTCCTTGTAGGTCATATCTGTATCCTCGGGAAGACTGTCTATGATGGCTTTCATTTCATGGATTTGTCCGTTTCTGAACAATGACAGTATCCTGAGGTACAGGATTCTGTCTCTGGTGCGTACCTCATTGCCTGCATCCGGGAGATAGTGCAAGGTACTGTCGGCCTGTCCTGATCTGGCAAATATCTCAGCAATCCAGAGATTTTTATCCGGGTCGGGGATTGATGTATGGCGGATCATATTGACGGCAGCCGGGGTATTACCATTCAATGCAATTTTGACTGCATCAGAAAGGGTATCTGAAGATTCACTTCTCTGGATGGGCCATGCTGGTTCAATATACAGGTCTGCATATTGAAGGGTGGTTTTCTTTGCCTTTCCCAAATAAAATACAACGGCAATCAAACCCAATAAAAATACTGCAGCCATCCACCACCATTTCCACCAGGAAGTACTCTTTCTCTTAGCCGGCTCATTTTCAGTATATTTCAGAATATTTCTGACTTCTGCTTCCAGAAATCCCAAAGCTACATCCTTTGTCAGACTATGATTTTCGACAGCGTATTTCAGTAATGGGTCTTTTTCCATTTCTGCTTCGAAAACTTGTTTTTCCGAATCTGTGAGTTTCCCCTGAATATAATCATCAATTTTTTCAAAAATGTCTGTCATTTTTTGTTTTTAGTTTTTTAGCTCTTCCAAAAATTGAGGATGTTGGCTCAACCATTCCATCAGGCCTTTATAACAATCATACTTTTTCTTTCGTACTGCACCTTCTGAGGGAAACCCCAGAATATCAGCAATCTCCTGCATACTGTATCCACCTGCCCAATACATGAGCACATCCCGGCAGTTGGGTTTCAGGATATCCAGGATTTTGCGTATCATCTCCAGTCTTTCGTCTTTAAATAAATTCAAATCCAGATTTTCTTCCTGTACCTGTTCTAAAATCCTGTCTGTGGAATGAGTGAGAGATAATCTGGAATTATTTTTAAGTTGTGTCAGCCAGAGATTTTTTGCGATACCAAAAATATAGGGTCTGTAAGAATGTGTCAATTGAAAATCTCTGTCAGTAAATACTCTCTTTACAAAAGCGATAATGCTGTCATGAAAAATCATCACACCATCATCCGGATTGCCTTTATTCTGCAAAACAAATGCACGGATGTCTTCTCTGAGTTTTTTATCTCCTGCAAATCTTCGTACCACTTCTTCTCTTTCTGCGGCAGATGCTCTGATCTTGCGGGCAATCTCCTGAAATTCTAAATCTTCTGCACTCATTATAAGTGGTAATTTTGGACAGACATGTTACTTATCACCACAAATATCACAAAATTTTAACAAGCTTTAAAGCATTCCGTAAATGTGTTTGTCGTCACTTTACTCTTTTTCTTTCTATGATATCTCAATACCTCAATGAGATTCAGAAAAAACAGGCTTAAACGGGCAATATAATTGCCTGATTTATTTTATGCTTACGGGCAGGTATATTTTTTCAAATTATCCGGTAACATTTCTTTGACAAATGACAACATACATGAATAAAGCATAAATCCCTCCTGAAATAGAAGATTGCAGGACCAAAGGGTCAGAGACCAATGAATTAACACCTTAAAATCTCAGCAAAAAAAGCAGGAATCATGACATGTTATGCTTAATAATGATGATGAAAATACAGAGCATCATCTCCTGAAGTTGACTATTAACAATTATAAACCAACCGCTTATGAAAAATCTTTACCTTCTGATTTGTCTGCTTTTTTCACTTTCAAATTACAGTTATGCCCAGCTGTTTTGCCAGGGAAATATTCCGGTGACCACTGTATCTACCAATATGACCGGATGGCAGGCAAGGGGTGGTTTGGGTCACCCCGGCAATACGGTGGTGACTCTGTGCGGTTTTCCGCCGAATGCCAATATTATCGGTTTGCAATGGGCCAATATGCAGTACAATACCATCGGAGACAGCTGGTGCAATGAAGTCCAGTTGGATTTGGATAGCGAGCTTATCATTTATGTGGAAAGCGGAGGAAACCATCCGGGACCCTGCGGGCCTTATGCCGGCGGATCACCAACCATCCTGAGTGGGACAGGGCTGGAAATGACTGCCTCAGCCACAGGATGCATAGTCCTCCAACCCTATCTTACCTGGCTGGGATCTCCCAGTATAGGCGCAGATTATACATCAGGAATATTGACTTTTACGGCATGTCCACAGAATACTCCACTCCCTGTACTTTTCAAAAAATTTGATCTGTATGCAGCAGACCAATATCACATCCTGGATTGGACCACATCTGCAGAAATCAACAACAGAGGATGGGAAATCCAGAGATCTGACAAAGGAATAGTCTGGGAAAATATAGGATGGATAGATGGCACCGGCAACAGCAGCACCGAAAAATCCTACACATTCACTGATAAAGATCCTATGGCAGGTCTCAATTTTTACCGTCTTGAGCAATGGGATTTCAACGGGGCTGTATCACACTCTGAAATCAGATATCTTGAGCACAGAACGGGAGGCTTAACTATCTATCCCAATCCGGTCAAAGACCAGTTATTCATAAGCGGCACACCGGAAAACACAACATTCACTATTTCCGACCAACAGGGCAGGATGATTTTGCAAGGGAGCACCACAGAGGGAGCGATAGACTTTGCTCCCATCCGCTCCGGCAGTTATATCCTGCATCTTCAACAGGATGGTCAGATAAGTCATCACAGGATTGTGAAGGTAGAATAACACAGTACACTGAATACAACTGAATTTACCAAAGCAATAAATACTCAAATTATGCAGAAAGTAATTTTAATTATCCACTTTTTATTCTTGACCATACATTACGGTCTGACGCAGACGGTAGAAATCCAGGGAGAACTCAAAGTAAGTACTGTAAATCCGAACAATGCCTCAGAGGATGTACTTGTAAGAAATATGGACGGCAGCATTGCAAAAAGGAATGCCCAAACCATAGGAGGTGTGCCTGTCTCCGGCATAGTACTGAGTGAGGTGGATGACAATCCCATATTGCTGACGGCCGGATTTTTAAAGACCGGAATGTCTCTTTTCCCTTTCAGACAATCAGGAATAAACGGCACCACATGGCTCATGGCAGACTTCCTCAGTAGTGCCACCTTCAGTACCCGGAGATAGTCATCTTCCGTATGGACAGGAAATGAATTTATCATCTGGGGAGGTTCTGTCTCAGGTAGCAAAATCAATTTGGGTATAAGATACCATCCGGTTTCAGATAGCTGGACATCCACCTCTCTGGTTAATGCCCCGGCGGCCAGAGATTTTCATACTGCCAATGCAATAAACGGTACGATGATAATATGGGGAGGGAGAAACAGCTCAAATCAGGCCATAAACACGGGCAGCATTTATGACCCAACAAGCAATACATGGACGGCCATTAGCCAGGTCAATGCCCCTTCTCCCAGATACTGGCACAAATCTGTAGTGGTGAATAATAAACTCATCATCTGGAGTGGCTTTAATGGAAGCACATTGTTTAATGATGGGGGCATCTATGACCCTGTAACTGATAGCTGGACGCCTGTCACATCGACCAATGCCCCGGCAGGAAGAGCCAGATTCGCCATGGTAAATTTTGATAATAAAATCATGATATACGGAGGGGAAGATACAGGGGGAACTGTAAATACAGCAGGTATATATAATATAGACAACAATACCTGGCAAGCTGTACCTGCTGCTCCGGTCGGCAAGGTAAGACACGGCGGCGTTTTTACCGGCAATGAATTGCTTTTTTACGGGGGCACAGGCTCTACCACCCATGTGAAGTACAATCCGGTATCCAATAGCTGGTCCAACATCACTTCAAATCCCAATGTGGTCACTTCAGCAAATAACAGTGATCTGAATTGTTTTTGGACAGGCACAGAAATGCTGGTTTGGGCAAACGGAGGAACCAGCACCGGTGGCAAATACAATCCGCTGACCGACAGCTGGACATTAATCAATACCCACAATCAGCCGACTGTCCTGACATTCAACTACTCAGTGTGGACGGGAAACAAATTTATAACCTATGGTTCGGGTCAGGCACAAACGGGTATATACGATCCACTGCCCACAGGATTTGCCCCTCCTGTGAATAAACCCTATTACTTTTATGAGAAGAACTGAATGGGAATAGCCCCCTGAAATTCCAAAACGTAAACATTCAGATATCGAATCTATGACTTTCCGGCTATTCAGGACTTCAATGCATTTCAAAAAAGCATAATTTAAGCATTCATTGATTTAGGCTATTTTGCTCAGTACCTCTCGATCATGCGCCAGTCACCCTTCCGGAGATACCAAAAACTCAGTCCGAACATCACCGACCAATAAACCCATTCACTCATCCATGCCACATTAAGACTTTGTCTGAGTACCTCGATGACGATCCAGACATAGATAAGATAGGATGTGATACCGGCTACTTCAATATAAAATACCACGTTGGTCTTACCGGTAGCTACCACGGTATTGAGCCAGATAATCCCGAGACACAGGATCAGCATGGCTACCGAAACTATGCGCAGTGGTCCGGTACCGAGGATCATAAATTCAGGACCTTGGCCGAAAATTCCCAGAAAAAGGCCCGGAAACAGATTGAGTAAAACGGTGATAAAAAGCATACCGCCAATGCTGATCTTCATAATCCGGCTGAGTACCGGAAAAATCTGACTGATTTTGCCTTGCCCGATCAGATTGCTGATGATGGTATTGGTAGCGCTGCCAAATGCCCATGAAAATACCCCTCCGAGCCCAAACAGATTGCGCATGACCTGAGACACAGCCTGCTCATTATAATCATAATGCCTGCTTACCAAAAGAAAGAATATCCACCATGCCAGGGTGCTGACAGCGTACTGCGCCATCAACGGCAGCCCCTGTGTGAATACCAGCCGGATAGTACTCCATTTGATCTGCCAGTCAGGTATGATATCAAACCTCCGGGAAATTCTGAATCCCTTGATAATGGCAAATACAGTGAGCATCCCTGCTACCTCTGAAATTACGGAAGCATAGGCAGCACCATTAAAGCCCAGTGCCGGAAGACCAAAATTCCCAAAAATCAGACCGTAATCCAGCACTACATTGACGACAGACTCCAGTATGGCTACATGCATGAGGTACTTGCTCTGCTGCAGACTGATGAGATAGGCATTCTGCATCTGCATGGCATACAAAAAGAAGAGTCCGAATATCCGGATATTGAGAAAATCATGGGCCATATACACAGAGGTGGCCGGAATACCGCTGAATACCAATATCTCCCTGAGGCCAAGCAGCGTAAAAGCCACAAAGCCAAGAGCCAGAAAAAAGGCTATTACCAGACCATGCCAAAGGGTGGAAAAAATCTGCCTGCGGTTCTCTTCGCCGGCCCGCCGGGACATGATGGCAAGCAATGCGTTGTTCAACCCATAACCAATCGCTGCAAAAATGAGGTAATACACTCCTGTGATTCCAGCAAGAGCCAGCTCCACATTTCCCAGATGCCCCAGAAAACCGGCGTTTACCAGATAATTGATCTCCGGTATAAGCTTGGCCATACTGATAGGCAGCGTGAGGAGGATGATTCCTTTTACGGAGGTATCAATGCGTAGCGAGGATTGTTGTGCCATCGGTCCGGTCGGAGTTATTGCATACAGGAGGGATGGATTCCGAGTACGTATTTGTCCACTACTCCGATTTTGGTAGCTGTTGCGGCACCGTCAAAACCTGCAATCAAGCTGTCCTTGAGGTGCTCACGGGCATATCGGGTAAGCGGTACGGAGAGCGGCATGTAAGTCCAGTGCCATCTTTCCTCCTGATATCCTGTGACCCTCTCCGCTCCCAATGCGGTATATGGCTGACAGAAACCATATTTATGAGCATTGGTCTTGAGCCAGCGGTAAAGCTTGAGCCCTTCTCCTTTTTCAAACCAGGAGTTTTCAAAAGCATTAAGGTCGATATCTGTCCCCCAGTGATGGCGGGATGTACCCGGCATGGAGCTGTATTCCAGGATTTTGAGTGCTCTTTGTACCGGATCAGGAATTTGTCCGGAGGCATCCATCCCGTTTTCGAGCAGTGTACGGCCGTGCCATTTGTTTTCCCAGATACGCTTCTGATTGTCAAAGTTGCGGGTAGCAGATCTTATCTGCAGGGTGATACCTTCTTTTTGGCATCTCTGTACATCTGTATGAATGCCTGCATCACCTCTTTACGCAGATACTGGCCGGACCTGTCCGCATACTGTATGTCGATTTCCATAAAATCCGGATGTTCAGCAGGATTGAATTTACCCATGAGGTATTCAGGACTTATCCAATCCGGAAAACTGTCACTCAATACTACCGGAAGGCTCTTTTCTGCCTTACCCACAGAGGAAAATGTAGAGCTACTGCATCCTGCCAGTCCCCACCAAACCCACAATACAGACATCAGCATTGCCGGCATGATTACTTCATATTTTTGCTCCGGGCAATGCGTGCATCCCTGAAGCTCTTCATGAAATAAGCCATAGCTACCAATCCGGTCACCATCATCACTGCAACTCTGAAAACCGCCAGATTATCTCCTCTGTCCAATGCCCCTGTCAATGGCTTAAATAAAGCCAGCAAGGCAATCAAAGTCACCACTACTGCCACATGAGCCTGGGTTTTATTCTCCAGTTTCACACCATTATTGAGGGCCAGCAAAACTATCCCGAATACTATAGGAATGAGGGCTGTCGGTGATGGATTGAGAGAGGTATAATAACTCCAGAGTGGCATTGCAATGAGGGCAACTGCATTCAGCAGATTCGCTTGATGTGTTTTCATTCAGATTCTGTTTTGTTGATTATAACCTCTCAGGACGATAAAAGTTGAACAGTGAAATGTATGAGTTCGTATCAAACAAAAATCCAGTACAACCCATACAATCTGTCTTCGTGATATATTGAGATCAGCGATTAATATTAATAGGACCAATACCGGATTGTCAAAGCTTAAGCAAGCAGAGTTTCCTTGGCCATATCCAGGATTTTTCTTACTTCAGCTGCGTTGGGTGCCTGACAATAGACTCTGAGTACCGGCTCCGTACCGCTGGCACGCACCATGATGAACTCATCTTCTGAAATGTAAAACTTATATCCATCAATGTCTTCTGTCCGGATGACGGGGCGGTCTCCCAGTCGTGTGATCTGTCCTGAAGCGCATTTTTCCATTATTTCCAATTTCTTTTCATTGGTCAAATGCAGGTCATCTCTGTCAAAATCAAACGGGCCTACAATATCATAAATATCCTGTATAAGCTGTTTGATGGATTTGCCGGTTTTGGCCATAAACTCCATGATGACCAGGCCTATCCATATACCATCTCTCTCGGGGATATGCCCCTTTACAGCCAGTCCGCCTGATTCCTCACCTCCGACTATGACATCTTCCTTTGTCATTATTTCAGCGATGTATTTGAATCCTATCTTTGTAATCTCCACAGGCAGACCAAAATGTTGGGCTAATTTTTTCATTTTGTCAGTCACCGAAAAGGTCACCACTACTTTTCCGGTCATTTTTTTGTATTCCACCATATAATACAGCAGCAACAACAGGATATGATGGGAATCCACAAATCTTCCGTCTTCATCGTACAGGCCTATTCTGTCCGCATCTCCGTCATTGGCAAGGCCCATCACTATGCTTTTATCATTGGCTACCAGCGTGGCAAGTTCCTTGAGGTTTCTGCCGATGGGCTCAGGTGCCTGCCCCATGAAGGAAGGATTGTATTCACAATGCAGCAGTACCGCCTCCGGAAAAAGTCTCCTTATGACATTCTGTCCCGCACCATACATGGCATCAAAAGCAAATCTGATATTGGCTCCATGTATCAGCTTCATATCAAAATTGGCCAGCACATGGTCAATATACATCTGCTCCATGTCCAGATATTGCAGCAGGCCTGAACTTTTGAGTTCATCCACAGAGGGCAGGCTTTCTATTGCGGTATCCGGGATGAGAGACTCCACTTCTGCGATTTCAGAGGGAATGGTGGGGCCGCCATAGGATGACTTGAGCTTGTAGCCATTGTAGGAAGGCGGATTGTGCGATGCCGTGATGATGATTCCCATATCACTTTTGGTTTTGACCGTGGCAAGGGAAATCATCGGAGTGGACACAAATCCTTTACTGAGTATGGTATGAATGCCGTAATTGCCCAGTACCCTGACTACGGTCTCTGCAAACATCTCTCCGCCAAAACGGCAATCATAACCGACAACTGCTTTGGACATACCCTTTTTCAGCATCCATTGGGCGGTACCTTCGGCTACCCTCTCTACATTGGCTACTGTATAATCCTTGGCAATTATGGCTCTCCATCCATCGGTGCCGAATTTAATCTGTGTCATGTGGTTATTTTTTGTCAGTTTTGTAATATGTTCAGTGCCAAAAATAGTGAACTATAAATTGGGAGTTATATGTGAATGCATAATTTTTTAAAAATTGATGCGGTCTTTGGTTATTTATTGAACAGTGACAGTATCCTTGCCGGAAAACTTCAACACATGACAGCAATCGTGACCAATCACATAATTTTCGTCAAGCATTATTTTGCCATTCTTGTATCCTGTAGCCCGGATTCTGCTTCCGCTTTTATTGAGCTTCTTTAATGAACGATCACCCACCAGCACATAGTATCCGTTGGAGGCCTGAAAATCCGGATTTTCATCAGGCAGTGATTCATTTGTCTCCCTCAGCTTTATATGTAGGGAATCCAGGAGAACAGGAGTGCCGACGACGTCCTGTACATACACCCCGACGGTTACATACACTTCTGTGCATATCTGCACTTGGGCACAATCCTCCGTATTGCGGTGGCAAGCTGAGCACATGAAGCATACAGGAAGGATTGAAAGTGCAGTCCGAAATAAAATACCGGCTTTAATCCCTGTTTTCATAATGTTTGCATTGTAAGTCCGGAAATGAGAAATAAATTAATTTTTCTGAAAATCATATGCAATATATTGTAATACCCGATTTTGTGCTATAAATTTACCCAACAAAAATTTAATCAACCATCTAAAACTTACGATTATGAGTAACAGACAGTACATTCAGAATGCCATAGAAAATGGCTATGATTTCAAAATCGGTGATTACTTTTCAAGGGGTTGGGAATATTTCAAACTTAAGCCACTCGAATATGTAGGATATGCGACATTGGTCATAGTCATTACTTTAGTACTAAGTATTATACCTATCATCGGTACCATTGCTTCGCTGATCATTTCTCCGGCACTCACTGTGGGTGCGCTTATTTTCACAAACATGTTGGCACGCAACGAAAACCCCGAATTCGGCAATTTTTTCGATGGTTTCAAGAAGCTGACTCCTCTTCTGGTAGCCTATCTGCTGACTTTGGTCATCTACGCCATTATTTTTATACCCTTTTTACTGATTGTAGGTGCCAGTGTTATTTCAGAGTTTGCAGCTGCTGGTGATGACCCCGAGGCTATGGTGGATAATTTTCAGACCTTAGCTTCCATGGGTATCTGGATCTTCATTTTTGCATTGATTTTGCTGTATGTCGCCATATCCCTGAGATGGGTCCTCCACTTGGTATATTTTCACCAGTATGACGCTGTTGAAGCCATCAAAACTTCGTGGAAACTAACGAATAAAAAATGGTTGCATCATCTGGGATTTGTATTGTTGGGTGGTTTTTTTATGTTTTTGGGAGCCTTAGCCTTGGTAGTAGGTATTCTGGTAGCCATACCCTTTTTCTATGCCGCAGATCTGGTAGGCTATGCAGATGTCACGGGGCTTAATGCCGAAGATGAACTGGACAATCTGGGACAAACAGAAGATACAGTATAAAAAAGCAAAATCCTGCATTTATTACCACTTGATTATAATACTGAAGACCTGTCTGATGCATTTGATGGACAGGTCTTTGTTTTTGCTTTAAGCTGCAATTAACCGATACAATAAAAAATTTTAAGCTTTTAAGGAACTTTACCGGAGTTTGGAACGATTTTTTCTTATTGTAAAGGTACAAGACAATTCCGGATGTTTTTTAAGACCATCATACAAGGCAGGTTGGAGTTTGGGACAGAAAAGTTATGATAAGGTGACCAGGATGTTTCAGGTCAGAGTAGAAAACTATTACAAGACTGATGTGATTTTTAAGTTTGAGGATATCTTCAGGGAGGAAGATTTTTCACTCGAAATTCCCAGGTATGTGGGACAGGTATCGGAAAAAGCCTTCAAAACCACCACCAACCTGTTGGGCTATTGTGCCCAGTTTGCCATTGCCGGATCTATCAGGGCATGGATGATCAATGAAGGGGAAATCATGCATTTCGAGACCCTCGAACCCGTCAGCGACAAGGGGGCAGTACAATCCTTTGTCAAAGGAAGGAGCCTGGTGAAGGTAAAAGGCAAAGAATCCGAAGCTATTGATGCCCTCAGTCAGGCTATTGAAAAATATGACCGCCATGCCCAGGCCTACGAAAGAAGGGCCAAAGTCAATTTTATCATGAAAAACTATCATGATGCCCTCCGGGATTACAACAAATGCATAGCCATAGACAATACCATACCCACCGCTTACTATGGCAAAGCCAAGATACACATGCTGAAGGAAGAGTGGCAGGATGCCGTGAGCAATCTGGAGGAAGCCATCCGTAAATCCATAGCCCTCCAGGCACTGTACTGGAAGGCAAGAAGGCTGAAGGCGGAGTGCCACATCCAGCTGAAAGAATGGCCCAAAGCTGCCTTTGACCTCAAACTTTTTACCAACCGGAATTTTGAAAAAGACAATCCCAACCGCTTCTGGCTGCGCTGGGCTTACTACCACTATGCCACGGTACTTGCAGAAACAGAAGATTACATCGAAGCTATCAAATATCTCGACAAGGCTGCACATTGCGACCAGGTCAATGACGGGCTTACTCAGGCAGGCATCCTGGTACAAAGAGGCCTAATCAAACAAAAAGCCGGCAAGGCCGGTTTTATCAAGGATATCAAAGACGCAGCCGAACTCGGTGATACGAGGGCCAAAAACCTCCTTAAAACCATCAATAAACAAATGGGAAAGTAAAACAAACTATTGGCACCTTAAATCAATTATTGAACAAGAATTGCGTCGGACTTTACTGAAATCCTTCACCTGTTTTGTGCTATTTCCTGATTTCAGCAAAATCAGAAATATTCAATTCCCTGATGTTTAGGTTCATCTTCCTATCACGCAAATAAACTATAAACTTCAAAGAATGTGCATAATGTCTATACTGCATCTACCTTTTATGAAGACGATTGGTCAAGTCTTAATTGCCGTCCTGCTCTGCTTGCCTGCATCTGCGGCATTGCCAGTATCTGAAGGATCACTTTACCTACCTGCTCCGACTCTGTCAGAAATCCGTCATGTCCGAGAGCAGAATCTATTTCATACAACCGGGCTCCCGGGATGTGCTTTGCCAGCAGTTTTTGTTCTTCAAACGGAAAGAGCAGATCAGACCTAATGCCCAAAATATGTGTTTGTGCCTGTATCCTGCTTAACGCTGCCTCAATACCACCTCTGCCTCTGCCCACATGGTGGCTGTCCATCGCCTGTGAAAGCCGGTAATACGAATAAGCATTGAATCTCTTAGCCAGCTTGTCACCCTGATATCTCTGATAAGATCCCGCCCGAAAATCCCGAAATGTTTCATCACTGTCTGTCTGGTTTTCCACATATCCTACGTATGTGCGATAGCTGAGAAGTGCTATGGATCTGGCTGTTTTCATACCCTGCAGTCCATCCTCAGGAGTACCGCTGAGCCATGTTGGATCATTTTCAATAGCCATCCGCTGACTTTCATTGAATGCGATACCCCATGCCGAATGCCGGGCATTGGTGGCTATGAGCAACAAGCGGTCGAATACTTCAGGCTCACTGATGGCCCATTCCAGCGCCTGTTGTCCACCCATAGATGCACCGGCCAGCATCCGTATTTTCCTGATATTCAGATGTTTTCTCAGTAAGGAAAGTGATGCAGCCATATCCCTGATGGTAAGCACAGGAAAATCATGGAGCCAGGCCCTACCACTTTCAGGATGGATATCCAGTGGTCCGGTAGATCCGTAATGTGACCCCAAAGTATTGGCACACACTACAAAGTAACGGTCTGTATCTATGGGACAACCTCTGCCCACCACACCGGGCCACCACTCCAGCGGATTGGCATTGGCAGTGAGGGCATGTATCACCCATACTACATTATCACGCTGATCATTGAGCCGGCCGTGGGTCGTGTAGGCAAGCCTGAATCCTGGAAGATAAGCCCCGGATTCAAGCCTGAATACATCCTTGTGTTCAAAATACTGCAAATGCATGTTTGACTCTGATTTAGTGACTGCCTGCTGCTTGCTGCACTCCTGATGCCTGCCGCAATGCCACCGCCTGAAAACCTTGCTGCAGGTCCTCCTTGATATCATCTATATGCTCTATACCCACCGACAGGCGAAGCAGATTGGGTTCGACACCGGCAGACAACTGTTCGCTCTGACTCAGCTGCTGATGCGTGGTCAGCGAGGGCTGAATAATCAGGGATTTGGCATCACCCACATTGGCCAGATGGCTGATGAGGCTCAGATGGTTGATAAATGCCTCCGCATCTGCCTGTGTCCCTTTGATATTGAAGGAAAGCACACCTCCATATCCGTTGCGAAGATATTTTCTGGCGTTTTTGTGGTATGGACTATGCTCCAGACCGGGATAATTCACATGCTCTACCTGAGGATGGGCATTGAGCCAGTGTGCAAGCTCAAAGGCATTGTCTAAGGTACGCTGTACTCTGAGCGATAAGGTCTCCAGCCCCTGGAGCAACAGAAAGGCGTTGAAAGGACTCAGGGCTGGTCCGAAATCCCTCAAGCCTTCCACCCGCACCCGTATGGCAAAGGCAATGTTGGGCAACCCCAGGGGATTGTTGACGCCAAATACGTCGGAGAACACTAAGCCGTGATATCCGTCTGCCGGCTCACTGAATTGCGGGAATTTGCCGTTGCCCCAATTATAATTACCTCCATCCACGATCACGCCTCCGATGCTGTTGCCATGACCGCCTATCCATTTGGTAGCGGACGCCACCACTACATGGGCACCATGCTCTAACGGCCTGAAGATATATCCCGCTGCCCCAAAGGTATTGTCCACTATCAGGGGTATATCATACTTGGTGGCCAATGCTGCTATGGCTTTGAAATCCGGAATGTTGAATCTCGGATTGCCGATAGTCTCTAAGTAGATGGCTTTGGTATGGTCATCTATGAGTTTTTCGAAGGCTTCAGGTTCGTCACCGGCTGCAAATCTGACTTCGATACCGAGTCGCTTAAAACCTACTTTAAACTGATTGTAGGTGCCGCCATACAAAAAGGAGGTGCTCACAAAATTGTCGCCTGCCTGCAGTATATTGTGAAGGGCAAGAAACTGTGCCGCCTGCCCGGAAGCCGTAGCTACTGCGGCCACTCCGCCTTCGAGGGCAGCAATCCTTTGTTCAAATACATCGGTGGTAGGATTCATGATACGTGTGTAGATATTGCCGAATTCCTTCAGAGCAAAAAGATTGGCACCATGCTCCGCACTGTTGAAAACATAGGAAGTGGTCTGATAAATCGGCACAGCCCTTGAGCCTGTGGTGGGGTCGGCCTGTTGTCCAGCATGAAGCTGCAGGGTCTCAAATTTCAATTTTCTGGAAGTACTCATAATGCATAAAGATTTAAAGGTTTGAAAAATATAGGTTATGGAATAGCGGATGCTGCAAAACCCTGTAAGGGCCAGCGTACATTCACCCGAAAAATCAACAAAACCAGTAGAGTGGTAAAATCAGATGTAATGTACAGCCATCAGTTGCAACAACAACAACAACAGCAGCACATCATATCTCCGGTATGTAGTACGGATACCGGAAAAACAGAGGACGCCGGATTGACATCCGAAAGTTTTTTCTGAAAGGAAACATTAAAAGAAAACATGTACAACCCATTATTTTTATATGCCCCAATATCGGGAAGGAATTGGCACCTTGCATCGGCAGGTTGCCTGAGGGTCACAGAGCCTTTTCTCTCGCCTCATCTTTATAAAAACATTATGTACACCAAAAGTGGAGATTCACATAATTGCTTTCGGGGGCAAATATAAATTGGTTTTGGACACTTGTCAATACCTAAAGCAAAATTTTTTTTAAGCAAGCCGGCAGATTAAATGTTTCGGATCCGCCGCAGGTAGAAACAATTCGAATGATCTGAGCAATTCGAACTATGAACTATGAACGATTCGAACGATGAACTATGAGCAATTCGAACGATGAACTATGAACGACTCGAACGTTGAATCCGCCGGCGGCGGAAACGAAGAACTATGAACGATTCGAATCCGCCGCCGGCGGAAACAATGAACACTCCAGCGGGAAAAATCACTCCCCTACCATGAACCACAACACCAAAACACCACATCACCAAAACACCAAAAAACCACAACACCACAACACCACATCACCAAAACACCACATCACCAAAACTCATAAACCCTATAAACAACTTAGCAAATCCGCAACTTAGCAAATCCACAATAAACCTCATCAACCCTATAAACCCTATAAACAACTTAGCAAATCCGCAACTCAGCAATTCCGCAATAAACCTATAAACTCCATAAACCTTATCAACAGAGCCAATCGAATCACCCTCCGGCATCATTCACAACATCAGGTATAAATACGTAAGGTAAAACCCTTGATTTTTAAAAATTAACAATAAAAAGCACCACGTTATAAATCTATTAGTATAACTTTGGATATATAATCAGAAAAATATCTTAAGATATGGAAAAAACGGGCCATACCGTCTAATTCGAACAAAAGTTTATTCTTAATTTAAAAATTAAATGTAATGAAAACAAATTTAATTTTAAACAAATTGGGGGGGGGGCGAATTTATATTCCCAATATTCCAACTTTATTGCGAGAAGATTCAAGTTTTTGATATTGGTTATTGGATTAATAGTTTTACATCAGGTAAACTATGCCCAAAATATGAATTGTGCGTTTGATGAAATTTTATAATATCAAATTTCAGAAACACCTGATTTTCAGTTTTTGATGAATCAAGCTGAAGAAAGGACGCAATTTATGATGAATAATAGCCCACAAGCAATTATGAATAATGCTGTTTATACTATTCCTGTTGTTTTTCATATTATTCATTTAGGCGAACCCGTTGGTGTGTCTTCAAACATTTCGAATGCTCAGATATTACAAGCACTTAACGATCTAAATTCTGACTTCAGAGATAACCCAATGCTTGGGAATGATGTAGAAATTGAATTTTGTTTAGCCCAAAGAGATCCTGAAGGTAATTCTCAATTTGATGGGAATAATAATAACATTACTGGAATACAGAGAGTGAATGGAACAGGAACTGGGAACTATGAATCACTAGGCATGACTTTAGGAGTTAGTAGTAATGAAATAGCCTTAAAGGCACTTAGTAATTGGCCAAACACAGATTATCTGAATGTTTGGGTGGTACACAATATTGCTGGTTCGGTACTTGGATTTGCCACATTCCCGGTAGCAGATGATAGTGTGGATGGTATTGTGCTTGAAATTGGCGCAACAGGAATTTCTGGTTTTTCAAAAGTTTTCTCTCATGAAGCAGGACATTTTTTAAACTTGTATCACACTTTTCAAGGATCAACAAGCTATAATATTTGTCCTTCAAATGTGGACTGTCATGTACATGGAGATATGGTTTGTGACACCAGACCCCATCCATATCAAAATGAACCAATGAATTGGTTTCCTTGTAATGAATCTGATTATTTGAACTGCTATATGTCCGTATATACAAATAATGTTGTAGAAAATCATATGAATTAAACAGATAATTCTTGTAGAAATAAGTTTACATCCGAACAGATAATGAGAATGAGAAGTGCATTAATGACGTTAAGATCTACTCTGATAAATTCCTTAGGTTGTGAACCTGCCTGTACAAGTGTTGCTGCTAATTTTGATGTGAATTCTACATCTGTATTTGAAGGAAATGCTTTAACATTCTTAAATCAGACAACTAATGCTACAGAATACGTCTGGCAAGTTAATAATGAAACTTTTAATGAAGAAAATTTAACTTATCAGTTTAACGAAAGAGGATTTTACACCGTTTGTCTCAAAGCGTCAAACAACAATTGTATAAACAGAAAGTGTGTTAAAATTAAAGTATTTGGCCCAGAACCTTGTTTTTTACCTGCTACTGAATGTAATTTGTTATCTAATGGCAACTTTTTAGAATCAAATTTTATTTACGGAAATAACTTTATTGCAGCTCCTTTCAGGAATTTAAGTTTTAATAAAATTTGTAACTGGAAAAATAAAGTTGGGGACCCTGACATTTATAGTAAAAACGGAGTAGTAGCAGCAGTAATAAACGGTTCAGGTGGAAATACAGAAGGATTAGTTTCTCAAAATAAGATTTTTTTCAAAAAAAATAGAGTTTACAATATTATTGTGGACTATCTGGTAACACACCCAATTGCTAATCCCGGTGTTCCATATCCTGCAATAATTTCTACTCTGGATATTGGTTTATGCCCCAATTCTGATTCCTATTTGGATCCCACCTCCGATACAGTTATACACAGAATTCCTGCAGGCAACTTATTTCAAATGACATATGAAGAATTAAAAGTGTATAATTTTCTTGAATCTGATTTTGTTCAAGAGTCATTTAATTTTTTACCAACAGAAGATATGTCAATGCACCTATTTTTAATTAATAAAATAGCTGTGGATAATTACTATGAAAGCAATTGGTTAGTAAAAAGCATTAAAGTACTTTGTCAGGAAAATTCTTGTACAACAAACCCAGATTTTACTTTTGATGAACTGTGCCCAAAAGTTTTTCGTGGAAGCAATATTGATGGAGATGGAGACCAATATACATGGAATTTCCTATGCAATGGTGTGTCTATGTCTGGACAAAATGTTATTGTAGATCTACCAACAGGCCCATGCGAGGTGTGTCTTACAATCGCTTGTGATCAGGAAACGGCTGCAACAAATTGCAAAACGGTTAATACACCAGCAACTTCTAATGAATGTCCTTCTGCATGCCAATCACTCACTGTACACCTTCAGACTTGTGAGCAGGATACTAGCCAAAATAATTCATTCATTGCTAATTTTTCAATAACTGTTCCGGATGGTACAGGGTCTTGTAAAGATGTTGGTGTTATTTCAGGTTCTCAGTTGATGAATATTCAGTTATCCTCGTATAGGATCAATGATGATCCGAATGATGTTACAAAGGATATAATTAAATTTGGCATTAAAGTAGTCACTCCTGTAGGTTTTGATTTGCTGAATCAAGATGTATCAGGATATCTCAATTTGTGTGATTCAATTGGGAATGTCATTTGTTACAATTTGATTTTTTCAGGTAAGGCCTGCGAAAAGTGTTTGGGCGAAGTCACAGCCACTGCTGCTTGTGCAGACACTAATCCACTTGATGACAATTATTCATATTCAGGGAATGTGATAATTAATTTACCTCCTGGGTTTGTATTTGCGGAATGTAGTTCAGAATCTACTGAAGTTGGATATGGACAGAATGTCACTTTTAACCCAAATAACAGTACAGCCACAGTAAACTTTACTATTAATACGACTAAAAAAGGCGATTTTGATGTTTCAACATTGTTGTGTATAAAAATAGATGGTGTTTCTCATTGCTTCACACTTATTATTGATATACAGCCATGTCCACCTATTCCTGACAATTGTATAGATTGGGGCACAAAAGTTACATCTGCCACAAATTGCAATGTGTCAGATAGAGCAGTCACTTATAATGTTACTATGAATGATGTATGGTTATTTTCATCTGAATATAGTGTTTGTGGAAATGACCTTTTGCTACATTAAGTGGGAGTGAAAATATTACATTAAGTACAGGTTTTATATCTGGCAATGGAGCTTATTTAAGTTATGAAGCATCTATTACTATGCCGTGTGCCTTTGATACTAATCAAATCTATGAACTCATCATATATGCTTGTGACAGAACCGGCAACCCGGTTTGTTTTTCATTCAATATCAGTTTTCCGGATTGTGATGCAGATTGTGGTGAAAGTGGAAACAGGAGTACAGAAAACAGAACTGGATTAGCCAATAACAATATTGACGTAAAAATATATCCAAACCCTACAAATCAAAATTTGAATATTGAGATCTTAAATTCGAAAGTCGCACAGTACACTGTCCAGATCATCGATCAGTTGGGCAGAGTAGCAATCAATAAAGTATTTGACACAAATACTAATATTGATACACAGTCATTGAAAGCAGGTATTCATTTTGTCAAAATTACAAAACAATCGGGCGAAATGATACAAATCGAAAAGTTGATCATTTTACGATAAACAATCAAGCAAGGGAGTCTGATGCACTCCCTTGCTTAATTAAATTTTCAGGATGAGATTATTAAAAAATATTTGGACTTATATCGCATTTATGACCATACAACTAGCATGGTCGCAGGCTCCTTTTTTTTGTGGTTCTGATCAATATGAACACCTACACTTACAAAATCCTGAACATATAAAACAAACTGAAGTAATTGAAGAAGCGTATGCAAAACAAGTACACAAAACATTAGGAAAATTAAGAAATCAGAATATCACCATACCTGTCGTTTTTCATGTTATCCATAATAACGGACCAGAAAATATATCTGACGATCAAATACTAAAGGGGCTTAAACACCTGAATGATGCTTTTGCAAATGTGGGTGACTATTTTGACGAAAAAGGTGTTGACACTAAGATTCAATTTTGTATTGCCCGGAGAGATGATAATAATAATGAATTTACTGGAATTACCAGACATCAGAGTGCCTTTACTGACATGTCCACACCTGGTAGTTTGAATGCTGTTAGAAGTATTGTAAAGTATGATGATTCTCAATACTTTAATATTTATATTGTTAAGAATGCTTGTATTGGTGGGAATTGCAATATAGCTGGTTTCGGTGGTTATCAGACTGCATTTGTTCAGTCTGATGTTCTGGGAACATCAGCACTCAACGATATTGTATTTGTGCATGAAATGGGACATGCTTTAGGATTAGACCACACCTTTAAAGGAGGATGTAAAAATGATAATTGCTTAGTGGATGGAGATAAAGTTTGTGATACGCCACCAGACAATCGTAATTTTGAACATTGTTTTACCGATATAAACTCATGTACTACCGACATAAATGATGTATCGACCAATAACCCATTCAGACCGATATCACTTGGTGGATTAGGAGATCAAGCAGACGACCACACTAACTTTATGGATTACAACCGCTATCAATGTTTAAAACATTTCACCCAAGGTCAGGCTGACCGTATGCTATTTTTTATTCAAGAAAAATATAGTTCATTATTGTCATCTCGTGTTTGCTTGCCACCATGTGAAGATGAAGTAATGGCACTATTTTCACTACCTGATTCGATAGCGTTGGGATCTACATGGACCATAATCAATCAATCAGTCAACGGACAAAATTATGTATGGTCGATAGATGGTATAACGGTGGGTACACAATTTGATCATACTTACTTATTTGATCATGTGGGAAGTGTTAACGTAAGTTTGATTGCAAATAGTGGGGATACATTATGTGATTCGGACATATTCAGTCGTAATATCACAGTATATTGTCCTGTGGAAGCGTGTTTCTATTATGAAGTCAAGGAAGATTATTTGGTATTTGAAGATTGCTCCTTTGGAGCTTTAAAGTCAGAATGGTTTGTGAAAAATTTGTATGGCGATACAGTACATACATCTACCGTGTCTAAAGATAGCTTGCTTATCAATGATCTTGATTTTGTGCGTCTATGTCTTAAAGCCACAGGTGAGCATTGTGGCGATATACAATGTATTTTTATCACGCTCTCGACAGATGGCAGAGAAATCTGTGGCAATGAAATAGATGATGACGGAGATGGCCTGGTAGATGGCTTTGACCCTGACTGCCCTTGTGATAATTCAGCTTATCAATCACAATGTAAGCCGACTTGTGAGTTTGTACCCGATAGTTTCCCAAATATTAAAATGAAAATGAAATGGGAAAGTGAAAATTTAACAGTGTTATCTCCCGTGGTTTCTGCTTACATCGTAGCTGATATTAATAATGATGGCAGACCTGAAATAGTGACTATTTATGGAAAAGGAGGCCTAAATAAAAGTAAAAAACTATTCTGCGGTTTTTAATGGATTTGATGGTTCAATCTTAGACACTTTTAGAATTTTTCCTGAATATTCATTTTTTGAATTACTAATCCATCCTGCCGTTGGGAAAAATACCATCACAAATAAAATTCAAACCTATATATATTCTTTAGGAGCTATAATATCATTGGGTGAATATGGAAATGAAATATTTAGAACAAACTATCCACTAAAATATGCTTTTGGCGCAGTAGGATTGTCAGATTTTAACCATGATGGACATCCCGAAGTATATCTTGGAAGTGTTGTATTTAATGGTCAGACAGGCGATGCGATATACACAGGAAAAAACAAAGATTGTGGTAATAATGATTGTGTTCAGATAATATCCATAGCCGCAGATGTATTGGGTAATGATGGAAAGCCTGAATTGATAACAGGTAAGTATGTACATCAGATCGTAATCAATAATATCTATGATACTATAGGTAATACTTCCAATATCGTCGAAGCACCAGCAGGGGTATCAGATGGAAAATGTGCGGTGGCTGATATAGATGGCGATGGTTTACTTGAAATCATAGTTGTTGAAAGTAATAATATTAATCTGGGAATACAAGGAAAACTCTCCATATGGAATCCACGAACTGGCGTATTAATGGCGCAGGTGCAAAATCCCTCGATGCCTGAAAATTCTTTTGATGGCAGCATACCTTTTGTAGGTGACGTAGATGGGGATTGTATCCCTGAGATAGGGGTGGTGTATAATCAATTATTACGAATGTATAAGTATAATTCCAGCACTGGTGCTTTGGAAATTTTATACTCCATCAATACCACAGATAAATCAGGTACCACAGGAGTCACAATGTTTGATTTTAATCAAGATGGAAAACAAGAGTTGATTTATAGAGATGAGACCTATCTAAGAATAATAGAAGGGGCCACTGGAATTACAATTGATTCTTTCCAACTCTTGGAGTAAAACATGGAATGAATATCCTGTAATCGCTGACATTGACAACGATGGACAAGCGGAAATTATCATCTCAGGCAGCAGAGTTGACAAAAAGGAGACGCGTCTCTACTGCTTCGAGTCCGCCACCACACCATGGGCACCTGCCCGATCAGTGTGGAATCAGTACGCCTACAATCCTACCCAAGTCAATGACGACCTCACTATCCCACGATACCAACAAAACGCTGCCGCTTTTTTTGATACCAACTCATGTATACAGCTTACTTGCCCACAACCATATAATAACTTTATGGTGCAGGCCACTTACCGTACGCAGGAAGGCTGTTATGTATGGCCGGGACACAATCGGGATCTCACGATTACAGCCACTTCACGATGTTTGGGAGATAGTATCGAGATTTGTTTTTCACCCCGGTCGAGTATTGCAGGTGATTCCGCACTGATGGTGTACGTATCGTGCTTTCTGCCTGATATGGGAATTGGATCTTCGATGATAGATAAAATAGCTATCAGAAGTGATACCTGTATCCGGATGCAAAAACTGAGCGGAGTGGATAGTATGTTTATCGTAATTAATGAGACGGGTGGCATTTTTCCACCATCCTTTACCAACACAGCCATCGCAGAGTGTGACTATACCAATAATGTATTTGTCCTTGACCTGAAAGGCCCTGATCTGACGATCGATATATTGTCATACGAATGTACGGGAGACAGTCTGATTTTTTATATCGCCACAGATAATAAAGGTGCTCAATCAGATGTACCCTGTATCAGCGGTGGTTGCTATTTTACAGACCCGAGGATAAACGGCGGTCAAAACTCACCATTAGAAATTACAGAATGGTGCTTTAAGTATGATAACATCCTCATGCAGTATCAGTACAGGGATACCTTCAGGGTTGCTATACCCCTGCCCGCAGGACAGACCGGTATGTGGTGGACGATTAATGAAGGCGGATTTGGCCCCGGTTTGGAGAGCTCTGTATTTACAGATATTTATGAGTGTAATTACAACAATAACACAGCCTATATTTCCTTTGATCTCGAAGAAAAATCCCTCGACATCGGCCCCGACATCATCAAATGCAGCAGCGAAGTGATCACCCTGGATGCCGGAGCAGGATTCAGCAGTTATCTGTGGAGTGACCTGAGTACAGAAGCGGTTTATTCTACATCCTTCGATGGTCTGCACTATGTAGAAGCTACAGACCACTGCGGCAGGATATACAGAGACAGCATCCGCATCACCACAGACAATACCACCGACCTGGACCTGGGGCCCGACATCAGCATCTGTCCCGAAGAGCAATATGCACTTGAGATAAGCTATCCCTATGATGCAGTGCGATGGTTTCCGGCAGACATGGTGGATTGTGATAGCTGCCTGAGGGTGCAGGTACACACCGCTGTACCTGCTTTGCTCATAGCTGTGGCTCAGACAGGCGAATGTATCTCGGTGGACAGCATTTTTATTGATATACAGGCAGCTCACACAGCAAGTGAATACAGGACGATCTGCAGTGGTGAGACGGTGGAGTTTTATGGAGATATCATCAGTGCCGGAGGCACCTACAGTCATACCACCGGTCAGTGCGATACGGTATATATACTGCATCTGGAGGTGGAAGAGGCTTACAACAGCTTTTTTCAGCTCAGATATGCCGGGGAGATTCTGTACTGTTCAATGGCAGATACTACCATAGTGAGGGGATGTATTCAGATACCCTGCATACCACCTACGGTTGTGACAGTATTATACACCTTCAGCTGAACATTGCAGAGCCTCAGCATCATTACCTCCGTACGCAGATATGTGACGGTGACTCAGTAAATATTGATGGCGAATGGATCACAGAGCCGTGGATGAAAGAGATCAGGCTCAGTTCGGTACAGACAGGATGTGACAGCATAGTCAGTTTTGAAGTGATAGTACTGCCTGTGGTATCAGAGTATCAGGAGTACCGGATATGTGCCGGCGACAGCGTGTGGGTGCATGACCGGTGGACAGCATCATCAGGCATTTTTACTGAATCATATACAGGAGTCAACGGCTGCGACAGTATCAGCCGGGTAGAGGTGCGGGTGTCAGAGCAGATACGTACCCTTACGGATGTAAGTATTTGCACAGGAGACTCCCTGTTTGTGTTTGACAGATGGATAAAAGAAGCCGGTATATACGAATCCATGCATACCGCAGCGGTAGGATGTGACAGTATCTCGGCGATACAGATAGAGATATTACCGGTCACTGTGCGTACCGACAGCATCCGTATCTGTGCCGGTGATACGATAGAGATACAGGGGCAGTATATCACCTCAGCAGGAGTGTATCCTTACACAGTACCGGCACAGCCCTGTGATGAACAGGTGACAGCCATAGTGGAAGCATTGCCGGTCATTGCAGAGACCGTCAGCTTTGTACTCTGTCCGGGAGATACCTTGTGGTACCGAGGTCAGGAGATTATCAGGGCCGGCAGCTACCACATCCATGAGATCAACGTAAGGGGCTGTACAGACAGCTACACAGCAGAAGTATATATGCCTGAACTACCCGATGCTCCTGTATTGGAAGCCGACTGTGACAACGGCACCGTTCAGGCATCGGTGGAGATGACAGAAGCATGGCAGGCAATATGGAGCAACGGAGATACAACACGGAGCACAGTATATCAGGCAGCAGGCCCTGCTCACGTAATACTGCTCACTGACCCCGAATGTACAGTATCCTATGAATGGATCAATCCGGATGTATCTTCTCTGGCTGACCTTCCTGTTTTTCATCAGATACAGATGCAACCGGGCACAGGCATACCGCTCTCCACAGGCTTGGACAGTACAGAGTGGGAGGTGCGGTGGTCACCTGCCTGGGCTGTAAGCTGTACTGCGTGTACAGAGACTATCGTGAACACTGACAGAGATACAGAACTCACGGTGACCATGACCCACGTCTCAGGTTGTGTATATAATCAGACTGTGGAGATAAGGGTATCCGCACAGGACTGGACCCTTGCCAATGTATTTGCTCCGGGCAGTGATGGGCCCAACCGTCTCTGGCAGTTGCATGTACCGGAGGGTATCACTTTGTTGGAGTGTTATATTTATGACAGATGGGGTAATGTAATGGCAGACCTGAGCAATGGAAAAGATTCAGGCTGGGATGGCAGTTATCAGGGCAGCTACGTACTGCCTGCTGTATATGTATATCTGATCCGTTACAAGGATGGCGAAGGAAAAATCCATATCCGCAGAGGAGATCTGACTGTGGTAAGGTGATAGGGAAATGATTTGAATCCGCCAGAGGCGGAAACACTCGAACGATGAATCCGCCGGCGGCGGAAACGATGAACTATGAACGATTCGAATCCGCCGAGGGCGGAAACACTCGAACTTTGAACACTCCAGCGAGGAAAATCACGACCCTGTGTGATCAACCCATAAACCCTATAAACCTTATCAACCCTATAAACCCAATAAACCACATAAACCACATAAACAACTTAGCGAATCCGCAACTTCGCAAATCCACAATAAACCTATAAACCCTATAAACCTTATCAACTGAGCGAAGCAAATCACTACCTACCATGATCCACATCACCAAATCACCATAAAACCACACAACCAAAAAACCAAAAAACCACATCACCACATCATCACATCACCAAAGCTCATTAACCCTATAAACTTTATCAACCCTATAAACCTTATAAACCTCATCAACCCCATAAACCCATAAACCACATAAACAACTTAGCGAATCCGCAACTTCGCAAATCCATAATAAACCTATAAACCCTATAAACCTTATCAACTGAGCAAAGCAAATCACTACCTACCATGATCCACATCACCAAAACACCATAAAACCACACAACCAAAAAACCAAAAAACCACAACACCACAGCACCACAACACCTTAAATGCATAAACCCCATAAACCCATAAACCACATAAACAACTTAGCGAATCCGCAACTTCGCAAATCCATAATAAACCTATAAACCCTATAAACCTTATCAACTGAGCAAAGCAAATCACTACCTACCATGATCCACATCACCAAAACACCATAAAACCACACAACCAAAAAACCAAAAAACCACAACACCACAGCACCACAACACCTTAAATGCATAAACCCCACAAACCCATAAACCACATAAACAACTTAGCGAATCCGCAACTTCGCAAATCCACAATAAACCTATAAACTCCATAAACCCCATAAACTGTATCAACAACTTTATCCATAAATGAAAAAATAGTCGAATAACTGCCAGATTGCATTAGTTTTGCAGGCTCAAAATGTGGGATACAACTAAATTTTATGAGAAAACTTCTCTTGTAAGGATATATGGAGGGAAAAGACCTTAGATACATTCAAACGGAATTGCTGAACGGTAATCTGACTATGCAGCAACTTGTGAAGTATTATTTGTCACAGATTGAGAAAACCAGCCACCTCAACGCATATACGGAAATATTCAGGGAAGAAGTCATGCATGCGGCAGAACAGATAGACCATCATATCCGCACACATCAGCAGTTGCCCGGCCCACTGACCGGCTGCGTCATTTCTGTCAAAGATCTGATATGTATCAAGGACCACAAGGTGAGCGCCGGCTCCCGGATTCTGGATGGTTTCCGCAGTGTGTATCATGCGACAGCCATACAATATATGCTGGAGGCAGGTGCTGTTATTATAGGTCGTACCAACTGTGATGAATTTGGTATGGGATCAGCGAGTACCCATTGTATTCATGGTGCAGTACGCAATGCAGCCGACCCTGACAGGATTGCCGGCGGTTCCAGTGGTGGGGCAGCAGTAGCGGTGCAGATAGATTCCTGTCTGGTAGCCGTGGGTACTGATACCGGTGGCTCGGTACGTCAGCCCGCTTCCATGTGCGGGGTGTATGGTTTTAAGCCTACCTATGGCCTTGTATCCCGGTATGGACTCATAGCATATGCCTCCTCCTTTGACCAGATCGGGCTGCTGGCCCACAATCCGGAAGATATACATCGTGTGATGGAAATAATATCATCTGCAGATCCGATGGATGTCACCATGTACCGTAACCGGCTTTATGCAGATTCCCCCGATCAGGAAGATACATTTGCCGGCTCTCCTCAAAAAATAGCTGTTTTTAAGGAACTGCTGAATTCAGACAATATGGATTCTGCCTTTGCATGGGCATTCAGACAAAATATCCAGAGAATACAATCCCAAGGTCATGAGGTGGAGGAAATATCCTTTCCCTGGCTGGATTATCTCGTGCCATGCTATTACATACTCACAACAGCAGAAGCATCCTCCAATCTCAGCCGTTACGATGGTGTAAGATATGGATACAGGACTGCACAATATCAATCACTGGAAGAAATGTATGTCAAAAGCAGAACAGAAGGTTTCGGGCATGAAGTAAAAAAACGCATCATGCTGGGCACCTTTGTACTGAGTGAGGCATACTATGATGCCTATTATACCAAGGCCCAGAAAGTACGGCGGCTGATCCATGATTTTATGGATACGCTCTTTAAAAACTACGATTTCTTGCTGCTTCCCACGGTGACACAGACTGCCTGGGAAATCCAAAATCCCCCCTCCGACCCTCTCAAGGTGTACATGTCGGATATTTATACCGTACTCGCCAATCTCTGCGGGCTGCCTGCCATATCTGTCCCGGAAGCCTTGGATGAAAGTGGATTGCCTTTTGGGATGCAATGCGTCTCCGGCAAAAAACAGGACAAAAAGCTGCTTCACCATGTGATGGATATGCAAAAATGGCATAATTCTTGATTGTTAATAAGATACAAATGATATATTAAACCAAACTTTTATATTGACACAAAACTAAGTTTGGAATTATCTTTGCCCCGCAATAATCAAATCCGGTAACTATTTACATCAATTTCAACACGTATTTGAAATTTTTGAATTAATTTTATCCATCCAACCGGTTTTAAATGATGTCCATGAACTCAGTCAAATATAAAATCAGGTTACTCTGTTTTCTTGCACTCAGCATGCTGTGGATTACGGCAATCAGTGCCACAGAAGCAAAGTCCCGTTCATTCGCAGACTACATCAAAAGAGTAGAAAACCTCAATACCGTCGTAGATATCCGTATTAATGAAGATGTGACCGGATATATCGAGCATTTTATATCCAAAAGAAAGCGGGAAAGTGAGGAAATTCTGGGTAGAACCTCTCTCTATTTTCCAATGATAGAAAACGTAATCAGGGAAAAAAATCTGCCGGACGAGCTCAAATATATCGCTGTCATTGAATCCAATCTCAGACCCGATGTTGTTTCAAGACAGGGGGCTGCAGGTCTGTGGCAGTTTATGAAAGGAACCGCCCTGCTCTTTGGTATGACCATTGACAAGCATGTTGATGAAAGAAGAGACGTGTACAAATCTACAGATAAGGCTTTGGATTACCTCCGGATTCTGTATAATCAGTACGGCGACTGGACTTTGGCCCTCGCAGCATACAATTGCGGATCAGGCAAGGTGAATAAAGCGATAAATCAGGCAGGCGGGAAAATGGATTACTGGCACATCCGCAAATACCTGCCCAAAGAAACCCAGATGTATATACCTAAATTTATAGCTGCCAGCTATCTGATGAACTATTACTATATGCATGGTATGAGTCCCGCTGCTGTATCTCACGAGCTTAAGCATACTTCTACGGTCAGGGTCTTTGAAAAAATGTCTCTAAGCAAAATCAGTGAGGAATTCGGTGTAAACATGGAAACGCTCCGTTTTCTCAATCCTATGTTTGTAAACGGAATGATTCCTGCCTCCAAAGACGGTCAGTATTACCTTACCCTACCGGAGACGGCCATGTTTGCTTTCGTCGAAAAATACAGCTCTCCGGAACATCTGGTATTTGTACCCAGCAATCTCAATTATGATAAACTGATGGCACAAAATGCAGCACGTCAGAAATCAGCAGAATTTGTGACGCTGCTCAAAAACCGGAGTTACTCTATCAGGGACAATTCGAAAAGAGCTGAATTTCTCAATAAGCTCAAGGATAATCTGAATCCCGAGACCAAACAGTTCAAACTTTATAAGCTGGGCAAAAAAGAATCGTTGATGGATGTAGCCAAAGCACAAAACATCAGCCTCGAAGAGCTCATGCGTATCAACAATTTTACTGAAAATTCTGTCATTAATCCGGGCTCTGTAATCCGGATATAAGACCATTAGGATATATAGGAGGATTGGCAGGTGTATGAGATACAATCACATCTATGTGATCTGCTTGAAAAATTCCTCCTGACCAATTTGACGCGAAAACTTATCATTAACTTCCATAAAATGCAAAAAGCCCGCTGCTTTCAGTGGGCTTTGTTGTCTTCGCTAAAGATTTTTTCAAAAATGAAAAAGAATATCAATTATTTTTCAGATACAATCGTGCATCTGTGTTATAGATACCTGCTGATGTAAAAATGCTGCCTGCTTATCTGAATTTTTTGAAAATTTTTAGATTTTCTTCTTTCAACCCAAATCCTCAATACACCCCACCTCTTAAACCATCGGAAAATTAACATCTCCTTGTGAATGCTTTTATGCAAAGTATGCTACATTTGCAATATGAAACTCAGGTCTGCAAGGATATTACTATTTATCATATTGTTTTCATACACTCCGCTCAAAGAGTTTCTGCGCCTTCCATATATTATTATGCATTATGTGTATCATAATGAAGGTGATGCATCTATGACTATTTCAGAATTTTTTCTGATACACTATCTGGAAAAACAAATACCTGATGAGGACTATGCTCAGGACATGCAGCTCCCTTTTAAATCACTGGTAGAGGTGTGCTTTTCTGTTCATTCCTATCAGATTACTCCGCAAAACATTGAGCTATCTTTGCTCATTCCCTCCGAATCATCAGAAAAAAATAATTACAACTATACCTACACCGGATCTTCCGCATATCTTGACGGAGTTTTTCATCCTCCACAGTACAGAGCATAATAATACCTTGTCTGGCTTATTCATTCAGGCACTTTGATATTATATCAGAGCTCATCTTGTGCATTGCAGGTATAATCTCCCATGCACGGAGGTGACAGATCAGAATCATCCCTGCATTTTATCGGTGAATAACATGGACAAATGTAAGGGGAGCATGCCCCTTCCCTATATCTTTTTCAACCATAATAATTTATATTATGCTCAATACCATAATCCGGTTCTCAATTAATAACAAACTTATTGTTGGCTTGCTCACCCTTGCTTTGATAGTCATGGGGAGTTATGAGCTTACAAAATTGCCAATAGATGCGGTACCTGACATCACCAACAATCAGGTGCAGATTATAACGATCGCCCCTTCCTATGGTGCCACGGATATAGAGCGCTTGGTCACTTTTCCGATAGAACAAGCCAACAGCAATATTTCAGGTATCAAGGAAATCAGGAGTTTTTCCAGATTCGGGCTTTCATTGGTTACCATAGTTTTTGATGATGAAACTGATATTTATCTGGCCAGACAGCAGGTGGCCGAAAGACTGCTGAAAGTACAATCTGAAATACCCGAAGGCATCGGCATTCCCGAGATGGGACCCGTATCCACAGGACTGGGTGAAATATACCAGTATGTCGTAAAGGCAAAGCCCGGATACGAGCACAGATACGATGAGACTTCGCTGCGCACCATACAGGATTGGATCATACGCCGTCAATTGCTCGGAGTCCGTGGGGTAGCAGAAGTCAGCTCTTTCGGAGGTAAACTCAAGCAATATGAAGTACAGATCAATCAGGGAAGACTGCAGGCTGCAGGTATCACCATAAAAGAGGTGTTTGACGCCTTATCTGCCAACAATGAAAATACCGGAGGCTCCTATATTGAAAAATCTGACCAGATACTTTTTATCCGCAGTGAAGGACTCATCGGTACAAAAGAGGACATAGAGAACATTCCTGTAAAGATGGTGAAAGGTACCCCTTTGCTTGTAAAAGATATAGCAGAAGTCAGAGAAGGTTTTGCTACCCGTTACGGAGCTGTGACCTACAACGACCAAGGCGAGGTAGCAGGGGCCGTAGTAATGATGCTCAAAGGTGCCAACAGTAATGAAGTGATCAAAAATGTAAAGCAAAGAATCGAGGAAATACGCAAAACGCTGCCCGAAGGTGTGGAGATAGAGGCATTTCTGGACCGTACCAAAATGGTTAATAATGCCATAAAAACCGTAAGCACCAACCTCATTGAGGGTGCTTTGATCGTAATATTCATCCTGGTTTTGTTTTTGGGAAACCTCAGGGCAGGATTTCTGGTGGCTTCAGTCATTCCACTGGCCATGCTTTTTGCCATCATTATGATGAATGTATTCGGTGTCAGCGGCAATCTTATGAGTCTCGGAGCTTTGGATTTCGGACTGATTGTAGATGGCGCCGTCATCATAGTGGAGGCGGGCATGCACCAGGTGAGCCATAATTCGGCGGTGGCCGGAAAACTGAAAATCAGCCGGAATGAGATGGACAGCACCGTTAAAGATGCTGCCGGCAAGATGATGAACAGTGCCGTATTCGGTCAGATAATTATACTGATCGTGTATCTGCCCATATTTTCGCTGCAGGGCATTGAGGGCAAGATGTTCAAGCCTATGGCACAGACGGTATCTTTTGCATTGATCGGAGCATTTCTGCTGTCCCTCACCTACATTCCCATGATGAGTGCACTCATCCTGTCATATAAGGCACATCAGTCAGAGACTCTTTCGGACAGGATTATGGATAAAATAAGTCAGTGGTACAAGCACTCATTGAATTATTTTCTGGGTATCCCCGGGACAGTAATAACAGCAGCACTCATCCTCTTTGCCACAGCAATTTTCTTATTATCAAGGATGGGTGGCGAATTCATTCCGGAGCTGGAGGAAGGAGATTTCGCCGTGGATACCCGGGTTATGACCGGAAGCAACCTCAACACGACCATAGCTTTTACCTCAAAAGCAGCCGGTATCCTCAAATCGAGATTTCCGGAGGTGGAAAAAGTGGTCACCAAAATCGGAAGCGGCGAAGTACCCACCGACCCCATGCCGGTTGAAGCCAGCGATATGATGGTAATATTGAAGGACAAAAAGGAATGGACCAGTGCCAACAGCTTTAATGAGCTGGCCGATAAAATGAGTGAAGCCCTGAATGATGTGCCGGGTATCACAGCAGGCTTTCAGTATCCGGTGCAGATGCGTTTTAACGAACTGATGACCGGAGCAAGGCAGGATGTGGTGTGCAAAATCTTCGGCGAAAACCTTGACACCCTTGCCTATTATGCAGAAAAGCTGGGCAGTATCGTCAGCACAGTAGCGGGAGCGCAGCACCGATACATCGAAGCCATCACCGGAGTGGAGCAAATCGTGATAGAATACGACAGAAATGCACTGGCACGGTATGGCGTTTCGGTGAAGGATGTAAACAGTATCGTAAATATGGCATTTGCCGGCAAAAAGACCGGCCTTGTGTTTGAAGGTGAAAAAAGATTTGACCTCGTGGTAAAGCTTGAAAATGAGGCCCGTAAAAGTGCCGATGACATCCGCAATCTGATGATACCTGTCATGGATAATCAGCAAATTCCGTTGTCATCGCTTGCTACAGTACAGGTGGTGGCCGGTCCTAATCAGATCCAGCGGGAAGATGCCAAACGCCGAATTGTAGTAGGCTTCAATGTAAGTGGAAGGGATGTGGAAAGCGTGGTGCATGAGCTTATGGAAAAAGTGGACCAACAGATAAAACTGCCGGTAGGCTATTACATCAAATATGGCGGTGCCTTCCAGAATCTGAAGGAAGCCAAAGAAAGGCTGACGATTGCGGTACCCGTAGCGCTCACCTTGATTTTTGTACTGTTATATTTTGCTTTCAACAGTATCCGGCAGGGCTTACTGATTTACACAGCCATACCTTTATCAGCCATAGGGGGTATATACTTGCTGTGGTTGCGATCCATGCCCTTCAGCATCAGTGCGGGAGTGGGTTTTATAGCGCTGTTTGGAGTTGCTGTATTGAATGGCATTGTGTTGATTGCGGAATTTAACCGTCTGAAAAAATCAGGAATGACTGATATGCGTGCCATTGTACTTCAGGGAGGTCAGACCAGACTTCGTCCTGTATTGATGACGGCCTTTGTGGCTGCACTGGGATTTTTGCCTATGGCACTCAGTAAGGGCTCGGGAGCAGAGGTACAAAGACCCCTGGCTACCGTGGTGATCGGTGGACTTATTGTGGCGACATTCCTCACGCTGATTGTACTGCCCATTCTGTATATGTGGTTTGAAAAAACCTCGACACATTCCAAAACAAATTCAAATGATTGATTATGAATACTGACAATAAAAAATTTTCCGGTTCCGGGATATGCATTCTGCTCTTTTTATACTTCACTGTTATGAATAGCCCTTTGTCCGGGCAACAGATGGTGACACTGGATGAAGCCATAGGTATAGCTTTAAAATATAATCCCGGCTATAAAGCCTCCGCCATGATGAATGATGCAGCACAAAAAAGAATTCGGACCGCCGGATTTTCTGAATCCACCGCATTCACCGTGGAACTGGGACAGATCAACAGTGCTTTTTTTGATAATGCTATTGGCATAGAGCAGGGTTTCAGTCTGCCTGCCGTCTATAGTTCCAGAAAAAAGTTGATGCAGGCCAATGCCCGGCTTTCTGATATTAATCTGAAAATATCCGGTTATACACTCAGACAGCAGGTAGAGCTCTATTTCCTGAATTACCAATGGTATCAGGCGAGGAAAAAACTCATGCTTGAACAGGAAGGCATCTACGCAGAAATGCTCAGAAAGGCAGAGGCCAGATTTGCACAGGGCGAAAGCGACAGATTAGAGCTGACCGGAATCCGTCAGAAGCAGATGAATCTCCAAAGCAAACTGCGCTTACTTGAAAAGGAACTGGAGTGGACATTAGCCGAGTTTAATGTCCTGCTGAATGGCGGAAGCACCTATATTCCGGTGGAAGATACATTCAAGGCTGACCGAAGCAGCCTGCTTACAGCATTCGGTGATGTGTCTAATTCCAACATTGTCGCAGCTGCCGAACATGAAAAATCACTGGCAGAAAGCAGCTATAATCTTTCAAAAACCTTTATACTTCCAAGCTTCACCATCGGCTATAAAAATATCAGTTTCAGGGGCGTAGGTGCAGACGAAAAGCTGTATAATGCGTCTGACAGATTTCACAATGCATGGGTAGGAGTCAATTTTCCTGTTTTTCAAAAAGCTTATAAAGCAGAGACCGAAGCCAGAAAATCGGAATTACAAGCCAAAGAGGCTGAATACCAAAAAGTATTTGATCAGCAGCAGGTGACAGCCCGCAGAACATTTGACATATACCGCGAACAACTGATGCAGCTGGAAGAATTTGAAACCTCACAGCTGGCCAATGCTGAAGCTATCAGAGACCTGGCAGAAAAAAGATTTGCCAACGGATCCATCAATTACATTGAATGGTCTGTACTGATGGATGAAGTATTTGCTATCCGGTCGGAGTACCTTGACCGGATTTACAACCTGAATCTGTCAGCCATTCAGCTCCGTTTTATTCACCAAAAAAATAATTAATTCCATGAAAATCAACGCTTTTAAATATTACATATCATTGATGATACTATTATCAACGCTTGTTTTTTCCTGCAAAAATGCACCTGAAAAAACTCCTGAATCCACAGCTGAAAACACGGATAACGAACTTTCAGCCCGCGAAGTCCGGCTCAATGCTGCACAGATTGAAACCGCAGAAATCAAAACCGACACCATGTCGGGATTGGATATTGCTCCGAAAATAATCCTGAGGGGAAATATGACACTGAGTCCGCAATATCATGTCTCCGTACATGCCCCGGTAGAAGGCATCATCAGAGATCTGAAAATCATGCCGGGCACCAGAGTACAAAAAGGCCAGCCCCTCCTTAGAATAGAAGATTTCAGAATAGTGCAATTACAGCAGGACTACCTTACCGTGAAGACAGCAGTCGTATATGCCGAAAAGGAATTGGAGCGGCAGAAAGAACTCTTCAGACAGCAGGCCGTCAGCGAGAAATCTTATCTCCAGGCAGAGGAAAGTTACAGACTAAAAGCAGCGGAATTAAGCGGCCTCAAGGCAAAAATTAAACTGCTCAATATAGACCCTGAAATGCTGAATAATGGCAATATTCAAACCTCCGTAAAAATCTATTCACCTGTATCCGGATATGTGACAGATGTACCTGCAAATAACGGTAAGTATATTCAGCCGCAGGATGAGCTGGCCAGTATTTCTGACGAGCAGGGTTTGTATCTTGTTCTGAAGGCATTTGAAAATGACCTGCAATATGTATCGGTTGGAAAAGAGATTTATGCCTACTCCAATACTGCGCCTGAAAAACGGATCAAAGGAGTCATCACTTCCGTAAACCGACAGATCAGGGCGGAAGGATATACCGAAGTGTACTGCAGGCTCAATGAAAATCATGCCTGGAATGCTCCCGGCAGTTTTCTGAATGCTGAAATTATAGGCGAGAAAAAAAATGTTCAGGTATTGCCGGAAGTGGCTATCGTCAGGTATGACAACAGGAATTACATTTTCGTAGAATCACAGAATCAGACTTATTCCATGCAGGAAGTCGAAACAGGACTGACAGATAATGGCTATACCGAAATCCTGAATCCGAAGGCTTTTTCAGGCAAAAAAATAGTCGTTCAAGGAGCTTATACGCTGCTGATGAAACTGAAAAATGTGGATGAGTAATATATTATATTGATATACTAAAATTTTAGAAACCATATGAAAAGGTATTTTCCGGCTTTCCTGCTTTGGTACATTTCTTTTTGGGCAAATGCCCAGGTCAATGTATTCGAGTTTGTATTAAAACCCTCGACTGTTCCCGGGTTGGGTGGTGTGCAATCCTTTGCCTCCGGGGAGTATGAAGGTAAATTTTTTATATTTGGGGGCAGACTGGATGGATTGCACAGAAGGCAGCCATTTGCTTCTTTTTACCTTGCAGGACACAACAATCAGATAATCATGGTAGATCCCGTGAGTGCAAAGGTATGGAAGAGAAATGTTTCAGAATTGCCTGCTGCAATTGCAGAGCCGCTTACTTCCACCAATATTCAGTTTTATCAGGAGGGCAACTACCTCTGGCTTATCGGAGGATATGGCTACAGTCCGACCATAGGCGACCACACCACTTACAATTCTGTGACCAGAGCAGATCTGAAGAAGCTTCACAGTGCCATGACCGAAAATAAAAGTATGGAAGGTGTATTCATACAGGTCAGAGATGACCGATTTCAGGTGACAGGAGGTTATTTAGGTAAAATCAATGATTATTACTATCTGGCCGGTGGTCAGAAGTTTTTAGGCCGCTACAACCCTATGGGACCTGATTTTGGTCCGGGATTTATTCAGAAATACACTGATGCTGTCAAAAAATTCAGACTTTCAGTCAATGCAAATACTATTGTAATCCAGGATTACACCGAATGGGTAAATGCGGATTTATTCCACAGGAGAGATTACAATATGGCAGCACAGATCATGCCCGATGGCACTCAGGGTTTGACGGTATTTTCCGGGGTGTTCAGAAAAGATGCGGATTTACCTTTCCTGAATTGCGTCAACATTTCAGAAAATGCTTATGCGGTTCAGCCTGATTTCAATCAGTTTTACAACCATTATCACTGTGCGCATACAGCCATGTATGACAGTATTCACAAAGAAATGCATACAGTGTTCTATGGTGGCATTGCCCAGTATTATGAAGAGAATGGCATGCTGGTCAAAGATGACAATGTGCCCTTTGTACGTACCATTGCTACTGTATGGCGAGATGCCTCCGGCGTGATGAAGGAAAAAAAACTGGTATCCGAAATGCCGGCTCTGTTGGGTGCCGGAGCGGAATTCATCCGAAACAGATCTGTGCCATCCTATGACAATGGAGTGATAAAATACCATGCCATACAGGAGGACAGTATTTTGCTGGGTTATATATTTGGAGGGATTGCCAGCAGTGCAAAAAATATTTTCTTTGTCAATGACGGAACCCAGAGTACGGCTTCTCCTGTACTCTACAAAGTATATCTGGTCAGAAAAACCACCTCAGGCACCTTCGATACAGGGCAGGCCGGTGAGGACTTTATGTATGGAATTTATCCCAATCCGGCATCGGATGATCTGTCTATTGCCCTTGAACTGAAGGAAAGCAAAAATCTTGTTATCACCTTTACAGATACGACCGGCAGGATATTGCTCAGTGAAGAATGGCCCGGAATGACCAAAGGAAAATATAAAATTGTAAAAAAAATCCCGTTTTCTGAACAAAAAATGATTTTGATACATATCAGTGATGGTAAAAGCACACAAACCAAAAAAATTGTAAAAATCTGATACTTTCACAAAATGGATATCAACAGCAAAATCAACAAAGATCTCATACTCCGGGAAAAACTGGCATTGCAGCGTACCGACCTTGCCAATCAGACTACCTTACTGGCTTTTCTGCGCACTTCCATGTACTTTCTGATGGCGGGTCTTACCTTGCAGAATATATTTAAGTCGCATCTGTGGATTGAGGTGATTTTTTATATCATCTCCGGCTCCATGCTGCTGGCAGGAGTCATCAATTTTTTTCTGCATAAGAAAATGATTCGCAAAAGCGAAATCCACATCGGGGATTTTAAGACCGAATATCTGGAGAAGAAGTAAATCAGAAATTGAGGGGCAATTGTTTATCTTTACCTGAAAAATCGGTAATGGAAAAACATGCCAATCCTTATTTCATGAAGTATCCGTACTTCAACATCTTCTTCCTTTTTATCGTGGGGTTCAATCTGATTACCCTCGACCACATCACTGATTACAGAATAGTGGCCAAACCTTTGATTATGGCTACGCTGCTGGGATTTTATATAAGTAAGGTTCAGAAACAGAGTTATGCCTTGCTGTCCGCAATGATTTTTGCTTTGCTCGGAGATGCTTTCCTGTTGTTTACATCTGATGACTTTTTCATCATAGGTTTATCCTGCTTTCTGCTCATGCAAATTCTGTACACCACGGTATTTCTGAAGGATAGAAGCCGCAAAACCCCGGTAGTGTATGGTGCAGCAGCTGCCATTATCATATGCGGATTATTCCTGCTGTATTACCTTTGGCCTGCATTAAATGCTATGCAGATCCCCGTAGCCTTATATACTGCGGCTATTACTGTGATGGTGATCAGTGCCATCCTGCGATCCGATAGTATCAGGGCTTATCCATGGGTAGTAGCAGGAGTACTGCTGTTTATGGTATCAGACGGAGTACTGGCAGTCGGCAAATTCAGGGAAGCTCTGCCATTGCAGCACTATATAGTGATGCTCACCTACATGCTGGCTCAATACTTCATTGTCACCGGTATGGCCGAACATCATAAATCCGAATAAATCCCCGATATATTATAAAGATATTAAATTTCAGGCCTTCCATCCATAATTTCCGGGAATTGGTATAGAATTGAAAACATTTCACATTATGATGACATTATTTTTGTCACCAGACAATTGAATCACAAAACAACCCGACATGAATGTGCTTTCTCTACGCAAGGTAGTCAAGCGATACCACAACCATACTGCCGTAAATCAGGTAAGCTTTGATGTACCCGCCGGAATTATATTCGGACTTTTAGGTCCTAACGGAGCCGGCAAGACATCCCTCATCAGAATCATCACCCGGATCACGGCACCCGACGAAGGGGAAGTAATGATCAATGGAGAGCCTCTCAACCACCTGCATCCCAACCTCATAGGCTACATGCCTGAAGAAAGAGGATTGTACAAAAAAATGGAAGTGGGCGAACAGCTCATGTATCTGGCGCAGCTCAAAGGTCTAACTGCTGGCGATGCCAAAAAGCAGATCAAAAACTGGATGGAAAAGTTTGAAATCACATCGTGGTGGCACAAGAAAATTCAGGATTTGTCCAAAGGCATGCAACAAAAGGTACAGTTTATTGCCACAGTAGTACACGACCCCAAACTCATCATTCTGGATGAACCCTTTTCAGGATTGGATCCCATCAATTCCAACCTTATCAAGGATGAAATCCAAAACCTGAAGAACAGAGGTGCCAGTATCCTCTTTTCCACCCACCGGATGGAACAGGTGGAGGAGCTGTGGACAATATCGTATTAATCAACAAGGGTCGGATCATTCTGGACGGACCGGTCAGTGTCATCAAAAGTCAATACAAAGATCACATCTATGAATTGTCAGTAATGGGTCCCAACTCACTGGTGGAAATCCCTGGTTTATTCAATATTAAATCCGGGCATGGCGGAAATTATGTAGTAGCCATCTCCGAAGGTCACGGACCTAATGAAGTACTGCATGCGGTCATGAATCAGGGACTGGAGGTGCATAAATTCAATGAAATCCTCCCGGGACTGAATGAAATTTTTATCAAAAAAGTAAACGAAAGCAATGAATAAAATATGGTTGGTCACGTCAAGGGAATACCTCACCCGTGTCAAAAACAAAACATTCATCCTTACCACTCTGCTCACACCCATCGGTTTTCTGCTGTTCTTTGTGGTACTGGGTATCATCATGAGTACCGGCTCCGACAAGAAAAAAAATATCGTGGTAAGTGATCCATCCGGATTGCTGGGAGGCACTTTGGAATCCAAAAAAAATCTGGTCTTCAGTTTTTCAGATGAAAATCTGGATACACTTAAAAAAAGCTATGCTGATGGCAAAATCAGCGGCATCCTCGAAATGTCTCCACTGGAAAATACCACTCAACGAAAATACAGATTCAGGTACCATTCAGATGATCAGCTCGGCATTGAAGAGATCATAGCCGTGGAAGGTGCCATCGCCAAAAGAATCAGGGAATATAAGCTCAGGCAGTCTGCCATAGATCAGACCACACTGAATGCTTTGGAGACCGATGCAACCCTGGAGCCGGTTACCATCCTCAAAGACAAAAAGCTGAGTTCGCTGACCACCATTGTGAGTTCGATTATAGGTGGTGTGGTGGGATATGCCATGTTTTTTATCATCCTGCTCTATGGCAGTCAGGTCATGCGCTCCGTGATGGAAGAAAAAATCAACCGCATTGTGGAGGTGCTTATATCTTCCCTGAAGCCCTTTGAGCTGATGATGGGAAAAGTGCTGGGTGTGGGACTGGTGGGCCTGACCCAGATCGGGATATGGATGATACTCCTGCCGGTGATTTTTCTGATAGGCAGTGCATTCTTCGGATTGGATGCTTCAGCCCAGATGCCCGATATGGGTCAGGCTGCTCCGATCAATGAGGAAACGGTCAAAACGGCACAGGAAAAAATATTTGCTGTGATGGCTGAGATCCGCACGATGAACTGGTACAAAATACTGCCGCTGACCTTATTCTATTTCTTCGCCGGATATTTTGCATACTCCGCTCTTTTTGCGGCAGTTGGCTCTGCTGTGGGAGAGGATATCAACGAAGCTCAGACACTTACCTTTCCTATCATGATGCCATTGCTGATAGCGGTTTATATCGGATTCAGCGCTGTGAATGCCCCGGACAGTTCGCTGGCAGTGTGGGCATCCATGATTCCACTTATATCTTCCATTGTTATGCCGGTGAGACTGCCCTTCGATCCACCCTGGTGGCAGATCGGGATATCAGTAGTTTTATTGATAGGCACTATGGTACTGCTTATCATGCTGGCGGGCAGGATTTACAGGGTAGGCATACTGATGTACGGCAAAAAGGCAGGATTTAAAGAGATAAGCAAATGGATTTTTTACAAAGGCTGACTTTGGGTCTTGTGGATGCTTTTCGGTAATTTTTTATTCCCTGCATACGCCAAGAAAATCCTGACTACATCCGGCTTAGCTCTTCGACCAATGCGGGTACGCCTGTAGAAGCGTTTTCTGCAATAATGGTGAGATTTTTAGCCTTGGACAATTCATAGGAAACCGTCGGTCTGGGATCCACATAATAAATTTTTGCCGCAGGATCCGCATATGCCACAAGACCTGCTGCAGGATATACCTGCATACTGGTACCCACAATCAGGATTATGTCGGCATGTATGCATTGTACTATGGCCTTCTCCAGCATAGGCACCATCTCTCCAAACCACACGATATGAGGTCTTAGCTGAAATCCCTTTTCGCATGTATCGCCAAGCTGCAGATCTTCAGACCATTCATAAATCAGATTTTCATCTCCGGTACTCCGTACTTTGTTGAGTTCGCCATGAAGATGAATGATGTGGCTGCTGCCGGCTCTTTCATGCAGGTTGTCCACATTCTGTGTTACTATGGTCACCTGGTGGTATGCTTCGAGTTTTTTCAAAGCATGGTGTGCCGCATTGGGCTCTACGGTTTTGAGTTGCCTTCTGCGCTGATTGTAAAAATCCAGTACGAGGGCAGGATTACGTCTCCAACCCTCAGGCGAGGCTACATCCTCCACATTATGCCCTTCCCACAGTCCGCCTGCATCTCTGAATGTGCTGATACCACTCTCTGCACTGATGCCCGCTCCGGTCAGTACCACTATTTTTGCCATGTTCGAATGATTTTAATTATCACATAAATATACGGAATTCAGGCAGAAATCCCACAAAAATTGTACGGAAAGATGTAAAAATAACTTCCAAAATTTTATCTGATTTGCTTCAGATGCTTTCACAGTATTGCTGATAAATTGATATTCATTCATGATTGCACTTGAATTTTACCCCGATAGATTTATCCTGAAAATTAATCAACTATTGGCCAGAGGATCAATTCGTGTGACATCCGGTATTTGAAATTTGGATCTTTCAGTTATTACTGACCATGTAGTAGAAGTACCCGGTTCACTTCATAACCTCAACCATTGAAGAATTTGAAAATGCGGTCATAATCCTGACAGCCGGATGCAAAACAGGCAGTCGTACCTGAGATGGTCTCAATTTTTGCTTTCGCAGGTTTAGAATAGTATTGAAGGTTTGGAATCATTGTAAATCAATGTCGGAATTGGCTTCACTATTTCTGAAAATCCAGTCAATCTGTATTGATGCACACTTTAAAATCTTTTGCAGCCACTTAAAGAAACATTAAGCCATTGCTTGTTGTTACGGGACAATCTTTTATCTTTGCTTAGTAAGCTTAATGGTTTAAAAATAAACAAACACCTGTAATCTGTTACACAAATCGGCAGATATGAAACATCCGGAAACCTATCTGAATTATTACAGGCTCGGAAGTCATGCCTACCGGGAAAAAGTGAGATACTATGAAGAACATCCCGGAGATATTGCCTTGCTGCCCTATGATGAGCGCATTGAGATAGATATAGATTATGTCCTTTGCCTGTTTGAAATAGGCAGATATCAACGTTATCTGGAGAAAGTGGATCCGGTGATTGAGACCGTGATTACCGAAAATATTTTTGAGTATCAGGGTGAAAACATTTTTAATATCCTGCTGCTGCGAAAAGCGGCTTCCCTCTATCATACACACAATTTTGAAAAATGTGAAAAGATTGCATCTCAGCTGCTGAAAATAGATCCCACCTCTGAAATTGCCGCAAAACTCTACAGCCTCTGTCATCGCAGAAAGGACAATACTTTCACCACTATTTTGAGAGCCATAGCCATGTCAGGTCTCCTTGCAGTAATCAGTATTACTTTTGTCCGCATCCTTTTGATTGAACCTTTTTATGACCAATATCTCAGGCCATTTGTTACCATCAGGAATGTCCTTTTGGCTATTTCTTTCCTCTCGCTGCTATCTGTTGAAGTCTATCATCAGTACAGGTTTTTTCAAAACACCGGCAAATTTTCCTTGGGACTGCTAAATTTTATTTTCAGAGCCTTTCTCAAAAAATAAATGAGGAAGGATGCACATTCCTTGAGCCTTACAGCAGTGTAATGTAGTAATTTATCCTACTTTTGTGCCTCGTAAAAATCTGGTATGAGCTTATTGTCGATCGGTACTGTCGCTTTTGATACCATCCGCACCCCATACGGTGTGGCTGAAATGGTCATCGGCGGTGCATGTACATACATCAGTTGGGCGGCTTCCTACTTTACTAAGGATATTTTTATCGTAGCAGTAATAGGTGAAGACTTTCCTGAACATGAACTGGAAGCATTGAAAAACCGGGGTGTCAATCTCGACGGGCTCGAAATCCGTAAGGGTGAAAAATCCTTTTTTTGGGAAGGACGCTACCATGAAAACATGAATTCCAGGGATACCTTAGTCACGGATCTTAATGTGCTGGCAGATTTCAATCCCGTTGTCCCCGAAAAGGCGAGGTCGAGCAAATATGTAATGCTGGGCAACCTTACACCGGCAATCCAGCTCAGCGTACTCGACCAGCTGGACGGCTCACAGAAGCTCATAGCCATGGACACTATGAATTTCTGGATGGATACAGCGATGGATGATTTGAAAAAAGTACTGAAACGTGTACATGTTCTTACACTCAACGATGAGGAAGCAAGACAGCTTTCAGGGGAGCATTCATTGGTCAAAGCAGCTTCTGCTATAAAAAGAATGGGCCCTGAAATATTGGTAATCAAAAAAGGGGAGCACGGAGCCCTTTTGTTTACTCAGGATGATTTGTTTTATGCTCCTGCATTACCGCTTGCCGATGTGTATGACCCCACGGGAGCCGGAGATACCTTCGCCGGCGGATTTATGGGATATATAGCCCGCACTGATGATTACAGTCCATCCGGGCTCAAAAGAGCCGTCATCGCTGGAAGTGCTATGGCATCTTTTTGTGTAGAAGCGTTCAGTATAGACAGGCTGCGCACACTGACAGATACCGATATCATCCAGAGAATGCAGCAATTCAAAAATCTCATTCATTTCGAACTGTAAATCAACCAATCATCGAACATGCTCAGGATAGCTTCCTACAATATCAATGGTTTTCGCTCTGCTGTCAATGCCGGATTTTACGAATGGCTGGCCGATCAGCCTTACGACATCATCTGCTTTCAGGAAACCAAATCCAATAAAGACCAGGTAGATACCGGCGAAGTGGACAATCTGGGTTTCCATCATTACTGGCACAGCGCTGAAAAAAAAGGATACAGCGGAGTAGCCACATTCTCCAAAATTGAGCCGGATGATGTGGTAGAAGGTATGGGCAATGAGATATATGACAGAGAGGGTCGTATCCTTCGTACAGACTTCGGCGATATCACATTACTGAACTGTTATTTTCCTTCCGGCTCCAGCGGAGAAGACAGACATGAATTCAAAATGCAGTTTCTTCATGATTTCAGACCCTATATCCTGGATCTGAAAAAATCAAGGCCCAACCTTATCATTGCCGGTGACTACAACATTGTCCATACCCGAATGGATATACACAATCCGGACCGAAAAGATAACCCTTCCGGATACCGACCGGATGAGCGGGCATGGCTGGATGCCTGGTTCAATGAAATGGGATTTACTGATGCATTCAGATACAAAAATCCCGAAAGTATTGAATTCAGCTGGTGGAGTTTCCGTGCAGGATCCAAAAAGAAAAATCTTGGCTGGCGAATTGACTATATCTCAGTCACTGATGGGTTGAAAAATAAAATACGAAGTGCCGGCCATAGACCGGAAGTACTCTTTTCAGATCATTGTCCGGTAGAGGTAGTGCTGGAAGTGTAGATTTTATACCTCGCGGTAATTTCTGTAGCTCACATCCCATCCGAGATACTTCAATAAGAACGACTTAAATCGTTCTTTAATTCCGGATCTGTTTTTTGAAATATCGTGGTCAAATGTCCAGTTGGCAGCTTGTATTCTTTCGGCCATTACGGCGGGATGTGTGCCGGTAAATTTTTCTAATTTATCAATACCGCTGTAATCAAAGTGGTCACCGGGTACTATCCGGCTTTGAGCCTCTGTATCGTCATGCCACAATTTCTGGAAGCTCTTTTGTTTGGCCTGCTGATGTACAGGATGTTTTACCCACCCATAATGATAAATCTCAGCATTAATGGCTTTAACCCTGAGTTTTTCGTCGTCTCCTTTTCGGAATCCCTGGGCGTCTCTGTAGGAGTAAAATGCAGGATTTTTCCGGATCACCCGTACTTCGTTTTTATACCATGATGAGGATGTTGCCACATAATCATAAGAGCCATAAAAATGCCGGTACCTGAACAACAGTCCATCCACTTTAGGGTCATCCTTCCAATTCAGCATGGCATTTCGAACAGTATCAAGATATTTTTCGTGGAGTATCTCATCGCCTTGTATATAAAAGCACCAATCCATATCCTCATCTATTGCACGGTACGCTTTATCTGTCTCCAACGCAAGTACTCTGCCTCCTTTGCGCATGGTGTCATCCCATACAGATTCTATGATTTTTATTTTGGGTGATTGTATGGACCGGATATATTGCAAAGTGTCATCATCCGATTTTCCGACTACCACCACAAACTGATCGCAAAGTGGCAGGACAGACAGGATGGCTTCTCTCACAGGGTAATCATACAGGATTGCATTTCTTATAAAAGTGAAACCTGCTACCTTCATCAATCCTGGAGTTTGGCAGCACTCATGGCAGCCCCGATGATGCCGGCTTCATTGAGCAGTTGAGCAGTTTCAAGCCGTGTATTCACCTTGAGAAATGGCTCATATTGGGCAAAATGTTTGCTTACTCCACCCCCAATGAGAATCAGATCAGGACTAAACAAAAGATTGACATGATTCAGAAAGGTATTCAACTCCTTGCCCCAGGCTTTCCAGCTGAGGTGTTTCAGCTCTCTGGCACTGTTGGTTGCATACTTTTCAAAGACCGATTTTTTGTACAGCAATTGGCCCAGTTCAGTATTTGGCAGTAATTTTCCATCCAGAAATATGGCAGATCCTATGCCGGTTCCCAGCGTGATTAGCAACACCACACCCTTTTGATTTTTACCTTTGCCGTGGGTCATTTCAGCATATCCCGCAGCATCTGCATCATTCACCACTACAAGACGGCCACCGAAAATTTCGCCAAATTTTTCCTGAATCGGATAGCCTATAAAGGACGGATCTATATTGCTGGCTGTAAGCGAAACTCCATGTTTGATGATAGATGGAAATCCGATACCCGCAGGCTTACCTTGCCATCCGAAATTGTCTGCCATCATCCGGATGCATTGATAGATAGCCTCCGGGGTAGCCGGGGCAGGTGTTTTTATCTTAAATTTTTCAGAAGCAAGTTTGCCGTTCTTTACATTGACCAATGCTCCCTTGATTCCTGTCGCACCGACATCTATGCCCAATATTTCCCTCATGCTTGCTGTATTTTTTATCTTTATCTGATTACTGTCATTTTCAATATTTTTATATCCTTCACCGGCCTGTCCCCGGGACCTGTAGTTTCGGATGCTATTTTATCCACCACTTCAAGCCCTTTTATTACTCTGCCGAACACAGTGTATTCCCTGTCCAGGGCAGGAGTGCCGCCAACCTTGAGATACTGATTTCTGGCATTTGCACTGTATCTGAACCCTTTGGACTGCTCGTAGCTGTCCAGCTCCGCATCGCTCACCGGTTTGCCATGGACGATGTAAAACTGAGAGCCGGACGACGCTTTTTTGGGATTGACTGCGTCCCCTGTCCGGGCAGCTGCCAAAGCTCCTTTGATATGTACGAGACTGTCCACCAACTCTGCAGGTACTGTATAATCCGGACCTCCACCCCCAAGTCTCCTCTGAGGGGGAGCGTTACGTGAATCCGGGTCGCCACCCTGAATCATAAATCCGTAAATCACTCTGTGAAAAAGCAAACCGTCATAATAACCGGA
>JADJWN010000001.1 GCA_016716335.1 Saprospiraceae bacterium | reverse complement strand
TTTGTGATTAATGTTTCTAACCAAATTTCCTTGTTTTCCATTTCTATTTTATTGAATTACAGACTAAAATTTGTGATGGTATAAAATGCTGCCCAACCCAAAAAAGCAATGAGCAAAATCCAAAGCCAACTCGGGATACTTTGCGGAGTTTCACTACCTTCAATAAGGAATTTTTTTTGATTGCCTTTGTCATAAGCGTTTATCATAAGAGGAATAACTCCGTCAACTACGCCATTATCACTCAATCCTTCTATGGAGATAGCGGGACCATTTTTGACAATAAATTTTATTTTCCTTATACCTTCTCTACCTGTGGGTGATTTGCTAATGAGTTTTAATGTGTGCTCGCCATCTGTTAATTTGCTGGTGTCCAAATCAAATTGCACCGGTGGAATCAACTCCGCTATGGGTTGTTGTTCATCATCCACAAAAAGTTTGATTTTGCTTTTATATTCTTCCATCTTATTTAATTGCTTAAGATTGATTGTTTGATATGGTCATCATTTTTCTCACCGGGTTTTAGCAGGTATTTTATTGAGTAAATCAGCGTTAAAACCGTTATAAGCGTAATAATGGCAATGATTACCCAATCCCAATCACTTTGCGGACCCGCCCCGTGGGTTAATCCTTGCGTTATTTTAGGTTGTTGCTTTTCGCAAACAGGACAAGCAATAGCTATTTGAGCTATAAAAAGGATAAGTACGGATAGGAGATATTTTACTTTCATCTTGTTATTTGTTAGATGTTAATTTTATAAAATCCATAATTTTTTTCACTTCTTCAGGAGTTACGGTTTTGGCGTTGTTGCCCCAACTTGTTTTTTCGTGATTAATAATGGCGGTAACTTCTTCGGGAGTGAGGTTATTATCCAAGCCTACTGCATTCATCACTGCATATTCTGGTCTTGCATCATAACCAAGCATTATAATGTTGACTAATAATTCGAGATCATCACCCAGAACTATCGGGCTACCCTTTAATGATGGGAAAGCACCTTTAAGTCCTTCGCCATTGGCTTGGTGGCAACTCATACAATTATTAGTGTACAATAATTTGCCATCAGGTAGGTTAGCATTATTTCCATTTACTACCATAGGAATTTCTTTTTTCTTGTATAAAAATTCCTTGGGCGTATTTCCGTCAGGTAAAGGCACTTGTTTTAAACTTTGTAAATAAGCTACTAAGTTGAGGGCTTCCTGCGTGGCTACGATTTTACCTGTTATGCCTTTTCTATATGCATCAGGCACAACCACTTCAACATCTTTTTCGCTCAATTCACTTTTTATTTCAAATAACCAAGGATAAGCTGGCATTATTGATTTTTCTACTACGGCTCTGGGTTGATAGATGTGTAATAAATTCCAAGCTAAGCTCGGCTGTCTTAAACCTATATTGGTTAAATCGGGGCCTGTTCTTTCCGTACCCATTAATGTAGCAGTGTTTGTCCAAAAATCTATTCTCGAAATACCCGCATAATCGGCTGGTATACCGGGTCTGCTGCCCCAAACATTGTCCATATCTACATTTCTAACTTGTTGGGTATGGCACGCCACACAGCCGTTGGCGATGAAACTTTTTTTACCGAGATAGGCTTCTTGACTCAATGGCTCATATCCGGGCAAAGGAGCATTGTTTTCCTGATTATTGATAGCAGGCATTATGGCAACAATTATTGTTAGCCCAACAAATAGTCCTAGTGCCGTTCTGAATAGCTTTTTATGATTGTCGAAAAATTCCATTTCGTATATATTAATTTGTTACTTCTTGATTGTCCAGTTCAACCTTTGCATTTAGAATGTCTTTCGGAGAGCTTGGTATTTCTATTTCTTCTTTCTTTTTTACCATTACATAAAAATTATAGGCAAACAAAATATGAGATAGCCACATCAATGAACCACCAATAGCTCGCCATAACCAATAGGGAGCCATCAATTCTACACTTTCAATAAATGATTTGGCACCTTCCATCCACATTAAACCCCTGAGTGTTGAACCGTACATTAATGGGAATGTGTAGAATAACAATCCAATTAATGCTAACCAAAAATGAGCACCAACTGTAATTTGAGGAGGTTCTTTTCCTGTCAATCGTGGTACAACGGTATAAATAAAGCCCCAAAGCATAAAGCAGATAATGCCATACATTGTGAGATGTGAATGAGCTACAGTAAAATCGGTAAAGTGCCATATTAAATTGGTAAACTTGAAAGCTTCAGCAGTTCCTTGTAAAGAACCCGTGAAGTAGAAAATAATACCAATCAAATAAAATGGTAAAGTATAGCTGCCTGAAAGTTTATGCCACGAGCCTTTAAAAGTCATTAAAAAGTTTGTAGTACCTGCAACAACTGGTATTATCATTCCTGCACTACCAACAATGGCAACAGTCTGTAACCACCAAGGAATAGCACTAAAAATAAAATGATGCGTTCCTATTAAAGTATAAAATAGGATTTGAACCCAAAACGCCAAGATTCCTAAACTGTATGAGTAGATGGGCTTGTTTAATTGTTGGGGAAGGAAATAATACATTAGTCCAAGATTGAAAAGCATAAACCACATACCCACACCTTGGTGCATATAGTAACCTTGTATAATTGTTTCACCTAAGCCATTTTGCCAACTTGGCCAATACGCAATTACGGCAATCACCAATAGAAACATCATTGCAGAAATGATGTACCAGTTGGAAACATAAATTTCTTTGGTTGTTCTTTTGGCTATGGTTTTATAAAAATTTCGTAGTGAAATGATAACACCAATACCAAACAACGCCATCACAGGCCAAATGTATTCTCGGTATTCACCACCACCATTGTTGATACCTGCCATTAAAAACAAACTACCCAGTATAACCGAAGCGTTTACGAGAATGAGGGTTCTATAACCCGTTTTAATACTTGCAATTGGCACATTGCTCACTCTTGGAATGACATAATAAGCCAAGCCCAACATTGCCAATGAAGCCCAACCCCAAAATACTGCATTGGTATGTACAGGTCGTAATCTGCCAAAGCTTAACCAACTGTAATGGTCAACATCTGGAGCAACAAATTTAATTCCAACGTATTCGCCAACGGTAGTGCCAAACAACAACCAAAAAGTGGCACAACCCAAATACCATAGAATAAGTTTGGTTAAATCAGGTTCAATATAGGGTCTAGCCTGACTTTTTTTCTTTTGCTCAATAAATCGCAACGAACTCGCTTCGCTCACATTGTCAATCAAACCTTTTGCGTCAATGGGTGTCATATCGCCAGCTAATTCATTATTAGAAAGAGAAAATTCAAGCTCCTTTTTTCGTTGCTCTATCTTTTTCACTTCTTCTGGACTTAAGTTTTTTAAATACTCATTGAATTTTTCGAGTTCTTTTTTCTTCAAGAAATTCTTCAGAACATTCTTGGCTTTTATGATTACCAATATCGAAGCAACAATTACAGGTATTGCTATCAGCAATAGTGTGATGATAATGCCCGATTCGCTGAATATATTTTTTGTTTCCATTCCTTAATTATATTGGATATTGTTGTCCACTATTTATTCAAATTTTTTTTATCGTTTTAAAAATGTTAAGCCTTTCTCGAAATTCATTGCTAACGTTTTTACAGCAGTAGTTTCAAGCATCTTTTTAGTTCGTCTCTGATAACTTTAAATTGATCGTGCACCGGACAAGGTTTATCCGCATTGCATTGTTTTAAACCCAAACCACAGCCATTGTAAACAGAATCTCCATCAATTGCATAAACAATCGAACTTAATTTCACTTTTTCCAATTCACTTTTGGCCATTGAAAAACCACCTGTTGGTCCTTTGTCAGAATTAATAATGTTGCTTTTGGATAGTCGCTGCAAAATTTTGGAGGTGTATGCTGAGGGCGATTCAATAGCTTCTGCCACATCCTTCAAGCTCACTTTTCTGTCAAGCAAAGATTGCTCTGCAATGAAAATTGATGCTCTAATACCATATTCACAAGCCTTTGAAAACATATTTTACTTTTTATCGGTGCAAAGATAAGTACTTTTTTTTTAATAGTGGATATTATTGTCCAATATATTTTTGAAAGCGCTGGGAAATTTGGCTCTTTTGGTTTTGCGAAGGGTCGGCTTTGTGTGTTGGGGCAAAACCAAATGTGCCAAATGTGGGAGGGAAAACTATTTTAAATGTGCGGTGGGAAAATTTTTAAACCCATTTGGGTCGGCTTGAGTGTCGGTAAAGTCAGGTCGGTTTGTGTCAAGTTACAGCGAAATTGCCTGCCGTTTTTTGGTCGTCTGTTGGTGGTCGGGTCGGTCGTCCTACGCTTGCTGGTAACGATGAAGCATTGGCGATGTGGCGGTATTCTGTGTTACGCCTGCCGGTGCCGCTGCTGATTAAAGATACAAAAGTTCATTGTTTATTCTATTGCTCGCCGTTATTCGTCTAGCGAAACGACAGCTGATTAGCGAACAAAAAGCTGAGATATAATCGTCACCCCGCCATATTGCCAATGCAATGTTGGGCGTTCGCCAATCTATGTATTAGTATTTCCCCTTAATTAAGTCACATGGCTTTTAATGGATCGCCAACAACTTGCATTCCATGATCAGCAAATATCTTTGCGATTTCTTGCTTAGATGGAGGTGATGCCCATTTATCTGTCACAGCAAAAAACTCTTCCATTTTACCAGCGGGTATATATGAAACAATGGTCTTCGCATTTTCTGTCAGTTGAATAAAAGCATGAGGAACATTTCGTGGAAGAAATATTGTGTCCCCCTTTTTAAGGTTATATCTTTCACTCCCACATTGAAATAAATATTCGCCTTCAATCACAAAAAACCATTCGTCTTGGTTATGGTGTACATGGAGTGGAGGCCCTCCATTTGGTGTTTGTCCTATTTGCTCAAAAACGGCTAGTTCATTATTAGTGTCTTTGCCAGAAATTTTTATGTCAAGTGTATTAACGGTTACACCTTTCATTTTGTAACGTCTGCCGAACCTAGCCTCACCGGAACTTACTTTAAATGGGTTACCTGTCCGCATGTTAAACAAAGATTTCAATTTTGCAAATAAGATCAAAGGAGACAATGCTACTATACCAAAAATAAACTTCTTTCGTTCCATTTTTTTTTAAAATTAAGAAATCAATAGGTTGCAAGCAAGTCCACGTTGGTGCCGCCCAACGGTTGGCAGCTACCCGAAGGTGGCGGTTTGGAACACTAAACTGTCTATACGCACCAATGTTTGTTTGAAACACAAATGCTCGTATTCGCACTGTTCCGCCACTTTTGGGTAGGTGCTGTTATGCGGTCGGCTTTCATGTCCGTTTATGTTTTTATTCCTCGCCAAAATAGTCGCTGTCAATTTTTTTAAGTTCATATGTCTGCTGTGGTGTACAACCAAGATTGTAGTCGATCATTAGTTGAGCCAACTGTTCACCGTCTATGAGAACAATTTTGGTTTCATTTCTCGGTGTATATTCCAATGCTTCTTTAGTAAAATTGGAAGTCGTGATGAAAATTCCTTTTTGGCCCCTTGTCCAGCAATTGCACCAACGAATTTTTGAAGTTCAGGTCGTCCAACAACGTTACCTGGTTTCCAACGCTTGGCTTGAATGTAAATAATGTCAAGCCCGAGTTTGTCCTCTTTTATTGTGCCGTCAATTCCTTCGTCACCGCTTTTACCCATTGCTTTTCCAGCGTCTTTGATTGAACCACCGTAACCCATTTTTACTAAAAGCTCAACTACAAGTCGTTCAAAAAAGGCTGGGGAAAGGTCAACCACTTTATTTAAAAGTTCTGATGCCAAAGCCTTTCTGATTCTTTGATAAGCTTTGTCTAAACTTTCTTCAGGTGTCTGGGCATTAACTGCAACGGTCGTGGTTTCTTCTTCTTCGGTTTCGTTGTCGTTACGAGATGCATTTTGAAATTCTAAAAACGCTGGAAACTGTCGTAAATATTTTGCATCAATCTTGTCAGGCTTTTTTGATAATGTTTGTCGGCCAAGGTCTGTGATAATAAAAGTCGCACGTTTTGGAGAGTCGAGAAGTCCAGCCTTTTTTAAATACGTTTTTGCCCAGCCAACTCGGTTGTCAAAAATTGCTTGGTTGCCACTTGCCAAAAGTTCTTTGCGTTCATCGTCTGTTACATGAAATTCGATTGCTAATTTTTCAATTAGGTCACGATATTTATGTTCCTGTCCGTCTGAAACAAGTTTAATTAAAGGAAGCATTAACGATTGGTAGTCTGGTATCATATTTTTTGTCTATTCGTTTTTATTTGTTCGGTCGTCCTAAGCTGCCGCATAACGTTTTGCCGCTTGCCGCAGTGGGGGATTTCGGAGCACTTTACTGTCAACCAAGCATCCGCCTGAGGCGGAATAGAAGCACTGCACTTGATTTAACCACGTCAGCCCACATTGCGGCAAGCATCCATGTAAATCTCTCCGGTGAATCAATCGTATAAATATTAAATTCACCAGTAAAAATACAATAAAAATGATACAAATGAGCACACCCAGGATTTATATTGGATTGGACATCCATAAAAAGACATATCGGGTCCATATCGATACGGATATCTGTCATCACAAGAATTTCTCCATGTCCGCAGATATTGAACTATTGTATGAGTATGTGCAAAAGCACTTTGCAGCACATGAAGTGCATTTGGTGTATGAGATAGGGTGTTGCGGATTTGGGGTAGCGAGATACTGTCTGAATCTGGGGTGGCATGTGATGGTGGTCAATCCATCAGACATACCGAGGTCAGACAAATATCAGTATCAGAAGAGTGACAAGATTGATGCAAGGATGCTGTGCAGATTGTATCGCGATGGACAGCTCAAAGGGATACACATACCTACGGAGCAGGAAGATCTTCTGAAGTTGCTGTTGCGACATCGCAATATATTGGTGAGAAACCTTAGGAGGATAAAAACCAGATAAAGAGTCAGTTGCTGTATATGAGCATCAGTGTACCTGAGGAATATGACAATGCTAATTGGAGCAAGGCATTTATAGAATGGATCAGAGCAATCCGGTGGCAAAGCAGTGAAGGAGCGTTATCGATGGAGAGCAAACTGGTAGTACTGGAGTGCCTGCACAAAGAGTTTCTCCACATTACCAATGAGCTTGCGAAGTATTATCGCACCCACCATAAAGAGGATTATTATCTGCTGCGGAGCATACCGGGATTCGGAAGGCTGGTAGTATCAGCGATATTGAGTGAACTGGGAGATATACGCCGGTTCACCAACGAATCAGAACTGTCCAATTACATCGGAGTAGTACCGGGGCTGCATTCGAGTGGTGGTACAGAGAAAGCCCTGGGTATTACACCGAGATGCAGGAGTTTGTTGCGTTCGTACATCATCGAGGCGGCCTGGATAGCCATGCGGAGAGATCCGGAACTCCAGGCATACTACCGCAAGCATCAGGGCAAAAACAGTAAGAGCGTCATAGTAAAGATAGCACATAAACTGATCCGCAGGATGTGGAGCGTGATCAGAAATAAACAACCCTATATAATCAATTATCAAGACAGTCTCGAAAATTCAACAAAGAGTGGAAAGGTCAAACAGACTGCATAACCAGCCGGTGGAGAACAACCCTGTAAGGATGAATGTATCTCAACGCCAAGCAAGCAGCTGTATTACAGACTCAATCTTTCCCATGGATGCCGGTAGAACGGGTAAAAACATCGTTACTACATATATGTAGCATGAATAGAGATAGAAAAAACAGTGTAGAAATGAGCGGATAAGATAATAAGACATGAATTTGTACAAGGAAAATATCAAAACATCTTACGAAAGGAATGCCGGAGAAAAACCCTGAGCATTCTTTTCAAAAGAAAAGATTGAGATTATTTCCGTTTGCCTGGCAGGAGATTACATAGGAACCGATGTTGTATGCAGTTTTTCTACAATTTTATTTGTTCTTTAGCGTTCGCAAAACAGTTGAAGTTGAAACAAATATCATTAGAAATCGTAACGAACTTTGTAAATCAGGGTAGTATAGAGTTAAAGTCAACGCATGAGAGGCTATGTTATCCAGTAATCGAACGTATTTACAAGAAAATGATTATCGGTATTAAGTTTTCAGGTATAAAAGTTGATGGAGATGTTATAATTGATGGTCATCATAGATATTTAGCATCATTGTTAGCTGGAGTTACTCTTGATATATACCCTTCTAACAAGACTTCAGCTACAAAGATTTCAGATTGGAAAACTGTTAATTTTGTAGAGGAAGACTGGGATACAGAAGCCAAAATACTGATATTGAATCAAATAGATGCAGATTACAATGAAATGACAATTGCTGAGTTAAATGAATTACTTAAATAAATTTTGTATCTTTGTGGCATGTTAATCTTCTTAGACATAGATGGTGTTATGGTTCCTGCGAAAAGTTGGGAAAGTCCGAAGTTATTGAGCGATGGCTTTCCTGAATTTAGCACCAAAGCTGTTCGTGTGCTTCAGAGCATAATTTCTGAGGGTGTCACTGTCATGCTAACAACATCTCACAAGTCACGTTTCAATATCGAAGAGTGGAAGGAAATTTTTCACAGAAGAGGAATAACTGTCAATAATCTTAAATCTTTAGACGAAAGCAATTTTGGTGTGAGTCGTAAAGATGAAATATTGAATTGGGTTAATGTAAATACCATTAGCGAGGACTTTGTCATAATTGATGATGATAAGTCTTTGAATGCATTGCCACCCTTCTTAAAGGATAACTTAATTTTAACTAATCCGATGGTTGGATTGACAGACAGTCATTTAGATATAATTAAGTCAAAGCTCGAAAACAAACTTCATACTGTATAAGTGTCTTTTTGTTGTCCGCTATTTGTGAATTTCACACTTAAAATTGCATACAACGGTTTTCGGCTTTGCGTTCGGGCGGGTATTTTAGCACTACACTTGATACGAAGAACTAAAGTTCAAATATAGCAAAAAGCGTCAAACGAAGCACTTAACCCCGCCTGACGCAAAACCGATGTTAGCGGTTCGGGCTTTCTATTTTTTTACGCTCAACATTCCTTGTGTCCCAAAGTTGGTATATAATCCAGTCATAATTTGTTCCAAATGTTCATTGTATTTCTGAATATGGTCAGCCATACCAATAAAGTCAACCGTTGTACGGAAAGGTTTGTCCCCTTTAGGCTTTTCAATTAGTGTGACAAAAGCATCTGCAACTTTTTGAGGGTCTTGCTGTGGATTGTTTTTTAAAACGTTATCAAAATTATGCAATACTGCTTCTGGAACTTTAGCAAAATCTCCATAATCCGCTTCACGACTAAGGTCGCTTGGTTTTAATAGATTCTCTGAGAATGCTGTCGGGTAGCCACCAGGTTCAATTATGCAATTCTCAATTCCAAAGCCTGAAAGCTCCACTCTATAGTTTTCTGCTAACGCTTCTAATGCCCACTTTGAAGACTGATAAGTACCATAAAACGGTAGTGCAATTCTTCCAAGTAGACTTGATGTGTATACGATAAGTCCGTCTTGCTTTTTTCGGAAGTAAGGTACCACTTCACGATTCATCCTTTGAACACCAAAAACATTAATGTCAAATACCTTTTGAAAATCGCTCGTAGTAAAAAACTCTTGCATTCCAAGAACACCGACTCCTGCATTGTTTATCAAAACGTCTAACCCGTTAAGTTCTGCAATAGCTGTTTTTACACCATTTCTTACACTTGAGTCATTTGTAACATCTAATTCGACAACTATTGCTCCTGCATTTCTCAATTCAGCAGCAACTGTTTTGTTTTTGCCATCAATGTCTCGCATTGAAGCTGCAACTTGATGCCCATTTTGCATTAATGTCAATACGGTTAATTTACCAAAACCACCGCTTGCTCCTGTTATTAAAATTTTCTTTGTCATTTTCTTTAAAATTTTGTTGGCACAAAGTTTCAAATAGAAAATGAAGCGGTTATGGTGAGAAGTTCAGATTATTTGGTGAGAAGTTCAGATTTAATATTTAGTTCACGAAACTGTTTAGGGGTTTTGCCTTCATAGCTCTTGAAAAATTTGGTAAAGTTCGAAGGTTCAAAAGTCAATGTTTGGGCTATGTGGGAAATTGGCTTGTTGGTTGTCAGTAGAAGCTCCTTAGAAATTTCCATTAGACGTTCTTCATAGATGTCGCAGGGTGATTTTCCAAGAACTTCTTGAATTGTGTTGCTCAAATGTTTGGGACTTACAAATAACAAGTCTGCCAAGTCTTTTATTTCAAAAGTTTTTTCAGCTAATCCCACTTTTAAGTCTGAAAGGTGAAGGTCTAATTGATGAAGATAACTAGCAACAATTTCCTTTTGTCTGACCGATATTTTATTATTCTCTTTCATTATAATATCAAATGTTGATTTTGTTCACTGTCGTTATAGCCTGACCGCTAACGGTTGTACTTACGCCATAATCCTTCATAAGTATATACAAATGTAAACACCTAATTTCAGATATCCAAGTCATCTATCGGACTTTTTATTTTCGATTTCATCTTATCGGTGATATGCGTATAGATCTCTGTGGTTTTTATACTTTCATGACCTAGGTATGTTTGTATCGTTCTTATGTCTATACCGTTCATTATCAGGTGTGTAGCAAAGCTGTGGCGCAATGTATGAACAGTAGTATTTTCATCTACTCCGGATTTGATTACAGCCGCTTTCAGGATATTTTGCACGCTTCTTTCGGAGTATTTGCCTCTATCCTGTCCTTCGAAAAGCCAGTAGTTGGGTTGGAACAAAGAAATATATTCCTGTGTCGCTTTTGCTACTTTAGGTGATAGTATCGTGTATCGGTCTTTTTTGTTCTTCGCTGACTTCACCCGTATTAAGCCTTGTTCAAACAATATGTCTCTGGTTTTTAGTCTTGTAAGCTCTCCAACTCTCAAACCGGCCGAATAAATGATTTTGAGGATCGTTTGGTGTTTTATGTTAGTACATGCCCTCAACAGTCTCTCTACATCTTCTTTGGAAAGAAATCCGGGTAATTTTTTGGGAGATCTTGGTCTGATATCATAAAGTGTAAACCTGGGTCTGAGTTCTACTTTTTCATAATAAAATTTGAGGGCATTGATGATATTGTTTTGAGTGCTCTCTGAAATGTGGTGGTTTTCAATTTTATTAAGGATATATTGTCTGAAATCCTGCTCTGTGATGGATTGAGGGTCTTTACCTTGGTGATATACCAAAAACTCTGTGAAAGACGAAACATAGTTTTTAAGCGTATTAGGGCTGTATTTCTGGATGACGAGTTGCTCGGTCATACGGGCTATAGCTTTATTTTGAGCTTCTGACAATGAGCGGATTGTTAAATTATGTCGCTCATTGTTTTGAAAATTTTCAGGGTTCTTTTGTTGATTCAGCTTTTGCACCGGCTCCAGTCTTTTAGCTTCATCAGTTTTTTGAATCCTGTAATTTTCAAACACCGATTTAAAAGAGTTCCAGTTTTCCAATGCATTGGGTATCAGCCATAGCTTGGCGTCTGATCTCCACGTTCTGCCCTTTACCTGTAGAATTAAAGGGTATTCGGGGGAGTTTTTCTCAATACTCAATGCAATGTACGTCTGGTCATTGATGATTGCTTTACTGATTTGAATGGTACGCATGATGGTTTTATTTTGAGCAAACCTAAGGAGTCAATTTGAATAATCGTTTATTAAACGTGTATATACGTTTATTAACGGTAAATAACGGTTAATTACTTTTCAGGGCTTTATAAAGCCAATATTCCTGGTTTTTATTTTATTTGTCTCGTAAATTTGGTATTCTGTTTTTTTTAAAAAAATTTGCCTTTTTCCTATGGAAGCCAGATTATGCCGCTTATGCAAACAGCCCTTCTCCGGAAGAGCAGATAAAATTTTCTGCTCCGCTACCTGCAAATCTCAATATCACATCAAACTCAACAAAGTCACCCTTGCCGCTTCCGAACGTATCGACAGGATTCTTCACCGCAATCGCTCCATACTTCTGGAATTAATGGGTAAAGAAGGCAGACGTAAAATGATTGACAAAAAAATACTGGATGTAAAGAAATTCAACTGGACGTACATCACCCATTACCATATCAATGCACAAAATAAAATGGTGCATTATGTCTATGATTTTTCCTGGATGATATTCAGTGATCAGGAAGTGCTGATCAAGAGGGTGGGAGAGAAGAATGATTATTAAAATCTTTGATTTAAGAAATACCCTGTATTCTGTCGTTGCAAATTTCAATTCCGTAACATTAGTACCAGCACACTTCATGTAAATCCGCTGACTTACATTTTATTCATGCATTTATCCCGGTACTTCTGCATCTGCAGATTTATCCCCCAGATTTACCTTGTACATAAAAACAAATCCCACTACAAAACATACCGCAAGGGCAAGTACAGAATATCGCATATTGTGAAAAATATTATCCACCACCCCGAATAGCAGGGTACCTCCCACAATAGCGATTTTATACACCACATCATAAAAACTGAAAAAAGAGGTGGGATCTTCATTTTTTTCCGGAAGCAGCATCGAATAGCTGGCCCTGGACAGGGATTGTATCCCACCCATCACCATACCTACCATGGCAGCGAGTATATAAAAGGTCAGTTTATCTTTAGTAAAAAAGCTCCGGTGCATATAACGACCCAGATTACGATCATGGTCAAAAGCGAAAATTTATTACCTGCTCTGGTACCTATGGCTGAAAAAAGATAGGCTCCGCCAATGGCAACCAATTGCAGAATTAATACGATCAGGATAAGTTCGGCCGTTTCAAAGTTCAGTTCCTTTTCAGCAAAAATGGTGGCCAGATATATCACCGTCTGTACACCTGCACTGTAGAAGAAAAATGCCAGCAAAAAATTTCGGGTATCCGGCATAGACTTAATTTTTGTCAGTACTTTACGCACCTCCGTATATCCGCTTTTTACCATATGGCGGGTAAATTTCTGCATGGCGTCTTTGGGCAGTCTCCGGAATGTAATCTGGGCAAATCCTATCCACCAGATACCCACCATGACAAAGCCCAGTCTGGTAGCGAGCTGACCGTCGTTCAGGCCAAACCATTCAGGCCTCTGTATCATCGTTAGTATGGTGACCAGGAGCAATACACTACCTATATAGCCATAGGTGTATCCTTTGGCACTTACCGAGTTGTATCTGTCCTCAGTCACGATAATAGGCAGATAGGAATCATAAAACACAATACTCCCGGCAAATCCGATAGTGGCCAGAATAAACGCAGAGGTGCCAAGCCAAAGCTGTGGCTCACCCTTAAAAAAATACAGTGTAATGCATGCGATGGACCCCGTCAAAGTGAATAACTTGAGAAAAAACTTCCTTCTGCCGCTGAAATCCGCCATGCCCGAAAGTAAAGGAGAGAGCGCAGCGATAAATATATAGGAAAACGAAACCGCAAAAGAGTACAGGGCACTGTTGGTAAACTGATAGTTGCCCAAATGAATGATATCCGGGGTGTATTTTACAAAATAGATGGGGAAAATAGCGGTGCTGATGACTAAGGCATAAGCCGAGTTGGCCCAATCAAAAAGTGCCCACGCATTGATGGTTTTCTTATCATTCATTACGATTTCACTCATGAGTTTTTCTTAATTATGTTTTGAATTGCCCGCACTTCTTTACATGCCAATGCCATGGATACCATAAAAATCCCGAAAGTAGTTATTTTACCTAAAACTCCATAGCGGGCCAAATATTTATTTAACTTTAGCCCCATCAAATCACGCTGAAATTGAATATCGTCATACTATCCAGAAATCCTTCATTGTACAGCACCCAGAGTCTGGTCAATGCTGCCCGTATCCGCAATCATTATGTGCGGGTCATAGACCATATGCAATGTGATCTGGTGATCGAAAAAGGCAAACCACAGGTGTATTACCACAATCAAAAAATTGTCAATGTAGATGCGATCATACCGAGAATCGGTACCACTGCCACTTCCTATGGCGTAGCGGTATTGCGGCAGTTTGCCTCACAAGGTGTCTTTTCTACACTGGATGCTGAGCCATTACTCATGGCCAGGGACAAGCTCAGTTGCCTCCAGATATTGGCGGGACATGGCATATTGGTACCCAAGACCATATTCTGCTCCAACCTTTTTACACTTCCCTTTATGCTTGAAGAAATGGAAGGCTATCCCGTCATCATCAAATTAGTGAGCGGTACTCAGGGAATGGGCGTAATCATGGCTGAAAACAAAGTAAATGCTGAATCCATCATCGAAGCATTCCATACCACCAAGGAAAAAATCATTATTCAGAAATTTATTTCCGAAGCTAAGGGTGCTGATTTCAGGGCATTTGTAGTGGATGGCGAAATAGTAGGAGCCATGAAAAGGCAGGCAAAAAGCGGAGACTTCCGATCCAATCTGCACAGAGGAGGAGTAGCAGAGTGGGTACAACTCACGGCAGAGGAGCAAAAGACAGCTATTGATTCGGTGAAGATACTGGGACTCAAAGTAGCCGGAGTGGATATGTTGAGGACGCATCAGGGTGCTGCTGTACTGGAGGTCAATGCATCCCCCGGACTGGAAGGTATAGAGGGTGCGACGCAGGTGGATATAGCCGGCAAAATCATTCAATTTGTAGAAAGAAACAAAAGATGAGCATATTGGAAAAAAAATGGGATAAATTCAGCAACAACCTGCCTTTGGTGATTGACAAAAATACAGTCACACCGGGTGAAATGGTAACTATTCGGATTAATGCAGGTAAAATCCCGTCAGACAATCGTATTAATGTACATGCACATATTTTCACCTCTTCAGAGCCCGGGCCGGTGGTCTTGCTGCTGGGTGGTGTGCATGGAGATGAAATCAACGGTATAGAAATAGTCAGGAGAAGCATCGAAGAAAATCATTTTGAAAATATCCGGAGAGGTACGCTGATTGTGATTCCTTTGCTCAATGTGTTTGGCTTTATCAATTTCAGCAGAGACCTGTCTGACGGCAAGGATGTCAACCGCTCTTTTCCCGGTCATTTGAATGGTTCCCTGGCGTCAAGGATTGCCAGGATCCTCAGCAAGAAGATACTTCCGTTATGCGACTATGCCATTGACTTCCATACCGGAGGCGGAGCCAGATACAATTTTCCGCATGTGAGATATCACCCTGCGGACACGGTGGCCATGGAGATGGCAAAAATCTTTGGTACATCCTGCATCCTGGAACAACCCTATCTGGCACACAGTTTCAGAAAGACAGCCCGTGATATGGGAGTACCCGCCATTGTGTATGAAGGAGGCGAATCTCAGCGTATTGATCACAGTGCGATACAAAGTGGTATTGCCGGCATCAAAAATGTCTTGAGCCACCTTGGGATGTACAACTTTGAGCGACAAAATAACCAACCGCCCGTCAATATCAAAAAGACCACCTGGGTGAGAGCGCAGATGCCCGGTGTATTCATACATCACCACAAAGCCGGAGAGTGGGTGGATAAAGGGATGCTGCTGGGAGCCATAAAAGATCCCTACGGCACCAAATCAAAAGATGTACATGCGCCCTATTCAGGTATAATCCTTTGTCACAACAACAGCAGTGTAGTCAATCTGGGAGAGGCTCTTTTTCACATCGGATATGAATTATCAGATTCAGGGTCACAGGATACGGTCACAGGGTTTTAATATATAGCGGTTGATGTAGTCATTAGAATTTTGCGTATCAGAAAGTTCTGATTTTGTAAGAAATTAATTGTGCTTCATAATCCAATGATTTTTTTAACTTTCGGCCTTCAAATGATGACATGTTGAAGTGCACATTCCCAAGATTGTTGATACATATCAGCCTGCTGAGCCTGATACTGATTTTACAATCCTGCAAGTGGGAATTGAGCAACAACAGTTCGGTTCTGAATCAACACCCTGAAAAACACGATTCTACCGAACATTTTCTCAGCAATCCGGATATCGGCAGGGATGTATGGCAAAAACCGGACCTTGTCATCAGACAATTAGGAGACCTTACGGGAAAAACCATAGCCGATATTGGTGCAGGTACGGGATACTTTTCATTCAGGCTGGTGGCCAAAGCAGAAAAGGTCATAGCCATCGAGATTGATACCTCAGCCATCCGGTCTATAGAAGAATCCAAACTTAAGCTGCCCGAACCATTCAGACCCAAGCTGGAAACCCGCTTGGCCAATGAACATGACCCCATGCTCAGGGATAATGAGGTGGATATCATTGTCATCATCAATACCATAGCCTATATAAAAAATATTCCGGCATATCTTGAAACATTGAAAAAAGGACTGAAAAAAGGCGGCACCCTGATGATTGTGGATTATAAAATGAAAAAACTCCCCATAGATGCTCCGCCAAAATCCGAAAGGATATATCTGGATGTATTGGAAACCATGCTCGAAAAAGCAGGATATACCGAAGTAAAAACCAATGATACCTCACTGGATTACCAGTATATTATTACCGCAAAATATGAATACTAAAAAATTGAACCAATGATCAACAACCTAAGCAGTGTAGATATCGGAATAGTGGCCGGCTGGCTTATTTTTATGATGGGCTTCGGTCTCTGGATTTCGTACAGGAGCAAGAAAAATACGGCCCAGGATTACTTTCTGGCCTCCAAATCCCTGCCATGGTGGGCAGTAGGTGGCTCATTGATAGCCTCTAATATTTCAGCCGAACAGTTTATAGGCATGTCGGGATCGGGGTATGCCATCGGATTGGCCATCGCTGCATATGAATTGATGGCTGCCGTCACACTGATCGTGGTAGCCAAATTTTTCCTTCCGGTCTTTCTCGACAAAGGAATCTATACCATGCCCCAGTTTCTGGAACAGCGGTTCGACAGAAGGGTCAAGACAGGTCTGGCATTCTTCTGGGTGCTCTTATTTGTATTTGTCAACATCACCAGTGTGCTCTATCTGGGCTCACTGGCTATTGAAACGATTGTAGGCATTCCGATGATGTATGGTATCATTGGTCTCGCACTGTATGCTGCTACCTTTTCCATCACAGGTGGACTGAAAGCAGTGGTCTGGACAGATGTGATACAGGTGGTGGTGCTGATAGTGGGCGGCCTTATTGCGACCTATGCCGTGCTCAATGCCGCAGGCGGTAGTGTCTTCGAAGGATTGCAGATGCTCATGGCCAAAGCCCCTGAAAAATTCAATATGATTATCAATAAGGGAGAAATGATGATTCCGGATGGTAAAGGCGGCCTCAAGGATGCCTATCTGGATCTGCCGGGCATCAGTGTACTGGTAGGCGGAATGTGGATCGCAAACCTGTATTACTGGGGAAATAATCAATATATCATTCAGCGGGCTCTCGCATCCCGGTCTTTGGATGAAGCTCAGACAGGTACAGCTTTTGCAGCTTTGATCAAGGTCATTCTGCCGCTTATAGTAGTCATACCCGGTATTGCTGCTTATGCGTTGGGCGCAGAACTTCTGAAGTCCGATCAGGCGTATCCATGGGTACTGTCCAATTTTGTAGGTACAGGCTTCAAAGGGCTGGCTCTGGCAGCTTTGATTGCAGCTATAGGTTCATCCATCAGCTCCATGGTCAACAGTGCATCCACCATATTTACGCTCGACATATTCAGACCCTTGCTGATGAAGCAGGATGTGGAACGTGAGCAGCCGCTCGATGCCACCCAGCATGACAGTCCCTTGCTCACTGTAAAGGAAGAAAGATTTCTGGTCAGGGTGGGTAAAGTTGCCGCTGCCTCTGCATTACTCATTGGTGTCCTGGTAGCTCCTACTTTAGGTACATTAGATCAGGCATTTCAGTATATTCAGGAATATACCGGATTTATCAGCCCCGGTATTGTAGCCATTTTTATTCTCGGTATGTTCTGGAAAAAAACATCTACCAATGCCGCACTGGTTGCCGTAATCCTGGCCATACCATTGTCGGCAGCATTCAAGTTTTTGATGCCTGCACTGCCTTTCATAGACAGGATGGGATTATGCTTCTTGCTCATAGCTGCTATCATGGTGATAATTTCATGGTATGAAAACAAGAATGATGATGTCAAAGCCATATATTTCAGTGACAAACTTTTCAGGACATCCTCAGTCTTCAATATTCTGAGTATCCTGGTGATCGCCGCTGTAGCAGCTATTTATATTATTTTCTGGTAAAAAGGGGCATTGACTACCGGCACTCTCAGTAACGGCTTTGAAATAGAACTTCAAGGCTAATCAGGATTGCTTGTCTTGGGTATAGTAATTTCTTAAATAAATTTATAAATCCGGTCATTAGTATCGCCTCTTCTAGCTTCAATCCAATTTAAACGGGATTTTGAATTGGAAAATTTATTATGGCCTGAAATGGCAGCAAATTGAGTTGCCGCAATGATTCACCTTGGCTGCCTTCTGAGATTGGTTGCCCAAATCTGTCTCCCGCCAAAGGGCGGACAATCCCGCTTTCGGCAAATTACCCAAGTGATTATCTTCTTTTGTAACTATTCAGCTATTTTATTCCCGCCATAGATTTTGTCCATGCCTTGGGCAAACAAGCACGATTTTTGCTTATTTTGACAAAAATTCCGCCAAAATCAAAGTTATTTTATCATTTTATCCACGGATTTTACCATCCGTGGTTATTTAGTCCGTTGGAAAATTTCCTACGGACTAAATATTACACCCCTTCGGGGTTATAGCTGAATAGTTACCTTCTTTTAATTTTAATCCGAATCACAGGGTTCAAATACATGTTTTTGGCTTGACAGCTTATATTTCAGAATTTTCTGCCGAAGGTCTTTAATCCTTATAAGCACTGCTACAATCTCTATTTAGTCAGAAAAAATGATCTGCATCATTCTCTTTTTATTTTTTGTCATCTCCATCAATAATCAAGGTCATAATTTATGCTGAATTACAGGCGTAATCTTGCATTGTAATTCATTCATAAATCATCTTTAAATCATTTATCATGAAAAATTTATCAATGCTCATATTGTGGATTCTCCTGGTAGTCAATCTTTCAGCTCAGGTAAGGTACAGCGCCAGAGATAATGTGAGTCTGACAGTTAGTGGTACCTCAACCATGCACGACTGGGATATGAAATCCTCAAGCGGTTCGTGTGATGCAACCTTCGTTTTGGATGATAATGGAAATATCACAGGACTGACCCGCATGAATTTTAAGACTCCCGCCAAATCTCTGAAAAGTGGAAAGGATGGTATGGATAAAAATGCTTATAAAGCCCTCAAAGTGGATGCCAATCCGGAAATTACCGCAGTATTGAAAAATGCAGAGGTCACAGCAAAAGGCAGTAATTATACCATCAACAGCCGCATTGATCTGACCATTGCAGGTAAAACTATGGAAACAGACCTTGTCGTCACCGCTAAGCAGGACGGAGATAAGATAGTGGTCAGCGGGGAGAAGAAAATTGATATGAAACAGTATGATATCACCCCACCTTCATTCATGCTTGGTACCGTAAAAACCGGCAAGGATGTGACTCTGAAATTTAACCTTACCCTTACCAGATAACAATCGACCTAACCAATTTTTATTCACTTATTAAATTAATCTTTATGAAAACCTTTAGGAGTATTATCGCAATGCTGATAGTGGTAGCTTTGGGCTACAGCCTTTCAGCTCAAAACAACATTCAATATTCAAGAGCTTATGACCAGACGGGTATCAATGTTTTCGAGCCCTCAAAAACTGAAACTAAGGAATATGAAGGCTTCAAGCTGGATATAGGAGGTAGTTTCCGTCAGGGATATCAGATGCTCAAACATGAAAATACAAATCCCAACAATGTACCTGCACAGAGATTATATGCTCTTGGGAATGGATTTAATCTTGCAGCTGCCAACCTCAATCTGAATTTACAGATGGGAGATGGTATCCGTATTTTTCTCGAAAATTATATGGCATCCAGACACCACAACGAATTTTGGGTAAAAGGTGGTTATATCCAGATAGACAAACTGCCTATGTTCGGCAATCCGGAGTGGTACACCAAGTATTTCAGAGTGAAAATCGGACACATGGAAATCAACTATGGTGATAATCACTACAGAAGATCAGACGGGGGCAATGCCATTTTCAACCCTTTTGTTGAAAACAACGTCATGGATCAGTTTACCACCGAAATTGGCGGAGAAGTGTACTTCTATCCCGTAGATGGATTCATGTTTATGGCCTGCCTTACCAATGGATTGATCAGAAACAATGTCAGGGACTATGCATTAAATCCGCTTATCGGCACCAATAGAAATGACTCCATCACCTCCAAAGCTCCAAGTTTAATTCTGAAAGCAGCTTATGATAAAAGCATGGAAGATCTGAGATTCAGACTGAGTGCATCTATGTATTCCAACAATTCCTCTCCAAGTATTACGCTGTATTCAGGTGACCGGACAGGCTCAGGGTATTTCGGTGTGATGGAAGGTACTGAATGGGCCAACAGCACTGCTGACTTTACCAGTGGCAGATTCAATCCCGGACTATCCAACTCTGTGACCGCTTTTATCGTGAACCCTTTTGTAAAATACAAAGGCATCGAATTCTTCGGTACATATGAAACTGCCACAGGTAAAACTGTTAATGAAAAGCCTAATGCATACGACGGCAAAGACAGAAAGACTACTCAGATAGCAGGAGAGGTAGTGTACAGATTTCTTGCTAATGAACAACTCTTTGTGGGAGCAAGATATAATAAAGTGACCAGCAGACTGGCAGGTGCTACTACAGATGTGGATATAACAAGAACTGCTTTCTCTGCCGGATGGTTCCCCACCAAAAACTTATTGCTCAAGGCAGAATATGTTAACCAAAAATATGACAACTATCCTGAAACCAGCAGATTCTTTGGTGGCAAATTCAATGGTATGGTCATAGAAGAGCAGTAGTCGGATTTTAAAATTATCCATGATATTTCCCTTTACGAATTTACATGAATGTATTAAAAGTCGGGCAATCTCCGGATTGTCCGGCTTTTTTCATTTCCTTTTCCTGGGCTTTTAATTAATTTATTGCTAATATTGTAGGATGATAATTTATTCCAGAATACTGCTTTTTGCCCTTCTTCTATTGTCAGCCAGCATGCTTTCGTCTTTTATTTCCAATTTTGCAGAGGAGGCGTGGCTGATACAAAGTCAAAGCAGCCTCAAAGTGGAAGGAAAAACAAATATCAACAGTTTTACCTGCGTCATCAGATCTTACGGAAAATCAGATACCCTGATTTATAAATCAGGCGGTGCAGGCTTGCTCAGGCAGATTCAGCTGGCCGGGTCCATGCAGATTCAGATACACAATTTTGATTGCTACCATAAAGTGATGACTAAGGACCTGCAAAAAACCCTGAAAGCAGATGACCATCCTGTCATGCACATTCGATTTATTTCATTCAGCAAAAATCCATCCACCATCAAATCATTTGAAAAAATCAGTGGCAATGTGGAGATTGAACTCGCCGGAGTCAAAAAGTATTTTGAGGTGCAATACACCATTTACGCCAAGGAACAGGGTAAAATGGAACTTACCGGAGTCAGGCAAATTCTTTTTTCGGATTTCAATCTAAAGCCTCCCAGCAAATTGGGAGGCACCATAAAAGTAAGGAATGAACTGGATGTGGAATTTGTTTTACACCTGACTAAGCTCAGCTGAATCAGCTTTCAGATAGAAATGAAAAAACTAAACCGGCAATACAGGCCTGAAAAGTACCATACAAAAGCCAGGTGAGCACCATACTCAGAGACACGTCCACCGCACTGTAGGTAATCCACATCACCGGCACCAGGGCAATCAGGGCATACAGCAGCCCAAACTCAATCCCTTTGAGCCATTTGTTTCCATTTAGCATTTGCCTGAATCTGATCCAGAAAAAAGCAAGTGCAAAACTCAATACAAAGGGATGCATGTAAAAAAATAGATTACGGCTGTCATCCGAATTAAACACAGGACTGATATATCCACTGAAAAAATCGGGCATAAGATACAATCCTGCATACAAGGCGCCATAACTGGCTACAAAAATGAGGATGCCGGACACAATCGAGAGCTTTAAATAATCCTTTGACATAAGGCATAATTTTAAAAATCAAAGATACTTAATCTCAGCGGGATAAGAAAGCCACACCCATCAATGGTAAAAATTATTGGGATTCATCAAATTTCCCTATTTTTGTGCCTCATTTTGAAAAATTAACCGAGAATAATGAAAAATATATCATCTGCCTTTGTTGTAATGTTGCTTGTGCTTACGGTAACCCTCATCTCCTGCAAACAACCATCCGGTGAGATTGCAAACTCCGGCACTCAGGCTTCTGAGGACAAATCCGCTGCCCCCCGAATTGTATTCCTTAATATTGACACCCTGCTTTCCAAGTATGACCTGTATCTGGATAAAAAGAAAGAACTGGAAGAGCAGGCAAAATCCGCCGAAAAAGCATTAGCAGGAAAACTGGAAGCCTTCCAGAGACGAATCGGTAAGTTTCAGCAGGAAGTAGCCGAAATACAGCAAAAAGCCAATACTATCGCTCCCGTAGAACTCAAAAAACTGGAGGAAAATATGCATTGCAGCAACAAAACCTCGGAAAGGAAGAAGAAGCACTGATGAAGCAAAGATAATGCAGCATTGGAACTGGACAAAAAAAGCTGAAAAACACAAAAGGATCTCCAGCAAAAAATTGATGATTATCTGGCCAAAATTGCAGATGAAAAGGGTTTTGACCTTGTTTTGATGAAAGGGGCTGGCGGCAGTGTCATGTATGGCCGACCCACCATCGATATCACAGAAGACGTCATCAAAGCGCTTAATGAAGAGTATAAAAAGACGCAAACCTCAAAATAACACAGGAATTCAGAAAATGCATGTCTGATATTCAACCCCTCATCACCGTAAACTGCCTGATGTTTTGTGGGGGTTACCCATGACATTGTCGGATAAATAATCAGGGAATCCACTCGTTTTTCCGGATATTTTACTCATTTTGAGGCGTTTTTTAGCCAAAAGACCGTATTTTGAAACTATGATAAAATTATACTTCCTATGCTTTCAAGGTTGTTCACTGTATTTGGGTTTTTGAGTATTTTGAGTCTGACCCCGTGTTTCTCAGCAGATTATTACTGGATTGGTGGAAGTGGAGACTGGTCCGAGATTTCGCATTGGGCTACATCATCCGGCGGTTCAGTCACTTATTCCCAGACACCCACGGCTAATGACAATGTGATTTTTGACCAGAATTCCTTCACAGGCCCGGGTCAGATCGTCACCATAAACAATGGTATCGCCTTTTGCCGAAACTTTACATTCACCAATCTGAGTTTCAATCCGACTTTCCGGGCAATGTCCGGTATAGTACTGAATGTCTATGGGAGTATCCAATTGTCCGCATCTATGACCTTTGATTTCAGAGGAGATATAGTCCTGGCTTCTTCGGATACCGGCAATACCATCAATTTTATTGCCCACAATGCCGCACAGAATTTCAGAATTGAAGGTACTGGGAGCTGGACATTTCAGAACAGGTTGACCGTGGTTGACAGAATCGAAATTGTAAGGGGCACGGTGGACTTTGGAGCTGCCTTGATTACTGCCCGATATCTTATATCTGACAATACCAATCCCCGGAATGTAAACTTCAGAGATGCGGCCATAAATCTGACGGGTATGGGCAATATCGTCAATCCCTTCTGGCTAAGTGATCCGGGGAATATTTACACCTTAAAAATCAATACCACCAACTGGACCTCATCAGCAGGCAATGGGCTTGTGGATCTTGATAATGAGACTGCCCACCTGTTTATGTCAGGCAATGGTACGCTGAATCTTCCGGCGCTGACCATATCCAATAATCAGGGCCGCACTGTTTGGTACAATGAATTTTTTGGTAGTACCATCAATATCAACGGAGACCTGACCATCAGGCATGATGCCAATATACAGACCGCTCTAAGGGCAGCAAATCTGGTATTATCCCCCGGCAAACTCTATGAATTTTTGTCCGGCGGAGTATATAATTTTACGGCATTGCAGGCAAACGGCGACTGTGCCAATCTGATCAATATGCTGGGCAACCCGGCAGGCAGTACGGCCAGACTCAATTTTAACAATGCATTTACTGCTTCATTCCTGATTCTCAGGGATATACAGGCTAACGGTCCCGGATCAGTAGCCCAAAACTCCATCAATCTGGGCAATAACCCGGGCTGGAACATTACAGAAAAATCCAGCGAAAATTTTTACTGGATCGGTCGCAACGGCAACTGGCATAATCCCTCCAATTGGTCGCTTACAAGCGGAGGGGCTCCATCCGGCTGTTTACCTACTCTTGCAGACAATGTCATCTTTGATACAAATTCCTTTACCGCTGCTAATCAGTTTGTGTCCATCGGTACGAATATCGCTTATTGCAGGGATATGAACTGGATGAACGTGGTGAACGGCTCGGGTATCACAGGTGCGGAGGATGAAAGAATCTTTATCAATGGTAATCTCACATTAGCCAATACCATGAACAATAATTTCATGGGTGAAATACACATGGTCGGTTCCGGAAACTTTACTATTAATACCAACGGAATACAAATCAGAAATGCGCTTTTCCTGAACAATTCCACAGGAAACTGGACTTTGTCCAACCCTCTTTTTGTCCAGAGGCTGGTAAGTTTTATGGCCGGTGGTTTTAATACGGGAGGGTATAATCTGGATCTCAACCGTTTTATCTCTGAGTCGGCTACTGCCCGAACCCTGCTGTTGAATAATTCGCAGATATATATCAGAGACCGCAATTTCAGAGCCGGAGAATTTTATATGCTTTCCGACAACCTAACATTGGATGCCGGTACATCGCATATCATATTCGGATTGGGTGGTACAGGGGTTTTCAATATATACGGAGCCACATCATTGCGGTTTTATGATGTGAGTTATGAAAATTTTCAAGGCAACTTCTATGCTTCCTCAACGGTATTTCCTCCGGTCACCTATCACTTCAACAATGTCTCCTTCAAGGGTGAGGGATATATTGCCGGAGATTTCAGGATGCAGGTGCTGACACTTGAAGGTGGAAATGAATACATCATCCAGCATGGTACAGAAATAAGTCTCGAAAGATTGGAGACCAATGCCAACTGCAACGGAATTGTATCCATCAATACAGCCTATTACATAGCCAGGGAAGACAAACCCAAAATAGAGTTTCGTACTGCACAGTCCCTGACCGGCGTTTCCCTCAAAAATATCACTGCTACCGGAATGATCCCGGTGACGGCTACAGGCAGTATAGACAGAGGTGGCAATACGGGATTCACAATAGTACAGGACCGTAATTCCAGGGTGTTGTATTGGGTTGGTAACAGTGGTTCATGGTTTGACCCGCAGCATTGGTCACTGACCTCCGGAGGGCCGGGTGGCCAGTGTATTCCCACAGAGCTTGATGATGTAATTATTGACGCCAATTCATTCAATACAACGACCGGCTATATAGATGGTGGTAATGTCAATCTTCCAACCGCTTTCTGCCGCAATTTTTTATTCAATAAAGCCGGTCTGACTTCGTTTTCCATACGCATCAGACAGATGAATGTTCATGGGGACTACCGCCTGAATTATCCTGTTGAAAGCAATGTATCTTTTCTGGTAATGGCAGGTGAGCGGCAGGATCAGACTATTGCAATTCCGGGTAATGAGCTGATTTACCTGTATGTAAAATCCGGCAGAAAGGTCACGGCACTTACTCCCTTAAGAGTGTTCGGTTTCAGTGTGTTTGAAGGTACTTTTGACAGCAACGGGCAGCTGATGGACATTCGTGACATCTGCTTTTTGGGCAATGGCATACCGCAAATCAGGCCGGAGGTATTTTTCCGCAATTCCACCATCAGTATCCATGGCAGAAGTCTCCAGTATAATGAGGCGCTCACAGTACAAAACCATGCGGTGGTACATGCAGATTCTTCTTACATCATTCTGGACAATAACATCAGCGGCATGGAGATAAGGTCATCAGACTGTCGTTTCGGTACCATGGAAGGTGTCAGAAATCAGCAGTTCAATGTATTGACTTACGGAAATGTCAATGTGAGAAAAATGATACTCACCGGCAACGGCAACTTTGAAAGTCAGAGATTTGCTGTAGAAGGCAGGCTTACTGCCGATACTTTGATTTTGACGGCAGGCAAATCCTATGTATTCCAATCCACCCGTACACATGTAATAAACCGATATCTGAAAGCCCGGGGTAACAATTGCAACCCCATAAGCGTACGAGCTTCCATATCCAATCAGAAATCTGTCATTCAGATGCCGGCCATTGCTGTGGTAGATGCAGACTTCGTCCAGATGCAGGATATGCGTGGGGTAGGAGGGGCCACTTTCAATGCAGGTCCGTACAGTACCAATATAGCTATGAGCAACGAAAACTGGATATTTCCCGGTGTCACTTCCATTGATGCCACTGTCGGTTTTCTTGGGCCGGATAAATTCCTGTGTCCGGAGTTACCTTCCATCGTGCTGGATGCCAACAATTTTACATCAGAGGAGACTTACCTCTGGAGTACAGGCAGTACCTCTCCGGGTATAACAGTAAGTGCAGCAGGTACCTATGCCGTAACAGTTACTTTTGGCAATAATTGTATCGTGATTGATACCATACGCATTCTGAATGCTGACAATCCCGGTGCTTTATTGCCCAATGACACGACGCTCTGTAATGCAGCTCAATTCACTATCAACCCTATGGTCAGACCTGCTGGCAGTACTATTCAGTGGAGTACCGGAAGTTCAGCCGATCAGATCACAGTCAGTCAATCCGGCCAATATGCCGTTAATATGACCTCTCAGGGCTGTACATTCAGGGATACCATTAGGGTGACCTTTGTGCAGACCAATGCATTTTCCTTAGGCCCCGACCGTACCGGATGTGAGGGTGATGCCATTGTACTTACAGCCACTTATCCCGGTGGTACAATTCTTTGGAATACCGGCAGCACTCAAAATCAAATCACCGCCACCACTTCCGGCACCTATTCTGTACAGATCAATGACGGCCCCTGTATCATCAGAGACACCGTGGTGGTGACATTCAATCCAATTCCGGTGTTCAGCCTTGGCAGAGACACTTCAATATGTGAAGGTCAGACCATTACCTTCTCCACAGGTCTGACGGGTATCAGTGCAGTCTGGCAGGATGGCAGTACGGCACAGAATTACACCACTGACCGGGCAGGTATGTATTCGGCTGTGGTAACAAGAAATGGCTGCTCCTATGCCGATACACTCAATCTGACATTAAGGCCACTGCCCGCTTTCAGTCTGGGCAATGACACTACACTCTGTGAGGGCGAAATTCTGCTTTTAACAGTTAATATACCGGGAGCGACTATATCCTGGTTTGACAGCACTTTGGGTTCTCAAACTGTAGTATCGTCATCAGGGAACTTTTCAGCCACAGCTGTGCTTAACGGTTGTACTTTTGAAGATGAAATTAAAGTACAGTTTATCACTGTCCCAAAACCTGATCTCGGAAGGGATACAACGATATGCGAAGGAGAGCGTATCGTATTAAGTGTTGTCCAGGGTGATCTGGATTACAGGTGGAATACCGGTAGTACTCAAAACAGTATAAATGTCACGCAGGCCGGAAATTATTCTGTAACGGTTGGCAAAGGCAATTGCACCCAATCGGATACCGTAAATGTGTCGGTTGCCCCATTACCCACTGTGGTGCTGGAGCCGGAACTGCGTTATTGTAAAGGCGAAAGCATTCAGGCAATGCCTTTCGGCAATTTCGATACCTTCATCTGGAATGACCAACCCGGACCTCCCAACAGGACTTTTAACATGCCGGGCATGTATCAGTACAGAGCCATACTGGGTAGCTGCACCAGAGCAGCAGTACTGAATGTCATCGAAAAACCCTTGCCTACTCTTGACCTGGGTCCGGATTTTGAAGCCTGCCTGAATGATAACCCGACTCTGAATGTTGGCGGGCAAAGTTTTGACAGCATTCTGTGGAATGACGGATCTACTTTACCGTCTCTACCACTTACCACTTCCGGTGAATATTCGGTACAGGTCATGGTAGGGGGCTGTACGGCAAGAGATACTGTCAATGTGAGTTTGCTCAATTGTGCTGATGAAATCCTGGTGTTTCCCAATATTTTCAAGCCCAATTCTGCATCAGGCAATGCATTTTTTGGCCCTGTGATCAATAAAGACTTTACCGTTCAGTCCTTTCAACTGAGCGTATTCGACCGCTTTGGCAATCTGGTGTATTATACCGACAGCATCGACAGACCCTGGGATGGTACCTTCAAAAACACGGAGGTCTCCACAGGTGTCTTTGTGTATTTATGCAGACTGGATGCCTCCGGTCCGCGAGTAATCAAAGATGCGGTATATAAAGGCAGTATCACGCTGGTGTATTGATAAAGCACTGTGAGATGATATAAATGCATCGGTCTGAAACTCACTGCCACTTATATTTTCTGAGCAAATCCGACACCTTGTTCTGAATCAGCGGATCAGGTACCAATTCAGGGGGCATGATGAGGCTTTTTTCTGGCATCAATGATTAATGGTCCATTACAACCCCAATGCTTGAATTTCGTAAAACTGTCCACACCGTATATATCATGGGAGGGATTGCTGCGGGTGAAGGTCACCCACACAAAATTATGGATGGTAGCTGTGGTAAAATCCGGGTCATCACACAGGACTATCAGGGGAAATGAGGCTAATGGGAGATTTTTCAACTCACTTGCCAATTGCTCTACAAGTGCTGAATCATCCGTGTAATCCTTGAACTGATTGATTTGGACACACAACACACCGGGTAATCCTGCTTTCACTGATTTTACCATGATGGGCCATTGAAGTTCAGGCACCTTTGTGCCTAAGCTTCTCAAAACAGGCCCCCGGCAGGCTATCATTACTTTGGAGCCGCTGTTCCAGCCGTCACCCGAATAATCCAGCGTGTCTATCGTGGTCTGTGTCTGGAAGTGCAGATCTCTGCGCCAGTCCACTCTTTCCAGTACATGTGTAAAAAAATGGTCTATGTGATGTACATCAGGTCTCGGATCCCCTTCATCCGCAGCTATCCACAGGTATTTTGCCAATGAGGTCTGACCTGAACCCAGTATCCGGTTGCCGATGGTCAGGATTTCTTCGGGCCTGGGCTCTCTGAATGGCATATATCTTTCCTTACCCGTAGCCAGCAATAAAGGATGAACACCTGCAGCATCTACGGCATGCAGTCCCGTCAATCCGGGAAATTCCACAGGAGTGAGTTCTTCCACCAGCTTATGGATCAGGTAGCCGAAACTGCTGTCTTCCTGGGGTGGCCTTCCCACCACGGTAAAGTGCCAGATTGCGTCTTTACGATGGTACACTCTGTCCACTTTGACCACAGGAAAATCGTGAGTAAGACTGTAGTATCCCAAATGGTCACCAAACGGTCCCTCCGGAAGTTTCCGGTTTTTTTCTATGGTGCCGGTTATGACAAAATCAGCATCCCCCGAGATGATATGACCCATATCATCCCTGAAGTATCTGAATCTCCTCCCTGCCAGCATACCGGCAAAAGTCAGCTCACTGATTCCTTCCGGCATAGGCATTATGGCTGCAAATGCATGAGATGCGAGTCCACCTGTAAAAATGGATACTTTGAATGGCAGTTCTGACTCGTTGTACATCTGATGATGGACACCAATACCTCTGTGCAGCTGATAGTGCATTCCGATTTCCTGATTGGTCACGTATTGGTTTCCTGTAAGTTGGATCCTGTACATTCCCAGATTGGACTGCATGATATTGTCCGATCCCGGCGGCAGGGTAAAGACCTGAGGTAAAGTCACAAAAGCTCCGCCATCCATAGGCCAGGATTTGACTAAGGGTAGCCGGTCTATGGTAGTGGTACCATACATAGATGGAGGTCGGACCCAACTTTTCATGGGTAGTGCCGTCAGAGCCGTAAAAGGTGCGGAGAGATATTTGAAAGGACTTTTAAGTACTCTTGAAGGATCAGCCTTCAACTCTATGACTTTCTTTACTTTATCTATGGTGTGCCTGAATAAAAACTCCGTCCTTTCAAAGGTGCCGTAAATATTGCTCACAGCCTGAAATGGACTGCCTTTTACTTTTTCAAACAGGATAGCCGGACCTTTCCGGTCAAATACCTGCCTGTGTATTTCTGCCATTTCAAGATCAGGATCTACTTCTTCCTTTATCCGCAAAAGCATCTGGTGTTTTTCCAGATCATTGATCACTTCCCGCATGGATGCATAGCTCATTCTCCAATATTTTAGAGCATAACAATCAAATTGAAAAAAGGTCTGCAATCCTGCCTTTAAATCAAAAAATGTGGTAATCCCTTTCTCATGGCATATCAAAGTTCTGCCAAATTAATCCCATACTTTCATGAGAATGTTAACTTTGATGCACAAATTCGTAGTGTATGGGTACTTTCAGACTTGCCTTTCCTGGTATTTTAGTGTGGCTTTTCCTGTTAATCTTTGGTATAAGCTCATGCAAAGAACATGCAGCAACAGATCATTCACTGTTCCCGCCATATGCCACCACAGGTAGGGTAATCATGTATGACAGCCTCTTATTGAGCGTATTGGATACTGCTTCGCCAATAGAAATCATCGGCCAGGGATTCAACTGGTCAGAAGGTCCGCTTTGGCTGCCTGAACAGAAAAAACTCCTGTTTTCTGATGTACCCGAAAATGTCATCTATGTTTGGGAAGAACAGTCTGGTATAGCTGAATATCTCAAACCTGCCGGATATACCGGCCCTTCCTCAGTGAGGGCGGAAGGCTCCAACGGACTGGCATTGGATAATGACGGCAATCTTATAATTTGTCAGCATGGTGATCGTAGCGTGGCAAAAATGAAGGCGGACCTGAATCATCCAAAAGCAGATTATTTCCCTCTTGCCACAAATTACAATGGGAAAAAATTCAATAGTCCCAACGACCTGTGTATAAGCTCCGGAGGCGATATATTTTTCACTGACCCACCTTATGGGCTTCCGGGTCAGGACGATGATCCGGCCAGGGAGATGGAATTTAACGGAGTGTACAGACTGATGTCCAACGGCTCGGTGTTACTCATTGACGCAGAGCTGACTAGACCCAATGGTGTGGCATTGTCAGGAGACGAAAAGAAGCTTTATATAGCCAACTCAGACCCCGCACGGGCCATATGGATGGAATATACACTGGATGATTTTTACAATCCTGTATCCAAAAAGGTCTTATTGGACAAAACCGAAGATGTGGCTTCAAAAAAGGGATTGCCCGATGGTCTGAAAGTACACAGCAGCGGCCTTCTTTTTGCTACCGGGCCGGGTGGTGTTTTGGTCATACATCCTGATGGAAGACATCTGGGCACCATTGACACAGGGCAGGCGACCGCCAACTGTGCATTTGATGCCGAAGAAAATTATCTGTACATGACCGCAGATGATTTTCTGATGCGGGTCAGACTTAGAAAATAATAACCCACAGGTTACGGCCGTATTAATACAAAACTTTCCGCTTTTAGCTTTTATCACTAACTTTGTCCCCGTTTTTAAAAAAATCCTGATTTTGCAACTGGTAGGAAACAGATATGAATTTGAAGGAGGCATTACGCCTCAGCAGTTAGTGGAGAAATATGATTGTCCCTTGTACGTGTACGAATGCTCCGTCATCAAAAATCAATTTCTCAGAATGCGTAATGCTTTCAGTCTTGAAAAACTCAAAATCAATTACGCATGTAAGGCATTGAACAATGTTAATATCCTGAAGTATATGAAACAGTTGGGTGCAGGTTTGGATACTGTATCCATTCAGGAAGTCAGGCTGGGCTTGCTTGCAGGTTTTGATCCATCGGAGATTATCTACACTCCCAATTGTGTATCACTGGAAGAAATTTCACTGGCTGTAAAATACGGAGTAAGAATCAATATTGACAATCTATCCATACTTGAACAGTTTGGTCATGAATACCCGGATTATCCTGTCTGTATCCGGATCAATCCGCACATCATGGCTGGTGGCAACAGCAAAATAAGTGTGGGCCACATTGATTCCAAATTCGGCATCTCCTTTCATCAGACCCCGCATATACACAGGATTGTCAAAGCCAATAATATGAAAATCGAAGGTATCCATATGCATACCGGATCAGATATACTGGATATTGACGTTTTCCTCCAGGGTGCCGAGATATTGTTTCAGATAGCCAAAGAATTCAGGGACCTTGAATACATGGATTTTGGCAGCGGCTTTAAGGTGCCCTACAAAGAGGAGGACATAGAAACAGACATTGAGGAATTGGGGGAGAAAATCACTGCAAGATTCAGGGATTTCTGTACAGAGTATGGCAGAGAGCTCACCCTGATGTTTGAACCGGGCAAATTTCTGGTTAGTCAGGCCGGAACTTTTCTGGTCAGAGTAAATGTCATCAAGCAGACCACTTCCACGGTTTTTGCAGGAGTCGATTCCGGACTCAACCACCTGATTCGCCCCATGCTTTATGACGCTTACCATAAGATAGTCAACGTATCCAAAACCGAAGGAAGATCCAGAATATACACCGTAGTCGGTTACATCTGCGAAACGGATACTTTCGGTGTAAACCGTAAGCTTACGGAAATCAGCGAAGGAGACATACTCGCTTTTTACAATGCCGGTGCCTATTGCATGACGATGGCTTCCAACTATAATTCCAGATACAGACCGGCTGAAGTAATGATTTATGAGGGGAAGGATTATCTGATCAGACGAAGAGAAAATTTTGACGATTTATTACAGACTCAGGTGCTTTGTCCTGTTCTGGATGAAGTGCCCGCAGAGCATTAAACCAAAAATATGCTGAATATCAGACAACTTGCATTCTTGATTTTGGGTCTAACAGTGTTGCTCCCTGCCTGCAGGGATAAAGCGACAAAGGAAGACAGGGATTACAGAGACAGCTACATACAATCCATTGTGTCCGGGGTGGTAAATCTCGAGTCCGGTGAGCAGATCCGGCTGGATGCTGATTCTCTCACCAAGGTTTATTACCTGATACGACATGCTGAGAAGGATACCAGTGTGCAGGACAATCCTCCACTTACTGAAGCCGGACTTCAGAGGGCTGCCAGACTTTCCGACATACTCAAGGGGACGAGGGTAGATGCCATTTATTCTACCATGTTTATCCGTACCCTTTACACTGTGGACTCATTGGCTGATATCAAAAGTATGAAAGTACAGCCTTATGACAATAAAATGCTCAAAGAGCTTATAAGTCAGCTCAACGAAAATCCCGAAATCAGGTCTGTACTCATGGTTGGACATTCCAATACCATACCTTCCATTACCAATACGCTGGCCGGCAAGGAAGTGTATAATCAGGCTTTCGGAGATGAGGATTATGACAATTTTGCCATCGTGGCAATATACAGCGGAGGCACCAGAAAAGCGTATCCCTTGAGATTCAAATAACACTGATCTTATTTTTATGAATATAGCTCCAAGATATAACCCTGCAGAGGTCGAAGAAAAATGGTACACACATTGGCTCAATAAGGATTATTTTCATTCAGAGCCGGATGACAGAGAGGCATTTTCCATTGTCATACCGCCACCCAATGTGACCGGAGTACTGCACATGGGTCATATGCTCAACAATACCATTCAGGATATCCTGATCAGAAAGGCAAGGCAGGAAGGCAAAAATGCGTGCTGGGTGCCGGGTACTGACCATGCCTCCATCGCCACAGAAGCCAAAGTGGTACGAATGCTGCGTGACAGAGGTATTAAAAAGGCAGATCTGACCCGTGAAGAGTTCCTAAAGTATGCCTGGGAATGGAAAGAAGAATACGGAGGTATCATTCTCAAACAACTTCAGAAACTCGGTGCTTCATGTGACTGGCAACGGACAGCTTTCACCATGGATGAAGTACGCTCAGAGGCAGTGATCAGGGTTTTTGTAGATCTGTACAAAAAAGGAAAACTCTACAGAGGGCATAGAATGGTGAACTGGGATCCTGAGGCCAAGACAGTGCTTTCCAACGAAGAAGTCATCTATGGATTGGAGCAGTCCAGAATTTATTATGTGAAATACCGTATTGAGGGCTCGGACGAATATATCACTATAGCAACCACCCGCCCTGAAACCATTCCGGGAGATACAGCCATAGCCGTACATCCCGAGGATGAAAGATATACACATTTGCATGGCAAAAATGCCCTTGTGCCGATTATTGGCAGGGTAATCCCGATTATTACGGATAGCTACGTGGACCGGGAGTTCGGTACAGGAGCACTCAAGGTGACACCTGCCCATGATATGAATGACTATGAAATCGGCAAAAGGCACCATCTGGCTGTGGTGGACGTGTTTAATGAAGACGGCACAATGAGCCCTGCAGCTCAGATTTATCCCGGCGAAGATCGTTTTACGGTAAGAAAAAAATTTAGTAAAGACCTCGAACAGGTAGATCACATACTTAAAGTCGAAGATTATCAAAACAACGTAGGACGTTCTGAAAGAACCAATTGTGTAGTTGAGCCCCGTCTTTCGCTTCAATGGTATGTGGATATGCCGGCACTGGCAGGACCCGCACTGAAGGCTGTCATGGATGATACGATTGAATTTTTTCCAAAAAATCAGAAGAATATCTATCGCCACTGGATGGAAAACATCAAGGATTGGTGTATTTCAAGGCAGTTGTGGTGGGGACACAGAATACCGGCCTGGTATCATGGGGAACACATTTTTGTAGCAGAAACGGCGCAGCTGGCTTTGGAAGAAGCGAGAAATGTACTCAATAACCCACACCTGACCCTTGAGGATTTAAGGCAGGACGAAGATGTACTTGATACGTGGTTTTCTTCCTGGTTGTGGCCCATCAGTGTTTTCGATGGATTTAACGATAAAAAGGAAATCTCATACTATTATCCCACTTCTGTACTTGTCACAGGATGGGATATCATTTTCCTTTGGGTGGCAAGAATGATCATGGCAGGATATGAGTGGATGGGGGAGAAGCCTTTTGAGGATGTTTACTTCACCGGTATGGTCAGAGATAAGCTCAGACGTAAAATGTCCAAACAGCTTGGCAACAGCCCGGATGCACTCAAACTTATAGAAGACTACGGTGCAGATGGTGTCAGATTCGGAATGATGTCCTGTTCGCCGGCCGGAGGAGACCTGCTCTTTGACGAAAAGCTGTGCGAACAGGGACGCAATTTCTGCAATAAAATCTGGAATGCGCTGAGGCTCGTATCCGGATGGGAAACAGACAATATCAGACCTGTCTCAGCCGGCGATCAACTCGCTTATGCGTGGATGACACAGAAAATGAGCAAGCTTCTCAGGGAAAACGAACAGAACTTCAAAGAGTATCGTCTTTCAGAGGCATTGATGAATTGCTATTCATTTGTTTGGGATGACTTTTGTTCCTGGTATCTGGAAGCCATTAAGCCCGCACAGGGGGAAAAAATGGCTGAACAGACCAAGCAAAACACCCTGCATTTGTTCTCTCAGATATGTTCAATGCTGCATCCGTTTATGCCTTTCATTACAGAGGAAATCTGGAATGTACTGCATGACGGAAAGGTGAAGTATGACTGCATTGTATCCCCATATCCGCATCCTGAAGGCTATGATGAGCTTTTCATAGCTAAAGTAGAGCAAGCCAAAGACATTATCTCCGCTGTGAGGGAAATCCGTAACAAGAACGGCATAAAAATGAAAGATCCGCTTGCATTGGTGATGACGGAATCGGATAAGGCAAAGGTCCTGTTTGACCTTGCAGGATGGAAGGAGTTCTGCATTAAACTGGCCAATCTTTCATCCTTTGATACAGTGACAGCCTTGCCTGCCGGATTCACGTTCATTTCGGATACGGAGCAGCTTTGTGTGGTGTCAGAAGAACAACTTGACGTAGAGGGCGAGTTGAAGGAAAAGGAAACAGAGCTCAACTATCAGATTGGTTTTGTAAGGTCTGTGGAAGCCAAATTGTCAAATGAGCGGTTTGTCAATGGGGCACCTTCCGCAGTGGTAGAAAAAGAACGGCAAAAACTGCGTGACGGCAACGAACGTATCCGCATATTGACAGAGGATATAGAGAGGTTGAAACAATTGAGAAAATAACTTTATTATTATTTCATGGATACGATAATCACCTACCTCCTGTTTGTTCTGGGCTTCGTAGCTTTGATTAAAGGAGCGGATCTTCTGGTGGACAGCTCTTCCAATATTGCCAAAAAGTTTGGTGTATCAGATATGGTCATTGGCCTTACCATAGTATCCCTGGGTACCTCCATGCCTGAGCTTATCGTAAACATTATTGCCAGTTTCAGCGGAAATACCGAAATAGCCATCGGTAATGTATTTGGAAGCAATATTGCCAATATTCTGCTTATCATGGGATTTTCTGCCATAATCCGTAGCCTGCCTGTACCCAATAATACCATCATTGCAGAAATTCCTTTTTCACTTTCTGCTATTTTATTGGTCGGTTTCCTTGCCAATGCCAATCTCTGGGGCCCGGAGGACAAAATATTCGGCCTTGAAAGATTGGATGGAGTGGTTATTATGTTTTTTTTCCTCCTTTTCTTCGCTTATATAGTACATACTACACTTACCGTCAGAGAGGATCTGAGTAAAGAGACCACTTTTCAGAAACCTGTCAATGTATTAAAGGAGTCTGCACTGGTGCTGTTGGGCATTCTCATGCTATTTTTAGGTGGAAAATGGGTGGTCGATGGCGCTGTACTGATGGCCACGAGTTTGGGAATGAGCGAAACCCTCGTAGGCCTTACCATTGTGGCCATTGGTACGTCTCTGCCTGAACTGGTAACCTCCGTCATTGCCGCCAAAAAAGGAAATGTAGATGTGGCAGTTGGCAATGTGGTAGGCTCCAATATTTTCAACCTGCTTTGGATTCTCGGATTGAGTTCCATTATCAGACCCCTGCCGTTCAACCGCATTTCCAATCTGGATGCCCTGGTGGTACTTTTTCCACTACTTTGGTATTGGTATTGATGTTGCTCAGTCGAAAATCAGAAATCAAAAGATGGCACGGCGTAGTCTTTGTACTGGTGTACGCAGCATATCTTACCTACATTGTACAGAGAGGCTGATTTTCATACCTGATTAATCTATACCTCTGAAAATACTAAGGTATCAATGCGATTTTTCTGTGAAATAATGCCCGGCCGGAACCACTGTCCAGGATCTTTACAAGGTAAATTCCCGGTAGGAATGAGGTAAGGTCAGTCTGGATATTCTGATTTTCAATCATGCTTTCCAGCATTTTAGTTCCTAAAGGATCATAAATCTGAAGTACTTTACCATAATGAGAAATACCGGATAATTCAATCTGAACAATACCCCGTGCAGGATTCGGGAAAATATGAATTTCGTGGCTACTCTTAGCATTTTCGGTATTGACGGGATTTAGCTGTATCCCACATTCCGGAGTTGTAAATCCCTGTACTAAAGCATCAGATAAGCAATTGAGGTAACATTCCAGATTGGTGTATCCTGCCTCTCCGGTAATCCTTACAGAAAGGCTGACGCCATTGTGATCCTGCACACTTGTATTCAGCCCTTGCAACTCCTCCCAGTAATCCGGCATACCATCATTGTCTGAATCCGGAGGAAAGGGTCTGGCAACATCCAGGACAAAAGCATCATCTGCGGCTGCACTGCTTACAGGTAGAGCCGGAATCTGATTGTTTTGTATATAGGATATAAACCTGCGGTCCATAGCATCTCTTGGGAAAGCACCGGCATTATCACTTATGAGTTGGGGCAACTGTTCTGCAGGATGATAAGTCACAGGAGGAAAACTGAATCTTGTACCGGACTTATGGGCAACTCCGAAATTGGAATTGGGATGATTCATTGGAAAATCGTTGCAACAATAAAAAAGCTGATAATCACTGTATTGAGGGTAATAGAGATTCAGGCGGTTGCCGGCAAAGTGGAGCTGATTTTGCGGGAAGTTGAGCAAATCAAAATGAAACATTCCGTTACCATATTGAGGCCTTGCAAAATACAGATTGCTGACGGCATTCATTTTCAGAAAAAAATTGCCATTGAATCCGGTGATTCCTTCATACCAAAGCTCAATCTGGGGATCCCAGAATAAGTTGTTGGATAATTCCAGATGAATGGTTTTTCCGTTACAGAAAGCTGTTTCACAGGATATCTCAGGCATTCTTCCGCCTATTCGATTCCATACATTGTATATGATGCTCAGACTGTCCAACCGGCTTTGCGGAGATGAATAATTGATGAGTATACCGCCAAGGTCAGCATGTGAGCCTAATGTTTCTCCGAGTATGCAGTGCTGGATAGTAATCTGACTGCTCCGGGATATATCCACTGCTTCATCTGATGCGTGCTCGAAGGAACAGTGGTCAATGACAGCCTTATGTACTCCTCCGATAGTGATGCCGTCTTCTGCCAGCCAGTGTGGGGTAGGAAATTTATTTCTATCACCAATCCTCGATCTCAGATGTCTGATAATCACATTGGATACCGAAGGATTTTCATCATTGTACATTTCAAAACCTCTGACGGTGATGCCGGATGGAGAGGTCTGGCCCGCAAGAGTAAAATTGCCTTTGCCGTCAGGCACTTTTATGGTTCCCTGAATGACTCCGCTTACTTTAAAAAGTATGTATCTCGGCCCGTCCTGATTGAGTGCATCCTTCAGAGAGCCCGGACCTGAGACATTAAGATTGGTTACGTAGATTACCTTGCCACCTCTTCCTCCGGTAGTGGATGCTCCAAAGCCCTGTGCTCCCGGAAATGCCGATTGGCAAAAAGTTACAGCCGCATATACCCACATTCCTGCTATCAGTGTCCAGCGCAATTTTTTTGTATTCATATGATTCAATAACCTTGTTTACTATCATTCTGACACCTGATTTACATCATATACTGAAAATTTTTGTCAAAATTTTGCACAAACAAACGATATTTTTATCAATATTTGCCTAAAGATGCCTTTCAACCAAAAAGATTGTGTTACAGTGCAAAAACCAAGAATTTGAAATATGGTAAAAACCAGTGAAGTCAATCCGGGATATTTTCACAAAGTGGTGGATTGTCAGTATGCCTGTCCTGCACATACTCCGGTGCCGGAATATATCCGCCTGATTGCTGCCGGAAGATATACGGAGGCATATATGATCAATTGGGAGTCCAATGTATTTCCCGGTATTCTGGGTCGGACATGTGACCGTCCCTGTGAGCCGGCTTGCCGAAGGGGCAGGGTAGAAGAACAACCCGTAGCCATATGCAGACTCAAGAGGGTAGCAGCAGATTTCAAGGATGAAATCGGACACCTGATGCCGGAAATTACGGTAGTCAAAAATGGCAAAAAAATTGCCCTAATCGGAGGTGGTCCCGCCTCACTCACCGTCGCCAGAGATCTCGCTCCACTGGGATACGAGATCCACCTCTATGATGATCAGTCCAAAGCCGGTGGGATGATGCGAAGTCAGATACCCTCGTTCCGCTTGCCCGAATCCGTACTGGACGAAGAGGTGGACAGAATCCTGAATTTTGGCATACACAGGCATTTCAATACTTATGTGAATAGTATGAAATCCATGCTCCAATCCGGATATGATGCCATTTTTGTGGGTACAGGTGCACCGCGGGGAAAAGATTTAACCGACCTGCCCGGCAGATGGGAGGCCCGAACCAAAGTTCACATCGGTATAGAATGGCTGGCCAATGTTGCCTTTGATCATATTCATAAAATAGGCAAAAAAGTAATCGTGCTTGGAGGCGGGAATACTGCCATGGACTGTTGTCGTACCGCAAGAAGATTGGGAGGAGAGGACGTAAAAGTAATCGTAAGAAGTCCGTTTAATGATATGAAAGCCTCACCGTGGGAAAAGGAAGATGCCATGCATGAAGACATTCCTATTATAGATAATCATGTACCCAAAAGTTTTGTGGTGGAAAATGGGGAGTTGAAAGGCATGTATTTCGAAAAAGTGATGGCTCAGTATGACGAAAAAGGCAGGAGAAAGCTGATTCCAACCGGTGAGCCGCCTGCATTTTATGAGGCAGATGAGATTTTGATTGCCATAGGGCAGGAAAACAGCTTTCCCTGGATAGAGAGAGATCTGGGCATCGAATTTGATGAGTGGGGACTACCGGTGATTCATGAAAAATATTTCAGTTCTACGCTACCGGGTGTGTTTTTTGGAGGTGATGCAGCTTTGGGTCCGAAAAATATCATTACAGCCGTGGCACAGGGGCATGAGGCTGCGATTTCCATAGATCTGTACTGCTCCGGTCAGCCTCTTGAGGACAGACCTCCGGCGCAGGTCAATATGTATTCGGCCAAGATGGGTATTCATGAATGGAGTTATGATTCCTATGTAACCACAGATCCCAGATATGCCGTTCCACAGGCCGATAAGTCGCAGACCCTGCGCAACCGAAAACTGGAGGTAGAGTTGGGTTATGATTTGAAATCAGCATTCTTGGAAGCCCAGAGATGCCTCAACTGTGATGTACAGACCGTGTTTACAGATAGCAAATGCATAGAGTGCGATGCCTGTATGGATATCTGCCCGACCAACTGCATTACTTTTACCGAAGATGGGCCGGAGCAGGAACTGAGAATGAGGCTGTTGGTGCCGGCTTTAAATGAAAGTCAGGACATTATGGTGTCCGGCCCCTTGAAGACAGGCCGGGTGATGGTAAAGGATGAGGATGTCTGCCTGCATTGCGGTCTTTGTGCAGAAAGATGTCCCACGGCTGCCTGGGATATGCAGCATTTTTTGTATAATACTGCCAAGGCAGGTCAATCGTGTTATGTATGAGTGGTATCAATGATTTTGTCATAAGATTTGCCAATGTCAACGGGACAGGTTCTGCCAGTGCCAATTTTCTTTTCGCCAAGACCCTTTTCAGAATGGGGATTCCTGTGTCACCCAAAAATATTTTTCCTTCCAATATTCAGGGACTGCCCACATGGTATGAAGTAAGGGTGTGCGATAAAGGCTATTTGGGCAGGAGGGAAGGTATAGATCTCATGGTATGTGTCAATCCTCAGAGTCTTGAAAAAGATGTGGCATCAGTCAAAGATGGTGGCTATTTCCTTTACGACAGCACCAAACCATTACACACAGAGTTTCTCAGAAGTGATATCCATTATCTACCCGTACCTCTGATGAGCCTTTGCAATGAAAATTTTACGGATGCCCGCCAGAAACAATTGTTCAAAAACATGGTGTATGTGGGTGCTCTGGCTGTTTTGCTCAATCTGGATTTTGAAGTCATTGCCCAACTGGTCGGCGAACAGTTCAAGGGAAAAGAAAAACTGATTCAGCCCAATATCCTTGCATTAAATCTCGGAGCAGATTATGTGAGAAAGCATTTTGATTTTCCACTCAGCTTTCATGCGGAAAAACGAAATCTCACCCATGGAAAGATCATGATTGACGGAAATACAGCAGCTGCTTTGGGAGCTTTGTACGGAGGAGCCACGGTAGTACCCTGGTATCCCATTACGCCATCTACCTCATTGGTGGATGCATTCACAGAGTATGCCGAACAGTACAGGGTTGACCCGGAGACAGGCAGAAAGAACTTTGCTGTCATTCAGGCTGAGGATGAACTGGCTGCCATGGGGATGGTTATCGGTGCTATGTGGAATGGAGCAAGGGCATTCACGGCTACCAGCGGCCCCGGGCTTTCGCTTATGAATGAATTTTTAGGACTGGCTTATTTTGCAGAAATACCTGCAGTACTGATAGATGTCCAAAGAGCCGGGCCATCTACCGGGATGCCCACCCGGACACAGCAGTCAGATGTACTCCTGGCTGCATATGCTTCGCACGGAGACACTAAAAATGTACTCTTGTTTCCATCCACTCCGGACGAGTGCTTTGAACTCACAGCCACTGCTTTTGATCTTGCCGAAGATTTGCAAACCCCCGTTATCGTCATGTCCGACCTCGACCTCGGTATGAATGATCACATTTCAGAACCTCTCCATTGGCAGAATGGCAGAACGTATAACAGGGGCAAGGTACTGAGTGCTGAGGAGCTGGAGCAAACCAAAGGGTGGGGCAGGTACCTTGATGTAGATCATGATGGTGTACCTTACAGAACCATACCCGGAACACACCCGCAAAAGGGTTCTTATTTTACGAGGGGCAGCTCTCATGATGAATACTCCAGATATACAGAGGATGCAGATACCTACGTACGTATCATGGATAGATTGTTGTTGAAATTTCATAAAGCAGCCACTTTGGTACCTGAACCGGAATTCTATGGAGATGATGTATCTGCTGAATTCGGTATTATTTATTTCGGCACTACCCATCATGCTGCGATGGAAGCTCTGGATATGCTCTCCGCTGTGGACCTGACGGCATATGCCATGCGACTGAAAGCATTTCCTTTTTCACAGAAAGTCAGGCAGTTTACCGAAAGATTTGATAAAATATATGTCATCGAACAAAACAGGGATGCCCAGATGCGTACCTTATTGATAAATGAATTGGAAATTCACCCGGAAAGACTTATAAAAGTACTGAACTATGACGGGACGCCAATTACTGCGGATTTGATCGTACACAAAATTTCGTCCGACATTCATTCCTCCACTTTAATAAGATCTTAGACCATGACATATATCAGACCGGCATTTCACCATCCTGCTTTACCTCAGAATGAACTGGGATATACCAGAAAAGATTATGAAGGCAGTATTTCAACTTTATGTGCCGGATGCGGGCATGATTCCATCAGTGCTGCCATCGTCGAAGCTTGTTTCGAACTGAATATCGAACCTCACAAAGTGGCCAAACTATCCGGTATAGGTTGTTCGTCCAAGACGCCGGCCTATTTCCTCAACCAATCTCACGGCTTCAACTCTGTGCATGGCAGAATGCCCTCGGTAGCTACCGGTGCTTACTTAGCCAACACGGATCTGCTGTACCTGGGTGTTTCAGGGGATGGTGACAGCGCATCTATCGGTATGGGACAATTTGTACATGCCATCCGTCGGAGCCTTAATATCACCTACATTGTGATGAACAACGGTTGTTACGGCCTTACCAAAGGACAGGATTCAGCCACTGCGGACTATGGATATGTGGCTAAAGCCGGTCATAAAAACATCTACGAGGCGATAGATCTCTGTGGTCTGGCTATTGAATTGGGAGCAGGCTTTGTGGCACAGAGTTTCAGCGGTGATAAAAAGCAGCTGATTCCATTGATCAAAGCGGCGATGAGCTATCAGGGATTTGCCTTTCTGAATGTACTTTCTCCCTGCGTCACTTTCAATAACAATTCGGGCTCCACCAAATCCTATGACTATATCAGAGAGCACAATGCGGTAATGTCCGGTATGGACTTTATACCCGTTAAAGAAGAGATTACAGCCGATTACCAGGAAGATACCGTCCGTGAAATTGAACTCCACGATGGCTCTTACATCAGGCTGCATAAGCTGCAGCAAGGATGGAACCCTGAGGATAAGTACGCTGTGGTTAATGCATTGCATAAAGCCAGAGCCAGTCATGAAATCCTTACCGGATTATTGTATATCAACAATGATCAGATGCCCCTGCATCAAATCATACGGCTCACAGATACTCCACTGAATAAGCTCACAGAACAAGCTCTGGTACCCGGTGCCGGGATTCTGGATCAAATCAATGCCTCATTTGCCTGAAGAAAACGACCTAAGCCTGTCCTGACTTCAATCACTGAACTTAGCCGGCCTTTCAGGTATTTTGTAAGACGGAAAACCGCTCTAACATATCTGTATAAATACATATGTATTTTCTGGTATTCGTAAGAAGCCTGTTTTCAGAGCATATAAATATCTAAGAAAACATTATATGAAGTGATTTGGGTAAAAAATATTTTCATAAAATATTCACAACCAAATGCTAAAATTTTTACCTTTGTCCGTTGGAAAAGTATATTTCTTTTCCCGCCAATCTGAGCATGTGAAATTTATCTCTGTTTTTCAACGGACAGAACAGTTTTGTGTGGTCAGAATGACGAAAATCCAATAGAACCTATGACCACATCTGAAGTACATACTCGATGGTTTATAAGATATATGCCCTGCATGAAGTGCACCTTCATGGGGGCATTTTTTATTACTACTGATTTATTTTTAAGCCAAAACTCAATCTCATGAATATTCTTAGACATTTTATTACCCTGATTATCCTGGCGTCGTTTTCCCATATTACGATGGCTCAGGTTACCATTTCCGGTGGTTCATCCGTGAATGGTCCTTACGCTACATTAGCTGCTGCAATAACAGCATTGAATACAGCTACCATATCCGGTCCTGTAACAGTAAACGTTAATGCCGGGTATGTGGAAAACCTCACGGCAAAAATTTCCATTACTGCCACTGGTACAATGACAAATACCATTACTATTCAAAAGTCAGGTGCAGGGGCAAATCCTAAGCTGATTGCTTACGCAGGAACCAAAACTCCTGCTGATGGTGAAAGAGATGGTATAATCAGTTTGGTGGGTAGTGACTGGATTACTATCGACGGAATTGATATGGAAGAAAATCCCTTGAATACTGATCCTACTACCTGGATGGAGTTTGGTATCGGATTCTTCAGGGCTTCTGCAACCAATGGATGTCAAAATAACACTATCAGAAACTGCACCATTACACTCACCAGAGAACACGACGTTACCGGTACTAACTGGCATCCGGGTTCTAATGGTATCGTATTGAACAGAACTAATGATGTATCCTCCGCCGAAATAATACCTACAAGTGTGGATGGAACTCATTCTTTCAATAAATTTTACAGTAATACCATACAAAATGTAAATCATGGCATCACATTTTTAGGATACAATGCGCCTTCTCCTTTTACACTTGCCGACTCTGGTAATGATATTGGAGGTACATCAGCCATGACAGGAAACACTATTAGAAATTTTGGAGGACGTACTGGAACAACAGCAGTTTCTGATGCTGTTTTCATCAATAACCATAAAGATGTCAATGTCTCATACAATACCATAAATAATATTGCCGGTGGTGGTGTGGCTCATCCTAATACCCTCCGGGGCATCTGGCTTAACACTGGTGCAGCTACTATCAACCCAACTGTTAATTTTAATAACATAAATATTACAGGTGGAGGTACTACCCATGAAGTAACCTGCATAAGAATAGAAGCCAGTACCACATTTACTGCTGGAAATGTGAATAATGTTAATAACAACACTCTTTCAGCAAACTATCCTACTGCAACCTCTGGAACTTTGTATGGTATTTGGAGTTCGTCTGTGCCCGCTACGAATAATATGAATAATAATACAGTCCAGAACTTTAGTTACAGTGCTGCAACACTTACTGGAACCGGTGTAATGTACGGAATCCATCAAAGTGCTTCCAATGCCAGTATGACACTTAATGTAAATAACAATATTGTAAATAACTTTTTCAGAACAGGTAACACAGGGGGTACCACTATTGGTATAGCAATTACAGTTGGAGCTACCGGTCAGGTATCCAATACCAACTTCAATACTGTAAGTAATCTGGCAATTGATGGAACAGGTGGAACCAGCACAATGTATGGAATCCAGGTATCTACCGGAACCATTACTGCCAATAACAACCTTATAGAAAATCTTTTCTGTCTGAAAACAACAGGTTCAAGTCCGTTATATGGTTTATACAATATATCATCTCCGGTAAATGAGACCTACAATAATAATACGGTCAGGAATCTGAATCATTTTGGAACCGGTATAGTGTATGGTATATATGCATTTACTGTAACCGGTACAAGGACTATGAGTGGCAACACTGTACATAATCTCAGGACCGGAGGTACTACTATTGCAGGTTTGCATAATAATTCTAGTTCCCCAAATGTATTCAACAACAAGATTTATGATATTGAAAGTACTGCAACAGCTTCACCAGTAGTTTCAGGTATTTTGCAAGCTTCTTTGGGTACTTCCGGTATTGCAAATATTTACAATAATCTGATTGGTGACCTTAGAGCACCAAATGCCAATACATCCGTACCTACCAATCCTTCAGTAAGGGGCATAAACATTACAACTGCAACAACAACGACCAGCATTAATGTATCTTTCAACACAGTGTATCTCAATGCTTCAAGTTCAGGTACCAATTTCTCTACTGCAGCATTGTTTCACACTGCCAATGCAACAGCTACCACCGCAACCTTGAATATGAGAAGCAATATCCTTGTGAATGTATCTCAGGCTAAAGGCACAGGGGTGACCGCAGCATATCAGAGATCCTCTACAGCTCTGGCCAATTATGGTACAGTTTCTGACAGAAACCTGTTTTATGCAGGAGGTCCTTGCCCGTCCAATCTCATTTTTTATGACGGTACGAATGCATTGCAAACTCTTTCAGCTTACAAGGCATTTGCCGGAGTAGCTCCAAGAGATGCCAATTCGGTAACTGAATTGCCCAACTTCCTGAGTACTACAGGTAGTTCAACGCAGTTTCTGCATATCAATCCATCTGTTGCCACACAAATAGAAAGCGGAGGGCTTACAGTATCTGGTATCACTACAGACTTTGACGGTGACACCCGGAATGCTTCCACTCCGGATATAGGTGCAGATGAATTTTCGGGTATTCAGGCGGTAGCCTGTGCAGGCACCCCCACTGCAGGAACAGCTACACCTGTTGCAATGAATATTTGTCAGGGACAAAGTGCAGTATTAAATCTGGCCGGGTATTCCTCTACGGCCGGGATAAGCATTAAATGGCAAACTTCCCTGACTAATGGAGGCCCATATACAGACATCGCATGCGCAGGAGGACAAAGCTATACTACTGTGCCCTTGACACCCGGTACCTATTATTATGTAGCTGTTGTCACATGTGAAAATTCCGGCCAATCTTCTACCTCCAACCAGGTTACCATAGTGGTTAATCCCAATCCTACGGTAACAGTCACACCCGCTTCATTTAATTTGTGTGCAGGTTCTTCTGTGACTCTGACGGCTTCAGGAGCAAGTACATATACCTGGTCACCGGCAACAGGATTGAACACCACTTCAGGAGTAAGTGTAATTGCCTCACCTTCTGTCAACACCACCTACACAGTGACAGGTTCGGATGCGGCAGGATGTTCTGCTACAGCAACTTCCATTATCTCGATTATAACTTCTCCGGTAATATCAGGCGTCACAGCCACACCGCCTGGTTTGCACTGGAGGTTCCTCACAATTGAATGTGACAACCAGTATAAACACACAGGTAAGAGATTATACATTTTCAACTAATCTTACAGGCACACTGGATCAGATGACCGGTGCCACTACTCTGGTTGCCTCCAATATTGATGACACACCTTCGGCAGTGCAGTCCATCGGATTTACATTCAGATTTGATGGAGTAGATTACACCCAATATTCTGTATCTCCGGATGGATGGCTGCTTTTGGGAGGTACTACTCCTTCCAGTCAGTTTAGTAATATAATCACCAGCACTACCAATATTCCAAAACTCTATCCATACTGGGATGATTTGGCTACCGGTACGGATGGAAACGTTACAGCAGTCGTCACAGGTACTGCACCTAACAGAATCCTGAAAGTACAATGGAATGTCACAATACCCAGAAATACTTCGGGTCCTGCCAACTCATTATTTCAGGCATGGCTCTATGAAGGCTCGAACGTAGTGGAATTCAGATACGGAGTGATGGGAAGTGGTACTATGTCTGCATCCGTGGGGCTTACAGGCAATAATCCCACCAGTAATTTTAATTCTGTAACCATTTCAACAAATACAGCCAGCAATACTGTGGCGAATGATAATAATACCACACAACCCGAACCAGGAAGGCTGTACAGGTTTACACCGTTTACGATTACTTCCTATGCTTGGAATCCGGCAGGAGATGTAAATAATCCTGCCATACCTAACCCGACAGCATTCCTGGCAGCTACCACCACAACTTTTACAGTTACCGTGACTGCTTCCAATGGTTGTAGTAGCACAGGCAATGTTACTGTAACCGTAAACAGTACCCCTGATATCAATTTTACATACACAGAAAACTCCGGTACACCCAATGATGGTGCAATATGTCCCGGGGCATCAGTCACCATTACAGCATCCGGTGGTACTTCATATAGCTGGAGCGATGGTTTGGGATCAAACCCCTCTGTCACAGTCAGTCCTACTTCAACTACTATCTATAACGTTTCTGTCACAGATGCCAATGGCTGTTCCAATTCTGCTACGGTGGCTGTAACAGTAAACCCAATTCCAATTTTATCTGCAACATTATTCTTTCCGAGTTCCTGTACCGTGAATGATGGATCCATCAATCTCACTGTAAGTGGAGTAACTCCGCAATCCTACAACTGGACAGGACCTAACGGATACACCAACAATGTGGAGGATATTTCAGGATTATTTGCGGGGCTTTACAACGTCACTGTGACTTCTACGCAGGGATGTACCAACGTTACGAGCTATAATATTGATCTGATTCCAAGTTGTTCAGCCTGCCCTGTATTGAACACGCTTACCGCATCACCCAACCCGGTCTGTGCCAATGCTAATGTGAATCTGAATGCCACAGGATTAGTCGGTTTGGGGGTAACTTACGGTATTGTTTTCAAATCGTTTACTTCACCGACTGCAACACCATATACAGGAGGTACTGTTTTGGGTACTGTACCCAATGCTAACCTTACATCTGGTGGTACCGCAGCATCTCTTACCACTAATTTTGCTACCGCCGGCACCTATTACTTATATGCAATTCTGACACCAACACCGACAGATCTGAGTTGCAGACCTTTTGCAACCACCACATTGGTAGTCAATGCTTTACCTAACGCCTCTACAACTGTAGCTGAAAACTCCGGCACCACTCCCAATGATGGTATTATATGTGCAGGCGCTACTGCTACCATTACAGCTTCAGGAGGTACCTCCTACTTATGGAGTCCGGGAGGTGCCACTACGGCTTCCATCGTCGTGACACCGGCTACTACTACCACCTATACTGTAACTGTGACCAATGCAAGCAGCTGTACCGCAGTGACAACCCGCACCATCACCGTCAATCCATTACCCACCGCTGCAACCACAGTGTCTGAAAACTCAGGTGGTGCTGCCAATGACGGTATTATATGTGCAGGTGCTTCAGTAACGATCACTGCTTCAGGAGGTACCAGCTATCTGTGGAGTCCGGGAGGTGCCACTACGGCAGCTATCACAGTTTCGCCTACGACCAATACTACTTATTCTGTAACGGTGACCAATGCAAACGGTTGTAGTGCAGTAACCACAAGAACCATCACCGTTAATCCGAATCCTGTGGTAACGACTACGGTAGCCGAAACTTCAGGCGTTGCCCCCAATGATGGCATCATATGTGCAGGCTCTTCCGTGACTATCACAGCTACCGGAGGTCCTTCATACTTGTGGACACCTGGTAATGCCACTACTGCGGCTATCACAGTGACCCCGGCTACCACCACCACTTATACCGTAAATGTGACCAACGCCAATGGATGTGCTACTTCTGCCACAAGAACCATTACGGTCAATCCATTACCAGTCATCACATTTACCAGCAGCAATGCTGCCATGTGTGTAGGTGACACAAGACAAATCACGGCCTCACCGGTCAATGGTACCTTTACAGTGACGGGTCCTGCAACTATAGTTAATGGCTTATTGACTGCTACCGGTGTTGGAACCGCAGTGATCAGCTATTCCGTAACTGATGCCAATGGATGTTTCGGTTCAGGTACCCAATCCATCGTAATCAATGCTACACCTGTTATTACTACGCAGCCGGTAGATGCAGCAAGCTGCGAAGGTGGCAGCGTGACCTTCAGTGTGGTTGCTACACTGTCTCAGGGTACACTGCAGTATCAATGGCAGCGATTGGATGGTAATACCTGGGTAAACATCGCAGGAGCTACCGGAGCTACTTACACAGTGAATAATGTAAACGCTGCCAACAACAATCAACGTTACAGGGTGATTGTAAGAAACAGTCTCAATACCAATTGTCAGGTCATCAGTAATGTGGCGATACTGGGAGTACATATACCCGGTGCTATGACCTGTAACAACCATGTAAATGTGAGCTTAGACCAGAATTGCGGATTCTCCGCATTCTCCGATTTCTTCATCGAGGGACCAAACTCTGAGATGTTCTATCAGGTTACCTTGAGAGCTCCGAACGGACAGGTGGTACCTCAGAGTCAGGTAAGAAATTATCTGAATCAGATACTCACCGTTGAGGTAAGGGATATCTGCAGCGGCAATTATTGCTGGGGTACCGTAAAATTTGAGGATAAGACACCACCTGTGTTAAACTGTCCCTGTACAGCAGGCGTACCTAATGTTTCAGCATTCAGAGAAATTGCCAGAACCAATCAGAAGATTTACTACCGTTCCAATGCAAGCTTCAGCTGGCAGAATGCTTATGCGCATTCCTTGACAGTAGGAGGAGGAGCGCACATGGTATCTATCAACAGCGCTGCGGAGAATGCATTGATCAAAACAGGAATGGATGCCAACTTTGCGGCAGGCTGGAGAGTATGGATAGGCCTTACCGACAGTCCGTTGTATGGAGGAACACAGGCAGGAAACAATCCCAATACAGGTTGGGTATGGGTTAATGGTGATCCGCTGACATATACCAACTGGGCTGCCGGAGAACCCAACGGGCTGGCCAATGAAGATTATGTAGAGATGTTTGCCACCGGTATGTGGAATGACAATACCAATACCGCATTCATTCAGCCTTATATCTTAGAGGTAGATAACTGCAGTTATACCTGTGCCGACTTACCAAGAATACTCGGCTCAACCCAGATTACCAATAATCCGAATCTGGCTACTGCAGATGCCTGCGGGCCGGTAACCAGCACCTTTGTGGATAACGTAGAAGGTAACGATTGCACAGGCAGGATTGTGCGAAGAAGCTGGCTCGTGACCGACGGAAGCGGCAACACTGCTCAATGTGAGCAGATATTTTCATTGAGGAAGCTCAATATATCTGACGTTCTGGATCCGGTAAACGTAGTGGATCTGGAATGTAAGGATGCCACTGATCCTGAAAGTGTCGCTGCAAAACTGGGTGTAAGATTCGGATATCCTACTGTACTGGTAGGAGGGCAGCCTGCAAAGATTGACAACAATATCTGCGGATTGTACGCTGTGTATAGTGATGTGGAAGTAGATGCATGTGGTACACATTGCCACGGCAACAGAAAGGTCATCAGAACATGGAGCCTTGTGGACTGGTGTACTGCACAGGTGGTGACAAGAGGTCAGGTATTGAAGGCTGTGGATGACGATGCTCCTACGGCAATTCTCAAGGATACCACGGTAAGTACACGTCCCTGGGATTGTACTGCAGACTTCTTTGTACCCAATCCATGGGAGCTCCACGACAATTGTGATATCAATCCTGAATGGACTGTCAAAGGTCCGGTAGGTGTCCAGATTGTTCCCGCTGTTCAGGTGGTGAATGGTCAGGTTCAGCCTCACCCGGTATATAAGTGGAGAGCTGTGGGTGCTCCGAAAGGCGTGCACACCTTCAGATACACTCTGGTGGACTGCTGTGGTAATGAAAGAGTGTTGACCAACACCATTACCGTAGTAGATAAGACACCCCCTACACCTATCGCCAAGAGAGATATCGTGATAGGTCTGGTGCCGGGATTTGATGCAGACGGATTCCCTGATGGACAGGCTAAGCTGTTTGCCAAGGATGTAGATAATGGCTCACACGACAATTGTACAGAAGTAAGAATTGACATCAGAAGACCGAAAGGTCCGGATTGCGGTAATGAAGGTTTAATTACCAACCCTGCAACCGGAGCAAGACACAATAACAACCTGACATTCTCCAACAGAGTCAATATGCCTAACTACAGCCCCAATGATACGGACGGTGGCGAATTTGTGAAATTCTGTTGTGCTGATCTTGAGGCTCTGGACGTAGATGCCAATGGTGATGGAGTTATCGATGAGCTGGACAGAGGATATGTAGAAGTCATCATCAGAGTATGGGATGACGGTAATATGAACGGAATCATCGGAGATGCCGGTGATAACTGGAATGAAACCTGGGCTTTTGTCAAAGTAGAGCAGAAAGTACCACCTGTGATTACCTGTCCTCCGGATGCGACAATCCATTGTGACTGGGCTATCCAAACCAGTACCACTGACAGACCTGTCACAGGTATAGATTTTACCAAAACAGGCTTGCCTACGGCTTATGGTGTGTGCAGAAATCCTGAAATCAGATTCAGAGATGTGCTTCAGCTCAACCAGTGCGGTATCGGCACCATAACCCGTACCTTCACTGTGGTGGAAAACAATGTATCCAGACAGTGTCAGCAAAGAATCACAGTGCTTCCAAGTACAAGTCAGCAGCAATGGGTAGTGACTCCGCCTTCAGCAAGTGTGCCTGAAGTAGGTTGTGACGGTCCTACAGAAGCTCAGATCAAAGCCAACCAGCCTACATGGGTCAACGGGCCTTGTGATGTAATCGGTATCAGCACCAAGAAGTGGGAGTTTGAATTTGAAGACGGAGTATGCAAAAAGTGGGTGGTAGAATATAAATTAGTTAACTGGTGTACCAATGAAGAGAGAGGTCCTTATACCAAAATGTTTGTGTACAAGGATGTGGTGCCTCCGACTTTTGAAAATTGCAGAGATACCATGTTTGGTGTAGATGCCAATTGTGAAATCAGATTCCTGACCCTCACCAAGAGAGCTTCAGATACAGGAGGTTGTACCGAAAACGGATGGATCAAGTGGCAGATATTTGTCGATCTCTGGGCTGATGGTACTGATGATTATGAATGGAGCAGCTTCCTGCCTGTGGGCAATGATGTGAATAATGCCAACACCGGCAACTTCCAGGCTATCCAGGATAATAATGGTAATGGAATCAAGGATATCTATGTGGCTCCCACTTCCAACGGTGGAATGGTGACCATCAGAATCCCGGAACCTATCGTGGGTAAGATGAGCAACCACAAGATCACCTGGAAAGCTACCGACGGATGTCATAACCATGTCACCTGCCATGAGCAGTTCATGGTAGTGGACAAGAAGCCACCTACACCGGTATGTGTTCCATTGAGCTCTGCTCTGATGGCTGATCCTGATGGTTCAGGACCGATGAGACCCATGGTGGAATTGTGGGCTATTGATTTCAACGTGAAGTCATTTGACAACTGTACAGACGAAGAAGATCTGTTGTTTACCTTTGATAATACCGCTCCGCAGGTCACTGATAAAGTGGTATTCAACAGATTGATCAATATTGACATCCCTCACTACTTCGATAAGACAGGAGGATTGCTGAGATTCCCTGCTGATATGACCAATGCACAGCAAAGAGCAATAGTGGAGAAGTACATGAGAGGTGAAGAAAATACAGCCGGTAATGGAGTAATCCAGCTGTGGAATCCTGCTCAGAGAAGTTCTGCAAAAGTCTGGACTGACAGAGAGCTTGCTCCAAACAGCAACAAGGGTGAAGTCAATGTCATGATGAGTGTTTGGGATAAGAAATTCAATGTGGATTTCTGCTGGACCAATCTTCAGTTAATTTGCAACACTTGCAACAATAACCCTGGTGGATCCAGAATGATAGCCGGAGCAATCAGAACAGAGACCGGACAAAACGTCAGCAATACTGCGGTGACTTTCAGTGTATTCCATCCGGAATATCCCAAGACAGTGATGACAGGCAGCAACGGTCAATACTCTCTGATGCTTGAAAGCGGAATGGATGTCAATATCGGAGCTTCGAAAAACAATGATTTCCTCAATGGAGTATCTACGCTTGACCTGGTACTCATCCAGAGACATATTCTCGGATTACAGGAGCTTGACAGTCCATATAAGTTGATTGCTGCGGATGCGACCAATGACGGTAAGGTAACAGCTGCCGACATTACCGAGATCAGAAAAGTCATTCTTGGTGTCACTACCGCCTATGCAGCCAATACCAGCTGGAGATTCCCGATTGCAGCTCAGCAAATGAGTCAGGACAATCCATGGCCATTTGTAGAGAACATTGTTATTGAAAATATCCAGACAGATATGACCAATCAGAACTTCGTAGCTGTCAAAGTGGGTGATGTGAATGGTAGCGCTGCAGCTAATGTAAGCGATCCTGCTCTTGAAAGCAGAAGTGCTAAGGTGGTAAGATTCACTGCTGAAGACAGAAATGTAGCAGCAGGCGAAAGAGTAGCCGTAGCTATCAGCGGAGCAGACTTCGCAGATGTATATGGATACCAGTTTACTATGAATCTGAACGGTGCAAGCTTTGCTGAAATCGTTCCCGGTGCAGTAGATATGACAGCTAACAACATTGGTGTACTTGCCAGTGATGTAGTGACCATGAGCTACGCTTCCAGAAATGGGGTGACAGTAAGTGATGATGAGACATTGTTCACCGTAGTACTGAAGGCAGAGAAGTCTGGAAGACTGAGTGAAATGATGAGCATCGGATCAGCTGTAACCAAGGCAGAAGCATACACCGGAGCAGATCTTCAGGTAAGCAATGTAACTCTTAGCATGAGAACTAAGGAAGTTACAGCGGATGTAGCTGAATTGTTCCAGAACGAGCCTAACCCATTCAGAGGTGCTACTACTGTAAGTTACTACTTACCGGAAGCTTCAGACGCAGTAATCACTGTATTTGACGTGACCGGAAGAGTAGTGCTGGTAAGAAAGGCATCTGCCAATAAGGGTATGAACAGCGAAGTATTCACTAAGGAGCAACTGGGTGCAGCAGGAGTGTTGTACTACAGACTCGACAGCGGCGACTTCACTGCGACTAAGAAGATGATTGTCATTGAGTAATGGTGAATAATTTCTGATAAATTAAGGCCCCTGATGCAATCCGTCAGGGGCTTTTTTTGTAATATAGTGAAAACAATTCAATGGCCTTATCGTTATGATATAATCCGGTTTAACAAATTTTACAAAACAAATTTCAAAATATGGTATTTGAAGAACAGCTCACCAATCTAAACATTATACAGCAAACGGCCAGAGAATTTGCCCAAAAAGAAATTGGCCCACATGTAATGGAATGGGATGAAGCGCAGATTTTCCCGCTTGAATTATTTCATAAACTGGGAGAAATGGGATTCCTCGGGGTGTTGGTACCTGAGGAGTACGGTGGTGCAGGTTTTGGTTATCAGGAGTACATCACTATTATAGAAGAAATTGCCAAAGTTTGCGGATCTATAGGATTAAGTGTGGCAGCTCATAATAGTCTGTGTACAGGTCATATACTTGCTTTTGGTAATGAGGAACAAAAATCAAAGTATCTGCCTTTGCTGGCCTCCGGCAAATGGATTGGAGCCTGGGGTCTGACAGAAGCGAATACCGGGTCTGATGCCATGCGGATGAAATGTGTGGCAGTAAAAGAGGGTGACTACTACGTGCTCAATGGTACTAAAAACTGGATAACTCACGGGATAAGCGGAAATGTAGCCGTATTGTTGGCAAGAACAGGAGAACTGCTTGACAGCAGAGGCATCAGTGCGTTTATCATTGAGCGTGGAACCCCGGGCTTCAAAGCAGGCAAGAAGGAAAATAAACTGGGAATGCGTGCCTCAGAAACAGCCGAATTGATTTTTGATAATTGCAAAATTCACAAGTCGCAATTGTTAGGTAAAGAAGGGGAGGGGTTTATTCAGGCTATGAAGATTCTGGATGGCGGAAGAATCAGTATAGCGGCACTATCCCTCGGAATCGCTAAAGGAGCCTATGAGGCGTCTGTAAAATACGCTCAGGAAAGAGAACAATTCGGTAAGCCCATTGCACAGTTTCAGGCCATCAGCTTCAAACTGGCAGATATGGCCACAAAAATTCAGGCTGCCGAGCTGCTTACCCGAAAAGCAGGTTACCTGAAGGATAACAAGATGGAGGTAACTACCACTTCAGCAATGGCAAAGTATTATGCCTCCGAGGTCGCTGTTCAGGTATCTACCGATGCTGTTCAGATATTTGGAGGATACGGATATACCAAGGATTATCCGGTGGAGAAGTATTACCGGGACTCCAAACTCTGTACAATAGGGGAGGGGACCTCAGAAATTCAAAAACTGGTGATAAGCCGCAATATACTTCAAAACAAGTAATAGAAGAGTCCACGCTTTCTCGCTTGTTTTTTAATTGAATATATATACGTCCCATTAAAAGGATATTACATATATTTGTGTATCATAATGTGTGCAAATGTGTAATATTGTCACCAAAAGATTCATCAGTTGTCATGATGAACTCAAAGAAAAAGGGATAATCCGGTCTTCCCGGCAGTTTGCGCTTAATCTGGATTACCTGCCGCAAAGCCTGAATGAAATACTGAAAGGAAACCGCGAAGTCACCGTAGATTTGCTGAGGAAAGCCATTGAGGTCTATCAAATAAACCCCGATTATCTGTTTTTGGGGACGGGCGGAAAATTTAAAAACGCAGACTTTGATCAAGGTACTGATAACATTGTACACAACAGAAATACGATAAAATATGTACCGGTATCTGCTCAGGCGGGCTATGTGGATCAGTTTCATGAAATTGTCTTTGAAAACGAACTCAAATCTTTTTCATTGCCTGATGAGAAGTTTGCTCACGGACAATACCGCTGTTTTGATGTGGCCGGGGACAGTATGGAACCATCTTTGCTGGCCGGTGATAAAGTAATCTGCAGTGCCGTGCAAATCAATCATGCTCACAGAAATCTGAAAAACAACCACGTCTATGTGTTCGTGCTCAAAGACAGCCTGGTAGTAAAAAGGCTTCAGCTTCCTGATTATGGCACATCACATTGGGTACTTGTATCGGACAATGGATTTTATCCAGAAATACGTATCAGGCCGGAAGATGTCAGGGAACTGTGGCATGTAGAATTGAGAATCACGCAGTTTATGCCTTCAGGTCAGCAAAGTCTTAAAACAATGCAGGAAGAACTGGCAGAGCTCAGAAAGACCTTAAATCTCAACACGCCACCATTCAATCATTGAATGCCACTATAGAGAAACTGCTCAAAGTAAGCAGAGACAGAATTGTAGTCTGAATAAAATTCAGCAATGCTTAGTCTTTAACAGACTCCAGATTTAACAGGCAAATATCGAATGATCAGGATTTAATTAATTCAAAATTGTATTCTACAATCTTAAGAATTCTTTGCCCGGTTTTGGGGTTGATATTTTTGAGATAAATATCAATATCCACCGTTTCAGATTCTTCCTTCTTGGTACTGTCAAATATCACATTTATCACTCCTTTCTGGCCTACTTTAATGGGTTTTCTTGGCCAGTCTAAGGTAGTACAGTCACAACCTGAAACGATATCAATTTCGATATCTTCACTTCCTGTATTGGTAAAAACAAAATCAAACTTCCTTTTTTCTCCACGCTTAACCTTGCCCAGGGAGATGTGCTCATTTTCGAAAGTCATCTTTACTTTCGGAGTCTGATCAGCTATACCGCATTCATAGATTGATGCATCATATCTGAATGAAGTGAATGTAAAGGTCGCACCTGCTATCAGCAGTAAGGTGAGGAGTGTTCTTATTTCAGCCATATTCTCTTTTTTTTGCAAAGTTTGATAAAATTCGCTTTCCTGAGTATTACAAAGATGTTAAAATCTGATAATATGAAAAAATTCCGGTTGCTTTATCGTTTGAGAGCTCTGGTGATTTCTCTTTTTCCGGGTGGACCCTTCAATGCCTCCACTTCAAATCCCACATCGCGTAAACAACGCTTAAAACTCCCTTTTGCACAAAAAGTTACAAGCAAACCGCCATTTTTTAAAAAGTTAAACATTTTCTGCATCAGGGTATGCTCCCATAAATGCGGTTGAGTTTCAGGACCGAAGGCGTCATAGTATATGACATCAAATTTTTTATCTGAATGCCAATCCTCCATTTTACTGAGATGCTTGGTAAGTGTAAAGTAGTCATTCAGATTCAGAGCCTTTCCCCATGCGCCGGCATGCATCGCATGATAGCTCCTGAGGTCTGTTTCTGAAAACCGGAGATAATTGAATTGTGTAGCTTTATCTACGGGAACAGGGTAGGCCTCTACTGCTTCATATTCCATTTGTATTTTTTGTCTGCGTGCCACATCCATGCTCAGCATGGCATTCAGACCTGTCCCGAATCCCATTTCAAGAATTCTGACAGACAGAATATCCGGATTTTCAGACATAAAATGAAACAAACCGGCCTGAATATATACATGAAGACTCTCAGTCACAGCTCCGAATCTGGAATGATAGCTTGTATTGAAAGTTGAATGAAATAAAGTATGGGATCCGTCTTCGGTGGTTATCAGGCTGATTTCATCCATGATATTCCAGAACTTCCTTTACTTCATCCAGTGTAATATCAAAATGTGGGGGCATCGTGTACACACTCCCCGTTTTTGATAATGAGCAATTGGGGGGACTCATGATGGATTTGGAGTGTTTCTGCGATATGATTGGATAAGATACGCTGCGATTTGACTTCAACAAGATAAAGTTCATCGGATTCAAGATCCCATTGTGACTCAAGCCTGAGTTTTGCTACAAGGCTTATAGAACAGGTATCACTATGCTTCAGCAAAAATATATACTGACTGAAGGATTTCTGCAAAATCAAGTCAAAATCTTCCTTCGTAGAAAGATACTTCCAAACGCTCAATCTAAGCCTGCTTTTAGATTATTTACAAACTGCGGAGGTAATCGCTTTTAACTCATAAGGACAACCATATCCACGGTTGCAGGAACTGAGCACAGATACGACTATAAAAAGTGCGAATGATAAAGCCACTAATTTCGAAAGACGTGATTTCATAATTTGAATATATTCCCGGATAAATAAATACTTGTATTGATAACGAAAAACGGTGCAAAAGTAATATAAATACATGAATAAATATGTACTTGTTTTTATATCATTGTCTTTTAATCATTCATTAACATAAAAATACCGGCTGTCTGATGTCATTATTACGAATAAAAATTCCTATAATTAATATTATGTTAAATAGAAAACTTTCGCCCTAAAGGTCAAGTAAACCCTCAGGTAAGTCCACAATCACCTCTTTCTTGATCTCATTAATAGCAATTAAAAAACTTTCATTCAGAGGAATCATTTTTTCACCGGATGATGTCTGAACCATAGCTATCAATTGCTGTGGATAAATCTCTACCCGGGAAATTTTTCCAATCTCTGTCTTGTCTGCTGCATGTATCATCCTGAAGTCCGTAAGACTCAGCATTTTTTCTTTGGATTCATGAGCATCCGAATGAATATTTTTCTTTCTGAGGTATACATCCAGTCCGTTCAGTTTTTTAGCTTCTTCCGGATTATCCGCCAGATCTTCCAGGAGTATTTCCCATTCCAGTCCGTTATGACGCATTTCCTCGATGAATAACGGTATGAATGAGCCCTGTCTTTTCACAAAAAGGTGATCTGAGGACTCAAATGAGCTTTCATAAATCGGCTCTATATGAATTTTGATCAATCCTTTAGTCCCGAAATGTTTGAGGACTTTGCCGATTTGTACCATTTCGTGCATGCTCCGTGGATCTTCAGTTATGTTCAATCAGTCTCAATGTATGTATAAAACCCTTTTTGGCTCTTTGCTCCCAAGGCAGATTGGTGCCGGAACCATCTCCATCCAGTATCGTCATTTCCTTTAGGATCAAACCCACTTCAGGAGCATAACTCTCAAAGACTCTCCTTCTGTCAATGATGGTATTGATATCTGCCTGTCTTACCACCACACAGTCATTGAATGTACCGGCACCGGTGGATACTGTCGCGTTGGTGTTTTCGATTCTGTAATTCCAGTTTTTATACATCTGCACAAACTCTCCTCCCACTCCTACCCGTATGTCTTCATCCAGATAAATATTTCCATTCCAGCTTTTACCTCTTGCAGGAGGGAAAATCAGTTTGATAAAGGTCAGGTTTTCCTCGGTGCTTATGGCCTGGGTGGTATTTCTCCGTATAGTCCAGGAGTTTATTCTTGCCCAGGGATCTGTAATTTTTCGTTTAAAATATCTTTCCACAATAAACACCTTATTAGCTACCTTCATTATCAATATAATAGTCCCCTACCCTTTCTTTAATAAATGAAGTGAATGTATCTCTTCTGGTACCACCTGCCAGATAGATGATACTGTCAGATTGATAAACTCTTTCCCTGCCGGTTTCGACTGGAAAATAATGATACATCATTCTTGCTTCATCCAGAGTCTCAGTTTCTTTCTTACATGATGCAGCAAGCATTATCAGCACAAGCAGAAGGGTTATGGTTAAAATTCTATAAGCCATCATTTATTCATCAAATAGACTAAATCCAACGAAGTTTTCCCGGAATTAATTATCGTTTTTAAAACTTCCTTTGATAATACGCCACCTATGATATCGTCGCCTTCATAAAATACGGCAGATTGTCCGGGTGCAATACCTTTGACATTGGCGTAAAAATCCACATAAATATCACTTCCCTGATTGTAAAGTGCCGACATTACTCCTTTATCATTATAACGTACCTGCGTGACAGCTTCCATACCATCCTCAACAGACGGGTATTTCATCATGTTCAATTGTCCCACCGACATGCCGTTTCTCATCAGTTCATCCATTTCTCCCAGCACCACTGTATTGGTTTCGGGATGTATTTTCGTCACAAACATTGGTGTTTTGAATCCTCCTCCCAGACCTTTCCGCTGACCGACTGTGTAAAATGGATACCCGTCATGGGTGCCGATGATATTACCTTTGCTGTCCACAAAATGGCCACCTTTTACTTTTTCTTCAAGGCCGGGCACCCGTCTTTTCAGAAACCCCCGATAATCATTGTCCGGGACAAAGCATATTTCGTAACTCTCCGGCTTTTTGGACAATTCTTCATATCCTCTTTCGAAAGCCATTTGCCGGATTTCAGCCTTCGAAAAATTGCCCAGAGGAAAATGGCTTCTGTTCAGGCATTCCTGAGTCAAACCCCATAAAACATAGGACTGGTCTTTTCTTTCATCCTTACCTTTGGATATATACTTCCTGCCATTGTGCTCCTTAATCACGGCATAGTGGCCTGTGGCTATAAATTCACAGTCCATTGCGTCGGCTCTTTTCAGCAAAGCAGACCATTTAATGTGTGTGTTGCACAGTACGCAGGGATTGGGTGTGCGACCGGCTATATACTCTTCTACAAAGTTATCAATGACATAATCACCGAACTCCTCCCGGATGTCTATGATAAAATGGTGAAATCCCATGTGGACAGCTACCTGCCTTGCATCATTGATGGAGTCCAGAGAGACAGCAGCCGGTTTCTTTTTTCGAACCTCCCGAACCTGCATAATCCCAGGTCTTCATGGTAATACCTATGACTTCATACCCCTCTTCATGAAGTAACATTGCGGCTACCGTACTGTCTATGCCACCGCTCATAGCTACCAACACTCTGCCTTTTTTACTCATGGTTAATTTTAAATTTTGAAATTGTCTTTATTGTAATGCCGGTAATGCTTTTAAGTTCAATAACTGATCCTTTTCCATTGGACATTACCTTAAGCAATACTTTAAATTCATTATCTTAAATTGTTACAAACCAACATAATAAAATCTATGCTTGTAGGATGTCAAAAAATGTAGTTATCTGTGACTCAGGAAATGATTGATATTTCTCTCGACCCGTGCGGTTATATCCGGGTCAAAGTCTCTATGAAATGCATTTCCCGTGATTTTTTCATACAACTGAATATATCTGTCAGATATCTGCCATACAAAATCTTCAGGCATGTCGGGCATGGTCTGCCCTTCGAGTCCCTGAAAATGGTGGGCAATAAGCCATTCTCTCACAAATTCCTTGGATAGCTGCGGCTGAGCTTCACCTTTATTCTGCCGATCCTCATATCCATCTGCATAAAAATATCTTGAGCTGTCAGGAGTATGGACTTCGTCAATCAACACAATTTCATCGCCAAGTTTACCAAATTCATATTTGGTATCCACCAGAATCAATCCTCTTTCCATGGCCATTTTGCTTCCGGCTTCAAACAGTTTAAGGGCATAATTTTTCAATGTATTCCATTCACTCTCAGTTACAATGCCCTGCTCCAGAATCTCTTCCTCTGAAATATCCATATCATGACCCTCAGTTGCCTTGGTAGTGGGTGTGATAATCGGTGTCGGAAACCTGTCATTCTCTTTCATCCCCGATGGCATAGTGACACCACATAGCTGAGCTATACCTGATCTGTAGGTCCTCCAGGCATGTCCGGATAAATAACCTCTCACTACCATCTCCAGTTTGACAGGTACAGTTTTATGCCCGATACTGACATTTGGATCGGGAGATTCGATAAACCAATTGGGAACTATATCGGCTGTATTCCTTAAAAAGTAAGTAGCGATCTGATTGAGTACCTGACCTTTGAAGGGTATTGCTTTGGGCAAAATGTGGTCAAACGCCGAAATCCTGTCCGTAGCGACAAGAATGATGAGATCTTCAAATGCATATACATCTCTGACCTTTCCGTGGTACAGGTTTTTAAGTCCATCAAAAGTAAAGTGGGTTTGTCTGAGGGTGCAGGATTCAGAATTCAGACTCATTTACAATGTATTGCTGTCAGATATTTTTAACAGTATTTCTGTCAAAGAGGATGTCCCGTAGCTCTTTCAGGGCTTTGTATTCCTCCGGCAACACTTTTTTGAAAGCTTCCTTTACGGCAAAGAAAGTGCCTTTTTCTATGCCCGGCAGATTTTCGTGCATTATGGATTTCACCAATTTGATATCGTGCTTGAGCATTCCTCTGATGGAAGGTATATCATGCCAGTCTCCTTCAATGGCCAATGTTTTTACGGGTCTTCCGGTGGCGTCATCCACTGACTCCAGAGCAATGACTTCATTCTCTCCTTTATGCTGACTTATGGAATGTGTCATCCCTTCAGGAATGCGCCAAATGTCAGCGTCCTTGTCCATTTCATTATTAATCAGAAATATCTCCAGACCCTTTTCATGAAAGCGGTAAATGATTACTCTGGCAAGATCCAATACGCTCATCCCAAAAAATTTAGTGCAAAAATATGAATTATAACAAAAGCTAATGCGAACTCAAACCGTTTTAATGTTTAAAAGTTTTGAAAAAGGGCCACTTATTTCAATAAACTATGGATCCTGTAACATATGGTCGGGCCATAAATCTTAAAAGCCCGGTTCTACTTGATGAGGGAAGTTATTTTCATCATGGATAGAGCTAAAAAAAGTTCATATTCATCTTTTTCCAGTCTTTCCAGAATTCTGAAAGCCTTACCGTTCCTCACGCTGTGTGCAAATGCAGTGTTGAGATTGCCAACTTTCCGCCCATATATCCTGATAGCATAACCTGTCACGTTGGGATAAGTATCAATAGAAGCCAGCAAACGTTGATTGGGTGAGTATAAATTCCCCTGGCTGTCTACCGTACCGGCCTCCGTATCGTCAATGTATATTTTGGTGTAATCATTTTTGGATATAAAAGTGAAGATGTTTTCTGTAGTAATGGCAACCCGCAAAGAAGATAAAGCAGGATAAGATCTTGCGGCAAAGGCTATGACCTTATCTCCGTAAATATTGGTGCAATATCCTTTTACAACAGTTTTATGTCCTGATATATCTGTGGCCAATTCCGGGTTTTCAGACACAGATTCGAGGTCTTCAGGAGACAAAGGTCTGAGTTGCAGGCTTTCACTGCGCAATAGGTTCAGAAGCTTTTTTCTTTCCTGTCCCCAGTCTATACTTCCCCACCCCCATTTAAGCCGGTATTGATATATCCAATATAGTAAGAGGGAGAATCCGGTCACCAGAAGTAATGTCAACAACAGAATTCTCCACATCAGATATGATTTCTACTGTTTTGCTAATTAAGAAAGGACTTCAGGGCATTTCGGTTGGCAGATTTCCGCATTCTTCTTATGGCTCTCTCCTTGATTTGACGGACTCTCTCTCTGGTGAGGTCATATCTTTCTCCAATCTCCTCTAGGGTCAGAGGTTTTTCACCATTGAGCCCATAGTAATCGGATATCACATGGATTTCTCGAGGGGAAAGTATTTCTAATCCCTCTACGACTTCTTTTCGGATAGACTCTTCCATCAGTTTAAGGTCAGGACTATCTTCATCACCCAAAGTGAGCAAATCAATCATGGAGGCGGCACCATCGTCATCGCTCAGCGGCGCATCCATAGAGATATGTTTATTGCCACCTTTCAGCATATTGGCAATGTCTTTGGGGGTTACCTCGAGCAGTTCTGCCAGTTCTTCATGCGTGGGTTCACGTTCAAACTTCTGCACAAATGAAGTGTAGGCCTCGTTGACTCTGTTGTAGGCAGCCATTTTATTGAGGGGCAATCGCACCATTCTGCTGTATTCGACGATTGCATGCAGTATGGATTGACGGATCCACCACACTGCGTAGGATATAAATTTAAAACCTTTGGTTTCATCAAATCTTTTGGCAGCTTTCATCAATCCTACATTGCCTTCATTGATGAGGTCGCTGAGCGAAAGACCCTGATTTTGATACTGCTTGGCCACAGACACCACAAAGCGAAGGTTGGCTTTGGTCAGTCTCTCTAAAGCTTCCTGATCTCCTTCCTTAATTCTTTTGGCCAGTTCGGTTTCTTCTTCAATGGTGAGCAGCTCTATTTTCCCTATGTCACTCAAATACTTCTCCAGTGCGAGGCTCTCACGGGATGTAATGTTATTGGAAATCTTGAGTTGACGCATGGTTAATAAAATTTAATTCAGAATAAGATTCATGCTTTGAACGGACAAAAACCTGTTACAAAACTCAAACGGGAAGACAGAATCATGCACTTGCCCTAATATACGCTTTTGGCATGAAAAAAGTTCAATTTTTAACAGTAATTTAATTATCTATATCTAAAAATCTGAATATCTGAGATTTATCGGAAATTAAAGCTCCGATTTTCAGCCGTTTTCTTCGGTAATGATACCGGTCTGCTTACCGAAATAATCCACAAAGAGCTGCATATCATTGGCTAATTGTGCATTGGCTGTAGCCCTGAAGTATGTGTCTGCCAGTGCCCTCAAGGTCTGAAACATAAATCTGTCCATTTCTACTATCTGCATTTCGGTAGTCCAGAGGTCTATCTTGAGCGTATCTTTGGTGTCCTTATCAAAAAAGGAAAGCAACATAGCTTTACTTTCCTGGTAGCCTGTACTTGAAGGTTGATCATCAGCCTTCCAGCGTATTACCTCGGGCAATTTAGCTGCATTCAAGCCGATTTCAATTTCGATTTTTGATTTTTTGACGATTTTATCTGACATGTTGTTGGTATTCAATGATTAACAAAATCCTTATATTCATAAAAATGAATGCCCGGAATCCCGGATTCAGCTGTCCTGACCACAAATGCGGCTAATACGGATACTTCGACCGGGGTGTACCGTGATTTGAATAAAGCGAGCACCGGAGTAAAGAGAAAACTTAATAAAGCAGCAATTCTCTCCCCTGCCCTGAATTCCTTTCTTTTACCAAGCAACAAAGAAGGCCTGAAAATACCAATGCTTTGAAAGTTGAGTTTTTGCAAATCGGACTCCAGCTTACCTTTTACGGACAGGTAAAAATTGCCTGAGTTTTTCGTCAGCTCCTACCGAAGAAATCAGGTAGCAGCTTTGACACCGTTTTGTGAAGCTACCCTTGCCTTATTCAGATTGTAATGATAGTCTATCAATGTAAAAGCTTCTTTACTGCCCGCTTTCTTGATTGTAGTACCCATACACAGGAATAGATCATCCCCATACATCAGGTGCTTAAAACTTTCCGGATTATTAAAATCTACCAAATACTCCTTCAACTTTGGATGACTTACAGAGGTACTGCGACGCACAAAGGCAGCAACCTCGTCATATGCTTCACTCTCACAAAGGCATTTGAGTATATGAGAACCCGTAAGGCCGGTGCTTCCAAATATCAGTGCTTTTCTACGCATGATTATCACCCGGTAATTAAATGAATTCAAGTGCCTGGCCGAAGTCACCGATGATGTCTTCGGGGCTTTCAATCCCCACAGATACCCGTATCAAACCTTCTGTGATTGCATTGGCTTGCGGATTTCTTTGGAACATTGATATGAGAACTTGTAGCAGGATGCAGTACCAAGGTATCGGTATCTCCCAATGTAGGAGCAAGGCAGCACAGCTTCAGTTTGTCCAGACACCGGAGTGCTTTTTCTTTACTTCCCACGTCAAAACTCAGCATACCTCCGAAGTATTTCATTTGTTTTCTGGCAGTCTGATGGAATGGATTGTCAGGAAGTCCGGTATAATTGACCTTGACGACTTTGGAGTGAGAGGAAAGGAAATCCGCCAGAAGGCCGGCATTGCTGCTGTGCCTGATCATCCGCAAGGAGAGGGTTTTCAGCCCATTGTTTACCAGCCAGGCATCAAAGGGATTGCAGGTGCCGCCGGAAAGCTTGAGTGTAGTCCAGATTTTTTGCCGGGCCTCTTTGTCTATCCCTACTATGGCACCGGCTATGGAGTTGCCATGACCATTCAGATACTTGGTGGTGGAATGAATGATAATATCTACGCCAAAGATCAGCGGCTGCTGTATCACAGGCGTACAGAAAGTATTGTCAATACAGCTTGTCACTCCATACTTTCTGGCCAACGCAGCGAGGTTTCTGATATCTACACAGGCAAGGGTTGGATTGGCGGGAGTTTCAAAGTACAACAATCTGATGCGTCTGTCATTTTTGAGGATGTCCTCTACCCTATCCTCCTGCGTGAGATCCGTAAATACTACCTCCACACCGGCACGGGACAGAATTTTTACGAAAAGCTCGGTTGTGCCTCCATACAGATTGCCCTGTGTCAATATTTTGTCCCCGTTTTTCAATAATGCCTGCACTACAGTGGATATGGCACTCATCCCGGATGAGGTCATCAATCCCCAGGCATTGACTCCCGTACCATAGGCTTCAAGATCTGCTATTTTTGCAGCAACTGTATCAATAGTAGGATTGCCATACCTGCCATATGCATAGGCATTTTTATTGCCACTGAAAAACTCCACACTCTCATGCATATCTCCGAATACGAATGAAGAAGTCGCATAAATCGGCAATTGATGAGGCCTGGTATTTATTTTATCTTCATACTCTTTCACACACAGCGTTTCCTGACTGAATTGTATCTTTGAAGCCATGATTTATTGACATTTGACGGCAAAAGTAACATATTCCTGTAGGCTGCACTATGGAATACTGTTAAAATGCGAAGATTACAGGACAGCTCATGGACTTTTGTCCTGAAAAGGCTGCATTAGATAAAAATGATGTTACGGGGCCTTGAAGCCTGAACAGTTCTGAGTGCTTACACGTTTTTAACAAATGACCATATACCTGAAAATCAAAGATATGGCAGCTCAATACAAAATCAACACTTTAGCTTTGAATATCAAATCAATCCTTAATCTTATAAAGTCACTGAAATCCGGACTGCTGGTATTCATCATTTCGGGCTTCATCCAGGTGGCACTGTGTCAGGAGGATAAAATTCCGAAAATAAATTTTATGGGAATCAACTTTTCCATGAATATGCCCCAGGGTGACTTGAGAGCACATTCAGGGACCTATATACCGGGCTTTGAGCTGCATTATTACCGGCAATTCAGGGAGAGCAGTCCTTTTTTCTGGGGTGTCAGCACCTATTATTTTAATATAGGTCGCCGTGAAGCAGTGCTTACTGAGTTTATAGACAATACAATAGCTGATTTCAGATACAGGACGGTGAGCAATGTCTGGGGATTCAACGGAGCAGGCAGGGTATATCCGGATTTGTATTTGTGGAAAATGGAATTTTATGCGGAATTGCTCTTTGGCGGGAAATGGTTTTTTACCAATACCAGTAAAACCATGATTGATACGGAAGATTCGGATCTGCGTATGGAAAGAGGCAGATTTGCCCTTGATTACGGATTGGCCATTGGTATGAATATTCCGGTATCCGGTGTATTGTATATCAATACCAAGGCCAGTTATCTGCCGGGGAATGCCACATCCTATTATGCCAGAAATGATAAAGCATTTATTGAATTCACCACGCTGGAGGGTTTTGACCTGAAAAACAGCAGCACCGAGATATTCCGCTTTGACCTGGGTGTTACCTTTGCATTTTGACTTTAGTGTATGGGAGCCATAAAAGTAAAAGACCTTGATCCATCGGATGAGCTGTATGAACATCAGCGTATAATAGTAGATCCCGGGCAGACCTTGCTTCGGATTGATAAGTTTTTGATGGACCGGTTGGAAAAAGTGTCCCGCAACAGGGTACAAGAATGCCATCAGGGCCGGCTGCATCCTGGTGAATGATAAAGCCATCAAGGCCAACTATAAAGTAAAGCCCTCTGATGAAATCTCTCTGGTATTGCCCAGCAATCCGGATGAAAACGAACCCCTCATTCCCGAGAATATACCATTGGATATCAGGTATGAGGATGAATACCTGCTGGTACTGGAGAAGCCTGCCGGCCTTGTAGTGCATCCCGGAGTCGGCAATTACAGCGGTACACTGGTGAACGGCTTGCTGTATCACTTCCAGCGTACAGACCTGCCCCTGCTGAAAGGAAACCGTGAAAACAGACCCGGATTAGTACACAGAATCGACAAAGACACCTCAGGATTGATGCTTATCGCCAAGGATGACTATGTCATGACCCATCTGGCACGGCAGTTTTTTGAACACAGCATTGACCGGGAATATATTGCACTGGTATGGGGAGATGTGGAAAAGGACTCCGGAACCGTGACTTCTTATATCGGCAGACATGAGAAGGACAGGATGCAGATGGCTTCATACAGTGATGAAAGTAAAGGAAAATATGCAGTGACTCACTATGAAGTATTAGAGAGATTTTACTATGTCACATTGGTCAAATGCAGACTTGAAACCGGAAGGACACACCAGATCAGGGTACATATGAAGCAGCTTGGCCACACTTTATTCAATGATGAACGCTATGGCGGGGATCAGATATTGAAAGGAACCATACATAATAAATACCGGCAATTTGTCGAAAACTGTTTTGAAGTAATGCCCAGACAGGCATTGCATGCCAGAAGCCTTGGCTTTATACATCCCGTAACTGAAAAGAAAATGGAGTTCTTTTCGGAATTACCTGAAGACTTCGACAATGTGGTTCAGAAATGGAGAAAATATATGGAATACAAGAAGTCCGGAGCAGAAAGGTAAAGTCTATCTTAATATATTCATTCTAACATGATGACATTACAATCCAGAATTGAAGCCCTGAGCGAATTGGGTAACTATCTGCAAAAAACAGAGAATGCGGAACTGCAAAATGTGATACAACGGGCAGTATCAGAAAATGCCTGGTTTACCCGGGAAAGTATTATGCATGCATTGAATGCACTCAGAGACCGTTTTTTGCGTGAGGATATTCTGAATCATTGGACACGGCATTATCAGACCTCGGACGATATCATGCAGCATCGCATAGGACTTATACTGGCAGGAAACATTCCCATGGTGGGTTGGCATGATGTAATGACCAATTTTGTTTTTAATCAGATATCTCTTATTAAGTATTCTGATAAAGACAAGGTACTGATACCGTTTTTACTTCAAAAACTCGGGGAAATTTCCCCTGAAAGTGCCGGCTACTTTGAGGAAGTGCAAAAACTCATCGGATATGATGCCGTAATTGCCACCGGAAGCAACAACTCTGCAATGCTTTTTGAATATTACTTCAGCAAGGTGCCGCATATAATACGGAAAAACCGCAATGCTGCGGCAGTACTGACCGGAGAGGAGACTCCCGCCGAACTTGAATTGCTGGCTGATGATATATTCAGCTATTTCGGACTGGGATGCAGAAATGTCAGTAAGATTTACATTCCTGAGGGATATGATTTCGGTGTGTTATTCAAGGCTTTTGAGAAATACAAAGATATCATTCATCACCACAAGTATAAAAACAATTATGATTACAATCTGGCACTCTTTCTTCTGAATAAGGAGCCACATATACAGCATGATATTATATTGCTGAAAGAATCGGAACAGATTGCTTCAAGGATTGCCAGCCTCCACTATTCCGGATACCGTACACCGGATGAAGTGGAAAAAGAATTGACCGATAAAATTGATCAGATCCAGTGCATTGTAGCCAATATAGAGCTAGGCTCATTGGATACCGTATCCTTTGGACAGAGCCAATGCCCCGGAATATCAGACTATGCTGACGGGATAGACACGGCAGAATTTATTTTAAATCTGAACTAAGCTGTAAATTATTACGTCGTACTTGTCGGGCAATAATTACAAGTCATTACATTTACATTTTTGTAATTTTACAATTATGCGTAAAATAAGCATTGACAGGATAGAAATCATTCCTATACAGATACGATTGAATGAGCCCTTTGTTATTTCAAAGGGAGCACTGACTCATGCCAGAAATACCATCATAAAAATCTGGTGTACGGAAGGTATTTATGGTACCGGCGAATGCTGCCCATACCGATCCATACACGGAGAGACGCAGACCGGTACTGTAGCCTTTGCCAGAGACCTTGCCAAAGCCCTCATTGGTGAAAACCCTTTTGAGATACACAGGCATGTGGCACTGATGGATAGAATGATTGTGGGCAATGCCTCTGTGAAATGTGCCTTTGATATGGCCTTGTATGACCTTGTATCCAAATTGTACGGAATTCCTTTATATCAATATCTGCAGGGTGACAGGACAAAAAAGATTTTTACCGATAATACCGTAGGCCTACTATGTGTGGAGGATATGGTGGAACGGGCGGTAAAATTCAAGGAAATGGGATTCCCGGTACTGAAGGTAAAACTCGGAGAAAGACCCTCAACCAAAGATATTCAGCGCATGGAAGCCATCCGTCTTGCGGTGGGAGACGATATCGATCTGCGCATTGATGCCAATCAGGGCTGGAACTATCATGAGGCAAAAGCGGCACTTACAGCAATGTCCCATCTTCGTATTCAACACTGCGAAGAGCCGATCAGAGCAGGCAATATTACCGACCAGGCAAGGCTCAACCGCATCAGTCCCATACCCATTATGGCCGATGAAACGGTATTCAATCATAAGGACGCTATGGAAGTCATCCAGATGCATGCTGCCGATATGTTCAATATCAAACTAGGTAAATCAGGTGGGATCTGCAATGCCATGAAAGTGGCTGCCATAGCTCAGGCGGCCGATATGTACTGTCAGGTGGGGTCATTCAGCGAATGCAGGTTAGGCATCTCGGCTTTGGTTCATTTTGATATGGCCTGGGATAATATTATATACCATGATCTGGATTCGCCGCTGATGTTGTCAGAGGACCCTGTGATAGGTGGTCTGGAATATGGCCCCGGTTGGGAAGTTACGGTGCCGGACACTCCCGGACATGGAGCAGATTTTGATAAGACTTTCCTGAAAAGATTTGAGAGGATTGAGATAGATTAAAAAGCCTGCATTCTGAAATGGAAAAAGCGGATAATTACCCACAGAGATATCAAAATATCCACCATTCGGTGACATTGGATCTGGATTCAAAGGTGAGATCCTACTTTGATTTGTTTCTGAATCTGCTGGAAGAAGCTACTGATCAGGAAGGACTGCATTTCAATACCCTTTTTTCAAGACTGGCTTTTGCAGGTGCTAAGTATAATATCCCTAAATCAGTACTCTATTACAGTCATTTATTCAGAAAGGCTGTAGAAAAACCGGAGGCTGGCCGTCCCTCATCCGAAGTACTGATGCTTGCCGGGTATGTTCTTCCGGCATTGATACAGATACTGGGTCAGAGCGATATGGGTATTGATATATCGGATACCACTGAACTGGATGCCATATTCAAAAAATCTGAAAGAAAGGTAGTACAGTTCCGACCTGTGGTGGAAGCCTTGGTTTTATCAGTGGATCAGGAGAATAAACAGCTTGTTTTTATTGAGGAAGAAGATCCGGTACTTGAAAAGACGGCAAAGTATGACGTAGCAGAAGCCAACGATATTTTCACCCGGAATATAGAGTTGATGGCCGATTACTTTACTTTTCCGGTGTATGTAAACCTGATAAATGTCGAGATTACCGACAATCAAATCTATATCCCCGCAGCATTTGTCATACATCCTGATTATCTGGTGGATGTCACCGCAATTGCCGAATGTTTCAAGCCGGAAGGAGCTTCTCCCTTTTTTTATCTCTTGAGTAAAATCAAAGGACAGGAGGTATCCCCTACCCTTATTGCCGGAAACATTGTCAACAGCTTTCTGGATATTTTAATGGAAAATCCGGATGCAGACTTCAGGGAAGTGATGCAGTCTTCTTTTAAAAGTTTTCCAGTTCAGCTTTCGCTGCTCAGTGATGAGGAAGTGAGGAAAATGGTACATGAACTCAGCCATCACTTTCAAAATCTGAAAACTGCTGTGACGACGGATTTTTCCAATCTGAACATCCACCCCCGCAAAACATTTACGGAGCCTGCATTTTATTCAAGGGACTATGGCATTCAGGGCAGACTGGATGTACTGCATTTTGATCCACAGGCCAAAAATATAGATATCATAGAGCTTAAAAGCGGTTCAGTTTTTAAACCCAATGCTTACGGCATCAATGCAAGTCACTATATACAGACCTTGCTCTATGACCTTATGATAAAGTCTGCATACCAGACAGGGATCAAGGCTTCCTGTTATATACTGTATTCGAAGATAAGTGAAAAGTCGCTGAGATTTGCGCCTCAGATCAGGTCTCAACAGTATGAAGCATTGAAGCTCAGAAATCAGATCATACTTATAGAGCAGCAAATGCAGCGGCCTGAGTCGCTTCGCAAATTACTTTCCTACATCAAACCCGAAAATTTCCCTTTGGTCAAGGGTTATGGAGCAAGGGATATTGAGAATTTTTACACTCAATTTAATGCTTTATCAAGCATAGAAAAAAAATATTTATTGAATTATGCAGCCTTCATATCTAGAGAACAATCCCTGGCTAAAACAGGAGAAAAAGGCTCTTCGGGAAATCAGGGACTGGCCGCACTGTGGCTTGACACACGTACAGAAAAAGAGGAAAGGTATGCCATCCTCTATAATTTGAAAATCACCAATAACCAATCCTTCCTCAAGGAACCTCTCATTTATTTTGAAAGAAACACCCGGCAGGACAGTTTGTCAGCTTTCAGGATCGGGGATATTGCGGTACTTTATCCCGATGCCGGTGACCAAAGCTCTATACTCCATCATCAGATCTTTAAGTGCACCATCATTCATATTGACAATGAGCAGGTGGTGGTAAGATTGAGAAGCACACAGCACAACCAGTATCTGTTTGAAAAACATCAATATTGGATAATAGAAGAAGATAGTGTGGATTCCTCCTTTCAGTCCATGTACCGGAGTCTGTTTTCCTTCATGCAGACTCCACCCCCATTCAGACAAAAATTCCTTGGAGCAGCTTCACCGGATAAAAGTATCCCAACACCTGAGATTCCCTCTTATCCTGAGCTCACAGAGGAACAACATATCATACTGACCAAAATCATCAGGGCACAGGATTACTACCTTTTGTGGGGTCCACCCGGCACCGGCAAAACCAGCGTTATGCTCAAATATTTGGTAAAATATCTATTTGACCACACGAGCCAAAACATACTCCTTCTATCATATACCAACCGTGCAGTGGATGAAATCTGTGAGTCCATCAGCGCCATTGGTGAGGACTTTATGCAGCACTTTATCAGGGTGGGATCAAGATATTCCACTGCCACTACCTTCCAACCGGTGCTACTTGACCAGCTGGCAAGTACCCTGAAGGACAGAAATGAAGTCAAACAATTGATTGGTTCCCGAAGGATTTTTGTATCCACGGTATCGAGTATTTCCAACAGGACCGATATATTTTTATCAAAGTCTTTTGGTACTATCATAGTAGATGAAGCCTCTCAGATACCCGAGCCTATGCTGGCGGGTCTGCTGTCAAGATGTCAGAAATTCGTCCTCATCGGGGATCACAAACAGTTGCCGGCGGTAGTCAGACAAAAGAGCTGCGAATCCCGCATTTATGATCGTGAGCTTAATGTACTGGGATTTAAGGATACGGCTGTTTCGCTCTTCGAAAGGATGTATAATCAGTGTCTCAGCACCCGTCGAACGGATAATATAGGTATCATCTCAATGCAGGGAAGGATGCACCGCGATTTGATGCAGTTTCCCAATCTGTATTTTTATCAGAATCAGTTGAAGGTACTGGACAAGTCACAAAGATTGATCAATGAAAGGGATTGGAGAACAGATGATCCGGTGGATGTCAGGCTTGCTAATCACAGAATGATATTTGTACCTGCACCGGCTGATGAATATCTCAGCAATAAAACCAATATATACGAAGCTGAAATTGTCATCGGTATTATCAAAAAACTGACCGGAATTATGGATCAAAACGGTATTCAATTACATAAGGATAGCATTGGAGTCATCACTCCTTACAGGGCTCAGATAGCCATGATCCGTAAAAAACTGCAAAATTACCATCCTGAACTTCATCACCTTATCAGCGTGGATACCGTAGAAAGGTATCAGGGAGGAGCCAGAGATATCATTGTTATTTCGTTATGTTCGAACAGTAGAAGCCAATTCATGTCATTAGTCTCCATGTCGGAAGACGGTACAGACCGTAAACTTAATGTAGCTCTGACCCGTGCCAGAGAACAGATTATTCTTGTAGGTAATGAAACAATTCTGACAGCCAATGAAACCTATGCCCGCCTCCTCGAATCCTGTCACAGGATGGAATGGGTGGAAGTCAGTAAACCGGAGGAATAACTACATCTTATTACAATGATCAGCGGTTGTGCCTCTTATGAAATCCGGGACACTTTCGGCCACCTGCGATATTCCGTTGATTGTTGATAGCCGTACCCAGGTCAAAGCGATATGAAAGAGTGAAACAGTTGAAAATGTACCAGTCATTGTCACTGCTGTTGCCTCTACCCATGCCTACCAGATCCCTGAGGTCGCCTTCGTCGGTAAATTTGGTGCCTCTGTAAGACAGATTCATCGCCATATAGCCTTTTTGAGATCGCAATAAATCAAAGTCAGGATAGGTGCCGCTGACATCATCGAGATAATCGGTAAAGGTCATTCGGGGTGTAAATTCGTAGGATAAAGACAGATTGTCCGTGACATTATACCTGAATCCGAATCCAAATGGAATGCTGAACTGGGTAAGTTTATAAGGTTCCTTATCACTGTCCGGCAATCCTTGTCCTTCTGTGGAGAGAGGCTGAAGATCCACCCAATATCCCCGATACTTGGCCTGAGGATTAAACTTAAACATGGCCACGCCAATACTGACAAAAGGCTTCAAAGCATACCTTTGGAAAAAAGGAATGATATCAAAAAGTTCAATTTCGTTGATCACCGCAACCTCATGTATGGGAGACCTGAAATGCAGGTTTCGCTCTCTACGCCAATCATCAAACGAATTTGCATCATCTGCATTGATGAACGTGGAGGTGTATCGTATTTTGGTAGAAATCACTTCATTGTATGCTATACCCAGGTGCATACTTTTAAGCACACGGGCACCCTGAAAACTGAATCTGTTGTTGAGGTAAGAGATATCTCCCTGATAGGTGGCACCTCCAACACTGATTCCAAAATCTATGTACTGTGCTTTGCTTATATTTGTAAAGAAAATGGAGATAACCACAATTAAAGTGGCAGCAATTATTCGTGGGGAAAATCTACCTGTTATGTTATTCACAGCATTGGGTCGGAAAAATGCGTAAACAACACCCTCAGGTACCCGGTTCAGGATGGTACTCATATAGGATCTATTTCATTCTCAAATGCAAAATTATATACACTTCACACAATAGTCAAATAATTGAACAGTCATCAGACTGATTTGTAAAATATATGACAATCAGATTCATGCACATATTTCATAATCCCTTTCGGCAAATCCTTCTGAAATAAATTTCAAACATATATTTGTACCTGATAATCAATACAAGGGTATGTCATGGGATAAGTATCTGGGTTTTTTGATGGATTTCAGGACCATTTTTTTTCTTTATATCATTTTGGTGACGGCGGCCACATTGCAATCATTACCGCAGAAAGGTGATTTTAACCAAGACGGAAAGCCACACTATGCGAGAATGAACAATTACATTATTTTCAAAAATGCTGCGACACACTTAGCCTCAGGTACCAACATGTACATATTACATCCTGACAAGCAACATGATCTGTACAAATACAGTCCTTCTTTTGCCTTATTGTTCAGCATATTAGCAGCGATGCCGGATGCCGTTGGTCTGGGCGTATGGAACCTCCTCAACGCCCTGATACTATTACTTGCTGTGTATGCATTGCCCCATTTGCATGATGACAAAAAAGCTTTGATGGCCTTATTTATAGCTCCTGAGTTAATGACCTCACTTCAGAACGAACAATCCAACGGGCTGATGGCAGGCCTTCTTCTTCTGGGTTTTGTATTGATGGAAAAAAGGAAGGTGTTTCTTGCTATAGGTTGTTTGACAGCCACTGTTTTTATTAAGATCTTTGGTTTGGTAGCTTTTGCCATCCTTCTGTTATATCCTGATAAAATCAGGTCAGCAATTTATACGCTTATCTGGTTTGCCATCTTTGCAGTTCTGCCTCTGGTGTTGATATCTCCGGAATCCTACATATTGCAGATCCGTGCATGGCAGGAGATGCTGGCAGAAGATTATGCGGCCTCTATGGGGATCTCCGTCATGGGCATTCTGGAAAGCTGGTTTGGCTGGGTAAATAATAAATCCGTGGTCATTCCTGCCGGAATTTTACTTTTTCTGGCGGGCATGGTCAGATTTGACAGATACGGAGCATACAGATACAGAGTCCTCCTCCTTGCCTCCGCTTTGATATGGATGGTAATATTCAATCATAAGGCTGAGTCTCCCACTTTTATCATCGCCGTCACAGGGGTTGCCCTATGGTATTTTGTACAATCGGAATCTCCGGGAAAGTGGCAACAGGTACTGCTCCTCTCCACCCTGATACTGACGTCCCTCTCCCCTACTGATTTATTTCCGGCCTATCTGCGCATTGCCTGGGTAATACCATACGCATTGAAGGCCTTACCTTGCCTGGCGGTATGGGTTGCTATTATTTCCGAAATGATATTTCCAAAAATCACAGAGTCCACCATGAACCCCCTCAAAGTATCCGGTTAATCGATACTATCGGATTTTACATTTCTTTCGAGCCAGAATATCAGTACAAAACCCACCAGGGCGGCAATGATGGTAGTGGCAGTCTGTGGGTCTGACATGATATACTCATGCGGCCATACATTATGCTCCGTGAGCACCCGGATTTCTTTAGCAGGTATGGCTTTGAAGGACTGAAGGTCTGTAAAATCCGTCAGCTGATTGGTCTGTTTGTTCAGATAGGTACCCACATTTCTCCAGGGCCAGATTTTGTTTAATGACCCCAGCAGAAATCCGGTTAGTACTACAAAAGTTGAAGCTTTGTAGTTTTTGAACAGCCAGCTCATTACTCTGGAAAATCCCGCAACTCCCACCAGGCAACCCATGCCAAATACGGCAATCGTGTAAAAGTGCTCCATGGTCCGGTATTGCAACCATTGCTTGAGAGCAGGTATGATGATCGTGTACATGCCCATAAGCAATAAAAAGCTACCTGATATACCGGGCAGGATGAGTGCACAGATTGCAATGGTACCGCTGAGGAATACATACCAAAGAGCGGGATTGCCCTCTGCGGGTGAGATCATGGTTATCCCGAATGCCAATGCAAATCCTACTGACAGCAGCAGGAATCTTGAGATATTCCAATGGGCTACCTGTCTTCCGACGAATATGGCAGAAGCCAGAATCAGCCCGAAGAAAAATCCCCAAAGCGGCTCCGGATGATTATTGATCAGATAATCTATCAGAAAGACTCCAATCACCACGCCTCCTGCCATCCCTGTAAAAGGGAAAGTAAAAACCAGAAATCAATTTTTTTTATCAATGCTGCAAATCTGCCTTTGAGCAAAAGATTGAAAAATTCGATATCAAAGGATTTGATGGCGTTGAGCAATCTTTCGTATATGCCGGAGATAAATGCGATGGTACCTCCCGATACACCGGGTATCACCTCTGCAATTCCCATAGCTCCGCCTTTCAGCATTGTGGTAAGATCGAATTTCATTGAATGGAGTTTTGTCTGTGATTAATTGTCATGTGGACGTGCTATGACATTTTTGTCGGGTTTGATGGTTTCGGGCTCAATTCTTACAAAGGAGGATTTGTCAAGTTCAGGTTGACCGGCATTTACCCAGGCTGTGTACCAGAGACTTCCGATGGCATGGATGGACAATCGCATCTGGTCTTCGACCATGCTACCCATCGCATTGGAATAAGCCCTGGCAAATTCAGGACATTGGATTCGTATAGTCTGCCCCAGCCGTTCGTCAAAGCAGAATATCCGGTCGGAATCAAACTCTCTGCTCAGTCTTTTCTCAATCAAAAGAACACTGTCCAGATGACTGTGTGCTTTAATGATGATATTCCAGATGAAGTCCCTTGTATTTTCTATATAATCGCATTTACCCACAAAAAAATCATACTCCTTTTCGGCAAAGAGCTCCGGAATGCGGGATTCCCAAAAGGCATGGATACCTACCTGATCTGTCAGTTGCCCGTTATAATTCATGGTGGTATGCAGCGGCACATGAGCATCTGCTACATAATGGCCATACTCCGCAGCCAGCCTCAGGATGGTAGCCTGGTCCCTTGATCTGAAGGCCTGTGTAAGCCTGTCGAGCATGCTTTCCAGATGATAGGGTACTATGCCATGCTGCGAAAAATTGTCGATAATTAAAATCTCCCCGGGTACCCTCTGAAAATAGGAGGTGCCAAAAAACTCGTCAAAGTCATAGCCACTCAGTTTCCATTCGTCTTCATAGTACATTGGTTTGATCACCCTTTTCCAGTACTTCAGAAAAACCGGATACGGGGCCGAAAAGCTTTGATTGCGCAAACTAAGGTTGATACTGTCCGGAGTCAATTCTTTTTTGAAGGCAATCGTATCTCCCGGAGTACGTATCCAATAAAAATCGCAATGCCTGATAATGGCCTCCTCAAAATCCCGGGGTACATTGGGAAAGGGAATTTTGTCCCAGTGGTCAATGTCTATATAATGCCGGACTCCTTCATGCCTGGTGGCATATCGCCGCTTGTCGGGATCAATGGCATGTTCTGTAATATATTCGATATTTTTCTTAAAAAATCCGAGCATCTCGGGAGGCAGGGTAAATACGGCCATACGGTTGATAAGTCTGTGACCGTAGAATCCCCAAACATCATCCGGACAGGGTTTCCGGAATGAAGTATTGACCACCCATATAAGCATCAATGCTGCAAATGGCCATATCAATCTGCATTTTTGGGTGTCCGGCTTCATCTTTATTTCACAGGATTGGCTTCAAAAAAATATCTGTATTCGGGCATAATTCTACTGAAAACCCTTCGTTGCGCCAGATAAAAGTCTCCTCCTTTTACATGCAGAAAAAAACGGTCTATATCCTGCATATCCTTTACGGTGCGGGTCTTGGTGTCTCCGATCAGGATGTCGTCATATACATGGAAAGTACACTCCTTAATATTGCCTTGAATGTCCTTCAAAGTAAATGTACAAAAAGGCACCAGACTTAAGATCGAATCCCTCCCCTTATTTTCGTTGACAATGCTTTCTGCCGCCACCCGTTCGAAGCCACTTAGATAGGTATTGACTCGCATCATATTGACCGGAGCCTTTATCGGAGGGTTAGGGGATCTACCGGCTTGATGTCGAAGCTGTTTCCTTTTCTTGTCAGATGAAAAGAAGAGTTCATATCTTTATGATACACGGCAGTAATTTCAGAGATTTCCTCCGGTTTGTATTCAAAGACTGCTTTATCTCTGTAATTCCGGAGCGGTTGCTCAAACCGGGAACGTAACCCACCCAAAAGCCCGGGCAGATGCATGACATAGGGCTGTGCATAACCCTCCAGTATCATATGTGTGCCGTCACCAGCCTGTGTATCCGTCCCGACATAAAATACTTTCATCTTGTTATCCTTACGGTCATAAAGTTCTACTTTAATCCCGTTTTTGCCTATACTTTCCACAATATTCTTTACAGCGGGTTTGGGAGGAATGTAGAGCATCTTCATTTTGCCGAAAACATTGATCAGATGAATCATGACCGCATCATCCGCCTTATATTGTCTGTTGATAATCCAGGATTTCCCTTCCCGGGTAAAGGTCAGAGTCTCGCCATCCCTGAATGCAATGAATATTTTCTGAATATCATCTGTATTGGTTACTGTAAAATCCCGGTCGGGCATATTTATACCACCGCTCTGAACATTCCTGTTATATTGATATAACCACCATGCCAAACCCGAAAGAATGACCAATAAGATTACCGGTTTCCACAATTTCTGCATGCTTCCGTATTTTGATGCTTTAATGTCAGGCAGTGGTATATTTCTTTTTCCGGATAAAACGGTATATCACCCCAAACAGAAGTAAAAATACTAAAGGCAATCCAATATTCAGAATTTGCCAGAATGTTCTTTCGCTTTTTGTCCTGACAGCGTCCAAAAGACGCAATTTTATTTCCTTTGACCGGCTTTCCAGGACACCGTGTTCATCCAGCATATATTCTACGGCATTGAGGATAAAATCCTTATTGCCTTTATAATATTTACGTTCCCAGGCATTATAGCCTATTTCTTCTACCTTGCCGGTACTGACTTTGACAAGATTCTGCATAAACTCCGCATCCGATACTACCATTTGCTTTGCCGGACGGCCGCTTTCCAGGAAGGGCAAATTCAGCTGATTGAGGACCTCCTGAAACTCCGGAGTCAGGCGGTTTTTAAAGTAAGATTCAAAATTGCCCTCAAGCAGGACTGCCAGAGGGATATTCCCCTGATTGAATTTGGCCGGGTCGGGCTGCACCTTGAGTATTTCAAAACTCAATCTTACCGGCGAGAGCTGTGCTCTTGAATACCTCGAACTTGCGAGCAGCACTGTTTTCTTTACCTCACCATCTGTCTTAAGGGTGTCAATACCTGACGGGAAAAACATATTTACCCTGTCAATATTCCGCACAATGGGATGATCTGAATAGGACTGTACCACCGGATGATACATCCAGGAAAACATACGGGTTTGCGGTTTGTCTCCGGCCATTCCCACTACCTGGGGTATTGTACTGCACTCAAGATCAAGCACCAGATCGGGTCTGATCCGAACCCCGTATTTAAAAAGCATATCATCTACGCCATAATCTATATCCGGCGGAATATAAAACTTGTACTTACTGATGCTGTCCATGGAAACCTCCAGCTTGTCCAGCAGCCAGATGATTTTACCACCCTGCATGATATATTGATCCAGTTTGAACTGATCTTTCAGTGGTATGGGCGATTTTGGTCCGGCCACTATAATCAGATCTATGGTACTGTCCAGTTTCATGAGGGTATCCGGATTAACTCTCTGGAACCGGTGGAATTTACGGATTTCGGATTCTAACCTGAATGAAGAGGCTTCATCCCACTCTCCATGCCCTGTCAGGTACAATACATTTTTGGGTTTATCGGCGAGGATGCGCTGGAAAGCATTGGCAAATTTGTATTCCAGTAATGCCACAGATTTATTCAGAATTTCATCCTCATCATCCCCGGGCAGTTGCTCTTCGAGAAGATTGACAATAAATTTTTTCTTATTGTAATAGATGATTGCGAAAGGATATACCGGCTTCTGAACGACCTGGGTACCGTCACTGTAGCTCAGGACTATTGGAAAAATCTTATCCTCAGCGAGTTGGTCCCTGCGTTGGGTGATTTGTTCAGGTGTCCCGGAAGAAGGATCTTCAAATTCGAATACGATGTTGGGATTGAGTCGGCGAAACTCCAGCATTTTGTCCCTGACCGCAGTCTGCAGTCTTTTGAATCCTGCCGGAAACTCACCATCCAGCAATATACGGATAACCATATTGTCATCCGGCGTCCGGACGAGCTGTTTGGTACTTGGAGAGAGGGTGTATCTCTTATCTTCCGTAAGATCGAAGGTCAGGTATAAAAAACCGGCTATCACATTGATGATCAACACGATAGCAAGCATGATAAGCACATTCAGATATGAATACAATTTTTGCAGCATAGAAATGTACTTATTTTCTTCGTTCGAGAATGAGATAGGTCGTGTAAAGAAAAAATGCAATCATTGACACAAAATAGACCAAATCTCTGGTGTCAATCACTCCTTTGCTGATGGATGCATAGTGATAGCTGATACCGGCTTTCTGAATCAGCAGGTCATATTTTGCGGTAAATATCGGAGCAGCGGCAATATAGGCAAATGCCCAATGAAAGAAAAAACACAAAAAAGCGGATAAGATAAAGGCTACAATCTGATTGTCCGTGAGGGCGGATGCCAGTATGCCGATAGATACAAAGACACCAGCCAGCAATATCAGGCCAATGTAGGACCCCATAATCGCTCCGGTGTCCAGATTGCCGGGCGGTGAACCTAAGGTATATATGGAATAATAATATAATGCGGTGGGTAATAAAGCAAACAGGACAAGGGTCACTGCGGCCAGATATTTGCCCAGCAAAATATCAAGAGTGCTGAGGGGTTTGGTGAAAAGCAGCTCTATGGTACCCTTCTGCTTCTCTTCGGCAAAACTCCGCATGGTCACCGCCGGTATCAGAAACAGAAAAACCAACGGTGCAATGGCAAAAAGCTGATCCAACACTGCAAAATTATAATTGAGCACACTGGTATCAGAAAAAACCCACATAAAAAGTCCCGTCATCAGCAGAAAAACGGCCACCACCATATAGGCAATCAGCGAGCTGAAAAAGGCATTGATCTCTTTCGCAAAAACACTAAGCATTGGCCTCTGATTTGGTCAATTGTCTGAAAATAGCCTCAATGTTCTGTTCTGTTTTATGCATTTCAATCAAGGTCAGCCCGCTCTGCACACATAGCTTGAACAATTCAGGTCTCACTTCAATATGGGCATGTGCATTTACCTGCAGGGTATTCAGATGTGGCCTGACCTCTGTCACACCTTTTATTTTTTTGAAAGCAGCTGTGTCAGCCACCGCTTCTGTAAACTCCAGATGAATTACCTGGACTCCCTCCATTTTATTGCGAAGTATATGAATCGGGTCATCTGCTATAAGTATTCCTTCATTGATGATGATCACTCTGTCACATAGAGACTCCACTTCCTGCATGATGTGGGAGGAAAAAATTACCGTTTTTTCTTTACCGAGATTGCGGATCAGTTGCCTGATGTCAGCGAGCTGATTCATATCCAGACCTGAGGTAGGTTCATCCAGAATCAAAACTTCCGGATCATGGAGTATTGCCTGAGCAAGACCCACCCTCTGACGATAGCCTTTGGACAGGGTGCCAATGATTTTGTTGACTTCTCTGGTGAGTCCGGTGAGTTCGATTACCTCTTCGATGCGCTCCTGTTTATTGGCTATTTTGTGTATGCTTGCCACAAAGTTCAGATATTCCCTCACATACATCTCTTCATACAGAGGGTTGTGTTCAGGAAGATATCCTATATGTTTACGGACCATCAGCGGTTGGTTGATTATGTCATACCCGCATACTGTGGCCGTCCCGGCGGTGGGTGTGAGATACCCGCAGAGCATTTTCATGGTGGTGGTTTTGCCTGCTCCGTTGGGGCCCAGAAAGCCAAGTATTTCTCCTTTTTCAGCCCTGAAACTTACTTGATCTACTGCTTTCTGAGTATCAAAATATTTGGAAAGGCCTTCTACAACTATGGACATAATCAGGTTTTACAAGATGCAACAATAGCGAAAAACGGCGCAAAAATACATTTATTGCCTGAATGATTGGTGTCTGAACGACACAAAGTAATGTTAATTCAGGAAGATGAAAACATACTTTATGCTTCATGATTTTATTTTACACAGCAGGTAATTGTATTTATTAACCTCAACGATGCAATACCGGGCCTTGTCCATGCAGATGGATTATTTCATAAATTTGGCCTGTGGAGTAATTGCCGTGGGTAAAAAGATTTCAATTAACTGTTCGATGGAAATTTTGTTTTATTTCTATTTTCTCAGTACACTTCCTGGAATTTTACACTTACAGCGGAAAATTTTTTTATGAAAATCATACAAAGAGTTCCATTTTTTAATTTAGCACTTTTAGCCGCTTTGTCTATGATTACTATGGCAAAGTGTAAACCTAAAAACAGCGATGATCTCACTGCAGGTGAGGTGGAACGGATCATTCACAACCCGGCCTCAGCGGAGGCAGATACCCGGGAATATCTAACTGCTATAAGCGGTGGCCCTTTTGTTTTTGATGTCGGAGAAGTAAAAGAAGGTACTGTCATAAAACACAGCTTTTATTTTACCAACTCCGGTAAAGTGACTCTGGAAAAAAACAGGGTGCAATCCGGGTGTGGGTGCACTGTTGCAGAGTTTACCTCCGAAAAAACGCTTCCGGGTGCAAGAGACAGTATCACCGTCAGCTTCGATACGGAAGGGTTTCCCGGAGCTCAGGAACGGACCATTACACTGATCTGCAATACCAGCCCTAAAGAAAACTTATTCACAATAAAGGCGATGGTAATAAAGGAATGAAAGTTTTTTAATCTCGGTTAAAACCTTTGGCTGGCTACGGCAATATCTGTATTTTCCTTGCCATGCTTGGCGAAATCAAAGGCCTTCTGAACAGTCATAAAGAAATGATGCTTGCCTATCTTATCCATCACACCTCCTTTGTACAAGGCATCTCTGACAGGACCGATCATATTGGCAATGAGCAGGGTCTTTCCATCATTTTTCAGATCTGTATATAAATCTGCAAACATGTGGACTCCGCTTGAGTCTATACTGCTCACGGGGCCTGCATCGATGATGAGATAGCGTGCCTCCGGTGTTTTCATGAAAAGGTCATTGATTTTATCCCGGAAATAACTCAGATTTGCAAAGAATATGGGGGCATCAAAGCGGATAATCATCACCTCAGAATCCGTCACTGCCTCCGGAAATCTTTTGATATTTCTGAATTCTCCGTGCTGGCCAACTTTGCCCAATTGTGCATAGTGCGGGTAAGATACCCGGTAAATCAACACAGATAGCGACAAAACAACACCCAGCAAAATACCTTCCTCAATTCCGAGGATCAGCGTGCCAGTAAATACGGACATAAAAAGGACAAAATCCGTCCTGTCAGTATGCCAGAGGTGTATGGCCTCTTTATAATCGATCAAACCATATACTGCAACTACGATAATGGCAGCCAGCACCGCATTGGGCAGGTAATAAAAATAAGAGGTGAGAAACAATAAGGTCAGTATAATAAGTGCTGCCGAAATCAGGGATGCCAGACCGGACTTGGCACCTGCCTGATCATTCACCGCTGTACGGGAGAATCCTCCGGTCACCGGAAATGATTGAAAAAAAGCACCTCCGATGTTGGATGCACCCAAAGCAATGAGTTCCTGATTGGCACTGAGTTTATAATCCTTGTGCTTGGCCTGTATGGCTTTGGCCACTGCGATGGATTCCATGAAGCCAACAAATGAAATAGTCAGTGCTACCGGCAGCAATTTTTGGAATACCGCCAAATCAAATAAAGGAGGCATAAAAGACGGCAGTCCCGAAGGTATATCTCCCACCACTTTTACCCCTGCCTCGGTAAGTCCGCCGAAATATACCAGCAAAATACCAATCAATACTACTACCAGTGGACCGGGTATTTTTTTGCTGAACTTTTTAATCAATACAAGAACAACCACGGCAGCCACTCCGATAGCCAGCGTTATCCAGTTGGTATTTGCGATTTGCCCGTACAGTTGGGATACAATGTCCAGAAATTTTTCGCCTGAAGCTTTTACTCCGAAAATGTGTTTGAACTGACTGACACCGATAATGATGGCGGCGGCAGAGGTAAAGCCTGCCACCACAGGGTGAGAAAGAAAATTCACCAGAAAACCCAACCTGAAAAATCCCATAGAAAACTGGATAATACCCACCAACAAGGCCAACGCAATGGCATAGGCTATGTAGGTTTCAGTACCGGCTTCGGCAAGCTGCCCTACCCCGCTTGCTATCAGCAGACTGACCATTGCGACGGGTCCTACTGCGAGCTGTCTTGATGTACCCAAAAAAGCATAAATAATCAATGGAATCGTGACCGCATACAGCCCGTAAATAGGAGGCAGTCCTGCCAGCATCGAATAAGCCATGCCCTGAGGTATGAGCATGACACCGACGGTGAGACCCGCTGACAGGTCTCCGTTTAACCAGGATTTTTTATAATTTCTAATCCAATCAATTGCAGGAATAAAGGAAAGATTCATGTCGTCAATAAAATTGTTTTGTAAAATTTTGTGCAAAATTAAACATGGTTATCAGCCTCCTCTGCAACAATTGTTACATTTGCTACTCCTGCTGCCAAGGATCAATAATCGGGCTTGAGCAGTGTAATCTTATTCCTGCCTAAGGACACCACTCCCTCATCTTCCAGCTGCTTGAGCAATCTTGATATAACCACTCTGGCAGTAGCCAGCTCGTTGGCCAGTTGTTCGTGGGTGATTTCTATGGTTTTACTCCCTGTCAAATCCATTTTCTTGCGAAGGAGAGCCATCAGTCTTTCATCCACTTTTCTGAAAGCCACTGCATTGACAACCTCGAGCAGCTCTTCAAACCGCTTGTGGTACAATCTGAATATATAATCCAGCCATTGAGGATACTCACGGATGAGATGTCTGACCTTTTCAATGGGTAAAAAAAGGATCTCCGTATTTTCTTCGGCCACAGCCTTAATCTTGCTTTTCTCATTATGCATTCCACCCAGAAATGACATAATGCAACTCTCTCCGGGCTTGATGTAATACAGAAGAATTTCCTTCCCATCTTCGTCTGTTCTGATCACTCCGAGGCTGCCACTTATGACTATCGGAATAGACCTGATATATGAATTTTCACTCATCATCACCTCCCCTTTTTTCAATGTTTTGAGTGTGCTAAGTTCAAAGAGTTTTTTTCTCAACTCAGAAGAGGTCCTGAATTCTACAATCTGATCCAATAAATCCATATCTGCTGTAATTGAATTTTGCTGAACAAACAGTAATAAAACATCTTTCGGCCAATAAGTTTATTCCAGAAAAAATCTGGCAAGTTTCATTTTGAAATTGTTGTAGGGTGCAAAGAGATAACTCGGACTGATCCATGTGGGTGAAAACATCACCCCTTTTTCATTGGAAAATGTCCTGAAGCTGTATTTGCCGTGATATCTGCCCAAACCACTGAACTGTATTCCTCCGAAGGGTATTTCGTTATTGGCATACTGTATCATACTGTTATTCACACAGCCACTGCCAAACTCGACCCTGCGTATGATAAAATCGATAAGTTTCCGATTGTTGGAATAAATGTAGCATGTGAGGGGGTATCGGTTTTTTCGGATAATGGAAAGGAGTTCATCCTGTTTTTCCCATACAATCAATGGCATCACAGGTCCGAATATTTCCTTACTCATGATACTCTCTGAAAGCTCGTTTACTTCCAGTAATGTGGGGGCAATGTAGTTTTCTTCCTGAATGCATGTACCACCTTCGAGTATTTTGCCCTGAGAGAGCAAACTTTGGACAACCTGAAATCTGCTTTGACTCACCAATCTGGCAAAATCCGGTGATTTTTCGGGTTGGTCCCCAAAAAATGCCTCGATCTGCCGCTTTGTTTTTTCAACAAATGCTTCTTTTACTTCTTTATGCACGAGTATGTAGTCGGGCGCAATACATGTCTGGCCTGCATTAAAAAATTTTGCCCAGGTAATACGTTCCACCGCAGCATTCAGGTTTACATCCTTATCTACAATGACCGGACTTTTCCCTCCCAATTCCAGCGTCACCGGAGTGAGATTTTCAGCTGCTTTGGCCATAACCCATTTACCTGTGGCCGGCGATCCGGTGAAAAATATATGGTCAAACCGGAAATTGTCAAGTAGCATCGGGCCAATTTCCGAACCACCCCCCCGTACTATACTGACGTGTCGGGGGTCGAATGTATCCCTGACGATTTTTTCCAGCAAGGCAGCCGTATGCGGGGTCTCATGGGCAGGTTTGAGGATGACGGTATTTCCGGCGGCAATGGCTCCGGCAAGTGGTGTCATCATAAGCTGAAACGGATAGTTCCACGGAGCAAATATCACCACGACACCTTTGGGCTCATAATAGATCCTGGAGTGAGCCGGCAAAAGGGTAATCGGTGTGGTAATGGATTTGGGCTGCATCCATGATCGAAGATGCTTCATCAGATAGTTGATCTCGTCTATCAGCACCCCGATTTCTGAGGTGTAGGTTTCAAAGCGGGGTTTTCTGAAGTCACGGTGCAAGGCAGCAATAATATCTTCCCGATTATTCTGAATGGCCTTTTTCAGTTTTGCCAGACTCTCGAGTCTGAACCGGTACTCCAATGTATTGCCGGCATCAAAAAAATCTCTCTGAGCTTGCCAGATCTCTTTCAGGGTATCCAAGGTAGGGCTTTGCATATATCAAATAGTTGATTTGGAATAATAACACAATCTTACAGATTTAATGTTGAATAAAAAAGGAATAAATTTCATCGTGTATCTTTGGCACTGCGAAATGTGTTTCATGAAGCAACGTCCAAACCCTTCAGACAAAACTCTGATGCTGATTCTGGGGCCTTCCCTGTTTTTTATTCTGAGTTTTGTGGTATCCCCACCCGCAGATATGAGTGCAGCCTCATGGCATACACTTTCCGTCACCCTGTGGGTCGCTGTCTGGTGGATTTCTGAGGCAGTACCTATACCGGTCACCTCGCTGCTGCCTATGATATTATTTCCGCTGATGGGTGTGATGTCGCTGGATACTGTCACACCTGCCTATGCCGATAAGATAATATGGCTGTATATAGGTGGATTTATACTGGCGTTAGCTATTGAAAGATGGCATCTGCACGAAAGGATAGCCTTGTGGATACTCAGCCTGATGGGGCATAATCCGGCGAAGCTCATACTGGGATTCATGCTGGCATGTGGTCTGCTGTCGATGTGGATATCCAATACAGCTACGGCGATCATGATGTTGCCGATGGGGCTGGCAGTAATCAGACAACTGCATCTGCCGGAAAATCACGGCATGTCAAAATCCCTTTTACTCTCCATTGCTTATGGCTGCTCGATCGGAGGTGTGGCCACCATCATCGGTACGCCTACCAATCTGATACTGGCGGGAATTGTGAAATCCAATTTCAACACCGAAATCAGTTTTCTGGACTGGTTTAAATTAGGATTTCCCATTACGGCACTACTCATGACAGCGACCTGGTGGTATCTGACCCGATATGCATTCGACATCCGGCTTCCGGACAATGAGGTACATTATCCCGATTTTGGGAAAAAACTTCGAGGGCTCGGACCCATCAAGTCTGAGGAAAAGAAAGTGCTGGTTGTCTTTGTGCTTACAGCAATTTGCTGGATTTTCCGGCCATTCATCTTAGACCCGTTTATACCCGGCATGAATGACAGTATCATAGCGATATCTGCTGCAGTCATTTTATTTTTGATTCCTGCCCGTGAGCCCGGAGAAAAACTCATGAACTGGGATACTGCCGTAAAATTGCCCTGGGGCATTGTCTTTTTGTTTGGAGGTGGTCTTGCAATAGCATCTGCTTTCCAGTCATCGGGTCTGGCTGTCTGGCTGGGTAATCATTTGCTGGTGATGGATCTCATTCCTTTGTTTGTGATGATTGTATTGGTCGTGACATTTGTCAATTTCCTCACAGAGGTCACATCCAATGTGGCTACTGCCGCCATGATCCTGCCGGTATTGAGTGCCGTATCCTTATCCATGAGCATACACCCCTACAGCCTGATGGTAGGGGCTACACTGGCGGCTTCATGCGCATTTATGCTGCCGGTTGCCACGCCTCCAAATGCCATCGTTTTTGCCGGAGGACACCTGAAAATGAACGACATGGTGAAAACCGGTTTTTTACTGAATATTTTATCCATAATTATCATCAGTCTGAGTATCTACTTTATGATATCATATCTGTGGAATATCGATCTGAATGTGTATCCCGAATCGTTTATCAAAAAAGGATAGAAACAGTTAAGTGTACTGTGCTAAAGCTTTGCTCCGCATTCCCTGCAATGTTTTGCATTTTTATCATGCCCTTCCAGATTGCACTCCGGGCAGGTAATGGTATTGGCATAGAGAGATTCCTGTGGCTGCTGGATCAAGGCAGAGGTGACTATACCCGTAGGCACTGCGATGACTGCATATCCCGTAATCATGATCAGGGAAGCTATGAACTGACCGAATGAAGTGACGGGTGATATATCCCCGTAACCCACCGTGGTAATGGTCACAATGCACCAGTAGATGGCTCTCGGGATACTGTCGAAACCTTCATTTACATTATGCTCCACGAGATACATCACCGAACCAAAAATACAGACCACCAGCAAAATAAAGAACATAAATATCGAAATCTTGGGCTGTGAAGCTTTCAATGCAGACATAATCATATTGCCCTGATGAAGAAAATTATCCAGCTTAAAAATTCTGAATACTCTCAGCAATCTCAATCCTCGCACTATCATGAGGGAATGTGCTCCCGGAAAGAAGAACACCAGATAACTGGGCAGGATGGAAATGAGGTCTATAATGCCGAAAAGACTTTTGGCATATTTCACGGGGCTGTACACACAATACAAACGAAGTATATATTCTATGGTGAAAAACAGGGTGATAACCCATTCGGCCACAAATAGGATTTGTTTGAAATCCGGGCTGATACCGGGAATCGTCTCTATCATCACAATCACTATGCTCAGAAATATCATAACAAGCAATACAATATCAAAGAGCTTTCCTTCCGGTGTTTCGGCCTCAAAGATGATTTCATGAAGTTTTTCTCTCAGAGGACTGAAGTTTTCAGGTTTTTTCTTCATGGTTTGACTTTGATTTTAACGGTTTATTTTTTGAAAGTAGCGGATCAGCGAGTCAATGAGCTGCCTTCCTTTCGGTGAAAACCGGCTGAAATCAGACTTATGGACTGCCAGTGCTGCCAGCATAAAATTATCTGCCATGATTTCTTCCGGATGAATGATATACTGGGTGTTGTCCCTGATCTTTGTAAAAAACATAGGCGTATAACCCAGATCGAGTGTCGTACCTCCACCGGGGCCTGCCTTTGCGATATAATTACCTCCATTTGTGGGGGCAATTTCATACAGATCAAAATTCAGATAATCGAAAAACAGCGGTATCTCAGTTCGGTATTGTCGGAATTTTGAGGTGATCAAGGGAATAGCCAGGACCTCATTACCCTGACCTGCGGTCAATCGTATGGCATGTGTGCGCATAGCGCCATCCGGATTGGTCAGCACTATTTTTTCAGTCTGTGGAGGCAGTGTTACTTTACCATCCAGTCTTTCAAAACCTATCATACTATAGAGGCTGTCTCTGATTTCCGGCTGATATCTCGAAATAATGTGAAAAATCTCATGAATCATGACGGGTAGCTGCATCTCACTGTCAAAATTCTGAAATATATTCTCCGGAATCATGATACACTTACCCCGGGTGTAATATACGTCATTGCCATAATGTCCTGTTTTGATTTTCACTAAGTAAATACTGTCAGGCATAAACTTTCCGGCAATTGCGGTGCTGATTTTTACGGCATTTTCAATGACCGGTATCAGCGAGCCGGTATCTGTTGCAATCCATTGAGATACCTGATGGGACAGATACTCTCTGTACGCGGTCAGACAGGCTTCTTTTGTATGACAACCGCTGCCGTTTTTCATCTGTATCTGAATATCCAGAGGCATGATATAGTCAAAAAATCCATCCGCATCATCCTGCTGTATAAGTGCAGCAGCTGAGCTACTGTCGCTTAATATGATTTTAACTCCCTCTGCCTCGCGGGCAGTGCTGATATATCGCTGGGATGTACCCTTGCAGGATAAAAATACGGTGGATAACCAGACGAGATAAAAGGAATAAACTGCCGTTTTCAATATGCCCCCAATTTTAGGGTAAAACTAAATCTGTTTTTGAAAAATACAGCTATTGCTGCGGTATTTTCCCCGTTCTCTAAACAGTCAACTTTAGTTTACTACGTTATTTTTCTATGTTGTTGCGGTTCAATGACCGGTATGACAGCACTCTGTAAAATAAGACTCTCCATTAAGGAGACATCGCAAATACTCCGACTCTCCTACACTACCCACATAGTGGATGCCGGCACACAATTGCCTATGTCAGGGAGCTCCCCGGGCATAAGGATATTAAGACCACGATGATCTACACCCATGTCACTACGGCAAGTATCGACTCAGTGGTGAGTCCATTGAACAGACAGGGAAGAATGTGACAGTAAGAAGAATAAGTAATAAAAATTTGGAAAAACCGCAATGGAGTCGTAAGATTGTTGTAGAAATAAGTAAGTTAGCAGTAATATTACGACAGACCCGCATAAACAAAACTGACAAACAAAAATGGACACTCTAAAAGTAAATATTGAAAAAATTAAAAATATTGAAACGGCAAGTTTTGAAATTCCACTTGAAAGCGGAGTTTATTCACTTGTCGGGACAAATGGTTGTGGGAAAAGCACTGTGTTGTTGTCTGTTGCTCAACTAATTTCCAAACATTATTTGGGAACACTAAAAAAGAAGACTATCAACAGGGCTCAAAATTACATACACCTTGGACACAACAACCGACACTTGGTCGGCAGACCATAAAGGATTTTGGAAGTCTAACATTTTCCCAAAGACAATTAAATTCAATGGACTTTATGAAGGTTCTTTATTTTATGGAACACGCTTTAACGATTCAAGAAAAATTGATGAATATTTAGAAAGCGGTAAATTGAATACAAATGATATTGTTCCAGCCGACAAATATGTAATTGATAAACTAAGCTATATACTTCACGGAGATTACGAACATTATACAACTCTGCATAGAGTTAAAAACAAATATATAACCCAACAAATCAACGTAAGCAACACGCCATACTTCATAAAAGTAAATGACAAATTAATTAGTCAATGCCGAATGAGTTCGGGAGAATGTTTGTTAGTTTCTTTATTGCACTTTATTTACAATTCCATTGTTCGCAAATCTTTGCCGACAAAACAAAAAATTCTTGTATTAATTGATGAGATTGAATTGGCATTACACCCAATTGCAGTTAGCAGATTGATAGACCTATTAGACGAATTAGCAGAAGAACATAAGAACTTAACGGTAATTTTGACAAGTCATTCACCGGAAGTAATTCGTAAAATAAAACCTGCGAATCTGTATAAAGTAACAAACAACAAAGGTAATTTAACTCTTGAATCAAATTGCTATCCTAGTTATCTAATCAGAGATGTTTATAGCCACGATGGATTTGACTTTTTATTACTAGTTGAGGATAGTTTGACAAAGAATGTCATTGAGAAAATTATATTTAAAGACAATCTTAAAAGCGGAAAACTTGTTCATATTGTTCCTGTCGGTGGTTGGCAAAACGTATTAGAATTACATAAAGAGTTATTGCGGTGGAATGTGCTTGGACTTGGAAAACAAATCATAAGCATTCTTGACGGGGATATTGTTAGTAGCGTCACAGAAGAATACAAAGACGTAAAAAAACTTTTTCTGCCAATTAAAAGCATTGAAAAGTATTTGTATAAGGTTATCATTGAAGAGCCCGATAACAAAATTATCAGAATACTTAACGACAAATACTTTACTCTTAAATCCATAGAAACTTTACTAAAAGAGCATAAAGAAAATTATCCAACGACACCGCCAAATCCCGACAAGAAATTCTATTTTAGAATAAAAAAAGACTTAGAAGGAAGAAAAATTTCAGAAGATTATTTCATAAGTAACTTTTGTGACGACTTAATGACGAATGTGGACTTTACCAAATTTACAGAAAACTTAAAAAAACAATTGAATTAAATACTACTGCCAACAGCGGTTCCTATGTAATCTCCTGCCAGGCAAACGGAAATAATCTCAATCTTTTCTTTTGAAAAGAATGCTCAGGGTTTTTCTCCGGCATTCCTTTCGCAAGATGTTTTGATATTTTCCTTATACAAGTTTATTTTTATTTTCTTATCCGCTCATTTCTATTGTGTTTTTTTTCTCTCTCTATTCACGCTCCATATATGTAGTAACGATGTTTTTACCCGTTCTACCGGCATCCATGGGAAAGATTGAGTCTGTAATACAGCTGCTTGCTTGGCGTTGAGATACATTCATCCTTACAGGGTTGTTCTCCACCGGCTGGTTATGCAGTCTGTTTGACCTTTCCACTCTTTGTTGAATTTTCGAGACTGTCTTGATAATTGATTATATAGTAAGCATCCCACAAAGTACATCCCTTTTCGTCCAGATGAGGTGGCTTAACTTTGGGTCAAAAATAAGATATGAGATACAGTATGGAGCAAAGATCCCGGATATTAGATCAATTTCATCAGAGCGGACAAAGCATCAAGGCATATCTGTGCTGATAAGGAGCTCAAAGAGAGTACCCTGAGTTATTGGTTGAGAAATCAATGCCGGAGCACCTCTTCGAAGTTCAGGGAGATAGTGATGCCTGCTGCTGCACCTCCTCCATATAATCATCGAATATCCCGGAGGAATAAAAATACATATACCGGCGGCTCTATCTGAGGTGGGTATGCTCTTGGCATTGGTCAGATGATAGGTTTTGGGTCACATCAGAGGTTTTACCTGTACCGCAGCAGTGTGGATATGCGCAAGGGATTGTGGAGTCTGGGCGGGATTGTACGGCAGGAGTTGAAAGCAGATCCGATGGATGGTTCGGTGTATGTGTTTTTCTCTAAGAGTTATCAGACTGTCAAGATGCTGGTGTGGGACGGAGACGGATTTGTGGTGTACATGAAGCGGCTGGAGCGGGGCGATTTGAATCACTGACCTCAGTGGAGGGAGAGATAAAGTATGAGATCAGCTACCAGCATTTGGTGATGCTGCTGAGCAGCATATCTTTGGTGGGATTGCACCACAGACTCAGATATAGGCCGCCAAACCCACCGGGGCTTCAAGGCACCTATGGCAGAAGTCACCGGTGGTAGCGGGACGGTATAAAAGCATAATAAACGGCTGAAAAACAGTAGAAAAAAGCAGAAAACAAATTATAAAATACTTGCATATATATAGCAGAGGTTGTATCTTTATGCTATGAGTTACGAAGCACTGTTAGCAGAAAATACAGCATTAAAAGACCTCAACCAGCAGCTTTTGGACAAGTATGCGTCTATGCAGGAAAAAGTGCTGGCACTGCAATATCAGCTTGATTTGTTTCGCAAGCAGATTTATAACAGCAAGTCAGAGAGGTTTGTGCCGGCAGATGACAGACAGCTCACCATATTTTCCATATTGGAATCCGCCTGTGAAGAATCACCGGGAGAGTCCCCTGCAGAGCAGGTTGGCGCACCTGCCCCCGAGGCTGAAAAACAGACCATCAGCTACGAGCGTAAGAAGACCCGACATAAAGGGCGTCAGCTAATCGAAGGCTGTGGTCACCTGGAAGTAAGAGGAGTATTTGACACTGGAGTGTCAGGAAGGCGAAGTGGAGATAGGTAAGGAAATCACCCGAAAGCTGGCCATAGACATCCAGAAGCTGTATGTAAAGTGCATCATAAGGCCCAAATACAAAAAACACCAGCACGGGCCAGATCCGTGTAGCAGAGTTGCCGTCCGAGGCCCTGCCGAAATGCGAAGCCGATGAGAGCCTGCTGGCACAGGTGGTAGTATCCAAATATGTGGATCATCTGCCCGAATACCGTCAGCAGCAGATATACAAAAGACAGGGGAGTGGTAATCTCCCCTCTACGATGAACAACTGGGTGCATCGCATTGCCGAATGCTGCGTCCGGTAGCCGAATGTATCAAAAAACAGATATTGCAAAGCGGTTACATACAGATGGACGAAAGCACCATAAAAGTAATGTTTGTCAAAAAAGGTACGACCCATCAGGGCTATATGTGGGTCATAGTGGATCCGGTGAGTAAGTCAGGGGTACTTTGAGTACCGGCACGGCCGTGGTCGGGGCAGGACCTGCGGAGATGCTGAGGGATTACAAGGCAAGATACAAAGTGACGGATACACCGTATATGAAACCATAGACCGCATCATGGCGGAGGTGGAGCATTACAATTGCTGGGCACATGCCAGGAGAAAATTTGTCGAAGCCACTGCCAACGATCAGGCACTAGCCCATACGGCATTGACGATGATAAGCAATTGTACAAGGTCGAGGAGCATTGCCGGACGCAACAATACAGTACCGGTCAACGCAAAGCCTTTCGTGCAGAAAAATCCGTACCCATACTCGAAGAGCTGACTGGATAGACCGGCATTCACTTGCCTGAAGTCCGTCGTCACCCATGGCAAGGCATTGAGCTACCACCTGCCAACACAGGCGATAGCAAAGCCTGATACGGGTATGCCGGTACCGGAGATGGAGATAGACGACAATCTGGTGGAAAATGCCCGCCGCCCCCTGGCATTAGGGGAGGAAAAAACTATCTGTTTGCAGGAGGGCAAGGAAGCAGTATTGAACATAGCCACATTCTACAGCAGTATTGACCAGTCTGCAAGTCGCAGGATATAAATCCATACAGTACTTGTGTTGGTTTTAAAAAGTGACGACACAAATATCAATGCCATTGAGACCCCCACCCCTGCCTCACATATAAAAACCAAGAATGATCTATCCCCTTGTACTTTGTCGAAT